>CAWBKI010000020.1:0-134956 GCA_963789315.1 uncultured Gemmatimonadaceae bacterium | reverse complement strand
GGAGGCAAGCAAGCACGCCCCGATCAGGGATACACGCGTCGCAATGCGCCGAGCGGCGCAGTGGTCGGCGAATCGCCGGAAGGGAATCGCAAGGACATCCGCAACGCGGTGGAGGCGGCTCAGGCGGCCGCGAACGGCTGGGCGCGATCTACCGGACACAACCGCGGCCAGATCCTGTACTACATCGCCGAGAACCTGTCGGCGCGCGCCAAGGAGTTCGCCGCTCGGATCGACGAGATGACCGAGTGCGGCGGCCGTCGGGCCAAGCGAGAAGTCGATACGTCGATCGAACGGCTGTTCACGTATGCCGCGTGGGCCGACAAGTACGACGGCGCCGTGCACAGCGTGCCGATCCGCGGCGTGTCGATCGCGATGAACGAGCCCATCGGCGTGATCGGCGTCGCGTGCCCCGACGAGTTTCCGCTCCTCGGGCTCATCTCCGTCGTCGGCCCCGCGATGGCCACGGGCAACACGACCATCGTGATCCCGTCCCAGAACCATCCGCTCGCCGCGACCGACTTCTATTCCGTGCTCGAGACGTCGGACGTTCCGGGCGGTGTGGTCAACATCGTGACCGGCGACAAGGACTCGCTGGCGAAGGTGCTGGCGGAGCACGACGACGTCGAGGCCGTGTGGTACTTCGGCCAGCGAGAGGGCGTCAAAGCCGTCGAACTGGCGTCGGCGTCGAACATGAAGCGCACCTGGGCCACTTGGCACGGCCGCGACTGGCTCGAACGAACCGAAGGCGAGGGTAGGGAGTTTCTTCGGGCGGCGACGCAAGTCAAGAACGTCTGGGTGCCTTACGGCGAGTAAGCCCAGAACATTGATTAGAAGCTGATTCGGGAACGCTCGCCAATCCTCCAGCAGCCTCGCGCCGCGACGCGCAGCATCGAGTTCAATCCATGAGTTTTCGCGCGTCGACAGCGGTCGCGTTGACAGCCGCCGCACTCCTCGCCTGCCACGACTCGCCGACCGTCCCGCACAACCCGACGTCGATCGTCGTCGTGTCGGGCAACAATCAGTCGGCGAACGTGGCGACGGCGTCGATTCGGCCCTCGTCGTACGCGTGCTCGACGGGGCGGGGAAATCGGTGAGCGGCGTTTCGCTCGAAGTGGGCGGTGGTCGGCGGAGGGTCGCTGAGCGCCACGACGTCGACGACCGACAACAACGGGCTGTCGTCGGTCAACTGGACGTTGGCGTCGGCCGTCGGCCCGCAGGTCGTGACCGTCACTAGCGCTCAGATCGGCGGGGCGTCCGTGTCATTCGTCGCCGGGAACGGGCCGACGATCATGG
The DNA here is from genome assembly GCA_963789315.1 of uncultured Gemmatimonadaceae bacterium. GTDB lineage: Bacteria > Gemmatimonadota > Gemmatimonadetes > Gemmatimonadales > Gemmatimonadaceae > JAQBQB01. Next base: position 133,663 of record CAWBKI010000020.1, on the reverse strand, counting down.
GAACGGTGACATCGATCGCCCTGAATCGATTCGGCGCCACTTTCTCGCGGTCGCCGCTGCACGTCGGGTTGGCGACCAACACGAGAGGCGTCACGACGAACAGACCGCGGTCGAACCGAATCGTGATCGGCTTCAAGAGCGCGGCGCTCGGGTTGGCGCCCGCGGGTTCAGCTGCGTACCGCACGATGACGACAGCGCGGTCGGCCGGCGCACGACTCAACGACAGAGTCGGCGCGCTCGCCGCCCGGCACGGGTTCCGGCGTACCGAGGTGTCGCCGGCGATCCTCGCGGCGCGCCTCACGATAGACGATACGACGCGCATCGCCTCGGTCATGGACGCGCTTCGCGGCGAAGCCGACGTGGCGTACGTCGAGCGCGAAGCGACGCTCCGACAATCCGCGACGCGCCGCCCGCCCGCGTCGCCGACGCAAGAGCGTTCGCGAACGCGCGAACGTGGGAGGCGCGCGGTTGCCGGCGCCGTCGAAGAACGCGGCGGCCACGCTCATCCCCAACGACCACTTCTATCCCTACCAGATGTGGGCGGCGAACATGGTCGACCTGCCGAAAGCGTGGGCCGTGACGACCGGCAGCTCGAGCGTCACCGTCGCCGTGCTCGACATGGGCGTGCGCTTCGAACACCCGAGCATCGCGCCGAATCTCACAACCGACGGATACGACTTTGTGAACGGGTTCGCGTTCGATTCGACGAACGTGAATTGCGACGACGGAAAGCCGTTCCCGTTCAACACGACCGCGGGCGACGGCGACGGGCCGGATCCCGACCCCACCGACATCGACGACATCGCGTTCGACGAGTTTGCCGCCTGCTGGTTCCACGTGGGGGCCGGCGATCACGGGCTGTGGACGTCCGGAATCATCGGGGCCGTCGGCAATCAGAACATCGGCTTCGCCGGCGTGAACTGGAACGTGAAGATCAGACCGGTGCGCGTCCTCGACATCATGGGCTCCGGATCCTTCTTCGACATCGCGCAGGGACTGCTGTATGCGGCCGGACTTCCCGCGCTCGGCGCCAACGGCGCGATGGTGCAGACGACCCGGGCCCCGATCATCAACATCAGCTTGGGGGGCGGGTTCGACGATCCGGTGATGCGAGATGCGGTCACGGCCGCCTCGAACGCCGGAACGCTGATCGTCGCGTCGGCAGGCAACAACGGATCCGACGAGCAGATACCGACGTATCCAGCGGCGTATCCGGGCGTAATGGCCGTGGCCGCGGTCGGCATGGACGGCGCCCTCGCCACATATACGAACGCGGGGACGAACATCTCGGTCGCCGCTCCCGGCGGTGACTTTCGTCTCGACGACAACGGCGGCGGCGGCGTCCTCGGTCCGGGGTGGGATTCTCGAGTTCGGCGAAGCGGAGTTCATCATCGGCTACGGCACGTCCGCGTCGGCGCCGTTCGTGTCGGGCATCGCCGCGCTGATGCTGTCGCAGAATCCCGGTCTCAGCGCCGCGCAGCTGCGATCACGCATCGAGCAGTTCGCGACGCGACCTGCGGGCTCGTCGCGCAGCGATTCGTTCGGATGGGGAATCGTGAACGCGTACAACTCGCTCACGCAAACGACCGGGCCCGTGCGTCAGGCGAGTGCCCGCCTCGTCGACGCGACGACCGGAGCGGTCGCGCGAACCACGACGGTGAACGCCGACGGCAGCTTCGCGTTCGCCAAGCTCACGAGCGGATCGACCTACTACTTGCAGGCGGGCGAAGACGAGGCGGGCGACGGATTGATCGGCGTGCCCGGACGACGGTTCACCGTCGCGGGCGGCCTCGGAAACGCGACGGTGTTCAACGTCGGCGACGACGCCAAATCGGTGGCCCTCGCGCTCGGCCTGCCGTTCGAGTCCGAGCCGAACGACGACGCCGCGCACGCCAATCTGCTCACCGTCGGAAGCTACGTCGTCGGAACCATCACGACGCCGGACGTGAGCGACATCTATCGCGTGCCGATCGCCACGCCGGGGACGTACACGTTCGAAACCTCGGGACTCGTCGGATCGTGTGGACTCGGCATCGAGCTCGACACGTTCTTGAGCGTGACCTCGGCGACACGGGCTCGTCGGCACGAACGACAACATCAACGCGCTGCCGAATCCCTTCTGCTCGCGCGTGCGGGTGCAGCTCACGCCGGGGATCTACTACGTCACCGTCAGCGGAAGCTCGGTCAACTTCCCGTTCACCACGCCGCACGGGCGCTATCGCCTCCAGGTTCGCGCCGGCAACTAGCGGCGGCGAGGCGAGAGCGAACGAACGGCGGCCGCGAAACACGCGGCCGCCGTTTCAACATCAGGCCTTTGGATTCGAGCTCAGATATTTCTCGAGCCAGCCCTGGACCTCGCCCCACCACAGCTTCTGGTTCTGCGGCTTGAGCACCCAGTGGCCTTCGTCCGGAAAGATCACGAGTCTGCTCGGCACGTTCATTCGCTGGAGCGACGTGAACATCGACAGATCTTCCGTATATGGCACGCGATAGTCGAGCTCACCGCCTGTCACCAGCGTCGGCGTCTTGAAGTTCTTCACGAACAGATGCGGCGAGTAGACGCGATACTGCGACGCCATCGCCTTCGGATCCCAGAACGGTCCGGCGTACTCCCAGTCGGGGAACCACAGCTCTTCGGTCGCCGTGGCCATGTTCTCGAGATTGAACGGACCGGCGTGCGACACGAGCGCCTTGAATCGCTTCGAGTGTCCGGCGATCCAGTTCACCATGTAGCCGCCGAACGAACCGCCCGCGGCGCCGAGCGCCGTCGAGTCGATCCAGGGATTCTTGGCGAGCGCGGCGTCGACCCCGTTCATCAAGTCGGTGTAGACCTTTCCGCCCCAACCTTTCGAGACGTCGTCGACGAATTTCTGGCCGTAGCCGGTCGAGCCGCGCGGATTGATGATGATCAGCGCGGCGCCTGTCGCGGCGAACATCTGGTAGTTCCACCGTCCGTGCCATTCGTCGAGCCACGCGCCCTGCGGCCCGCCATGAATGAGAAGGATGGCGGGGTATTTCTTGCCCGCCTTCCAGTTCGGCGGCTTGACGATGAATCCCTGCACCTTGGCGCCCGACGCGCCGGTGAACCAGAAATCCTCCGCGGGGTTCACGGCGAGCTGCGCGACGAGCGCGTCGTTCTCGTGCGTCAGCGCGCGCGCCGAGAACGGAGCGCTCGAACCGACGTCGGCCACGTACACCTCGGCCGGGAACTGCGTCGCATTCCGCATCCAGGCGATGGTGCGCCCGTCGTGCGCCAGCGCGAATGCGCTGTTGTTGTGCTCACCAATTAGGAGCTGCGGCGTGCCCGCTTCCCCCGCGCCCGAGACGTCGACTCGATACAGCTTGTCGCGTCCGGCATCGGTCGTCTGCACGTAAGCGATTTTCGAATCCGGCGACCAGAAGTAGGCGTCGGCGTTCCGGTCCCATTTGGGCAGCAGCTCTCGGCTCGTCCGCCGGGCGCGATCGTAGAGCATCAGACGCTGTCGATCGGACTCGAAACCGGCCCGCGCCTGCGACGCGTACGCGATGAAGCGCCCGTCGGGCGAGTACACCGGGTTGGCGTCGGCGCCCTTGTTCGAAGCGGTGATCACGGTCGGCGCGCCGCCCGCCGCCGCGATGACGTAGACGTTCAGATCCGTCGTCGTCGCGTCGTTCCGTCCCTGGTCCTTCGCGGTGTACGCCAGCTCACGCTGGTCCGGTGACCAGGCGTACCCTTCGCTGCCGCCGAACGGGCCCGGCGGAACGTCGTACTTCGCTCCGGGGACGAGATCGCGCGGCGCGCCGCCGTCCGCCGAAACGATGAAAAGATGTGAGCGCGTGCCCTCATCCCATGCGTTCCAGTGCCGATACATCAACTCATCGGCGATGTGCGCCTTCACCTTGCTGTCCGCGGCAGCCTTGGATTTCGCCTTGTTGCACGAGTCGGACGTGCAGTCCGGATACACGGCGGAAGTGAACGCGATCTGATCTCCGTTCGGCGACCAGATCGGCCCGGTGGCTCCGCCGTTCAGATCGGTCAGTTGCTTGCGCACCCCGCCGGTCACGTCCGCTACCCACAGTTGTCCGCCTGCGACGTACGCGACGCGTTTTCCATCCGGCGACCAACGAGCCTCGGTGGCCGAGACGTCGGGACCCGGGAAGGCGCGCGCTGAACCGCCGGCGGCCGGAACTACGTAGGTATGAGACGAGCGGGTGTTCGCGGAAACGTCGGTCGTGCGAACGGAATAGAGGATGAGTTTTCCGTCGGGCGAAGGCTGCGGATCGCCGACACCGCGCACAGCCTCGAAGTCGTCGAACGTGATGGTTCGCGGTTGCTGCGCGCCGGCGGTCGCAAGCGCGACGGAAGCCGCGGCGGCGACGGCGAGGCAGGAAGAAATGAAAGGGGTGGGTCGCATCAGAGGTGTCGAAGTCGAAGTGCGTGTGGGCCGTGGGTCAGCGATGACGTGATACCCCGGAATTGCGTGGGCTTTACCGGCCTGCAACCGGCGGGAACGGTCGGGGTACTAAAACCTGGAACGAACCGCGAGGCAAACCAAATGTCCCAATTCCGTTTTTCTGTACGAGGCCTGGCTTCACGACAAGATGGCGTCATCGAGAGCGAGTCCTTTCTCGCCGCGGTGGATGCCCTCGGTCACCATGTCACGGTGAAAGCTGGCGACATTCTGGAGATCGGCGTCTACGGGTTTCCCCCGGCGGTCTATCAGTGCATCGGCGAGCCGGAAAAGGGCACGCCGATCTGGATGCCGACGGGAAAGCTCGCGGCGTAGCCTCGCCTCACTCGACAGCGTCGTCGATCAACGCGGCCAACTCGGCCGCGTTTGTCGTTCCGTAGTTCGCGTAGCAATTGTTGAAGACGACATGCACGCGTTCGGCTTGCTCGGCCAGCTCGAGGATCGTCGGCAGCCACTCAGCGAGCTCATCAGCATCGTAGAGGTAGCGGTACTTCTCCAGCACGGTTGCCTCGCGGGCGCCCCAAAGCTCGCTCCGGCGGCCGTGCAGTCGCACGATCGCCAGGTCCGGGGTGCGTTACGGCAGGGACGATCGGCAGGCTCGTCTTCGTGCCCGGCGGGGTGTCCGCGACGACGTAAGTCATGCTCTGTTCTCGCAGCTGAGCCCAGAGTCGCTCGCGAAGCCGCGGTGCCAGCCAGCTCGGGTGGCGGAACTCCGTGGAGACCGGCAGATCTCCCAACTGCTCGCGAACCCGGGCCAGCATGGCGGGCGTCCCTTTGTTCGGGAGCACCCATGGGGCGAACTGCAGAAGTATGGCTCCAAGCCTTCCAGACTCATGTAGTGGCGCCATGGCGTCGCGAAAGAGGCGCCATACGTCGTCCTGAATCTCGATAGGAAGGTCCTTGGCGTAGACCCTCGGTCCGAGGTCGGCGGGGATCTCGTCGCGGATCACTCGGGGCAGTCTGGCGACGTCTGTCGCATGCCCGGTCATCAGGGCGTGAGCCTTTACGTCGAAGACGAAATCGTCGGGCGTCCGCTCGACCCAGCGCTCGGTGAGGGCGCGATCGGGGATCGCGTAGAAGCCCATGTCTGCCTCGACCAGCGCGAACCGCGACGCGTAGTAGCGGAGCCGGTCCTCGGGCGTTTTCGCGCCGGCGGGATAGAACACGCCGGGCGCAGTGAGCGTCCGGTCCGTCCACCCCGCGGTGCCGACGCGAACGTCGGCCGAGCCGATGGTGAACCGTCGTGAAAACGAGTTGGAGTCGGCGCGTGTTTTCGCGCGGTCGATTCCGGGATCGTGCTGAGTGTCGCTCATGGCCTGATGGATTTTACCTCAGGCCGGCCGGCGACGACTATTCCACCTCGATCAGTCGCCGATCGCTCCGCGTATGCGCGCGACGACGTGAGCCATCCGCTCCTCCAGACGTGCGGCGAGTGACCGGGTGATCACCGGTCGCGCGCAAATCGGGCACGGACCGAGACGAGGCGTGACGCCGAGCGATACGACCACAGGGCCGTGGACGACGGTCTGATGTTGGGCCGTGTCGTCGATTGTCGCGGTGACCGTGACGGTTGCGCCGCTGATCTTTCCGGTGAACCTGGCCGGATCGGTAGGTCCGACGAGAATCGGGAAGGCGTGCAGCGTGTAGTTGCCGACCGCTTCGAAGCTCCCGTCCGCATTCACGTGCACGCGCCCGGAAACGTCGCCGAACGTGCAGCCGACGTGGAGGTGTAGCGCGGTGTCGCTCACGATCATCCCCGCGCTGTCGCCGCCCCAGGTGCCGAGCGGAAGCTCGCCGTCCAGTGGGCCAACCGTTGGCGCGGACGAACAGGCGAGGACAGGGATCGCGAGCAGGAACAGAAGGCGATGGGCCATCGATAGCTAAACTGAGGGAAGAGGAGGGAGGTCACCGACTGCTGGCAACCGTTTTCGGCCTCTTGCTGTCTGAGCCTAAGAACCTTAGGTAAGGGACCTCCTTCTCCGTCCCACCATGAACCAGCCAGAGCTCGACCTCGTTCGCGGCACCCTCGATCTCCTCGTCCTCAAGACGTTGTCCTGGGGTCCGATGCACGGACTGGCCGTCGTGCGCTGGATCCAGAACGCGACGCGAGACCAGCTCCAGATCGAAGAAGGCGCGCTCTACCCTGCGCTTCACCGCATGGAGAGCAAAGGTTGGCTCGACGCCGATTGGGGATACACCGAGAAGAATCGCAAGGCGAAGTTCTACCGCCTCACAACGACCGGGCGGAGGCACCTCGCCGCCGAGCACACGCGGTGGACGCGGTACACGGGAGTTGTCGGCCTCGTGCTCGAGGCGCGCGGATTGGCCGCGGGTACGGCAGGCACGCGATGAAACGGGTCTTTCGGATTCCCGGAGCCGGCCGGCCCGCGGATCGCGCCCTCGACGACGAACTGCGCTTTCACCTCGACGGGCGCGTCGAAGAGCTGATGCAAAGCGAAGGGCTCGCGCGCGACGAAGCCGAACGGGAAGCGCGCCGGCGGTTCGGCGACTACGAGGCCTACCGCCGACAAGCGCGAGAAATAGACGACGACATGCTGCGCCGGAGGAATCGCATGGAGCTGTTTGACGCTGTAGCGCGGGAGGCCCGACACGCGGCGCGCTCGCTCGGCCGCGCGCCTTCATTCTCAATCATTGCGGCGCTCACGCTCGCGCTCGGCCTCGGCGCGGCGACTACGATCTTCACGCTGCTCGACCGTGTGGTGATTCGCCCTCTCCCCTACCCCAACGCCGATCGGCTCGTCCACCTCGGCACACTCTGGCCAAAGGTGAAGGCAGGGGAGGAGTACATGCTCTCGAGAGGGCAGTACTTCTATTTCAAGAAAAACAGCCGAGTTCTCGCCGACGTCGCGATGTACGACGAGGACATGCTCGTCGTACCGGGAGACGCAGCGCACCCCGCCGAGCGGGTGCCGGAAGTCGACGTGAGCGCGAGCACGTTTCGTCTGCTCGGAATCCGGCCCGAATTGGGACGCGCGATCAGCGAGGAGGACGAGCGGCTTCCCAACGGCGATCCGCGCTACGCGCTGATCTCGCACGCGTACTGGCTGCGGCGATTCGGCGGCGATCCGCACATCATCGGCAAGCGCGTAGCGACGGGTGACACGACGTCGCTAGAGATCATAGGCGTGCTGCCGGCGAGCGCGACGATTCCCGACGTGAAGGCCGACGTTTGGATTCGCGAGCATCTGGATCCGAGCGACCCGCCGATCAACAACCACACGCATTCGGCCATCGGTTTGCTCAATGCGAATGCGACGGTCGCCTCTGCGCTCGCCGACATCCAGCGCGTGCAGCAGCGGATGCAAGAGCAGTATCCGGCCGTCTATGCCAAGACGTTCCTCGAGCGCTCCGGATTCGCCATGAACGTGACGTCGCTGCGCGATCATGTCGTTGGCGCATCGATCGTGCGCGGGTTGTGGCTCATCTTCGGCGCGGTGGGGTTCGTGCTGCTCATCGCGGCGGCGAACGTGGCGAACCTGTTCCTCGTGCGCATCGACGCGCGTCGGCGCGAGGTGGCCGTACGCACTGCGCTCGGCGCGAATCGGACGCACCTGGCGATTCATTATCTCATGGAAAGCCTGCTCCTGGCGATTGCCGCCGGGGCGGCGGCGATCGCGATAGCGGCGGCATCTGCTGCACGTCGTGCTCGTGATCGCGCCGCAAACGCTGCCGCGTCTCGCCGAGGTGGCGGTCGATTGGCGCGGCGTAGTCCTTCTGTCTCGGATCGTCCCTGGCGTTCGGAATCGTCTTTGGTGTGCTCCCGCTCGGCGCGGCCGCGCTCGACGTCTCGTCGCTGCGCGATGGCGGTCGAGGGCTCACGTCGTCGAAGTCGCGCGAGGTGGCCCGACGGGGGCTGGTGCTCGCGCAGGTCGCCCTCGCCGTAGTGCTGCTCGCCGGCGCGGGGCTGATGACGGAGAGCTTCGCCAAGCTGCGACGCGTGCATCCGGGGTTCGAACCGCGCGGCGTCGAGACGATGTCTATCATCCTGCCGCGCAGTTACCGCACGGCGCAACAGGCGGAGACGTTCTGGCATTCGTTCATCGCGCGGGTCGGGACGATTCCCGGCGTGCTGCACGCGGGGGCGGTCGATCAGCTTCCGCTGTCGGGCGGGTGGGGGTGCAGCGGGCTCACCGTCGACGTGACGAACTCGCTCGGCGAGTCGGGCAACTGCATGCCGATGGGCGTGATCACGCCCGGCTACCTCGAGACGATGGGAATCAAGTTCACGGGCACGGCGCCGACATGGGAAACGCTAGAGGCGCGTACCGCGCCGACGGTCGTCACAACCGCATTCGCCAAACGGTTCTGGGAAGACCGGAGTGCGCTTGGCCACATCGTCAAACCGTTCAACCCGACTTACGCCTTCCCGGTGGTCGCCGTGACGGAGGACATCCGGTCGAACGGGCTTCAGAACCCGCCCATTCAAGCAGTGTTACTGCCGATGCTCGCCACGCCGGCCGCGCCAAACTGGAACGTGGGCGCGGATTTGACCCTCGTCGTCAAGGCGCCCGGCGTAAGTACGTCGCTGCTCGTGCCGGCGATCCGCGCGATGCTCGCGCAGGTCGAGCCCAGAGCGATCATCGCAGATGTGCGGCCAATGGAGCTTGTCGTCGCGAAGTCGATGGCGCAGACGTCGTTTACGATGTTGCTCATGGCCATCGCCGCGGCGATCGCCTTGGCGTTGAGCGCGGTCGGGATCTATGGCGTGATCGCGTACGTGGTCGGACAGCGGCGGGGTGAGATCGGCATTCGCATCGCGCTCGGCGCGCAGATCAGCGCGGTGACGCGGCTGGTCGTCGGACAATCGCTGGCGATCGTCGCGGCCGGGGTCGCCCTCGGCGTCGCCTGCGCGCTCGCGGGGACGCGGCTGCTACGTTCGCTGCTGTTCGACGTCAGCCCGAGCGATCCATTGGTGCTCGCGGCCGCCGCGTTGGTACTGCTGATCGTCGCCGTCCTCGCGAGCGCGGGTCCGGCGCGACGCGCTGCGAAGATCGATCCGGTGGAAGCGATGCGGCAATAGTCGGCGTCACTCGCAATTGGAGCACGGGAACTGCTCCGCGACTGCCGTTGTTGGTCTTGGGTTGTCGGTTCCGGGTTGTGAGTGACTGATGTCGGGACAGGCTCTACCCGATGCACGCATCGAACGGCGTAGAGCCTGTCCCGGTCCATCAGTCACCGAACACCCGCAACCCACAACCCCGAACCAACAACGGCTGTCGCGCGGCAGTTCGCGGCGCTACTCCGCTCTCAGCGCGACGAGGGGATCGACCTTTGTCGCCTTCCACGCCGGAATCAGGCTCGCTCCCCCGGCCACCACGAGCAGCGCCCCCGCCACGGCGACGAACGTGAGCGGATCCGTCGGCGTCACGCCGTAGAGCACGCCCTGCATCACCCTCGTCAACGCGAGCGCGGCGGCGATTCCGATGACGACGCCGAGTCCCGCGAGCCGAAGCCCCCGTCCGACGATCATCCCGAGCACCGACGACGGGCGCGCGCCGAGCGCGACGCGGACGCCGATCTCTCGCGTCCGCTGCGTGACGAGGAACGCGAGCACTCCGTAGATCCCCAGCGCGCCGAGGACGAGGCCCATCGTGCCGAAGAGGCCGAGGAGGACCGCGAGCAGCCGCGGACGGGCAACAGCCTCGCCGACGGCGTCGTCGAGCGTGAACGCGCCGGTGAAGGTCTGCTGCGGATCGACCGCGCGCACGGCGTCCTCGATCCGTTTGATCATCAACTGCGGATCGCCCTGCGTCCGTGCGACGAGATTCACCTTCACCCTGAAGCTCTGATACGCGCTCGCATAGATGCGCGGCTCCGGCGTTTCATCGACCGCTCCCTGGTGCACGTCGCCGACAACGCCGACGATCGCGAAATGGTTCGGGCCGCCGAACGTGATCGTCTGTCCGATCGGGCTCCGGTCAGGGAAGTACCTCTTGGCCAACGCCTCGTTGACGACCAGCGCGATCGGCGCGCCCAACCGGTCCTGCTGCGACAGGTCGCGTCCCGCGACCAGCGGAATGCCCATCGTCGAGAAGAAACCGTCGCTCGTGAACATCAGCGTCGCGCGCGGAAGCTCACCGTCGGCGCTCGGTGTCACACCCGGCGGCACGAAGCCAATCAGTTCGCCGTCGCCGCGGAACGGCAGATCGCGAATCGCCCCGGCCGAGATCACGCCCGGCACGGCGCGCACGCGGTTCAGCATGTCGCGATACGTGTCGCGCATTTCCGCCGGCGTCGAATGCCGAGCGGTCGAGATGCTGTAGTTCACGGCGACGCGATGGTCGCGACTGAATCCGAGATCCACCTGGAGCAGCTTGACGAAGCTCCGCGTCATGAGCCCTGCGCCGACAACGAGGACGACCGCCAGCGCGACTTCGGCGACGACTAGCGCGTTCCGCAGTCCACCTGTCGTGGTCGTGGCGCCGCGCGAACCCTCTCGCAACGATTGCTGCAGTTCCGGCGACGACGCGCGAATCGCCGGAATCAGGCCGAACGCCACGCCGGTCACGATCGTGAGCGCCGCCGTGAACAGCACTACGCGATAGTCCAGCCCGACCTCTTCCGCGCGCGGCAACTGGCCGGCCGCCAGGCGAAGAAGCGCGCTCTTCCCCGCGACAGCGACCAGCATGCCGAGAACGCCGCCGGTGAGCGCGAGGACCATGCTCTCGGTGCACAGCTGTCGGACGAGACGAGCGCGACCCGCTCCAAGTGCGACACGAATCGCCAGCTCACGCTCGCGCGAAGTGGCGCGCGCGAGCAGCAGGCTGGCGAGGTTCACGGCGGCGATGAGGAGCACGAATCCGACCGCGCCGAGGAGCACGAACAGGCTCGCTCGCACATTGCCGACGATCGAGTCGCGCAGCGGCGCCACCGAGGCCGCGCCGAGATTTCGATCATCCTCGTACTCGGCGGCGAGTCCGCGCGTGATCGCGTTCATCTCCGCATTCGCCTGCCCCACGGTGACGCCTGGCTTCATCCGCGCGACGACGTTCATGATTCGCACCGGGCGAATGCGCGGAATCGACTGATCCGGGATGGTCGAATAGGGGATGTACATCTGTACCGCCGGCGCCGGAAAGCGGAAGCTGGGCGGCATCACGCCGACGATCTCGTACGATTCGCCGCCGAGCGTGACGCGCCGCCCGACGACGGACGTCGCGCCGCCGAACTGGCGCTGCCAGAAATCGTGACTGAGCACGACAAGCTTGTCGTTCGCTCCGCGCACCATCTCTTCGTCACGCGGAACGCGGCCGACTTCAGGCGCGACGCCCAGCGTGTTCCAGAAACCTGGCGAGACGAACGTGGTGGAAATGCGCTGCGGCTCGCCGATGCCGGTGAGGTCCGTGCCGCTCATCCCCTCGATGTAGAAATAGCCGCCGATGTCGGCGAGCATTCGACGCCGCGCGCGCCAGTCATCGAGGTTTACCGCCGAGACCGAAGTGGGATTGGATGCTCCCTTCACGACCTCGACCTGCCACACGCGGACGAGCTGCTCGGGATTCGGAAAGGCGAGAGGTTTGAGGAGGACGCCGTTGACGACGCTGAAGATCGCGCTGTTCGCGCCGATCCCCAGCGCGAGGGTCAGAATCGCGACGAGCGAGAACGCGGGATTCTTGGCGAGCGTGCGCAACGCGAAGCGAGCGTCATCGCGCAATTCGCCGAGTCGTTCCTTGACGCTGGATCGTGGTGAACCGGTCATCCCGAGCTCCGCGTGGGTGGCTCACGTTCGACACAGAAAGAGACCGAGACCGTTCGCGTGGAGCCGTGAGCCCCGGACCTTGGCTTCCCCGCGCCGGCCTCGGTCCGCTACTTCGTCTCCGCTGACAACAGCTTCCGTTTTCGTTCTACGCCCCACTTGTAGCCCGAGATTTCGCCGTCGCCGCGCACCACGCGGTGACAGGGGACGACGACCGCGACGCGATTGCTGGCGCATGCCTGGGCGACCGCGCGGCTTGCCTTGGGCTCTCCAATCGCCCGGGCCACCTCGGCGTAGGAGCGCGTTTCGCCCGCGGGGATTTCGCGCAGCGCATCCCAGACTCGACGCTGGAATTCGGTGCCGGCGAGGTCGAGCGGGATTCGATGCGTCGATCCGTGGCCGGGATCGCGGACGCGATCGAGGACCGCGCGGACCCACGTCTCCCGCGCCCCGTCGTCGCGCTCGATCGTCGCGTTGGGAAAGTCGGCCCGCAGCACGCGCTCGACGTCGGCGTCGCTGGCGCCAAGCTCCACGGCGCACACGCCTCGCTCCGTCGTCGCGATGAGCACGCGCCCGACCGGTGTGTCGGCGACCGTGTATCGGATCCGCACGCCCGCTCCGCCGCGGCGATACGCGGCCGGCGTCATGCCGAGCGACGTTGCGGCGCGCTCGTACACGCGGCTGCTCGACCCAAACCCGGCTTCGTAGGTGGCTCGGCTCACCGTGTCGCCGGCGCGCAGGCGCGATTTGAATCGCCGCATCCTGTGCTCGGACTGATACTCCTTGGGTGACACGCCGACCGCGCGCTTGAACGAGCGCTGAAGGTGCGACGCGCTCAGGCCGACCACGGTGGAGAGCTCGTCGAGCGGCACTAACCGGTCGGCGTGCGCCTCCAGGTATGCGCGGGCCTTATCGATCGCGGGATGAATCCCGGATTCGTCCGTCGGCCGGCAGCGGCGACACGCACGAAAGCCCGCTCGCTCGGCGGCGGCCGTCGTCGAAAAGAACTCGACGTTTGCGCGCAGCGCCCGCCGCGAAGGGCATGAGGGCTTGCAGAACACGTGAGTCGATCGAACGGCGTACACGAAGCGCCCGTCGTAACTCGCGTCGCGCCGCTCGACCGCGTCCCACGCGGCCGAGGTCGAGACCGGATTCGGTTCGTTCAAAGTGACTGCCATGGTTGCCATGATTTGCTCGCGTTGATAGGCACCCGCAACCTACGAACGCGTCGCCGAACCGGGCTATCCGCCGCTTGCTCTCGAATTCGGCTGAATCGCCAGCCGAGTCGTTCTATACGTTCTTGATCTCGGTAACGAGTCCGGTGAGCGATGACTTCGCGTCGCCGAACAGCATGCTCGTCCGCTTGTCGTAGAACAGGTCGTTCTCGATTCCTGCAAAACCCGCCGCCATGCCGCGTTTGAGCACGATGACGCTCTTGGCGTGGTCGGCATTCAAGATGGGCATCCCGTAAATGGGCGACGACTTGTCGTTGCGCGCGGCCGGGTTCACGACGTCGTTCGCGCCGATGACAAGCGCCACGTCGGCGCGGTCGAACTCGCTGTTGATCTCGTCCATGTCGTACAGCTTGTCGTACGGAACGTTCGCTTCGGCGAGCAGCACGTTCATGTGGCCCGGCATGCGCCCGGCCACCGGGTGCACGGCGAACTTCACCTCGCCGCCGCGCTTCTCGATCAATTCGGCCAACTCGCGCACCGCGTGCTGTGCCTGCGCGACGGCCATGCCGTAGCCAGGAATCACGATCACCAGCTGCGCGTAGGCGAGCTGGATGGCCGCGTCCTCGACGCCGATCGAGCGCACCGCCAGGCCGGCCGACGACTTGGCGCCGACCGCCTTCGTCTCGCTGCCGAACGCGCCGAACAGCACGTTCGTGAACGAGCGGTTCATCGCCTTGCTCATCAGGATCGACAGGATGAATCCCGACGCGCCGTCGAGCGAGCCGCTGATGATCAGGATGACGTTGCCGATCGCGAAGCCGGTCGCGCACGACGCGAGGCCGGAATACGAATTGAGCAGCGCGACGACGACCGGCATGTCCGCGCCGCCGATCGGCATCACGAGCATGATGCCGAAGATCACCGACGCGCCGATCATCGTGTAGAACGCCCACGGCTTCGACGGGTCGACGATCGTGTACGCCGCCAGCGCGACGATGCCGAGGAAAACCGCGCCGTTCACGAAGTTCTGGCCGAGGTACGTCACCGGCTTGGACGTGATCCATTCCTGGAGCTTGCCCGCGGCGATGATCGTTCCGCCGACCGTGATCGAGCCGAGCATGACCTCGAACCCGAGCGCGAGCATCGTCGTGCGCGCGGGCAACTCGCCGGCCACGATCGCCGAGTGATACTCGGCGACGCCGACGAGCGTCGCGGCCAGCGCGCTGAAGGTGAGTGCCAGCGCGATTCGCTGCGGCATCGCCGTCATCGGCACCCACTGGCCCATCGGATAGCCGATGACGACGCCGAGCACGAGCCCGGCGGCGATCCAGCGATAGTCGACGATCGTGTGGTTGAGCAGCGTGCCGACGATGGCGAACAGCATGCCGACCGCGGCCTGCTGCATGCCGCGCCGCGCCTTGTCCGGGCGTGTGAGGCTGCGCAGCCCGAGGATGAACAGCGCGGACGCGGCGAGGTAGCTCGCCTCGATGAAGAGCTCGCGCATCAGCGCGGTCCCGCCTTCTTGTCGCTGCCCGACTTGAACATGCGCAACATGCGATCGGTGATGAGGAATCCGCCCACGATGTTGCTCGTCGCCGCGACGACGGCGATGAAGCCGAGTATCGTCGCGACGTGATCGCGGGCGGATCCTGCGGCGATCAGCGAGCCGACGAGCGAAATGCCGGAGATCGCGTTCGTCGCCGCCATCAGCGGCGTGTGCAGCAGCGGCGGCACGCGCGAGATGACCATGAAGCCGACGAACGCCGCCAGCACGAAGACGTAGAGTTCGAGAAGATTCATTGTTTGAGCACCCGTCCATCGTGGGTCATCAACATCGCGCCGGTGATCTCGTCCGTCGGGTCGAGCTGGAGAGCGTCGTCCTTCACCAGATGCTTGAGCAGCTCGAAGATGTTGCGGCCGAACATCTGGCTGGCGTGAAACGCCACGGTGCTCGGCACATTGAGCGGCGCGATGATCGTGACGTCGTGTGATTCGATCGTTTCGCCGGGCTTCGAGAGCACGCAGTTGCCGCCCGTTTCCGCGGCCAGATCCACGATGACCGAGCCGGCCCGCATCGACGCCACCATCTCGGCCGTGATCAGCTTCGGCGCCGGACGTCCGGGGATCGCCGCCGTTGTCACGACGAGATCCTGATCTTTGATATGGTTCGCGATCGCGTTGAGCGTGCGAGTCTGCTCGTCGGCGGTCTGCGCGCGCGCGTACCCGCCGGCCGCTTGAGCGTCCTCGGCGACGAGCTCGTTCGCGACGAACGTCGCGCCGAGGCTGAGCACCTGCTCGCGCGCCGCCGGTCGCACGTCGAACGCGGAGACAACGCCGCCGAGTCGCCGGCCGGTCGCGATCGCCTGGAGTCCGGCGACGCCGGCGCCGATCACGAAAACCTTCGCCGGCGAGATGTTGCCGGCGGCGGTCGTGAGCATCGGAAGGAATTTTCCGAGCGCCGAGGCGCCGATCAGCACGCCCTTGTAGCCGGAGACCGTGCTCTGCGACGAGAGCACGTCCATCGACTGGGCGCGCGTGATGCGCGGGACGAGCTCGAGCGCCAGAGCCGAGACCCGGCGCGCGGCGAGAGCCTGGACGATCTCGGCACTCTGTCCGGGTCTCATCAGCGAGATGAGCGTGGAGCCCTCGGCGAGTCGGCCGATTTCCTGGGGGTCGGGCGGCTGGACCTTCGCGATCACCGGTGCCGCGGCGAAGGCAGCGGCCGCGTCGGGCACGATCGTCGCGCCGACCGCCTTGTAGGCGTCGTCGCGAAAGCCGGCGCGGAGCCCGGCGCCTTGCTGGACGACGACCTCGACCTTCAGCTGTTTGACGAGCCGCGCGACGCTGTCAGGCGCGAGTGCGACCCTCTGCTCACGGGGAGCGGATTCCGATGGAACGCTGATTTTCATGAAGTAGCGGGTGTCGGCGCGCGGGCGTCTCGCGTGCTAACGCGCGCCGCCGGGGAAACGCTGATGAGCTTGAAGCTACGCACGGCGGGCGTCGGCGCAAACGGGAGAGCCCGGAGGCATTGCGGCGTCACGACTTGCGCTACCCTTACATGTCGAGCCTCGCGTCGCCGTCGCATGAAGATTGATATTCCGATGTCGTCACCTTTCGGGGAGCCGCCGTGGCCACGTCTCGTTCTCGGTTTGGATCCGCTGGTCGCGCGAAATTCGCCGCGTCCGCGTTCGCCGCTCTGTCACTCGCCGCGCTCACTCCCGCGCACCGAGCAGCGGCGCAGAAGCCGGGCGCCGCGCCGCCCCAAGCGCCGTCGACCGCCAAGCCGCTGCCACTCAAGCACGCGCCTGAGCCGACGACCGCCGCGATCACGCCGGCCGACCTCATGACGCGACTCTACATCTTCGCCGACGATTCGATGATGGGGCGCGAGGTGGGCACGCCGTACCACCTCAAGGCCACGGAATACATCGAGTCCGAGGCGCGGAAGCTTGGCCTGCTGCCCGCCGGCGACAGCGGGACGTACTTCCAGAACCTTCCGGTCTTCGACCACGCGCTGTCTCCCAAGACTTCGATCGCGATCGGCGGGACGTCTTTCGCGGTGGGAACCGACTTCGTTCCGCGCGACAACTCGCTCTTCGGTGGAACCGTACGCTCGATCGACAACACGCAGGTCATTTTCGGCGGAACGCTTACGCTGCCGGTGGACACGACGAAACTCGTGGCGCCCGGCGGCGGCCGAGGGAAAATTCGTCGTGATGGCGGTCGGCAACGGGCCGGACGGCAAACCGCTGATCGCCGGATACAGGCAGCCGCTCACCGGCTACTACCTCAAGTCGGCGGCGGTCGCCGTAGTCGCGCTCGAGGGATTCGAGCCGGACCAACGCAAGGCGCTGTTGGAGCCTTCGGAAGGACTCGAGGACACGCCGCCCGGCGCCGGGGCGCCGGACATGCTGCCGGCCTTCTTGTACGTGACGCGTGCGATGGGCACCGCGCTCGCTGGCGGATCGCTCGACAGCCTCAAACGAGGGACGACGGGGGGAACGATCCGCGGCTCGATCATCTTCGATTCGACGCGCGCGCCGGCGCGAAACGTGGTCGCCGTCCTCAAGGGAAGTGATCCCAAGCTCGCCGGCGAGTACGTGGCGATCGGCGCGCACAACGATCACATCGGATTCAATCACGCGCCGGTCGACCACGACTCGCTGCGCGCGTTCGACGCGGTTGTCCGTCCGCAGGGCGAGGACGATCGCGACCGGCCCGCGACTGCCGAGGAGCAGACGAGGATTCGCCAGATTCTCGACAGCCTTCGCAAGAAGAATCAGCCGCGTCTGGACTCGATCTACAATGGCGCCGACGACGACGGCTCAGGCACGGTCGCCACGCTGGAGATCGCGGAGGCCTTCGCGCGCGGCACGACGAAACCGAAGCGGTCGATTCTGTTCGTCTGGCACGCCGGTGAGGAGAAGGGGCTGTGGGGATCGCAGTACTTCACCGACCATCCTACCGTGCCGCGCGACTCGATCGTCGCGCAGCTCAACATGGACATGATCGGCCGAGGCGCGTCGTACGACATCAAAGGGCGGCGGCCCGACCTACCTGCAGCTGATCGGGTCGCGCCGCCTCTCCACCGAGTTGGGCGACCTCGTGGAGACCGTGAACAAGACGGAGCCGACGCCCGTTCAAGATCGACTATCAGTTCGACGCGAACGGACATCCGCAGCAGTACTATTGCCGGAGCGACCACTACGAGTACGCGCGATACGGGATTCCGATCGCGTTCTTCTCGACCGGCGGCCACCGCGACTACCACGAGGTGACGGACGAGCCGCAGTACATCGACTACGACCATCTGACCCGCGTCGCGACGCTCGTGTACCACATCGCGCTCCGGGTGGCGGACCTCGATCATCGGCCCGTGGTCGACCATCCCAAGCCGAACCCGATGGGTCAGTGTGTACAGTGATTCGACGCTCGTCTGACAGCTTCGTGAAAGGGTGACGGGCGGCGCTTTGGTGGGGGTCTCCCCTAGGGATATCGGGCTACCTTCGTCAGTGGGCGGAGCACCAGAGCTTCTCCGTCGGCGTGGGAGCTAGCGCCGCGGGGAATGGTGGTCGAAATTCCCGTCCGACGCACACCTCACCCTCAAGAGCAAACAGCAGCGATCATGAGCGCGAGCACTGGAATCAGCGGCGGCACCAGAGCGCAGTTGCAGCTGCGCCAATCGTCCGTGTCCAAGGACACGCGGCGTTTCATCCCGGTCGCCGCGGCGTGCCTCGCGCTCGTCGTCAGCGCGTGCGGTGGCGGTGCCGGCGGCGCGACGGGAGCCGCTCGTCCGACGACGGCGCCGGCGCCCGTGCCCGCGCCGCTCACAACGGGCGGACCGCCGCCTACCTTCTCACGAACGACGGCCGACCTCAAAGTCTCGCGCCTCATCGAAGTGCGCGAAGGGATGAGCAAGACCGCGCTGTTCCGGGCGGCCGCCGACGTGCTGTCGTCCAAGTATTCGGTCGACGTCAGCGATCAGAAAGCCGGATTCCTGATGACGCCCTGGCAGGCGAGCTTCGCGCGCGCGGGCATGCCAGACCTCCGCTATCGCACGCGCGTGATCATTCGCTTCGTCGGCGAGGACTGGAAGCAGGTCCTCGTGCGCGCCGAGGCGAATTGGCAGCGCGACGAGGAATGGGACATCGGCGTCGACAACGCGCTGCTCGAGGAAGTCTCGAACGACTTGAAGGCGAAGGTCGGGAAAAAGGCGCCGTAGCGGCGCTTATCGCGGCAGCAGCGCTACCAGGGCGTACTTGCTGCCCTTGAGGGCGAACACCGCACCGTACTTCAGCGGGAACTGCGTCGTCGACCCGGTAGCGGTCGTCGTCACGCTGACGCGGATGTCGAGCGGCATCTTCGCCGTATCGCCCGTGATCGTCGCCTCGTGCCAGATCGCCTGCGTTTTCCCGACGGTGTGGCCCTGTCCGAAGATCACGCCGGTGAAATAGCCGCGCTGGTCCGGTGTCATGCCGGGGAACTTGGCGGCGACCTTCTCGATCTCGCCGCTCTTGATCGCGACAACCAAGCCCGAGATGGCCGCGCTGTCGAGTCCCGGCTTCGACGGCTTGACCGGCGTGCTGTCGACGGGCTTGGGCGTCGTCAGTACGCCTCGACCAGCCGGCGAACCTGTCGTGTCGGGATTCGTCGCGGCGACCGGCGGCGCGGCATGCGCCGTATCGGTCTGCACCGGGGTCGGCACCGGTACGACCGGTGCCTTCGCGTGGGGCCGGTTGGCGAGGAACACCACAGCCGCCGCGACAGCCACGACGCCGATGAGCGAACCGACCAGCATCCCGCGACCACCCTTCTTCGCGGGCTGCGCCGCGCCGCCTACCTGCGTATCGCTAGGCGCGGTGATCACCGCTGCCGGCATGATGCTTGTCGCGTCGCCGCTGTCGCCGATTCCCTGCGTCATCGTGCGCGGATCCCATCCGCTCAACGTGAGCGCCGGATCCAACTGATCGCGCGCTTCGGCTGCCGTCGCTACGCGATCGGCCGGCGAGCGCGCGAGCATGTGCACGATCAGCGTGTCCAACCGGGCCGGCAGGGCCGGTATGAGATCTCGAATGTGCGGCGCCGGCTCGTGGAGCCGCCGCCGAATCATCTGCTCGCGCGTGTCGGCGGCGAACGCGGCGTTCCCCGTCAGACTCTGGAAGAGAATGCAGCCGAGCGCGTACACGTCGGTGCGCGCGTCGACCGGATCGCCGAGGAGCTGCTCGGGGCTCATGTACTCGGGCGTGCCGATCACGAGGCCGCTCTTCGTGAGCGCGTCCTCTTTCGAATCGTTCACCGCCTTGGCGATGCCGAAGTCGACGACCTTGGCGATCTCCTTGCCGGCGCGATTGCGCGTGACGATGACGTTGTCCGGCTTGAGATCGCGGTGGACGATGCCGAGCTCGTGCGCGGCGTGCAGTCCGTCGGCGACCTGCCTTGCAAGATCGATCGCGCGCCGCGGGTCGAGCGCGCCGTCCTTCTGGAGAATGGACGACAGCGACTCACCGTCGACGTACTCCATCACGATGTAGACGATCTTGTCCGCTTCGCCGTAGTCGAAGACCGCCGCGACGTTGGGATGCAGAATGCGCGCGGCGTTCGACGCTTCGCGCGCGAATCGCTGTGACGACTCGGTGTCGTTCACGAGCGAAGGGTTCATCACCTTGATCGCGCACTGGCGGTTCATCTTGACGTGCTCCGCCAGATACACGCGTCCCATGCCGCCTTCGCCGAGTCGCGCCAGCATCAGATAGCGGTCGGCGATCACTCGGCCGACGAGCGGATCGCCGCCCGACTTCGGACGCAGCGGCGAGCCGTCCTTCGGACAAAAGCGATCGGACGTCTCGTATTCGCCGCCGCACTGCGGGCAGATCTTTGTAACCGCGACGGTCTCGTTGGGGGCCGGGGTCGGCTGTTGCGCGATCAACCCCGATCCGAGGTGGCTGTCGAGCAGCGGGTGCTGCGGGTGCGGGCCGGTATCGGACGTGCCCGTTCCCCCGGCGCGCTGGCCGGCGGGTCCCGTCACGGAGGGCTGTTCGTCGTCGTCCTGGTGGTCGGCCATGTTCTCGGATTTACCCGCGTAAGACTATGGCCATCGCGCGGTGATTGCTGCAAGGGAGCGCTCACCAGAGGACAATCCTGCCGCGAGGGCTCGCTTGGCGGCGAGCCGAGGAGGATTCAGGCCAAGTCCCGAAACTCGCCCCAAATCTAGGCGCTGGAGCGCTTTCGCGCTCGGGGGGAATTGGGCCAATACGTACCGGCGCCCCGGGCTGCTGGGGCAACCTGGGGCACCGGGCGGGCGCTCTCCGGGACCATTGGCCCCGCCGGGCGCCGGCTGGGGCGACGCGTTACGGCTGAGCGATGCGCCGGCGGTCCTGACGAATGTCCCGCTTGTCGGCGCGGATGTCGTGCTTGTCGCCGACGATGTCCCGGCGGTCGCGGCTGGCGTCGCGGAGGTCCTGCCGCGCGTCCTTGAACTGGCCCGACTTGACGTCCTGTCGAACGTCGCGCTTGTCGGCGCGGAGGTCGCGCCCGTCCGCCCGCACGTCATGCCGATCCTGAACGAGGTCGCGATGGTCGCGCCTCAGATCCCGGACTTCCCGCTTTGTCGCCGGGTTCGTGGACGTCTGCGCGCCGGCGATTCCGGCCACCGCAACCGCCATCACCGCGCCGAGCACGGCCGTCTTTAAGCTCCTGATCATGTGCAGCTCCTGTGAACGTTCTTGAGTGTTTCGTCATGCACCGGGTGGTGCCTGCATTCACTCAGGAGGACGAGAGCTGCTCGTGGATCGTTAAGGGCGGCGCGTTGCAGATGTTGCCGGGGCGCATCCGAAACCGCCGGAACCTATTTGTTCGAAGGGTGTTACGCCGACCGCACAAATGCCGAATACCGAGGCGCGGCGACTACCAGTTGTTGCGATTGCGAAGATTCGTTACGTGCGCGACGTGGTGCCTCCCGTGCCATTCGTACAGCGCGAGCATCTGATCGAGATTCATCACGCCGTTCTCCGGATGGTTCAACGTCCGCGCAAAATCCGACGGCGACATCGCGCGCAGCACTCGAATCCAACGATCGTGGACGGCGTCGAGCAGCGCGAGGGACGTCGCGATCGGCGTGGAGCGCGAATCCTCGAGCTGCGCCCATTTCGCCTCGTCGTACGGCTTGATCGTCGGCGTGTCTTCAGTGAGCCCTAGCTTGAAACGCGTGTACGCATTCAGGTGGCTGTCGGGCACATGGTGCACGACTTGCCGGACGGTCCACCCGTCGGGTCGATAGGCCGTGTCGAGCTGGCGATCGTCGAGACCGGAGACGGCGGTGCGGAGGAGCGTCGGGGCGGCGGCAATCGCATCGATCGCCGTGCGTCGCTGTTCCGAGGTCAGCGACTGAGGCCGCTGGTGGCGACCGACGGGATATCGCAGATCTTCCATGGTCGTGTTGCGGTGAGGGTGTCGGAGCGGGGAGGGGCGAGGGAACGCCGATTCAGCGGAATGTACTGGTCTCCGGCGCGCACTTCATTGGGGGTTAACATGGGCGGGTCGAACGAGCTCACTGGTCCCGATCTCAGCGAGGGAATCGAAGCGAATAGCCTCGAGCCGGGCGGCGCGCTGCTCGGCCACTCGGACGGCGATCCCGTTCTGCTCGTTCGGCTGGGCGCCGACTACTGCGCGATCGCCGCGACGTGCACGCACTACGGCGGACCGCTCGCCGAAGGCCTCTTTGACGGCGACACCGTCCGCTGCCCTTGGCACCACGCCTGCTTCAACGTCCGCACCGGCGAGGCGCTGCACGCGCCCGCGCTCTCGCCCGTCGCGCGTTACGCGACGGAGCGTCGCGGCACGAAAGTCGTCGTCACCGGCAAGTTCGTGCGAGACCCGCTCGTCCCGTCCGGGTCCGCCTCGTTCACGCGCGATCCGTCGATCAAGAACGTGGTGATCGTCGGAGCGGGCGCGGCCGGCGGCGCCGCCGCGGAGATGCTTCGTCGCTGCGGACACGAGGGTGGAATCACGATCGTCGACTCGGACGACGCCGCGCCGTACGATCGCCCCAACCTCTCGAAGGACTACCTCGCCGGGAATGCGCCGGAAGAATGGATTCCGCTTCGCCCGGAGAATTTCTACCGCGAGCACGGCATCGACCGGGTGCGCGGACGCGTCACACGCATCGACACCGCGCGGAAGCAAATCGAGATCGAGAGCCGCGAGCCCCTGTCTTATGACGCGCTGTTGCTCGCCACCGGCGCGGAGCCCGTCCGGCTGAATACGCCCGGCGCCGATCTTCCGCACGTGCGCTATCTGCGCACGCTCGACGACAGCCGGGCGATCATCGCCGCGGCCAAGACGGCCAAGCACGCCGTCGTCGTTGGGTCGAGCTTCATCGGCCTCGAAGTAGCGGCATCGCTGCGGTCGCGCGGCCTGAGCGTGGACGTCGTCGCGCCCGAGACGCTTCCACTCGCCCGGGTGCTCGGCGATCACCTCGGCGCGTTCATCAAGAGTCTGCACGAGGAGCACGGCGTCGTCTTTCATCTGGGACACACGGCGCAGCGAATCGAGGAGGATGCCGTCGTTCTCGACGACGGCACCGCGGCTCCCGGCGGACCTCGTCGTGTTCGGCGTGGGCGTGAAGCCGCGCCTCTCGCTCGCCGAGGGCGCCGGTCTGACGATGGATCGCGGCGTGACGGTGGATGAGTTCCTTCAGACGAGCGCGCCTGGCGTTTACGCCGCGGGTGACATCGCGCGGTGGCCCGACCCGCACACCGGCGAGCGCATTCGCGTCGAGCATTGGGTCGTCGCGCAGCGGCAGGGCCAGGCCGCGGCGCGCAACATTCTCGGCGCTCACGAGCCGTTCGAGGCCGTTCCGTTCTTCTGGAGCGCGCACTACGACGTCAGCATCAATTACGTGGGGCACGCCGAGAAGTGGGACCGGGTCGAGGTCTCCGGCGACGCGGCGAAGCACGACGTCGCCGTGCGGTTCATGCGCGGCGGCCAGGTCCTGGCTCTGGCCACGCTCTTCCGCGACGAGGACAGCTTGCGCGGCGAGCTCGAGATGGAGCGCCAGACGGGGGCGGTGGCCGGGGCCGGCTAAGTCGTGCGCCGGCCCCCGCGCTTGACAGAAGGCGGTTCAGCGAAAATATTCTCTCTTAGAGACAATATTTTATCTAAATGCCCCGGACCGCTTCTCCTTCGACGAACCTGAGCCGCCGTGAGCGGCAGATCATGGACGTTGTGTATTCCGCCGCCGGCGCGACGGCGGCGACCATTCACGCGCGGCTCCCCGATCCGCCGGTTCCCGCGGCGGTGCGGACGATGCTTCGGATTCTCGAGAGCAAGGGACACCTCCGCCACGAGAAGGACGGCCCGCGTCACGTCTACTATCCCACGACGCCGCGCAGCGTCGCGCAGAAGAGCGCCATGCGCCATGTGATCGGAACGTTCTTCGGCGGCTCGCGAACAGCGGCCGTCGTCGCGTTGCTCGATGACACGGAGCGCCCGCTCACCGGTGCCGAGCGAACGGAGCTGGCCGGCGTGATCAAGCGATTGCGGGCCGAGGGGAAATAGGCCGGATGCTGACGACGACGCTCGCCGGCCTGCCGGTCTCCGCCGCGGACAGCGCCCGCGCGGCCGCGTCGGTCTACACGGCGTCGCTGTTGGCAACCGCCCCGATCGTGGCGGCGGCGATAGGAGCGCTTGCGATGCGTCGTGCGGCGGCGGAGGGACGCGTCCTCGTATGGCGCGTGGCCGTCGTCGTGCTGCTCGTCGCGCTCGCGGGTCGTTTGTTTCCCCTGCGGCTCGCCGGATGGTCGGTCCCGTCGATCGTCGCCGCCCCGCTCGTCGCGCTGGGGCGCATTCGCGTCGCCGATCTCGCGCCGCATCTCGCCGGCACGCACAACCAAGCGCCGGCCGGATCGCTGTGGATTCAGATCGCGTTCGCCGTGTATGTCGCCGGCGTCGTCGTCGCGCTGTGGCCCACGGTGGTCGCGTCGATTCGCGCCCGGCGAATGCTGAGCCGCGCCCGCGCGCTCGATGCCGATCGCTCGTGGATGGCCGATCTCGAGGATTCGCGATCGCGCCTCGACGTCCGCCGCGTCGTTCGGCTGTTTCGGAGCCGCGACGTGAACGTCCCGATGACGTGGGGCCTTCGGCACGCCGTGATTCTTCTGCCCACTGCAAGCGACGGTTGGACCGCTGACGAGCGGCGGATGGTGCTCCGCCACGAGCTGGCGCACGTGCGCGGCGCCGATTGGGCTTTCGGCCTCGCGGCGCGTTTCGCGTGCGCGCTCTACTGGTTCCATCCCGGCCCGTGGTGGATCGCACGCTCGCTGCGTCGCGACGCCGAGCGGGCGGCTGACGATCGCGTGATCTCGTCGGGAGTCGCTCGCAGCGATTACGCCGAGCTGCTCATCGCGGCGTCGATGGGGGGCGTGCCGCACATCGAAACAGCGCTCGCGCTCTCCGGGCGCGGGCCGTTGCGCGCGCGGCTCGCGGCGATCCTCGACGCGGGCCGAGACGTGCGTCCGCTGGCGCGGCGTTGGACCTTCGTCGCCACGGCGGCGTGTGCGGTGTCGGCGGTGCCGCTCTGCGGCGTGGAGATCGTGCCCACGCGGGACGTGCTCGCCAGCTTGATGCGCGATTCGCGATGGGAGTCGCGCGCGTACGCGGTGATCGGCCTGGCGCATCGCGCGGACACGGTGGCGTTCGCGCGAAGCGCGGCGGAGCTGGACCCCAATCCGCGCGTGCGGGCGTGGGCGCGCTACGCGCTGGGCCTACGTCCCGAGACGGCGCCGAATTCCGGCGCGGCCGAAGCCCGCTAACGACGATCAGATCGGAGTTACGACATGCGTCCTTTGGATTGGGTCAAGAAGACAAAAAATTATCTATTACTCGCTACGCTCATCGTGTTCGGCGTCGGGTTCGCCGATCTCGTCCGCGGCGGCATCACCGTGTCGGCGATTCTGCTCGCGGTGGCGTACTGCGTTCTCGTGCCGCTCGTCATCTGGCATTGGGACGGCGACGCCGAGTTGGAGGAGACGCGGGACGAACGGCCATCCTATCTCGCCGCGGGAATCGTCGCCGCGTGCGTGCTCGGGCTCTACCTGTTGACGCTCGCGCCCTCCACCGCGATGTGGGACACGAGCGAGTACATCGCGGCGGCGTACACGTTCGGATTGCCGCACCCGCCGGGAAATCCGCTCTTCGTCATCGTCGGACGCGCGTTCTCGCTGCTGCCGATCGCGCCGTCGGTCGCGTCGCGGATCAACGTGCTCGCCGCCATCGCGAGCGCGGCGGCCGCCGGCTGCTGGTTCCTGATCACGGAGCACGTCCTGCGCGGCTGGCTTCGCTCGCGCGCGTTGCGGATCGTCGGCGCCACCGCCGGCGCGGCGATCGGCGCGCTCGCGTTCACCGTGTGGAACCAGTCGGTCGTGAACGAGAAGGTCTACACGATTTCGCTCGCGGGGATCGCGATCGTGTCGTGGCTCGCGGTGCGGTGGACGCGCGACCCCGCCGGTCCCTTCGCCGACCGCCGACTCGTTCTCGCGGCGTACCTCTGCGGCCTCGGCTACGCCAACCACATGGCGGGAATGCTGCCGATCGGAGCACTCGGGCTCGCGATCGTGGCGATTCGGCCGCGCACGCTGCTGCGCGCGCGGCTCGTGTTCGCGTGCCTGGCTGCGGCGCTCGCCGGATTGAGCCCCTTCGCCACACAGCCGATTCGCGCGGCGTATTTCCCAGCGGTCAACGAGGGCGAGCCGACGGGCTGTCGCACAAAGATCGAGATGTCGTGCACGCTCTCGAAGGCGACGCTCGACTCCTTCCTTTACAACTTCAACCGGGGCCAGTATGCGAAGCCCTCGCTCGAGCAGCGGCAGGCGGGTTTCGGCGACCAGCTCGAGATGTGGTGGCTTTACTTCAAGTGGCAGTGGATGCGCGACGCCGACGGATCGTGGCCGTTCGCACAGTCGCTGCTCGCCGCGACCTTCCTCGTGCTGGGCCTTGTCGGAGCGCGCGCGCACGCCGCGAGGGACCGGCCGAGCTTCTGGTACTTCAGCGCGCTCATGTTCACGACGACGCTGCTGCTCGTCTACTACCTCAACTTCAAGCTCGGCAGCTCGCAGAATCCGGCCTCGCCGCAGGATCATGAGGTCCGCGACCGCGACTACTTCTTCATCTGGAGCTACTCGGCGTGGGGCGTGTGGGCGGCGCTCGGGCTCGTCTACGTCTGGGAGTCGCTCGCCGGGCTCGTCGGACCGGAAAAGCGGAAGGGCAAAGCGCTGGAGGGCGAGCCGACCCGGCGAGGTTGGATGCTGACGTCGCCGGCGATGGCGCTGGCGCTCGTGCCTCTGGCGACGAACTGGAGCGCCGCGCCGCGCTCGCGCCATCAGGCGACGCGAAACGTCGCGGCCGACATGCTGAACTCGGTCGAGCCGTATGGCGTGCTCGTGACAGTGGGCGACAACGACACGTTCCCGTTGTGGTACGCGCAGGAAGTCGAGGGCATTCGGCGCGACGTCGTCGTGGCGAACACGTCGCTGCTCAACACCGAGTGGTACGCGCGTCAGATCATCCGGCGCCCGATCTACGAATACGACGCCGCGCGCGGTCCGGCGATTTATCGAAACGGGATCTGGCGCACGCCGACCAGCCCGCCGCTTCACATGTCGTTCGCCGACGCGGATTCGTATCCAGAATACATTCAGCTCCCCGGGCCGATGGTGTTCAACAGCGGCGCGATCCACGCGACGATCGATCCTCGTCGATTGGAGAACGGCGTTCTCATGCGAGCCGACGCGCTCGTGTTGCAAATGATTCACGATTCGTGGCCGGATCGCCCCATCTATTTCGCGCGCTCCGCCGGCGGCTATCCACGGTCGCTCGGGCTCGGCGACAACGTGTTGACGCAGGGGTTGGCGTCGAAGTTGTTCGTGCCACCAACGTCGCAGACGCGAGACACCCTTCTCGTCGAAGGAGACGGGTGGCTCGACGTGGCGCGAACGCGCGCTCTATGGAACGACGTGTTCACCGGCCCGCGCGCGATCGTGTCCGAGGGGCGGTGGGTGGACCGGCCGTCGGTGAGCATGCCGGCGCTGTATCTGTTCGGCGGCGTCGAGCTGGCCGAAGCGTTGCGCGCGGGCGGCGACGCGCGCGGCGCGGCCTCGGTGCTGGCGACGACGCGCGACGTGGCGGGCGCGACGCGCCTCGACGACGTCGTTCGCGGGATGGACCGGGCGCTTCGGGGGGGACGCGTCGAGGTATCCGACTCCGCCGGTGTGACGCTGGGCACGCCTCGCGACGCGCGGCTCAAGACGCAGAGCGCCGAGCCGATCCAGCCGCGGCGCCGCTGATGCGGGCGCGAGGGTCCGCGTCACGAAGAAATCGCGACGGTGTCACGCTCGAGTTTGTCGCGAAAGGCGGACACGAAGCGAACTGTTACGTTTGCTAATCATACAATCTTAATCGCGTTACAACTTTCGTATTGACCAGCGCGGGACGCGGCCTATATTGACGGCGTCCCGCGGTGGCCCTGCGCAGTGACGTCGGCCACCTCGCACGGACGGCGTGGACGACGATGGATGTGGGTCCGATGCGTTCGATTCGGCGTGTCGGACCCACGTCATCTCGCCGTCGGCGGCGCCCGACGAACACGGCTGTGCCCACCGCCTACGACGGCGGCGCGGCGGAATCGCGGGGCGTCGTCGTCGCGCCGAGCCGGCGCGCCTTCCGTGATGACCGATGTCGGTCATCGGTTGGGCGCCGCACCCTTCGCGAACAACTCACAACGAGCGTCACGCGCGTCGCGAAGGCCTGACGCGGCAATGAAGCTCCCCACTCTCTCCGGTAGGAGGAGGTCGCATGCCGAGTCCCACTGCAGTCCGCCCGATCGAAGGCAGCGAGAGACGGCCCGCACCCGGTGCGCGCCGTGTGGCCGCGGAAAATCCGTCGGCCAAACTCTCGGTCACCATCCGCGTGCGTCGCCGCACCGACGCGCCGTCCTTGCCCGTGCACCACAACGCAGACACGCCGACCGGTCACCTGTCGCGCGAAGAGTTCGCCGAGCGCTTCGGCGCGTCGCAAGCCGACCTCGACCTCGTCGTCGCCTTCGCGCGCGCCAAAGGTCTCGAGGTCGAAGAGACGAGCACGGCACGCCGCGTCGTGAAGATCTTCGGCACGGTCGAACAGATGAATCACGCGTTCGGCGTCGACCTCGGCCGCTACGAATCGCCGACGGAGACCTATCGCGGACGCGAAGGCGCCGTCAACATGCCGCAGGATGTCTCGAACGTCGTCGAGGGCGTATTCGGACTCGACAACCGCCGGATGGCGCGCCGCGCCGGAACGCGCGTCGCTCCACGTCCGCCGAAGGCGTTCGGGCCGACCAGCGGCCGCGTCGAAACGGTCGCGGTGCCCACCGACTTCGGGCCGTCGCTCAACGTCACGGCGCTCACGCCGACGCAGGTCGCGTCGCTGTACGACTATCCGCTCACTCCGGGCGCCGCGGGCCAGACGATCGGCCTGATCGAGTTCGGCGGCGGATTCGCGCAGAGTGACCTCAATCAATTCTTCACCGGTCTCGGCGGCGGCCTCACCGCGCCGACGCCAACAGTCGTCGGGATGGACGGCGTCACGAACAATCCCGGCGTCGACATAAATTCGGACGGCGAAGTGACGCTGGACATCTGCGTCGCGTCGTCAGTCGCGTCCAACGCCGACGTCGCGGTCTACTTCGCTCCGTGGACCGAACAGGGATGGGTCGACGTCATCACGAACGCCGTGCACGACGCGACAAACAATCCGTCGGTGCTCTCGATCAGCTGGGGATGGCCCGAGTTCGAGGGGATCGAAGGTTTCACGTGGACGCAGCAGGCGATCAACGCCGTGAACCAGACGTTCCAGGACGCGGCCGCGCTCGGTGTCACGGTGTTCGCCGCTTCTGGCGACAGCGGCTCCGACTGCGGGCAGGGCGACGGCGCCGCGCACGTGCTGTATCCGGCGTCCGATCCGTTCGTGAGCTCGTGCGGCGGAACGCGTATCAGCGACGTCTCCGGCGCATCGTTCACCGAGACGACATGGGCGCAGTCGTTCGGGACGACGGGCGGCGGCATCAGCGATTTCTTCTCGCTGCCGACCTATCAGATCGGTGCCGGCGTTCCGCTCTCGGCGAACGACGGCCATCAGGGCCGCGGCATTCCGGACATCGCGGGGAACGCCGATCCGGCGAGCGGCTACAACCTCATCGTCGACGGCTCGAGCTTCCCGGGAGTTGGCGGGACGAGCGCGACGGCTCCGCTGTATGCAGCGCTCGTCGCGCTGTGCAATGCCAAGCTCGGCCGAAGCGTCGGCTTCCTGAATCCGCTGCTGTATGCGCTCAACAACACCGGTGTGATTCGCGACATTGCGGACAATGCCAGTAACGCGACCGGTGGCGCGCCCGGCTACACCGCGGGCCTGGGTTGGGACGCGGCAACCGGACTCGGCGTCGTCGACGGCCAAGGTCTGCTCGCGGCGCTGACCGCGCGCTTCACGAAAGAAGTCACGATCATCACCGATCGGAGCACGTTCGGGAAAGACGAGATCGACGCAATGCTGCAGATCTCGAATCCGGCGGTGATCGACGCAGCGTTTTACGTGACCGTTGACGGCTTTACCCCGGCGGAGCTCGGCATCACGACGACAAATCCGACGCCGACGCAGTTGCAGGCCTGGGCACCGGCGTTCACCGAGTCGCCGACGCCGACGGGATTCTCGATTCGGCCGAGCGCGCTCGTCGCCGAGTTGCCGTCGCTGCCGGCGCAGCCACAGCGGTTCACGTTCGTGTACCAGGTCGTGTTCGCCAACACGAGCGCGTTCACGGCCGAGGACATCCCCGTCGCGCTGACGGCGACGACGCACTCGACGTCGGGCACGGCGGTGATCGACCTCGTCACGCAGCCGAATCCGTACATCCTGGACGGCCCGGTGTCGTGGTTGAGCACGGACGTTCGGGTGTTCCAGCTACAGCCCGGGCAATCGATCACCGGACTGCCGAGCGTGGTGATGGGGACCGGCTCCAACGCGGCGAATTCGTTCATCACCAACATCATCGGCGCGTTCAATACGCACTCGCCGTTCGGGCATCCGTTCGACCTCATCTCGACCGACGAAGACACGTCGAAGCTCGAGCTGTCGGAGAAAGTGAACGGGACGCCGGTGTTCAACTTCGCCGTGGCGCACGTTCGCTATCGAGCGCTGTCGGTCGACGCGACGCAGGTGCGCGCCTTCTTCCGCGCGTTCCCGGCGTCGACGACCTCGACGACGTTCGACGGTTCGACGACGTACCGCAGCGCGGTGAACGGCCCGACGAAGATCCCTCTGCTGGGCACGGTCGCCGGTGAAGTGACGACCATTCCGTTCTTCGCGGCCGCGCGCGTCGATACGGGCAGCCAGAGCATGGACATCCAGCAGGATCCCGCGAACGTGCAGACGATTCAACACGACGCGAGCGGGAACGAGCGTGACGCGTACTTCGGCGTGTGGGTGGACATCAACCAGCCGAACCAGCTCCGTTTCCCGGTGAACGTGACATCGGACGGACCGTTCACGTCGGGGCGGCAGAGCATTCAGCAGCTGGTGCGCGGCATTCACCAGTGCATGGTCGTCGAGCTGGCGTTCGATCCGGAGCCGATCACCAACGGCCAGAATCCGGCGACGTCGGACAAGCTGTCGCAGCGCAATCTCTCGATCGTATCGTCGGACAATCCGGGCACGGCGGCATCGCATCGGATTCCGAACACGTTCGAGATCAAGCCGACCCACGAGATCCTGCCGCCGGGCTGGACGCCCGACGAGATCATGATCGATTGGGGCAATACGCCCGCCGGCGGCGAGGCAACGATCTATCTACCGGGCGCGCACACGGGTGAGATCCTCGATCTCGCGGCGAAGATGTACGGGATGACGACGCTGCGCCGCATCGACGATCACACGCTGGCCTGCCGAGCGGAGGGGGCGACGTGGATGCCCGTCCCGCCGGGAGCGGGTCCGGGTTACGCCGGCCTTCTCACGATCGACTTGCCGGCGACGGTCCGTCGCGGCCAGTCGTTTACGGTGGTGATCCGGCAGATCACCTCGAGCGCGGCGAAGCACGTCGAGCCACCCACGCCGCAGCCGCGTACTCGAACCAAGGGTAGCGCGCGTCCGGCACCGGTCCCGACGAAACCGACGTCGCGTCCGGAGTCGCGTCACACGCTCGGCGCGTTCCAGATCCAGATTCCCGTTCGCACGAAACAGACGCTGCTCGAGCCCGAGGAGCGGACGTACTCCGTTCTGAAGTACATCGAGCAGACGATTCCGCACGAGAACCGGTGGTATCCGGTCTTCGAGAAGTACGTCGGTGTGATCGGCGATCGCGTGAAAGCGCTCGGCGGCGACCCGACGCGGATTCGCCCGTCGCCGGACGGAAGCGGCGTACACCCGGAGCCTCAGACCGGGCCGAAGCCGACTCCGCATCACGGCAGCGAAGTGCGGTTGCGATTCACCGGAAAAGTCGACGGGATCGTGTACGACCGCTTCGGTGACTTCGAGGGTTTCGTGCTCGAGACTGAAGACGGTCCGCGTCACTTCAAGTGCCGTGAGACCGAGCTCGAGAACGTTCTGACGCGCGCGTGGAACGGACGCGTGCGGACGACGGTGATCGTCGAAGCGGATTCGGAGGAGCGGCCACAGGAAGTGATCCTGTACGCGCCGCCGGCACCGTTCAGGAATGGGGACGGGCACCGATAACGGCGGAACGGCGGAACGGCTCTCGCGACTGCCGTTGTTGGTTCGGGGTTGTCGGTTTGGAGTCGTGAGTGAATGATGTCGGGACAGGCTCTACGCGGGTTCGATTCGACCCGCGTAGAGCCTGTCCAAGTCCATCAGTCACCGATCACTCACAACCGAACACTCCGAACCAACAACGGCTGTCGCGGAGCAGTTTCGCAGTTCTTTCCTGGACAGGCGCTTCAGCGGGCCGGCCGAAGGTATCTCAAGTCCGTTCGCCCGCGTCTGAACCCCGCCTTCTCGAACGCCGTCGCGTGCGGACTTGCCGCCGCCGGCTGTCCGTCGATCGTCTCGAGGACGAGATCACGACGCAGGCGGCTCGAGAGGTGTCGGACCAGCGCCTCGGCCGATCGTGCGACAATCGCCTCGTTCGTTTCGGGGCGTACGGCCACTCGTGAGCCCCGTCGCTCGGCGATGAGAACGACGCGGCCACCGATGGCCACGAGCAACGCGCTCGAGCTGCGCGGGCGCACGAATGGATCGCGCGCCGGGTCGCCGGGGATGGGAAGCGAGAACACGTTGGCGGGATCCGCCGCGGCGATGACCACGGCCTCGTCGTCGCCCGTCTCATCGGCTCGTAGAGACTCGACTGCCTCGGGAAGGGCGAACTGTGCGCCCGAAAGACCGCGAACGAAGTATCCGCGACGGACGTCGCCGCGGAACTCGAGCCGTTTGAGCTCGCGATAGACCGCGCGCCACGGAATCATGGGGCGCTCGCGGCGCCACATCTCTCGCGCGACGACGCCGTAGCGATCAAGCCACTGCCGCGCGACCGCTTCACCGAGCGCGGACTCATCGTTCGGTGCGCCGAGGACTCGCGGCGACGCCACGAGCGACCACCGGCCTGGCCACGCTTCTGTGTCGCCGCCGCCTGGAAGGTCGGGCCGTTGCCAGCGCGGGAGCCGGCGAAGGTTGGGTCGTCGCTGTACGACGTGCCGATTCGCCGACGGCGAGTAATCCGCCGGCAGCCAGCGCGTCGGGTCGGGGCGCGAGCGTTCGCGCGGCGAAACGAGCGGCCGCCACCTGACGACGGCGCGCATTGCGTCGATTGTGTCGTTCGTCGCCAGACCGGCGCCGACGAGCTCGCGCAGCGAGTCTCTCAGCTTTCGCGCGGAGAACGAGGTCTCGGCCAGCAGCTCGTCGAAAAACACCGCGCCCATTCGCGTCATCGCTTCGAGCACCGAGGTTGCCGCCTCGCCGATCGGCGGGTGTGACTCGGGCAGCCACGCGCGCCCGGTTCCGCGCCGCAACATTCGGATGTTCGCGAGAACCGGCGTTGCGTCGTGGGCGGTCGGCGCACCCGCACCGACCCACACCATCTCTCCCGCGGCGATCAAGCGAGCGATCGCGCTCGCGTCGTACGACTCCACGCGCGCGGGAAAGAGCTCGCGTTCCCACAGCTCGGCGGGGCGGGAGACGCCGTACAGTTGCCGAGCGGCGTGCGTCGTGCCGTCGGCACCGTCGAGCCGCGTTGCGACGTGCTGCCAGCGGAACATGAATCGCGAAAATCGCTCGAGGTCCACCGCCTGGATCTGCTTGCGCGCCTGCGACAGCTCGCGGCGTCGCGCGCGCTCCAACAGACGTCGCGAGCACCAGCGGTCCGCCGCGTCGCCGCCGAACGCTCCGCGCACGAGTCGGCCGGTGCGCGTCCATTCGTCGAATCGTTCGCGGACCCAACCCGGGTCGAACGCGTACCGAGCGAGGACGTCGGCGACCGAGACGACGCCTGAAAGTGAGACGAACCGGATGAGGATCTCGCGCCGCGCCGTGACGCGCATCGGCGAGTCGGCGCCGAACGCCGCTGCGTAGCGCGCCGACGTCTCGGCGAGCACGTATCGGCTCTCGGTCGGTCCCGATCCGGCGGGCACGTCGGCCGCGACGATGCGCCGGCGCTCGAGCAGCTCGCCGAGCGGGTCGCCGAGCCGACCCTCGGCCTCGTGGGCGGTTCGGTCGCGAAGCTCGTCGAGCGACAGATCGCCGGCGCGGTCGAGGAGGATCGCGAGCTCGTCGGCCGTTCGTGCCCGCGAGCCCGGCGCCACTCCGCGCCGGCGCGCCAGCATCTCCTCGAGCACGACGAGTGTTTCGGCGTCGGCGCCTTCGGTGCCGAGCAATTCATCCAACAGCGCGCGGTCGAGTGACAGGAGCGCGGCGCGCTGCTCGGCGTGCGGAGCGTCGTCGGCGTACATCCAGTCCATGACGAACCCGAGCTGGAGGTACGACGCGAACGGCGACGGAATTTCCGTCTGCACGCTGCGCAGGCCGATCGAGCCGCCGGCGAGGTCGTCGAGCATGCGGGCGAGGGCGGGCATGTCGAACGCATCCTGCAACACGTCGCGGTAGGTCTCGACGAGGATCGGGAACGAGGGGTACTCGCGCACCGCGTCGAGCAGATCGCGCGCCTTGAGTCGCTGGAGCCAGAGCGGCATCCGCCGGCGCGCGGTGCCGCGCGGAAGGAGCAGCGCGCGCGCCGCGTTGACGCGGAATCGTGCGCCGAACAGCGACGACGAACCGACCTCGTCGAGCATGCGACGCTCCGCCTCGCCGGCGGTCATCCCCGACACGAGCGACAGCGGCACCCAGTCGCGCAGATCGGGGAAGCGCAGCATCACTCCGTCGTCGGTCGTCTGCACCTGAACGACGACGCCGCGCCCGAGGACCTCGCGCGCCCGATGCGCGAGAGCCATCCCCCACGGAGCGTTCACCCGGCCGCCGAACGGCGCGTGGATCACGACGCGGACGGCGTTCGTCTCGTCGCGGAACTGTTCGACGACGAGCGATCGTTCGTCGGGCACGGCGCCCGTCGCGGCGCGCTGCTCGTGCACGTATTCGACGAGCGACTGCGCCGTCGCCTTGTCACAACCGTAGCGCGTCGTGATCTCATCGACGGCTTGTGGAGTTCGTGCGGCGTCCAGCTCGCGGCGCAACGTGCCGATTGCGGACGCGAGATGCGACGAGCGGGCGGAATACTCGCCGTGCCAGAAGGGCATCCGCGCCGGCGCGCCGGGCGCGGGGGTCACGATCACTCGATCGTGCTCGATCGTGTTCACGCGCCACGTGGACGATCCGAGCTGGAACACGTCGCCGACGCGCGTCTCGTGCACGAATTCTTCATCGAGCTCGCCGAGTCGCGTGCGGTCGGGGAGATTGACGGTGTAGAGTCCGCGATCCGGAATCGTGCCGCCCGAGATGACGGCCACCATGCGCGCGCTTCTCGACGCGGTGAGCGAGTCGTTGACGCGGTCCCACGAGAGCCGCGCGTCGAGCTCCGAGGCGACGTCGGCCGGATACTTCCCCGACAGCATCGAGAGCACTTCGTCGAACGCCGAACGTGGCAGCGCATGGTACGGGTACGACCGCCGGACGAGGTCGAACAGCGCCGCGCTCGTCCAGTCGTCGTCGATGGACACCGCGGCGACGATGACCTGTGCGAGGACGTCGAGCGCGTTCTGGACGACGCGCGTCGGCTCGACGTCGCCGACGCGCATCGAGCGCACGATCGCCAACATCTCGAGGGCGTCGTCGCGGAAGGTCGGCACGAACACGCCGCGGCTCACCGCGTCGAGCGTATGTCCGGCGCGGCCCACGCGCTGGAGTCCGTTCGCCACGCGTTTTGGCGACGCGAGCTGGATCACGAGATCCACAGAGCCGATGTCGATCCCGAGCTCCAGAGCGCTGGTGCTGACGAGCGCGCGAAGCCGGCCCGCCTTCAAGGACTGCTCGAGGACGAGTCGGCGCTCGCGCGACAGCGATCCATGATAGGGAAGCGCGACTTCCTCGCCGGCGAGCGCGTTGATCCGCGCCGCCATCTTCTCGGCCTGTGCGCGGTTGTTGACGAAGACGAGCGTCGTGCGCGCGCCGGCCATGTGGCGGAGCACGAGCGGCGTGACCGACGTCCAGATCGTCCCGCCGACGTGCGCGAGATCGTCGACGGGCGACTCGACGTTCAGCTCGATGCGCTTGACGAGCCCGCAGTCCACGATGGTGCACGGACGCGGCGTCGGATCGGCGCCGCCGCTCGTGTCCTGGCCGACGAGAAAACGCGCGATCTCGTCGAGCGGGCGCTGCGTGGCCGACAAGCCGATTCGCTGGGGCGAGTCGTCGCAGAGTCGATCCAGCCGCTCGAGCGTCAGCGCGAGGTGCGCGCCGCGCTTGCTCCCGGCGATCGCGTGGATCTCGTCGACGATCACCGCGCGCACGCCGCTGAACATCCCGCGTCCGCGCACGGTCGTCAGCATGATGTGCAGCGACTCGGGCGTCGTGATGAGGATGTGCGGCGACTTCCGAAGCATTCGCGCCCGCGCCGACTGCGGTGTGTCGCCGGTGCGCACGGCGACGCGGATCTCCGGGAACGCCTCGCCGGCCGCCTCGAACCGCTCGCGCAACTCGGCGAGCGGACGCTCGAGGTTTCGCTGGATGTCGTTGTTCAGGGCTTTCAGCGGCGAGACGTAGAGGATCTGCACCGCATTCGGCAGCGGGGTCGCCGCGCCGTCGACGATGAGCTGGTTGAGCTCCCAAAGAAACGCGGTGAGCGTCTTGCCGGTGCCTGTAGGGGCGAGGATGAGAGTGTGGGCGCCGCTCGCGATCGCGGGCCAACCCTCCCGCTGCGGCGGGCTGGGCGCGCCAAGGGTCTCCTCGAACCAAGCGCGAACGAGGGGATGCAGGTCGACTGGGAAGAGTGGGGCTTTGGTCAACGGACTCGGGTCGCGACTGCCTGCAGAAAGCTACGATGGACCGCGGCCATTCTGCGGCCCGTTCCGCAGCGGATCGGCCGTCAGCCGAACGCCGAACGCAGTTCTGCCCCCCCTCCCCCCAACCTCGAGACGCGAGCCCCTCTACTTGGGTAATAGCGCCGGGGTGTGTTTTGGCTTCAGGTCCCGGTCACAACGTTACAATTTCTTAATGTACGATCTGCTGATTGACGATGGATTGACATTTTCGGGCGCGTTTCGGCTTAGCCGATTGACGCCATTTCGGGGGTCGGCGCTATTACCCAAGTAGAGAGGCTGATGGTTCCTGCCAATTGCGCGACCCCTACCAATCCGGCCGCAACTTCTCGTCTGGAGTTTCTAGCGGCTTTTTCGGTCACCGGACATTTCCATCCCGCCACCGCACTTTTCCATGGCGTGCACCGAACCGGGTGCCGCGTTCACCGATCTGTTCCGCTCGACGAGGCGATCAATCCGGCCGGCCAGCACAATTTGCCGATCCGGTCGGCGAGTTTTCCCGCGCGGGCAACCGGCTGGACCGACCGGTCAGCAAATCGGTCAGGCTAGCCCGCGCACTCGTCGCGCCTAGCGGCCGATCGTGAGGGCGGGGCGGGCGACTCGTCGCTCGAGCAAACAGAGCAGGCGCCGCATCCGACGCACCGGTCGCATCGCCTAGTCAGTCGGATCGACTCGCCAGCTGACTCGCCCGCGTGGCGAGCGAATCGCCCACGTATCACGAATTTGTATTTTCTCTCGCGCCACCGGATCGGTCGTTCGGGCGAGCGCACCGTACGACTCGGCTAGTCCGCGCTGCTCGGCGACGAGTTGACCGGGAGCGCCGGCGATTGCGTCCGACGGCTCGGCAAGACGACACGCCGGGACGGCTGATTCACCGCCGCCGTCGGGCGGGCGACCGCGCCTGACGATCGGCTGTCTGAGAACGGCGAACGGCTCGGCAGTCAGCCGAGCCGTTCACAAGAGTGCTCTCAGTCGTAGCCCAGTAGTTCGTGTCTGTTACATCACGATCGGGGATGACAGCGTGAGTCGCAGCGGGGCGCCAGCGGGCAGACACGCCGCCCACTGTTCGCCGTTGTGTCCGACCGCCGCACCGGTGGCCGCTCCGGCGGCGGCGCCGATCAGCGTGCCCTTTGTGTTGTGGCCGATCATCTGGCCGAGGATCGCGCCGGCGATCGCGCCGCCGACGACCTTCGTCTTGTCCGTGCCGCCGTCAGCGATCTTCGTCTTGTCGAGCGGCGCCAGTGGCGTGACGTCGCCGGACACCGAGTACGTCTTGTCGTTCACGACGACGCTCTTCACGCGGAGCGCGATCTTCGGGTCCTGGCCGTTCTCGCCGGGCGTCGTGGACGCCACCTCGAGCACGACCGTCGAGCCCGACGGAATCACCGCGCCGTTCGAGCCGGTGACCGACTCGTTCAGCGTCGCGACGATCTTGTCGCCGGGAACGTTCGACGTGCAGACCTTCGATCCGTTGGTGAGCGCGAACGTCGAGCCCGAGCCGATCTCACCGCGGGCCGGCGCGGGAGTCGCCGCCGGAAGCTGGGCAGGCGTCGGAGCGGGCATCACCGGCACCGGCTGAGACGACGGCGGAGCCGCGTGCGATTGCTGCGGCGGCTGGTCGACCTGAGGGCGTCGCGCCGTGTGGGTGCGAACGGGCGCGGGCCGATCCTCGCGCTGCTCGTGGCTCGCCGGAGCCGGGGCAGGCGCGGTCGCGGTATCCCGCAATTGTGGCGATGCGGACGTTTGGGCGTTTGCGAGCGCCAGGTCTCGCGAAAGCGACGAATCCGCCGCGGCACGCGACGTCGATTCTCTATCGGAACATGCCGCGCAAGCGGCGAGCGCAACGCCGATGACGGTCCAGCGCATGAAGGGGTTCCCCCACCGCGCCGCGGTTATCGAGCCGAGCATGGGCACTATCTCCGGAGCAGGTTCACACTATGGACGGTATTGAGTACCCCGATGTTACTAGCCGGTTCGCGCGGGGTGGGGTTTCGGGTCGGGGGGGCGGAGTACGGGGGGCGGCGTGCGGGGAACGGGAACGAGTGCGGGGACGGTGTGCGGTGTTAAAGCGATCACGAGCGGAGGCTCCCGACGCCGGACTCCGCACCCGTCCCAGGTCTCCGCACGCCGCCACCGCACTCGTTCCGCCCCTCCGCACCCCGCCGCCGCACCCGTCCCAGTTCTCCGCACCCCGCCTCCGTACCCGTCCCTCTTTATCCCGACACTTCAATCACGGAGTACTCTGAGGCAGTTGCGGCCGGTATGCGCAATGGCAGGTAAACGGAGAACGTGCTCCCGTCCCCATAGGTGCTCCTGACGTCCACCGAGCCGCCGAGGCGGTCGAGGAGCTTCCGGGTGATGCTGAGGCCGAGTCCCGTACCGCCGAATTCGCGCGTGCGCGACTGGTCGACCTGGCGGAAGTCCTCCCAGATGGCCTGAAGGTCCGACGCGCGGATGCCGATGCCCGTATCGATCACGTCGATGCGCACGCCGTCGACGGCTCGATGCGCCTCGACCGTGACGCCGCCGCGGTTGGTGAACTTGACGGCGTTCGACAGGAGATTCAGAAGAATTTGTTTGATCTTCGTCCGATCCGAGAAGATCGGCGGCGTGTCGGGGGCGATGTCGATCGTGAACTGGAGCTGCTTCTTCCGCACCATCGGCTCGACCTGCTGCGTCACTTCGAGCGTGACCTCGCGCAGCGACACCTCCTCGAGGCGGAGCGGCATCTTGCCGGCCTCGATCTTGGCGAGATCGAGGATGTCGTTGATCAGCGCCAGCAAGTGTTCCGCGGCGGCGCGGCCGCGCATCAGCGCGTCGCGCTGGCGCGGATTCACCTCGCCGAGCACGCCGTCGAGCAGAAGCGCCGTGTAGCCGATCAGCGCGTTGATCGGCGTGCGCAGCTCGTGCGACATGCTCGCCAGGAATTCCGACTTGAGCTTGTTCGCTCGCTCGACCTCCTGCGACTGCCACTGGAGGCGCGTGTTCTGCTCGGCGAGGTCGGCCGTCGCCTCGCGGATGCGCCGTTCCAGCTCGCTGTTGAGCGTTTTCAGCGCGTCGTAGAGCCGTTCGTTCTCGACCTGCTTGGTGAGGTCGTGCAAAACCGACACGACGGCGATCGGCTCGCCGCGCTCGTTCTTGACCTTTCCGGACACGACCTCGACCGGCAGGTTCGTCCCCGACCGAGGGTAGACGAGAGTCATCCGCTCGCGGCGCGAGTCGTCGTCGAGCATCGCGAATTCGGAGATGAACGACGTGAACTTCGTGTCGTTGCCCCGGACGTTCCCCAGCTCGCGACGAGTTCGCGGCTCCGACTCGCTCACCTGGAACAGCACCTCGGCCTGGTCGTTCATCAGGATGATGTTCGACCGCTCGTCGGTGACGAGGATCGGATCGGCGACGTTTTCGAGGACGAGATTCAACCGATCGCGTTCGCCGCGCACGCTGATCTCGGCCTGGCGAACGCGCTGCACCTGACGTTCGAGCTCGTTGGCGGCGCGGCGCAGATCGGTGACGTCGCGCAGCACGGAGAGCACCGAATCCTCGGGACCGGCACGTTCGCCGAGCGGATGCGCGAGGACCTCGAACAGGAGGTCGTTGCCCTCGTCGGGATCGACGAGGTTCAACTCTCGCGGGCCGTGCTGGACGCCCCCGCTCATCGCCGCCTTGGAGAGGAACGCGGTCAGCAGGAGGTTGTTGAGCTCGATGGCGCGGCGTCGCCCGACGGAATCATTGTCGCGTGCCTGGAGCAGCCGCTCGGCGCGATGGTTCTGAACGACGATGTCGTTCGACGCGTTTGTGATGACGACGGGATCCGGCAGCGAATCGACGACGAGCGTGAGCCGCTCGCGGTGTTGCGTGAGTCGGCCGGCCAGTTCGTTCGACTCGTGGAGCGCGCCGAGACGCGCGACGATCGGACTCGCCAACGCGATCAACTGGATCGCCGAATCGGCGGCGGCGTCGTTGAGATTCCCCGAGAGAACGACGACGCCCGCGGGAGACGTCGCGACGCGACGGTCGAACGGAGAGAGTATGCTCGCCGAACGCGACGAGACCAGCTCCGCCGCGCGCTCCTGCTTCATCACTTCGAGCGATCCGCGCTGCAGGGGCTGAGACATCGGCACCACGACCCACGGCACCATCTCTTCGAGCGCCCGCGGTTCGAGCTCGGATTCACCCCGAATCGGAAGCAGGCTCAGCGCACAGATGACGAGCGGACTGGAAAGGTCGCCGAGCGAGACGCTGAAAGCCGGTGTGGACTCGAAGCCGTTCGCGGCGACGACAACCAAGCTGTGCTGTGCCGCATCGATCTTGAGCATGACCGCCCGTCGCGCCGCCGTGACGTCCGCGAGCTGCGCAAGGAGGTGCGAGGTCGCGGCCGGAAAGTCGGGCGCCTCGGCGATCGATGAGAGGAGACCGGCAAGCTCGCGGTCTCCGAGAACAGCCATCTTAAGACCTTCCCCGACGGGTTATTGGGTCCTTCGTTCTTCGAGTTGGCGGCGGAGCTCGACGTTTTCGCGCTGAACCCGCTCCAACTCGTCGCCGGAGCCGATCTCTCGGGGTCGCGACACCGGCGACGTGATTCCAACCGCTTCCGAATATTTCAGGTACGTGTCGATCGAAGCCACAACGATTCGTGCCTCGACCGTAACAAGATCGATTCCAACTAGCGAAACTCGCACCCAGGCGTCGATGACGATGCCCTTGTCCAGTACGCGATCCAGCACATCGATGAGAGAACTGCCGCTCGGGGTGCGTTCGACGGCCATTGTGGTCCTTACCTCGGTGGTAGAGTGCCGGCCTACCTGAAGTTCCGCGGTTCCCTACGATCGCTTCGGCGACTTCGACTGTACGTGCTGAGCGCCCGACGACTGCGCGATGCGCGTCAACTGTTCCTCGATCCGCGTAAGGCGAGCCTCGATCTCCGGCGTGGCGCCTGACTGAATCGTCAGGTGCGGGTCGCGGCGCCACCAGTTCAAACCGATCTGTTCCGCTTTGTCGATCGAGCAGATGAGCAGACGGACCTGAATCGTCAGCAACTCGACGTTCGCGAGGTTGATCTTGATGTCGCCCGCGATGACAAGTCCCTTGTCGAGCACCCGATCGAGGATGTCGACCAGGCCGTGCGTTCTCGAGGGACTAACGAGCTCTGGCATGCAGTCGCCGTGAATTAGGAGTACGCACCGCGGTTACCGCAGCCGGCCCAACGGTCCGAGATCGATGTTCAGATCCTCGTCCGTCAACCCGAAAATGCCTTTCAGCTCGTCCATCCGGTGATTCAGCTTGAGCAGCGCCATTCCGAGCCGCTCCACTTGCTCCTCGCTCAGCGTCCCGCCGTCCATGCGTCGAACGGCCTGATGCTCGAGCACTTCGCGCAGCAGTTCTATCACGGTCAAGACAAGTCGCGCAAGTCCTTGCTCAACTCGCTCGGGGTCGGCGTTTATCCGCTCCGGGAGCGCTCGAGCGACGGCGGTCAGTTCCGCCGCGAGCTGCTCACCGGCCATCGCCGCTCCTCCGCTCGGAGAAACGGGCGCCGACCCTGATTTGGCCATGCTCAGTCCGCCAGTTTCATGCCGTGCGTACCGACGGGTTCCCCCGCCAGCGAGCAGAAACTGTACGGCGCGCGTGGTCCGATGAGCATGAACCGGAACTCGCCGTCGGCCTTCACGGCTCCCAAGGCGCGCCGGTACTGGCGAATCGAGGCTCGCGCGATCAGGTGGGAGATGGTGCGAAGCGGCAGCCGCGTGACCTGATCGTGGACGGCGGAGCGCACGACCCAATCTTGCGTTGCCGCATCGAGTTGGGCAGCGAGCTCGTCAAGAGCCAAGCGAACCGCGCCCGTCGCGTCTTCCCGCTCGCGTAGCGCCTCGAGGTAGCGGCGTCCCGTGCCCGATGAGTCGAGGTCGAACATCTCGGGAAGCACCGGCTGGAGGTCGCGCAGCATTCGCCGCGTGGACGGCGTGAGCACGAGCGTCATCTCGACGAAACCCTGAACGGTCGTCACGAGCCGCTCGACCGACGCCGCCCGGCTGGACAGAGCATCGCGGCACGCGGCGTCGTCGGCGAAGCGCTGTCCGAATCGCGCGGGCACCGGCGTCGATCCCATCTCGAGCGCCGCCTCGACGACCGCGTCGTGGGCGCGAACACCCTCGACCGACACAGGAACGTCACGTTCCACGTCGCTCACCCAGGCGACGACGCCGTCCACCGGAATGGCTCGCACGCGCGCGCCGGCGAGGCCGCTCAGGCCGTCAGGCAGCTCGATCCGCTCGTCCTGCGGAAGGACGCAGTAGAGATGCGTCTTCATCGTCGGTTCGCGATCGGCGCCAACGCGGGACCGCTTCGTTCGATGCCGCGGCGTGTGACCGTTTCG
Organism: uncultured Gemmatimonadaceae bacterium; assembly: GCA_963789315.1. Classification (GTDB taxonomy): domain Bacteria; phylum Gemmatimonadota; class Gemmatimonadetes; order Gemmatimonadales; family Gemmatimonadaceae; genus JAQBQB01. Next base: position 89,933 of record CAWBKI010000020.1, on the reverse strand, counting down.
ACGGACGTGAGCAACACGCGAAGGTCGACCAACAGCAGGTCGATGTCCGCCACCGAGATCGTCACGGTGCCGCCGATCACGAGGCCCTTGTCGAGCACGTGGTTGAGCAAGTCGCCGAGTACCAGTTGGCCGTTGTCGATTTCATCATCTTGGCTCGTCATGCGTTGTCACCGGCCCCGCCTCCATCTCCGTTCCCGCCGGCGAAGTGATACGGCGGCCACGGGCCGGTGAAGTCGAAGCGAAAGCCGCGCGCCCCGTGCTGCTCGACGAGCGACGTCAGTGTCTGTTGAAACGCGTTCAAACGGTCGGACGCGACAAGGAACGCGGCGTTGAGGACCATCGGCCCTCGTCCCGCCGCGTCCGTGACGCGCGGGATCGGCGATTTGACGGCGCCGACGGTGTGGACCGCGAGCGCGCCGACGATGGCGTCGGCGATCTCCATCGTCACGCCGCGCATTTCGGCGCGCTTCTCGTCCTCGAGCTTGCGCTCGAGCAGATACCGCTGTCCCGGCGTCGCCGCGGCGGCCTTGCTCGCGAGCTCGGCCAGGTGCGGGCTGAACGCGGTCATCGATTCCATCAACTCGGCGTCGACCCGGTAGACGCGCAACGCGTACTCGCGCCCGCGGGCGACTCGCTGGAGCGTCTCGGCCAGCTGCGACGATCGCTCGCGCAGCATGTGCTGGACGGCGGCCGGCCCGGTGAAGAGCGAGAACATCGGCATCGGAACGACGGCCCCATCGCCGCGGTCGCTCGCCCAGGTCAGAACGCGGTCGTGGGCGACGGCGCGCGGGCTCATCCACTCGACGTCGGCCGTGCTGCGCTCCAGCGACGACGGCGCGTACGCCTCGCTGTCCACCGCCGACATCAACGCCGCGACGCTCTCGCACGGCTCGAGCGCGACGCGCGCGTCGTCGACGCCCAGCGGGGGGGGCGCCGACGCGAGATCGATCGCCGACGGGACGATGCCGTAGACGTAGCAGACGTTTGTCGTGGTGGGCATTCGAGAACACTCAAGCCTTGGAGCGCACCTCGCGCCAGGAGCGCGACCATCTTCGCAGCGCCGCGACGCCGACCGGCGGCGGGCGCGTCTCTGTGGCGCAAACTTGGCGCGCGGCCACGGACTGAGGAAGAGGGTCGATCGCGCGCTTGCTTCGATTCCAAACCAGCGCGATCACGTCACAATCGCGCTGGCGCACCGCGAGGGCGAGTCGGCGCGTCTGCGCGCGCACGACCGGCTCGTCGAGCGTGACGAGCATCACGCCCGCGCGCTCGCGATCGCGCAGTAAACCGTCGAGCGCACGCGTTCGCTTCGAGAACGCGAGAAGCTCGGCCGCGGCGTCGCCGAGCCCGACGACGTCGCGATACTCGAGCATCAGCCGCATCAAACGATGGCTCCAATCGAGCGCGATCGCCGGCATCTCGAGCAAACGGAGCAGATGTCCCGTCGGCGCGGGATCGACGACGATGCGCGCGAATCGTCCGGCGGCCAGCTCGTCGCCGAGGACGGAGAGCGCGAACAACTCGTCGACGCCCGGCGGCGCCAGCGCGAGCAGATCGCGCATCACCGCGCGATCGCGGTCGGAATCCGCCCCGCGCGCGACGACCGCGCCGAACATCGAATCGATCTGCGTCTGATACCGGTCTCGCGCCGCCGCGAACGCCGCCGTCGCGTCGAGTTGGAGCGCGGTGAGACGCGGGACGCCGCTCACGCGCCGCTCGACGCTCCACGCCGCTTGGTCGGGATCGCCAAGGGCGTCGGCGACCGACGCCGCCGGATCGGTCGACACGAGGAGCACGGGCTCGTCGCCGGCGTCGGCCGCGGCGATGGCCAGCGCGCACGAGACAGTGGTCTTCCCGACGCCGCCCTTTCCGCCGACGATCGTCAGCGGCCGCACGAGGCCGTCGAGCTCGACGCCGCGCGACGGCCGCGGCGCTCGCGCGGCCGGCTTCCGAAGGCGCGGCGGCTGTCGCGCCGGCGTGGTCGTCGACGCGGCGATGGTCGCCGAGACCTCGACGATCCCGCGCGGGGGCGCCGTGCGGCGCGGGACGATCCATCGCGGAATCGACGCGTCGATCGAGCGGAATGCCGCGCGCGGATCGCCGTCCTGTTTCGGCACGGCGTTCACCACCAGCGCGGCGACCGCGACGCCGAGCGCGCGAAGGGCGTCGACGTAGCGCTCCGTCTCGAGCGCGACGACCGGCTCGGCCCGCGCGACGACGACGGCCGCGAGCGACGCGTGGTCGGAGAGCACGCGCTTCAACTCGCCGACGCGCGATCGCATCTCGTCGAGGAACGAGTCCGCCGCGTCGCGCTTGTACCGGTGAGTCAGAGCGCTCACGACGAAGCGGTGCTTGTCCTGCATCGACTCGAGCACGTCGAGCAGCGCGCGAAAGGTGTCCGGCAGCGCGAGCAGGCGAAGGGTGTGTCCGGTCGGCGCCGTGTCGATGACGACTCGCGCCGGCCGCTCGACAGGGGGCGCGGCGATCACGTCGGACAGCGCGAGCAGCGCGAAGATCTCGTCGGCGCCGGGAAGCGCCGCGTCGACCAATCCGTCGATCTCCGTGCGCGCGAGGTAAGTGCCGCGGTCGACGATCTCCGTGATCACGGCGCGCCATCGCGCCAGGAATTCTTGGCGGAGTTCCGCGGCGTCGAGTTGGCGAGCCTGAAGACGGGGCGCGCCGCGGACCGGGCGCGCCGCGCCGCCGACCGGGGCGCCGATGACGTCGCCCAGCGCGGCCGCCGGATCGGTGGAGACGACGACCGTCTTCTCGCCGCGGCGCGCGAACGCGGCGCCGAGTCCGACCGCGAATGTCGTTTTGCCGACGCCGCCTTTCCCGGCGACGAGCACGATTCCAGGGAGGTTGTCGAGCAGCGAGTCGAGCGCGCTCACTCCGCTTGGTCGTCTTTGTCGTCGCGCGCCATGCGGACGGGACCGCCGCTCGTTCCCTTGCCGAAGCGCTCGCGCCACGCGCGAACCTCTCGGAATCGCGCCATCAACTCGGCCTCGCGCCGCACGTATTCCGCGTCGTCGATGTCGCCGAGCTCGAGACGGAGCTGAAGCTCCATCAAATCCTGTTTCACGGGCGCGTCGTCGGTGAGCTCCTCCTCGACGACCGTCTGGACCTTACCGAGCGACCAGCGAATGCCGGCGATCGGACCGGCGACGGGAAAGAGGAGAATCTTCGACAGAAGTCCCATCGGACGCTCGAACCTTCACGCGAACGCGACGCGGCGCGACACCGCGGGCCACAGCTCCGTCTGCGGCAGCTCGCCCTCCAGCTGCTGTCGCACGCGAGCCGAGATCTCGTCCACCGCCGAACTGTCGGCGACGAGATCGTATTCGCGCACGTCGATGAACAACACCGGACAGTGGCGAAAGTGCGCGATCCAGCGTTCGTATCGCCCGTGGAGCGAACGCCAATACTCCGGCGCCACCTCCCGTTCGCTCGGTCGTCCGCGCATCGGCGATGCGTTCGGTGATGACGTCGAGCGGACCCTGGAGATAGATCAGCAAACGCGGCGGGCGCGCCGCGGGCGAATGGAGCAACTCGCCGTAGAGCCGCCGATAGAGCGTCCATTCGTCGGACGTCATGTACCCTTGCTCGAACAATCCGCGCGCGAAGATCTCCGCGTCCTCGTACCACGTGCGGTCGAGGACCCAACTGCCGCCCAGCCCGCGCATGCGTCGCATCGAGGCGAAGCGCGTCGCGAGAAAATGAAGCTGGAGATGCATCGCGTACGTGTGCATCTCCTCTTCGCCGGCGTAGAAGCTCTCGAGCCACGGGTTTTCCGCGTCGACGCTCTCGAGGGCCATCTGCAGACCGAAGCGCGCGGCCAGCGCGCGAGAGAGCGTTGTCTTGCCCGTGCCGACCATGCCGGCGACGCCGAGAAGCATTTCCCAACTTACCGCAAAACGCCGGCGGGTTCAAACGTCGAAAACGTTCCGACGCTATGCGACGGTCAGCGTGCCCGCGACTGGATCGAAAGCCGTGTTCAGTTTGACCAACGGCTCGGTCGCCGGCCCGCGGATCACCGCGCCGGTCGCCGAGAAGAGTGATCCGTGGCACGGACAATCGAACAGGTTATTCACCACGTCCGCGTCGCACTGCTCGTGAGTGCAGATCCGCGATAGTCCGAGAAAGGTCGTGTCGCCCGTGCGCACCACCGCGCGCTCGTGGCCGATGTCGACGATCTTGCCGACCGTGGCCAAGCCCGGGAACTGCGAGATCGTGATCGTGACCGGACCGCCGGCGGGAGCGTTCGGATCTCCGCCCGCGCCGCCGTGCGACGGCGGGCCGATCTGACCATCGCCGCAGTCCACGGCGACGAGCGCGGCCGCCGCCACCGCGGCGCGGCTGAGGAACTGGCGTCTATTGAAGCAGTCGATGCACGACATCGGTCAGGTCCCGTTCAGCTTCGCGCGCTCAAGTGAGAGACACGAACGCCGCCTTCCATGCGGCTTCGTCGTCGTCCTGTTGAAGGGCTTTGTCGAGGTTCACCACGACGTTGTTCGCGTCCTTGCGAATGGCGAGGCGGTCGAGCCCACGCGTCGCGCGGCCGCTGTCCTTGATGTAGATGCCCTGCATGTCGAAGCGCGAGTGATGCTTGGGGCACTCGAACTGCTGTTCCTTGTCCTGCCAATGAAGCGCCGTGTTCTGGTGGGGGCAGGCGAGCGCGAACGCGTAGACCTTTCCCTGCCAGCGGGTCAGCATCACCTCGGCGTCCTTGTCGATCTGCACGCCGTCTTGCGCCGGAATCGGATAGGTCTTGTCCTCACGGCCGCCGCGCGTCGCGGAGATGAACTCGATCGGCGTGGCGAACGCGCGCGACGGCGCCGCGCCGAGAGCCACCAGGACGCCCGCCGCGAAGAGCCCCGCGTCGCGCAAGAAATCGCGCCGTGGAATCGCCGAGCAGCCGGCACACGGGTCGCTGGCGGCGTCGTTTCCGTCGAGGCAGGGATCTTTCGTGCGTGAAGACATCAGTTACAGACTCAAGTCAGGTTGACCAGTGACACACCGAGCACCGTGATCGTGAACCACAATCCGATGCTGGTGAGCGCGCGGAGACGCAAACGAGCCCAATGCGGCGACTGTTCGTGCGGATCGGCACGGAGCTCCGCCTCCGTGCGCACGATCACCAGTCCGTTCACAAGTAATACGACGAACAACGCCATCTTGGTCCAATAAATCCACGATCCGAAGAAGGTCTCGATGTCGGCCGCGAGCATGCCAATGCCGCTGATCACGACCACCGTAAGGCCCGTGAGGACCCATCGGTGGACGGCGGCGAGCTCGCGCATCGGAAACGCCCGGTCGGGCGCAGGTGCTCGAAGCGCGCGCAACGTGCCACGATCGGCCGCGATGGCAAGGCCGCCCGCCATCAGGACGCCGCCGATGTGCAACGATTGAACGACCGTTTCAGCCATCTTCGAGTGACTGTAGAAATGGTTCCACGGCTTCAACAAATGGACGATGAATTCGGGGACGATCATCTCGGAGCTGGTTATTTGTTCCAAATCTTCATTGCCGTGCCGCTCAGCACCGTGACGCCCATCGAAATCAGCGCCACCTGGTGATGCAGGTGACGCGCCGAGTTGCTCGTTTCCGCGTCGTTCGAGAGCTTCGCGCCGGTGTATGAGAACGCGGCATCGCACGCGAGCATCGTAAACGCGTGGACGGTGCGAAGGACCCGGTGCTGCGGACAGCGCCCTCGAATCCCACCAATTCCACAGGCCGGTCACCGTATTCACCGTGAACATCCCGGCGAGCGTCGTCGCGCCGGCGCGGTGCGTGAATTTCGCCCACTCGGGCGCCGCTCGACTCTCCTGAAGCAGCTGGTTGCCCGCGATCCACTGGGCGGCGAAAACCGGAATAGTGCTGTACGCCACGTACCGATGGATCGTGAGACGCCGTGCGTACCAGTCGCTCACCTGAATGGCGCGCGGTCTGCCCCTCGGCGGGGGTGTGTCGATCGGGATGCGCAGGAAGCGAAGCAGTCCCGTGTCTGCCGGAGCGGGCTCCGCGGACGTGAGCACCGCGATCGACGAATCGATCGCGACCGGCACTCGTGGGGTTGCCGTCGAGCCGAACACGCTGGCAATCAGGAGCGCTTCGAGCACTATCAAGGGGCTTCCCGGACCAGGGTAGGGAGAGGTCGGCAAGGAGTATCGCCGGCCCCATCGATCCAATCAACCGACTTCGCCGTTCTCACGTTCCCGCGACCTCGATTCGCGCCCAAAGATCAATCTCCGCATTAGGTTTCCGCGCGCCGCCACCGCTCACCGGCTCGCGCTCCCCGCTTCCCGATTCATGAGCCCAAAATGACGCACGCGAGCGCCCAGGATCCGAATTCGACGCTCGCCGCCGCCGCCCCGCCAACCGTGCTGGACAGCGGGGTGGATGGACCCGACGAATGGCTGCTGCTGGTGGATCAAGTGTGCCACGGTATTCATCACGCATTGAACAACCGAATCGGGTCATTGTCGGCTCTTCTCGAGCTGACCCGGCTCGGCGACCTCCCGCCGAACGACCCAGCCTTCGCGACCCTGACCACGGAACTGACACGTTTGGAGGACTGCTCCCGGGCGATCCGGCTGCTACCGCGCGCGGGCGTCGGCGAAGAGCCGCTCATCGTGGACGACGTGCTCGCCGATGTCCTCGCGGTCCACACCTATCTGCACGACCTGCGCGACACGCCGTTCACGATCGCCCCGACGCGCTTCGTGGAGCCTGTCCGCGCCGAGCGATGGGCGCTCGTCCGAATTCTCGTGCTGATTCTGGCCGACGCGAAGCGGCTCGCGAAGACGCTCCGCGCCTCGGTGCACGCGACGATCGAATCCGACGACCGATGGGTGCGGATCGAATTTCGCGTCGGACCCCACGGCGTCAGCGAAATCCCGGCGCCGTCGCGCGCGCCGTATGCCGAAAGTCTTTCGGGGTTGTTGGGCGGACGCGTAGAGCGGCGGGAAGGCCTCGTCGAGCTCCGCGTGCCGACGCTCAAGACGCGTCGGTCGGCTGATCAGCGTTCAGCTTGACGCGGCGAGATTTCGCGCCGCGGCCAGCTCACGGGCCAGCGCGCGCGCCGCGGCATGCAGCTCGTCGCGAGCGGCGCGAATCGCGGGCGTCATCCGAGCGCCCAGCGCCCGCTCGAGCGAATCGGTGCCGCCCCCCGTATCCGCTCCTCCGGGCAGGCCGATCAGCGCGCCGATCGAACTCCGGTGCGAGCGTGCCTCGCGGAGCGTGACGAGCATGCGATGCGTGGCGAACACGCAGTCGCTGACCGCGTCCATGTCGTCGGTGGCGACGGCGGCGCGCTGGCGCCGCACGACGTCACTCAGATCGTCGAGCAGCCGGCGCTCGACATGGAGCGCTTCGGCGAGAGAATCGATCGGGAAGGGAGAGGAGTGCGCGACTGCCGTCGACATGATTCGGGCGGGAGGGGAGGCGCTCGTCGTAAGGCAATCCCGGTGCCGTCTGACTCTGAAACTCGGCGGTTCGATATGACCTTTCTAATCAACGCGTTACCGATCGGCGCGCGCGCGGGCCACAAAACTCGCGGACGGAATTCCTTGCCGACGTGGAGGAAGTTGCCGGGCGCCGCCTCGACGAGCCCCGCGTAACTTTTCGTTCCATGTCCTCATCAAAACGCACGGCCGACGCCGTGATCGTCGGCGGCGGCATCATGGGCGCGAGCATCGCCTATCATCTCGCCCGCCGCGGCTCCCCGAACGTCGTCGTCCTCGAGCGCGCCGAGATGTTCGGACTCGGCTCCACCGGCCTCAACGCGGGCGGTGTCCGCCACCAGTTCGCGACCCCGGTGAACATCGAGCTGTCGAAGGCGCAGCATCTCGACGATGGAGCGCTTTCAGGAGGAGATGGACCAGGCGGTCGGGCTGCGCCGCTGCGGATACCTCTTCTTGCTCGACAACGAAGCCGATCTGGCCCAGTTCCGAGCGAACGTCGAGCTCCAGAACCGGCTCGGTGTGCCGAGCCGGCTGGTCGATCGCGGTGAGATCGCCGCTCTGGCGCCGGAGATCGATCTCGACCGGCATCGTCGGCGGCTCCTGGTGCGCGGCAGACGGCCTGGTGGATCCGAATGGGCTCTTGCAGGGCTACGTCACGCAGGCGCGCCGCCTGGGCGTGAAGCTCGAGACGAACGCGCCGGCCACGGGAATCGGCATCTCGAGTCGTCGAGTGAAATGGGTCGAGACGCCGCAAGGAACGATCGAAACGCCGCGCGTCGTGATCGCCGCCGGTCCGTGGTCGGCCGACGTCGGCGCGCTGGCCGGCGTGGATCTTCCGATTCAGCCCGTGCGGCGACAGATCGCCGTCACGAATGCCATTCCGAATCTGCGCGCGGACTTTCCGTTCGTCATCGACTTCTCGCGCGCGCTCTATTTCCATCGCGAAGGAGACGGCATTCTCACCGGCATGTCGAATCGCGACGAGACGCCCGGTTTCGACACTCGTGTGGACGAGCAATGGCGTCTCGAGCACTTCCAGCGCGCGATCGAGCGGATGCCGCTCCTCGCCGACGCGGAGATCGCCGCCGAGTGGGCCGGCCTCTACGAGGTCACGCCGGACGACCAACCTATTCTCGGAGCGCTGCCGGAGATCGAAGGCTTGTTCGTGTGCGCCGGATTCAGCGGCCACGGCCTCATGCACGGCCCGGCGGCCGGAATGCTGATGGCGGAAGAGATTCTCGACGGCCGCGCGACGACGATAGACATCGACGCACTTCGAATCGCGCGGTTTTCGACGGGCGGTGTGGTGGGGGAGTACAACGTCGTTTAGACCTACGACGCCAACGACATCCCCACTTGCTCGCGGAGTCTCGCCAGCGCCTTCGATCTCACCTGCGAGACTCTCGACTCCGTGAGCCCGAGGATTTCCGCGATCTCGTGGAGCTTGAGCTCCTCGAAGTAGTACAGCGCCAACACCGTCCGCTCCTGCTCCTTGAGGCGCATGATCGCTTCGCGCAGGATCGCGACTTCCTGCTCCTTCCCCAGCTGCTCGTCGACGGCGTCGGTCGGATCCGTGTGGAGCAGATCGAGCAGCGACGACTGTGTCTCGCCGCGCTCGTTGGCCGGGCGGTCGATCGGGACGCGGATAGCGCCTTCGACGTCGGACTCCCACTTCCACAACGTTTGAACGTCTACGCCGAGCGCTTGTGCGACTTCGGAATCTTCAGGCGCGCGGCCGACGCGCGCGGCGACGGCGGAGCTGGCGGCCTGGATGTCGCGTGTCTTGCGACGCACGGATCTCGGCACGTGGTCCTGCCGGCGCAATTCGTCGAGGATCGCGCCGCGGATCCGCGGCACGGCGAACGTGCTGAACGCGAGTCCGCGTTCCGGGTCGAACGCGCTCATGGCGGCCATGAGACCGAGCGTTCCGGCGCTCACTAACTCGTCGTGATCGAGCTCGTTGCTCAGCTTGCGCTCGAGCTGACGCGCGACGTGATGGACGAGGCTGAGGTTCTCGATCAAGAGAGTATCGCGGGCGGCCAGATCGCCTGCGGCGAAGGCCTTCCACGTGAGACGCGATTCCATGTTGTTCGACTCCCGGCGGGTTGCGATCGGGGGGGACCTTCAGGGGGGCGGAGACGGTCCAAGCGGGGCGGAACGGCGTGCGGCCAAAACGTGATGCGCGTCTCATCATTGGCACGCCGTGGACCAGTTCGCTGCCCACGATTTTCCGGGATCCGACAGTTGGCGCGCGGCAGCTAAATCGCTTGCGCCAAAAGATTTACCACATCGGTTGTCGAACGAGTCTCCGGACTTGAGTGATTTGGCGAACCCGGCAAAAAACGTTCAAACGGCAGTATTTGCCGGGGTGGTCGGCGAAAAGGGTCTACCGACCGGGCGTGAACGCGCGAAACCGGGGGTTAAACGAATCGAGCGGAGCGACCTTCGTCGCCCCGCTCGATCGGTGTACGGTCCCGCGAAAACTGAATAGCTCGCCGAAAAATTCCGGCTCGAGAATCAGCGCGGGTTGGTGAAGATCGCCTTCGGAATCATGACGTGCACGCCGACGGTTCCGTCCACGAGCTGCGTGATGTCGACGTCGCTGGACACGCTGACCAGTTGGTAGGCGTCTTCGCGCGACAGGTGCTTCACGTCGACGAGCAGCTCGATCGCCTGGCGCACCGCGGTCTTCGTCGCCTTCACGAGGGCGGAGTCGGTGCCCATCGCGATGTAGTGCGTCGGCGTTTCGGCGCGCGGCCACGAGATGTGCATGTCCTTGCGCACGACGAGCTGCATCCGCGCAGATGAGCGACGTCTCCATCGCGGTGATGTCCACCTCGCCGTTTCCCTGGCCGGCGTGTCCGTCGCCGATCTCGAGCAGCGCGCCCTTGGTCCAGACCGGGATGTAGAGCGTCGTGCCGGCGACGAGCTCCTTGTTGTCGAGATTTCCGGCGTGAATGCCCGGCGGCGCGCTGTTCAATCGCCCCATCGACGCCGGCGGAGCGACGCCGACGCTGCCGAAAAACGGGTGCAGCGGAATCGTGATCCCGGGCCCGAAGTGCCCGAGCATGTTCACCGTATCGAGCTCGATGATCTTGGAGCGCGATTCGCCGGGGAAATCCTCGGGGAGGAATCCGCTCCGCGGACCGAACGAGTTGCAGGCGTAGTCGATCGCCGGCCGGATGGACTTGAATCGCACCTCGAGCACGTCGCCCGAATCCGCGCCTTCGACGTAGATCGGTCCGGTGAGGATGTGGCCTCCGGGTCCGGTCTTCATCGTCGACGCGCGCGGCGTAGATGTCCTTCGCCTGTTGCTCGACGCGATTCGAGTCGAGCCCCGCGCGCACGAGCGACATCGGGCTGCACGTGGACAGCGCGCGCACCACGACCTCGTCGCCCGAGGCGACGCGCAGCACGGGCTCGCCCGCGGCGTCGTACCAGCCCCACGCGACGGTCTTCGGCGTCGGCACGATCGTATACGTTCGACCGGGCGCCGGTGCCGGCCACGTCGTCATCGCCGTCTGGGCCGATGCCGACGGTGCGGGTGTCGCCGAAACTGACGACGGGGTGTGGCAACTAGGCCAGCACCCCGAGCAATAGGACTGATGCGAGACTCGCGCGATTCATCATTGCCTAACTCCCTCCGTCGCTGTCCGCCTTCGTTCCGTTCAACTTGTTTCGCAGCGTCCTGACGCTGATGCCGAGCAGATCCGCGGCGCGCGTTCGATTGCCGTTCGCGACCTCGAGCGCGCGCTCGATGAGCTTCGCCTCGGCGTCGTTCACGTTGAGCGACGTGATCACGACAGCGCCATCGGGAACCGCCGGCGCCGCGTGGCGTTGCCCCGTTGCCGTTCGAGTGAACCAAGCCGTTGAAAATTCGCGCCGGCGTCGGACCACTCCACGCGCCGCTCAAACCGAATCGCTGACCGTCGAACGCGTGCAGCGAGATCATCGACTCGGTGCTGAGAATCACCGCCCGCTCCACCGCGTGCTGCAACTCGCGGACATTACCCGGCCAGTCGTATTGCTGCAACAGGTCGAGCGGCTTCGGGCGAGATCCCGGTGATTTCTTTGCCGATCTCCTGCCCGTAGTGCGCCGCGAACCGGTAAGACGAGAATCGGAATGTCTTCCTTGCGCTCGCGCAGCGGCGGCAGCCGGACGGGAATCACGCCCAACCTATAGTAGAGGTCCTGGCGAAAGTTGCCCGACGCGGCGAAGGCCGCGAGATCGCGATTTGTCGTCGCGACGATGCGCACGTCGACCTTGATCGCCGTCGATCCGCCGACGCGTTCGAACTCCTGCTCCTGCAAGCACGCGAAGCAGCTTGGCCTGAAGGTCGAGCCGCATCTCGGAGATTTCGTCGAGCAGCAGCGTACCGCCGTGCGCGCGCTCGAACGCGCCCTCCACGCGGCGAATGGCGCCGGTGAACGCGCCCTTTTCATGGCCGAACAGCGCGCTCTCGACGAGTCCTTCGGGGAGCGCGGCGCAGTTCAGCTTGATGAACGGCCCGTCGCGGCGGTCGCTCTGCGCGTGGATCGTGCGCGCGAAGAGCTCCTTGCCGGTGCCCGATTCGCCCTCGAGCAGCACTGTCGCTCGCGTCGGCGCGGCCGTCGCCACCGTCTGGAGGACGCGCCGAATCGCCGCGCTGTCGCCGATGATCTGGCGTTCGTTGCGGAACTCCATGACCTCGCGGCGCAGCCGCTCGTTCTCGCGGCGCAGCCGAACGACCTCGAGGGCCTGATTGACCGCGAGCTCGAGCTGCTCCGGGCGAACCGGCTTGGTGATGTAGTCGATCGCACCGGCCTTGATCGCCGACACCGCGTGCTCGATGCTGCCGTAGCCGGTGAGCATGATGAGCGGTGTCTCGTGGCCCTCCTGGCGCAGCAGCGCGAGGAACTCGAGCCCGGTGAGGCCCGGCATGCGATAGTCGGAGATGATCAGATCGACCGCGCCGCCCGACAGTGCCTGGAGCGCCTGCGGGACGTTGTGAGCCGCGACCGCTGGTGCCCGGCCCGCTCGAGCGTGTCCTGGAGGATCAACCCAATCGCCGGCTCGTCGTCGAGACAGAGAATCGTCGCCATGATGCGATTTGATGGGCGCGCTCAAGAATCGGCGGTGATACGCCGATACTCCTCCAAGACGCTTTGCGTCTTGCGCTGTAACCCGGGGAATGGCGATGGCGCGCGACTGACGTCGTTGGTCCCGGTCCACCGGTCCACCGGTCCACCGGTCAAAAAGATCCTCGCAAAGCGCGAGACGCAGCGAACGAGGAGGGGGAGAGGCTCAACTGTTTACAGCACAAGGGGCTCGCTAAGCCGCCAGAAAGACCGCCCGATACAAGAGGCATGAGCGACTCGCACCTTGCCACACACGACGACGCAGCCCTCCCTGAGCCCTATGGCTGTCTGGTGGACGCGTCGAACATGGTTCTCGAGCTGATTCGGGATCTCGACTTCAAGCGGGGCGGAGACGTCGCGCCGCGGCTGGCCAGCTTGTACGGCTACGTGGCCGGCGAGCTGCTGAACGTGAACAGCCAGGCGCGCAATCGGCCTGATCCGGTGCTCAAAGCGTAAGTCTGGAACGTTGCGTCCCAACGACGGCCCTCCTGATTGTGGCCGTCCCTCAACCGCTCGCTTCTCTCGTCGATACTCAGGTCGGAGGCTCAAAGCTGTGCAGATCGATCCGAACTCCCCCATCCAGGCGCTAGACGGCACGCTGTCCGAGGAAATTCACGCGCCTGCCCCGTCAGCGGCGGGCCGGCGAAACAAGAAAGGGCGGAAGTCGGCGCCGGCGCAGCCGCGGAGCGGAATCGCGGATCTGGCCGACGTCGATGTGACGGAGCGGGTCGCCGGCGGCGGTGCGTCGGCGGTGATCGAGGGGACCGACTTGGACGCTGTAGTTCGTCGCATGCGCAGCGGGGCGTACAACACACGCGAAGTGGCCGAGGTGATCGCGCGTCGGCTGCTCGCCAGCGGGGATCTTTGATCCTCGCTTCACGCGAGGATAGAGGTCAGCGGGCATGAAGGTCCTGGTTGTCGACGATTCCTCGACGATGCGACGCATCGTCGTCAATGCGCTGAGACGCATCGGCTACGCCGATACGATCGAGGCGCCCGACGGATTGGCCGCGCTGAGCCATCTGTCCGCCGGCATCGGCCTCATCATCACGGACTGGAACATGCCCGAGATGAGCGGGCCCGAGTTCACGCAGGCGGTGCGCTCGCATCCCCTCGGCAAGTCGATCCCGATTCTGATGGTGACGACGCGCGGCGCGCGCGAAGAGATCGTTGCCGCCGTGGCCGCCGGCGTGACGAGCTACATCCACAAGCCCTTCACGCCGCCCGCGCTCAAGGAGAAGATCGAGCGCGTCCTCGCGGGCGTGGGCGCGGCGGCCTGACATGAGCTCGTCCGCCCGGCGCGACGAGCTCCTCTACGAGTCGGACGCGGCGCTGCGACTCGTCGATCGCGCGATTCAGGAAATGCGCGTGGCCGATGACAACGAAGACGCATTCGCCGAGGCGGTTTCGATTGCCGCGGGCGACGCACCGGTCGACGGTCACCAGCTGAACGCGGCAGACTAGACCGGTCGCGCCCGCGGCAACGGCCCCCCCCGTGCCGCGCAGGGAGCAGAACTCAGGGCCTGTCGCTGTTATCCTGTGACCAGCGACCCGTGACCTGAGAACTGACTTTGCTCATCGCCATCACCGGTTCGAGCGGCATGATTGGATCCGCGCTCGTCCGCTCCCTCGTCGCCGACGGGGGGGGGCACACCGTTCGACGGCTCGTGCGCCGCGCCGCGCGCGCGAGCGACGAAGTGGCGTGGAATCCCGAGCGCAATGAGATCGACGCGAAGGCCCTCTCCGGCGTCGACGCGGTCGTCAACCTCGCGGGCGAAAACATCGCGCAGCGCTGGACGCGCGAGTCGATGCGCCGGATTCGCGAGAGCCGCGTGCAGGCGACGTCGCTTGTCGCCGCGACGATGGCAACCCTCTCGCCGCGGCCCCGCGTGCTCGTGAGCGGCTCGGCCGTCGGCTACTACGGCGAGCGCGGTGACGAAGTGCTCGATGAGACGAGCAGCGCCGGCAACGATTTCCTGGCTTCCGTGTGCAAGGACTGGGAGGCGGCGACGGCGCCGGCCCGCGACGCCGGCATTCGCGTCGCCATCAGCCGGACCGGCATCGTCCTCGACCGGCGCGGCGGCGCGCTCGCCAAAATGCTCACACCCTTCCGGCTCGGCGTAGGCGGACATCTCGGTAACGGCCGCCAGTGGATGAGCTGGATAGCGATCGCCGACATGGTCCGCGCGCTCCGCTTCCTGATCGAGCACGACGGAGCGGCAGGGCCGTTCGACCTCACGGCGCCCAATCCCGTGGACAACGCCGAGTTCTCGCGGGTGCTCGGCTCGGTGCTGCATCGTCCGGCGATCTTTCCGGTGCCGCAGATGGCGCTCGAGCTGCTCTACGGACCAATGGCAAAGGGAGCGGCGCTGGCCAGCCAGCGCGCGCTCCCTCGTCAACTGCTCGCCAACGGTTTCGACTTCACGCTGCCGAATCTGCGGCAGGCGCTCGAGTCTGTCGTGCGCCCCCGCCCGGCCGCGGCCTGATCGATCAGGCGATCGCCGCGCTCAACCGATCGCTGAACACCCGGCTCGCGGTGAGCCGCGTTCCGTCGCGCAGATCACGATGTACTCGCCGTGGAACCACGGCTCGAGCTCCTTGATGCGGTCGATGTTCACGATCGCCGAGCGATGGATGCGCACGAAGATCTTGGGGTCGAGCTTCGCTTCCATGTTCTTCATGCTCTCGCGAAGCAGGTGCGCTTCGGTCTTCGTGTGGATCTTCACGTAGTTGCCGGTCGCCTCGACCCAGTCGATCTCCTCGGTGCGCACGAAGAACACGCGGCCGCTCGACTTCACGATGAGGCGCTCCGGGTACTTTCGCTCGTCGCGCAGCTCCTCGAGCGAGCGAGACGAGGCGAGAGTCGATCGTCGACGCCCTGTCGTGCGAACTGCGCGCGCGCGCGTTCGAGCGCCTTCTCGAAGCGCGTCTGATCGAACGGCTTGAGGAGGAAGTCGAGCGCGTGAATCTCGAACGCGCGGATCGCGTGACCGTCGTGCGCGGTCACGAAGACGATGGCCGGCACGTGGTCGCGGTCGAGGTTCTCGACGACGTCGAAGCCGTCCATGCCCGGCATCTGGACGTCGAGGAAGACGAGGTCGGGCTGCTCGCGCTCGATCATCTCGACGGCGCTCGCGCCGTCGGCGCAGATGCCGACGATCTCGACGTCGGGCTGCTCGGTCGAGCAGCGACTGCATGCGGTCGCGCGCCAGCTCCTCGTCGTCGACGATGAGGGCGCGGATCTTTGTGGTGTCGGTGATCGGGAGGGGAGTCATCAGTCGGCCGCCGTGTCGTTCGTAAGGGTGAAAGGGAATCGCCATCGTGACGTGCACGCCCTGCCTGGCGCGCCGCGAAGCGAGAAGGTGCTGCCGGTCGCCGTACAGATGCGCGAGGCGCTGGCGAGTGCTCGCGAGTCCGACGCCTTCCTTGTGGCCGGCGCGCAGTCCGCGGCCGTCGTCGCTGGACGTCGCAGCGCAGCATGTCGCCATCGCGGCGCACGGAGATGCGCGATCGAGCCCTGCGCCGAGGTCGCCGAAGCCGTGGCGGAACGAGTTCTCGACGAGCGGCTGGAGGAACAGATTCGGCACGCGTGCGTCGCGCGTCTCGGGTTCGACGTCGATGGAGACGCGCAGCCGGTCGCCGAAGCGGAGGGTCATGATCTCGAGGTAGCGCTGCAGGAAGTCGAGCTCCGACTGGAGCGGCACTTCCTGCGCGCCGATGTTCTGGAGCGACATGCGGAGCAGATCGCTCAGCGCCGCGATCATCGAATCGGCGCGGCGGACGTCCTTGTGCATGAGCGCCGAGATCGAGTGCAGCGTGTTGAAGAGGAAGTGCGGCTGCAGCTGCATGCGCAGCATGTGGAGCTGCGTCTGCGCGAGACGCGCCTCGAGCTGCGACGCGCGGAACGCGCGGTCGCTTCGAGACGCGGTAGTAGACGACGGCGTGATGCACGGTGACGAGCGCGCAGAAGACGATCGCATCGAGGACGGTCCACGAGAGCACCGTGTTGCCGAACAACGTCGGGAACTGACTGCAGCGTCGTACCGGGCGCGATCGCGGCCATGACGCAGCGAGAAGAGCGCGACGTGCACGACGACGAACGCGACCATGCGCGGCGACCTGGACGCCCCAATTGCGGAGTCGCGGCGAATGTCCCCACACCGGGAAGCGCTTGGCGATCATCATCACCAGCGGCGTGAGGAGCGCCCACGCGTAGGTGAAGATCAGCTCCGCCGGCACGAGCTTGCGCAGCGAGACGGGCTTCGCCGACGAGTCGGCTATAGAAGTAGCGCTCGACCGAATACAGAATGGCGATGAGCGTCGCGACGCCGAAGAGAACCAGCGTGAAGCCGAGCGCCGCTCGCGCACCACGGACTGGTCGGCCGAGCGCGTGAGGCCGAAAATCGCTGTATTCGCCCGTCTGGGCGATGGAATCCTGCGGGATCGCGGGCGCGCGCGTCGCGAACGGGTTGCGCTTCGTGGCCGTGCGGACGGACGAGACTGTCATCGACGGGGTGTCAGGGAGCGCGACGGCGAGAAGGTCTACTACAGAAAACGGTCGGCGGCGGTTTCATACCCGCCGCCGACCCGAATTAGACACCAGGTCGCGAGAAAGTGTTTTCCCAGCCTGTAGCGTTCTTGTAAAACTCTCAGGCGAACTGCGGGGGACGCTTCTTGTGGAAGTCCGTCGCCTGCTGGAAGGCGTGCGCGACGAGGAGGTTCTTCTCGTCCTGAAAGATGGGGCCCATGACGTACATGGCCGTGGGAAGCGGAACTGTCGGCGGCGGGGGGGCCGCGGCGCGGCCGCGGAATCCCCACGGCCCCCGCCGGGCGCGCCGCCGCCACCCCCGCGTCCGCCTCCCCCCGGCCACCCCGGCCACCGCCCCCGCCTCCACCCCCACCACGACCGAACTGGGGAATGGCGAACCCGGTCGGGACGACGATCGACGGCGTCCCGGTGATGTTCGTGACCGAGGTGTTCTCTCGCGGAGTAAGGACGACGTCATACTTCGAGAACAGATCCCACATCTGCTCCATGGCGCGCATGCGGACGCGATTGGCGTTCACGTAGTCGACGGCCGGCATGAACTGCGCGGTGCGGAACGTGTTCGGCCAACTGCTGTACGGCTCCAGCTCCTTGATCCGGCCATTCAGCGTATCGGGCTCGAACGCGGCGCCGCATTCGGCGTTCAGAATGATCGTATCCAGATATCCGTAGTTCGGCGTCGGCGCTTCGATGGGCTCGGGCTTGGCGCCGAGCGACCGAAGCACCTCGAGGAAGTGCATCGCCTCGGCGATCGGCGTCGTCGTGCCATTCAGCGCGTGCGCTCGAAGTCCGCCTTGATGTAGGCGATCTTGAGCTTGGAGAGCTTCGTGGTTGGCGTTCCAGTTGAACGGATACGCCTTGACCGAGCGGTCGATGCCGTCGGGGCCCTGGATCGCCTCGAAGACCAGCGCGCAGTCTTCGCGCTGAGCGGCAGATCGGGCCGAGCTTGTCGGTCGTCCACGAGAGCGCCATCGCGCCCGAGCGCGGCACGCGGCCGAACGAGGGACGGAAACCGGCGACGCCGCACGTGCGCGACGGCGACGTGATCGAGCCGTTGGTCTCCGAGCCGATGCTGAAGCCGACGCATCCCGCCGCCGTGGCCGACGCCGGTCCAGCCGACGATCCGCTCGACCCCGTTTCCGGATTCCACGGATTGCGCGTGCGCTCCTTCCACCACCGGTCTCCCTGCGCGAGCGACCCGAGCGTGAGCTTGGCGACCAGAACGGCGCCGGCGTCGTCGAGTCGTTTCACGACGGTCGCGTCATAGTCGAACTTCTGATCCTGATAGAACCCCGCGCCCCACGTCGTTGGGTAGTCGCTCACGGCGAGCAGATCCTTTGCGCCCCACGGGATGCCGTGCAGCGGACCGCGATAGTGGCCATGAGCAATCTCTGAATCGAGGTCGGACGCCTGCTTGCGCGCGCGCTCCTCGGTCAGGTTGATCACGAAATGGAGCTGCGGGTCGTAGCGCTTGAGGCGCGACAGATACATGTCGGTGAGCTCCGACGGCTTCACCTTGCGCGTGCGCACCAGCTCCGAGAGCTGGGTCACCGGTTCGTACGCCAGCTCGTCGAGGCTGACCGGCCGCGCCATCACCGGCACCTTGGCTCGCACGGCCGGTTCTTTCGTCTTCTTCGGCAGCTCTTTGCCCGACGGGAGCGGGTCGAAGACGATCGTCGGGAACATGCTCATGTCGAGCGGTTCCTTGTGGAGCGAGCCGATCGCGGTGCGCGCGCGAGTGAGCCCGTCGGCCATGTCCGCGCGCTCCTGGTCCGAGAACTTCAGCCCAGCCACCTCCTCGGCGGCCGCGATTTGCGCGGGGGTGATCTCGTCTTCGGCCTGCTGGACCGCCTGCGCCCAAAGGACGCCGGGAAGGAGCGTGGTTCCGAGTCCGATCGAGCCGAAGTACGCCATGAACGCGCGCCGATCGTACGTTGTCGTGGACATGAGAGCGTGGCGAAGGGTGTCGTAGCGGGAGAGAGACTAATCCCTAGCTCCGGGCAAACGCTCCGGCAAGGGATTTCGTTGGCGCCGCACGACGCTCGCACCTTGCCCACCGCGACCGCGCGGGACATGCTAGGCGGATCAACTCTTGCTCCTGGTGTCGCGTAGACCGGGGAACGTGGAGGCTCGATGAAGGTCGCCGAGATGTTCACCACCAACGCGCATCAGAGTCAGCGCGTCCGGAACGACGAGATCGATCTTTTCGGGCTGACGCACCCTGGGAAGAAGCGCACGGAAAACGAGGACCACTTCCTCGCGTGCACGGTGCACCCCGAAGTGATCGTCCACGCGACGAGTCTCCCCAACGTGGACCGGCTCCCGCTGCGCGGCGAGTGGCGGGCGACGATCGCGCTCGTCGCGGACGGAGTGGGGGGCAACGCCGACGGCGGGCAGGCGTCGCGGATCGCGACCGAGACGATCATGCGCTACGTCTCGTCGAGCCTCCAGTCGTACCATGACGCCGGGTCGATGGAGGAGGACGTCTTTCTCGAGTCGCTCCGCGGCGCTGTGATGGACGCGCATCATGCCGTGCGGGCCGAGGCGAAGGAGCGAGGCGGGCCGAAGCCGATGGCGACCACGCTGACGCTCGGCATCGTCGTGTGGCCGTGGCTCTACGTCGTGCAGCTCGGGGACAGCCGCGCCTACTACTACTGGGACGGCAAGCTGACGCAGGTGACGCGCGACCAGACCGTGGCGCAGGAGTTGGTCGACCAGGGTGTGATGCCGCAAGAAAGACTTGCCTCGTCGCCGTTCCGGCACGTTCTGTCGCGCGCCGTCGGTGGAGAAGCGGAAGAGGCCATCCCGGAAGTGACTCGCGTCCGAATCGATCGCTTTGGCTCGGTGCTGTTGTTCTGCAGCGACGGTCTGACGAAGCACGTGTCCGACGAGGAGATCGCGAGGAAGATCGCCGACAATCCGCGCTCGGAAGACGTCTGCAAGTCGCTGCTCGACCTGGCGCTCGATCGCGGCGGAAGCGACAACATCACGATCGTCGTGGTGCGGCGTCGTATCGTGACGCCCCCTACCAGCACCGCCGCGGTTCTCGGCTGACGGCCGCAAGCCCAGCCTGTTGCCCGGAGCCTCGTCTATCTTTCCAGGACGATGCCAATTGTCCCGTTTGAACGACTCCCGGATGACGCTCGCCTCTGGGTCTTTGCCAGCGACCGCGAGCTGTCCGGCGACGCCGAAGCGGCGGTGTTGGGCGCTGTCGACGACTTTCTCGGCGCCTGGAAGGCGCACGGCGTTCCCCTCCTGTGCGCGCGCGACTGGCGCGACAACCGCTTTCTCGCGATCGGCGTTGACGTGAATGCCGAGAACGCGTCCGGATGCTCGATCGACGGATTGTTCCGCGCGCTCCAGCGCCTCGAGCAGAGCGTCGGCTCGCGCCTCGTGGGGGGCGGCCGCGTGTTCTATCGCACGACCGACGGGATCGAGACCACGTCGCGCGACGAGTTCGTCGAGCAGGTGAAGCGCGGCGAGGTCGCGAAGACGACGCCGGTGTTCGACACGGGCGTCAGCGCGGCGTCGGCGTGGCGAACGCGTTTCGAACAGCCGGCCGGGTCGGCGTGGACGGCGCGGTACTTCGGCTAAACGGCTAGACGGCTAGACAGCAGAACAGCTACCTCCAGCCGTCCAGCCGTCCAGCCGTCCAGCCGTCCAGCCGTCCAGCCGTCCAGCCGTCCAGCTACATCAGCGATCGAATCCACCCGCCGTCGACGACGATCGACTGGCCGGTGATGTAGCTCGCGCGCTCCGACGCGATGAACGCGGCAAGAGCGGCGAACTCGCGCGGCTCGGCGAGGCGATGCATCGGAATCTCGCGCTCGAAGCGAGCCATGACCGCCGCCGGCGTGGTGCTCTCCTTCGTCGCGTTCGCGACGGTCAGCTCTTCGACGCGCTCGGTCCGCGTGTAGCCGGGAAGGAGGGTGTTCACCGTCACGCCATCGGCGGCCACCTCGTTGGCGAGCGTTCGCGAGAAGCCGGTGACCGCGGCGCGAATGCTGTTCGAGAGAATCAAATTGTCGACGGGCTGCTTGGCGGCGATCGACGTGACGTGGATGACGCGCCCCCATCGCCGCTGCCGCATGCCCGGCAGCACGACGCGCGTCAGCTCGACGGCGCTCCGCAGCGTCAGGTCGACGGCGCGCTGCCACGCGGCCCAGTCGTGCATCTCGAAGACGCCTGCCGGCGGGCCGCCGGCGTTGGTGACGATGATGTCCACGCGTCCAAACGCGCTGAGCGCGGCGCTCGTGACGGCGGTGATGCCCTCCGACTGCGAGACGTCGGCCGCAACGGCGCGCACGTCCGCGCCAGTCTGCTTCGCGATCTCGTCGCGCGCGGCCTCCAGCACGTCGCGATTGCGCGCGCAGATCATCAGGTTCGCGCCTTCCGCCGCGAGCTCCTCGGCGACGGCGCGACCCAAGCCCTTGCTCGCCGCGACGACGAGCGCGCTCTTGTCCTTGAGCCCGAGGTCCATGTGAAGGCCGGGGGCTATTTCCGGAGGTACGCGTCCGTCTTGTTGAGCCAGTCCTGCCGCGGCGGGTCGAAGATGTCCACGTCGAGCGTGTCCTCGAGCGCCTCGGCCTTGTGCGGCACCATCGACGGGATGTGGAGCACTTCTCCCGCGCTGACGACGAGCGTCTGCGACTCGTCCTCGCCGATCCAGAAGCGGAGCGCGCCCTCGAGGATGTACGTGAGCTGCTCGTTCTCGTGCGTGTGCTTGGGGACGATGCAGCCCTTTTTCAGGTAGACGTGAGCGAGCATCATTCGGTCGCCGGTGATGAGCTTCCTGTCGAGCAACGGCGACACGGTCTCGCGCGGGATCTCGTCCCACTTGTAGTAAGTGACGCTGCGTGCGGCGGTGGTTGTCATGGGATCAGTGGTAAAAGTGTGTTGAGCATGGCTCGCGTAACGCTGCCGCCGAACGCGGCCCATCGCAAGCGAGAGCCCCGCATCACGACGCGAGCGTCGCTTTGAGTTGGATGTCGACGTTGCCCTTAAGGGCGCGCGACACGGGACAGGTGTCGCGTGCCTGGGCGGCGATCTTCTGGAACGTCGCGTCGTCGATCGACGCCACGACGGCGCTCACCTCGAGCTCGATGCGCGTGATCGTGAACGCGTCGTTCACCCGCTCGACCGTGCACTTGGCCGACGTGTCGACGCTCGTGGCGGGCGTTCCGTTCCGCTCGAGCGCTCCGCTGAACGCCATGCTGTAGCACGCTGCCTCGGCGGCGGCGAGCATTTCCTCGGGATTCGATCCCTGGCCGGACTCGAACCGCGAGCTGAACGAGTATTCGGCGCTCAAGCCGGTCGCGGTGCTGAACGTTCCCGTGCCGCCCTTGAGTCCACCTTCCCATCGTGCCTTCGCACCGCGTGTCGGCATCTCAAAATCCCCCGTCGTGTATTTCCGTGGTGAATCGCGGCGACGGCACCGTCGACGCGGCTTGACGCCGTCCCGGGCCCGCGATTGAATCCGAGGCCATGAACGACGTTCCTCACGACTCGGCTCCCGCGTCCGCGAAACGGCTGCCGCCCACGATCGAGCGGGTGCTGTCGCGATTTCGCGCGATGAGTCGCGAGGAAAAGATGCAGACCCTGGTCTACTACTCCAAGAAGCTCGAGCCTGTCCCGGAACGGTTTCGGGAGTTGGATCGCGGGCAGTTCGCGGTGCCCGAGTGCCAGACGCCGGTCGAGCTGTATCCGGAGTTCCGCGACGGCAACCTGCACTTCTACGCCGAGCTCGACGTCAAGCAATCGCCGACCGTCGCCGCGTTTCTTGCCATTCTGTTTTCCGCGATCAACGACCAACCACCGGACACGACACTGGCGATTCCGAGCGACTTCGTGCATCACGTGATGGAGGGAATCGGTTTGTCCGGAGCGCGAGGTCGGACTCAACGCGATGGTCGTCCGCATCAAGCGACATGCGGAGCGCGCGGCCATGGAGAGAGGCGCCGCTTAGCAGATGACCGAAGCCGAGCTCGACGACGCGCTCTCATCGCCGCGGCCGGAGACGGAAGCGGCGCTCGCCGCCTGTCCGGGCGACGTCGTGGTGCTCGGCGCCGGCGGCAAGATGGGACCGACGCTCGCCCGCATGGCGCGCCGCGCCGCCCGAGACTCTCGGCGCGTGATGGCCGTGTCGCGCTGGTCGTCGGCCGAGGCGCGGCGGCAGCTCGAGGAGGCCGGCGTCGAGACCGTGTCCGCTGATCTCCTCGACCGCGGCGCCGTGATGGCGCTGCCCGACGCGCCGAACGTGATCTTCATGGCGGGACAGAAATTCGGAACGACGGATTCGCCGGAGCTCACGTGGGGGATGAACGCCCTCGTACCGGCGTACTGCGCCGATCGCTACCGAGACTCGCGCATCGTCGCGTTCTCCACGGGGAACGTGTACGCGCTGACGCCGATCGAGTCCGGCGGATCGCGCGAGACCGACCAGCTTGCGCCAGTCGGCGAGTACGCGGCGTCGTGCCTGGCGCGCGAGCGAATGTTCGAGATGGCGTCGCGTGCGAATGGGACGCGCGTGTCGATCCTTCGCCTCAACTACGCGATCGATTTGCGCTACGGCGTCCTGGTCGACATCGCGGTCAAGGTGTTTCGGTCGGAGCCGGTCGGGGTGGACATGGGTTACGTGAACGTCATCTGGCAGGGAGACGCCAACCGCGTGGCGCTCGAATCCCTGCCGCTCGCCAGCACGCCGCCGTTCGTACTCAATCTCACGGGCGGCGAGATTTTGTCCGTGCGAGCGCTGGCTACCTGGTTCGGTGAGCGTTTCAAGAAAGCGCCGCGCTTCACCGGCTCGGAGCGGGCCGACGCGTTGTTGAGCGACACGAACCGGCTCCGTTCGTCGTTCGCGCCCGCGTCGGTTGGCGTGGACGCGCTGCGCGAATGGGTCGCCGATTGGGTCGAGCGCGGGGGCCCGCTGCTCGGCAAACCTACCAAGTTCGAGACCCGCGATGGCAAGTTCTAAGAGCGCCGAGCGCTCGGCGGCCGCGGCTCCGGTGCACAGCGTGCGCGAACACCTTCGCGCCGGACAGGTGATTCCGGCCCATCCGCTCGCGCTCACCAAGTCGCGCTCGCTCGACGAAGTGCGCCAGCGGGGCCTCACGCGCTACTACATCGACGCGGGGGCCGGCGGCGTGGCCGTCGGCGTGCACACGACGCAATTCGCCATCCGGGATTCGGGAGTCGGCCTCCTCCGTCCGGTGCTCGAGCTCGCGATCGACGAGGCGCGCGCGAACGCAGAAACCAACAGGACGTTCGCCATGATCGCCGGCGTCTGCGGGCCGACGGCTCAAGCAACTGGCGAGGCCGAGCTGGCCGCGGCACTCGGCTATGACACCGGGCTTCTCAGCCTCGGTGGGCTCGGAAACGCGAGCGACGACGAGCTGCTGGCGCATTGCCGCACGATCGCCGAGATCATTCCGTTGTTCGGCTTTTACCTCCAGCCGGCGGTAGGCGGGCGCGTTCTCTCGTATGAGTTCTGGCGAGAGTTTGCCGAGATACCGAACGTCTGGGCGATAAAGATCGCGCCGTTCAATCGCTATCAGACGATCGATGTGGTGCGGGCTGTCGTCGAGGCCGGACGGAACGACGTCGCGCTGTACACGGGCAACGACGACAACATCGTCGCCGATCTGCTCACGCCATTTCCGATCAGCGTCGGCGGCACGACCGTGCTGCGATGGATCGACGGCGGGCTGCTCGGCCAGTGGGCCGTGTGGACGCGCGGGGCCGTCGCGCTGCTCGCGGCGATCAAGGATGCGCGGGCGTCCGGAGAATATGGTCCGACGCTTCTCTCGCACGGCGCCGCGCTCACCGACGCCAACGCGGCCGTGTTCGACGCGGCCAACGGGTTCGCCGGCTGCATTCCGGGAATCCACGAGGTGCTGCGCCGCCAGGGATTGCTCGACGGAGTCTGGTGTCTGGATCCGGACGAGGTGTTGTCGCCGGGGCAGGCGGAAGAGATCACGCGTGTCGAGCGCAGTTATCCGGAAGTGACGGACGCTGGACTGCTGGACGGCCTGACCTGACGGCTTGACGGCTTGACGGCTTGACGGCTTGACGGCTGTAGCCGTCCTGCTGTCCAGCCGATTGGCTGTCCAGCCGTCAGTCAAGCCCGACTACCTGTCCGTCTCTCCGGGTTCCGCGCTGGTCACGGCGAGCTTCGTCGCCATTGGGCCTTGATGGATCACCGTGCGCGTGGGGAGCGCGAACTGCACGTTCTCCGAGGCGAAGCGGCGGATGACCTCGAGATTGATCGCCTGCTGAATGTCCATGTAGCGCTTGTAGTCGGGATCGAGGACGAAGTAGACCGCCTCGATCCGGATCGACGCGTCGCCGAAGCCCGCCACGTGGCAGCGGTCGAACTTGACCGGCGACTGGGCGGTGATGATCTGCTCGAGGATCGACGGCAGGCGTTGCAGCGCGTCGGGCGGGGTGTCGAACGCCATCTCGAGCCGAAAGACCACGCGGCGCTGATACATCCGCTTGAAATTGTGCAGGCGGCTCTTGAGCAGATCGGCGTTGCCGATGATCACCTGCTCGCCGCTGATGCTTCGCACGCGCGTCGTCTTGAGGCCGATGTGTTCGACGACGCCCGTCACGTCGCCCACGCCTATCGTGTCGCCGACGTCGAACGGCTTGTCGAACACGATCGACAGTGAGGCGAGGACGTCGCCCAGAATGTTCTGCACGGCGAGCGCGATCGCGATGCCGCCGATGCCGAGGCCCGTGATGAGCGTCGTGACGTGCAGGCCGAACGACCACTCCAGCGCGCCGAGCACGATGAGCGTCCAGAGCAGGACCTTCGCGGCGACGCCCATCGCGCTGATCATCGTCACGCTCGCGCGGTCGTTGCTCGCCGTGCGGTTCATCGAATAGTGCTTGACCCAGAACCCGATGCCCGCCGCGCCCCAGAGGGCGGTCTGCCAGAGGAAGACGAGCTTGCCGAACGGGCCGAGGATCAACTCGATGCGCGGCGGCAGCGTGAGCTGCGCGACGCCCGACATCAAGGCGAAGACGGCGATCACCCATGCCCGCGTCTTGCCGATCAACTCCACGGCCATGTCGTCGACATGGTTCGTGGTGCGCGACGCGATCGCGCCGAGGCGCTTGACGAGCAGCCCGCGCAGCGCGATGCCAACCACGAACACGACGACGGCAACGATCGCCGCCGTCATCCATTCACGCAGCGTGTTGTAGTTGTAGAGGTCGGACAGGTACTGGAGCGCTCGCATTCGGTCGCCGGAGAGACGACCAATGATAATTCATACCAGTCGCTGCGCGCTGCCGGCGGTCAGGGCTTGGCGTGCGCCCGCGCCGAGTCGATCGTGCCGCCGAGGATAGCGACCATTTGCCGCATCTCGGCGGGCATCGTGCCGTCGTCGGCGCGAACCGTCTTGGTGACGCCTTCGAAGGTGACACGCAGCGTGTACTCGAACATGTCCGCCGCGTTGTGCGTCGTGCCGTAGTCGTCGCGCAGCTGCGACGGCGTCAGGCTCCACACGACGCTGAAGAGCGAGTCCGCGGCGGCGGCGGACATGACGCCGGAAGCGGAATCCATCGGGGCCGGGCAAGTCGGACCGCACAGTTGCCGGCGCGAATAGGCGAAGGATCGGTCGTCGTGCGTGGCGCGCCACGTCGTGGAGAGCGCCGCGATTCCACCCTCGGCGGTGAGCTCGATGTGCGCGCCGTTCAACGTTCCGAACGCATCGACAGGGCGGGACGGCGTCGCCGGGGCGGACGAGCTATGGGCACACGCTCCGATGGCGAGCGTAGCGGCGAGTACGACGAAGGAAGTTCTCATGCGGTATGTTGGGGCAGTGAATGTCATACACCAGCGTAACCGCGTCGACGCGTTCGCGGTCACCGCTCCCGGCCTGGAAGCGATCTGCGCCGCCGAGGCGACGGATTTGGGTGTGCGCCCACAGGTTGCGGAAGGTGGCGTCGCCTGGCGCGGATCGATGGAATCGGTGGCCCGCGCGAATCTCTGGCTGCGGACGGCGAGCCGCGTGCTCGTGCGAGTCGCCGAGTTCAAAGCGAGCGCGTTCTATGAACTGGAACTCGCGGCTCGGCGCGTGGCGTGGGATCGTTTCGTGACCCCTCGATCCACGGTTCGATTTCGCGTCACGTGCAAGAAGTCGAAGCTCTACCATAGCGACGCGGTCGCCCAGCGGCTCGCCGACGCGGTCACGCGATGCGTGCCCGGCGTGAAGGTCGTCACGAGCAAATCGGCGGATGTGGGAGACGGGGCAGACGAACCGGATGCGGAGCAGGAGCGGGAGCAGTTGTTCGTCGTGCGCCTCTTTCACGACGTGTGCACGGTGAGCGCGGACACGTCCGGTGCGTTGCTGCACCGTCGGGGGTATCGGCAGCAGTTGGCCAAGGCCCCGCTTCGCGAGACGATCGCCGCCGCCATGCTCCTCGGCGCGGGCTGGCCGGCCGATGCGCCGCTCGTCGATCCGATGTGCGGCTCGGGGACCATCGCGATCGAAGCGGCGCGGATGGCGCGTCGAATCGCCCCCGGACGCGATCGTGATTTCAGCTTTCGAGCGTGGCCGGAGTTCGAGGCGAGCGTGTGGGCCACACTCGTCGACGAAACGCGCTCCGGTGAGTTGCCACGGGCGGCGGCACCCATCGCGGCGTCGGACAGGGACGCGGGCGCGATCGACGCGTCGCGCGCGAACGCAGCCCGCGCCGGAGTGGAGAGCGACGTCGCGTTTGCGGTCGCGCCGATCTCCGCGCTCGAGCCGCCGCCAGGGAAGGGTTGGCTCATCTCGAATCCGCCCTACGGCGTACGCGTCGGCGAACGCGATCGTCTTCGGAATCTCTATGCCCAGCTCGGCAACGTCGCACGCGCGAGACTCGCGGGGTGGACGGTCGGACTTCTCCTCGCCGATCGACGGCTCGAGAGTCAGACCGGGTTGGAGTTGCGCGAAAGCTTCGCGACGCGGAACGGCGGCATTCCGGTTCGCATGGTCGTGGGCACCGTTACCGAGAGCGTCTCGGGCTGACGCGGTACCGGGGGGGAGTCGCCGGATTCTTGCAGATCGTGGCGATGCGCGACAGCTTGAATCGAGCGGCCGCGACGTCGCGGCCCATCACCGGCATCCACCCGGCCGGAGGCATTGATGCGACAGATCGCACGATTCGTGGCCCTGGCCGCGGTCGTTCTCGTCAGCGGTTGCGCCTCCCGTCTCAAGACGGGCGAGGTTCGCGATCACGGCACGCTGACGAAGGAGCAGATCATGGAAAGCCACTTCACCACAGCGTACGACGCGGTGGAGGCGCTGCGCTCGAATTGGCTGCAGGCACGCGGAACCGACAGCTTCCAGACGCCGAGCGAGGTGTTGGTCTACCTGGACAACACGCGACTTGGCGGGACCGACAAGTTGCGCGAGATCGCGGCGAACACCATCGTTTACATGCGCTTCTACGACGGTGTGTCGGCCACCGGGCGATGGGGAATCGGGCATGCGGCTGGGGTCATCTATGTGTCGACCCACCCTGCAGGCACCGACCCGGCGCCCCCCTCAACGGAGCTGGATCTAGTTCAATGACAAAGGGTTGCCGGGTTGTTTGGCGCGCCAAAAGACATCTGATGACCCTATCTCTCGCCAGTCTCGCCGGTGCGATTTCATCGGCGGCGGCGCGGTGCCAGACGGCGCCACTTCCATATGTAACTCCGGCCGAAGGGGCAGGGAGATTCCCGCTCATCGCCGCCAGCCACGCGACGCGACTCGTGGTGAGCCCGGCGGACTTCGTCGGCGTTCAGCGCGCCGCCCGGGACTTGGCAAGCGATCTCGGACACGTGAGCGGCGCACCCGCCGTGACCGTTGACTCGGCGATTCCGGCTCGCGCGCGAACGGTGATCGTGGCCGGCACGCTGGGGCACAACGCGTTCATCGACCAGCTCGTCCGCGAGCGCAAGCTCGACGTCTCACGCGTCGCAGGGCGCTGGGAGACGTTTCTCATTCAAATTGTCGAACGACCGACGGCGGACGTCGATCACGCGCTTGTCATCGCCGGCAGCGACAAGCGCGGCACGATCTTCGGGGTGTACGACGTCTCGGCGGCAATCGGCGTGTCGCCGTGGTACTGGTGGGCCGACGTGCCCATGCGACACCGGGCTGACCTCTTCGTGCTGCCTGGCGCACACAGCGATGGCGAGCCGGCGGTGAAGTACCGCGGCATCTTCCTCAACGACGAAGCGCCGGCCCTCACCGGATGGGCGAAGGAGAAGTTCGGCGGCATCAACCACAAGTTCTACGAGAAGGTGTTCGAGCTGATCCTGCGGCTCAAAGGCAACTATCTGTGGCCGGCGATGTGGGGCAACGCGTTCAACGACGACGACAACGTCGACCCCCAACTCGCCGACGACTATGGAATCGTGATGGGGACGTCGCACCACGAGCCGATGCTCCGCGCGCAGCAGGAATGGAAGCGCTACGGCAAGGGCGAGTGGAACTACGAGCACAACGACTCGACGCTGCGCGCGTTCTGGGCCGCACGGCATCCGCAACATGGGCGTCGCACGAGAACATCGTCACGGTCGGCATGCGCGGCGACGGCGACATGCCGATGACGGCGAAGGCAGCAACATCGCGCTGCTCGAGCGCATCGTGCGCGATCAGCGGACGATCATCGCCGACGGTCACCGAAGAAGCCCGCCTCGGAGACGCCGCAGCTTTGGGCGCTCTACAAGGAAGTCCAGGACTACTACGACAAGGGCATGCGCGTCCCCGACGACGTCACGCTGCTCTTTTCCGACGACAACTGGGGCAACATCCGACGCCTGCCGTCGCGCGCCGATACCGCATCGCGCCGGCGGCTTCGGGATCTACTACCACTTCGACTACGTCGGCGGGCCGCGCAACTACAAGTGGATCAACACGAATCCGATCGCGCGCGTCTGGGAGCAGATGCACCTGGCCTACGAGTACGGCGCGCAGTCGCATCTGGATCGTGAACGTCGGCGACCTCAAGCCGATGGAATTCCCGATCTCGTTCTTCCTCGACTACGCGTGGAACCCGAACCGCATTCCCGCGCGAGCGCTTCCGGAGTACACGCGCCGCTGGGCGGCGCAGCAGTTCGGCGCGGAGCGATCGACGGAGATCGGCGAAGTCATCACGACGACGATCTGAAGTTCGCCGGCCGGCGCAAGCCGGAGCTGCTCGACACGCGTCACCTACAGCCTGACGAACTACCGGGAGGCGGAGCGCGTCGTCGCGGAGTACGACTCGCTGCTCGCCCGTGGCGACGAAGATCGAAGCCACGTTGCCGGCGAGCGCGTCACGACGCGTACTACGAGCTCGTGCTGCACCCGATCGAGGCCGCGGCGAACCTGAACGAGCTCTACGTCACCGTCGCGCGAAGAACCGCATGTACGCGACGCAGTGGCGCGCGGCGACGAACGATCTCGCCGACAGCGCGCGCGCGCTGTTCGACAAGGACGCCGCGATCACCAGCTACTACAACACGAAGCTCGCGGGCGGAAAGTGGGACCACATGATGGACCAGACGCACATCGGCTACACGTACTGGCAGGAGCCGCCGCGCAACACGATGCCGCGCGTCGACGTGATCCCGCTGCCCATCGCCGCCGAGATGGGCGTCGCGGTGGTGGAGCAGAATCGCGCGCCGCTGTCCGGCGCCGGTGGCCGCCGCCGGGCTTCGCGCCGGAGCTCTCGCTGCCGGCGTTCGACCCGTACACGCGGCAGACCTACCACATCGACGTCTACAATCGAGGGCAAGACCGCGTTCGCGTTCACAGCGTCGGCGGCCCAACCGTGGGTCGTCGTGTCGCCCGCCAAAGGCACGCATCACAAGGAGAAACGCGTTTCGGTCAGCGTCGACTGGACGCAAGCGCCGGTCGGCGCGAATCGCGTGCCCATCACCATCACCGGACCGAAGGGCACGAAGACCGTCGTGCAGGCTCCGGTCGACAATCCCGCGTCGCCGACGCGCGACTCGCGTCTCCGGATTCATCGAGACCGGCGGGCTACGTCGCGATCGAAGCCGAGCATTTCTCACGCGAAGTGGCGCCCACGCCGTTCAACTGGCTGCGCGTGCCGAGTCTCGGCCGCACGGGCTGCCGCGATAACGCCCATTCCGGTCACGGCGCCGACCGTGATGCCGGGCGGCAACTCGCCGCGGCTCGAGTACGACCTGTTCATGTTCGACAGCGGCACGGTGAAGGTGCACGCGTACCTCTCGCCGACGCTCAACTTCACCGGTTCGCCCGACGGGTCTGCGCTACGCCGTGTCGATCGACGACGAGCCGCCGCAGGTCGTGAACGCGTGGACGGACACAACGCAACGGGCGTGGGAGACGCGCCGTCGCCGACAACGTTCTCGACGCGGTGTCGTCCCACACGCTCGCGCGGGCCGGGCGGCACGTGCTGAAGTTCTGGATGGTCGACCCGGGCGTCGTGCTGCAACGACTCGTCATCTCGACGCGGCCCATCCCGCCGTCGTACCTCGGTCCGCCGGAGAGCTACAACCGCTGGACGCCGACGAAGCAGTCGACCGTCGGGGGGGGCGGCAACCACGAAGGCAGCGCGGATGGCGACGTCGCGCCGGCCAGCGTTCGCCGAACGCCGCCGCTCGCGCGGTTCGACTGGTTCGAGTACGAAGGTCACGACAGCGTTTACAAGACGCTCACGCCGGGCCCGGATCAATTTCTCAATCCGATCCTCGCCGGCTTCTATCCCGATCCGAGCATCACCCGCGCGGGCGACGCGTACTATCTCGTCACGTCGAGCTTCGTGTACTTCCCGGGCGTGCCGATCTTTCGCAGCACCGATCTCGTGCACTGGACGCAGATCGGCCAGCGTGCTCGATCGCCCGTCGCAGCTGCACGTCGACAGCGCGGGGATCTCGCGCGGCATCTTCGCGCCGGTGATCCGCTACCACGACGGCACGTTCTACATGATCACCACGCTCATCGATCGCGGCGGCAATTTCATCGTGACGGCGACGAATCCGGCCGGGCCGTGGTCCGATCCGATCTGGCTGCGCGAGGTCGACGGCATCGATCCGTCGCTCTTCTTCGATGACGACGGCCGCGCGTACATCACGAACAACGGCCCGCCGGTCGAGACGCCGTTGTACGAAGGCCACCGCGCGATCTGGGTGCAGGAGTACGACGTCGCCAACAAGAAGATGGTCGGGCCGCGGTCGGTGATCGTGAACGGCGGCGTGGACCTCGCCAAGAAGCCGATCTGGATCGAGGCGCCGCACATCTCTCAAGGTGAACGGGCCAGTACTATCTGATCTGCGCTGAGGGCGGAACGGCGGATCAGCATTCGGAGGTCGTGTTTCGCTCAGTCGTCGCCGCTCGGGCCGTACACGCCGTACAGCGGCAACCCCATTCTCACGCAGCGTCATCTCGATCCGTCGCGCGCGTTCCCGGTGACGTCCACCGGCCACGCCGATTTCGTCGAGACGCAGAACGGCGAATGGTGGGCCGTGTTCCTCGGCACGCGTCCCTACGCCAACGACACGTACAACATCGGGCGCGAGACGTTCCTGCTGCCGGTGCGTTGGGTCGACGGCTGGCCGGTGATTCTCTCGGGGAATGCAGACGGTGCCGTACGCGCTGACGCGACCGAAGCTGCCCGCAGGCACGGCTTCAATTCCGATGGGCGGCGGCAACTTCAGCGTTCGCGACGACTTCTCCGAACGGTCGTTGGCGAAATACTGGACGTTCATGCGGACCGTGCGCCAGTCGTGGTACGATCTCACGTCGATGCCGGGCTGGCTCACGATTCAGGCGCGTGGCGACGACATCGGCGGACCGGGGCAGCCCTCGTTCGTCGGGCGGCGGCAGCAGCACCTCAGTGGCGACCGCGTCGACCGCGATGCGGTTCGATCCCGAGCGGCCGGGCGACAAAGCGGGTCTCGTCGCGTTCCAGAACGAGACGCATCACTACTTCGTCGGCGTCGTGCGGTCGGGAGATTCAACTGTCGTGCGGGTCGAGATGTCGGATGGCGCGCGAGTAAAGGACAGCGTCCTCGCGAGCGCGTCGCGTGGATTGCCGCCCGGCGGCACGGTCTTTCTCAAGATCGACGCGCGCGGCGGCCGATACGACTTCTATTTCGCCCGTCGCGCTGGCGAGTGGATCCCGTTGCTACTCGACGCGGACGGCACGATCCTCAGCACGAAGCACGCGGGCGGTTTCGTCGGCACGATGTTGGGCATGTACGCGTACGCTTCTCCGTGAACGCGGTTTCCGAGGGAAGCGAACGGTTCACGCTGGCAAATCGCAACGGCGTCGAGATCGGTTTCGTTGCGCGCGGCGGCACGATCACATCGATCCGAGTGCCCGATCGCAACGGGCGAGTCGCGGACGTCGTTCCGGGGTTCGACTCGGCAGAGGAGTACGCGGGCGACACGCGCTACATGGGCGGATTGGTTGGCCGCTTCGCCAACCGCATCGCGGGCGGCCGGTTCTCGCTCGACGGCGTCGAGTACTCGCTTCCGCTGAACGCCGATGAGAATCACATGCACGGCGGCCCGTGCGGCTTCTTCGCCAGAACGTGGCGCGTCTCGCCCTTTCAACAAGAGGGCGTGACCGGCGCGGTGCTCGCGTTGGAGAGCGACGCTGGCGATCAGGGGTATCCCGGCCGGCTCGTGACGCGCGCCGTGTACGCGCTGGACGACGAGAACGCGTTCACCGTGTCGTACAGCGCCGTCACCGACGCGCCGACCGTCGTGAACTTCACGCAGCACTCGTACTTCAACCTCGCGGGTCACGACGCGGGCGACATCCTCGACCACGAGCTCGAGGTTGACGCGACATACATGACGCCTGTCGACGAGCGAATGATTCCCACGGGCGCGTTCCGAGGCGTCCGCGGTTCAGCGTTCGATTTCCTCACAGCGCGCCGCATCGGCGAGCGCATCGGCGAGGACGAGCAACTTCGCCTCGCCGGCGGCTACGATCACAATTTCGTGCTCAATCACTCGCTCGAGCCCGCCCATTTCGGCGTGCCGGGATTCGCGGCTCGACTGCGGGATCCGGCGAGCGGACGCACGCTGGAGATCTTCACGACCGAACCGGGACTCCAGGTGTGCTCCGGCAACGTGCTCGATCGCGGCCGGCCGGGCAAAGGCGGCTACCACTATCCGCGGCACGCCGCGGTGGCTCTCGAGACGCAACACTTTCCCGATTCACCGAACCAGCCGCAGTTTCCGTCGACCGTGCTCCGGCCCGGCGAAGAATTCCTCTCCACGACCGTCTACCGATTCTCCACGACATGAGACCACCAGGCTCCACGCTCCGCGCGCTCGGAATCGCCACACTATTCGCGTGGCCGCTCACGGTTCAAGCCCAGCGCGCCGCGCCGCCGTATCTCGATCAGTCGCTCACGTTCGAGGCGCGCACGAAGGATCTGGTGTCGCACATGACGCTCGACGAAAAGGTGGCGCAGATGAACGACGTCGCGCCGGCTATCCCGCGGCTCGGCGTGCCGGAATACAACTGGTGGAACGAGGCGCTGCACGGCGTGGCGCGCTCCGGTCTCGCGACGGTATTTCCACAAGCGATCGGGCTCGCCGCGACGTGGAACGACAGCCTGATGCTGCGCATCGCGACCGTCATCTCCGACGAAGCGCGCGCCAAGTACCACGACTACATCGCCCACGACAGCCATCAGCGGTACCACGGGCTCACGTTCTGGTCGCCGAACATCAACCTCTTTCGCGATCCGCGTTGGGGCCGCGGCCAGGAGACGTACGGCGAGGATCCGTATCTCACCGGCACGATGGGCGTGCAGTTCATCCGCGGATTGCAAGGCAACGACCCGAAGTACCTGAAGACCGTCTCGACCGTGAAGCACTTCGCGGTGCACAGCGGCCCGGAGCCCGAGCGCCACACGTTCGACGCCGTCGTGAGCGAACGCGACCTGCGCGAGAGCTACCTGCCGCACTTCGAGATGGGCATCAAGGACGGCGGCGCGTACTCGCTCATGTGCGCCTACAACAGCATCGACGGCAAGCCGGCGTGCGCGAGCGACATGTTGCTGCGCGACATCCTCCGCGACGAGTGGAAGTTCCCAGGCTACATCGTGAGCGACTGCGGCGCGATCGACGACATCCACCGCCGTCACAAGTACGCAGCCACGCCCGCCGAAGCCGCGGCCGACGGCGTGAAGACCGGAACGGACCTCGAGTGCTCGATCACCTCGCCCAACTCCTCGCGGACGTACACGCCGAGTCTGCCGGACGCGGTCCATCAAGGTCTGATCAGCGAGGCGCAGATCGACACGTCGGTGTATCGCCTGTTCCTGGCGCGATTCAAGCTCGGGATGTTCGACGACCAGTCGAAGGTGCGGTGGGCGAGCATCCCGATCGGCGATCTTGATTCGCCGATGCACCACACGCTCGCGCTGCACGCCGCGCGCGAGTCGATCGTGCTGCTCAAGAACGAGCGCAACACGCTGCCGCTGCCGAAGAGCCTGAAAACCGTCGCCGTGATCGGACCCAACGCCGATCAATGGCGGATGCTGCTCGGCAACTACAACGGCATGCCGTCGGATCCGATCACGCCGCTGCGCGGCATTCGCCAGGCGCTGCCGGAGGCGCGCGTGCTGTATGCCGTCGGATCGGATCTGGCCGACGGCTTCCCGGTGCTGGACGTCGTTCCGGCGAAGGCTCTGTCGTCGCGCGACGGCACGCCGGGGCTGACCGCCGAGTACTTCAAGTCGCACACGATCGCGGGCACGCCGCTGTTCACGCGGATTGACCCGACGGTCGACGCGAACTGGAAGGACGGCGCGCCGCGCGCCGACATGAATCCGGACGATTTCGCGGTGCGATGGTCGGGCACGCTCCGCGCGCCGGCGACGGGCACGTATCGGCTCGGCCTCGTCGGTACGATGAAGTTCCGTCTCTACCTCGACGACAGCTTGATCACGCAGTCGGTGTATCCGTCGCACGACGGCGAGTTTCCGGATCCGCGGCTATCGCAAGCCGCGCCGCTCACGTTGGCGGCCGGCCGATCGTATCGAATTCGAGTCGAAGCCGAAGAGACGTACGGCCTCGCCGATCTCCAGTTCGTCTGGTCGGCGCCGCACGACGCGCTCGAAGCCGAGGCGCTCGACGCGGCGCGGCAGGCCGACGCCGTCGTCTTGGTGCTCGGACTCACCGCCCGGCTCGAGGGCGAGGAGATGCCGGTGCAGATCGACGGATTTCGCGGCGGCGATCGCACGAGCCTCGACCTTCCCGCGCCGCAACAGCGGCTGATGGAGAAGGTCGCCGCGCTCGGCAAGCCGACGGTGCTCGTACTGATGAGCGGGAGCGCCGTGGCCGTGAACTGGGCGCAAGACCACGTGCCGGCGATCGTCGAGGCGTGGTATCCGGGGCAGGCTTCAGGCACGGCGATCGCCGACGTGCTGTTCGGCGACTACAACCCGGCCGGGCGTCTGCCCGTGACGTTCTACAAGAGTGTGAACGATCTGCCGCCGTTCGACGACTACAAGATGGCTGGACGCACGTACCGATTCTTCAACGGCACGCCGCTGTATCCGTTCGGATTCGGGCTGAGCTACACGACGTTTTCATACAAGAACATCCGAACGTCGGCCGAGTCGATGGCGAAGGACGGATCGGTCACCGTGAGTGTGGACGTGACGAACACCGGCACGCGGGCGGGCGACGAGGTCGTGCAGTTGTACGTGCGGCACGAAGGGGCGTCGGTCGAGCGGCCGAAGCAGGACCTGCGAGGCTACACGAGAGTGTCGCTCGCCCCCGGCGAGACGAAGACGGTCACGCTGCCAGTCAATGCCAAATCGCTCGCGTACTGGAAGGCGCAGAGTCACCAGTGGGTGGTGGAGTCCGAGCCGATCCGGTTGCGCGTTGGCGCGTCCTCGGCGGACATACGGCTGGAGAAGACGATCAGAGTGCAGTGACTCGCGGCTCCGACTCTCAGCCGCGGCGCTCTATGGCGCCTGAAGCGCCGAGCTCACCGCGTTGTACGTCGCCTTTCGGGAATACGAATCGTCGAACAGCAGCGCCTGGCCGTAGCCGGGGAACGTTGTGTTCACCCACGACTCGCCGTCGTTCAGCCCCCACACGACCATCGCTTCGCACGCCGGCACGGCGACACACGCCGCCGTCACGTTCGTGAACCCCTGATTCTGCGCGGCCAGCTCGGCGGACGTCGCGCCCGGCGTACGGACGCGGATGTCGAGCTCCGTGATGTGAATCTTGAGCCCGAGCGCGGCGAAGCGGTTGAACGTGGCGACGAGCGTCTCTTTTGACGGGACACCGGTCGCGTCGGCGTTGACCTGAAAGTGCGCCTGGAAGCCGATGCCGTCGATCGGAATGCCGCGCGCCTTCATGCCGCTGACGCGCGCGAACACCGAGTCCTGCTTCAAGCCAGGCGTTTCGAGGTTGTAGTCGTTGTAGAAGAGCAGCGCCGCCGGGTCCGCGGCGCGGGCTTCCTGGAACGCGATATCGATGTACCCGGCGCCGAGGGTCGTCGCCCATGGCGATCCGGTGATGCGGAGCGAGCCGGTGCCGTCGTTGAACGCCTCGTTGACGACGTCCCACGCGAGGACCTTCCCCTTGTAGTGGCCGACGACGCTGTCGATGTGCTCCTTGAGCACGACCTTGAGCGTCTCCGGGTCCCACGTGGTGCTCGTCAGCCACGCGGGGTTCTGCTGATACCAAGCGAGCGTGTGGCCGCGCACCTTCATGCCGTTCGCCTGGGCGAAGGCGACCATCGCGTCGGGGCTCGTCCACCGATACGAGTAGCGCGAGTCGCGGTGGATCGAGCTCCACTTCATGACGTTGCCGGCGACGATCAGGTTGAACTCGCGCGCGACGACGGTGTCGTAGGCCGCCGGATTCGCGCCGAAGAAGGTCGCGTCAACCGAAACGCCGAACGAACGGCCTTTCGCGGAAGCCAACCCGCGAAGCGTTGTCGTCGCCACGATGCACTTGGCCTGCGTGGGATCCTGCTGGCACGTCTTCTCGCCCGGCGTCGTCGTGCCGGAGTCGCTACCGCCGCCCCCCCCCCCGCACGCGCCAAGGGCGAGAGCCGCCAGCGCGGCCGTCAATCCGAAAACCGCGCGCATCACGACACCGGATGGTTGTCCGGATCCCACCGATGGATGGAGTCGGCGACACCCTGGAGGTGTTTCCGCATGCGCTCGACGCCGAGCGGCTCATCGCGGTTTTCCAATGACTCGAGGATGGCGAGATGCTCGCGGTGGTCGCGCTCGCGCGAGCCGAAAATGCCGAGTATGAGGCGCTGCTCTTCGGTGAAGAGATCGCGCAGCACGTCGAGCAGCTGGAGCAACACCGTGTTGCCGGACGCGATGGCGATCTGGCGGTGGAACCCCATGTTCGTCTCGTTCAGCACGATGTCGTTGCTGAAGTTGTCACCGGCATGCTTGAGCAGCCTCCGCATCTCGACCAAGTCGTCGAGCGTGGCGTTCTTGACGGCTTCGGCGACGGACTTCATCTCGAGCGGCATGCGCGTGTCGATGAGGTCCAGGAGAAGCTTCTTGGTGACCGTTCCGGGGTAGTCGGGGCTCGCCAGCACGAGGACTTCTTCGCTGCGGCTCACGTAGACGCCCGACCCGTGCCGAATCTCGACGATGCCCATCGTTTCCAACTTCTTGAGCGCTTCGCGGATCGTCGGGTGGCCGACGCTGAATCGCTTGGCCATCTCCATGATCGGAGGCAGGCGATCGCCCTGCCCGTAGTCGCCTTTCTGTATCATGCCGCGGATCCGCTGCGCGAGCTTGTCGGACAGGCTCTGCTTCAGAACCGGCGCGAATGCGTCTCTCATTGTGGCCGTCTCCAGTGGGCGGCGCCTACCGCGCTACTGCGCGGGCGGCGACCGACATCACCGCGTCGAACGCCGGCTTCGGGCGATCGGCGCGGTCGAACAACAACGGATAACTGGTCCGTCCGGGGACGGGCCAATTGTTGAGCCACGAGTCGCCATCGCCGACGCCCCAGAAGGTAACGCGGTCCATGACGTCCCGATGGGATGCGAAAACACGAAACAGGTCGGCGTACCGCGCGGCGAGCGCGCGCTGCAGCGAGTCGGGGAGCCCGGCGGCGTACGGGTTCGCGGCTGCCGACGCCTGGCCGCGCGTCGCGACGTCGGCGCCCTGGCCGCGCGTCGCCGGCGGAAGGACGTCGATGTCAAACTCCGTGATGTTGACCTTCACCCCCGCGCCGCTCAGCGCGCGGATTGTCGAATCAACCTGCGCCACGCTCGGCCAGTCCATCTTGTCGTGGCTCTGCGAGCCTACCGCGTAGATTGGAACGCCCGCGGCCTGCAAACGTTTCACCAGCGCGACAGCGCCGTTGCGTTTGGGCGCGTTGTCGAGCGAGTAGTCGTTGTAGTAGAGCTGCGCATCGGGGTCGGCCTCGTGCGCGAACTGGAACGCCTTCACCAGATAGTCCTCGCCTATCACCGTATACCACGGCGAACGGCGGAGAGAGCCGTCATCGTTGAGCGCTTCGTTCACCACGTCCCAACCTTTGATCCGTCCCTTGTAGCGGCCGACAACGGTGAAGATGTGGTCGCGCATCCGGGCGAGGAGCGTGTCCCGGCCCACGGGATTCCCGGCCGCGTCCTGGAATACCCAGCGCGGCACCTGGCTGTGCCACACCAGCGTGTGGCCGACGACGAACATCCCGTTGCGAGTGCCGAAGTCGACGTACCGGTCGGCCGCCGAGAAGTCGTACACGCCGAGCCGCGGGTGCACGTTCTCCCACTTCAGCACGTTCTCGGGCGTGATCGTGTTGAACTGGCGCGCGATGAGCATCGCGCCGACCGTGTCGCGTCCGGTGAACTGACGCTCGTTCACCGCCGCGCCGATGCGAAACGATCCCGCGAACGCGTCCTTGAGCGACGACGGCGCGCCGCCGCTCGAGGTCATTCCGGGGTGCGTGCACGCGCCGATGGCGATTGCCAAGGCCGGAGCGAGCCTCACGCGGCGGAGCTCATTTGACGAGCGCAAGAGATCCCTCCGCGCCAGCGACTGTTCCCGGCGCCGAGACGCCGCCCGCGCGCGTACGACCGGCGGCGCTGTTCCAACTCGGTCGCCATCTGTTCGTTGACCGAGCGCGTGATTCGATAGAACACGAGACACCCGACGACGACGCAGAGGCAGATCGCCGGATACACGCTCGCCGTGAGCCGGATTCCCATCAGCGCGTGCTCGGTCTGTGTCGCGTTCGCGCGATAGCCGTAACCCGACAGCAGCCAGCCGACGATCGCTCCGCCGAGGCTCAGGCCGGTCTTGAGCCCGAAGAGAATCGTCGCGAAGACGACACCCGTCGTGCGGCGGCCGGTT
The DNA here is from genome assembly GCA_963789315.1 of uncultured Gemmatimonadaceae bacterium. Lineage (GTDB taxonomy): Bacteria > Gemmatimonadota > Gemmatimonadetes > Gemmatimonadales > Gemmatimonadaceae > JAQBQB01. Next base: position 49,477 of record CAWBKI010000020.1, on the reverse strand, counting down.
TTCCATTCCGCGTAGTCGGCGACGTCGGCGAACATCGCCCAGATGAGTGGAATCGTCGGCGCGTACGACAGCGCGCGCACGAGCTCGAGCCCGAACGTCGCGCCGATCGAGCCGGCGGGGAGCAAGACGAAGCCGGCGAGGAAGATCGTCGTGAGCGAGAACCCGACGAGCGCGACGGCCCGTTTGCCGAATCGCTTCGCAAGATACGTGGACATGATGACGCCGACGACCGTGATCGCCTGGCTGGCGATGTTGAACAGGCTGAAGCCGACCGACGCGATGTTCGTGTGATCGGCATTCAGAATCAGCCCGAGCACGTTCATCACGTAGTGGCCGCCGTCGGGCTGGGCGGCGGTCGCCTGCGGCAGCCCGACGCGCTGGATGAACTCGGCGAGCCGCGCCTGGTCGACGTAGTAGCTGAAGTAGTAGAACATCGTGCCGCCGCGCATCGCCACGAAGACGAAGTGCGCGACCGTGAGCACGAACATCGCGATCCACGGCCCGTTGCGGAACAGATTCTGGAGGTCCGCCCGCGCGTTTGACCGCTGCTGCGGCGGCGGCTGAATGCGTTCGCGGGTCGTCGCGAAGGTGATGACGAAGCACACGACGCATATCACCGCCCAAAGCATCATCGTCATGCGCCAGCCGACGGCGTTGTTCCCGTGCCCGAACTTGGCGACGAGCGGCAGCGTGAATCCGCCGACGATCAACTGCGCCAGCATCGCGGCGACGAAGCGATACGACGAGAGCGACGTCCGCTCGTTCGAGTCGCCGGTCATGACGCCGCTCAGCGCCGAGTACGGCGTGTTGTTCGCCGAATAAAGCGTCATGAGCGCGATGTTCGTGAAGGCGACCCAGGCGATCGTCCCGGCGTGGCCGAAGCCCGGCACGGTGTACGCGAGCACCATGACGACGCGCCCACGGCACGGCCGTCCAGAGCACCCACGGCCGGAATTTTCCCCAGCGCGTGTTCGTGCGGTCGGCGAGCACGCCCATCATCGGATCGAAGAACGCGTCCCACAGCCGCCCGACGAGCAGCATCGTGCCCGCGAGTGCCCGCGGCGACGCCCATCGTGTCGGTGTAGAAGTTCAGCTGGAACAGAATCATCGTCATGAAGACGAAGTTGGCCGCGGCGTCGCCGAGGCTGTATCCAGCCTTCTCGATGAAGGGGAGTCGCTCCGTGGAACGTGCTGCGGCCATGTCGCGACCTCTCAGGAATGCGGCGTGTGTGCGCCGTCGACGCGAAGCACGACGGTCGTGAGATCTTCGTCGCGCGACGACGTGCCGACCATGATTCGGAATTCGCCCGGCTCCACGACGCGGCGCATGCCGACGTCGTAGAACGCGAGCGCGCTCGTGTCGATTGGGATCGCGACCGTCGTTTGTTCGCCGGAGGCCAACTGCACCTTCGCGAATCCCTTGAGCTCCTTCACAGGTCGGGTCACGGAGCTGACGACGTCGCGGATGTACATCTGCACCACCTCGGTGCCGGCAGCCTCGCCAGTGTTCTTCACATCCACGCGGACGGTCGTCGATCCGTCGGGCGAAATCACCACGTGGTCGAGGCGTGCGTTCGACAGCGCGAAAGTCGTGTAGCTCAACCCGAAGCCGAACGCGTAGAGCGGCGAGACGTCGTCGAACAGGTAGCCGCGCCGCGCCGACGGCTTGTAGTTGTAGAACGCGGGGACGTGCCCGGCTGATCGCGCCACGGTGATCGGCAACTTGCCGCCCGGATTGTTCTCGCCGAACAGCGTCTCGGCGACGGCGCGTCCATTCTCCTGGCCGAGATACCAGCACTCGAGAATCGCCGGCACTTTCTCCGCGAGATGCACGAACGAAAGCGGCCGGCCGTTGAACACCACCGCGACGACCGGCTTTTTCGTGGCGACCATCGCGTCGACGAGCTCGTTCTGGCGGCCGAGGAGCTCGAGGCTCGCGCGGTCGCCCATGTGGCGCAGGTTCCAGGCTTCGCGCGACGTCTGCTCGTTGCCGCCGATCGCCAACACGATCACGTCCGCCTTCTTGGCGACCTTCACCGCTTCGGCGATCTGCTTGCGATCCTCGGCGGGATCGCTGGCGATGACTTCGTCGGCGTTCCACGAACCTCCGCGCGTGATCTTGCAGCCTTCGCTGTAGAGCACCTGCGCGTGGTCGCCGACCAAATCGCGGATTCCTTGCAGCACGGTGACGTCGTGCTTCGGGACGCCGCTGTAGCCGCCGAGCAGGCTGCGGTTCGCGTTCGGGCCAATGACGGCGATCGTGTTCACCGACCGAAGGTCGAGCGGAAGCAGGTGGCCGTCATTCTTGAGCAGCGTGATCGTCTCGCGCGCCGCTTGCAGCGCGAGCTGGCGATGCTCGTCGCTGCCGACGACGCGGTCCGCCGCGTCGGGGTCTGCATATGGATCGTCGAACAGGCCGAGCGCGAGCTTCGCGCGCAGCATCGGGGCGACGAGCTCGTCGAGCTCGCGCTTCGGCGAGCGTGCCGTCGCGAACGAGTTCCGTGAGATGGAGATAGCAATCCGGTTCTGGCAGCTCGATGTTCACGCCGGCGCGGACGGCGAGCACGCAGGCCTCGCGCTTGTCGTGCGCGACGTGGTGGCCGTGCGTCTCGGGCCGATCGGAGAGCTCCCAGATCGCGTAGTAGTCGGAGACGACGAATCCGCCGAAGCCCCACTCGTCGCGCAGCACGTCGCGCAGCAGCCAACGATTCGCGTGCGACGGGATGCCGTCGACTTCGTTGTACGACGCCATCACGCTGAGCGCGCCGGCCTCGCGGATCGCCGCCTCGAACGTCGAGAGGAAGGTTTCGCGGAGGACGCGTAGCGAGACGTTGGCGGGGGCGCAGTTCATCCCGGATTCGGGCTCCCCGTGGGCGACGAAGTGCTTGAGCGTGGCGATGACGCGCGTCTTGTCCTTGAACGATGCGTCGCCCTGAAAGCCGCGCACGGCCGCGATTCCCATTCGCGAGACGAGGTATGGATCCTCGCCGAAGGTCTCCTCGACGCGGCCCCAGCGCGGATCGCGCGCGACGTCGACGACCGGCGTGAGCGCCTGATGCGTGCCGCGGACGCGCGCCTCGAGCGCGGTCATCGTGTAAAGCGATTCTACAAGTGTCGGGTTGAACGTGGCGGCCAACCCGATGGGCTGCGGAAAGCTCGTCGCGCCCGGCGCGGCGTGGCCGTGCAGACATTCCTCGTGAAAGATCACCGGAATGCCGAGGCGACTTTCCTCGAGGAAGAACTTCTGAATGGCGTTGGTGAGGTCGGCTTGTTGGCGCGCCGTTCGACCGCCGCCCGCGTCGCTCGGCCGGCCGACCTGTCCGATGCCGTTGCCGTGGGCGAACGAGGCGCGCGCTTTTTCGGGATCGAACTCGCCGCGCGAGTCGACCAGCGTCGTGGCCTTCTGCTGCCAGACGCACATCATCTGGGCCGCCTTCTCCTCGAGCGTCATGCGCGAGAGCAGGTCGGCGACCCGCTGCTCCACCGTCAGCGAGGCGTCCTGGTAGGGCGCGCCGCTGACGGTGGAGGTCATTCCCTCCATGCGCGTCAGTACCCCGGGTTCTGCGGGTACTTCGGCCCGACGAGCACGCCGTCGATTTGCGACTGCGGGATCGGCCGCAGCGCGTGCTTCAGCGCGACGGTCGTGGCGTGCGGGTTGAACTTCTGGACGCGGGCCAGGAAATACGCCGGGCTGACGCGAACGAGGTCGTACCAGCGCGTGAACTCGCCGGCCAACTCACGCTCCCGCTCTTCCATGATGTAGTCGATGGTCATCTGCGCGGCGGTGACGTTGTAGTCGTTCTTGTGCGCCGCGCTGGCCGCGCGGACGTGCAGGACGTTGACCATCTGCGCCGCCTCGGTCGTGTTGCCGAGCTGCACGTCGGCCTCCGCGGCGACGAGGTAGATCTCGCCGAGGCGGATGATCGCCTCCACCTTGCCGCCCTCCTGCGCCGTGAGGTTGGCGCGCAGGTTGTCCTGGTACTTCTTGAGCGACGGGAACCGCTGCCAGTTGAAGTGGCCGTCGTTCGCGTTGTTGCGATCACCGCAGTAGGACGCCGCGGTCGGCTGCGCGACCTGGTCGGTCGGGCAGGGCGTGAGGATCATGAACGGCTTGGCCTGACGGAGCGTCTGCGGCACGCCGAACGGATAGTACACGGCGGCCGTGTCACCGGCGTTGACCGTGCCGTTGCTCGTGCAGTTCTCCGTCGCGCCTCCGGCCACGCACGAACCAGCGGCGTTCTTGACGCCACCGACGGTGGCGACCCAGGTGGTCTGGAAGGTGGCGTCGAAGCGCGTGTCGAGAATGTCGTTCGGGCCCGGCGATGTCGTCGGTGTGCTGAAGTACTTGTTCCACAGACTCAGCTCGTACGGTGTCGGCATGAGGCGGCGGAACGGACGGCCGTTGTTCAAGTCGCGCGGCGTGCCCTGCCAGAGGCCGTTGTTGTCGTACTGGCCGAGGAAAATGAGGTGAAGGTAGTTGTACTCGTTGTCGGCATCCACGTTCGTGGCGGCGTAGAGGCCGTTCGGTCCGAACTGCACGGTGAAGATGAATTCCTTCCGGTTCCCGTTATAGCCGGTGTTTTCGCAATACCCCGTGCGCCCCGGGTCGGCCGGGCGCGCGACGCAAAACAGATCCGCGAAATTCGGCTCGAGCGAGTACGTGCCGGAGCTGATGACCGCTTTCGCGTCGGCGAGCGCCGACTGGAAGTCGGCCTGTTTGCTCGGCGAGTAATCCTTGTAAGCGCGGGTGAGGTAGACCTTGGACCGCAGCGCCTGCGCGGCGCCCTTCGTCGCCCGTCCGAAGTCGGACTGCGTTGCCGGGAGCAGGTTGAACGCCGAATCGAGATCGGCGATGATCGCCGCGTACACGTTCGCCGCCGGATCGCGCACGGCGCTCTGCTGGACGCCCTTGTTCTCGTGCAGTGCGAGCGTGACGTCGCCGAACTGCTGCACGAGCGTGAAGTAGTTGAGGGCGCGCAGGAAGTGGGCTTCGCCGAGGAGCGAATTCTTGAGCGCGGCGGAAATGCCCTGCGCGGCGGGTCCGCGATCGAGCGCCGCATTGAGCGTGTTGATCGCCTGATACGCGGGGTTCCACGTGTTGGCGAGCGGCGCGATGGTGCTGTTCAACCCGCCGCCGTAGTTGTCGAAGTCCTTGTTGTTGGACCCCGACTGGTCGGCGGCCATCCATGTGTCGGTGCCCACCTGGGTGAGCGACAGCAGCTGCTCACGGCCGTAGAAGCCGCGCAGTTGGGCGTAGCTGGCGATGACCGCGGAGTTGAGGCCGTCGGGTGTGGAGTAATACTCGCTGCTCACGCCCGTGATCAGTTTCTCGTCGAGGTTGACGCATCCGAAGGCTCCGGCAACGAGCCCCAGCGTCACGGTCGACATCAGTATGCGCTTCATCTGAATAGTCTCGTGTGTGATTGGGAGTCGTTTACCAAACGATGTTCGTGCCGAGGAGGAGCGTGCGGAGCGTCGGAACGGCGCCGCCCAGCTCGGGATCGATGCCGACGTAGTCCGTGTGGATGTACGGGTCCTGCGCCGTGAAGTAGAAGCGCAGGTTGTGCAGGCCGAGGCGCTGCGCCTCGCGCTGATTCAGCGTGTAGCCCGCCGTGATGTTGCGGATGCGCCAGTGCGACCCATCGGTGTACAGGCGCGTCGCCGCGTAGAGACGGTCCGTGCCGCCGGTGGTCGGAGCCTGGTTCTTGTTCGTCGGATTCGTCGGCGTCCAGTAGTCCATGTCGGCGATGTTTCCGAAGCGGCCGAAATAGCTGCGCGGCGTGCCATCGATGAACATGTAGTTCCACTTCGCCGACACCAGCGCGGACAGATCGAAGTTGTGGTACGTGATTCGGTTGGACATGCTCGCCGTCCAGCCGGGATAGCTGTCGCCGATGATCGTGCGGTCGTTGGCGTCGATCTTCCCGTCGTGGTTGACGTCGGCCACGCGCGGATCGCCGGGCTTGAACGTGCTGCCGGTGGCGTTGAAGGCTTTCATGGCGACGGAATCCGCGTACTGCCAGACGCCGATGTACTTGTAGTCGTAGAACAGGCGGCGGTTCGGATCGGAGTTGATGTTGATCGGCGATCCGACGAACCAGCCGTTGCCGGCGTCGGACGTCGCGCCGCTGGCGAGCGAGAGGATCTGGTTCTTGTTCGTCGACCAGTTGAAGTCGCTCGTCCAGGTGAGGCCGCGCCAATTCTGGAGATTGACCGTCGTGAACGACACCTCGTACCCGGTGTTCTTGGTGGATCCTACGTTCTGCAGCGTCGAGGCGAAGCCCGACGTCACCGGCAGGAGCTCGGTCAACAGAAGGTCGTGCGTCTTCATGTCGTACCAGTCGATCGTGCCCGAGATGCGGCTGTTGAACAGGGCGTAATCGAGGCCGACGTCCTTCTGATCCGTGCGCTCCCAGGAGAGATCCGGATTCGGGATCGACCCCGGTTTGTAACCCTGAACGCGTGTACCGCCGAAGGTGTAGATGCGCGCCTGGAGCGTGCCCTCGGTCTGATATGGCGAGATCGCCGTGTTGCCCGTCGATCCGTAGCTGCCGCGAAGTTTGAGCGCGCTCAGCGACCCGAATTTCCGGAAGAACGGCTCGTCGCCGACCTGCCAGGCGAGACCTACCGACGGGAACGTCGCCCACTTGTGCCCCGGCGCGAGACGGCTCGAACCGTCGGAGCGAATGGTTCCCGAGAGTGAATAGCGATCGTACAACGTGTAGTTCACGCGAGCCATGTACGACTGGAGTGCCCACTCCGAGATCCGGCTCACTTCGTTGCCGGCCGTGCCCGACCCGAGGTCGTACCAGAGCTGCGTCGGATACGGCAGGTTCGACGCGTACAGCGAATCCTTCGTGAAGTGATCTCGCTGGATGCTGTACAGGCCCGTCACGTCGAACTGGTGTATGCCGCCCAGCGTCTTGTTGAGCCGGAGGATGTTGTCGAGCGTGTAGGTGAAGTCTTCCTGACTGAAGTCGCCCGCCTGCGGCGGCTGGCCCTGGTTGGTGCTGTTGGCGCCGAGGTTCGCGCAGTTGCCATGCGTCCACGGCCCGTTGTAGCACCCATCGTTGAGCGCCGTGTAGTCGGGCCCGAAGTTCATTCGATAGGTGAGTCCGCTCGCGATGTTCAGCTCCGCGTACACCGAGCCGAAGACCCGATTGACGGTTTGCTGGCGTGTGACCGACTGCGACTCGAGCACCGGGTTGATGTTGAGCGGATCGTCATCCGGGCGCGGATCTAACAAACCGGCGGAATCCGGGTTCGTGAAATTCGTCGGCTTGCCGAGCGGCGTCATCGCCAACGCGTAGCCGTACGCGCCGCCGCCTTCGCCCTGATCGGTGAGGATGCGCGACGTGCTCGCGGTGAGACCGACGCGCAGGCGATCCGACGTGTGATCGAGCGTGGCGAACGCCGATCCGCGCGTGTACCCCTGCCCGGGGATCAATCCCTGCTGTCCGAAGTAGTTGCCGTTGAGGGCGTATCGAGTGTCGCCCGAGCCGCCGTTCGCGCCGCCCTGCAGGCTGCGCTGCAGCCCGGTGCGGAGCACGGCCTTCTGCCAATCCGTCGAGATGTTGTTCTTGATCGCGAGCTGCTGCTTCGCCGTGAAGATCTTAGCGATGCTCGTGTCCTGTCCGTTCTGCGCGGCCGCGTCCTTCATGTACTGCACGTACTGCTGCAGGTTCATCATCGGGATCAAGCGAACCGGCGCCTGATTTCCGTAGTACATGTCGGCGGTGAACTGGGTGTGGATGCCGTCCAGACCGCCCTTCTTCGTCGTGACGAGGATGACGCCGTTCGCGCCGCGGCTGCCGTAGATCGCCGTCGCCGCCGCGTCCTTGAGGATGTCGATCGACTCGATCATGGCGGGGTTGAAGTCCTGAATCCCGCCGCCGAGCGGCACGCCGTCGACAACGTAGAGCGGCTCGTTGCTCGCCGTCAGCGACCGGACGCCGCGAATGCGCACGTTCATCGCCGAGCCGGGCTCGTTGCTCGACGCCACGATCTCGACGCCGGCCACGTGGCCCTGCAGCGCCTTCATCGGATCGCTCGTCGGAATGTCCTGGAGCTGCGCCGCGCTCACGGTGCTGAACGCGCCCGTGACGATGCGCCGTTCCTGCTCGCCGTACCCCGTCACGACCATCGGCGTGAGCTCGGTGGCAGCCGGTGTCAGCGAGAAGGTCACCGTCGCCGACTGGCCGGCGACCACTTGAACCGTCGTCGTCGACGAGCCGAAGCCGATGCCGCGCGCCTGCACGTTGTGCGCGCCGGTAGGAACGTTGGCGATCGCGAAGCGCCCTGCGGTGTCCGTCACCGCGCCCCGGTTCATACCGGAAACCGAGACGTTGATGCTCGGCAGCGGGCGCCCGTCCGTGGACGTCACCTTACCGACAATGCGTCCGCCAGTTTGTGCCGTGGCAACGGCTGCGGTCGCGAAGAGCGCGAGGACCGCAAGGAGAATCCGGCGTCCCATCAGTCGTTCCTCCGAGAGTGAGAATTCGTGCGACAGGGAGAGCGGCCAGCAAATGCACTCGGGGCGACAAGGTCCCTGGCCCGAGCGCCGCGTGTGGGAGTCGCGCGCTGCGGTGAGCTACCGTGGGGTGGAGTTGCCCGTCCTCGACGTTCCGAGCCGACTTCTTGGCCAGTGGGCGAGTGCAAAGTCATCATATCACACAATGGCCACACGATTTTACGGCCGCTGGCGTACCTGTCAAGACCGCTCGGGACGCTTCACCGAAGCTGGCCGACGGGTCGATTTCTTCGCGAAGGCAGTGACCCCAGAGCGCTGGAAAGCGCTTGTTCACAGAGAGTTGCCCCCGAAACCAGCGAGCCGGCTAGGCGCGCGGAATTCCGAAAAGCGACAGGTCGATCGAGTCGGCCATCAGCCGGTAACCCGCGGCGCTCGGGTGGAGATGATCCCCCCCGTCGACGTCCGCGCGCAGACGGCTCGGGTCGCCTGGGTCCCTCGTCGCGGCGTCGAAATCGATGACGGCGTCGAACGACGCCGCTCGTCCGAATCCACTCGTTCACGGTCGACGCGTGCCGCCTCGTGTTCGCGCGACGAATACGCTATCCGCCGAATGGCATCACGGTGGCGCCATACACTTTGATTCCCCGCGCGTGCGCGCGCCGAATCATGTCGCCGTACGCGTCGATCAAATGCCGGCGACGGCTGCCGCCGAATCCGGGCGCGAGCCGCCGATGTCGTTCACTCCATCGCACACGATCACCCAGCGTACTCCGGCCTGAGACAGCACGTCGCGGTCGAATCGAGCCAGCGCCGTCGGACCGAGGCCGCCTCGAACGACCGCGTTGCCGCCGATTCCCGCGTTGAGCACGGCGACGCTCGGGCGCCCGCTTTTCGTCGCGGCAACCGCCAACCGATGCGCGAAGTCGTCAGGCCATCGGTCGTTCATGTCGTTTGTCGAGCCGCGCCCGTCAGCGATCGAATTCCCCAGCACCACCACGGCACCGGCGGCGCTCGACCGCACTTCCGCGCCGCTGATCACGTACCAGTGCAACGTCGTCGCCGGCACTTGTGAGGGTTCGCCGCCGAGACCTGATTTCCCGGCACCATGAACGACGTCGTCCGCGAGCCCGGATGTCCCGTCACCGCACTCGGCGCCGGCGCGAGATAGAGCGTGATCGCGATGTCGGAGAAAGCGTCGGCCGAGAACGAGATCGGGTCGGACGTCGCCGCCTCGCCGCGCGCGAGCGTCAGCGACTCGTGTCCGCCGAAGCGGAGCGCGAGGTCGGTCGACGGGTCGATCGCATCGCGCGACGTGGCGCGAGCGACATGCGCCGCCTCTATCACCATGGGTCCGTCGCCGAATTCGTTCGACAGGCGAAATCGCCAGCGCGTGCCGCCGAGCGACGGGTGGATGCGCTGGCGCAGCGTGTTCCCGGAGAGTCCAGGCGCGGGCGGCATGTTGCCCGGTTCGGTGAGCTGCGGCGCCGCCTCCCACGCGCCGATCCATTCCTGTCCCGCATCGCTCCCTCTATGGAATCTCCCACACGACGAAGCGACGCTCGCCGCGATCGCGACGGCTAGCGTCGCACGGGGCGTGCGCGATCGTCTCCAACGCATCCAAGCGAGACGTGACAGATGCATCGCGCTCTCCTCAGCCTATGCCGGCCATCAGCCGCAACAGCCCGTCTTGAGTGGCGTCACGCGCCGGCGTCTCGCCGACGAGCCGGCCGCCGCGCAGCACGAGAATCCGTGTCGAGAGGCTGAGCAGCTCCGGCAGCTCGCTGGAGATCAGCAATACGCCGGCGCCGTTGGCCGCGAGCTCGCCGATGAGCGCATGGATCTCCGCTTTCGCGCCGACGTCCACGCCGCGTGTTGGCTCGTCGAGGATCAGGACCTTGGCGTTCGCCGCGAGCCACCGCGCGAGCACGATCTTCTGCTGGTTGCCGCCGGAGAGTCCGGCGACTGGCGCATCGATGTCGGGCGCGCGGACTCGCAACATATGAAAGTGCCGCTCGACGAGCGCGCGCTCCTCGGACTGCTTGAGCCAAGTCAGGCGGGAAAGCCGGCCGAGCAATGGGAGCGACGTGTTTCGCCGCCCGCTTTCCGACAGCACGAGCCCTTGCCGCTTGCGATCCTCGGGCACGAGCGCGATGCCGAGCTTGATCGCGTCGGCCGGACTCGAGATGCGCGCGTCCCGGCCGGAAATCATCACGCGTCCGCCCGTCCGCTTCCGTGCGCCGAAAATCGTCTCGGCTACATCCGATCGCCCCGCGCCGACGAGTCCCGCGAGGCCAACGACTTCGCCCGCACGGACGGAGAACGAGACGTCCTCGAAGCGGCCATCAGACGAAAGATGTTCGACGCGCAGCAACTCCTCGCGTTTGGGCTGCGCGGCATTCGCGTCGGCCGCTATTCGCCCGAAATACGCGGCGACGGGCCGGCCGATCATGAGTTGAACGAGATCGGGTTCGCTCAGGTCGGCGGCGCGTCTCGTCGCCACGTGGCGGCCGTCTCGCAGCACGGAGATCGTGTCGCAGAGGCGATAGACCTCGGCCATTCGGTGCGAGACGTAGATACACGTCACGCCCCGCGATTTGAGCTGCGCGATCAACTCGTACAGCCGCTCGGCTTCGACCTGGCTCAGGCTGCTCGTCGGCTCGTCGAAGACGATGATGCGGGCGCCGCCGCCGACAGCCACCGCGATCTGAACCACTTGTTGCTGCGCGATCGGCAATTCGCCGAGCCGGCGCGTGACATCCAGGTCCGCGCCGATCGCCGACAGCATCTCACGTGCGCGCCGGGCGACGGCGCGCCGGTCCACGAGCCCGCGCGAAACCGGCAGCGCGCCGAGGCAGAGATTCTCGGCCACCGAAAGGTTCTCGCAGAAGGCGAGCTCCTGGTGCACCATGCCCACGCCGGCGGCGAATGCGTCGCGCGGTCCGGCGAAGCGCACCTCGCGTTCGTTCACGAAGAGCCGACCTTCGTCCGGCGCGTAGATACCGGCGAGAATCTTTCCGAGCGTGCTCTTGCCCGCGCCGTTCTCTCCGCAGAGCGCATGGCAGGAGCCGGCGGCAACGCTCAGCGTGACGTCGGCGAGCGCCTGCACGCCCGGGAAACGCTTGGTGATTCCCTCGAAGCGGACCGCCGCGCCGATCATGATGATTCACCCGCGACGGCGGCACGACCCGCGAGACGTCTCGCCGTCAATCGAGTGCTCGATTGGTCGACGACGACAGCGAGGATGATCGCGCAGCCGATGACGATCCATTCGTAGTTCTGGTCGAAGTGGAGCGTGCGTATGGATTGTCGAATCAGAACTATGAGAAGAGCGCCGAGTGTGGCGCCGAGCGCGCTGCCGCGCCCGCCGACGAGGCTCGCGCCGCCCACGACCGCCGACGCGATGACGTACAGCTCGTAGCCCTGCGCGTCTCCCGACGACGCCGAACCATAGAAGCTCGCGCCGAGGAACGCCGCGAACCCCGCGGTGAGTCCGGCGACGACGAACACGCCGATCTGAATCCGGCGAAGCGAGAGTCCGGCGAAGCGGCTCGCCTCGATGTTGCCGCCGAAGGCGAAGATGTGGCGGCCCATGACGGTGCGCGCGAGATAGATCGTGCCGATCGCGCAGCAGGCGAGCATCGCCAGCATCGGCACCGGGTAGAGCCCGCCGCGCAAGCCAAGCGACGCCTTGACCACGTGCGTCAGCGTCGGCGGAACGAGGATGCTCATCGCGCGCGTCGCCACGAACGCGATGCCGCGCAGGATCCACATCGTGCCGAGCGTGACGATGAACGGATGGACGCGCAGCCCGACGACGAGCGCGCCGTTCAGCAATCCGCTCACGAGGCCGACCCCCACGCACGCCACGAGCCCGACGATCGTCGTCGCGGCGGGGCTCATCGGCCCCAGTGCGCGCAGGAGCAGCGCCATCGACACTCCGGAGAGCGCGTACACCGAGCCGACCGAGAGATCGATGCCGCCCGAGATGATGACGACCGTGGCGCCAATCGCCATGATGGCGAAGAACGTGGCGTCGGTGGCGGTCTGAATGAGGGTGTACGAATTCCAGAAGTTGTTGACCGTGTGCCCGGTCAGCGGATCGACGTGCGACCCTGCGAGCACGGTCAGCGCGATCGCGAGTGCGACGAGGACGAGAACGAGTCCAGCCTCCTGGAGGCCGAGCAGATGTCGAAGGACGCGTCGCATGTCTCGGGGACGAGGGGAACGGATCAGCGCTTTGAATCTGCGCCCGCATGCGCGGCGTGGAAGGACTCGCGGAATCGCCGGTATGGCTCGTCGTACGCCGCGTGGGCGCCGGGCGCCGGCTGCTCGACGGGCGCCCGCTGCAGCGTCGCGGCGGCGGCCGCGGCGAGGTTCGGAAACGCGCCCGCGCCCACAGCCGCGAGAAGCGCCGCGCCGTACGCCGGCCCCTCCTCGCGATTCACCGTGCACACCGGAAGGCCGAACACGTCGCATTGCATCCGCCGCAGGAAACCAACGCGTGCGCCGCCGCCGGTGAGGAGCATATGGTTGGGCAGGACGCCGAGCTCCTGGAGAATCGTCACCGAGTCGCGGAGCGCGAAACACACGCCCTCGACCACGGCCCGCGTGACGTGCGCGCGCGAATGGGCGAGGCTCAGGCCGAGGATCGCGCCGCGCGCCGTCGCGTCGCGATGCGGAGTTCGCTCGCCCTGGAGATAGGGCAGGAACGTCACGCCATCCGCTCCGGGAGGAATGGCCATGGCTTCCGCGTTGAGCCGCTCGTTCGCCTCGCCGGTGCTCGTGAGGTCGCGCGCGAGCTGGTCGCGATACCAGGCGAACGCGCCGCCCGCCGAGAGAACGACGCCCATCAAGTACCAGACGCCCGGCACGACGTGGCAGAAGGTGTGCGCGCGAAGCGTGGGATCGACCCGCGGCTCGGACATCGGTGCGAGCACCGTGCCCGACGTCCCCCAGCTCGACACCGCTTCGCCCGGCGCGATCGCGCCGACGCCGGCCGCGCCGCACGCGTTGTCCGCGCCGCCGCCGACGACCGGCGTGCCGGGCCGCAGCCCCGTCGCGCCCGCGCCCTCCGCCGACACTCGGCCGAGTATCTCCGCCGAACCGCCGACGTCGGGCACGACGGAGCGCGGCACGTTCACCGCATCGAGAATCTCGGTGCTCCAGCGCATGTGCGCCGTGTCGTACATGAGCGTCGCCGACGCGTCCGACGGCTCGGTCGCGACGACGCCGGTGAGCTTGAAACGAATGAAGTCCTTGGGCAGCATCACCGTCGCGAGTCGCGCGAATGCCTCGGGCTCATGGCGACGCAGCCAGAGGACCTTCGGCAGCGTGAATCCCTCGAGCGCCGGATTGGAAGCGAGTTCGCGCAGCCGCTGCTCGCCTCCCACGCGTTCGGTGATTTCGCGGCACTCGTCGGTCGTGCGGCCGTCGCACCAGAGCAGCGCGGGACGAATCACCTCGCCGTGCGCGTCGAGAAAGACCGACGAGTGCATCTGTCCCGACACGCCGACAGCGTCCGGAGCGTCGCCGGGGCGGGCGGCGAGCACCGTGCGAATCGCCGCCGACGTCGCCGCCCACCATGCGTCGGGATCCTGCTCGGCCCATCCGGGCTGCGGCGTCGAGAGTTGGAGCGGTGTGATCGCCGAAGCGAGGACATCGCCCGACGTGTCGACGAGAATCGCCTTGACGCCGCTCGTCCCGACGTCGACGCCGAGAAAGATGGCGCGCGCCACTCAGCGCACTCCGAGCAGGATCTCCATCGTCAGCTGATCGAGGCGCTCGTACGCGTAGCCGGCGTCTCGGATGGCGCCGAGATCGAAGTCGCGCGCCTTGAGCTGGCGGGCGTCGTCGGGCGAGAAACGCCGTCGGGCCGACGTTCCACCGCGTCGTCCTGAGCTCGTTCAGCATTCCCTGAACCTCGGCGTCGGCGTTGAAGCGCGCCACTTTTTCCTTGAGAATGAGGTAGGTGCGCATGCTGCCGCGCGCGAAGTCCCACACGCCGGCGTCGTCTTCGGTGCGATAGGCGTGGCTGTCGAAGTGCCGCATGCCGGGCCAGCGCGCGTCCTCGAGCAGTTTCACGAGAAAGAACGCGCCTTTCACGTCCTCGCTGGCGAAGCGCAGGTCCTGGTCGAATCGGCCCGGCTTCTGGGCGTTGAGGTCGATGTGAAAGAGCTTGCCGGCTTCCAAGGCCTGCGCGACGCCGTGTGAAAAATCGAGGCCGGCCATCGTGTCGTGCGCGATCTCCGGATTGAGACCCACCATATCCGGGTGTGCCAGCGTATAGATGAACGCCAGCATGTGGCCGATCGTCGGGAAGAAGATGTCGCCGCGCGGCTCGTTGGGCTTGGGCTCGAGCGCGAAGCGCAGCGCGTATTTCTGCGACCGCACGTACTCGCACAGATAGTCGATCGCGTCGCGGAACCACTTCACGGCTTCCTGCGGATCCTTCGCCGCGTTCGTCTCGACGCCTTCGCGCCCGCCCCAGAAGACGTACGTCTCGGCGCCGAGCTCCACGCCGAGGTCGATGGCGCGCATGGTTTTCTGCAACGCGTAGTCGCGCACGCGGGCGTCGTTGCTCGTGAACGCTCCGTCGCGAAAGACCGGATCGCCGAAAAGGTTCGTGGTCGCCATCGGGACCTTCATCCCCGTTTCGTCGAGCGCCCCCTTGAAGTCGCGGACAATGCGATCGCGGTCGGCGGCGCTCGCGTCTCGCGGCACGAGGTCGTTGTCGTGCAGGTTGACGCCGTACGCCCCGAGCTTCGCCAGCTCGCGCACGATGCGCGTCGGCGCCATCGGTGGCCGCACGGCGTCGCCGAAGGGATCGCGGCCGACGTTGCCCACGGTCCAAAGGCCGAAGGTGAAATGATGTTCGGGCTGAGGAGTGTATGGATCGGATGTCATGAGGAGAAGGTGGACCGGTAGACGGGTGGACCGGTGGACCGGTCAGACGGCGAGAAAATCAGTAAACGGCGGGGCAGCGCGGCTTGCGCGTATCAAGCGCCGTAAAAGCGCGAAGATCTCCGGGCGGACCGGCCGGGCAGCGAAGCGCGCGGTAGAACGAGAGCGGATGCGCAAACGGCACGTAGCCATTCGGCACCGGCAGGTTCGAGAACGTTTGGAAATACGAGAGCACGGCGTCGCGCCACCACACGGCCTCGTGCTCCTGGATCGCGAGGAAATCGTCGACGTCGTGAAAACGAGCGCTGTCGATCTTTCCGCGGAGCGACTGCCACGTGCGACGCATCGAGCTGACCGTGTCGATTCCCTCGCGGTAGTGGTAGAACAGATCCTCCCACAACGTGCGTCCCGATCTCGTGCGCTCCGTCCAGCCGACGTGGTGGAACCAGAGCAGCAGCGAGTCCGGGGTTTGCGCGCGGTCGCCAAAAAGGTCGCGCAGCGGCTGCGCATACTGTGAAACGGCGTCGCTCCCGTTCGGCGAGCGTTCGAACCCGACGCCGATGCTGTCCGCCCGATGGTAGTAGGAAGGCATCCAGTCCGCGCGCGCGAGACGGGCCCACGGCGCCGGACCGTAGTGGTGGTCCGTGCCCATCATGTGCGCGAGGCCGAGCGGCTCCATGTAGTTCACGACGGCCTCGCGCGACACGAGCATCATGTGCACGATCGGCGCGACCACTTTCGGATCGGTCGAGAACGTTCGTCGCGCCCACTCTTCGGCGATCGCTGCCGGGGACAGCCGGGGATCCCAGGCGAGCCGGCCGAACGCGTACCAGTTCGCCTGGTTGAAGTGCGACCCGGTCCAATTGCGATCCGTGCCCGTGTTGGCGACGCCGGCGATGCCGGTGCGTCGATAGCCGTGCAGCGACCCGTCGATCACGCTGGCGACCGTCGAGCCCTTGCCGTGCACCCACGTGTCCGCCGAGAGAACCTCGGACATGAGCGACCCGAGGTAGACGAGGTGCGTGTCCTCGCCGAGGTATTCCTTGGTGATCTGGAATTCCAGGATCAACGGCGTCTTCGGCATCGCGCCGAAGAGCGGCGAGAACGGTTCGCGTGGCTGAAAGTCGAGCGGTCCGTTCTTCACCTGGATCAGCACGTTGTCGCGGAACTGTCCGTCGAGCGGCGTGAACTCGTTGTACGCCTGCTTCACGCGATCCGTCGGCACGTCGTTGCTGTACACGAACGCGCGCCAGATGACGACGCCGCCGTGCGGACCGACTGCGTCGGCGAGCATGTTGGCGCCGTCGGCGTGGGAGCGCTTGTAGTCCTGCGGACCCGGCTGTCCCTCGGAGTTCGCCTTGACGAGAAAGCCGCCGAAGTCGGGAATCGCCGCGTAGATCTCGTCGGCCTTCGCCTTCCACCACGCTCGCACGCCGGGGTCGAGAGGGTCCGCCGTCTTCAGCCCGCCGATCTCGATCGGCGCGCTGAAGCGCGCCGTGAGATACACACGAACTCCGTACGGGCGGAACACGCCGGCGATTGCCGCGACCTTCTTCAAGTACTCCGCCGTCAGCGTCTTCGCGTTGGCGTTGACGTTCGTCAAAGAAACGCCATTGATGCCGATCGACGCCTCCGCCCGCGCGTAGTCGCGGTACCGCGGCGACACCGAGTCCGGCAGCGCGGTCCACTCCCACAGCGACGAGCCGCCGTACCCGTGCTCGATGCTGCGATCGAGGTTGTCCCAGTGGTCGATCAGGCGAAGCTGAATGCGCGGCGCGCTGGCGGCGTCGAGCCGCGTGAGCGGCAGCGATTGCTGGAGCCGCGACAGGAGAGCGAACGCGCCATACAACACGCCGACGTCGGTCTTCGCCGCGATCACGATCGTCCGTTTTCCGCGCACGGTCATGGCGCGCAGCAGGTATCCCTCGTCGCCGAGCCGCGCGAGAATTGTGTCGAGGGACAGCGACTTCACGATCGCCGAACTACTCGGCGTGCCGGCAACTACGACGCCGTCGGCGGCTGGAGTGCTTGCGATCTGGATTCGGCGACCCAGAAGCCCTGTGAGTCCGCGCGTCAACTCGTCGCGCGCCGCGCCAAGCGTCGGTGAATCGCCTTCCACGTCGATCGCCGTGATCGCGGCGCGATACTCGGCGAGGCGCGACGCGTCGGCTACGGGCCGGTAGCGGAGCCAGAGATCGTAGCCGTCTTCCGAGGGCGGCGCGCTGCGTTGCCCGAGCGCCGGCATCGCGAGGACGAGAAGCGCCGCGATGGATCGCCGGCAATGAGACAGCGCGGCGCCACCGGACACGACGATAGGGCGCACGAGCCGTTCAGGTCAGACGGGGATCCGCGGGATGCGCGCGTCGAGAGGATCGGCCCAATCGGTGTTCGGCACGAGCGGCGCCCAACCCGGGCGAAGCGGATCCTGATCGTACGGATATCCGCCGAGCCGGCGGAACGCCTCGTGATAAGTGCCGAGCTTGTCGCGGTCGAGCTTTACGCCCAGTCCCGGTGCCGTCGGCACCGGGATACTCCCCCCGCAACAGTACGACACCTTGCCGCCCTGGATCACGTCGTCGACGAGGTGATGGTAGTGCGCGTCGGCGGCGAACGTGATGTTGGGGATCACAGCGCCGAGGTGGAGCATCGTCGCGAGCTGGATCCCGAGCTCGCCCGACGAATGGACCGCCACGCCGAGCTGGAACGTGTCGCACACCGCCGCGGCCTTAACGCACTGGCGAATCCCGCCCCAGAACGTCGTGTCGAGAAGGATCACGTCGACGGCCGTCTGCAGAATGTTCGCCGCGAGTTGCTCGAAGTTCACGACGACCGTGTTCGTGGCGAGCGGCGTGCGCAGCTTTTCGCGCGCCCGGCGCATGCCGTGGAGACCGAAAACGGGATCCTCGAGATAGTCGTTATTCAGATCCTCGATATGGCGCCCGAACCAGATCGCCTGCTCGGTCGACCAGACGCCATTCGGATCGAACCGGAAGCGGTCGCCGGGCAGTTCCGCAGCGAGCGCGCGGTAGCACTCGAGCTCGTACTCGGGGCGGAACACGCCGCCCTTGAGCTTGTGCGTCGTGAAGCCGTGCTTCGCCTTGAGCGCTTTGGCCTGCGCGACGAGCTGCTCGCAGGTGCGGACCTCGCCGCTGCCGTCAGCGGCGTTGGCGTAGCGAAAGAACAAGTACGATGCGAACGGCACGTGATCGCGCAGCCGCCCGCCGAGGATCTCGGAAACAGGTACGCCCCACGCCTGTCCAAGGATGTCGAGGCACGCGAACTCGAGCGCCGCGAGCATCTGCGTGCGGTTGTTGTAAAGAGACGCCGTCGGATTGGAGACCTTGAAGCGCAGTTCCTCGAGCTTGGCCGGATCGGTGCCGAGCACGTAGGGCTTGAGCGCCGCGAATGCCGCGGCGGCGCTCTCGCCGCCCCCACCCATCTCTCCGAGCCCGATGAGGCCGTCGTCGGTCTCTACCTCGACGATGGTGCGGACAAAGCGCCCCCAATGGCACCCGTTCGCGTGGCGAAGGGGCGCTTCGATAGGCACACTGACAGGGGTGGTCCGGACGTCGATGATCTTCATGCGGCCGCGGGGCGAGTGGAGGGTTCTCTCGCCTGAAGGTTTAGCGAAAGATCAATTGACCTTATCTCTGCTATGTTGGCCGCGATAAGTGCCTTCTGTCAAGCATTCGTCACGTGTTGACACGGCTAGACCCCGCTGAACGCGCTGAATCCCCCGTCCACCGGGATCACGACGCCGGTCACGAACGAAGCCGCGTCGCCGGCCAGCCATTGGGCCGCTCCGACCAACTCGTCGGGGCGGCCGAAACGCCCCATCGGCGTCCGTTGAATGATCGTGCGGGCCCTGGCCGTCGGCTGGCCTGAATCGTCCACGAGCACGGCGCGGTTCTGCGACGACACGAAGAACCCGGGCGCGATTGCGTTGACGCGAATCCCGTCGCCATGCTTTCGCGCGAGCTCCATCGCCAGCCAACGCGTAAAGGAATCGATCCCCGACTTCGCGACCGAGTAGCCGAGCGTGCCGCTGATCGCCGAGGCCGCGGCCATCGACGAGATGTTGATGATCGATCCGCGTCCAGCCCGCGCCATCGCCTCGCCGACGACGAGCGATGGAATCACCGTTCCATGAAGATTCAGACGCAGCACTTCGTCGAACGCGTCGGGCGGGACCTCGAAGATGCTGCGATTGTCGTTGCGCGAACGAGCGACGTTGCCGCCCGCCGCGTTGACGAGGATGTCGATCCGTCCCCAGGCGCGCTGGAGCTCGTCGCTCGCCAGGCGAACCGCGTCGCGCTCGAGCACGTCGGCGACGAGCGGCATCGCGTCCCCACCCGCGCTTCGGATCTCGGCGGCTTTCGCCGCGGCGAGATCATGCCGGCGGCCGAGCACGGCGACGCGCGCCCCGGCGGCAGCCAGGCCTGTCGCGATGGTGCCACCCAGTACACCGTACCCGCCTGTGACGAGCGCCGCCTTTCCCGTGAGATCAAACGGGTTGGTGCTCACCGGCGGGCTCGCTCGTTGGACGAAAGGGTCATGTCGAACAAAGACTATGGGGCTCCTGACAGAATCGCGAGCGCGGCGCGTGACAGAAGTCACGCGCGCGTTGTGCCTTCGTGCCTCTGATGACCGCGAGCCGTGTTCGGTATATTCGACGCATGCGCGTGATGTGCGTCGCTCGACACCCGTTTCTGACCGAACACTTGTGCCGCTACTTCGACGACCTCGGCGCCGAAACGGTTCCGTGCGTCGGAATGGATCAAGCGATGACGCTCGTGACGACGGGCGACCTCGACGCGGTCATCTGCGATTACGATCTGCTGGCGGCGACGCCCTTGGCGAGCTGGGAGAGTGATCCGTTGCGTTCGGGCATTCCGCTGATCGCCGTGAGTCTCACGCGCCACCCCGGCGACGCGCATCTGCTCGACACGAACGGTGTGGCTGGTTTCCTGTATCTGCCCACGCTCGAGCGCGAAGACGCTCAGCGTCTCCTGTCGGCCGTGCGGCTACGGCGCGGCCGGGTCAATCAGCAAAATGTGCTACCGTGGCCGGGACCGACCCTCAGCGCTCACCCGCGCTGACGGGTAAGCCAGACGACGCACCCGCGATCGTCCCGGCCAAGCCACTACTCGACGCGCTGATCGCAACGCGCGGCGACGGCGTCACGCGACGCGTCGTCCTCGGCGACCTGCACGAACGCGGCATCGAGCTCTCCGTGTGCCGCGACGCCGACGGCGTGGCGATCGAGCTGCCCGACGTCGAACGCGCGAGCGAAAGCGAAGCGCTGCGACATCTCGCGCGGCAGATGGCCGGCGAGAACGACACGACGACGTTGCTCCAGCTGCTCTGCGACGCCGGGGCCGAGCAATGCGGCGGAAGCGGCGCCGCGGTGCTCAAGGCGGTGGCAAACGAAGGGGAGCTCGTGGCGGCGATCGGCTCGCTCGGCATCGCGCGAGGCCGGCGCTTCGCGCTCCCCGGTTCGTTGGCGCGCGAGGTGCTGCGGACGCGCGACGTCGTCGTCGTCGAGAATTTCAGCGGGTCGGCGCGTCCGCTGTTGCGCGTCGTTCCCGACGTTCGCGTCGGGCCGATGCTGCTCGCGCCGTTGATGGCGCACGAGGTGATCCTCGGCGTCATCGCGGTGACGCGCGACATGGGCGCGCCGGTGTTTTCCAAGCGCGACGCGCACCGACTGCGGGTCATCGCCGACTACGCGGCGCTCGCGCTCTGGAACGCCGAGCTGCTCGAGCAGGCGAAAGTCGCCGACCGGGCGAAGAGCCGTTTCCTCGCGACGGTGTCGCACGAGCTGCGGACGCCGCTCACGGCGCTCGCCGGCTACGAGGAGCTGCTCGCCGATCAGGTCATCGGGCCGCTTTCCGACAGCCAGCTCGACGTGCTCGAGCGCATGCGGTCGGTGACGCAGCACTTGGCGTCGGTCATCGAGGAGCTGCTCGCGTTCTCCAGCCTCGACGAGGGGCGCGAGGTCGTGCGGCCCACGGACTTCCTCGCCGCGGACCTCGTGCGCGCGACGGCGGCCGTCATCGAGCCGATGGCTCGGCAGAAGCACCTCGCGTTCGCGGTCAGCGTGCCGGAAGAACCGATTCGCATGACGAGCGACGTCGACAAAGTGCGCCAGATCCTCATCAACCTCGCCGGAAACGCCGTCAAGTTCACCGATTTCGGCGACGTGCGCATCGAGCTGGAGCGGCGCGCCGGCGAAATCAGGTTCACGGTGCGCGACACGGGCATCGGCATCGCCAAGCGCGACGTCGAGCGCCTGTTTCGCCCGTTCGCGCAACTCGACGCCGGCCTCACGCGGCGCCACGGCGGCACGGGACTCGGCCTCTACATCTCACGGGAGCTGGCCGACCTCCTGGGCGGGCGCATCGAGTTCGAGTCGAATCAGGGTGAAGGGTCGGTGTTCCGGCTCGTCCTGCCGACCGACGACCTATAGCGCTTTCCCTCCCCCGTTCTTGGGGCAGAGGCTCGGCTAACTTTCACTCATGTCTGGTCTTCCCACTACAAGTGCGTTCAACGACGGCTACATCGCCGAGCTCTATGACGCCTATCGTCGCGACCCCGCGTCAGTCGACGAATCTTGGCGCCAGTTTTTTCGTTTCGCCGAAAGTCTAGGGCGCGCCGAAGCCGCGCCGGCCAGCGGAACGTTCGACGCGAGCATTCTGCGCAAGACGGCCGGCGCCGCCGGACTCGTCGCCGCGATCGAACGCTTCGGCCATCTGGCCGTGCCGATCGATCCGTTAGGGTCGACGCCGCCCGGGGCAGCCGAGCTCGAGCCCGAGTTTCACGGGATCTCGGAATCGGATCTCGACGACGTGCCGGCGGCCGCGCTTGGGCGATCCGCGCGCGGAACCGCCGCCGATCTCGTGCGCCGGTTGCGCGAGCTCTACTGCACGAGCCTCGGCTACGAGTTCGAGCACGTCAGCGACGAGACGGAGCGGCAGTGGCTTCGCACGACGATCGAATCGGGCGAGGCATCGGAGCCGCTGAGCGCCGACGAGAAGAAGGCCTTGCTCGAGCGTCTTACCGCGGTGGATGCGCTCGAGCGGTTCCTCGGGCGGGCATACGTGAGCGTGAAGCGCTTCTCTATCGAAGGCGTCGACGCGCTCGTGCCGATGCTCGACGAGGCGATCGCGCGCGGCGCTGACGCCGGCGCGCGACAAGTCGTGCTCGGGATGGCGCACCGCGGCCGTCTGAACGTCATGACGCACGTAATGGGCAAGTCCTATCGCGCGCTCTTCGAGGAGTTCGAGGGGTGGCCCGTCGCGATGACGAGCGATTCCGACACCGGCGACGTGAAGTACCACATGGGCTTCGCCGCGAAGATCGACGTCGCGGGCGGCGGCGTGGTGAACGTGGAGCTCATGTCGAACCCGAGCCACCTCGAGCTGGTGAATCCGGTTGCTCAAGGCGTGGCCCGTGCGCGGCAACGCACCAACGGCGCGGCCCCCAACACGCGCGACGAGGCGTTGGTGCTGCCGATCGTCGTGCACGGCGACGCGTCGTTCGCGGGCGAGGGCGTCGTCCCAGAGACGCTCAACATGTCGTTGCTGGCCGGATACCGCGTGGGCGGCACCGTCCACATCATCACAAACAACCAGGTCGGCTTCACGACGGACGCGATCGACGGCCGTTCGACGCACTACGCGAGCGACCTGGCGAAGGGGTTCGAGATCCCGATCGTGCACGTCAACGCCGACGACGCCGAAGGGTGCGTGCAGGCGGTGCGTCTGGCGATCGCCTATCGCCGGCGCTTCGGCAAGGATTTTCTCATCGACCTCGTCGGGTACCGGCGGCACGGTCACAACGAGGCGGATCAGCCGGCGTTCACGCAGCCTTTGATGTACAAGGTCGTCGCGGCCCATCCCACGGCGCGCGAGATCTACGCGGCGCAGCTCGTGCGCGAAAGTGTCGTGACCGACGACGACGTGAAGACGGCCGACGCCGCGGTCGGCGCGCGGCTCCAGAAGATCTATTCGGACATGAAGCACGAGACGCCGCCGGCGCTCTCGAAGCCGGAGGCTCCTCGCCAGACGGGGGTGGGCCGTGAGTCCGAGACCGCCGTGCGGTCGGAGCGGCTCGTCGCGCTCAACGAACAACTGTTGGCCTGGCCGTCGACGTTCAAGCTTCACCCGACGCTGCAACGGACGGTTCCGCGGCGGCGCGGCGCGATCAACAGCGGCGGCATCGACTGGGGTCACGCCGAGGCGCTGGCGTTCGCGTCGCTGCTCACGGAAGGGGTGAGCGTTCGTCTCACCGGGCAGGACGCCGAACGAGGCACGTTCTCGCACCGCCAGGCGGTGCTGCACGACGCCGAGACCGGCGAGTCGTTCACGCCGCTCGCGCATCTGCCGCAGGCCGGCGGCGAATTCGAGATCTATAACAGCCCGCTGTCCGAAACGGCGGTGATCGGCTTCGAGTACGGCTTCAGCATCGCGACGCCGAACGAGTTGGTCCTGTGGGAAGCGCAGTACGGCGACTTCGCGAACGTCGGCCAGCCCATCTTCGACCAACTGCTGTCGGCCGGGCGCGCGAAGTGGCGTCACGAGTCAGGGCTCGTGCTCCTGTTGCCGCACGGGTACGAGGGACAGGGCCCCGAGCACTCGAGCGCGCGTCTCGAGCGGTTTCTCCAGCTCTGCGCCGAGGACAACATGGTCGTCGCGTATCCGTCGACGCCCGCGCAGTACTTCCATATTCTCCGACGCCAGGCGCTGCGCCGGCCTCGGCGGCCGCTCGTGCTGATGCAGCCCAAGTCGCTGCTGCGCCTCAACGCCGCGCTCTCCAAGCTCGAGGATCTGGCCGGTGGCTCGTTCCATCGCGTGATCGACGACCCGGCCGCGACGCAGCGCGACGCCGTGCAGCGACTGGTCTTCTGTACGGCGAAGCTGTACTACGACCTGACCGCCGTGGGCGAACATCCGTCGAACGTCGCGTTGATTCGCGTCGAGGAGATCGCGCCATGGCCGCGCGAGGTCGGCGACGTGGTGGACCAGTACCCGAACGTTGAAGAAGTCGTGTGGGCGCAGGAGGAGCCGAAGAACATGGGCGCGTGGACCTACGTTCAGCCGCGCCTGCGGGCCTCGATCGGCACCGTGACGACGCTGCGCTACATCGGCCGGCCCGAGCGGTCGAGCCCCGCCGAGGGGCACAAGGCGGTGCACGACGAGGAGCAAGCTCGCATCGTGAAGGACGTCCTGACATATTCGCCGGCCGGACGGCGGAAGACTCCGGCCGGGCGGTAGATCGCGCGGGTCTTACATACAACGATTCATTCCCAGAATTCTTCGATGAAGCAAGCGGTCTCGCTGATCTGTGCCGGGTTGCTCGCGCTCGCACCGAGCGCGCGCGGGCAGCGCGTGGACGCGGGGAAGTTGGGCGAGGAGATCGCCGGCCTCGGAACGACCGCGCGGGTGCTGATGATCGGCGCGCACCCCGACGACGAGGACACGCAGCTCATCGCGTGGCTGGCCAAGGCACGGCACATCGAAACGGCATACCTGTCGCTCACCCGCGGCGACGGCGGCCAGAATCTCATCGGCAACGAGCTCGGCCCGGCGCTCGGCATGATCCGCACGGAGGAACTGCTCGCCGCGCGCCGCATCGACGGCGGGCATCAATACTTCACGCGCGCGTACGATTTCGGATTCTCGAAGACGCTCGAGGAGACGCTCGACCACTGGCCGAAGGATTCGATTCTTTCGGACGTGGTGGCGGTGATCCGCGCCTTCCGTCCGCACGTCATCATCTCGGTGTGGTCGGGAACGCCGGCCGACGGACACGGCCATCACCAGTTCTCGGGCGTCGTCGCGCGCGAGGCGTTCGACGCCGCGGGCGACACCGTGCGGTTCCCGCCGAACCGGCTGTCGGGCCTCGACGCGTGGACGCCGTCCAAGTTCTACCGCCTGCGACGCAACGGGTCCGGCGCGTCGCTCGCCTTCGACGTCGGCGAATACGCGCCGCTGCTTGGCGAGTCGTACTCGGAGATCGCGACGGAGAGCCGCTCACAGCATCGGTCGCAGGGGCAGGGCGCGCTGCCACGCGTCGGACCGGTGTACACGGCCGTGAAGCTCGAGGTGTCGCGCGTGTCCGTCGCCGACGGGTCCGAGACGGGGCTGTTCGACGGGATGGACACGACGTGGGCGAGGTTCAAATCGGTGCGTCTTCCGGATTCGGCGCGCACCGCGCTCGATTCGCTGCCGGCTGCGCGGGCGGCGGTCGTCGCGTCGGGGAATCTCGTGAACCCGTCGGCGATGGTGGCGCCGCTGTCGACCTACGAACGCCTCGTGACGCGCGCCGGAAGCGGCAAGGCGTGCGGCTTCTCCGGCGCCGAAGGCGCGGACGACCACAGTTGTACGGCGGCCGAGCGAGATCTCTGGTGGTCGCTGTCTATCACGAACGAGCGCGCGACAGCTGCGCTGCTCGGCGCCGCCGGCGTCTCGATCGATATCACGGCGCCGCGTGACCTCATCGCGCTGAACGACACGGTGCCGGTCACGGTGCGCGTGTACAACGGCGGCAAGTCGACGCTCACGCTCGACCGCGTGTCGCTGATCAACGCGCTCGGCATGGCATCGCGGCAGCGGCGCGAGATCTTGCCGGACAGCACCGCGACGCAACAGATCACGTATCGCGCGCCGATGCGATTGTCGCTCCCGTGGTGGCTGAGGAGCGAGCCGAAAGGCGACATGTTCGTGCAGTCGCGCACCGAGATGGTCGAGGGCGAGGACCGCCGGCTCGAGTCCGGCGCGGAAGTCGGCCTGCGCGTCGACGGCGTGCCCGTGCTCGTTCGCGAAGGACCGATCGTCTATCGATTCGCCGATCCCGCGCGGGGAGAGGTTCGTCGTCCCATCGCGACGGTGCCGGAGATCTCGGTGTTGCTCCAGCACGAAGTGGAATACGCGCGAGCGGGCGCGCCTTTCGACCGCACGATGCTCGTCTACGTGCATTCGGCCGACGGAGTGCCGCGTCAGGTCGACGTCACGCTGCGGTTGCCGGACGGTCTCCACGCCGATACGGCGACGCGGCACGCGTCGCTCGAGCCGTTCGGGGACGCGCATCTCTATTTCCGCGTTCGAGGCGTGCTCGCCGCCGGGCGTCACGACATCTCAGCGAGCGCGACCCTGCGTGACAACGCCGCGGCGCGCCCTTCGAGCCTGGGCTTCGTGCCGGTCGAGTACTCGCACATCCGGCCCCTTCGCTTCTACCGCAGCTCTATTGTCACCGTTCAAGCGGTCAACATCACCTACGCCAACCTCAAAGTCGGGTACATCAGGGGTGTGGGCGACAACGTCATGTCGATGCTCGACGAGCTCGGCATCCCCGTCGGGGAGCTCGATCCGCTCACGCTCCCGCAACAGAACCTCGGCGGCTACACGGCCATCGTCATCGGGCCGCGCGCGTACGAATCGAATCCGGCGCTGGTCGCCAACAACGGCACGCTGATGGCGTACGCGCGCAACGGGGGAACGATCGTCACGCAGTACGGTCAGGGCGCGTATGGCCGGCCCGGCATTCTGCCGTTCCCGCTCACCGCGCCGCGCACCGCCGATCGCGTGACCGACGAGAACGCGTCGGTTCGCGTTCTGGATCCGGGTTCGCCGCTCCTCGCGAAGCCGAACAAGATCGTGCAGGAAGATTTCGCGAACTGGGTTCAGGAGCGCGCGTTGTACATGCCGCGCACGTTCGACCCGGCGTACCGCACCGTGTTCTCGATGAACGACAAGGGCGATCCGCCGCAGGACGGGGCGGTGCTCATCGCACCACTTGGGAAGGGAGTGTACGTCTACACGACGTTCGCGTTCTTCCGCGAACTGCCGGCGGGCAACCCAGGTGCCGCGCGATTGTTCGTGAACCTGCTGTCGGCGACGCCGGCAGCGGCCAATCGCCCGACGCACCCGCCCTCGGACTCGGTGCGCCCGTGAGCCTGGACCCGCGGCTGGTCGCCTTCGTCGGCGTCGCTGCGGTACTGACCATCCTACCGGGCGCGGACATGGCGCTCGTGATGCGCAACGTGCTCTTGCTCGGCCGTCCGCGCACGATGCTGACGATCGCGGGCATCGCGTGCGGCTGTGTGATTCACGCGACCGCTTCCGCGCTCGGCATGTCAGCCATTCTCGCGACGTCGGCGACCGCGTTCACGGTAATGAAAACGGCTGGTGCCGCCTATCTCGTCTGGATCGGCGTGCAGTCGTTTCGATCTCGGGATGCGGTTACCGCGAGCGCCCCATCGAAAGCAACGCGTGGCACGGCACCGTTCGCCCAGGGATTCCTAACGAACGTGCTGAACCCGAAAGTCGCGATCTTCTATCTCACGTTCCTCCCGCAATTCATCGCCCCGGGCGCGCCGGTGCTTCGGCGAAGCTTGTTCCTCGCCGGAATCCACATCGCGATGGGCGTCGTGTGGCTCAGCGCGTACGCGTGGTTCATCGAGCGGTTGGGCACGGTGCTCGCACGGCCGAACGTGAAGGCGTGGCTCGAGCGCGCGACGGGCGGACTCCTCATCGCGCTCGGCGTTCGTCTGGCGTGGGATCGCCGATGAGCGAGCGATCGCCCAAGGCCGGCGTCCCCCGAGGCAACGCCTCGCCAAACGACTCGCAGGCGCGCGCTCGATTCGTGAAGACGCTCGCCAGCGTGCTCGGCGTGCAGGTGATCACACTCGTGCTGCTTTGGCTTCTCCAGTCGACCTTCTCGCACTGAATGAATCCACTGAACTGGGTGATCGTGGTGGTGTGGCTGGCCTACGTCGTGGTCACCGGCCTTCGACGTTCGAAAGGCACCACCGAGATGGAGGGATACTTCCTGGCGAACCGAAGCCTGCCGTGGTGGGCGGTCGGGTTGTCCGTGATGGCGACCCAACTCTCGGCCGTGACGATGATCGGCACGACGGGCCAGGGCGCGACCGACGGCATGCGCTTCATCCAGTTCTACTTCGGGCTGCCGCTGGCGATGGTGATCCTCGGCGTCACGCTCGTGCCGCTGCTCAAGAACGCCGGCGTGTACACCGCATACGAATACCTCGAGCGCCGGTTCGACGCGCGGACGCGCTCGCTCACGGCGTTTCTCTTCCTGTTGTCGCGCGGGATGTCGTGCGGCACGATCATCGCGGCGCCGGCGGTCGTCTTCTCGACGATCTTCGGATGGAATCTCTGGTGGTGCGTGGCGATCATCGGCGTGCCCGCTTCGCTCTACGCGATGGTCGGCGGCGTGCAGGCGGTGACGTGGGTCGACGTCAAGCAGATGTTCCTGATCGTCGGCGCGCTCGTCGCCGTCGTCATAACGCTGCTGATCAAGATCCCCGTGTCTCCGTCGACGGCGCTCCACGTGGCGGGCGCGACGGGCCACCTGCGCGTGTTCGACTTCTCGTTCAGCCTCACGAACACCTACACGTTCTGGTCGGGGCTCATCGGCGGGACGTTCCTCATGATGTCGTACTTCGGAACGGACCAGAGCCAGGTGCAGCGATACCTCGCCGCCAAATCGACGGACGAGGCGCGGACGTCGCTGCTGATGAGCGCGTACTGGAAGATCCCGCTGCAGGCCCTCGTGCTCCTCGTCGGCGTGCTCGTGTTCGTGTACTACCAGTACCACAGGGGTCCGATCCTCTTCAATCCGGCGCACGAGCGCGCCGTACGCCAGGCGTTTCCGCAATTCCTCGCCGACCTCCAGCAGCGCTACGACACCGCCAGCTCGCCGATCCTGCGCGACGCGCTGCGCAGCCAGGCGCTGGACTATGCGCGCGGGGTCACGCACGGCCCGGCCAACGACGCGAACTACATCATTCCGCGCTTCGTCGTCGACCACCTGCCGCTCGGACTGGCCGGCCTCTTCATCGCGGCCGTGATCGCCGCGGCGATGAACGCGATCTCCGGCGAGCTCACTTCGCTCTCCAGCGCCACGGTGATCGACCTCTACCGCCGTTGGATCAAGCCCGAGGCGACGGACGCGCACTACCTTCGCGTGTCGCGGGCGTCGATCGCGTTCTGGGGCGTGTTCGCGTGCTTCGTGGCGCACTACGCCGTGAATCTCGGCTCGCTCATCGAAGTGGTGAACCGGTTCGGTTCTTTCTTCTACGGCTCGATCCTCGGCGTCTTCCTGCTGGCGATGATCCCGCGCGCGACGAGCCTCGGCGCTTTCGTCGGCATGATCACCGGACTCGCCGCAGTGAGCGTGGTGAATTTCCGCGCGCCGAGCGTCTCGTTTCTCTGGCACAACCTGGTCGCCGTCGTCGTGGTGCTGGCCGTGGGCCTCGCGTTGAGCGCGCTGAGCCCGAATCCCCAGGCCGCGCGGGCCGCGGCGCGACGCTGACACGATGACCCGTCCGCGCGTCGTCATCATCGGCGCGGGATTCGGCGGACTCTACGCCGCGCGAACGTTCAAGAACACGGACGTCGACGTCCTCGTCATCGACCGGACGAATCACCACGTCTTTCAACCGCTGCTCTACCAGGTGGCGACGGCGACGCTGGCGCCGACCGACATCTGCGCGCCGATCCGCTGGCTGCTCCACAAGCAGCGCAACACGGACGTCGTCCTCGCCGAGGTCGAGTCGATCGACCCGGCGAACCGCGTTGTCCACTGCGACCAGGGCCAGGATTTCGAGTACGACTATCTCATCCTCGCCTCGGGCGCGCGGTTCTCGTACTTCGGGCACCCCGAGTGGGAGTCCTACGCGCCGGGTCTCAAGAGCGCGGCTGACGCGATCGAGCTGCGGCGCAGGTGGCTCCTGGCCTTCGAGCGCGCCGACCGGACGAGGGACGAAGCCGAGCGGCGCGCCCAACTGACGTTCGTCGTCGTCGGCGGCGGGCCGACGGGCGTCGAGCTGGCCGGAATGCTGCCGACGATCTCCCGCTTGGCGCTTCCCGGCGACTTTCGTCACATCGACACCGCGAGCGCGCACATACTGTTGCTCGAGGCCGGGCCGAGGATCCTGCCCGCGATGCCGGACGACCTTTCGGCCCGCGCGCACCGCGACCTGACCGAGCTCGGCGTCGACGTTCGGACCAACGTTCGGGTCACGAACGTCGGCGACACGTGGGTCGAAGCCGAAGGGGAACGAATCGAGGCGCGAACGATTTTCTGGGCCGCGGGGAATTCCGCCTCGCCGCTCGGCAAGTCGCTTGGCGTCGAGACGGATCGCACCGGGCGCGTCGTGGTGAGCGACGACCTGAGCGTTCCCGGCCTCCCCAACGTGTTCGTCGTGGGGGACCTGGCGGTGCTGCGCAGCCGAGGGAAGGCCGTGCCGGCCATCGCTCCAGCAGCGATTCAGAGCGGGAAAGCGGCGGCGCGGAACGTCCTCCACACCATCCGGCGTGAGGGGCGGGAGAGATTTCACTACATCAACAAGGGCGATTTGGCCACGATCGGGCGGTATCGCGCCGTCGGGGTCGTGGCCGGAAAACACCTCCGTGGCTGGCTGGCGTGGTGGACTTGGCTATTCGTGCACATCATGTATCTGGCCGGGTTTCGCAACCGGGCGGTCGTTTTGGTAGAATGGGCGTACTCATTCTTCACGTATCAACGGGGCGCGCGTCTCATCACGCATGACTGATCGGACGAGAGCATGACGGAGCAGTCGGCCGGCGTGGAATTCGTGAGCATTGGGCTCGGCGGCGTTCGCTTCGAATCGTTGTTCGAGACGATTCCGTTGTCGATCGCGATCTTCGACGCCGATCTCCGGCTGACGAGCGCGAACTCGCGTTATCGCGAGCTCACCGGCGTCGACGCGCCGACCTCCGCGCGCTTGTCCATCTACGACGCCTTCCCCAACGCGCTGGCGGATCTCACCGAGCAGATCGACGCGGCCGTGCGCGGCGTCACCGGGCGGGCCGCCGAACGCGTGCCGTTCCACTTTCGCAACGGCCGGCGCCTGATCGAGACGACGTTCACCGCCGTCGGCGAAGAGGCCGGCGGCCGTTCGATCCTCTTCGCCGGGTCCGACGTCAGCGAGCGAGAAGAGCTTCGCGAGACATTGGGCCGCAGCGTCGCGCAGCTCGAGTCGATCTTCGACGTCATCCCCGATTCGGTGCGCGTCGTGGACATCGACGGGCGCACTGTTCGCTCGAACACGCAGGCGCTCCAGGATCACGCCGGCGCCGCGAGCCAGCCGTCGACGCTACGCGAGCTCTGGCAGCTCGATCGCCCGCGCACGATGGAAGGCACGAGCCTCTTCATGCACGAGCATCCCACGGCCCGCGCGCTGCGCGGCGAGCGCGTGCGCGGCGAGACGCTTTCCGTGCGGCGCGGCGTCGAAGGCGCGTCGGTGATCATCGAGGTCAACTCGAATCCGCTGTTCGACGAGCAGGGAAAGATCCGCGGCGCGGTCACTGTCGAGCGCGATGTCACGGCGAAGACGCACCTCGCCAAAGCGCTCGAGGAAGAGGCTC
Source organism: uncultured Gemmatimonadaceae bacterium (assembly GCA_963789315.1). Classification (GTDB taxonomy): domain Bacteria; phylum Gemmatimonadota; class Gemmatimonadetes; order Gemmatimonadales; family Gemmatimonadaceae; genus JAQBQB01. The sequence continues at coordinate 17,692 of CAWBKI010000020.1, read as the reverse complement.
GACGCACGGCCGAGCTGTTCGAGCGCGTCTCGACCGAAGCCGAGCGACTCGAGCGCATGGTGCAGGAACGAACCGCCGAGCTGCTCGCGCTCCAGGAAGCGCGCGCGCGGGAGCGGCGTCTCGCCGCGGTCGGCCAGCTGGCCGCCGGCGTGATGCACGACGTGAACAACGCGCTCAATCCGATCATGGCGGCGGCGTACCTCCTCGAGACGAACGCCGATAATCCGGCCGCCGTCCGCGACTACGCGGTGCGCATCGCGAAAGCGGCGGAAACCGGAGCCGCGACGGCAGCGCGCGTCGGCCGATTCATCCGGCAGGAGCCGATGCAGCCGGAGCGCGAGGAGATCGTGGATCTCTCGCTCGTTTGCGACGAGGTGGTGGCGATGACGCGTCCGCTGTGGGCGGAGCGCGCGCGCGGCGGCACGGTCAAGCTGCACCGCGACCTCGGGCGGGGCGCGGTGATCCGCGGCCTCGGCGGCGAGATTCGCGAGGCGTTGCTCAACCTCGTGCAGAACTCGCTCGACGCCATGCCTCACGGCGGCACGCTCGGCTTGCGGACGTCGTTCGACGGCGGCGAGGCGCGTCTCGAGGTGAGCGACTCCGGAATGGGAATGTCCTCGGAGACTCGCGAGCGCGCGTTCGAGCCGTTCTTCACGACGAAGGGGCGCGCGGGAACCGGACTCGGCCTCGCCGAGGTCTATGGAATCGTGAAGCGGCACCGCGGGCGCGCGGAGATCGTGTCCGAGCTGGGGCAGGGAACGACGATCAGTCTGATTTTCCCCGCCGGGTCGCCGTTGGCGCCGGCATCCGCGGCGGGCTCGGCCATTGAGCCGCGTCGGCGGAGGCCGCGGCGCGTGCTTCTCGTCGAGGATCACTTCGACAGCCGGGAGTTCATGCAGGCGCTGCTCGAATCCGACGGTCATCACGTCGACACGGCGGCGGGCGTCACCGAGGCGCTGGCTCGACTCGAACAGTCGGACGCGAGCTACGAAGTGCTCGTAACCGACATTGGTTTGTCCGACGGCAGCGGGTGGGAGCTCATCGCCGAGGTTCGACAGCGGTGGCCGTCGATGCGTATCGGAGTGGTCACAGGTTGGGAACCAGGCGGCGCCGGCGCAGGCGCCGATGGTGACTTCATTCTTCGCAAGCCCGTTAGAACATCCGAATTGCTTGCGCGGGTCGCCGCGGAGAACTGACAGACCCGTTCGCCGCTGGCGCCACCATTGGCGCGTGCCCAGATTGCTCACGATGACAGACGCCGCACCCAAGATCCGACTTCTCGTCGCCGAAGACGACGACAACGCGCGTTCGCTCCTCACCGACCTTCTCACGACGCTCGGACATTCGATCGTCGCCGAGGTGTCGACGGGACGCGAGGCATTCGAACGTTCGAAGGACGTCGCCCCCGACGTCGTTCTGCTCGACGTGCACATGCCGGACGGATCCGGCATCGAGGCCGCCGAAGCGATCACGCAAGCGATGCCGGGCGTGGCGGTCGTGCTGTTCAGCGGCGATCACACGCTGACGCTGAGCGATCGCGAGGTGACGTCGACGGCGGCGATCGCGTTTCTGCCGAAGCCGGCGCCGCCGAAGGTGCTCGATTCGACGATCCGCCTCGCGGCGACGCGCGCCAAAGAGCTCGCGTCGGCGCGGCACGACGCCGAGTCGGCGCGACAGGCGCTCGAGAACCGCAAGACGATCGAGCGCGCGAAAGGAATTCTCATGCGCCGCACCGGCTCGTCGGAGCAGGAGGCCTACAGAATCCTGCAGCGCACGAGTCAGGACCGGTCGGTACCAATGGTCGAAATCGCGCGCGCTGTACTGGCGAGTGAGCCGAGTTTGGCGGAGGCGGCCAGAGAAAAAGCGTGAGGGCGGGGTTCAGACGCGAGAAAAGGGCGCCGTGAGGCGCCCTTTGCTTTTTCTAGATCATGGATCTGAGATCTGAGGGGCGAGTCACGTTTTGAGATCGTTGCGACGAACGACTATCGCCGCGGTTCACGCGAGCCCTGCTTCGAGCATGAGCTTGAGCAGGAGCCATGAGCTAACCGCGGCGTCGTTGTGGCTCGAAGCTCTTGCTCAGGCTCATGCTCACGGCAGGGCTCGATTCCGCCGCGGCGATGCCGGCCGGCCTGTAGGCCCCGGAACGACAGCTCGCAACTCAGCCCTCGGACCTCACGACTGTGAGGCCCGAGGGCTCGTCGTCACCGAGTCCGCACGACAGTGAACTGGAAGAACGGACTCACCGGCAAACCCGATGACGTCCAGTCGATCGACGCCTGGCCGCCCGCAGGAACGCTGAACCGCAGGTACGCTACGCCGCCCGCGTTCACCAGCAGGTTCGCCGGTTGCGCGTCGGAGAGCGGAACGACCGTGAGCGGGAACTTGCCGAGCGCCTGGCCGTTCCCGGACGCCAGGCCCGGGAAGACGCTGCGCATGTTCCAGCTCTGCTCGAGGAAGCGCGCGTCGGTCAACCCCGGGACGTCGTCGCTGAACACCGACGTCGCCCAGTCGCGGATCTGCGTGAGGTAGTCCGGGCCGAACACATGCGACAGATTCGTCTGGCCGGTGTCCGGCGTGTTGACGAGCGAAGACCACGTCGAGCCGTCGCTCGTGCCTTTGTGATCGGCGAGATAACGCAGCAGGTTCCACGTCGCGCCGCGCGTCTCGAGCTCGTCATTGTCGGCGTACGGTGAGGTCTGCGACGGCTTGGAGAGAAATACGTCGTAACGGCCGAAGTTGCTGCCCTGGAAGTTCGCGAACGCCGTCGCGACGGTGCGCGCCGCGTTCAGGTCGATGTTCTGGCGCGGGGCGAGGCCCGTCGCCTTGTAGAACAACAGCTCCTCGGCGATGTGGCTGAGCCCTTCGTTGAGCCAGACGACCTCGGGGTAGTCGGACGTCGTGTTGACGTAGAGGCGGCGCCCCGCGTTGATCAGGTGCTGGTATTCATGGGCGAGCGTGCCCGGCGTGAGACTCAGAACGTCGGACGCGGTGCGCTTGTCGCTGAACACCGCGTTCGGGTCCGGCACGAGCACGTAGAACATCTCGCCGAAGTTGCTCGTCGCGCACCCCTCCAATCCGTTCTGCGTGGTCGTCGGGAACAGGTCGCGGTCGAAGAAGAACCCGCCGACAACGCCGTTCGCGCCGCGCGCCGTGAGCTTGTTCACTTCCTTCGTGAACAGGATGACGATCTTGCCATTGTGGTCGATGTCCGTCGGCGCGCCGAAGTTCTGCACGTCGAGCGGATTGATGAGCGTATCGAACATCGTCGCGAACGACGCGTAGTCGGCGTCGGAGAAGCCGCCGGCCGGGTTGGCCGTGTCGGCGAACACGTACGCCGTGTTGGAGATCGTCGCGACGCGTGCGGCGATGTTGATCGGGCTGCTGCACGGAATCGTGCCGTTCGCGTTGAGTGACACGATCTGGTTCAACGTGAACGAGTTCGGAATGATGTTGCGCCGCGCGCCGCTTCGCATCGCCGCGCGCGCCGCCGGAACGAGTGGCGCGAGCTGTGTCTGCGCCATCCGGCGAAGGCGCAGGTCGAACTGTTCTTGCGCGTCTGACACGCCGCCGCCAAGGGAAGGTCCACGCTGCGGATTGGCGAAGACGTCGCCGAGCGGCGTGAGGTCAGGCGTCGTGAGGGCTGTCGCGCCGTGACCGGTGACGTTCACTTGACCCAGGATGGCCTGGTTCGGATTGCCGAAGAAGGCCACGAGGGCGTAGTCCGACCCGCCGGTCGCCGCGCCGAGGCAGATGCCCGTGCCGCCCACAGCGGGCAGTACGCCACCGCGCAGCCGGCGTCTGTGGCGCGCTGGTCGAGCAGGCGAGGGTCTGCGTCGTCGTGCCGGCCGTGACGACGAACTGCGTTGAGATGCTGGAGCCGGCCACCGTCGCCAAGATCGTGACGTTTCCGGCGGACGATCCGAGCGTCACCGTCGCCTTGGCCTGGCCCGTCGCGTCGGTGGCGGCCGTCCCCGGCGCGACCGCCGCCGCTCCCGACTGAACGACGAACTGGACGTTGATACCGGCCAACGCGGTTCCGGCGGAGCTCGTCACCTTGACGACAAGTGGCAGCCCGAGCGGCGTTCCGACGAGCCCCACCTGACCGTTGCCGCTGACGATGGTCATGGACGACGGCGAACCAGAACCGGTGCCGGTCGAATCCGACCCGCCGCACGCCGCCGCCAGCGCCACGACGCCCACCGTGAACAAAGAGACTGCGCGAGATCGACCAACGAGCATGGAGCTTTCCCCCAAAGAGTTCGCGACTTTGTGCCCACTCGATGACGACTAAGCCGCCGGCGCGGGCTCAGGTTCGTGCTTTGGGCGGGTGTATTCCTCCATACCCAACCCAAGAAAAATCGTGCCGGCCACGAGCGTGGCCGAAATCAGAAACGGCGCTTCCTGGAACCGGTCGAACGCGAATCCGGCCATGATCGGAAAGAGCACCCGCGCCGTCCCGCCGAACGTCTGCTGCACCCCCATGTACAGACCGCGCTCGCTGCTCGGGATCACTCTCGAGAGAAGCGCCGTCACGCACGGGAACGTGAACGCCGTTCCGAGCGGCAGCAGCGCGACCGCCAGGGCGAGCGGCAGGAACGGCAGCAACGCCACCGCCGAGACCGGAAGAATCCCGCCGAGCCTCGCCGCGAACGCCGCCGGATCCTGCATCCGATGAATGAACGGCATCGTCGCCAACCCGGTCGCCAGCAAAATCTGTCCCACCCGCGACAGCCTTGCCTCGCCGAAACGATCCACCGCCCAACCGAGGATGAACGCTCGCGTCACCACCGAGATCACACCGATATACGTGTAGAAATATCCGATCGTGTGCGACGTCACGCCGAAGCGCGCCGCCAGGAAGAGCGCGAGTATCGCGTTGAGGCCCTGGAACGCTCCGATGCCTATCGCGTAGATCCACACGAGCCGCGAAGCCGGCTCGCTCGTACGCGTAAGGACTCGCCACACCGCGTCCCGCGATCTTCCACGTTTATGGACACTCGATCGCGCTTCCACCATGTCGCGCGACTCGACCAGGTAGCGCAGCGCGAAGATGCTGTTGAGGACGCATAACGCGGCCGCCGCGAGCCCCGGTGCGTGCGGGCCGATCTCGACGAACCGCGACCCGATGACCGGCCCGAGGGCGACGCCGGCGTTGGTCGCCGCCGACAACCAGCCCAACGCCTTCGCCCGTTGGTCCGGCTCGACCGCGTCGGCGACGTACGCCTGGATCACGCTGACCGTTCCGCCCCCGGACCCCTGGATGAGGCGCGACAAGAAAAGCAGCCAGAGCGTGTTCGAGTACGCGAACACGACGTACGCGATCGCCGACGCCATCATCCCGACAACCAGCGCGGGCCGCCGGCCGTAGCGATCGGAGAACCGGCCCCACATCGGCGCGCTCACCAGCTGGGCGATGGCGAACGACGAGACAAGCAGGCCGACCATCAGTCCGTTCGCGCCGAAATTCTTCGCGTAGAACGGAAGAAGCGGGATGATCATCAGCGTTCCGATCATGTCGATGAACGCGGTGATCATCAGAACTACGAGCTTGCCGATGTCGTTATTGCGAGTCGCCACGAAATGGAGGGGGGTCGCCTACGAGGGGTCGATCGGACGGCGCGCACCCGATGGCGCGCGCTTTAATCTCGCCGCGGGACCAAACCGGGGCCCCACTTGGATAAACGCGGTCGCCGAGGGTTGGCGGCCAGAGCCTAAATAGGCGTCGACGATCGGCCGCCCAGCAACGGTCCTGATCAAATCCGAACGCTCGATCTACTCGGCGACGCGCCCAAGCGCCGCGGGGGGAACGGCTCGCCCAACGACGCCCGCCAAGGCGATGATGGTGAGCGCGTAGGGAATCATCTCGACTAATTGTGAAGGAATCGCCTGCGAACCCTGAAGTTGGATCTGGAGCGTCTCCGCGGCGGCGAACAGCAGGCAGGCGAGCGCGGCGCGCAGTGGGTCCCAGCGGCCGAAGATCGTCGCCGCCAGCGCGATGAAGCCGCGCCCCGCCGTCATCTCCGCGCTGAACTGATGCTGGTCGAGCGCCAGGTACGCGCCACCGAGCGCGGCGAGCGCGCCCGACAACGCGGCGGCGGTGTAGCGCACGCGGTCCACCGGCACACCGGCGGTCACGGCCGCCGCGGGATGCTCGCCCACGGCTCGCACGCGCAGTCCGAACGGCGTTCGATAGAGAAGCCACGCCGATCCGGCGACGGCGAGCACGCCGAGCCAGACGAGCGGGCTCTCGATGAGCGAGACCACTCCGGTTCCCGACTGCTCGGCGCCGAAGCCCGGCACGCGCGGCGAATTGGCGGAGCTGTGAAACGCGAGTCGCAGAAAAAACCGCGTCGCGCCGATGACGAGCAAGTTCACGGCGATTCCCACGACGACCTGGTCGGCGCGGTATTTGATCGCGGTCAACGCGTAGAGGAGCGCGAGCGCCGCGCCCCCGACCACCGCGCCGAGCAATCCGACCCACGGACTTCCGCTGTAATAGCTGGCGAGCGCGCCGCAGAATGCGCCGCCGAGCATGTATCCCTCGAGGCCGAGTCCGATGAGGCCGGCTCGCTCCGACATCACGCCGCCGCTCGCCGCGAAGAGGTACGGTATCGCGATGCGCACGGTCTGAACGAAAAACGCGAAAACGATCACGCCGTCGCCCCTTCGGTCGGCGGCGTCGTTGTCGCGGCCGGCGCCGGAGCAGAGGCCCGCGCCTTCCGCAGGGCGGCGCGCACCCCCGGCACCGACGCGGCGACGGCGATGATGACGACGGCCTGCAACACGTCGACGATCTGTTTCGGGACGAGGGCGTTCACGGCCAGCCCGCCCTGCGAGATCGTCGCGAATACGAGCGCGGCCAGCAGGACGCCTATGGGATGGTTTCGGCCGACGATGGCGACCGCGATGCCGAGGAATCCCGCACCCGACGCGAAAGATTCCTCATAGTAGTGCTTGTAACCGAGCACGAAATTGAGTCCGCCGATGCCCGCGAGCGCGCCGGAGATCGCCATCGCGCGCCACCAGACGCTCGTCACCTTCACCGCGCCGTATTCAGCCGCCTGCGGCTGGAGTCCGATCGCGCGCAGCTCGAACCCGGCGCGCGTTCGAAAGAGAAACCACCACGCGACGAGCGCGGTAAGAATCGCCAGGAACAACACGACGTTCGCCGCCGAGCCGTGGAAGGCCGCGACGAAGTCCGAGAGCCGCGGCAGCGCGCCGGCGCGGATCTCCGCGCGTGTGCAGCGTGCCCTCGACCTTGAAGTACGACACGGTCAAGTAGTTCAGCAGCGCGAGCACGATGAAGTTGAGCATGATCGTCGTGATCACTTCGTGCGCGCCGAACCTGGCCTTGAGCGCTCCCGGGAGCGCGCCGACGGCGCCGCCGCCGAGCGCCGCGGCCACGAGGTACACGGGGAGCGTCGCCACCGCGGGCAGGCCCGCCGGCAGCATCAGCCCGACCAGCGCCGCGACGAATCCGCCCGCCGCGATCTGGCTCTCCGCGCCGATGTTGAACAGCCCGGCGCGCAGACCGATCGCGACCGCGAGCCCGGTGAACGTGAGCGTCGTCGTCTTGTAGAGCACCTGCCCGAAGCCGTACGCGTTGCCCCACGTGCCCTCGAACAGCAGTTGGTAGACGGCGCCCGGATTCTGTCCGAATGTCAAAATCAGCACGTCACCGACGACCGCCGCGACGAGCAGCGCGACGACGGCGGGTAGGACCGCCTCCTCGACGTTCGAACGCCACGCACCTTTTCGAGACGTCACGCGGCGTGCGCGCCTTCCACCGCGGCGCCGGTCATGTGTCGCCCGAGCACCTCGACGCTCGCCGCCGCGCGCGGCAGAACGGTGACGAGTCGTCCCCCATAGATCACCGCGATGCGGTCGGAGAGCGCGAGAATCTCGGCGAGGTCGGCCGACACGAGGAGGATCGCCTTCCCCGCGGCGCGAGCTTCGCGCAGCCGCCCGTGAATCAACTCGATCGCGCCGACGTCCACGCCGCGCGTCGGCTGCGCGGCGAGCAACACTTGAAAGGCGCGCTGCATCTCGCGCGCGATCACCACTTTCTGCTGATTCCCGCCCGAGAGCGCGCGGACGGCGCGCGACGGATCGGCCGGGCGAATGTCGAACGCCTCGATCTGACGCGTCGCGTTCGCCCGAATCTCGTCCTGGTCGAGCCGGACGCCTCGCGTGAAGCGGTGCTGCTGACCGAGGATCAGGTTCTCCGCGACGCTGTAGTCGAGGACGAGTCCGCGCGCGTGGCGGTCTTCGGGAATGTGCGAGAGGCCGGCATCGCCGCGCGCTTTCACCGACGCGTGCGTGACGTCGCGGCCGGCCACGTCGATCGTTCCGCCGCGCACCGCGCGCAGACCGGCGATCGCCTCGATCAATTCCGTCTGTCCGTTCCCCTCGACGCCCGCGATGCCGAGTATCTCGCCCGGCTCGACCGAAAAGCTGATGCCGTGCACCGCGGTGAGGCGGCGCGCGTCCTCAACGGTGAGATCGCGCACGTCGAGGAGCGGCGTCGCCGGCAGAGGCGACTTCTGTTCGACGACGCCGAGCGGAGCGCCGCCCTGTTCTCCGACGACGAACTCCATCGCGAGCCGCACGTCGCGGCCGACCATCGCCTTCGCGATTTCGGCTGGGTTGGTGCGCGCCGTGCGAAGACGATCGACCGTGCGGCCGTGACGCATCACGGTGATCGAGTCCGAGATCGCCATGACTTCGTCGAGCTTGTGGGTGATGAGCACGATCGTCTCGCCGCGCGCGCGCATCCCGCGCAGCACGGTCCACAGCTCTTCGATCTCGGGCGGCGAGAGCACCGCGGTCGGCTCGTCGAGCACCAGCGTCGTCGCGCCGCGGTAGAGCGTCTTGAGAATCTCCACGCGCTGCGCTTCGCCCACCGACAGGTCGGCGACGATCGCGCGCGGGCGCACGGTCAGACCCGTTTTCGAACTCAATTCCATGGTCTCGCGCTGCGCGCGCTCGACGTCGAGCGTCGCGCCGCGCGTGCGCTCGCGGCCGAGCATCACGTTCTCGGCCACCGTGAGCGTGGGCACGAGCATGAAGTGCTGGTGCACCATGCCGACGTCCCGCGGCGATGGCGTCGGCGGTGGTCCAGCCGGTGACGTCGCGGCCGTTCACCTCCATGCGGCCGGCCTCGGGCGCGTACATCCCGCTCAGGACGCGCATGAGCGTCGACTTGCCGGCGCCGTTCTCGCCGACGAGCGCGTGAATCTCGCCGCGCGCGACCTCGAGCGATGCGCCGCGGTTGGCGTGCACGGGGCCGAAGGACTTGTCGATGTCTGTGAGCTTGATGGCGGGCGGTGACTGCGTCGTCGGCTCCGCCATGCTCATCTCGTGCTCGGCACGACGATGCGCCCGGCGATGATGTCGCCTTTGAGCGTCTCGACCTTCGCGCGCACGCTGTCGGGGATCAGCGCGCGATTGTGCTCGTCGTACACGTAGCCCACGCCGTCCTCGGCGAGACCGTACGTGTAGACGCCGCCTTTGAACGTCCCTTGTTTCACGCGATTGATCATGTCGAAGACCGCCACGTCGATGCCTTTGACCATGGAGGTAACGACCGCCCCGGCGCTTCGCTGTACTGATCCGCGTCCACGCCGATCGCGAACTTGCCGGTCTGGCGCGCGGCCTCGAAAACGCCGAGCCCCGTCGAGCCGGACGCGTGGTAGATCACGTTCACGCCCTGCTGGTACTGGTTGAGCGCGAGCTCCTTGCCCTTTCCGGGGTTGCGGAACGCTTCGGGCGTCACGCCGGCGTACTGCACGACGACCTCGCAGTCCGCGCAGACGCTCTTCACGCCCGCCCTGTAGCCGGCCTCGAACTTGTGGATGAGCGGCACGTCCATTCCGCCGACGAAGCCGACCTTTTTCGAGTTGCCGACCAGCGCGGCGATCGCGCCGACGAGGAACGAGCCCTCCTCCTCGCTTGAACTTGAGCGCCGCCACATTCGGGGGCGGCGGGATGACGCGCCCCTCCTTGTCCGTGGAGACCGCGTAGTCGACGTCGGCGAAGTTGACGTTCGGATATTCCTTGGCGAGCTGCGTGATGTCGTCGGTGAAAATGAATCCGACGCCGATCACGAGGTCCATGTGCTCGGCCGCGAGCACACGCAGCCCGGCCTCGCGGTCGGATCCTTCGCCGGGTTCGATGAAGCGGATCGTCGCACCGAGTTCTTTGCTCGGCGAGCTGTGCGCCGCGGTAGGCGCCGTCGTTGAACGACTTGTCGCCGCAGCCCGCCGACGTCGAGCACGATGCCGACCTTGAGCGGCATCGGTGGACGGGATGCGGCCCGCGACAGCGGGGCGCACGAACAGCAGCGCCAAGTGGACCCCGAGCAGCGCGCCCACGAGGATCATCAGCTTTCGCATGCGGCGAAAGACTGTCGCGCGGGGAGCGGGCGCGGCAAGGCCGATCGCTGATAGCTTTCACGCCTCATGCCGAACGCATCCGCACCCGCTTTCTCGTGATCGGCAGCGGCGTCGCCGGGCTGCACACGGCGTGGCGTGCGTCGGAGCACGGCGACGTGTGCTTGCTCACGAAGCGATCGCTGTTCGACAGCGCCACCGCCTACGCGCAGGGCGGCATCGCCGCGGCGCTCGGCGCCGGCGACTCGCCGGAGCTGCACCGGCTGGACACGCTCGCCGCGGGCGCGGCGCTCTGCGACGCGGCGGCGGTCGAGGTGCTGGTCGACGAAGGGCCCGCAGCGCGTGCGCGAGCTCGCAGACGACGGGCGCGCACTTCGACCTCGATCCGCGCGGACGCCTGTCGCTCGGCGAGAAGCGGCGCACTCGCGCAAGCGCATCGTGCACGCGCACGGCGACCAGACCGGCGCCGAAGTCGCGCGCACGCTCATCGAGCGCGTGCGCAACAGCCAGCAGCATCACGCGTGCTCGAGAGCACGCGCGTGCTCGACCTGATCATCGTGCGCGCGGCGCGTGCGTCGGCGTGCGGCGAGCGTGTCGGGGCGCGCGGTCGAGATCATCGCCGACGCGACGGTGCTCGCGACGGGCGGCTGCGGCCAGGTGTACCGCTACACGACCAATCCCGAGGTCGCCACCGGCGACGGCTACGCGATCGCGCACCGCGCCGGCGTCACGCTCGCCGACATGGAGTTCGTGCAGTTCCATCCGACGGCGCTCGACACGCCCGAGAATCCGCTGCAGCTGATCTCCGAAGCGGTGCGCGGCGAAGGCGCGGTCCTCGTGAACGATCGCGGGCGTGCGCTTCATGACGCGACCGTGCATCCGCATGGCCGAGCTCGCGCCGCGCGACGTCGTCGCCCGCGCGATCTTCCGCGAGCAGCGATTAGGGCCGGCGTGTATCTCGACGCTCGGCGCGCTCGGCGCGCGATTCACGAAGCGCTTTCCCGGCATCTTTGCACTGTGCTCGCGCTCGCGGCATCGACCCGCGGAAAGACCGCATCCCGGTCACGCCGGCTGCGCACTACATGATGGGCGGCGTCGATGACCGATCTGCGCGGCCGCTCGAGCGCGAAGCGGCTCTACGCGGTCGGCGAGGTGGCGCGCACCGGCGTGCACGGCGCGAATCGCCTCGCGTCGAACTCGCTGCTCGAGGGGCTCGTGTTCGCCGAGCGTGTCGCGCGCGATCTGTCGGACAAGCCCGCGTCTCACGGCCTGCCGCCGAAGAAGACGTGGAACGTGCCGCCGCCTGCCGACCGCGGTGCCGCGCAGGTGGGCGTCGACTGCATTCGGCAGGTGATGTGGTACTTCGCCGGCATCGTGCGCACGGCACGGGCCTGCGCGAGGCATCGAGCGTCTCGACGAGATCGGCGCGCGGCTGCCCGTCGGCGCGACCGAGGAAGCGAACATGCTCCAAACGGCGCATCTGGTCGCGGAAGCGGCGGTTCGCCGACGCGAATCTCGCGGCGGACACTACCGTGTGGACTATCCGCGCTCAAAGACGAGCTGGCGTGGACGCCACATCGAGTTGTAGAGTTTTTGCATTAGGAGGGCGCGCGACACTCCACGCGCGCGAAGTGAGATGGATCACGCTGGTGCCGCTTGGTTTGTGAGCCGAATCGCCGTCTTCGCGATTCTCGCCGCGACGGCCGTGAGTGCGCAGCAGTCGTTGCGCGCGAGGTCTCGATCGAAACCGCTCGCGCGCTACCGAAACCGATTGCTCGGCGTGTACGACGAGCAGAGCGGCGACCCGATCGAGGGCGTCGAGGTGATGGACGTGATGTCCGGCACCACGGCGGTCACGGCGCGCACCGGCACGGTGGCGCTCGCGTTCCTGCCCGACGGCGGGTCGCTGGTCCGTCTTCGCAGAGTCGGATACGCGCCGCTCACGCTGCCCGTCGCGATATCGCCGACCGACACCGCGCCGTTCACCATTCTGCTGAGGCGAAGCCCGCAGGATCTCCCGACTGTCGTCACCCGGCATTCGGCGCCCCGCTACATCTCGCCCGGCCTGCACGGTTTTGAGGAGCGAAAGCGCGCCGGCCTCGGCGGTCAGTTCGTCGACGAAGCCGGTCTTCGAAAGATGGACGGCGACGCCATGTCGAACGTCCTTCAACGCTTCCATGGCGCGACGCTCAGTGGCGGGCGATTCGTCTCGACGAGAAAGCCGTCGTCCGGGTCGGCATTTCAGTCGAAACGCCTCGGCGCGAACGGCGCGGTCGCCGTCTACGAGAACGGCATCAAGCGCGCGTCGCTGACCATCGACTTCAACAAGATCCCGGTCGACGACTACGCGGCCGTCGAGTTCTACGCCGGCGCCGAGACGTATCCGGTGTGGATCAGCCCGACGAACAACGACTGCGGAGTGCTCCTGCTCTGGACCCGCGAGAGGTAGCAGTCCGCGCCCGCCTTAAGGCCGTATCTTTCCGGGCATGCACGACGATGCCCTGACGTCCGAGATCAAGCGCCTCGCCCGCGACCGCAACGCCGTCATCCTCGCCCACAACTACGAGCGAGCCGAAGTGCAGGACGTCGCCGACTTCGTCGGCGACTCGCTCGGGCCTCTCCCGCGAGGCCGCCAAGACCGACGCCGACGTCATCGTCTTCTGCGGCGTGCACTTCATGGCCGAGACCGCGGCGATCCTGTCGCCCGCAGAAGCGTGTCCTGCTCCCGGATCTCGCCGCCGGCTGCTCGCTCGCCTCGACGATCGACGCCGCCGCCCTCAAAGCGTGGAAGGCCGAGCACCCGGGCGCCGTCGTCGTCGCGTACGTGAACACGTCGGCCGAGGTCAAGGCCGAGAGCGACTACTGCTGCACGTCCGGCAACGCGGTCGAGGTCGTGAACTCGATTCCCGCCGACCGCGAGATCCTCTTTCTCCCCGACATGTTTCTCGGCGCCCACGTGCGCCGGATGACGGGTCGCGAGAACATGCGCGTCTGGATGGGGGAGTGTCACGTGCACGCCGGCATCGACCCGGAGAACATCCGCCTGCAGCGCGCGCTGCACCCCGAGGCGGAGTTCCTGATCCACCCCGAGTGCGGCGTGCTCGACGAGCGTGCTCGAGGCGATGTCGGCGGGGGACGTCGACCCGCATGGCGTCCAGATCCTCTCGACCGAGGGGATGATCAAACGCCCGGCGCACTCCGACGCTGACGAGTTCATCGTCGCGACCGAGGTCGGGATCTTGCACCGACTGCGTCGCGAGAACCCAAGCAAGCGCTTCTTTGCCGCAAACGAGCGGGCCTCCTGCGCTTACATGAAGGTCACGACCCTTCCCAAGGTCCGCGATTCACTAGCATTCTTGCAGCACCGAATAACGGTCGACTCGGACGTGGCCGCCCGGGCGCGACTGGCGATCGAGCGCATGGTATCTATCGGAGGCGGCGCGACGCAGCCCTTGTCTCCAGCACCAAACGGAGTAGATCCAGGCGAGTAAGCGACAAGGGCGGAGGTGTGCCGATGGAAACTCCCGAGCTTCCCCAGCGCGAACGCAGGGCGATCCCACGAACCATCACGCCCCTGTCCGTGCCGGCCGTGGATAGCGGATCAACGCTTCGCTTTCCGCTGACGCGCGAGGCGCTGGATGCGCTCGTCCGTGCGGCACTCGTCGAGGACGGTGCCTTCAACGACATCACCACGATCGCGACCGTCGTGTCGCACAGGCGCTCCCGCGCGCGCCTCGTGGCGCGTCAAAACGGAGTCGTCTGTGGGATTCCGCTCGGCCTCGAAGCGTTTCGTCTGCTCGATGGAAAAGTCTCGATCCGCGTCGAGCACGAGGACGGGATGTCCGTACACAACGGCGATCCCATCCTGTTCGTGACCGGCCACGCCCGCGCGCTGCTGTCGGCTGAGCGCGTCGCCCTGAATTTCATGCAGCACCTGTCCGGCATCGCGTCGATCACCGCGCGCTACGTCGACGAGGTGAAGGGCACGGGCGCCAAGATCCTGGACACCCGCAAGACGCTCCCCGGCTGGCGCACGCTCGAGAAGTACGCCGTGCGCGCCGGTGGCGGCGCCAATCACCGGATGGACCTCTCGACCGGCGTGCTGATCAAGGACAACCACCTCGCCGCGCTCGACAATGACGTCGCGAAGGCCGTGAAGCGCGCGCGCGAGCTGTCACCGCCGGGCGTGAAGATCGAGATCGAGTGCGACCGGCTGGATCAGGTCGAGCGCGCCATTGCCGCGGGCGCCGACATCGTGCTCCTCGACAACATGCCGGTCGAGGTGATGGCCGAGTGCGTTCGGGTGGTCAACGGCGCCGCGATCCTCGAGGCGTCCGGCGGCGTGACGTTGTCGACCGTGCGTCGCATCGCCGAGACCGGCGTCAACTGGATTTCCATCGGCGGGATCACGCACTCAGCGCCATCGATGAACCTCGCGCTGGACTTCGAGTAGAGCTAGGCGGGCGGCGAGGCGTCGGCTGGCGGCTCGAGCGGGGGCCGCGGCGGCTCCGCGTCAGGGCGGTCACCAGACTCCGACGACTTGGCGAGAGCGCGCAACGCCTCGGCCAGCTTCGCGACGTCGATCCCCTGTGCGGCGAAGACCGCACCGACGTCGGTGTCCTGCGACAGGAGCTCGATGATCGACGCCGCCATGTGCGCCGACGCGCTGGTCGTCGCGGGCGTCAGGGCGGCCCGTTTGTCGCCCCACAGTTTCATGGCGGCGATCGAAGCGGCGCGCGCCACGCGCGGACGAGGTCGCGGGGGCTGGCCGAGGATTTCGAGCACGCGCTCGCGCGCGGCGTCGAGTGTGATGCCGGCATCGACGAGAAGCTGCGCGGCGATGCCCTTCTCCTCGCGCAATAAGCCGAGGAGCAGATGCTCGGTGCCGACGTAGCTGTGGTTGAGGTCACGCGCCTCCGTCATCGCCAGCTCCAGCACTTTCTTCGCGCGCGACGTGTAGGGCAGGTCAGGGCCGGTCGGATTCCGGCTCGTGCCGTCGAAATTCTTGAGTGACGATAAATGGGTTACGGTCGCCGCGCTGATCCGCCCTCGGGGAAACCGCGGCGAACTGACCGCCGGAGCCGCTTACGGCCCGCCCCTCACGGCTCAACCTACTGAAAACGGTTCATCTTTTCGGCGATGGAAAGCCTTACCGGGTGGAGCACGTCTGGTTTCACCAGGACGTTCCCGTGTTTAAGTTCGAGGGCATCGACACGATCTCCGATGCGGAACCCCTTCGCGGAGCCGAAGTGCGCATCCCCGCTTCGGAGCGCATCACGCTCGACGAAGGCGAATACTTTCAGTCCGACCTGATCGGCTGCGAGGTGCGGGACGCCGGGGACGATCGGCTCATCGGCAAGGTGACGGCGTTCGAGGAATACGGCGGGTCCGGTCTGCTCGAAATCGATGGGGGACGGGTGTTGATTCCTTTCGTGAAGGAGATTTGCGTCGAAATTCGGCCGGAGCAGAAACAGATCCGCGCCCGAATGCCCGACGGCCTCGAGACGCTCGATTCCCGGTATGAAGTTCCACCTGCTCACGATCTTTCCCGAATATTTCAATGGCCCTTTCGACCACGGCGTGGTGTCGCGCGCGGCACGGTCGGGAGCGCTCGAAATTCATACGCACGATCTCCGCAACTGGACGCACGACGTCCATCGCACGGTCGACGACAGGCCCTTCGGGGGCGGCGAAGGCATGCTCCTGAAGCCGGAGCCTATCTTCAGCGCGGTGGAAACGATCTGGCCGGAGCGAGGCTCCGGGCGCAAGGTGGTTCTGCTTTCCGCACAGGGACAGAAGTTTACGCAGGCCGTTGCGCGCGAATTCGCCGCATTGGACGAACTGCTGCTGATCTGCGGACGGTACGAGGGCGTGGATGAGCGCGTCGCCGAGCATCTGGCGGACGAAGAGATTTCAATCGGCGACTACGTGCTCAGCGGCGGCGAACCCGCGGCCGCAGTCGTTATCGATGCAGTGGCCCGACTGCTGCCCGATGTACTGGGCAACAGCGAATCGGCCGTGAACGAGTCCTTCGAGGACGGGCATCCTCGACTGCCCGCAATGGACTCGACCGGCCGAGTTCCGGGGGTGGAAAGCGCCGGAAGTTCTTCTCGGAGGAAATCATGCCGAGATCCGGAAATGGCGCCGCGAGGCGGCGCTGGCAAAAACAAAACGTCAACGGCCCGATTTACTGGGCAACAGGGAGAATACAGAGATGTCGTTATTGGGGAAACTCCGCTTCGACCGCGCCCGTCGAACCAGCATGTTTAGGCTTAAGTCAGGGGTAGCGGGCGCCCTGGCGATCTTTGCGGTTAATGCGCTCCTTCTTATTCCCTCAGCGCCCGCCCAGGTAATACCGGGACGTTACATTGTCATCCTCCAGGACCCACCGGTTTCCAGCCGCTTTGAGACTCGAGCGGCGCTGGACAGCGCACAGGCTCTGAATTACCGGCGGCAGGTGGAAGACCGTCAGGCGAGCATCAGGCAGGATCTCGCGGGGCGGCATATGGCCGTGACGGGCTCCGTCTCGGTGCTGCTCAACGCGCTGTTCGTCAATACGACGCCGGATCGAGTTGCGGAATTGCAGAGCGTGAACGGCGTGGTCGCGGTGCGGCCAATGCGAAAGTTCAAGCCTTTGCTGGATAAAGCCACGCAGATACTGAATGCGCCCGCAGCCTGGAGCGCACTCGGCGGCGCGTCGAGCGCGGGCGCGGGCATCAAGATCGCCATCCTCGATTCGGGCATCGATCAGACCCACCCGGCGTTCCAGGACTCGAGCCTCGCGATGCCGGCGGGATTCCCCAAGCTCGCGACGGGCCGTCCGGAAGATCAGGCGTACACCACGAACAAAGTGATCGTGGCGCGCAGCTACGTGCGCATGCTCTCCGCGCCTTCGGACCCAAGCAACCCCGCGGCCGACTCTCTACCGGACGACTACTCGCCGCGTGATCGTAATGGTCACGGAACCGCCGTAGCTTCGTGCGCCGCGGCCGCGCCTACGGTTACGCCGGGCGTCGCATCAGACGGCACGCCGCTGAAAATCCAGGGCATGGCGCCGAAGGCTTATCTGGGCAACTACAAGATTGCCGGCTCCCCGGGCGTGAGCTGACTTCGCGACCGACCAGACGCTGATTCAGGCGGTTGAAGACGCGGTGAACGACGGCATGGACGTGATTGCCACGTCGTGGGGCAGCAACGCGCTGAGCAACGTCGCGAACGACCCGACCGCAATGGCGTGGGAAGCGGCCGCGAAAACCGGCGCTGTTGTTCTCGCCGCGGCAGGAAATGCCGGCGAAGACGGC
>CAWBKI010000019.1:0-590235 GCA_963789315.1 uncultured Gemmatimonadaceae bacterium | reverse complement strand
CCGACACGGCCGCCGAGCTCGCCGGGCCCCAGCAGGATGCGCGCCCCGAGAATTCAGCAAGCGGCGTCAAGCGTCGTCGAATGTGGCCCGCGTACATTGGCGGTGTGAAAGCCGAGACGCGGTCCTTCTATGTGCAGGTCGTGCAGCGAGTGGTCGAGCACGTGGCTCAACATCTCGATGAGGCCCTGGCCCTCGACTCGTTGGCCGCTCGCGCCTGTCTCTCTCCATTCCATTTCCACCGCGTTTTTCGCGGGATGGTGGGTGAGACGCCGGTCGAGCTCGCACGGCGGTTGCGGATCGAGCGTGCGGCATGGCAGCTGGCGCACACACCGCTCTCGGTCACCGCGATCGCGTTCAACGCCGGGTTCGAAACGCACGAAGCCTTCACGCGCGCTTTTCGCTCGTGCTACGGCGAGCCGCCGTCGGAATTTCGCCGGCGCGGCGTCCGTCGGATCGAGCTGGCCGCCACTTGCGGCGTGCACTTCGATGAACGCGGCGTCGTTCCAACTCTTGTCCCCAAAGACTCAGGAGGTCGCAGCATGAAAGTCGAGATCACGCCGATGCCCGAGCAGCGCGTCGCCGCCATCCGACACAACGGACCGTACAACCAGATCGGAGACGCGTTCGGCAGACTCGGCGAGATCGCCGGCGCAGCCGGCCTGTTCGCGAGCCCCGAGGCCGCGATGATCGCGCTGTATCACGATGACCCGGAGTCGACGCCCCCGGATCAACTGCGATCCGATGCCGGCGTCAGGGTCACGAGCGACGCGGCGCTTCCCAGGGAGCTCGCGGAGCAACGGCTGCCCGCAGGCCGCTACGCCAAAACGGTGCACGTTGGCGGATACGACAAGCTCCCCGACACGTGGGCGCGCTTCCTCGGCGAGTGGTTGCCCGAAAGCGGCGAACGATTGGGATCAGGACCGAGCTACGAACGGTACGTGAACGATCCCAGGCAGACGCCCAAGGAACAAGCTCCTCACGGAGATCTACGTGCCGATCGCGGACTAGACGGAGCGAGCGAGGGCCGCGGCGCGTCGTCGATTCGCCAGCGCGCCGCGACACCATCACTGGCCGGTGGGCAACCGGAAGATCGCGAGCTGCGGCTTGAGCGCGGCCGGCAGTGCGATGCCGCCGGCGCCCGAGAACTGAATCGAGACCGTGGCGTCCGTCGCCTTGGTGTCGAGTCGGAAGTATGAGGACGTTCCCGGGTCGAGAATGGCGAGCGATGTGTCCGCCGATATCGGAAACAAGGCGAGCGGGGAGGCGAAGGGAATGTCCGACGCGCCGCCGGACGTGTTGAACAGACGATTCCACATCTGGCGAACGTTGCGCGACGCGAACCGGTCGGCGGCGGGGGCCGTCGTGCGCGACAGTCCGGGAAGACTGTCCGTGTACAGTGCGAGCGCGAAGTTGGCGAAGAGATTCGGGAACGACTGGCCGCTCGACGATTCGATGTTGGCGACGCCGGTGAGCGTGTTCTGATCGAGCTTCTTGAAGATGCCCGTGCCCATCTGGTCGCCGAGCCACCGCACGAGCAGCCAATCGCCGCCGCGCCAGGAGAAGCCGTCGTCGGAGTCGCTGTGCAGCGTCACGCTCGCCGTGTCGGGCAGGAGCGCGTACTGATACGAGTCGTACAGAAAATCTTCGACGAATCCCTGCGAGGAATCGGGAAAGAGCTGGCTTGGGTCGGTGCGACACGCGGTCCCGGGACACTTCTGCTCGTAATGCAGCGAGCCAAGCTCTTCAGCGACGATGCTGAGTCCCTCGTCGAGCCAGCCGTACTCCGGATTCGAGTGGTGGATGACGACGTGCTGCGAGAATGAGATGAGATGCTGCAACTCGTGGAGGAACGTGCTCGGCACCGCGAAACCGACGTCGTCGACGCTGTGCGCGCAGCTGGACGCCCCCGCGGGGTCGGGAACGATCGAGTAGAAGATTTCTCCCTGGTTGGAGTTCGGATCTCCCAAACCGCCGCCGAGGTCCTCGTCGTCGAAAAATCCGGCGACGTAGCCTTCGTTCTCGCAGTCCGTCGCGGAAACGAGGGCGTTCACGGCCGGTGTCATCAGCATGATGACGCGCCCGTTCTGATCCACATCGCTCGGCACGCCGAACGCCGTCGTGTCGATCGGATAGAGCGTCTGGTCGAAGTAGGCGCCGAACGTCTGGAGTTGCGTGGAAGTGAACCCGGTCGCCGGCGCCAGCGTGTCGACGTACACGAGCACGTTCGCGCCTATGAAAGCGAGCCTGGCCCCCGCCGACGTGAACGAGGTGCCGTTCGACGCCAGTACGTGGAACCCGCGAATGCTGCCGAGCGCCGGGGGCGGCGCGAGGTCGGCCGATCGCGTGAGCGAGCGCGCGGCTCGAGACCCCGCGCTCCCGGACATGGGCCACGCTCGTGACGCGAGCCTCGCGCGGGCGCGGGCGTGTAGCGCGTTCGAGAAGCGGCGCTGCGCGGCGCCCGGTGCCTTCTGCGACGTACGAAACGGCGTGAGTCCAACCGGGGATCGCGCGCCCGAGATGCGCGTCGACGGGAAACGAATCGGCGCCGGGGAGAGCGACGCCGAGACGGCCGTTCCCGAGCTGACTCGATACGTGACGAACGTGTCAGGCACGAGATCGACGGGGAACTGCGCGATGACGATGTAGCTCGCGCCGTTTCCGGCCAGCGTGACGGTCGTTCCCCCGTTGCTGCAGTCGACGCGCGCCGTCGCCGCGACCGCGAGCTGCAGGGTTCCCGTCTGGGAGCAGGGCGACGACTTGAACGAGCCCGGTCCGCCCCCCGTGGGCGTTGTCGGCGTGTCAGAGCTGGAGCAGGCCCACAGCGCGCAAAGCGCGGTCGGCGCGAACAGGCGACGGATCGTCGGGGAGGAGGGGGCGATGCGGATCATGATTCCGGCAAGAGAACGTTGAACGAGCTCGTGGACACAGGACGCGCGCCGGCCCCCCGGGCGGCGGCGTCTCACAAATCCTTTGACACGCCAGGCGCGTCCTGCCCTGTCATGGTACAAGCGCGGAGTCAAAGCGTTGGGTCCGTTTGGGAGCCGGCGTCGTCTTCGGAACGCGCGGGGATCTTCTCGCGTCGGCCTCGTCGACGCGCGCTTCGGCCACCGACGCGCCGGAAAACGAACAACCCTGGAGTGCGGTGGCACCCCAGGATTGTTCAGCTCGGACGACCCAACGCGTGGGCCACGACCGCTGCGCTCAGCGGCGCCGAGCTTGATTGATGAGAGGACGCTACTTCAAGAACTTCGCGACACCGCCGTGGTTCGAGCACGCGCCCTGGTGATGCGTGGCGTGTGAGTACGTCCCGTCCTTGCACTGCGCGGTGGCGTTGGTCGGATCGGAGTTGTCGGCCGTCTTGGCTCCCTTCGGCGCGGCTGCCTTGTCGGCGGCTTTGGACTCGGTCTTGTCGACCTTGGACTCGGTCTTGGCAGTCGGTCTTCGCGGCGGCCGCATCGGCCTTCGACGTCTGCGAGACGGTCTTGTCGGCCGCTTTGTCGGTGGCCTTCGCAGCTTTGTCGGTGGCCTTGTCAGTGGCCTTGAGAGCCTTATCGGTTCCCTTGTCGGCGGTCTTGGACGCTGACGTCGTGGCCTTGCTCACGCCCTTGTCGGCCTTGGCGGCGCGCCTTCTTCGCGGCGTCCGTCGCCTTCGCGTCTACGCCGCCGTGCGAGGAACAGGCGCCGCGTCCCGACGTTGCCGAGGTCGTGCCGTCCTTGCAGACGGTCGTCGCGGTGCCCTGGGCGGCGAGCGACGTGGCCGCGGCGAGCGTGAGCGAGAGCAACGCACCGGCAAGAACGCCAACTCGAATTCGCATCGTGGGACTCCGGGTGGGGGAGGCCGGCAGCGGCGCGCTCGCGACACTGCGCGGTCCGACGCGGGACAAGACCCCGCGTCGGAACGAACGGTCACGGCGCGCCGACTGTAACGCGCGTCACACGATGCGAGCGCGGCTAGAAGACGCGAATCGTCAGTGCCGATGGTCCCGAGCCGACGGCGACGCTGTCGGTGAGCGCGAACGTGCCGGCCTTGTACACGAATACGTACGCGGGAAGGCTCTGCGTCCCGAAGAACGCCTGATAGACGTTCCCGGCCTTGTCCGTCGTCGCGGCGAACGCGCCTCGGCAACTCCCGTTCGCCAGCTTCGCGCAAAGCGCGTTGTCGGGCGGCCGAACGAACTGCCGAGTGGTCGTGTTCCAGATCGCCGTCCCAAAGAGGAAACCGGAGATGTACGCCAAGCCCGAGGGGTCGACGAACACAGCTCCCGGCCCGACCCCGACATTGGTGACGGTCGTCACGACCTGCATGCTCGTGCCGTTGAGGACGGTGAGGGTGCCCGGGCTCGAGAAATCACCCGTGTTCACGACGTACAGCAGGCCGTCCGGTCCCACGCTGACGTCGGTCGAGTTCGTTCCGCCCATCGTCGCCGTTCCGACGACGGTCATCGTCGTTGGATCGATCGCGGTGACGATGCCGTTGCCGATCGGCTGAAAGTTCTGGTCGAGGTTCGACGACACGACGAACACCCGCCCTCCCGAGACCGCGATGGCGGTTGGCTGAGGGGCCACGGTCACCGCGTTCCCGATCGCCGCGGAGGCTTGTCCCGTGGTGAAGCGGCCGACGACGTTCGTCAGCAGGTTGGCCGCGACGACCGTCGTGTCGTTCACGAACGCCGAGCCGGTCGCGTTCCCCGATGCGAAGGTGAAGAAGCGCTTCACCGAATCCCCCTGGAGATCGATCAGAGCGACCGACGCGGCGTCGCCGAGCGGAACCGCGGCCAGGCGTCCACGCACCGCCATGCCTGTCGGCGTGATCGTGCTGCTGGAGCCGAGCGCCACCTGCTGTTGCGTCGATGTGCTGCCGTGTTGAAAGAGAGTCACGGTCCGCCCGAGCGAATTGACCACGACGCCGACCTCGTGATCGCTCGACGTCCCGCCGAGAAACCCCGGGGCGATCGGGGCCGTCGTGTCGTCCGAGCAGCTGAGCGTGAGTGCGAGGGAAGCGAGCGCGCCGAGCGCGATGAGGCGAATGTTGAAGCGGTGCATGGTGGTTGTGTTTGAGGGAAAACCGAGTGCGAGTGCTGTTGGAATTGCGTGATTGAATTGGCTCTGCCGCGGGGGCTAGCCGCCTTCACCGGCGCCTTCGGCCCGTCGGCTCGTGCGAAGCCCGACGGTCCATCGCCGGCCGCCGAACGGGTAGTCGACGAGCATCGATGCGGGGCGATCGAACACGTTCTCGACGCCGAGCGTGCCCTCGAGCCGCCATGCGGCGCGCACGAGGGGAACGGCCAGCCGGACGTCGGTCAGCCAGTACGGCGCGAGATCGTTGAGATCCGTCCCGGCCACGGTCCTCCTGCTGCCGACATACCGCGTCTCGACGTCGACGCGCGCGAAGCGTCGCGCGATCGATTCCGAGATTCTCGCCGTCGTGCGCGGGCGATAGATGACCTGCCCGGTTTGCCCGGCGCCGGTGTACGTGACGTCGCTGTGGTCGATGCTCGCGCCGACGTTGAAGCTCCACGCCGCGGGAACGGCGAACCTCGCGCCGAGCTGCCATCCCGAACGGCGAACGTCGACGTTCAGCGGGCTCCAGATGAAACGAAAATCGGGCGACCAGAGAATCATCCCGTCGACATCGGCGCGGTACACGGCGGCGTCGCCGCTCAACGTTGCGGCGCCCAATGTCACGTCGCGCACCGCCGCGCGAAGCTCCGTCTCGCCCCGGGTGCGTTCCGGCGCGAGCGAGGGGTTCGCTTTTACCAGCACGCCCTCGTGAAAGAACTGGTCGGCGAGGGAGGGAGGGGAATAGCCGTTGCCGATCGACGCCGACAGCGACGCGGCGCCCCGCGACAGCTCGACCGACGCGCGCGGCGACGACACGGTCGCGGCTATCAGATCATCGTGGTCGACGCGATCGGCGAAGGTGGTCGCGACGCCGAGGGCACCGAGGTCCCGCGACATGAGAAGGCTCGCGTAGGCTCCGACGATTCGCTGCGACCGTGGCGCGTTCGACGCCAGCGACGTGGCCGTGACGTCGAGCTGGCGCGCGTCGGCGCCGACGGCCAGGCTCGCCGGCATCGCGGCGACGAGTGTGCCGGACGCCGTCGCGGACGACGCGGCTCGCGCTTCGGTGGCGTTGAGAACGTCGTCATACGAGGATCCGAAGGGAGGCGTTGGGTCGGAGAAGTGCGTGCGGTCGCGCGACAGGCTCGCCGATCCGTCGAACGAGAACGCGCCTCGGTCGGAGGAAAGCTCCAGCGCGGCGGACGCATGGTGCTCGTCGTCGCGGCCCGTGAGCGACGGCTGGACGATGCTTCCCGCCAGTCCTCGGTCGGTGGAGCGCCAGTCGCCGCGCAGCCGCACGCCTCCGGCCGAGCCATCGATGCCGGCCACGCCGAGGACGCTCGTCGACGTCGCGTCGGAATTCGCGCGGCGTGCCGTTCCGCCGCCTCGCACCGCCGGCACGTCGTACGAGAAGTCGCCGCGCGTCGCGCGATGCTCGGCCGAGATCATCCCGCTGAGGCGGGATGCGGACTCGGTTGCGTCGCCGACCGAGCCGCTGACCGCGCGTTCGCCCCACGATCCGGCATCGAGCGCGAGCGATCCCTCGCGGTCGGCGCGGCGCGTGTCGACCACGACGACACCGGCAAGGGCGCGTCCACCGTAGCGCGCCGACTGTGCGCCTTCCCAGACTGTGACCCGTTCGGCGGTGGCGAGCGACAACTGCGACAGGTCGGCGACTCCCGTGAGCGGCGAGTTCGCCACGACGCCGTCGACGATCACGAGAACCTCCGCCGCGCTCGATCCACGAATCGAGACCTGCGTCGGTTGTCCGGGGCCGCCGCTGCGGGTCACCACGACGCCCGGGACGGCCGCGAGAAGCTCCCCGACGTCGCGCTTGCCCGAGGATTCGATCGCGGCGCGGTCGAAGGCGGCTGCCTCTCGTTCGGAGGTAGTGCGTCGCGCGGAGCTGACCACGGCGGCCAGCGCCGTGGGCACCGGATCGAGCGCCGCGTCCAGGACCGCGGTGCGGCCGTTCTCGATGGAAACGGTCCGTCTGAACGCCGCGTAGCCGACGGCGCGTACGGCGACACTGTACGTCTTCGGCTCGAGACCTCGCACGACGAACGATCCGTCACCATCCGATCGCGACGGCTCGACCCGGTCGGCGATCTCGATGCGAGCGCCGGCGATCACGCTTCCGGTGGTCGCGTCGGTGATGCGTCCGCGCAGCTCACCGGGCACCTGGGCCAGCACGCCCCGCACGCCAACGAGCGACGCCAGCGTGAACGCCGCGACGCCGAGCGATCGAGTCGCTCGACGACGGACACACCTCACACCGGCCTGCAAAAACATGAAACCCGTCCTGGCTCGATCGAGAGCGGGGACGGGGGGCGAAGGGGGAAGCGCCGGGAGTCGGCGGCTTCACGTTCGACCCCGCGCCCCTCCCTCGAGGGGGTTCTGTGCGGGAGTGAACGGGGCCGGTCTCCTGGCTCGAGACAGTCTGGGCTCGCCTTCCCAGCGCGCGAGCGCGCCAGTGGACGGATGAGCAGACCTTGGTTCGCGAGCGTCGAACGCTCGCGAAGTCTCTTACAGTGGCGGGGCCGCGCCGGATTCGCACCGGCTTCCTACAGCTTGACCCCGTTCACACGATTCAATTGTGTGGAGGACTCTATCACCGGACTAGCGGTCAGGCAAGTCGCGTGGACCGGTGGACCGGCGGACCGCGAGATCGGTGAACCAGCGAGATTTCGGAAGCTGCAATCAACACATCCTATCCACTCGTCCACCTGTCCCCTGTCCACCATGAAGTTCGATTCCATCTGTGTTTTCTGCGCGTCGAGCATCGGCACACGGCCGATCTATGCGGAGTCGGCGCGCCGATTCGGCGCGGCGCTCGCGGCCCGCGGTGTGACGCTCGTCTTCGGCGGCGGATGTGTGGGACTCATGGGCGTGCTCGCGGACGCCGCCCTCGGCGCCGGCGGGCGCGCGATCGGCGTCATTCCGCGCGCGCTCGTCGAACGGGAGATCGCGCACCGCGGCGTGACGACGCTTCATGTCGTGGAGACGATGCACGAGCGCAAGCAACGCATGGCCGATCTCGCCGACGCGTTCGTGATGCTGCCCGGCGGCTTCGGAAGTTGGGACGAGTTCTGCGAGGTCGTGACCTGGGCGCAGCTCGGCATACATCGCAAGCCACTCGGCGTGCTGAACGTGGACGGCTACTACGATCCGATGCTCGCGATGGCCGATCGCGCCGTGGCCGAGGGTTTCGTGAGCGCGGTGCAGCGCGACCGGCTCGTGGTGGACGACGACGAGGACCGGCTTCTCGACCGGCTTGCCCTCGCGCCTGTGCCCGCGGAAGTGAAGTGGCTCCCCGCCGTGGCCCCGTGAGCGTTCCGCGGGCGCATTCCACAGGCATTTCACAGCGGATTGACCCGGGGCGTGCGTTTCTCGATTATCAGGTCGGAGCAACCGGTGGCCGCGGCGCGCTCCACTACCTTCGCCAACGAATTCGGGGGTTACCGTGCGTCGTTCTCCGATAGTCGCCAGCGCCGCGCTCGTCGCGCTGGCGGCCGCATCGCCCATCGCCCTCGGCGCGCAGACGCCCGCCGGAGCGCCCGCGTCCGCGGGGGCGATGAGCCACGAAGACCTCATGACCTTCGCCAAGGCGCACGTCGCGATCAGCGACGCCCGCGACTCGAGCGCAGTCCGGCTTGCGTCGATCAGAAACACGAAGCCCGAGTCCCAGGCAGAGCTCCGCGACAGCCTGCGCTCGCAGATCGCCGCAATCCTGCACCACAATGGGCTGACCGAGTCCGACTACGAGCACAAGATCTACCTCGTGAGCGTCGACCCGGCGGTCCGCAAGGATTTCGACGCCATGGTGGCGCAGATCAGCGGCGTGCCGACGCCGGGGCAGCTTCCGCCGGCGCCGCCACACGTGAACGTCATTCCACCGGCTGACCTCCCCGCCGGCGCGGTGGGGATGCACATCGGCCACGTGATCAACGCGTTCAGCGATACGCCCAACGGCGATGGACTCCTGACGGTGGCGATCGGCGAGGCGAAGGTCGCGATTCAGCACGCGGGGCTCGCCGGCCGGCAGCCGGGCAACCTCGACGCGATGAAGCTGCACGCGGGGCACGTCATCAACGCGCTCGACCCGACGATCGTGACGACGGGTCCGGGGCTCGGCTACGGGCTCAAGAAGGCCGCCGCCGGCGCCGCGACGCACATCGAGCTCGCCGCCAAGGCGCCCGGCGCGTCGGCGAACGTGCAGACGCACGCCGCGCACATCGCGCAGGCGGCGAAGAACAGCGTGACGCGCGCGGATTCGGTCATCGCCATCGCGAAGCAGGTCCAGGCGGCGACGTCGGCCCCCGACGCGGCGGCGCTCGTCAGCCGAATGGCGTCGATGTCGGAGCAGCTGATGGCGGGATTCGACGCGAACGGAGACGGGCGCGTGACGCCGGACGAGGGCGGGCTGCAGCTCGCGCAGGACCACGTGAAGATGCTTGTAGCGGGCGAGAAGAAGCCGTAGCGGATGGCCCGACGGTGCCTGTTCGTCATCCGGGACCTGCCGCGCGCTCGCGTCTCGGTCTCGGCTGTCATCGCTGGTGAAGAGGCGCTCTTGACCCAGTCAGTCGTCGTGACTGGCCTCGTACTCCCTTTGCGCGCGCGTCCGATCCGACGCCTGCTGCGCGTCGCGCCGTTTCGCGGCGCGCATCGCGAGGCCCTTCGTCGTCTCCGACTTCACGCGCGGCATCGGTAGCAGCCGCTCGGCGTCCTCCGACTGACATTCGGGACACTTGGGAAGCTTGGAAGACGAACCGCGCGTGAGGGCCTCGAACTCGTGCCCGCACGCGCGGCAAACGTAATCGAAAATCGGCATCGTTGAACTACCGCCGGGCCGTCAGCAGGACACGCAGCGGTGCTGGTTCTTTGCGCCGAGCTTCTCGAGCAGCGCGATCGTCTCGGGGAACGGACGGAGTCGCTGCACCGGCCCGTTCGCCATGTCGACCGTCGTGTGGCCGTCGCGCGACACGGCTCGCGGATCGGCGCCGTGCGCGACGAGGTACGTGATCATGTCGTTGTCGCCGCGCGCCGCGGCGTGGTGCAGCGGCGTCATACCCCGCGTGTCGCGCGCGTTGACGTCGGCGTGCAGCTCCTCGACGAGATACTTCATCGCCGGCATCCAGCCGTCGGGTGCGTGGCGATGCGAGTTGCCGGCGAAACCGTTGCCGTATCCGACGCCGGCCGCCGCGTGAATCGCGTAGACGCCGACGCCCACCGGGGCCGCCTTGGCCGCGGAGTCGATCGCCGGATCGAGAATCGGCGCGGCTCCGCGTCCACCACCACCACCGCCGCCGCCACCGCCACCGCCGCCGCCACGGCCGGCGAACTGCGCGGCTCGCGTCGCGGAATCGAACGCCGCGATGTCGCCGGCGGCGGAGCGCCACGTCCGGCACCGCCGCCGCGACCACCACGACCACCGCGCCCGCCGGTCTGCGGCGCGCGCACGGCGGGGATGTTCGGATCGGCGCCGTATTTGACCAGCAGCTTCATCGCGTCGACGTCGACGGCGTACGCCGCGCGCCAGAACGCCGTCGTGCCGTCGAGGTACTCGAGACCGCAGTTCGCGTTGCCGCAGTTGTTGAACGCGAAGTACCACGGCTGCGTGCCGAGCTTCGCGTTGACGCTGGCCTTCGCGTCGAGCAACGCCTTCATGACGTCGAGGTAGGTCGCCTTCTGGTTCTGCATCGCCTGCGGCTGCGGGTAGCGCGACTTCGGCGCCCACTGCGTGTTGATCGTCGCGTAGAGCGGCGTCATGCCGACGTTGCTGGCGATGTTCGGATCGGCGCCGCGCTGCGATGAGCAGCATCGCGACGTCGAACTGGCCGTTGATCGTCGCGATGAGCAGCGGCGTCGTGTGGTCGACGCGGCTGGTGTCGTTGATGTTGGCGCCGCCGTCGAGCAGCGCGCGCGCGGCTTCGACGTTGCCCTGACGGGCCGCGTGGTGCAGCGCCGTCATTCCGCCGATGCCACCGACGGTTCCGTGTAGCCCGCGACGCCGCCGTTCAGCGTGTCGACTTCCTCGGTCACCTGCGCGTTGGCCGCCGGGCGCAGCGCCTCGGCGAGGCGACCCGAGTCGATCGCGGCCTGGACCTGCGCCGCGGTGAAGCGGACCCTTTGGCTGTGGGCCTCCTCGTCCGCCGCCACCACCGCCGCCGCCACCGCCACGACGTGCAAACTGCGCGGCGGCCGGCCCGGCTTCGGCGGCCGCGATCGAATCGGCGTGCGCCTGGGCCTTCGCCGCCGCGGCGAGCGAATCCCTGCGTGCCTGCGGCATGAACGAGATGAGCACCTCGTTGCGCTTCTTCGTGCCGCCTGATCGCGCGCGCCCTCCTCCTGGAGGTTCATGACCTTCGTGCGGAGCGATGGATCCGCGCCCTTGGCGATCAGCGCCTTGATCGCGGCCGCGCGATCGTTCTCGGCCGCGAAGAAGAGCGGCGTCTGTCCCCATTCGGCTCTCGCGAGCGTTGGGGTTGGCGCCCTTCTCGAGCAGCGCCGAAACCGCGTCGGGATTCCCGGCGCCGCCGCGAGGTGCAACGCCGTCGCGCCGTTGGCGTCCGTGCGATTCGGATCGGCGCCCGCCGCGAGAAGCGCTCTCACGACCGCCGGCGAGCCCGTGCGGCTCGCCAACTGGAGCGGCGTGTAGGAGCCGATGCGCGTCATCGGCTTTCACGTCGGCGTGCGCGTTGATCAGCGTCAGGGTCATCGCGGAGTCGCCGTGCTCGGCCGCCCAGTGCAGCGCGGTCATGCCGTCGCCTTCCGGGACGTTCACGTCGGCGCCTGGCGCGATGAGCTTCTTCACCGCGGCCGCGTCGCGATTCTGCGCGGCGTCGGCGACCGCCGGCGTATGGGCCGGCGGCATCGGGAGCGTGACCTTGCCGCGTGCGTCCTTTTGCTGCGCGAATGCCTGTGCGCTCGCCGCGAACAGCAGCGCCGCACCGAGCAGGCTGACTCGTTTCATTCCGCGTCCTCCTCAGACGCTGAGTGCGAACTCGCCCGTGCTGTCGCCGAAGCTCTTCATGTCGTCGAGCCGAGCTTGTGCAGGAGCGTCAGCAACACGTTCGCCATCGGCGTTCCGTCCGGCGCCTTGAGGTGCATGTCGCCGGCGAGACGTGCCGTTCCCGTGTCCGAGCAGCAGGAGCGGGCAGCGGCGGTGGTTGTGGAGGTTGCCGTCGGCCATCGGCGAGCCGTACATGATCATCGTCTTGTCGAGCAGGTTCTTGTCGCCGTCCATCGTGTTCTTCGAGCTTGTCGAGGAAGTACGGCAGCATGCTCACGTGGTACTGGTTGATCATGTTGAAGTCGAGGATCGCCGCCTCGCGGCCGCCGTGGTGCGACGCCGGATGGAAGCCCTTGTTCGTGCCGCTCTCCGGATACGCGCGGCTCGACGCGTCGCGGCCCGTCTTGAACGAGAACACGCGCGTCATGTCCGACTGGAACGCGAGCACCTGGAAGTCGAACATCAGCTTCATGTGCTCGGCGAACG
The DNA here is from genome assembly GCA_963789315.1 of uncultured Gemmatimonadaceae bacterium. Taxonomy (GTDB): domain Bacteria; phylum Gemmatimonadota; class Gemmatimonadetes; order Gemmatimonadales; family Gemmatimonadaceae; genus JAQBQB01. The sequence goes on along the minus strand of CAWBKI010000019.1, from coordinate 577,676 downwards.
AATCCGGCACGCCGATCGGCGCCTCGGGGAGCTCACGCGCTTCGCCGCTCGAGTTGCGCGCTTCGACCGCCTGGATGCGGCGCTCGAGCTCGCGAATGTCCTCGAGATACTTGTCGAGCGCGCTGCTGGTCCGCGGTGCCGAGCTCGCGCTTCAGAGCCTGCGATCTCGCCGGTGATCCAGTCGAGAATGCTCTGGTTCGCCTTGCGGCGCGACATGCGGTCGGCGTTGTTCTTGCCGGCGCCGAACAGCAGATCGAACGCGATGCGCGGGTTGCGGATCATCGGCAGCGGCTCGCTCGGGCTCGCCCAGCTGATCGTGTCCGTGTACGCGCAGGCGTAGTTGTAGTAGCAGCCGCCGGCCTGGTCGAGGTTCTCGATGCAGAGCTGCATCGACGGAATCGCCGTCGTCCTGCCGATCTGGCGCGCGATGATCTGATCGATCGACGTGCCGACGTAGAGATCCGAGCCCTGCGTCTGCTTCGGATGCGACTGCGTGAGGAACACCGCGCTCGACCGGAAGTGGTCGCCGCCGATCTCCGGCGCGTCGAACGCTTCGGCCATGCGCATGTCGGTGTTGCTGACGATCGTCAGATACTTGCGCCACGGCTCGAGCGGCGACGAGCGCGCCGTCCGGGATGAGCTCGAAGTCTTTGCCGATGCCGGCTGGCGCCCACAGGTTCTTGGACGCGCCCCAGCGTGTTCGATGCCGGCCGCGCCGTGCACCGACTCGATGGCGACGAATCGCGTCTTGTCGCTCGGCGACGGCGCGAGCCGCGACCGTCTGGTCAGCGCCCCAGCGCCGGTACCATCGCGTCGAGATAGGGGAGCGCGACGGTCGCTCCCATCCCGCGAAGGAACGTGCGACGAGGCATGGCCTTGCCAGTGAGGATCTGCATGGTCCGACTTCCCCCGAGGTCGGGTTGGTTAGTCGCTTCTCGTTTGGTGTCCGTCGCTGCCACTGCGTCTTCCGCTCGCTTCATCCTGAATGCACTCGCTGTTCACGACCCCATCACGAATGACGACACACGGTAGCCGTTCGCTCTCAGCCTCGCTTGGCGATCGCGCGGATCGTCGGCTGATCGAAGTCCTCCACCCGACGGCCCACGGCGTACGCCATCAGGTTCTCCGTGAACGTCCGCACCAGCGGGATCGGACGCTTGAGCAGCGCCGTCGTCAGATCGGCCGGCGTCGACACCGGCGTGCCGTCGTACATGTTGCCCCTGCGTGTCGAGCGGCATGCGCGTTCTCGCGATACCGCCACTTGCCGGTCACGTCGAAGTTGTCGAGCGACAGACCGATCGGATCCATGTACTGGTGGCACGCGTTGCACGTCGGATTCGTGCGGTGCATCTCCATGCGCTCGCGCGTCGTCAGCGGGTGGCCGTCCTTGCCGTCCTGCCGTCTCGTCGAGCGCCGGCACGTTCGGCGGCGGCGGCGGTGGCGGCATGCCGATCAGCACTTCCATCACCCACTTGCCGCGCAGCACCGGCGACGTGCGGTTCGGCGAGCGACGTCTGCACCAGAATGCTGCCCTGGCCGAGAATGCCGCGGCGCGTGCTGTCCGGATACGTTCACGCGGCGGAACTCCTCGCCGGAGACGTTCGGGATGCCGTAGTGCCGCGCGAGCTGCTCGTTCACGAACGTGTAGTTCGCCGTGAACAGATCGAGGACGCTGCGATCGCTCCTGCACGATGTCGTTGAAGAACAGCTCGGTCTCCTGACGCATCGCGTCGGCGAGCTGCTGGTCGTAGTCCGGGAACAGGAAGGCGTCCGGGTGGACCTTGTCGAGGTCCTGCAGCCGCAGCCACTGCGCGGCGAAGCGCGTGGACAGCGCCTCGGAGCGCGGGTCGGCGAGCATGCGCCTGCACCTGCGCGTCGAGCGTCTTCGGCTCGGACAGCTTCTTCTGTTCGCGCGAGCGTGAGCAGCTCGTCGTCCGGGATGCTGCCCCAGAGGAAGAACGACAGCCGCGACGCGAGATCGATGTCGCTGATCTGGTAGTCCTGCCCGGCGCGACGTTCGCCGGCGCGGTCTCGAACCGGAAGACGAAGTACGGGCTCGCGAGCATCGCCTGGAGCGACGATGCGGACGCCCTCCTCGAACCCGCCGGTCTTCGCGCGCCTGTGTGTAGAACGCCATCAGGCCATCGCGATCGTGCTGCGTGAGCGGACGGCGATACGCGCGCGTGCCGAGCCGCGTCACGATCTGCGTCGGCGCAGGCGCGCTCGCGCGAGCGGCTTCGACGGATGGCAGGTGAAGATCATCTTGCGGCTCGGCGTCTCCGAGATGCCCGGTGATCTTCGACGGGCCGACGACCGTCAATCTCGATGCACGTGCGGCGGCGTCGTCGTGCCGGCGCTCGCGTTGCCGTTCGACGCCATCGACCAGTCGTGCGGCCTGATCAGATCTTCGTACGGGCCGTCGGTGCGGCGAACGAACGACGACGGTCACGTTGCTGCTGACCGGCCTTCACCGGGATCGGATCGGTCATGCAGAGTAGTCCGCGCCGAGCGGCGCGTCGGCCGAAGCGGCGTGCGGTTCACGCCCTTCTCGTACTGGAAGCAGCGCGACGCGCTCGCCGTCGATCGAGATGTCGATGTCCTCGAGCGTGCGTGCCGACGCCGCCCTCGATGATCATCGGAACTGATACATCCCGTCGGCGGGGAAGTCGTGCTTCGCGACGATGCCGCCGCGCGTGCCGTACGGCGCGCCGTCGACGTGGTCCCACGGATGCTGCGACGCGAACGGCGACGAGCGGTACGTCGTCATCGTCGAGCGCCGCATTGCGATCGCCGACCGCGATGCGGCTGACGGCGGACGCGGCGTTCAGGTACGCGTCGAGCAGCGTCGGCGACAGCGCCTGCACGTCGGCGATGTTGTCGAAGTTCGCGCTCTTCGTGTCGAGCGGGAGATAGTCGCCGGCGTTGACGTCGATGTCCGAGCAGATCGCGAATCGCGTTCTCGTACTCGGCGCGGTTGAGGCGCTGGAACGTGCGCGTGCCCGGATTCGGGTTCGAGCGTCGGTCGATCACCTGCTCGATCGTCTCGACGAGAGCGCGGAGGGTGTCGCCGCCGCGGACGCGGAGCGCCGGGCAGCGGCATCATCTCCGCGCGCAGCTTGCGGATCATCTTCTCCGGACGCGGCGAGTCGCGTCGGCGCGGCGGCGACGTCGTAGTGCTCTAATGGAAGATTGCCGACCATCATCTGGTCGTTGTGGCAATCGGTGCAGTAGTGATCGACGACCTCGTTGAGGGCGCTGATCGGAATCGTCGCGCGCGGGGCCGGCGGTCGCCGCGCGGGGCGCGGTGCTTGACCGGAGGTTTTGCGAGAGGTCGCGTCGGTGGCGCGTTGGCCCGCAAGTAGTTAGGGGCTCGCGTTCCCGTCGCGGTGCCGACCGAAAAGGCCACCGCGGCACTCACCGCCGCAACCGATGCAAACACGATCTTCATTCTCGACAATCTCCCGGGAAAGCCGGTCTGTCGTGTCGTTGTTTTCGCTAGCGGCTACACGGACGATTTCAGGTGCGCACGCCGGTTTTGCGGGGATGGGGGTCCCCGGTGTCAAGATGCATACGCACCAACACTATCAAGCGTTTACGCCTCCTTGGCAACCCTTCACCGGTCATCCATCCGGCGATGCCCCTCAGACGGCCCTCCCCTGGAACGGAAAGAGGCGCCCGGCCACTAGCCGGGCGCCTCCCGCCACCGATCCTTCGCCCAGAAATCAGGCGGGGGAACGGACGATCAACCGCCGCCCGAGCAGTACGTGCAGTTTTTCTCCTGTGCCCGGTTCACGCCCCACGTTCCGGACGGAATCAGCGGGATCCCGGGGATGAGGTTCGCCGCCCACTCCTTTGCCGCGGCTTCCTTCGTCATCTTGGCGCCGGCGGCCCATTCGGCGCTCAGGAAATTGAGCGCGACGTTGCAGGCGCCGAAGATCGTGCCCTTCGCCATGAGCTTGTCGATCGCCATGTCGTCGATCGGCAGCGAACCCGGCTTCGGCTTGTACATGACGTTCTTCACCGCAGGGGCCTTGGTCCCCCCATCCATGAACTTGAGGTTTTCGCCGATCTTGTACTTCGCCCACATGGCGTCGTTCAGAGCGAACGGCATGGCCAAGTGGCGCAGCACCATCACCGTCCCAACCTGTGCCGGCGGCGGCTGCACGTAGTAGAACGAAAAGACGAACGCGAACGGAAAGCCTTCATTCGGCATGTAGGCGTCGACGAGCTGCTTGTGCTGGCCCTTCAAACCGTCGAGCCAGTGCTCGGGATCCGGCGCCGCGGCGCCGTTCGGGAACGTCGTGGCCCACGCCTCCCTCGGATCGATCGCGGCCGCGAACGACAGACCCGCAGCTCCGGCGGCGAGCTTGCCGAGAAACGCGCGGCGGTCCTGGCCCTCAGACTCATTCGTTGGATGATCGTGCATGCTTCCTCCCCCGGCGCGCGGGCGCCGTTGTGGTGGGTGGCTCGTTCAGAACTTCAGTACCAACGCGAAATCAGCCGCACTACGGACAGCAAACGCGCGCGCACCGCGATCACGCCGGTTTCAGCTCGCGGTACCACGCTTCGAAGGCACGTTGATAGAAGACTTTGTTGAAGAGCGTCCACTCTCCGAGCGACGACGGGAGCGAGAACTTCGCGCCGAGGTCCGCGGCGGGAGTCCCCGCGGCGAGTCCGGCGCGCGCGGCTCGCTCGACCTCGTCGAGCATCGCCACGTAGCGGTCGTACTCCGCGGCATGACCCAGCGGGCCATGCCCGGGCACGTAGAGCGTATCGCGCGAGCGACGCAGCGCCCGCACGGATGCCGCCAGCTTGGTTGGAATCGCGTCGACGAAGTTCGGAAACATGGCGTTCCAGAACAAATCGCCGGCAAAAACGATCGAAGGCTCGTCGAGTTCCAACGAAATGTCACTTTCCGTGTGGCCGAGGCGCGGCACGACCCGCACGGACCGCCCGCCGAGGTCCAACGTGCTCGGTTCGGCGGCGGTGATCATCACGGAGTCGCGAACGGCCGCGGCGCGCGAGGCGTCTTCCGGCTTGTTGCGTTCGATGACCAAGTCGCGTGTGCGAGTGGTGGCGCGAACGATCGGATGGTCGTTCTCGGTGAGATAGCCGGCGACGCCGTTCGCGTGGTCCGCGTGGTAATGCGTGAGCGCCACGTGCGTCGGCCAGCGCCCGGTGAGCTCGCGCGCCTTGCCGGCGAGCCACTGCGCGCCGGCCGGCCGGTTGAAACCTTCGATCGCCAGCACTGCGTTCTTGCCGACGATGATTCCGCCGTTGGAGACCGTCGTGCTGTCGCCGTTGAGCGGCGTCGAGACGAGCGCCCACACTCCCTCGGAAATGCGCTCGAGGCTGCCGAACGGTTCTCGCGCCACGACACGGCCGAGCGAGGCCGACCATAGAGCTCGCGCTGACCTCGGCATCACGGCGGCCGCGAGCGCGAGATGCGCCGCGCACGAGCCCGATTGCGCGAGAAACGCTCGGCGACTGAACGTCGACTCTTTCATGCTCGTTGGTGACGAATAGCCGAGCCTAGGTCGTTCGGGCAATTGCTCGGCAGTCGAATTCTCGCAAGTCAAGGCGCGATGAGCAACTGAGCTGGCGTGCTCGACCGGAGCTTCGGGTCAACCGTGGGCGTCGGGGCGTGCGACTTGCCTTCGGTCAGGGCGTTGTCTTTTCGATCACGTCAGCGATACGGAGGAGTCTGAATGACGCGATACATCGCAATAACTCTGGCCGCGGCCTTGGCCGCGGGAGCGTGCGCATCCGGAACGCGCGTCGAGTCCGCCGGCGAGATCGCGCCGGCCACCCCGATGAACGGCGCCGTGCTTCCGGCCGGCACCACCTTGCGGGTTCGGCTGAACGAATCCGTTGGAACGCGCTCGAGTCACGAGGGCGATCAGTTCACCACTGTGGTAACCGAGGCCGTTCGCGCCTCGAATGGCGTCGACGCGGTGCCCGAGGGCTCCATGCTCTTCGGCCACGTGAGCGGCCTGCATTCGGCGAACGTGCCGGGTGAACACGCCGTCATCCGTCTGGCGTTCGACAGCGTTCGCATTCGCGGCGAGTCGTATCCCTTCGACGGAACGATTTCAGACGTCAACGTGACGCGCGAACAGACGGATCCGACGACGGCTGGTGTCGCCAAGGAGGCTGGTGTCGGCGCCATCGCCGGTGCGGCGCTCGGCGTCATCATAGGCGGAGCCGAGCTGTCGAAGATCATCACGGGCGGGCTGCTCGGCGCGGCCGCCGGTACGGTCATCTCGCTCGGAACGGGATCGACGCAATCAGTGATTCCCTCGGGCACGCGAATGACCGTGCGCTCGACCGAGACAGTGCGCATGCGCTGACGGCGCTACCTCGAGGGAGGTGCTTTCCAACTCCCTGAATCGGGCAGCACGGGAGCGATGTTGACCAGCGTCGCACGCGGGGCCATCGACGGGACGCCACGGATGAACGTGACGAGTCCGTCGATCGGCGCGTGGATCTCGCCGGTCGGGCGGCCGAGGTAATCGGTCGTCCGGCCGACGACCTGTCCCTTCGTCACGCGAGTGTCGCGCGCGACAACGGGAAAGAAAACGCCCGCACTGTCGGCCGCGACGCGAGCGCCCGCACCAGCGAGCCAGGTGACGCGCTTGATCGGTGGAACGCGCCGCTCGATCATGTGCAGCGCGCCGAGCACGTTGAGCGAGCCATCGACCAGCGACGCGAGATCCGCGTTCGATACGACCCCGCTTCGGCCGGCTTCGGCGACGAGCACCGTCTTGCCGCGCACGAGCGCCTGGCCCGAGAGCGACCGGCCGGCCGTGGGTGACGATGGATCCACGTCGGTCACGATGATGTGATCCAGTCCGAAGGCGAGCGCCAGCCGGAGGCCGGCCGAGTCCTGCGCGGCGTGGCCGTTGCGGAACCAATAGCTGTACGGCCGGAGATCCTCGTCGAGATCGCCGCCGTGAAGATCGACGACGACGTCCGCCTGCGCGACGATCTGCTCCGTCACCGCCGCGAGCGCGCGCTGCGTCTGCGTGCCTGCCGCGTCGCCCGGATACGCGCCGTTCATCCCCTTTCGATCGATCGGGTTGATGTGCGGCGTCATCATCTGAAACGAGTACACGTTCAGCAACGGCGCGACGATCACCGTTCCGGCCAACTGCGTCGGCGCGATTCGGCTGATCAACTTTTGCATCGCGATGATCGACGTGTACTCGGTGCCGTGGCTTCCCGCGACGAACGCGACGACCGGGCCGGGTCGTGCGCCGCGAATCACGGCGACGGGAATCGAGAGGGCCGAGTCGGAGCCGGCGGGAACGGCGATCGTGCCGTACGACGTCTGACCTTGCGCGGCGGTGGCGGAGCCGACCGAGAACGGCGACGGCCGCTGAGCAGCGGCCGTCGCCGCGAACAATGCAAACGGCGCAACGTGAAGGGTGATCCTCGATGCAGCGCGCATTGTCAAACTCCTCGTGGAGGCTACTTCACTTCGAACTCACGCACCATTCCGTGCTCGAGGTGCGCTTTCCCGTCCTTTGCGTCGGGGAGGAAGCAGAGCATGACGTACTTGCCCGGCGTGAGATTGCTCGTGAAGTACGCGACCTGCTTCGGCAGCCCGGCCGAAATGCCGCCGATGAGATCGAACGGCGGCGGGCCGGCCGGCGGATTCGGTCCCATCGCCGCCGCCATGAAATCGCCGACGTCCTTCATCGTCTTGCCCGGCGCGAAGCGAAGAATCTCGATCTCGTGCGGCTGCGGACCCGTGTTCGTCACCTTGAACGTGTGCGCTCCGGCGGCCGTCACCGGACCGGTCGTTTCGAACTTGTAGTCGCTGAGCGCGATGGTGACGTCGGCGGTCGGCTCGGCGGCCGGCGTGCCCGATGCCGCGGTGACCTTGATCGGACGAACCATGCCCTTGTCGAAGTGCACCACGTGACCCGGAACATCGACGAGGCAGATGAGCGCGTAGTTGCCCGGCGCGAGATTGATCATCGCGTCGCTCTCGGCGCCCGGGTTCGGCGCGTTCGGGCCGGCGACGAGCGTCAACCACGCCGGCGGCGGACCCTGACCCTTGAGCATCGCGTCCATCGCGGGCACGAGGTCCTGCACCGTCTTGCCGCTGTCGAGGCGAACGAACTGCATGTGGTGAATCGCCGGACCGTCGTTCATCAGATGGAACGTCGTCCATCCAGCCTGCACGGAATCCGGCGCGTCGAACGCGAAGTCCTTCGTGTGCACGACGGCGATGTGCGTCGCAGGGTCGTACGACGCCTTCGACGCGGCGGCGGCGCCGGCTTGAGCGACAGGCGTGGAATCCGTCTTGGCGGCTTCCTTCTGGCTACACGCGCAGAGCGCGATCGCGGCGACCGCGATGAACGATCCGATTGTTCGCTGCATACGTCCTCTCAGCATCGAGTGGGTGGGGACCCGCAACGGCTCGGGCTTGGGGGGCTGAATGTAGCGGTCGCCGGCCAGTCTCGCGATGCTCTCGCGATGCTGGACGACGGCCACCTGAGAGCGGATAATCGTCGGTCATGTCTGAGATGCGACCCTGGTACACGCAGCCCGAAACCTTCGTCGCCGTCGCCGCGCTGATCGTCAGTCTCTCGGCGCTCGGCGTCGGCGTGTATGAGGCGTCCCTCCAGCGAAGCCACGACCGCGCCGAGGTGTGGCCGCACCTCGAGGTCCAGGTGTTCGCCGGCAACGACGGCGCCAGGATTTCTGCGGAGAACACCGGACTCGGTCCCGCCGTCGTGGAATCCATCGTCGTATCGGTGGACGGGCGCCCGCAGCGCAACTGGCGCGGCGTGCTGGCGACGCTCGTCGGGGATTCGACGCGCTCGTACGACAACAGCACGGTGTTCCAACACAGCCTGCGGCCGGGCGATCGCGTGAACCTGCTCGCGTTGCCGCCGCAATCGATGCCGACGCCGTTCTGGAAGCAGATCGGCCGGGTAGTCATCTCGATCTGCTACCGATCCGTGTTCAAAGAGAAATCGCTCGTTCGAGACACCGTCGGGTCGGCGAGCCACTGGTCGGACGTCAAGGACTGTCCGGCGCAGGTGGCGACCGCGGACTTCTAGTTCATCGACGAAACACGCTCGGCGCTTGCCGCATTCGGGCCCATGGCCCAGAATCACAGACGTCGTCGTCGCCGGCGACACCATCTCTCAACACACGTCGAGGCACGTATGCGTCGCTCCATCCGATTCGCGGCGTCGGCCGCGCTCAATGGACTCTTGGCTCTCGCCCTGATCGCGGGACCTGCCGCCGCGCAACGCGGCCGCGGCGGCGACTCGACAGCGGGTCGCGGATTGCCGCTGACGCCGACGCACGCCCTCAAGTTCACGACCGACGAGGGGACCTGGCTCTCGCTCGATCTCTCGCCGGACGGGCGGACGATCGTGTTCGAGCTGCTCGGCGATCTGTACACGCTTCCCATCGACGGCGGCAAGGCGACGCGCATCACGAGCGGCCAGGCGTACGACGCGATGCCGCACTACTCGCCCGACGGCAAAGAGGTCGTTTTCGTCAGCGACCGCTCGGGATCGGACAACGTCTGGATGGCCAACGCGGACGGCACGAGCCCGCGCCAGGTCACGCGCGACAACGCCAACACACACTTCCAGTCGCCGACGTTCACGCCCGACGGCAAGTACATCGTCGTCTCGCAGGGGAACGATCTGCAGATGTACTTCGCGCACGGCGGAACCGGCGGTTTCCGGCTCACCGGTGACTCGACTGCCGGACGCGGCGGCGCGCCTCCGGCCGGCGGCGGACGTGGCGGCGCGGCGCCGAACGTGTTCCTCGGCCCGACGGTGACGAAAGACGGGCGGTACATCTACACGGCGATGCGCAACAGCACCGGCGGCGGCTACAACCAGACGTCGCTCGGCTGGCAGATCGGCGTGGTCGATCGCGAGACAGGCCGCATCTTCACGAAGACCAACGAAGTCGGGAGCGGTATGCGGCCCGAGCTGAGCCCCGACGGCCGCTGGCTCGCGTACGCGACGCGCAACGGCGCCGACGAGTCGCTCGTGCTGAAGGAGCTCGCGACCGGCGACGAGCACATTCTGCTTCCGAAGGTGCAGCGCGACGATCAGGAGTCGCGCGCGAACCGCGACGTCTTTCCGACCTTCTCGTTCACGCCGGATTCGAAAGCGATCATCATCGGACACCACGGCCATTTCTGGCGCGCCGATGTCGCGACCGGCAAGGAGACGATGATCCCGTTCACCGCCGACATCGACCAGATGATCGCCGGGCCGCAGCACTTTCAGTACGCGTACAACGACACGAGCATGCTCGTGCGGCAGATCCGCGACGTGAAGCCGTCGCCCGATGGCAAGCGGCTCGCGTTCGTCGCGCTCGACCGCGTGTGGACGATGGATCTCCCGAGCGGCACGCCGAAGCGTCTCACCGAGAACGAGACGGTCGGGCAGTTCCAACCCGCGTGGTCGCCCGACGGGCAGTACATCGCCTACGTCACGTGGAACGACAACGACGGCGGCACGGTGTCGCGCATGCGCGCCGACGGGAGCGGGCGGCCGGAAAAGTTGACGAGCAAGGCGGCGTACTACGAGAAGCCGGCGTACTCGAACGACGGGCAGCGCATCGTCGTCGGTCGCGGCCCGCGCAACATGCACAAGGATCTACGCGAGGACGAACGCCCGCCCGCGGCCGCGATCGGCGTGGAGCTCGTCTGGCTTCCGGGCAGCGGCGGGGACGAGTCTCGTCATCGCGCCGATCTCGAACTTCGGCCGCCCGCACTTCGTGAAGTCGGATCCCGATCACGTGTATTTCGCCGAAGGCACGCAGCTCGTGTCGATGCGCTGGGACGGCACCGACCAGAAAACGATCCTTCGCTCGGCCGGCGGCGGTGGTCGCGGCGGCGGTGGTGGTGGCGGCGGCGCGGGCGAGATGATGATGTCGCCCGATGGCAGCAAGGTGCTCGTCCAAGTCGAGGACCAGGGCGGTCCGCGCGTGTATCTCGTCGAGGACGTGCCGAAGGCGCCAAACGGCGCCGCGATCAACGCGACCAACCCGGCGCAGTCCGAAGTGCCGGTGCGCAAAGTCACGGGGATCGGCGGCGAGTTCGCGACGTGGACCGCCGACAGCCGGCGCATCTACTATGCGCTCGGCCACTCGCTGTTCACGTACGACCTGACGGCTGCCGATGCCGCGGTGCGTGATTCGACGACGCAAGCCGCGGCGCGACTCGCGCAGGCGGACAGCGCCGGCGGAGCGGGAGGCGGAGGCGCGCCGGCAGGCGGCCGAGGTGGCGGTCGCGGCGCGGCGGCTCGCCCGATTTACGAGGCGACGCGATTCGACGTCGCGATCAGCGTGAAGAAGGATCGGCCGTCGGGCACGGTGGTGCTGCGCGGCGCGCGCATTCTGACGATGAAGGGAACCGAGGTCATTCCGAAGGGCGACGTTCTGGTGAAGGACAACCGCATCGTCGCCGTCGGACCGCAGGGCAAGGTGCAGATCCCATCGGGCACGAAAGAGATCGACGTGACCGGCAAGACGATCCTGCCGGGGTACGTCGACGTCCACGCGCACATCTGGCCGGCGTTCAACATCCACCGGTCGCAGCCCTGGGAGTATCTCGTCAACCTCGCATATGGCGTGACGACGACGCGCGATCCCCAAACCAATACCACCGACGTTCTCTCCTACGGCGACATGGTGGAGGCCGGCGAGTTCATCGGCCCGCGCATCTACTCCACCGGTCCGGGCGTCTTTCAGCAGACGAACATCCGGACGGTCGAAGAAGCCCGTGACGTGCTCAAGAAATACTCGGAGTTCTACAATACGGAAACCATCAAGCAGTATATGACGGGCGATCGGCGCACCCGCCAGCTCGTCATCATGGCGGCGCGCGAGCAGGGGTTGACGCCGACGCTCGAGGGCGGCCTCGACTTCAAGAAGAACATGACCGAGGCGATGGACGGCTACATGGGAAGCGAGCACACGCTGCCGATCGCTCCGCTCTACAAGGACGTTCTCACGCTGCTCAAGGAGTCGGGCACCACGTGGACTCCGACGCTCATCGTGCAGTACGGCGGCCCGTGGGCCGAGAACTACTGGTACGAACACTCGGACGTCGTCAACGACACGAAGCTCCGTCGCTTCACGCCGAACGACGAGGTCGAACGCAAGACCGAGCGGCGCCCCGGATGGTGGGCGCCGTCGCAGTGGTCGTTCCAGCTGTTCGCCGAGCAGGCGGCGAAGGTCGTCGCGGCGGGCGGCCGCGTCGGATTCGGCAGCCACGGCCAACTCCAGGGCCTCGGCGCGCAGTGGGAGATCTGGAACATCGCGTCGGGCGGCATGCCGAAGTACGACGTGCTGCGCGCGGCGACGATCGTCGGCGCCGAGGCGATCGGTCACGAGAAAGACGTCGGCTCCCTCGAGGCGGGGAAGCTCGCCGACCTGCAAGTGCTCGATAAGAATCCGCTCGACGACATCAAGAACACGAACACGATCAAGTACGTGATGAAGAACGGCCGCATGTACGACGCGAACACAATGGCCGAGGTGTGGCCGCGGCAGAAGCAGATCGCTCATCTGTGGTGGTGGCCGGCTGGCGCGCCCGGGAACCTGCAGGACAAACACTAGGGCACGGGAAGCAGGTCGCAGTAGGCGAAACGATCTTCCCTCAACACGACGTCGCCGATCGCGTAGGCGATCGGCGCGTCGAAGATCGGGCCGTTGGAGACGAACGTGTGGAACTCCCCGCGCTCGCCGCACGGGTCGACGGTGCTCGGCAGATCGGCGAGGAAGTCGGAGTCGAACGCGCGCCCGGCGAACGAGGCGTCCAGCTGCGTCGTGTCGACGCAGACGAGACGCGCCTCGAATCCGCGGTCGACGAATTCCTCGGCCAACTCGCGCGTCGGCCGTCCCCAGAGCGGAAACGATCCGGAGAAGCCGAGCAGGCCAAGTCGCGCTTCGCGGTAGCGTCGAACGTCCTCGAGAAAGAGATCGCCGTAGGCGACGGTTTCGAGATTCGGATGCGCCTGACGCAACGTGTCGAGCGCGTACGACACCGCCTGGTCGTAGTGCTCGTTCGAGCTCCTCGGCTGGAGCACGATCTCCTGCAGCGGCAGCCCGGCCGAGCGCGCCTGGGCGCGAAGGAGGGAGCGCCGCACGCCGTGGATGCTGATGCGGTCGTACCCAAGCGTGACCGACGTGAGGAGGGCCACCACCTCCACCGACGGATCGGCGCGAAGCGCGGCGAGCGTGAGCGCGCTGTCCTTGCCTCCGCTCCAACTGAGCGCGACGGGCTTCGAGACGTTCGTCGAGTCGTGTATGGCCAAGACCAAGAATTTACGCGGTGTTTGTCTCGCGCCCGATGGAGGGGCCGCGTTCCGCGGCGTAGATTGGCGTCGTCGTCATCCAGAGTCGTCAACGTGCGCCATCGGTTGGGATGTGCAGTGGTGATCGCGCTGGCCGCGGGGCAGGCGGCCGCGGCGCAGGATTCTCTGCCGCGCAAGCTGCCGCCCGTCGTCACCGTGACGCGAGACGTCGGCCGATCGCCGCTCGACCTGCCGTACGGCATCACGAGTCTGCGTCCTGACTCGTTGGCGCCGGGCCAGTTCCACATGAACGCCGACCAGACGCTCTCGCTGCTCCCCGGTGTGACGGTCGCGAACCGCACCAACCCGTCACAGGACACTCGCATTTCCGTGCGCGGCTTTGGCGCGCGATCCCAGTTCGGCGCGCGGAGCATCCGTCTCCTTCGCGATGGGATGCCCCTCACACTCCCCGACGGACAGACGCCGATCGACTATCTCGACCTCGAGTCGGTCGAACGCGTCGAGGTGATCCGCGGCGCGGCGGCCGCCCTCTACGGAAACGCCGCCGGCGGCGTCATCGATCTGCGCTCGGGGCCGCCGCCCGACGCGCCATTCGCGGCACAGGTGCGCTCGTGGGGCGGCGGCTCGGGCCTTCGGCGGTACACGGGGCTGTTCGGCGGTGAATCCGGCGGAATCGGCTACGAAGGGAACATCGGACGGACGCAGAGCGACGGCTATCGTGACTTCGCGCAACAGCGCCTCACGAACGCCTTCGTGCACTCCACCGCGCGATTGGGAAACACTGACCTTGGCTTCACGGGCATGGGATTGGACATGCCGGTGGCGCTCAACCCCGGCGCGCTGACGCGCGCCCAGGCGGACAGCGCCCCCGGTCAGGCGGACGCGCAGTCGATACTCAAGAAGGCCCGCAAGACGGTGCACCAGGTGCAACTAGGCGTCTCGGCGCGCCGCCCGATCGCCGGAGACGGCGAACTGACCGGCCAGCTGTACGGCGGAACGCGCGCGCTCTACAATCCGCAGACGTTCGCCATCGTGCGCGTGGACCGGCATCAACAGGGCGCCGGCGCGCGTCTCACGCTGCCGTGGCGCATCGACTCGGTCGAGAACCGCTTCAGCGTCGGCGTCGACGCGCAGTGGCTCAGCGATCTCAGAAAGAACTGGGCGAACTGCAACGGCGTGAGCGCCGTGAGCGCGACGTGTCCCGCGCTCCCGGTCGAGAAGGGAACGATCTCGCTCGACCAGCGGGAACGCGTGTCCAGCGTCGGTCCGTACGTGCGCGACGAAGTGGAGCTCGGCCGGTTCCGCGGCAGCGCGGGCGTGCGCGCGGACCAGGTGCGCTTCGACCTCGCCGATCACTATTTCGGCGACGGGCGCGACGACTCCGGCGATCGAACCATGAAAGCCGTGAGCCCGATGTTCGGCGCCGCGTGGCGCGTGTCACCCGTCCACTCGCTGTACACAAGCGTCGGATCGGCGTTCGAGACGCCCACCACGACGGAACTCGGCAACCAAGCCGACGGGACGGCGGGCCTCAACCGCGACCTCAAGCCGCAGTTCTCGACGACGTACGAGGTCGGAGCGAAGGGCCTCGGGTTTGGCCGAGCGCAATACGACGCGTCGATCTTCGACACCGAAGTGCGCGACGAGCTGATTCCATTCCAGATTCCGAACGGCAACGGCCGCACCTACTACCGAAACGCCGGCCGCACGCGGCGCGAAGGTGTCGAGCTTCAGCTGCTCACCGACGTCGGACCCGTGACGCTCACCGGTTCATACGCGTATTCGCATTTCCGCTTTCGCGATTTCGTGAACGCCGGCGTCCAGTTCGCGGGCAAGACAATTCCCGGAATTCCCGAGCAGCAGTGGCAGGCCGCGGCGACGTGGCACGTCCCGCGCGCGTTGCTGGTGGCCGACGTCCAGTCCAAGAGCCAGGTGTTCGTCAACGACGCCAACGCGGCCGCAGCCCCGTCGTTCGCCGTCGTCGACGCGCGCGTCGTGGGCATCGCGGCGTTCGGCAAGCCGTGGCTCTCGCCGGTCGTCGGTGTCCAGAATCTGTTCGACCGGAAGTACATCGGATCGGTCGCCATCAACGCCACGGGCGCGTCGCTCGCCGCGACGAAGTTCTACGAGCCGTCGCCGGGACGCACGTGGATCATCGGGCTGAGCGCCGCGACGAATCCGTGGTGACGGTGGCCGGCGGGATGTACCACAAGCGCATCGACGGCCCGATTCGCGCCACCGGCTGATAGTCGAGAAGCCAGTCGTAGGCGCGGCCGACCCACTCGCCGGCGAGGTACGTCTCGCTCGCCGCGATCCACCCCGTCGTGCGCTCGTGGAGCCCGAGCTCGCGCGCGTTCGGCACTCCGGCGGCCGCGACGTCCGCCGTGCCGAAGTACGCGATGCGCACGGTATCGCGGATGCCGCGGGCGACGATCGTGTCGCGCAGGCGATAGAGGTCCTGGCCCCAGTCCAAGTTGCTGTCCACGAGAACGTGCTCGGGGTGGTCGCCCGCGAGCGCGTTGAAGTACGACAGGTGGTCGGGGTGCGCGCGCACCACGATCAGCAGCGACCAGGCGAGCAGCGCGCCAACCGTCGCGCGAGGGGCGAGCGACAGCCTCTCAGACCACAGTCGCATCGCCCCCTGCGCCGCCGCGATCGCGAGCAGCGGATACATCGGCAGAATCAGGCGCACACCAAGGTCCACACGCACGGTGGTGCTGATGACCAACATCGTGAGCGCCACGGTAACTGGGACGGCTGTGCGCCAGTCTCGGCGCGTCTTCACGTCCGCGAATGCGACCATGGCACCGACGATCGACAACAGCAGCAACGGAATCGGCGTCTTCACCGCGAGCGCGACGGGGAAGTAGTACCACCAACCGCGATTCGCCGGCGTTCCCAGAAGGAAGCTCGGGTGACCGGAGCTGCCGTGCAGGAGGAACGTGTCTACGCCCGAGAGAAAGGCCGGCGCCGGAACGCTCGGACCGCCCGGGTGCATCGGCCCGACCGCGAATCGGTAGATCGCCCAGATCATCACGACGAAGAGCAACGCACTGGCGCCCACCTGTGCACTCACTCTTGGCGATTCGGGACCTCGCTCGATCGTCGCGCGTCGCTCGACCCATGCGTAAAGCGCGTAAGACACGACCAAGGCCCCGCCCACGAACGCCAGCGCGGACAGCCTGCTGCCGACGGCGAGCGCGGCGCCCGCGCCGAACGACAGCGCGCGACCCATCGTCGGCGACTCGACCCATCGCACGGCGAGGAACAGGGCGAGCGTAGTCGTGGCGGCGCACGCGATATCGGTCGTCGCGAGACCGGCGTGAGCCAGAACGTTGGGATTGGCGACGAGCAACAGCGTCGCGACGGCGGCCCCGGCGTCACCGATGAGACTCTTCGCCCAGAACCACACCACCAGCGCGAGCAAGACGAAGAAGACGAGCTCACCGTGTCGTGCGCTGGCCAGCGTCTCCGAGTAGTGCGCGCCCGTGCCGAGGATCCTGGCGCCTTCGTCGTAGATGGCCGCTTCGCCCGCGGACCGAGCCCCACCTACGTATGGGCCCAGCGCGGCGGCGATTCTGCCGAGCGGCGGATGCTGGAGGTCGTACGAGTACCCGCCGGTGGTCAACCACTGCATTCCGGCGGCGAGGTGCGCTGGTTCGTCGACGGTACCGCTGAACACCCGCGCGGTCGACGCGACGGCAAGCGCCCCGGCGAGGACCATGGTCCACGAAAGGGCTGTCCAGGCCCGCGCGGTCGAGAGGGGGGTGCGTCCAATCGTGGTCATTCTGCTTGAGAGGACGATTCACGGGCCCTACGTTTCACCGGCGCGCCCCACCCCCGCCGACGCATGGATCCAGAGACGATCGAGATTCGCTCGCTCGACGGGCTAGAGGACTTTCAGGCGTGCGTCGACCTACAGTGCGAGACCTGGGGCGAGGGCTTCAGCGACGTCGTTCCCCCGAGCCTCCTCAAAGTCGCTCAGCGCGTCGGCGGCGTCGTCCTCGGCGCTTTCGGGCCGGACCGGAGCCTCGTCGGATTCGTCTTCGGACTCACGGGCGTCGAGCGAGGCCGCATCGTCCACTGGTCTGACATGCTGGCCGTGCGCCCCGAGGCGCGGAACATCGGCATCGGGCGCCGGCTCAAGGAGGAGCAGCGAAAGGTCGTTCGCGAGCTCGGCGGAGACGTCATTTATTGGACGTTCGATCCGCTCGTCGGCCGAAACGCGCACATCAACCTGAACAAGCTCGGAGTGCGCGCGAGCGAATATGTCGTCGACATGTACGGCATCACGGACAGCACCCTGCACGGCGGCGTCCCGACGGATCGTCTCATCGTGGCGTGGCCCACGCGCGACGACGAGATCGCCGAGCGCCTCGGCGAGTCGGAACGCGCATTGGCGTCGCTTGATTGTTGTCAGTCGCCTGTGGTGACGTCCGAGTGGATCGCCGAAGTCACCGGCGCGACGATCCTTCCACACTGCGTTCGCGTCGAGGTGCCGGCCGATGGAGAAACGTTGCTATTGACCAACCCAGCCGAAGCGGGACGCTGGCGCCTGTCCGTTCGCGAAGGGATGCAATGGGGGCTCGCGTCGGGCTATTCGGTGAGCGCGTTCCTCTGGGGCGACGGCGAGTCTGAGGGAGGGGGTTTCTACGTGCTCTCCCGGGCGGCCAGGGGCGCCGGCGGCAGCCGATGAGCCTTCCCGAATCGGTCGAACGCAGATTCTCCCCGGAGCTGCGGGATCGCCTCGTGACGCTTCGTCGCGAGCTTCATCGCCATCCCGAGCTATCGTTCGCCGAGCGAGACACGACGGCCCGTCTTGTGGACGCGCTCGCCGCCGTCGGAGTGTCCGACGTTCGGCGCATCGGCGAGACCGGCGCCGTCGCGCGCGTTCCGGGACGTACACGCTCCGCGCCGGTCGTCGCGTTGCGCGGCGACATCGACGCCCTCCCGATTCAGGAGGCGACCGGACTTCCGTTCGCGTCGACGGTTCCGGGCGTGATGCACGCGTGCGGACACGACATCCACGCTTCGTGGGCCGTCGGAGCGGCGGCGCTGCTGGCGGCGGACCCGGCCAATGGCGACGTGCTCGTAGTGCTGCAGCCGGCGGAGGAGGTTGGACAGGGCGCGCTCGCTGTGCTCGAGAGCGGCGCCATCGACGACGCGCGTGCGATCTTCGGCGGACACGTCGACAGGAGATTCACCGTCGGACAAGTGGTCGCCGACGACGGACCGCTGGCCGCGTCCGCCGACACCTTCACGATCGAGATCATCGGCGCGGGAGCGCATGCCGCGCGGCCCCACGAGGCGAGAGACCCGATCGTCGCGCTCGCCGCCGTAGTGTCGGCGTTGCAGTCGATCGTCTCGCGCCGGCTCAACCCGGCGACGCCGGGTGTCATCACCGTGGGGACGATCAACGCGGGGACGGCGTCGAACATCATTCCCGATCGGGCCCGCGCCACGGGGACGATTCGGGCCGTCGATTCCGAGTCGCGCGCGCTCATGCACGAGGAGCTGCGGCGGGTGACCGAGTCGATCGCCTCGGGGTTCAGTACGGAGGCGCGTGTCACCATAGATCGCGGACCGCCGCCGGTCGTCAATCCTCCGGAGCAGGCGGGGTGGGCACGCGAGGCAGCGTCGGCGGTCGTCGGTACGAACAACGTCGTCCCACTCGGCTTCCTCAACCTCGCCGCCGAAGACTTCTCGAACTACCTGGAGCGGATCCCCGGTTGCTTCCTTCGCATTGGCGCCCGCGAGTCCGGCGGCCCGGTGATTCCGGCGCATTCGCCGACCTTCGCCCCGGCCGAGGATTGCCTCTTCGTCGGGGCCGCGGTCCTGGCGGAATGCGCGCGAGTCGCCTCGCGGTCCATCCGATAAATTCGTTGATCGTGCAGATGGCTCGGAAGCTGTTGTTGATCGCGGCGGCCCCGGTCGCGTTGGCGTGCGGCGGCGACTCGACGTCGCCGTCGAACGGCCCGCCCGCGCATCTCGCCGCGGTGACGGACCTCAATCGCACAGCGGTGGTCGGTGCGACCGTTCCCGGCGGCCTCGTCGTCACCGTCACCGACGCGTCCGGCCATTCCGTCGCCGGGGCGTCCGTGGCGTTCGCGGTGACGGGCGGCAACGGCTCGACGAATCCTCGCATCGCCACGACGGGGTCGAACGGTCAGGCGACCGCCGCGTGGACCTTGGGCACTATCGCCGGCGACAACGTGATCACGGCGAGCGTCAGCGGTGCAGGGGGAAGCGTCACCTTTCACGCGATGGGCACTCCGGGACCCACGGCGACGCTGTCGCTGTCGCCCCAGAGCGTGCGCATGCCCGTGAACGTCGACTCGGCGCGGATTTCGGCGGCGAGCCTCGACATGTTCGGCAACGCAACAACTCCAACACCTGTCCTTGTCGCGCGCGATCCGACGCTCATCAGCCTCGACGTCACGGGGCTCGTGCACGCGCTGCGACGAGGATCGTCGACGTGGGTCGTCGCGACCTCCGGCGTCAAGTCGGACAGCGTTCTCGTCACCGTGCTGGCGGTCGGCCAATCGATCTGCACGGGCGCGGCGGCTCCGGTAGACATCCCTGTCGGGCAGGTGGTCACCGCCGTATCGGGCGACGGATTCTGCGTTCACGGCTCGAGCCCCGGTGCCGAGTACGCGATCGTACCGTACTACAACTCCGGCGTGGCGAGCGCCGCGACGATCCTCGAGGTGCGCGGCCAGGGAATCGCGCCGCTGTCGCTTCCTGTCACCCGAGTTGTTCAGCGCGGCGCCCGCGCGCGGCGTTAGGGGTCCGCAAACGCCGCCGATCACCATCGACCACACGTTCGAGAATCGTCTTCGAGAACGCGGTCGTACGGAAGCGGTGCGGCGGCTCGGCGGGCGCGGCGGCTGGCGCGCGAGCCTCGACGCGGCGCGTGCCTCGACGACGTCGGCGATTCCCGCGGTCGGCGACTTCATCTCGCTGAACGCGAACGCCAACGATTTTTGCGACAATCCGCAGCCGCGCATCGGCAGGGTCGCCGCGGTCACGAACAAGGCCATCATCGTCGCCGACACAAGCAACCCGGCAGGTGGCTTCAGCGACGCCGAATACCAGTCGATCGGAGTCACCTTCGATACGCTGGTCGATCCGGTCGATCGCGCCGCGTTCGGCACGCCGTCGGACATCGACGGCAATGGCCACGTGATCATGTTCTTCACTCGCGCCGTCAACGAGCTCACCTCCCCCGGAGCGCTCGGGGTGACACTCGGCTTCTTCTTTCCGCGCGATCTGTATCCGAAGACGACGGCGCCTGGGCCGTGCGCCGGCAGCAACTTCGCCGAGATGTTCTATCTCCTCGTTCCGGACACCGGGGGGGTCGTCAACCAGAACAAGCGGTCGAAGTCGCTGGTGCTGACGCTCACCAACGGCACGGTGGCGCACGAGTACCAGCATCTCATCAACGCGTCGCGCCGCATGTACGTGAACGGCGTGGGTCCGGCGTTCGAGGAGCCCTGGCTCGACGAAGGGCTCGCTCACGTCGCGGAGGAGCTCAACTTCTTCCGCTCGGCGAATCGGTCGCCGAGAACCAACCTCGACGCGACGGGATTCAACGATCCGATCTTCACGAACGCGTATTCCGTGTTCGCGATCAACAATTTCCGCCGCTACAGCCTGTACCTGGGCACGACGGAGACCCAGTCCCCGATCGGTTTCAACTCATCTGACGACGATCTCCAGACGCGCGGCGCGATCTGGAACTTCCTGCGCTATGCCGCCGATCACCTTCCGGCCGGCGCGGAGAACACGTTCTGGTTCAACCTCGTGAACTCGCATACGAGCGGCATGGCGAACCTCACCAACGCCTTGGGTACGTCACCCGCGCCGCTGCTTCACGACTGGGCGATGTCGGTCTTTCTGGATGACAATGCGCCGAACGTCGATCCCCGATATCAACAACCCTCCTGGAACATTCGGAGCGTCCTCACCGGGGGCGGGGTGTCCACCGCTTTCCCGCTGCTGACCCACATTCTGTCGGACAACGTGCCCGTCAGCCTGAGCATGGTGGGGTACGGCGTTTCGTTCTTGCGCTTTTCGGTGGCTAGCGGCCAAGATGCACTGCTGACCGTGACGTCCAACGGCCAGCCGCTCCCGCCGACGATGCAGCTGTCGGTGGTTCGCGTGCGCTGAGGAGTCCCACTCCCCGGTGCATGCGGCTGTGCGAGGCGTGTTTTTCAGTAGCGGGCAGACCCCTCACGCGAGATAAGGGACATGCGACGTTTTGCGATTGCGATTGCTGCGCTCGGTCTGGTTGCTTGCCTGGATACCGGCACGACCGATGGTTCCACGACGAGCGATCCCAGCGATCCCGCGACCGAGACCTTCACGGGATTCAATCCGCCGATCGTCATTTCTCAGATGACGAAGACGGCGATGGGGGACTATTACCAGGAGCTGAAGGTCGGGACGGGACCCGCCCTCCCGGGCTCGCAGATCGTCATTTTGAGCTATGAGACGTTCCTCAAGAACGGCTTGCTCGTGGATCAGCAAGTCGGCGCGCAAACGGATCTGAGCCAGGTCGTGCGCGGCCTTCAGGACGGAATGGTCGGTATGAGAGTGGGCGGCGAACGCGTGGTCGTCGTCCCGTCCGCGAACGCGTTCGGGTCCTTTGCCAAGCCGCCGATCCCGGCCAACGCGACGCTCGTCTTCGACGTCGTTCTGGCCGACATCCCGTAGGCATTCCGCTCACCAGGAGAATCGCGATGTCGTCTCGACTGCTCGCATCGGTCGCGCTGGGCGCCGCCCTCGTCTCGCTGCCGACGTCCTCGCGCGGGCAAGGCGGAGTCTCCACCGATCCGGTGCTCGCTCGCATGTGGACCCTCGGCGTGGACAGCTCCCACACGTGGGACCTCTCTCAGACGTTCTTCGATTCGATCGGCCCGCGCCTGAGCGGCACGCCGCAGGGGCTCGAGGCGAGCGACTGGGTGATCAAGATGTACCGCTCGTGGGGAATCGACGCGCACAGAGAGAAGTACGGCACGTGGCGCGGCTGGAAGCGCGGCTATTCGCACATCGACCTCGTCAAGCCGCGCGTGCGCACCCTGGAAGCGACGATCCTCGGCGACAGCCCGGGCACCGGCGGCAAGAGCGTGACCGGCACGACCATCGTGCTGCCGATGGTGAAGGACAGCAATGAATTCGTGAAGTGGCTGCCGAATGCCAAGGGCAAGTTCGTGCTCATCTCGCCGGCGTACCCGACGTGCCGTCCCGAAGAGGAGTGGGCCGCGATGGCGACGCCGGCATCGAAGGCGCGCATGGACTCGACGGTCGTCAACCTCGTGAACGACTGGAACACGCGCATTCGTAACACCGGCTACCCGGTCACCGCGGGCAACCCGACGGGCAACCTGGGAATGCGCATCGAGAAGGCGGGCGCGCTCGGTGTGATCGTGTCGAACTTCGCCAGCGCGCTCGGCGGGGCATGGGGCACGTACACGGTCTACGACACAAAGAACAAGACCGCGCTCGGCATCGCGATGAGCTGCGAGGACTACGGTCTTCTGTACCGGTTGACCGAGCGGCACCAGGGTCCCCAACTGCGCGTGAACGCCGACGCCGAATCGTTGGCGGACGTCGCGATGTACAACACGCTCGGCGTGATCAAGGGAACCGAGAAGCCGAACGAATACGTCCTGCTCTCGGCGCACTTCGACTCGTGGGACGGCTCGCAAGGCGCGACGGACAACGGTACCGGCACGATCACGATGATGGAGGCGATGCGCATCCTGAAAACGGCGTACCCGCACCCGAGGCGCACGATCATGGTCGGGCACTGGCCGGGCGAGGAGCAGGGCCTCATCGGTTCGCACGCGTACGCGTACGACCATCCGGAGATCGTGCGGGCGATCCAGGCCGGATTCAACCAGGACAACGGCACGGGACGCATCCAGAGCACGTCGGGCGTCGGACTGCCGAACGCCGGCGACCACATGCAGGCCTGGCTGGCGAAGCTTCCGCAGGAATTTCAACAGCAGATTCGCTACAGCGGCGTCGGCGCGCCTGCGACGGGGGGCACCGACAACGCGTCGTTCGATTGCTTCGGCGCGCCGGTGTTCGGACTCAGCTCGCTCAACTGGGACTACGGCTCGTACACGCACCACACAAATCGCGACAGCTTCGACAAGATCGTGTTCGACGATCTCAAGGGGAACGCGACGATCGTCGCGATGCTCGCGTATCTCGCGTCCGAGGATCCGTCGTTCATCACGCGCGAGCGAGCCGACGTAGCGGCCGGTCGTGGGGGGCGAGGCGGCGGGGGCGGCGGGCGTGGCGCGCAGAGTGGACGCGCCGAGCTTTCCGCGGCGCTTCTCGCTGTCGGCGGTGGTCGTGGGGCGGGCGGCGGCGGTCGCGGCAACACGCTCGACGACAAGGGCTGGGGAACGACGTGCCCCAAGGCGCCGCGCTTCTTCAACGACACGTCTCGCGTCACGGCGCCGTCGAACCGCCCGTAGGATCCCGCGGCGATGGAGCCGATGTGGACGCCGTCGCCTGAACGCATCGCGCGAGCGAACCTCACGCGCTTCATCGCGCAGGTTCGCTCGCTCGGCGAGGATGGCCGCGCCGAGTCGGTGCACGATTTCGAATCGCTCTACGAGTGGTCGATCCGGAACGTCGAGCTTTTCTGGCTCGAGGTTCGCCGCTTCGGCGGGATCGTCACCGGCCCGCCCGATCCCGACATCGCGTGCGAGCGCGTGCTGGTCGGGCGCGACCGGATGGCGCCGCCGGACCCCGTGCTCGGACCCAACTGGTTCGTCGGCACGCGGCTCAACTTCGCCGAAAATCTGTTGCGATACCGCGACGACCGGGAGGCGATCGTCGCATGGAACGAGCACGGGCCGCAGGGGCGACTGACCTACGCGCAACTTTTCGACGAGGTCGCGCGCGTCGCCGCCGGACTGCGCGCGCTCGGCGTCGGCGTGGGAGATCGCGTCGCCGGCTTCATGCCGAACGTCCCCGAGACCGTCGTCGCCATGCTCGCCGCGACGAGCATCGGGGCCGTCTGGTCGTCGTGCTCGCCGGACTTCGGCGTCTCGGGCGTGTTGGACCGTTTCGGCCAGATCCGCCCGCGCGTGCTCGTTTGCGCGGACTCGTACCTCTACGCGGGCCGCGAGATCGACTGCCTGGCGCGCGTGAGAGAGATCGCCGAGCGCATCCCGGAGATCGAGCACGTCGTCGTCGTGCCGTACCTCCAGGCGTCGTCGCCGGCGGCGATCGACGGCATTCGCGGAGCGATGACGTGGGACGATCTACGCTCGGGTGGCGACGGATCCGCGCTCGTATTCGAGCACCTGCCGTTCAACCATCCGCTCTACATCATGTACTCGTCGGGCACGACCGGGTTGCCCAAGTGCATGGTTCACGGCGCGGGCGGCACGCTCATTCAACACCTGAAAGAGCTCGCGCTGCACACCGACGTGAAGCGTGACGACCGCGTGTTCTACTTCACGACGTGCGGCTGGATGATGTGGAATTGGCTCGTGTCGTGCCTGGCGCTTGGCTCGACGATCGTGTTGTACGACGGCGCGTCGCTCATCCGGCACCGGCCGATCCTCTGGGACATGGCCGTCGACGAGCGGATCACGATCTTCGGGACGAGCGCCAAGTGGCTCGCCCTCGCCGAGAAGGAGGGACTGCGGCCGCGCGAGACGCACGATCTGCCCGCGCTCGACGCGATACTCTCGACGGGCAGCCCGCTCGCCGCGCACAGCTTCGATTACGTCTACCGGCAGGTGAAGCCCGGCGTGCGGCTGAGCAGCATCAGCGGCGGCACGGACATCATCTCCTGCTTCGCGGGCGGCAACCCGATCGGTCCCGTGTGGCGGGGCGAGTTGCAGGGACGCGCACTCGGCATGCGGGTCGAGATCTTCGACGAGGACGGGAATTCCGTCGTCGGCAAGCCGGGAGAGCTGGTGTGCACGGCGCCGTTCCCCAGCATGCCGGTCGCGTTCTGGAACGACCCCGACGGCGCCAAATACCGGGCGGCGTACTTCGAGCAGTATCCGAACGTGTGGCGCCACGGCGACTGGGCGGAGATCACGTCGCACAAGGGGATGATCATCTACGGCCGCAGCGACGCGACGCTCAACCCCGGCGGCGTGCGCATCGGCACCGCGGAGATCTACCGTCAGGTCGAGCAACTGCCCGAAGTAGTAGAGAGCGTCGTGATCGGCCAAGACGTAAACACCGACGCCGGCGTCGACGTCCGAATCGTGCTCTTCGTGCGGCTCGCCGAAGGCCTCACGCTCGACGACGAGCTCCGCGACAAGATCCGCGCGCAGATCCGGTCGAACACGAGTCCGCATCACGTGCCGCGCAAAATCCTCCAGGTGAGCGACATCCCGCGCACGATCAGCGGCAAGATTACCGAGCTCGCCGTGCGTGACGTCGTCCACGGGCGGCCGGTGAAGAACGTGGACGCACTGGCGAATCCGGCGGCGCTCGAACTGTTTCGCGATTTGGCCGAGTTGGCGAGCTAGGGCCGTCTTCGCGCCGCGCGGGCCACTCGTGCAGGCGTGGAAGAATTCAACGCAGATGACGCAGATTTGGAACAGCAATGCCGCAGTAACAGCAACAAC
Organism: uncultured Gemmatimonadaceae bacterium; assembly: GCA_963789315.1. Taxonomy (GTDB): domain Bacteria; phylum Gemmatimonadota; class Gemmatimonadetes; order Gemmatimonadales; family Gemmatimonadaceae; genus JAQBQB01. The sequence goes on along the minus strand of CAWBKI010000019.1, from coordinate 551,755 downwards.
CTTTGTTGTTTATCTGCGGGCATCGCTTTTCAAATCCGCGTCATCCGCGTTCAAGTTGTCGTCCCAGAAGCGTAGGTCGTCGGGCGCGTTCAAGGAAAATCGCGCTAATACTTCACGGGATCTCCGCACGCAGTCTCGATCGGCCGACGATACTCTTCCGGCGCGGTCAGGCGATCGAAGGGAAGGCGAGCGAGCAGCGCGCCGCGATCGGCCCGACACGCGTCGAGCGCTCCGGCGGCCGCGTCCGCCGAAAGCAGCGTGAGGAGCGGCGCGTAGGCCTGTAGGCCCATCGTGCGCGATACGCCGTCCACGGCGACGGACGGGTCGGCGAACCCGCGGTAGCGCGCGACGTCGAACAGGTGGGCGCGAAGAATCCGCGGTATCGGTGGACGCGCTGACCACCGGAACGATTCGCGAGTAGAGCCCTTCGATGTGCCCGTATGGCTTGAGCCACTCCATCGCGCCTTCGCCGCCGGTGATCGCGAACGTGATTGGTCGTTTCCACGCGTTCGTACGAACGATGTCGAGGAGCACGACCTCGGCCGGGAGCATGTGGTCGCCGTATTGCGGACGGATGCGCAGCGTGAGCGAGTCTGGGGGCGCGACACCCGCCGTCACTCCGAGTTCTTCCATCGTGCCGCGGATCGGCAGCACGGCGATCGTGTCCGTCCATGGCCGCGCGACGAGCGCGCTGCGCTGCGCGAGCGACAAGGAGAGCGGAAACGACGGATCACGCTTCGTCAGCTGGTCCGGCCATCGCGGAATGTTCGCGACCGACAGGTTGATGATGGTGACGTCGGGCCGCACGCCTTCGACCGACTGCAGGTACATCACCGGGAAGGTGTCGTTGTCGCCGACCGTGAAGTAGATCGCGTTCGGCGGTAGGCTGAGCAGGGCGTTCGCGGCGTAGTCGCGGGCGAAGTAACGGCGCGAGGCGTCGTGCGTGGACCAGTTGTTCCAGAGCTGCGTCGCCGGCAAGAGAACCGTCGCCAAAGCGGCGAACGCGATCCGTGGCGGTCGGGCCTTAGCGCGCTCCGTCGCCGCGCCCAATCCGCACGCTATCAGTACGCCGATCGTCACGCCGATGGGCAGGTAGTGCCGGTCGAACGTCCTGAAGTAGCCGGACGGAATGTTGAAGTAGAGGACTGTGAACGCGATTTGCAGCAGGAGCACGGTCGCTAGCGCCGCGGCGAATCGGCGGTTGCCTCTCCAGAGCGCGACGATGCCCCACGCCGCGGCGACCGCCGGCAAGAGACCCAACGCCCCGGCCCGTCCTGCGACGTTCAGAAAATCGTGGCCGAGCACGCGCAGCACGTCCATCGTCTGCGACGACCAGATCGGCGACTTGCGCGGGAACACCTCGAGCAGGAACGATCCGCCGAGCTGCTTGATCGTCACGTAGTCCCAGAAGCGCCCGAGACTGCTCGGATCGGAGAAGTTGAGGGTCGAGTTGGTGAGCGTGGCGATTGGAACGAGGAGCAAGTGCACAGCGAGTCCCGCCGCGAGCGAACCGGCGCCGCACAGGATCGCTTTCGGCGACCGCAGCGTCGCTGGGCGGCGCAGCAGAATCCAAACGACGGCGCCCGGGATCAGCAGCGCGTTCGTCCTGTGCACGCTGAAGTCCAGCCCGAAGAGGAGGCCGAGGAGGGCGAGCCACGCCCAAGCATCCGGGCGGTCGGCGTCGGCCCACCAGCGCATCATCGTCCACAAAATCAAACCCGTGAACACCGCCGTCAGGACGTACGGGGTGAACTGGGTCGCGTACGTCCAGAGCGTCGCGCTGAACGCGAACGTCAACGCGCCGGCCGCCGCGCCGAGTGCCGTCGCCGTGTTGGCGCGTCCGTCGAATCCGGCGATCCGAAGGCTCGCCAGGGAGATGACGTAGACGAGCGCCGACGTCAGCGCCGCGAGAAGACCCGCGAAAAGGTTCAGCGCGTGCGCCGGAGAGAGGCCGAACGAAAACCGCGCGACGGGCCAGCCGATCAGCGTGAGAAGCAGCGACCCCGGAGGCGAGTTGACGCCGAGCGTCGCCGCCGCGAGCGAGTAGCTGCTCGAGTCCCACCACGTGATGGTCGGGTAGGCGGTGCGCCAGAAAACGGCCGCCGCCACCGCAGCGACGATCGCGGCCATGACCAACGACTTCCGGGATTGTCGCGTGTCGGTGTCCATGTGAGATAAGATTTTATCACAACGGACCGAACTCGTCAACCGGGGCCAGTCAGCGATCGTCTATCGGCCCGCGATCGACTCGCGGACTTCGTGCGCGAGCGCTTCGGCCATCGCGCGGAGCTTCGTCCGGCGATCGCGGGCCTTGGCGGCGAAGATGGTGCGGGCGAGGCCGTAGGACGTCGCGACGGTGCCGAGCCAGCCGGCGAGCGCGGCCAGTGGGTGATGCGTCGACCCCATGATCACCCCGAACACCATGCCGCCCCCACCCCCGCCGCCGGCACCCATCGTCGGTCCGAAGATCGCCCCTGTGAGACCCGCGAGGTTTTCCGTGCATCGAATCGTGGTCTTGCCGCGACGCACGACGATCGTGACACTGAGCCGCCGCGCGCCGCTGTTTGAGCTCCAGTTGAGCGAGCGGCCGACCGCGGTAAGCGTCCCCGCGTCTCCCGCCATTCGTTGACGTATCACGTTGCCCAGTACGTCAAAGTCGCGTTCCGAGACCTCGCCGTCCACGACCGCTTCGTACTCGAGCAGGAGCGCATTGCCGGCGAGACGGTTTTTCTCCGCGGAGAGATCCGCGATCGTGACCGGCGCGAGCGAAGTCGATTCGCCCGGTGCAAGCCCGTATTCGGCCAGCGCGCGGTCGATCGCCTTCGTGGCGATGCCGGCTTCGCGTGCCGATCCGCGAACGTCGGTGAGCGAATAGCCCGATGTGGGAGCTTCCTGCGGCCGTGCGCGCCGAGGGCGGAAGCGCGGGCATCGGTTGCGAACTCGTCGCCTCCTGCAATTCGGCGGCGCGTCCCCAAATCTTTTGCGCGTCGCTGTCCGACACCACCACGCGCGGCAGGTCCACGCTCACTCCAGTCATCTCGGCGTCGATCTCGGCGAGCTCGCGCGCGAACTGCGCGCCGCTCTGGAATCGTCGCCGCCGGATCCTTGGCGAGACAGCGATCGACCGCCGCGGCGAGCCGCGTGCGGACGCCAGGCGCGAGCGAGCGCAACGCCGGCGGCGACTTGGTCACGTGCGCGAGCAAGACGGCCGACGCCAACTGCGCCTCGAACGGAAAGCGCCCGCTGAGCGCGAGAAACCCAGCGACGCCCAGAGAATAGATGTCGCTCCGCGCATCCACTGCCTCGCCCGCCACCTGTTCTGGGCTGAGGTAGTAGACCGTGCCGAGCACCTGGCCGGTGGCGGTGAGCGGCGCCGCCTCGGCGAGCCGCGCGATGCCGAAGTCCGTGACGAGCGCGCGGCCGCTCGACCGTTCGACGAGGATGTTCTCGGCCTTCACGTCGCGGTGGATGACGCCGTGCGCATGCGCGTAGTCGAGCGCCAGCGCCACGTCGCGCAGCTCGCGAACGACCTCTCGTTCGTCGAGACGGCCGAGCGCGCGTATGCGCTGCGCCATCGAGTCGCCGTCGACGAAGCCCATGACGAAGAAGACGTGGCCGGCGATTTCATCGGCGCGGTGGATCGGAACGATGTTCGGGTGCGACAGGCCGCCGGCGGTTCGCGCCTCGCGCAGAAAGCGCTCGCGCACGATCGGGTCGTTGGCGAGGTGCGGCGGGAGCGTCTTGATGGCGACGGGCCGGTCGAGTCGGACGTCGCGGGCGAGGTAGACGACGCCCATGCCGCCGCGTCCGATTTCGCGGAGCAGCTCGTATTGGCCGGCCAGCGCGTCGGCGAGACGGCTGAAGTCGTCGGATTGTGCGGGAAGGGCGGTCGTCACCGAGTATACATTATCCTCGAACGGGCTGGCGCGCAGGTCTTCACCTGTTCACGCTGCCTGCGTAGCCTTTCGGACAGCGAGCGACGACCACACGGAGCGAGCATGGCCACGCAGACTCGACCGACAGAGACGGAGACGCACGACACGTTTCCGATCAACGGAACCGACTACGTCGAATTCTACGTCGGCAACGCGAAGCAGGCGTCGCACTTCTATCAGAGCGCGTTCGGCTTCCAGTTCGCGGGCTATCGCGGTCCGGAGACCGGCGTGCGCGACCGCGCGAGCTACCTGCTCGTCCAGAACAAGATCCGTCTCGTGCTCACCACGCCGCTCGGCCCCGACGGCGAGGTCGCCGACCACGTTCGCCGCCACGGCGACGGCGTGCGCGACATCGCGCTCTGGGTGGACGACGCGCGCGATGCGCACGCCAAGGCGATCGAGCGCGGCGCCGAGTCGGCGGCCGAGCCGCGCGCGTTGCGCGACGACGAGGGCGAAGTCGTCGTGGCCGCGATCAAGATCTACGGCGACACGATCCACTCGTTGATCGAGCGGAAGAACTATCGCGGCGTGTTTCTCCCGGGCTTCCAGCGTCGCGACCCGCACTACAAGGCGGCGCCGACGGGTCTGCAGTACGTCGACCACTGCGTCGGGAACGTCGAGCTCGGGCGGATGAACACGTGGGTCGGATTCTACGAGAAAGTGATGGGCTTCAAGAACCTGATCTCGTTCGACGACGAAGACATCTCCACGGAGTACTCATCGCTGATGTCGAAGGTGATGACCAACGGGAACGAGCGAATCAAGTTCCCGATCAACGAGCCGGCGAAAGGCAAGAAGAAGTCGCAGATCGACGAGTATCTCGAGTTCTATCGCGGGCCCGGCGTGCAACACCTGGCGCTGGCGACGAACGACATCATCTCCACCGTGACCGCGCTCCGCGACCGCGGGGTCGAGTTCCTGCACGCGCCGACGACGTACTACGAGCAGCTTCAGGGCCGCGTCGGCGCGATCGACGAGCCGATCGACAAGCTCGAGGAGCTCGGCATCCTCGTCGACCGAGATCCGGACGGCTACCTGCTGCAGATCTTCTCGAAGCCGGTCGAAGACCGTCCGACGTTGTTCTACGAGATCATCGAGCGAAAGGGAGCGCGGAGCTTCGGAAAGGGGAACTTCAAGGCGCTGTTCGAGGCGATCGAGAGGGAGCAGGGGCTCAGAGGCAACTTGTAGGTCGGGACCCCGCACGAAACGCGATCACTGATGGGCGAGGACTCTAGTCGGCAGGCTACAGCGACGGCGTCAGGCTGATTGCGCACGCCGCCTGCCGGCTGTCGGCTGACGCAGACGCCTGACGCTAGAGTGGTTGCCCAGCAGAGATCCCTTCTAGTCCACGCACGCAACCAACGACGATGCCGATCTACCACACCCTCGGATCCATACCTAGAAAGCGCCACACGGCCTTCCGCAAGCCCGGCGGCGGCATCTACGCCGAGGAGCTGATGGGGCACGAGGGGTTCACGGGGACGTCGTCGCTGCTCTACCACGTGCATCCGCCGACGACCGTGAAGTCGGTGCGGCGGCTGAAGGAGACGGCGCTCGAGGCGGATCCGGATCTGACGCTGCGTCATCGCCACTTCCTGACCGCCCGCGCGAAGAAGGGCGGAAGTCCGACGCTCGATCGCATCCCGCTGATGTTCAACCAGGACATCGCGATGCTCTACGTCGAGCCGGACAAGCAGGACGAGCACTACTATCGCAACGCGCAGTCGGACGAGCTGGTGTACGTCGCCAAGGGGAAGGGAACGCTCCAGTCGGTGTTCGGAGAGTTGCCGTTCGGGGAGGGGGACTATGTCATCGTCCACCGCGGCATCCTGCACCGCTACGTGTTCGACTCCGCCGGCGATCCGCCCAAGCTGCTCGTCTTCGAGAGCCGCGGGCACGTCCGTTCGCCCAAGCGATATCGGAACGAGTTCGGCCAGTTGAAGGAAGGTGCGCCGTACTCGGAGCGCGACATCCGCATCCCGTTGAAGCTCGATACGCACGACGAGATGGGAGACTTCCGGCTGCTGGTGAAGCAGTACGACGGCATCAATGAGTTGATCCTCGACCACCATCCGTTCGACGTCGTCGGGTGGGACGGATACTTCTACCCGTGGGCGTTCAACATCGGTGACTTCGAGCCGATCGTCGGACGCGTCCACCAGCCGCCGCCGGTGCACCAGACGTTCGAGGGCGACGGATTCGTCGTGTGCTCGTTCTGCCCTCGACCGTATGATTTTGATCCGAACGCCGTGCCGGCGCCTTACAATCACAGCAACGTCGACTCGGACGAGGTGTTGTACTACGCGTCGAGCGAATTCATGAGCCGGAAGGGCATCGAGTTCGGGAGCATCACGTTGCATCCGGACGGCATTCCTCACGGCCCGCATCCGGGGCGCGCCGAGGCGTCGATCGGCGCGAAGTCGACGAACGAGCTGGCGGTGATGATGGACAGCTTCCGCCCGCTGCACGTCGCGAAAGCCGCGACGGCGTTCGAGGACCCCAACTACCACAAGAGCTGGATCGAGGCGCAGCACAGCGGCATCGCGTTCAACCCGCCGACGAGCTGAATCGCATCGGAGTGAGTGGTCAGCTATCAGTTTTCAGATATCAGGAACTCGCACGAATAACGATCCCTGATTCGCGGGCACTCTAGGCGGCAGGCGGCAGCGCCGGTCGTCAGTTCACCTTCGCAGTCGCCTGTCGCTGACGCCTATCGCAGACGACTAGAGTGCTCGGACGGTGTAGGTCGCGTCTAGTGCGCGCCAGTCGCCTTTACTTTGCCGCAAATCGAGCGATCGCGGATCGGGTGAACTCCGACAGCACCAGCGTCCCGCTCGTCTCCGCCCGCTGCTCGAGGAGCGCGGACCAGTCGTCGGTGCCGGTCCACACGGCGCGCTTGATGCCCATCACCGCCTCCGGGTTGGCCGCCGCGAGCGAGGCGACGCGGCGGTCTACCTCGGCGTCGAGCGCCGCGGTGTCTTCCACGACGCGTGCGTAGAGTCCGTGTCGCTCGGCCCATGCGGCGTCGCGCCAGTCTGCGTCGATCGCCATCGCGCCGAAGGCGCCGGTCCCGATCTTTCGCTCGATCGCCGGGCCGACGACGAACGGGCCGATCCCGACGGCAAGTTCGCTCAGCCGTACCGATGCGCTCGACGTCGCGATCGCGTAGTCGGCCGCGGCGACGATGCCGACGCCCCCGCCGACCGCCTTCCCGTGCACGCGCACGACGATGGGCTTCGCCGACTTGATCATCGCGCTGATGACGCGCGCGAAGCCCATGAAGAACGCCTTTCCCTGAACGGCGTCGCGGATCGAGGACAATTCGTCGAACGACGCGCCGGCGCAGAACGCGCCCGCGCCGTAACTCCGAACGACGATCGCGCGGACGTCGGCGCGGACGCTCACGTCCGCGATGGACGCCGCCAGGTCGCGAAGGACCGTCCCCGGAAGGGAGTTGCTCTTCGGATGACCGAAGCAGATGTCGGCGACGCCGTCCGACACCAACGTCGACACGGTTCCGCCGGCGTCGAGCGGCGCGTGCTGGCCGAGCGTCATGTCACGAGCCGTGCGCGAACGTCACTGACCGACGCGAACGCGCAGACCGCCTCGAATCGTCCCGATCGTCGTGTTGCCGTTGCGGAACGTGTCGCACCCCGGCGAGCTGCAGACGCCGCCCGGCGCGAACCCGCTGCCGTAGCTCGTGTAGCCGTAGACGTACAGGGCTTCGCCGAAAACGCCGTAACGATCGAAGAGATTCTTTTCGACCCCCGCGCCGACCGTGACTTCGGCGCTCAGTCGGTGTTGCTGTTGGGCCCTGCCGGATCCCATCGTCGACTCGTAGTTGATCGCTCCGGGCTGCCAGTCGATCAGTCCAAGTCCGAGGCTCAGGTTCGGCATGAGGTATGGGAGCGGCATCCGCAGGCGAAGTCCCGACGTGATTTCGAGGATTCCGGCGCGCGCCGCATTCACCGACGTCACGGTCGCGCCGTTGACGGGCGCGAACGTATCACGGAACAGCGGAACGTTCAGCGGGAGCGTGCTGTATGCCGCGTTGAGGCTGAAGCCGAGACGGCTGACTCCGCTCACACCCGTGTCCCAGTTCTCCCAGCCGGCGTAGTAGGTCGTGCCGCGATCCCAAAAACGCAGGGCGGCGTGTGGGCTCACCGGGGTGGTCGAGCCTGAGCTCATGCGCAAGTAGTTTCCTGGCACGAGCCCGTCATTCCACGGGTTGCTCGGGGTCTCGTCCTGTCCTCCGCCGCCGCCGGCCTGCGCCACGATCGTGCGCGGTGAGAGCAGGGTGATCAGAGCGGTGGCGGCGAGCAACGATAGACGGCGCATGCTGACTCGGGACGAAGGGAGAGAACGAGTCGAAATCTATCCGGCGGTATCGGCCGGGCACTAGATTTCTGATCGGGATCGCGCGCGCAAGGTCAACAGCGGCGCACGCTTACTCCAGTAGACACCGATGCCATCCACGAACCCCCCTTCGGCCGCACCGGCCGAAGATTCGGAGAAAATCCGCGAGTTTGAGGCCCGAATCGCTCGAGGCGAGTCGATCGAGCCGAAGGACTGGATGCCGGAGCGGTACCGCCGGCAGCTCGTGCGCATGATGTCCCAACACGCGCACTCCGAAGTGGTCGGGATGCTGCCCGAAGGCAACTGGCTCACCCGCGCGCCAAATCTCCGCCGAAAAATGGCTCTGCTCGCCAAGGTGCAGGACGAGGCAGGGCATGGGCTCTACATCTACTGCGGAACCGAGACGCTCGGGGTGGACCGTGGAACGCTGATCGACCAGCTCCTGGACGGGTCGGCGAAGTACTCGAGCATCTTCAACTACCCCACGCTCTCGTGGGCGGATATCGGTTGCATTGGCTGGTTCGTCGACGGGGCGGCCATCGTGAACCAGACGATGCTGGCCCGCGCGTCGTACGGGCCGTACGCCCGCGCGATGGTGCGCATCTGCAAGGAAGAGAACTTCCACAAGCGCCAGGGCTACGAGATCATGGCGACGCTCGCCTCCGGCACGCCGGCGCAGCGTGCCATGGCGCAGGACGCCGTGAATCGCTGGTGGTGGCCGTCGCTCATGATGTTCGGTCCGTCGGACAAGAATTCGCCGAACTCCGAAGAGCTCCTGCGTTGGGGTGTGAAGCACAAGACCAATGACGAACTGCGCCAGCGGTTCGTGAACCTCACTGTCGCGCAGGCGAAGGCGATCGACGTCACGCTCCCCGATCCGGAGCTACGCTACGACGACGAGACGGAGAACTGGATCATCGGTCCAATCGATTGGGATGAGTTCTGGCGCGTGGTGAAAGGCGACGGGCCGTGCAATCGCGAGCGGCTGGCGGCGAGGCGCGCCGCGCACGACGAGGGCGCGTGGGTCCGCGACGCGGCCACCGCGTACGCGGCCAAACGCGCGGCAGCCGGCGAAGCGGCGTGAGCGACGACCCGCAGTGGCCGCTCTGGGAAGTGTTCGTGCAGCCGCCGAAGGGCGCGCCGCACGAACATGCGGGGAGCGTACACGCCGCCACCGCCGAACAGGCGCTCGAGAACGCTCGCGATGTCTACGCGCGTCGCGGCGAGGCGGTGAGCATCTGGGTCGTGCCGAGCGCCGCGATCACGGCGTCGTCGCCGGAGGACGCGGGTCCGTTCTTCGACCCCGGGAACGACAAGCCCTACCGGCACCCGCAATTCTACAAGGTTCCGCGTGGCGTTCGAGGAGTCTAGTCAGCAAGTTCTAACGCCCTCATGAGCGCTCCCGCGGTCTTCCCCTACCTCGCCGCCCTCGGTGACGATCGGCTGATCCTGGGCCACCGTCTGTCCGAGTGGTGCGGCCACGGCCCGATCCTCGAGGAGGACATCGCGCTCGCGAACATCGCGCTCGACCTGATCGGTCAGGCGACGCTGTTCCTCAAGCTCGCGGGCGCGGCGGAGGGAAAAGGCCGCAGTGAGGACGACCTCGCGTACCTGCGCGACTCGGTCGATTTCCGGAACGTGCTCCTGGCCGAGCTTCCGCGAGGCGACTTCGCTGTCACTGTCGTTCGCCAACTTCTGTTCAGCGTCTATTCTTTGCTGCAGATGGAGGCACTGTCGGCCGTCACCGACGCCGACGTCGCGGGCGTCGCCGCCAAGGCGGCCAAGGAGACGCGCTATCACGTGCGCCACGCGACGCAGTGGGTGGTCACGCTCGGCGACGGTACCGGAGAGAGCCATCGGCGCGCGCAGACGGCGCTCGACGATTTGTGGCGCTACACGGGCGAGTTGTTCATCGCGACGCCGGCTGATTTGGCGGCCGAGCAGGCCGGGGCGGGCGTGAATCCCGAATCGCTCTCGGCGGCGTGGCACGCGCAAATCGGGGAGATCCTGCGCGTCGCGGGGCTCGAGACGCCCGCCGCGGGGTACATGCAGAGAGGCGGCCGAGAAGGGCGCCACACCGAACATCTGGGACATCTTTTGTCGGAAATGCAGATCCTGGCGCGGTCACACCCGGGAGCCGAATGGTGATGCGGGCGCCCACTTCCAGCGACGAATTGCTCGAGATCCTCGACGAGGTCAAGGATCCCGAAGTTCCGGTGCTGAGCATCGTGGAGCTCGGGATCGTGCGCGGCGTCGAGCGCGTCGGCACGGGCGCTGTGGTGACGGTGACCCCGACGTACTCGGGGTGTCCGGCGATGCGGGAGATCGAACGCGACATTCGGCGGGCGCTCGTGGAGCGCGGCGTGGAGCCTGTCGAGGTTCGCACGACGTACGCTCCGGCGTGGACGACCGATTGGATATCAGATACGGCGCGGGTGAAGCTCGAGGCGTACGGCATTGCGCCGCCGGGATGGGCCGGCGCTCCCGGCTCGACGACGGCCGTCGTTCAGCTGGAGCGACGCTCGACGCGAGTGGCGTGTCCGCGCTGCGGTTCCGGGGAGACGACGCTGACGAGCGAGTTCGGATCGACCGCGTGCAAGTCGCTGCGCGTATGTCGCGCGTGCGGCGAGCCGTTCGAGGAATTCAAGACGATCTAGCTCACCGCTCCGGTCGGTTACTCCGTTCGGGAAATTTTCTCGATTGACGGATCGAAAGCACAATTGCACTTTGGGCCCACGCGATCGGACACGGTCTTTACCGTTCGCGTAAAGCTTCGGCGGGACGCTGTCCGAAGCGCTTGTGAGGCGGAGGTTCGACATCGCTTCACCGGTCACGAGGTCGCTGGACGTGACTGTAGCTTTGCAGAATTCCAGAGCACCGGATGGGACCGATACCGACCGGATAAGGGAAGTCGATCAGGCCACGCACGTTGTGGCGTCGAACCGAATGATCGAATCCCGCCAGCGAGGATGAGCCCCTCAGGCCGCAGCGTGCTGCGCCTGAGGGGTTTGTCGCTTGTACAAGAGCTGGACGGCTAGTCAGCTAGACGGCTGGACAGTCAGACGGCCAGGGTTGCTTCGATGCGCGCGGCGATTCGGTCGACGCTCGGCAAGACGGCCTCGAGCAGTATCGGGTGATAAGGCATCGGCACGTCCTCGACGGCGATGCGATCGACGGGCGCGTCGAGCTGCCAGAACGTTTCCTTCGCCACCGTCGCGGCGATCTCGGCGCCGAACCCGGCCGTGAGGTTGTCCTCGTGCGCGATCACGCACCGGCCCGTCTTCCGAACTGAATCGAGCACGCACGCGCGATCCCAGGGAGCGATCGTGCGCAGATCGATCACTTCGACACGGTCGCCGAATCGCTCGGCGGCTTCGACACATCGATGGACCAGCGCGCCCCACGTCACGAGCGTCAGGTCGCTTCCGGTCATTCGCACGGCGGCGCGACCAAACGGCAGCACGTAGTCGTCGCCCGGATAGTGCGCGCTCCCGTCGCTCGTCATCAGCAGCGACCGGTGCTCGAAGAAGATCGTCGGATCCGCGCCGCGCATCGCCGCGCGGAGCAGCCCGGCCGCGTCAGCGGCGTTCGAGGGCATTGCCACGCGCCAGCCGTAGGCGTGCGCGAACCGCACCTCGTCGCTCAGGCTGTGCCACGGGTCGCCGACGTCTTTCCCGAATCCGCCGGGCATCCGCACCACGATCGGCGCGGCGAACCGGTTCGCCGTGCGCCACCGCAGCGTGCCGCAGTTGTTCAACTGCTCGGCGGCCGGGTCGGCGTACTTCCGGAATTGAATCTCCGCGACCGGCATCAATCCGCTGATCGCCATGCCGACTGCACGGCCGATGATTCCTTCCTCCGAAAGACTCGTGTCGAAGACGCGCTGTTCTCCGAACTGTTTCTGGAGTCCTTCGGTGACGAGATGAACGCCGCCTTTGCGTCCCACGTCCTCGCCGAAGACGAGACACTTCGGGTTGACCTCGAGCTCGTGCCGCAGGGTTCGTCGCACCGACTCGGCGAATCGGACCACTTCTCCTTCGTCGTCCGCCGTCTCCCTGCCGTCGAGCTCCGCGCGCTCGGCGCGCGAGAGTCCGCCGAACGCTTCAGGCGATCCGGGAGAGTCGTCGGCGTAAACCCACCGCGCGACGTTGGCGGGGTCGGGATACGGCCGCGCGCGGGCGGCGTCGAGCGCCTGTTGCACGTCTCGCGCGACCTCGGCCTCCAGGTCGTTCCACTCCGACTCGCTCAAGAGCGACGGAACGACGTGCGCGCGCAGGCGCGGCATCGGGTCGCGCGCGACGTCGGCCGCGATCTCGGCCTCGGTGCGGTAGCCGCGCTGATTGTCCGGACCGGAGTGGCTCGCCAGGCGAGGAACGGTGAGGCGCACGAGCGCCGGGCCGCCACCGCCGCGAACGTGGGCGACACATTCGGCGAGGAGCCTCGCCGATTCCGCGGGATCGGTCCCGTCGCCGTCGCGAATGAACAGGTTGCCGAACGACGCCAGGTTCCGCGCGATGTTGGCGCCTGGCGTCTGCATGTCGCCTCGCACCGACAGCCCGAGTCCGTTGTCCTCGACGTAGAACAACATCGGCAGCGAGAGCGTCGTGGCCATCGTGAGGGCCGACCAGAAGCCGTTCGTCGCCACCGAGCCTTCGCCGCCGAGAACGACGCCGATCGCGCCCTTCCAGGTGGCGTCGCGGAGCACTTCGGTGTGATAGCGAATCGACTGCGCCCAACCGGCGCACGGCGTGAACTGCGATCCTACGTCGCCGGACATCGGGAGCACGATGGGACAATCGCGGCTCGGCAGGTTGCACACGACGCCGATGTCTCGCCCGTCGCTGAACCCGCCGGATCTGCCCGACGGACTGGCCAGCGCGTCCTCGATGCTCAGTCCCAGCGAGAGCAGGAGGGGACGCGACCTGTAGTAGGCGCTCGCGGCGTCGTGCGGATGCGTGAGCATCGACCCGAGAATCGCCTGCGCGACGTCGTGTCCTCGCGCCGAGAACTGGTAGAGCACCAGGTGTTCGCGCGGGACGGTCGCGCGATTCTTGTTCGTCGCTTCTTCGACGTCGTCGAGCGACACGCGAGACGAGCGCGTTGTAGGCGATGCGGCGCCAGTCGAGCCGCGAATCGGCCGCGCCGGAATTGGGCGCGGCGTCAGGAGCGGGGGGGAGGCGGCCGCGGGTCTACCTGACACGCGTCGCGCGCGACCCGCGAGGTGGCGGAACGGTCGTCACGTCTCGTAATCTGCCCCCCTGCGATGCCCGATTCCAGCGCACGGTGCGCCGTCGAGCGTCGCGGGCCGGGGCGGGAAGGGGCTAATTTGAACGCCGAGTCGAGAGGATGCATTCCCCCGAAGGACGATCGGCGGCGACCACGGGTCCCGTTTCCACCGGCACGAGCGCGAGGCATGGCCGAGATTCTCTGTTCGAAGTTGCCGAGGGCGTGGCCACGATCACGCTCAACCGGCCGGACGTTCTCAACAGCTTCACGCGCCCCATGGCCGCGCTGATGCTCGAGGCGCTCGGCCAAGCCGCCGAGGACCAGGCGATTCGCGCCGTTCTGCTGACAGGCGCGGGGCGCGGCTTCTGCGCCGGCCAGGACCTGGCCGAGGCGGCGCCGAAGGACGGCGTGATTCCCGACCTCGGCGACTTCGTGCGCGACAGCTACAACCCGATCGTGCGCGCGATACGCACGCTCGAGAAGCCGGTCGTCTGCGCGGTGAACGGGGTGGCCGCCGGCGCCGGCGCCAACCTCGCCTTCGCGTGCGACATCGTCTTCGCGTCGTCCAGCGCGACGTTCATTCAGTCGTTCGCGAAGATCGGCGTCATCCCCGACAGCGGCGGCACGTTCATCCTTCCGCGCATCGTCGGTCTCCATCGCGCGATCGGTCATGACGATGCTCGCCGAAAAGATGACGGCCGAGCAGGCGCGCGATTGGGGGCTCGTCTACATGGTCGTCGACACGCCGGCGCTTGGTCGAGACGGCGCTGGGCACGGCCCGTTTTCTGGCGACGCAACCGACGCGCGGGCTCGGACTGATCAAGCGCGGCTTCAACCGCTCGCTCGGTGTGGACCTCGAGACCCAGCTCGACTACGAGGAGGAGCTGCAGCGAGAGGCCGGCGCGACCGCCGACTACGCCGAGGGCGTGCACGCTTTTCTCGAGAAGCGCAAACCCGTTTTCACCGGACGTTGATGGCGCTCGACGCGAGCACGGTGATCGGCGTCGTCGGCGCCGGCGCGATGGGAACCGGGATCGCGCAGGTCGCGGCGGCGGCGGGGCATCGCGTTGTGCTCGCCGACGTCGATGCGCGGCGCGGTGGAGCGCGGGCGCGCGTCGATCGCGAAGTCGATGGCACGTGAGATCGAGAAGGAGCCGCATGACGCGCGAAGCGGCCGACGGCATTGACTGTCGCGCATCGACCTTCCACGCGTCGAGCGCTCGGCGACGACCTGCTGTGCGTATCGCGATTGCGGACTCGTGATCGAGGCGATCGTCGAGGACCTCGACGCCAAGCGAACGCTGTTCGCGGCGCCTCGAGGAAGCGTCGTGGCGGCGGACGCGGTGCTCGCGACGAATACCTCGTCGCTATCGGTCACGGCGATCGGCGGCGGCGTGCAAGTCACCGGAGCGGGTGATCGGCTTGCACTTCTTCAACCCGCCCCGGTCATGCCGCTCGTCGAAGTCGTGCCGCGGCTCGGCGGCGAGCGACCTCGGCAGTCGTCGGCGCTGTGGAGCTGATGCGAGCGTGGGGCAAGACGCCCGTGGTCGCGTCCGACACGCCGGGGTTCATCGTGAATCGCGTCGCGCGGCCGTTCTACGGCGAGTCGATTCGCCTCCTCGAGGAGGGAATCGCCGATTGCGCGACGATCGACTGGGCGATGCGTGAGCTCGGCGGCTTCCGCATGGGGCCGTTCGAGCTGATGGACTTCATCGGCAACGACGTGAACTACGCGGTGACGCGCTCGGTCTACGAAGGGATGTTCCACGACCCGCGGTACAAGCCGTCGATCACGCAGCAACGGCTCGTCGAGGCGGGACGGTTCGGACGCAAGTCCGGGCGCGGCTACTACGACTACGCGTCGGAGCCGTCGCGCCCGAGCCGAGCGAAAGACGCCGCCCTCGGCCAACGGGTTTTCGACCGCGTGCTCGCGATGCTGATCAACGAGGCGATCGACGCGGTGCTACATGCGCGTCGCGTCGCCGGCGGACATCGATCTCGCGATGACTCGGGGCGTCAACTATCCGAAGGGTTTGCTCGCGTGGGGCGACGAATTGGGCGCCCCAGTGGTGCTCGACGCGAATGGAGCGGCTGCACGCCGAGTACGGCGAGGACCGGTACCGCCCGAGCCCGCTCCTCCGCCGAACGGCCCGCGAGGGCGGCCGGTTCGTCGCATGAGCGCGTCGAATCCCGCGACGGAAGATCAAGCGTTGGCCGAGCGCGTCGTGTCGGCGATGATGGCGCGCGACGCGTTCAGTCAATGGCTGGGCATCGAAGTGCTCGACGTGCGTCCGCGCGGCCGACGATTCGCATGCGAGTGCGCGACGACATGCTGAACGGCTTCGGCGTCTGCCACGGCGGCGCGTTGTTTTCGCTCGCCGACAGCGCGCTCGCGTTTGCATGCAACACCCACGGCCGCGTGACGGTGAGCATCGAGAACAGCGTGACGTACCCCGCCGCGATCCACGCGGGCGACGAGTTGACCGCCGAGGCGATCGAGGAGAGCGCGACCCGGAAGCTGGCGTTTTACCGTGTGGAAGTCCGGCGCGCGGGCGCGATCGTCAGCATCTTTCGGGGGACCGTGTTCAACACCGAGAAGCCCTTCTTCGCCGATTCCAAGCCGTGACGAGAGCAGCGTACCTGGTCGATGGTATCCGCACCCCTGTGGGGAGCCTCGGCGGCGCGCTCAGCGAAGTGCGCGCTGACGACCTGGGGGCGCTGGTCATCGCCGAGGTGATGAAGCGAAACGCGGGACTTGATCCGGCGCGCGTGAGCGACGTCGTGCTCGGCTGCGCGAACCAGGCCGGGGAAGACAACCGCAACGTCGCGCGCATGGCGCTGCTGCTCGCCGGGCTTCCGACGTCCGTGCCCGGCGAGACGGTGAATCGGTTGTGCGCGTCGGGGATGAGCGCGGTCGTGAACGCGGCGCGGGCGGTGCAAGTCGGCGACGGCGATTTCTACGTCGCGGGCGGCGTCGAGAGCATGACGCGCGCGCCGTACGCGATGTCGAAGGGAAGCAAGCCGTTCGCGCGCGACATCGAGCTGTTCGACACGAGCCTCGGCTGGCGGTTCGTCAACCCGCGCATGAAATCGAAATACGGCACGGACTCGATGGGGCAGACGGCCGAAAACGTGGCGGAGCAGTATCGCGTGTCACGGGCCGACCAGGATCTGTTCGCGGTGCGCTCGCAGCAGAAGGCGGCCGCGGCGCGGGACTCCGGGCGTTTCGTACAGGAAATCGTCCCCGTTCAGATTCCGCAGAAGAAAGGCGCGGCGAAGTGCGTCGACGCGGACGAATTTCTCCGTCCGGACACGACGCTCGAGATTCTCGCGACGCTCAAGCCGGCGTTCCGCGCCGAGGGTGGTTCGGTCACGGCGGGGAACTCGTCGGGGCTGAACGATGGCGCGGCCGCGCTGCTCGTCGCGTCGGAGGTCGGGCTGAAAGAGCTCGGTGGCGCTCCGCTGGCGCGAATCGTCGCGAGCGCGGTGGCCGGCGTGGAGCCGCGGATCATGGGTATGGGCCCCGTGCCGTCGTCACGACAGGCGCTCGCGCGCGCCGGCCTCACGCTCGAACAGATGGACGTGATCGAGCTCAACGAGGCGTTCGCCGCGCAATCGCTGGCGTGTCTGCGCGAGCTCGGCGTCGCGGACGACGATCCGCGCGTGAATCCAAATGGCGGGGCGATCGCGCTGGGCCACCCGCTCGGGATGTCCGGGGCGCGCCTGCTGCTCACGGCGTCGCGCGAGCTCGAGGCGCGCGGCGGACGCTACGCACTCTGCACGATGTGCATCGGCGTGGGCCAGGGGATGGCGACGATCCTGGAACGCGTCTGACCATTCATATGATTTTGATTTCGAGGCTCTCATGACGACCACAGCGCCGGCTCCGCGATTGATCGGAGTCGCGGGCAACGAGCCGCGCCGGCTCGAGAATTTTGTAAAGGGCCGGTGGGTATCCGGGGACGGCACGGGCACCGATCTCTTTCACGCGGTCACGGGTGAGAAGGTCGCCGAGGCGTCGAGCAACGGGCTCGACTTCGGCGGCATGGTGGAGTACGCGCGGCGCGTCGGCGGTCCGGCGCTGCGCAAGATGACGTTTCACCAGCGCGCGCTGATGCTCAAGGCGATGGCGCAGCGGCTGATGGAACTGAAGGAGGATTTCTATCTCGTCTCCGCCGCCACCGGCGCGACTCGCGGCGATTCCTGGGTCGACATCGAGGGCGGCATCGGGACCTTCTTCGCGTACGCCTCGCGCGGACGGCGCGAGTTCCCGAACGAGACCTTCTATATAGATGGGCCGCCGGAGCCCCTGTCGAAGGGCGGGACGTTCGTCGGGCGTCACATCTGCGTGCCGATCGAGGGCGTGGCCGTCCACATCAACGCGTTCAACTTCCCCGTCTGGGGAATGCTGGAGAAGCTCGCGCCGACGCTGCTCGCCGGCGTGCCGGCGATCGTGAAGCCGGCGACGATCACGTCGTACCTCGCCGAATCTGTGTTTCGCGCGATGATCGACGCGCGAATCTTTCCCGACGGCGCGATCCAGCTGATCTGCGGGAGTGCCGGCGACCTCCTCGATCATCTCGACGAGCAGTGCGCGGTCGCGTTCACGGGATCCGCGTCCACGGGGCGCATGCTCAAGACGTCGAAGGGCATCGTCGAGCAGAACGTTCGCTTCAACATGGAAGCTGATTCGCTCAACTACTCGATGCTCGGCCCCGACGCCACGCCGGGGACTCCCGAGTTCGATCTCTTCGTGAAGGAGGTCGTGCGCGAGATGACGTCCAAGGCGGGGCAGAAGTGCACCGCCATCCGCCGCACGCTCGTGCCCGAGTCGGTGCTGCAGGACGTCATGTCGGCGATCGGCAAGCGGCTCGACTCGACCACCGTGGGCGATCCCGCCGTTGATGGCGTTCGGATGGGCCCATTGGCGGGAAAGGCGCAGGTGAGCGAGGTGCGAAAGAGCGTCGACGCCATCGCGCGGGCGGCCGAGCTGGTGCACGGCAACCTCGACGATTTCGCCGTCGTCGGCGCGGACCGACAGCGCGGCGCGTTCTTTCCGCCGCTGCTGTTCTACGCTCGCGAGCCGTTCAACGCGCAGGCGGCGCACGACGTCGAAGCGTTCGGACCGGTCAACACGGTGATGCCGTATCGCACCGTCGGCGACGCGATCGAGCTCGCGAAAAAGGGGCGCGGCAGCCTGGTCGGGTCACTGTTCACGGCCGACGACCGTGTCGCGCGAGACGTCGTGATGGGCACGGCGGCGTATCACGGGCGTCTCATGCTCGTGAATCGCGACAGCGCCAAGGAGTCGACCGGCCATGGCTCGCCGCTGCCGCATCTCATCCACGGTGGCCCCGGTCGCGCGGGGGGCGGCGAGGAGATGGGCGGCGTCCGCGGCGTGCTGCATTACATGCAGCGCACGGCGCTTCAGGGATCGCCGACGACGCTCATGCACGTCGTGAACGAATACATGCCCGGCGCCGCGCGCACGACGGACCAAGTGCATCCGTTCCGCAAGTACTTCGACGATCTGTCGGTCGGCGACGCGCTCGTCACGGCGCGGCGCACGGTGACGGAAGCCGACATCGTCAACTTCGCCGGCATCAGCGGCGACTTTTTCTACGCCCACATGGACGACATCGCGGCGCGCGAGTCGTTGTTCGAGAAGCGCGTCGCGCACGGCTACTTCGTGTTGTCGGCGGCAGCGGGTCTCTTCGTCGATCCCGCCCCAGGGCCCGTCCTGGCCAACTATGGGCTCGAAAGCCTTCGATTCGTGAAGCCGGTCTACCCTGGCGATACCATCCAGGCCACTCTTACGGTGAAGCAGAAGACGGCGAAGGAACCCAAACCCGATCAGCCGCCGCAGGGCGTCGTCGCCTGGGACGTTGACGTGAAAAACCAGACGGGCGAGTCGGTGGCCGTGTACACGATCCTCACTCTCGTTCGCCGCCGTCCGGAGTGACGCCGCGAAACATTAGAGCGCTCTAATCCTGGCGGAACCGCGGTCCCGAGTGTCGATTCGATCCCCGGTCCGCCGCAGAACCGATACCGAGAATTACGTCGCGGCGTCGTGCGTCGTCACGAATAGGGCGCGCCCCGCCGACAACCCGCCCCCCGACTTTTCCCCCTCCCGAGACCCCTGAACTCATGACGCCAGTTCCGAGCGACGACGCGAGGAGCGGTGGGCACAACCGCCGCGCGAGGCCGGGCGCATCGCTGCGCTTCCGGTTCGCGCTGACGATCGTCGGGGTCTCGGCGGCGGTCGTCGCATCGTTCGGCGCCGTCGTGCACCGCCAGATGTCCGAATCGGCGACGCGAGGGGCGAGTGAGCATCTCGAGCGCGCGGCGCGCGAGGTGGCGAACATGCTCGGTGGGTCCGCCAAGAGCATGCGGGCCGCCATGGCGGGGGTTGCGGCGGACACCGACGTCGTCGTGTTCCTCCAAAAACCCGACGAGCGTCGCGCCGAGGCCGCCCGTGAAGGCCTGAAGCGACTGTCGCCTCAGCCCGGCAAGGCCGACGTGGAGCTCTGGAACGCGTCGGGCGGTCGCACGCGCGCGTCGGACTCCCAATGGCCGGAGATGACCGGCGCGGCCCGAACGTCGCTCATGGACATGGTTCGCGGGAGCGACGCAACGGCGGTGTCGCCGATCTATCCGGTCGATACGACGCTCGTGTACGAGGTCGTGTCGCGCGTCGGGTCGCAGGCATCGCCCCTGGGCTACGTCGTCGTCCGCAGGCGGCTGACGGAGGCCGGTGCCGACGCATCCGCGCCGCTACGCGCGGTGGTCGGTTCGGACGCGTCGATCCTTATCGGCAACGCCAGAGGCGACGTCTGGACGGACATGGTGCGCCGCGTCCCAATGCCGCCGGCGGCCCGCGCGGCGTCGGCCGTCGTGGAGTATGACGAACCGCGGATCGGTCCCGTGTTCGCGTCCATGCACGCGATCGCGAACACGCCGTGGAATCTCGTCATCGAATTCCCGCGCGCGACCGTGCTGCACGAAGTCCAAGCCGGGATGCTCGCCATCATCTTGTTCGGTCTGGCTGCGCTACTGATCGCGGCCGTGATGTCATGGCGCTTGAGCGGCGAATTCACCCGCCCGCTGGAGGAACTGGCCACGGCCGCCGAACGGATCAGCGGAGGCGACTACGACCGTCCGTTGGCCGTGCGCGGGAACGACGAGATCGGCGGCGCGGCGAGCGCGTTCAATCGAATGGCGTCGAGCTTGCGCGGCAGCCGGGCGGAGCTCGAGGCGAAGGTTGGTGAGGCCGCGTCGTCGGCGCGCCGACTCGAGCGCGTCATCACGTCGAGCGGCGCCGTCCTGTACGAACTCGCGCCGCGCGATGGCGTCATGCGGTTCACGTGGATCAGCGAGAACGTCCCGGACCTACTCGGCTACAGTCTCGCCGAGGCGCTCGCGCCGGGATGGTGGTCGGGCAACGTCTACCCCGACGATCTGACGAAGACCGGCCCCGAGGCGGAGCCGCGAACGGATGGCGTGCGCGAATACCGCTTTCGCCACAAGGATGGCCGGTATCGCTGGGTGCGCGACGACCAACGGGTCGTGCCGGACGACGACGCGAGCGGCCGAGCGCACATCGTGGGAACGTGGCTCGACATCACCGAGCAGCGACACCTCGAGGAACAGCTCCGTCACGCGCAGAAGATGGAGGCCATCGGGACGCTCGCCGGCGGCGTGGCGCACGACTTCAACAACATCCTCACGGTGGTCACCTCATACGCCGAGCTGCTGTCGCGCACCGAGGACGACCCCAACCGCCGCTGCGATCTCGACGAGATCGTAGCGGCCGCGCGGCGCGCCACACTGCTGACGCGCCAACTGCTCACGTTCAGCCGGAAGACGATCGCCGAGCCACAATCGATCAGCGTGAGCTACGTTGTCGCGCGGCTCGGCGGAATGCTCCGGCGGCTACTGAAGGAGAACGTCAAGCTCGTGCCGCGCTTGAGTGACGACGTCGCTCCGATCCTCGGCGACCCGAATCAGCTCGAGCAGGTGGTGATGAACCTGGTGATCAACGCCGCCGACGCGATGCCCGACGGCGGCACGCTCGTGATCGAGACGCAGAACATCGAGCTCGACGACGAATATGCCCGCACGCGCGGCGGTGTGACGCCCGGGAGCTACGTGATGCTCGCCGTGACGGATACCGGCGCGGGCATCGATCCGAGCATCATGGGCAAGATCTACGAGCCGTTCTTCACGACGAAGCCGCCGGGCCAGGGGACGGGGCTGGGGCTCGCGAGCACGCATACGATCGTGAAGGAGGCCGGCGGCCACATCTGGGTGTACAGCGAGCCGGGCCAGGGGACGACGTTCAAGGTCTACTTCCCGTGGGAGCGTGCCTCGAAGGCGTCGCCGTCGCCATCGTCGACGCCGGCCGAGCTTCGCATGCTGGGCACGGCGTTGCTCGTCGAGGACGACGCGCGCGTGCGGCGCGCCGTTCGCCGAATGCTGGAACGCATCGGCTTCGACGTCCTCGAGGCGCCCGACGGCGAGGCGGGACTCGGCGCGGCCGCCGGTCACGACGGGCCGATCGACGTCGTCGTGACCGACCTCATGATGCCGCGCCTCGGCGGCGGCGCGTTCGCCAGACGGCTCGCGTTGTCGCGACCGAACGTGCCGGTCGTATTCATGTCAGGCTACACCGACGACGCTGCGTTCCGGCGCGGGCTTCTGGAATCCGAATACACATTCGTCCAGAAGCCCTTTACGCGCGAGCACCTCGAGGCGGCGATAGCTCGGGTAACGCGGAAGGCTCGAAGTACGGTCGAGGTGTAGCGGACGGGCCCGTTCAGGGCACCGCCTTCGTCGTGTCGCGCACCGTCGGGTACTTGATCCCGAGCTGGTCGAGGTACGTCTTGTACTTCGTGGGATCGTAATAGTACTTCCGCATCTCGGGCCGGTACTTGTCCATGATCGCCTTGTTGAGCCACGTCGCCGGCTGATCCTCGGCGCGCATCAGCGGGAAGTACTTGATGTCCTTCGTCTGCACGCTGCGGAAGTAATCCCACGCTTGCGTGATGACCGCCGGCTTTGTCATGAGGTCGAGCACCGTCATGGCCTGCACCTTGGCGCCGGCGACGACGCCCTTGTGGGCGATCGGCGTCGCCATGGCGATCGCGTTCCACCAGCTGTGGCCCGGCAGGCCGGGGATGTTCGACGGATAGCGAAGCGTGACCGTCGGCAGATTCCACGAGACGTCGCCGATGTCGTCGCTCCCGCCGCCGCGCAAGTCTTCGGTTCGCGGAGGCGCCGGCAGCTCCGTCATCGTGCGGTCGGACAGACCGCGCGGATTCTTCTGGCCGTACTCGCGTTGGACGCCCTTCGCCATCGTCTGATCGGCCTCGCTCCACTGCGGCATGCCGACCTGCTTGATGTTCTGGAACATGTCCTCGGCGATGACCTTGTTGAAATGGCCGGACCAGCCGGAGCCGAGGATGTTCACCGAGGCGAGCTTGGTGCTCGTCATCATGGCCGCCGCTGTCGCCATCGTGTCACCGAGCGCGAACAACCCCTGCACGAGCGGTGAGTCGGTCTCGCGGAAGAAGTACCAGACCGACGCGGTGGGCGGCACGACGTTGGGCTGATCGCCGCCGTCGGTGATCACGTAGTGCGACCGCTGCGTGAGCGGGAGATGCTCGCGGCGGAAGTTCCAACCCACATCCATCAACTCGACCGCGTCGAGGGCGCTGCGCCCGGCCCACGGTGCGCCCGCGGCGTGCGCCGCCTGACCGACGAAGTTGAATCGCGCGCTGATGAGCGCGTTCTGACCAGAGTTGCCATACGAGACGCCGAGGTCGGAGCCGACGTGCGCGAACAGGACGATGTCGACGTCCTTGAACATCCCGGCGCGCACGAAGTACGCCTTGGCCGCCATCTGCTCTTCGGCGATTCCCGGCCAGAGGTGGATGGTGCCGGTCATGTGCTCGCGCTCCATGATTTTCTTGACCGCGATGGCCGCCGTGATGTTCATCGGCACGCCCGAGTTGTGGCCTTCGCCGTGGCCCGGAGCGCCGGCGACGAGCGGATCCTTGTAGCCGACGCCCGGCTTTTGATTCGCCTGCGGGATGTCGTCGACATCGGAGCCGAGCGAGATGACCGGCTTTCCCGAGCCCCACGTGGCGTACCACGCGGTGGGAATGCCGGCAAAGCCGCGCGTGACCTTGAACCCGTTCTTCTCGAGCATGCCGGTCAGGTACTTCGTCGTTTCTTCCTCCTGCATGCCGAGCTCGCCGAAGCTGAATACCTCGTCCACCATCTGCTGCGAGAGCGTGGAGAGGCTGTCGACGAGACGGACCGCCTCCTTCTTGAGCGCGGCAAGCTTGGCGTCGTCCGCTGGCAGGTCGACGGGGAAGGCGACTTCGGGACGGTTGTCCGCGCCACCGCGGCCGCCGCGGCCTTGGGCGCAGAGCGGAACGGCGAACGTGACGAGGAGCGCGGAAATGGCGAGGCGCGAAGGCATGAGGGGAGGGGAGAGTGGCGCAGCAGAAAATCGCGGCAATGGGGGCGGGGGACCACCAATTCTTCACGCCGCGACGCGATCCCGCAACCTGCGGCGACTATCCCGCCTACGCGGCGCCGCGCCGGGTCCGCGCCCTCCGGTCGCCACGTGCCGCGACCGCGTGTTGAATCGTCTTGAACGCATCCTCACCCGCTAATATGAAGTTCGACATTTGCCATCGGCTGTCGAATCGAGCCATCCGGGTTGCGTTGCTGTTTGTGGGGCTCACCGTGCCGCTGGCGGCGCAAATGCCGGAGAAGCCGCGCCTCGAGCGCGACGCGGATCCGAACAACTGGGAGTCGTACTACGACGCCGGCGTGGCGTTGCTCCAGCGGGGGGATACTCGCGCGGCCGACGCCGCATTCATCTGGGCGTCGCATGTGCAGCCCGACCGCGCCGAGCCGCTCTATGCGCGATGGGTCGCGTTCTGGGCCAACGACCTCGACCAATTCCCCGACTACATGCGGGACGAGGAGCGAGTGTGGCGCGATCCGCGAGTCGTCCGCGCCGACTCTCTCCAGGCCGCGGCCTTCCGGCGCAATCCGTTCGTCCACGAGGGGCTGGTGATGCTGCTGTTCGATCGGCTGGCGGGTCACTTTTCCGACGATCGGCTCACGATGGCCTGGCTCTCGCTCGGCCAAGCGCAGCTGCCGCGCGCGATCGATCAATTCGGGCGGATCATCGCGAGCGACCCGAAGAACTATGGATACCTCCGATTCGTTCGTGCATCGGCGTTCGTCAACAGCGCGCGCTACGACAGCGCCGGCGCCGAAATCACCGCCCTGTTGTCACAGTTGCGCGCGGCTGACGAGAAGACGCTGGGCCGCGGCTACGAATCCAAGGAGCTGCTCGAGTACGCGCAGGGCCTGCTGATGGTTCAGGCTCGCCGCACCTCCGATGCTCGAGAAGCGTTCGGGCGCGCGGTCGCCGAGAACGCCGCGTTCGCGCCGGCGCACGCGATGCTCGGACGACTCGCCATCAGTGCGCGCGATACGGCGGCCGCTCTGGCGGAGTACGGGCTGGCCGTCGAGACGGAGTCTGACAACGCGGCATTTCGCGTGGGCCTCGGCAACGCCCTCGTCTTGGCGAAGCACCAGAAGGAAGCGGCGGCCGCCTATCAAAAGGCGATCGAGACGGAGCCGCTCTACGCCGAGCCGTATTATCTGCTGGCGACGGTCCTCGAGGCGGCCGGTGATGCGGCCGGCGCGTCGGCGCGCTACAAACAGTTCCTCGACCGCGCGACGCGCTCGGACCCGCGGCGTGTCGCCGCCGAGGCCAAGAAGGGAATTTCGCCGGAGTGAGAACGGCGACGTAGCGCTTTGTCAGGCCAGCATCGCCCGCTCGACTTCCGACACGAGCGGCTCGATCTCGATCGGCGGGTTGGCGCGTGGGCGATCCGCCGTCCGGGAGCCGTGATAGTCGATTACGGCGTCGGGATCCTTGAGCACGTGTCCCGTCAGCACCGCCACGACGCGCTCTCCTCGCGCGATCGCGCCTGATCGGAGGAGCTTCCGCACGCCGGCGACGCTCGCCGCGCTCGCCGGCTCGCAACCGATGCCGGCGGCGTCGATCACCGCCTTGGCCTCGAGGATTTCCGCGTCGCTCACCGACGTCACGACGCCGTTCGTTTCGCGAATGGCGCGCACGGCGCGATTCCACGACGCGGGCGCGCCGATGCGGATGGCCGTCGCGATGGTTTCGGGTTCCACGGTGAGGCGCTCGGCGAACCCATGCTCGAAGCTCCGCGCGAACGGAGCGGCACCCTCGGCCTGCACGGCGCACAGGCGCGGCACCCGATCGATCAGCCCGGCGGCCCTGCGCATCGCGCAGCGCTTTGCCGAAGGCGGAGGTGTTGCCGAGGTTGCCGGCCGGCAGCGCGATCCAGTCCGGCACGTCCCAGCCGAGTTGCTCGAGCAGCTCGAAGACGATCGTCTTCTGTCCTTCGATGCGAAAGGGATTCACCGAGTTGAGAAGTTGAATCCCGAGCTCCGCGCTCGCCGATCGCGCCAGCGCGAGACATTCGTCGAAGCCGCCGCGCACGAACAGCGTGCGGGCGCCGTACGCGATCGTCTGAGCGAGCTTGCCTCCGGCGACCTTGCCCTTGGGGACGAAGACGAGCGCCGGCAGATCCGCGCGCGCCGCGTACGCCGCCAACGACGCCGACGTGTTGCCCGTCGACGCGCATGCGACCGCGCGAGCCGCGCTGCGCTTGGCCTGCGTCATCGCGACCGTCATGCCGCGATCCTTGAACGATCCTGTCGGATTGTGCCCCTCGTGCTTGATGAGCAGATCGTCCGAAGACTCCAGCCCCGCCCACCGCGCGACTGCGCGGCTGTCGAGCAACGGCGTGTTCCCCTCGGGATGCGTCACGATCTCGTTCGCGCGCGCCGACGGAAGCACGAGCTCTCGATAGCGCCAGACGCCGGATGCGTCTGCGCCGCGCGTCGCCTTGCGTCTATCGGCGAACAGCGCCCGGAGTGGCTCGCCGCTGTCGCGTGGCGCGTGGCGGAGCTCGAGGAGCCCGCCGCACGATGGGCACGCGGGTGCCGAGCTCAGCTCATCGATCTCCGTTCCGCAGATTTCGCAAACCTGAACGCTCGCCACGACCGACGTCACGAATCCTCTCCCTCCACCAGCCGGGCGCCGCGCTCGTCCACGGACGCCACGCGTCCATCAGCTTTGACGCCTTTGGACTCGAACGCGGCGAGCATCGCGGCCAGGGCCGCGGCGGCGCCGTCGTCGCTGTCGGCCAACGCGAACACCGACGGTCCGCCGCCGGAGATCGAACATCCGAGCGCGCCGGCTTCGAGCGCAGCGCGCTTCACGTCGTGAAACGCCGGGATGAGCGGCGCGCGTGCCGGTTCGGCGATGCGATCGTCCACGGCGCCGCGCAGCAACGCCACGTCGTTCAGGCAGAACGCGGCGACCATCGTCGCGACAGCGGCCGCCTGAGCGAGCGCCGTCGCGCGGTCGACTGAATCGGGCAGAATCTCGCGGGCGTGCCGTGTCCGGAGCGCGAGGTCGGGACGCGCGAGCGCGATGCGCAGCCACGACGGGACCGGCACGCGGACGAAGTCGAGCGGCTCGACCTGTCGGATGAGGAGAATCCCACCGAAAATGCACGGCGCGATGTTGTCGACGTGCCTCCCGGCGACTCGCTCCTCCGCGGCGAGCGCCGCCTGCACCAGCGAACGATCGTCGAGCGGTCGGCCGATGAGCGCGTTGGTCGCCAGCGCGCCGGCCACCGCGGAGGCAGCGCTGCCGCCTTGCCCTCCGGCGAGCGGCAATCGTTTGTCGACGCGAAGCGTCACGCCTACATCGTGTCGACCGGCGAGCCGCAGAACTTCGAGCGCCGCGAGTCCGCTCGAGTGTCGCGTGGCATCGCGAGGAAGCTGAGGGTGTCCGGGCTCCTCGATCCATACGCCCGGCGGGCCGTCGATCCGCGCCTCGACGGAATCGCCGGTGCCCGTGAGCGCGCAGCCGAGGATGTCGAGTCCGGGGCCGATGTTGCCGACTCCGCCGGGTGCAAATGCGCGGACTCTCGTCCGCGTGGCGCCCGCAATCGCTTCGTTCATGCTTGATTCAAGTCTGCGCCGTTCGCGACGACAAGTGCCGATCGCGCGCGTATGTTCTCTCCGTGACTGAAACCGCCCCTCCCGGAGAGAGCGTCGAGACGCGGCCGGACGTTCCGCGTCGATCCGTGGTCCGCGATGCGCGCTCCGCGCTTGGCACGTTCGCGCTGGTGTTCGTCCTCTTCTTCTGCACTTCGGGCGGCCCGTACACGACCGAGACGCTGATCCACAAGGTCGGGCCGGGACTCGCGCTGCTCATCGCTGATCGCCGTGCCGATCGTCTGGTCGCTTCCGGAAGTGCTCATCGTCGGCGAGTTGGCGAGCATGATGCCGGAGGAGGGCGGCTACTATCGTTGGGTCGATCGCGCGTTCGGACGCTTCTGGGCGTTCCAGAACGGCTGGTTGACGTGGATGTATTCGCTCGTCGACATGGCGATCTACCCGGTGCTGTTCAACCAGTACCTGAAGTACTTCGTTCCGGGACTCGGCGCGCGGATTCGAGTGGGCCGTCTCGCTCGTCGTGATCTGGGGCGCGACGGCGATCAACCTGCGCGGATCAGTGCGCGTGGGACGCGTGTCGATATTCGCCGGGGCGTTCATCGTCGCCGGGTTCGTGGCCGCTCGCGATCGCCGCGCTGCCGCACGCGTCGCACATCCCGTGGCGCCGTTCGCCGCTCCCGAAGGACGGCGGTGTCGAGCGGACTCGCCGTCGGCATCTCGATCGCGCTCTGGAACTACATCGGGTGGGACAACGCCTCCACCGTGCAGAGGCGAAGTGATGGACGCGTCGCGCAGCTATCCGCGCGCGCTCGCTTTCGCGCTGCCGCTCGTCGATGCTCAGCTACCTGGTTCCGCTTCTCACCACGCTCGCCGCGACCGACTGGATGACGTGGGAGGATGGCGGTTGGCCGGCGATCGCCGCCGCCGCCGCGCACGGACGCGTCGGAGCGTTCCTCGGCGCATGGATCGCGATCGGCGGAATGGTGAGCGCGCTCGCGCTGTTCAACGCGCTGCTGCTGTCGTACTCGCGCATTCCGTTCGTCATGGCACAGGACCGATCTGCTGCCCGCGCCGCTCGCCGTCGCCGATTCGCGCGGCACGCCGCGCACGGCGGTGCTGGTCTCGGCGGTGCTCTACTCGGTGTTCGTGCTGGTGCCGTTCGGGGAGCTCGTCATCGCCGACGTGCTGCTCTACTCGCTCGCGCTCTTCCTGGAATTCGGCGCGCTGATGCGTCTGCGCCGAACCGAGCCCGATCTTCGCGGGCCGTTCCGAATTCCGGTCGGCCGTCGCGGGGTCGCGGCGCTCGCGGGAATCCCGATGGTCGTGCTGGTTGGCGTGATCGTGATCTCGTTCATGGACGGCGAGTACGGCGTGAAGGCCGTACTCGCCGCGGGCGTGGCGATCGTGCTCGGGCCGATGGTATTCGCGCTGGCCTCCAGGCCGAAAAGACAGGCGGCGTGAGCGGGTGTGAGCGTTCTCGCGTTACGGCTTCTTGTAGACGGTCCCGCCCTTCATCACGAAATCCACGCTGCTCAACGCCACGATGTCCTTCGTGGGATCTCCCTTCACGGCGACGAGGTCCGCGAACAGTCCCGGCTTCACCGTTCCGATGCGATCCTCCCAGTGGAGCATCTTGGCGTCGTTCACCGTCGCGGCGCGGAGAGCTTGCAGCGGCGTGAGGCCGTTTGTCACGAGCCCTTCGACCTCCTTCGCATTGTCGCCGTGGGCGAGCGGACCTGAGTCCGCGCCGTTGCAGATCATCACGCCGGCGTCGAGCGCGTACTTCAGAACGGTGGACTTGTTGCGGCCACCCACCGAGACTGTCGGCACGTAGCAGACGCCTCGCTCCGCCATGAGCTTGAAGACTTCCGGCGTCCCGTTGTCGCCGTGCTCGATCGTCGCGACACCGGCCAGGACCGCGCGGCGCATTCCCTCGGCGGTCGTGGCGTGCGCGGCGACGGAGCGGCCGGAGCTCTTTGCCACGCTCACCGCGGTGTTGAACTCCTCTTGTGTGGGGCCGGGCATCGTTTCGCCGTTCGGGCCCCAGCGGTAGTCCGCGTAAATCTTGATCCAATCCGCACCGTGCTTGATCTGGTCGCGTACCACGCGCGTGAACCCTTCGGGCCCGTTCGCCTCCTCGGCGCCCTGAGGGATGTCGTCCATGTATTCGGTCGCGAAATTCTTGGGCGCGTACTGGCCGGTGACGACGATCGCGCGGGTCACGACCTGCATGCGCGGGCCGGGGATGATGCCTTGATTGATCGCCTGCTTGAGTCCCACGTCGGCGTAGCCCGCCCCTTCGGTGCCAAGATCGCGTACGGTGGTGAACCCGGCCATCAGTGTGGCACGGGCGTGATTCACGGCGCGCGCGACGCGCAGCGCTTCCGACTCGTGGAGCACCTGGTCGTCCCACGGCGTCTCGTTGTACGGATGCAGCAGCAGGTGCGAATGTCCCTCGACGAGACCCGGCAGGAGCGTCGTGCCCGGTAGAGTGACAGTCACCGCGTCGGCGGGCACGGACACTTGTCCTCGCGGCCCCACCGCCTCGATGCGTTCTCCGCGAACGAGCACCACCCAACCGTCGTGCGGCGCGTCGGCGACGGCGTCCCATACTCGATCGGGCACGAGCAGCGTCGGCGGGCCGACGGGCGGCGGGGGAGCGCCGCGTCCCCCTCGACCCTGCGCGACGACGACGGCGGGAAGAGCGACGGCGGCGAGAGCGAGCAGAGCTGAGCGATGCATGATTGGTGTTGTGTGAAATGGAGCGGATCGATCGGCTTTACTTCGTGTCGTCCGAGCGTTCAAGCGGAAGGTGGGCGGCTTTCCAGGCATCCATACCGCCCTTCAGGGTCGCGACGTTTGTGAAGCCCTTTGCCTGGAGCATGCTCGCGGCGATCGACGCTCGTGTGCCGCCTTGGCAATGGAGGGCGATCGGGAGGTCGCGCGGCAACTCCTCGCTCTTCTCCGGCAGGTCCCCGAGAAACAGGTGCCGCGCGTTCGGGATGTGTCCAGCGTCCCATTCGGCGGCGCCGCGCACGTCGATCACCGTTCGGTGATTCCGCGTGGCGATGTCCGCCGGATCGAGCTGA
This sequence comes from uncultured Gemmatimonadaceae bacterium, assembly GCA_963789315.1. Classification (GTDB taxonomy): domain Bacteria; phylum Gemmatimonadota; class Gemmatimonadetes; order Gemmatimonadales; family Gemmatimonadaceae; genus JAQBQB01. The sequence goes on along the minus strand of CAWBKI010000019.1, from coordinate 521,052 downwards.
TCGACGCTCGCCAGTCCATCGGTCGCCGCCCAATCGGCGCGAACGGCTCGCCCGGCCCGTCCGACCACTCGATCGAACCCAATCAGCGCGAGCATTCGCCGCGCGTTCTCGACGCGACCCTCGTCGTCGGCAAGAAGCACGATGTCGCGCTCGGGATCGAGCAGCGTCCCCGCCCAGGTCGCGAATGAAGTGCCGAACGGGATGGACATCGATCCCGGGATGTGCGACCGGGCGAACTCCGCGCTGGGCCGTGCGTCGATCACGACCTTCGAAGCAAGCGCGCCCCGAAGCGCGGCCACGTCGAGCTCCGCGAGCTCGCCGCGCGCCGGCATTGCCGGCGGGCCGTCGCGGTTGACCGATTTCATCCGCGCGAAATACTTGGGCGGCTCGGGCTGGCCCGCGAGCACCGCGCGCACGAAATCATCCTCGCTCGCCGCTTGAAACGCCCAGTTCACGAGTCGCTCATAACCGAGCGTCGTGGACGGCATCGCACCGAGCGCTTTGCCGCACGCCGAGCCGGGTCCGTGTCCCGGCCAGACCTGGAGGTGTGCCGGCAACGAATCCGTCGCGTGCAGCGAGCGATAGAGGCGGCGAGCCATCGGCTCCATCGTGCCGCCGACGTTCGCGGCGCGCTCGAGCAGGTCGGGTCGGCCCACGTCGCCCGCGAAAAGGAAATCGCCCGAGAACATTCCCACGGGAATCGGGCCGGCCGCCGTGTCCGTGACGACGAGGCTGATGTGCTCCGGCGTGTGGCCTGGCGTGTGGCGGACGTCGACGGACAGCGTGCCGACGTCGAAGCGGTCGCCGTCTCGAAGGAGCCGCGCGCCGTCGGCGGCAAACGCGTACTGCCAATCGCGTCCACCTTCGCCCGAGAGAAGCAGTTGCGCTCCCGCTCGCCGAGCCAGCTCGCGCGACCCCGATACAAAATCCGCGTGAATGTGCGTCTCGGTGACCGCGACGATCGTCACGTGCGCCCGCCCGGCCTCCTCGAGATAGCGATCCACGTCACGGTTCGGGTCGACCACCATCGCCAGAGACGTGTGGTCGCACGCGACGAGGTACGCGGCCTGCGCAAGTCCGTCTTCGTAGACCCGAGTGAGAAGCATGCAGGAGAATGGCTTGCCAGCGTTGTGCACGCAACGCAGGATTCAGCGATGCGTTGCATCGTCGGCTTTTGTCTGGCCCTCGCCGCGCTGTCGCGGGCCGGCGCTCAATCCACCGAAACCCCCGTTCCGTTCGACAGCGCCCATCGCGTGCTCGTCATCACGCCGGCGCTGGCGGAACGCCTGCGTCTCGCCGATCCGGCGTGGCCCGTGCGCGATGAATACCGCGACGTGCATCTGTATGCGTCGTCGCAAGGCGGATTCGTCCTCGTCGCGCTGCTCCCCACAGGGTCGCTCAAGCGGTACGAGCTGACGGAAGCACAGCGCGTCGCGTTGGGCACGGCGATCGATGCCGCGATGGCTGCATCGGGAAGACCACTCGGCCAAATCGGCGCCGAGCCCTCGGAGCCCGCGGGAAACGGCTACGCGCGGAAGATCACGGTGCTGACCGCGCTCGGCTACGCACCGTTGGCCGCGTCGCTCAGCGACGACGGTACGGTGGCGGGCGTGACCTACGTGCTCACGACCGGTGCCGCGTTCTTCGTCTCGTACGGCGCGGCGCAAAACGGACAGATCACGCGCGCGCAGGGAGATCTTTCCGCCAACCTTGGCGTCGCGGCGGCGGCCGGCGGTATCGGTGTTGGGTACGCGGCGACGGGGAACGGCGACAAAGGCGTGCGAGCCGTCGGGGTCGGGGCAGCGCTCGCCGGTACGATCGCCGGCATCGGACTCGGCAAGCACCTGACCGATGCCGAAGCCCATTCCGCGACGCTCGGCATCGAAGGTACCGCGGCGTCGGCGTGGGCGATCGCCGCCGGCGCGGGCGCGCGCGGCCGAGGGATGGCCGCGATCGTCGCGGCGAGTGAGCCGCTCGGCTATGTGCTCGGGTTGCAGTATCCGCGAATGGCGTCGTACGGCGTTACCGCGGGCGACGTAAACGCGATGCAGACGGCAGGACTCGTTGGCGCGGCTGTCGGCGGCGCTTTGATCGGCGGGGGACACCCGAGCCCACGCAAAACAGGAGTGGTGTTGGGCGCGTCTTACGCCGCGGGACTCCTTGTCGGTGACGCCGCCATCGCTCGGCCGTTCGACCTCACGACGTCCGACGCGAACCTCGCCACGGTCGGTGCCGTCGCGGGGGGCGTCATGGGACTGGCCATTCCGCTGCTCGCGCAGACAGGCAACGGCTCGGTGATCTCGGGGTCGGCCGCGGCCGGCGCGACGCTCGGAATGTCGCTCGTCTTCGCGACAACGAACTTCCGTCATGCTGGGGAGATCGTTCCCGCGACCGACCGGTCCCCGTCGCGCCTGAGCTTCGGGCCCGGGCTTGGTGTGTTGGGCCTGGCCGCGCGAGCCCCCGGGCGCTATCCGATGTTTCGGTTCACATTCTGAGTCGAAAAGGCAACGCGCAAAGGGCGCGTATCGTAGAGATAGGAGCGAAGTACCACCCCCTCATTCCGACCGTCCCCATGAGACACACTCGGCTCGCAGCTCTGCTCACCGCCGCGCTCGCCATCGTTCCGGCTGCGCAGGCACAAAAGAAAGTGCTGACACAGGCTGACTGGGACAAATGGAAGGCGATCAACTCGCCGGCGCTTTCCGGTGACGGAAAGTGGGCGGTGTACACGCTTATTCCGCAGGTCGGCGACGGCGAGTTGGTGGTTCGCGCGACCAGCGGGACGACCGAGTTTCACGTTCCGCGCGGCTACCTCGGGCGCGCGAACAACGTCCCCGGCGGGCTGCGCGGGCCTGCCGGCGGCACTGGTGAAGCCGATCCGACGGGTCCCACGGCGACTCCCGCTCAGATCACGGCCGACAGCAGATTCGTCGTCGTGAGCACGCAGGCCTCGCAGGCCGAGGTCGAGAAAGCCGGCAGGGGACGCGGGGCGGCGGCGACGAATCGCCAGTCCCTCGCGATCGTGAGCCTGCCCGATGGCAAAGTCACGACGATCGCCGGCGTTCGATCCTTCCGGCTGGCTCGGGCCAACGGAACGTGGCTCGCCTACGTGCCCGAGCCCGACAGCGCCACTCCGGGCGACTCGTCCGCGCGCGGCGCGGCGAACGCGGCGGGTGGCGGGGGCGGCGGGCGTGGTCGCGGCGGTCGAGGTGGCGGCGGCGGTGCGCCGAGCAATCGTCGGCAATTCGGATCGCCGCTCGTGCTTCGCAATCTGGCGACGGGCGCCGAAGAGCGGCTGACCGACGTGCTCGCGTTCGCGTTCGACGACAGCGCCAAGGTGCTGGCGTACACGGTCGTCTCGCGGGATTCGACGAAGGACGGCGCGTTCCTGCGAGGGATGAGCGGGGGCACGACGACGACGCTGCTCGCGGGCCGCGGCGACTACAAGGCGCCGACGTTCGATCGCACGGGAACGCAGCTCGTCTTCCTCTCGGATCACGATTCGTTCGGCCACGAGACGCCGGCCGCGCTACACGCTGTACCAGGCGTCCGCGAAGGGCGGCGCCGCGCAGGCGATCGTGAGCCCGGCGCAGGTGACGCCCGGGATGCACATCGCCGACAACGGCCCGCTCGCGTTCACGCGAAGCGGCACGGCGTCACGTTCAACGTCGCGCCGCCGCCGATCGACTCCGTGCCGGCGGACTCGCTCGTCGGCAAGTCCGTGTTCGACCTGTGGCACTACAAGGACCCGGTGCTCCAGCCGACGCAGCGCATCAACGCGCAGCGCGACCGGAACAAGTCGTACCAGGCGATCTACTTCGCGTCGAACAAGAAGGTCGTGCAGCTCGCGGACGATTCGATCCCGACCGTGAGCGTGTCGGACGACGGCAAGATCGCCGTCGCCAACTCGCGCGAGCGTTACATGATCGAACAGATGTGGGGCGACGGCGGCTCGGATGTCTACGTGATCGACCCGGCGACGAACGCGCGGCACCTGATCCGGGAGAAGATCAACGGCAACGCGCAGCTCTCGCCCGACGCGAAGTTCGTGATCTTCTACGACAAGGCGCACTGGTACACGTACAACACGGCGACGAGCAAGATCGTCGACCTGACCGGCGGAATGAAGAGCGTCCACTTCGACAACGAGACGGACGACCATCCGAACGAAGCGCCCGCGTGGGGAGTCGCCGGTTGGACGAAGGGTGATAAGTCGGTTCTCATCAACGATCGCTTCGACATCTGGGAATTCGATCCCACCGGTGCCAAGCCGGCCACGGTTGTGACCGATTCGGCGGGACGAAAGAGCACGATTCAGTTCCGTCTAGAGATCGCCGGCGGTGGCCGTGGTGGACGCGGGGGCGGCGGTGGACGCGGCGGAGCAGCGGCGGGCGGCGACGATCGCGGGGTGATCGATCCGGCCGAGCCGCTCATGCTGCACGCGGTGAACACCGAAACGATGGCGAGCGGTTTCTATCGCGCGCAGCTCGGCGTCAAGAAGGAGCCCGAGAAGATCGTGATGTCGGATCTCGCGTACGGCACGCCGGTCAAGGCGGCGAACGCCGACGAGTGGATGATCACCAAGAGCACGTTCATCGACTTCCCGAACCTCTGGGTCGGTCCGTCGCTCACGAACTTGACGAAGATCTCCGACGCGAATCCGCAGCAGAAGGACTACAACTGGGGCACGGCTGAGCTGGTGCGCTGGCGCAGCGCGGACGGCGTCGAGCTCAAGGGCATTCTGTACAAGCCCGAGAACTTCGATCCGAACAAGAAGTATCCGCTGATCGCGTACTTCTACGAGATCCTGTCGAACAACCTCCACAGCTACGTGCCGCCCACGGGTCGCAACGTCATCAACCCGACGCACTACGTCTCGAACGGGTATCTCGTCTTCGAGCCGGACATCGTGTACGAGACGGGCTTCCCGGGGCAGAGCGCGGTGCGGTCGATCGTGTCCGGTGTCGAGGCGCTCGAGCGCCGAGGCTACGTCGACGAGAAGCACCTCGGCATCCAGGGCCAGTCGTGGGGCGGGTATCAGACCGCGTACACGATCACGCAGACGCACATGTTCGCGGCGGCGATGGCCGGCGCGCCGGTCGTCAACATGACGAGCGCCTACGGCGGCATTCGGTGGGGCACGGGCATCTCGCGCGAAGGCCAGTACGAGGTCGGACAAAGCCGCATCGGCAAGTCGCTCAACGAGGCGCCGCAGCTCTACATCGAGAACTCGCCGCTCTTCTGGCTCGACCGCGTCACGACGCCGCTGTTCATCATGAACAACGACGCCGACGACGCGGTGCCGTGGTACCAGGGCATCGAGTTCTTCGTCAACATGCGCCGGTTGGGCAAGGAAGTCTATTTCATCGACTACAACAACGATGTGCACAACCCGGCCAGCCGCGCGAACCAGAAGGACATCGCGATGCGCATGCAGCAGTTCTTCGACAACAAGCTGAAGGGCAAGCCGGCGCCCGACTGGATGGTGCACGGCATTCCGTACGTCGCGAAGGGCAAGGATCAGCTCGGCCCGGCGCCGGTGCAGGCGGGCATCCAGCCCGAGGTGAAGAAGCAGTAGAGATTCGCGGCGAGGGCCGACTCGGGCTTAACTTCGAGCAATGCCCGCGATCGAGACCCGAGCCTTGCGCAAGGTCTATCCCGCGCCCGCCGCACCCAAGCGGCGCGGCGCGGGAGCGATGCCGGGGGTCGGCGGACCCGGCGGTCCGCCCACCGCTACTCCGTCCGGTGCGTGGCCCCGCGGTGAGATCGTCGCTCTCAAAGGACTCGACCTCGCCGTCCACGAGGGCGAGTTCTTCGGTCTGCTTGGGCCCAACGGTGCGGGCAAGACGACGACGATCGGCATTCTCACGACGCGCGTTCGCCCGACGTCGGGCACGGCGCTCGTCGGCGGCGCCGACGTCGGGACCGACCCGGTGCGCGTGCGCCGGCGAATCGGCGTCGTCCCGCAGCGGCCGAATCCCGACCGCAGCCTGAACGCCATCGAGAACCTTCAGTTTCACGCTGCGTATTTCGGCATCGGCGCCTCGCAGTCGTTGCCGCGCGCCATGCAGCTGCTCGACCAACTGGGCATCACGGACAAGGCGCACGCCAAAGTCGACGAGATGTCGGGGGACAGCAGCAGCGCCTGATGATCGCGCGCGCGTTGATCCACGAGCCGCACGTCATCTTTCTCGACGAGCCGACGGTCGGGCTCGACCCGCAGACGCGCCTCGCGCTGTGGGACATCCTGCGCGCGTTGCACGCCGAGGGTCGGACGATCGTCATGACGACGCACTACATGGAGGAAGCCGACAAGCTCTGCGACCGCGTGGCGATCGTCGATCGCGGCGAGCTGCTCGAGCTGGATACGCCGGCCGCGCTCAAACAGCGCGCGCCGGGCGGCACGCTCATCGAGGTCACGCTGTCCGGCGACGCCGCCGTCGTGGTGGACGCGGTTCGCGCCGTCGACGGCGTGTTGCGCGCCGAGCCGCAGGGCAGGTTGCTCCGTGTGTTCAGCGACCGTGGCGGCCGCGTGATCTCGCCAGTGATTCAGGCGGCCGAAGAGCGCGGCACGTCCGTCGCGAACATCACGCTCATCGAGCCGAGTCTCGAAACGCTGTTCGTGTCTCGCACCGGGAGGAAACTCGATTGAGCGCCGTTGACGTCGTCGCAGCCGGCGCGGCCACCGAGGCGCGTCACCCGCCCGGCGCGGAGGAGCACGCCGCCTCCGTGTGGTCCGTGTTCTTCGCCCTGCTGCGGAGAGATTTGCGCGTCGCCCGCAAGGAGCTGGTGTTCTTCCTCGTGCGAACGACGATGCAACCGCTCCTCTTTCTCGTCGTCTTCGGCTACCTCCTGCCGAAGATGAACTTCGTCGGCAAGGGATATCAGACCGCCCTGCTGCCGGGAATCCTCGCCGTCAGTCTGAGCTTGTCGGCGATCCAGTCGGTCGCGTTGCCGATGGTTCAGGACTTCGGGTGGACCAAGGAAATCGAGGACCGGCTGCTCGCGCCTGTGCCGACGCTCGTGATCGCCGCCGAGAAGATCGTGTCGGCGATGATACAGGGTTTCATCGCCGCCGCGTTCGTCCTGCCGATCGCGCGTCTCGTGATGGGGCCCATCCCGGCGCTCACGCTGTCCCATGGCGGCGAGGTCCTGATCATCGTGCTCCTCGGCTCGCTCGCGTTTTCGTCGCTCGGCATGTGGCTGGGGACGGCCATCGCGCCCCAGCAGATCGGCTTGATGTTCAGCGTGATCATCGCGCCGATGTTGTTCTTCGGCTGCGCGTACTACCCGTGGCGCGGGCTCGACGTCGTCCCGGTCATGAAGTACCTCGTGCTGGTGAACCCGATGGTGTACGTGGCCGAGGGGATGCGCGGCGCACTCACGCCGGCGGTGCCGCACATGCCCCTCGCCGTCGTCATCGTCGCGTTGCTGGTGATCTCGGCGTTCTTCTGGACGCTGGGCACCCGGAGCTTCTTCAAGCGCGCGATCGGATGACCGACGCCACTCCCGGCGGCGATCCGATCGCGCGATTCCTCGCGCTCCTCGAAGAAGCAAAGCGGGTCCCGCGGGAGATCCTGCCCGAGCCGACGGCGTTCGCCCTCGCCACAGTGGACGAACGCGGCGCGCCGAGCGCGCGGATCGTCCTGCTCAAGAACGTGGACGAGCGCGGCTTCGTCTTCTACACCAACCACGAGAGCCGCAAAGGGCGCGAGTTGCTCGCGACGCGCCGGGCGGCGCTGTGCTTTCACTGGCAGCCGATGGAGGTCCAGGTCCGAGTCGAGGGGACCGCGGATACCGTGAGCGCCGAGGAGGCGGACGCGTACTTCGCGTCGCGTGCGCGCGGCAGTCAGATCGGCGCGTGGGCGTCGCGGCAGAGTCGAACGATCGAGCACGCCGGGCGACCTCGAGGCACGCGTCGCGGAGGTGGAGGAACGATTCGCGCGCGGACCCGTGCCCCGGCCGCCGCAGTGGTCCGGATTCCGCGTCGCTCCGAGCCGTATCGAGTTCTGGAAAGGACGGCCGAACCGCCTGCATATTCGCGACGTGTACGAGCGGGACGGTAACGAATGGCGGATCAGTCGTCTCTATCCTTGACGAATTCGATTATTTTCGGCGCATGGCCACAACCACTCGCGTAACAGACGCTCCCACCGGGTCCGCCGCTCCCGCGAACGGCGCGGTCGCCGCCTCGCCGCCCGGCGACGCGACCTCCGGTGGCTGGTCGATCGACGCCGCCCGAGCGCTATACAGAATCGAAGGGTGGGGCGCCGGCTTCTTCGACGTGAACGACGAGGGGCACGTCATCGTGCGGCCGGACAAGGATCGGCCCGACCACATCGTCGACCTGTACGAGATCACGAACGACCTCGAGGAGCAGGGGATCGCCCTCCCGGTGCTGCTTCGCTTCTCGGACATTCTCCGCTCGCGCATCGAGGACCTCACGACGCGGTTCGAGCAGGCGCGCGAAGAGTTCGGCTACAACGGCGGCTACACGACCGTCTACCCGATCAAGGTCAACCAGCAGCGCCACGTCGTCGAAGAGATCGTCGAATTCGGGAAAGAGAAGCGCGTCGGCCTCGAATGCGGGAGCAAGCCCGAGCTCCAGGCGATCCTCGGCCTCGCCGAGGACACGGAGCACATGATCATCTGCAACGGCTACAAGGACGAGGAGTTCATGCGCCTCGCCCTCATGGGGCAGAAGCTCGGCCACCAGGTGTACATCGTGATCGAGCAGCTCAGCGAGATCGACGTGCTGCTCCAGGTCGCGGACGAGATGGGCGTCGTCCCGACGGCGGGTGTGCGGATCAAACTCGCGTCGCGCGGCTTCGGCCGCTGGAAGGAAAGCGGCGGCGAGAAGTCGAAGTTCGGCCTCAACTCCGCGCAGCTGATGCAGGCCATCGACAAGCTGCGCGCCGCCAACCGCCTCGACATCATCAAGCTGATCCACTTCCATCTCGGATCGCAGATCACGGACATTCGCTTCATCAAGCTCGGCTTGACCGAGCTGACGCGGTTCTACGTCGAGCTGCGCAACCTCGGGCTCGACATCACGCACGTGGACGTGGGCGGCGGCCTGGGCGTGGACTACGACGGCACCAACTCGACCGCCGACGCGAGCGTGAACTACTCGCTCCAGGAATACGCCAACGACGTCGTGTACACCCTCGCGGAAGCGTGCCGCGAGCACGACGTCCCGATGCCCCACATCATCAGCGAATCGGGCCGCGCGCTGACGGCGCACCACGCGCTGCTGCTGATCAAGGTGATCGACGTCGAGTCGCAGGCCGACCGCCCCGTGCCGGAGCTGACGGAAGACGACCACCAGCTGCTGCACGAGATGCTCGCCGACCACCGCGACGCCTCACGCAAGAGCGTGTCGAAGCGCCGCGTGCGCGAGATCTACCACGACATGACGTTCGACAAGGAGCGCGCGCAGGAGCTCTTCAACAGCGGCGTCTTCACGCTGCGCGAGCGCGCGTTGGCCGAGCAGATCTACTTCGCCACGGCGAACGTGCTGGCCAAGTCGGTGTTGCGCAAAGGCGCCGATTTCGCCGACATCATCGCCGATCTCGATTCGACGCTCGTCGACCGGTACTTCTGCAACTTCTCGCTCTTCCAGTCGCTGCCCGACAGCTGGGCGATCGATCACGTGTTCCCGATCATGCCGATTCATCGGCTGAACGAGGAGCCCGGCCGGCGCGGGACGATCCAGGACGTGACGTGCGACTCGGACGGCAAGATCGACCGGTTCGCCGGGGAAACGTCGTCCAACGCGAGCCTGGAGCTCCACGAGTTCCACGACGGCGAGCCCTACATGCTCGGCGTCTTCCTCACGGGCGCGTATCAGGAGATCCTCGGCGACCTGCACAATTTGTTCGGCGATACAAACGCCGTGCACATTCGCCTCACGAGCAACGGCGGGTACGACGTCACCGATCTCGTGCACGGCGACACGGTGACGGAGGTCCTGAACTACGTGCAGTTCCGCGCCCCCGATCTCCTGCAGACGTTCAGGCGGAAGGTCGCCGCCGCGAAGCACATCACGCGGCAGGAGGCCAACACGTTCATCGCCGACTACGTGGCGGGCCTCGAAGGCTACACGTATCTCGAGGGCGAGGCCGCGCAGTAGCTACCAGTTGCCGTTCTGGTACACGTGGGACGAATCGAGCTTCGCCGACACGACGATCCTGACTCGGTCGCCTTTGTTCAGACTGAGCGGGCCGAGTAGGGTCGACGCGCTGTCGTTCACCGGTCGCAGTTCGAACGTGGTGAGCGCATAGCGAAAGAAATCGGCGCCGAGGCTGACGGTCTGGCTCGTCCCAGGCGCGACCGTGGCAACCTCGTTCGTATCTTCGTTGGCCTCGGCGTAGACCTTCACCGCGGTCGGGAAATCGTTCTGGACGCGCAGCACCACCGCGGACGCCATGGGCGGCTGCAGCGTATCGAAGGCGAGCTCGCCGGCCGCCGTCTGCGACCGAACGCCGCTTTCGTGCGCGCACGCGGCGAGCAACACCAGTGCGGCCGCGGCAGCGACGCCGATTGAAACCCGAATCATTCGTTGCTCCTTAGGGCGTCGAAGGACGCACCTCTACTCGCGCCGAGTCGAGGTTGGGCGTGATGATGAGGTTGGCCGTCTGGCCCTTGCTCAAAAGAAACGGTCCGAGCTGCTTCGACGGTCCGGTCACCGGGACGATCTCGAGCGAGAACGACGTGCCGGGGAACAGGCTCGGGTCGAGGGCCACCGTCTGCACGCCGTCGGTCACGACGCTGGTAAGCTCGGTGTTCTTGTTGCCGATCACCGTGAAGATCTGGACTCTCGTCGGGTAGGCGTTCTGGACGCGAACCAACACCGTGCGCGACGCGGTTGACGCGACGACGTCGATGTCACCCGCGGCGGCCCCGGTACGGGACGCCTGCTGCGTGCATGCGTGCAGCGCCGCGACGGCGGCGCCCGTGACGAGCATTCGCATGGGGCTCATGCCTCCTCCTTCGAGCGAGCTGAGGAAATCGCATTCGCTCGACTGCCCAGCGATTTGTCAGAGGGGCAGTTTCAGTGCCGACGACTCGCGTTCTACGCGGCATGGCGGGCCGATGAGCAGGCAAGCAGGCCGTCCTCAGGGGCCGACGGGCGTGGCCGAGGAGATCGCGCACCTGACGCCCATTCCAACACGTGTCATATGTTTATCGCTCCTCGGGGAGCGAGCTGATGCGAGTAGCTCGTTCGACGATTTCCGCGGCCCCAGAGGATCGGCCTCTACCGCCACGACCAATGAGAACTCTTTCATTCGCAGCTGCCGGGATCGCGCTCGCCGCGCCGTCGCTCGCTTCGGCGCAGAACTCGTCCCTCGCGCCGGCGGGCTCGAGCGCGGTGACGATTCACGCGGCCCGAATGATCGACGGGCGCGGCAAGGAAACGGCGAACGTGCTCGTCACCGTGCGCGATGGGCGGATCGTGGCCGTCGCGCCGGCCGGCGGAAGCGTGAAGGCGACATACGAGCTCGGCGACGCGACGCTGCTTCCGGGATTGATCGACGCCCACGTCCACCCGGGCTGGTACATCAACCGGAAGGGCGCGCTCCACGACGGCCGCGACGGAGACACGCCGACCGAATCGGCCCTCGCTCGCGCGGGAAATCTCTACGCCACATTGAAGGCCGGGTTCACGACGGTCCAGAGTGTCGGCGGGATCGAGGACCTCGACCTCCGCGACGCGGTCGCGCGGTGGCAAATCCCCGGGCCGCGAATCCTCACGTCCATCACGCAACTCAGCAACAAGAATCCGTCTCCCGATTCGCTGCGCGCGTTGGTGCGGTCGCTCAAGGCGCGCGGCGCCGACGTCATCAAGCTCTTCGCGTCAGCCGGGCTTGGCGCCGGCGGCGCCCAGACGCTGTCCGACGACCAGCTCGCGGCGATTTGCGGCGAGGCGAAGGCGCAGGGGCTTCGCTCGGTCGTCCACGCGATCAGCGCGGGGAGCGTGCGCGCCGCGACGCTCGCCGGCTGCACGGAGATCGAGCACGGCACGTTCGCGACGCAGGCCGAGCTCACGTTGATGGCGGAGCACGGAACGATCTTCGATCCGCAGGTGTGTCTGGTGTTCCAGAACTACATCGACCATCGCGACGTGTACGCGCGTTCCGGTTTCTCGGACTCGTCGTTCATCGCGCTGGCGAACGCGATCCCCACGGCGACCGCGATGTTCAGGAAGGCGATCGCCACTCCCGGGTTGAACATCATCTTCGGCACCGACGCCGTCGCTCTAGCGCACGGGCACAACGCCGACGAGCTGCTCTGCCGCGTGAAGGCCGGTCAACGCCCGATGGACGCGATCACGTCCGCGACGTCCTCGACGGCGGCCGCGCTCGGCCTGGGCGACAAGATCGGTGCGATAGCGCCCGGCTACGACGCGGACCTGATCGCCGTGCGCGGCGACCCCTCGCACGACATCGCGTCGATCACGAAGGTGACGTTCGTGATGCGGGGAGGGGTGGTGTTCACCGGAACGCCGTGAGGCGTAGCGCCCGGCGAGCTACGATTGGGGTCGAGCAAGAGTGAAACGCTGATGACGCAGATTTGGAACGGCAATCCCGCAGATGAAATCGGGGTTTGCCCAGTCATTTTCGCCGTCAATCCGCGTCATCGCCGTTCAAATCTGCGTAATCGTCGTTCCCCTTTCTACGCCGCCAATCGAAGCCTGCCTGCCGCGACAATTCCTAGCGATATCGCTCGGCCACCGCATCCCAGTTCACGACGTTCCACCACGCCGTGATGTAGTCCGGCCGGCGGTTCTGGTACTTCAGGTAGTACGCGTGCTCCCAGACGTCGAGGCCGAGGATCGCGGTCTTGCCGTCCATGAGCGGATTGTCCTGGTTCGGCGTGCTCGTGATCGACAGCTTGCCGCCGTCGTTGACGAGCCAGGCCCACCCGGATCCGAAACGCCCCACGCCCGCCGCCGCGAACTGCTCTTTGAATTTGTCGAAATCGCCGAACGCCGATTTGATCGCGTCGGCCAGCTTGCCCGTCGGCTCGCCGCCCTTGCCCGGCCCCATGAGCTGCCAGAACAGGGAGTGGTTCCAATGGCCGCCGCCGTTGTTGCGCACCGCGGGGCGAACGGCCTCGGGAACGGAATTGATGCCGCGCATCAGATCGTCGAGCGACTTGCTCGCCAGCTCGGGCGCTTTCTCGACGGCGGCGTTGAGATTGTTGACGTACGCCTGATGATGCTTCGTGTGATGGATTTCCATCGTCCGCGCGTCGATGTGCGGCTCGAGCGCGTCATTCGCATACGGTAGTGCAGGCAGCGTGAACGCCATTAGGCTCTCCTTGCTCGGTACCAGCCGATGATGCCCGGCGAGATCGAGACGAGAACGACTATCGCAATCACGCTCTCGATGTGCCGGTCGACTCCGGGAATGTAGCGCCCCAGGAAGTAGCCGATGAACAGCATGCTCCAGATCCACGCGACGCCGCCGATCACGTTGTACATCGCGTATCGCCGCCGATCCATCTGCGCCATACCGGCCACAACAGGAACGAACGTGCGCACGATCGGCATGAACCGCGCGATCACGATCGTCGCCGCGCCCCGCCGCTCGTAGAACTCGTGCGCGCGGTAGAGGTGCTTCTTGTTGAAGAGCAGGGAATCCTCGCGCGTGAAGAGCCGCGGCCCCGCCGCCGCCCCGATCATGTAGCCCACCGTGTTGCCGATCACCGACGCGACGGTCAGCAGGAGTCCGAGCAGCGCGACGTTGAACACCCCCGTCGTCGCGGCGAGCAGCCCCGCCGTCACGATCAGCGAGTCTCCCGGCAAAAAGAATCCGACAAGCAGCCCCGTCTCGGCGAAGATGATCGCCGTGAGTCCGACGTACCCACCCCAGGCGATGATGCCGCGGACGTCGCGGACGCGGTGCAACCAGTCGAGCAGCGTGTGCATGTGTGAGCGGAAGGCGGGTTGGCAGGCACAGGAAGTTCAATGAGCAGGACGATCCAGGCAACGGTTGCGTTCGGCGCTGAACGCGTCACGTTCAGAAGCGTTCTCGAAACGCTCGTCCGCCGCGACCAATTTCTGAGCCACACCCGCCGCCGGGGTCCATCGACCGATCGTGCTCGACGTTCACGTCGTCTCTCACACGCACTGGGACCGCGAGTGGTACTTGCCCGCCGAGCGCTTTCGCCAGCGCCTCGTCGCGCTGGTCGACGAGCTGCTCGACGCGCCGCCAGGCGACGGCGAGAGCTTTCTGCTCGACGGCCAGGCGATCGTGCTCGACGACTATGTCCACGTACGCCCCGAGCGTCGCCAAGCGCTTGGCGAGTCGCTTCGTGCCGGCCGCCTGGAGGCTGGTCCGTGGTACGTGCTCGCCGACGAGCTGATTCCGGGCGGCGAAGCGCTGGTGCGCAACCTCCTCACCGGCCGGCGCACGCTCGAGCGCTTCGGCGCCGTCGCGCCGCCCGTTCTCTACTGTCCGGATTCGTTCGGACATCCCGCGTCGCTGCCGGCGATCGCCGCCGGCTTCGGTCTGGGCATCGTTGTGCTGTGGCGCGGGTACGGCAGCCGGCGATTTCCGCCCGGCGACGCCGCGTGGTGGCGCTCGCCGACCGGCGAACGCGTGCTGCTCTATCATCTCGCGCGGAGCGGATACGAGCTCGGTTCGAACCTTCCCACCGATCCGATCGAGGCAGAGCGTCGCTGGTCGGCGATGCGCGAGCAACTCGCACCCCGCTCGACGACCGGCGTCGTGCTGTTGCCGCACGGTGCCGATCACCACGCTCGGCAGCTCGGCCACTCGGAAGCCCTGCGCGCGCTCGAGACGGCGGGCTTTCACGACACGGTGCATCGAAGCTCGCTTGGCGCGTTTCAACGCGCGCTGGTCGCGCGCGCCGAGAACGCGACGCTTCCGCTCGTCGAGGGTGAGCTGCGCGACTCGTACGGCTACACCTGGACGCTCTCCGGCACGCTCGCGACTCGGGCGCACGAGAAACGGCTGAACGCGCTCGCCGAGCGCGCGCTGTCGCGAGACGCCGAGCCGTGGAACGCGCTTGCGTCGCGGCGGAGTCGGTCGCGCCGCGCGTTGCTCGACGAGGCATGGCGAACGCTGCTCGAGGCTCACCCGCACGACACGCTCTGTGGTTGCTCCATCGACGAGGTCGCGGCGGCGATGGAAGTGCGCGTTCGTTCCGCCACGAACCAGGCGGCGGGCGTGCGCGACGATGCGATCCTCGATCTCGTTGGCCACGATCAAGCGGAGGCACGAACGGCCCGCGAGGCGTGGCAGCCGGTCGTGCTCATTCGCAATCCGTCACCGCGCCGCCGGACGGGCATGGCGATTCTCGAGATCGAGGAGTTCGTCGCGGACGTGCCGGTCGGCCCGGGGTCCGCGGCGGCCGCGATTCCCGCCGTACCAGCGCCGCGACGAACGCCGACGGTGGCCGGGGTCGGTGCCGTCCAGGTGCTCGATCGGGAAATGCGAAACGTGCGCACCGAATCGCCGCGCCATTATCCCGACAACGATCTGGTCTCGGTGACACGCGTCGCCGCGTGGATCGGCGACGCACCGCCCCACGGCGTGATCGTGCGCCCGATCGGCCGGCGTTCGCGAGGCGCGGCACCGGCGGATCGCGTGCGGACCACTCCGCGTTCGCTCGAGAACGCCATGTTCTCCGTGACTGTACACGAAGACGCGACAATCTCGCTGTTGCACAAACCCAGCGGTCGTCGCGTCGAGTCGCTCTTTCACTTCGAGGACGACGCGGACGTTGGCGACCTCTACACGCCAGCGCCGCGACAGCGACCGTGCGAAGTCCGCGTCGGCCGGGTGCGCCGCGTGCACCGGGGTCCAATGCGCGGCGAACTCTCGTTGGCCGCGAGAATCACGGAGCCGAGCGCTCCGCGCGGCCAGGGCGGCGTCGACGTCACGATTCGGCTGATACTGGACGCGGGTGCGTCCCACCTCGCGCTCTCGCTGACCGGCGACAACCAGCGCGACGATCACCGGCTGCGGATAGTTCTCGCGAGCGACGTCACGCATCCGGAGGTGTGGGCGGACGCGGCGTTCGGACCCGTGCACCGCGCGCCGATCACTCCCGATGCCGACGAAACGCTGAGCGAACGCGCCCCGGCGACCGCGCCGCTTCACCGCTACGTCTCGTTGTTCGACACGTCGCGCGGCTGCACGATCCTGAGCGACGGCCTGGCCGAGTACGAGTCGCGCGACGACGGCAGCGTGGCCGTCACTCTCGTTCGTTCAGTGGGCGAGCTGTCGAAGAGCGACCTGCCCGAAAGGCCCGGCCACGCCGGCTGGCCCGTTCCCACGCCCAGGGCGCAGTGCCGCGGCCCGTTCGCGGCCAATCTCGCGGTGATGCTCCACGGGGCGCGCGATACCCAGACGATCGACGCCATCGAGCGCGCGGCCGACGATTTCCTCGTCCCGATGATCGGCTCGACCCTCCGCTCCGCACTCGGCGTCTCCGACGATGTCGTCGGCCCCGAGCTCGTCGGCGCCGGGCTCGCGTTCTCCGCGATCAAGGAGAGCGAAGATGGTCGCTGGCTCGTGCTCCGCTGCGTGAATCTCACCGACGAACAAGTCGCAGGCGCGTGGCACCTTCCTTTCGCGATCGAGGAGGCACGCCTCTCGCGCTTGGACGAGACTCCCAGTGCGCCGGCGTCGATCGAAGGTCAAGACGTCACGTTCACCGCCGAGCCTCGAGAGATCGTCACCATCCTCGTGCGCTAGCTTAGCGCCCGGTCTGGCCCGTACGACTAGAGAAAAACAATTTCGCGGACCTTTTCGGATTTCCGCGGAGAAACCAAAAGCATTTGTTTGCTCCGCGAAATCCGTGCTCTCTCCGCGAAATTGTAGTTCCATTGTCGTAGATCGTCGCCGGCCGCATCGAGAGTTGTCGCGCGCACGGGCCTAGAGACGGAACGATCGCGACGACTACGCCCGGTCGCGCAACGTCGCTCCGGTCTCGCCGGCCAAACGGTCGCGCAGGTCGTCGCCGATGAGCGTGCAGCAGAGCACCGTCGCGATGAGCGCGAGCCCCGGCGCGATCGCCACCCATGGCGCCACGACAATCAAGTCGCGTCCCCCGGCGATCATGTTCCCCCAGCTCGGCCGCGGCGGCTGAACACCAAGGCCGAGAAACGAAAGGCCGCTCTCGAGCAGAATCGCGTTGCCGACGCCGAGCGTCGTCGCGACGATCGCCGGCCCAAGTGAATTCGGCAGCGCGTGTCGCCAGAGAACGCGCGCGCTCGACGCGCCGAGGCTCGTCGCCGCGTCGACGAAGGGGCGAGTCTTCACGCCGAGCAGCTCGGCGCGAACCATCCGCGCGACGCCCATCCAGCCCGTCAACACGAGTACCACGACGACCGTCGTGAGCCCCGGACGCCAGAGCGAAGCGCAGACGAGCAGCAGTACGAGACGCGGGAGCGCGAGCAGGGCGTCGGAGAGTGCCATCAGCGTCCGGTCGACCGCGCCGCCCACCCAGGCCGCGACGGCACCGGCGATCGTCCCCACGCCGCTCGCCACCACCGAACCGACGATCCCGATGGCGAGCGAAATTCGTCCGGCGAGCATCATTCGCACGAACAGGTCGCGTCCGAACCGGTCCGTGCCCAGCAGGTGAAAATTTCCGAGCGAATCGCGCGAAAACGGAGGCAGGAGCCGCAACCGCAGCACGTCGCCGATGCCGAGTGGATCCTGGTGCGACACGGCCGGCACCAGCAGCGCGGCGAGCACGAGGACGACGAGCAGCGCCGCTGCCGCGCCGGGAAGCGTCCGCATCGCTCGGAGAACACGCGACATCACGCGCGGCGCCTCGGGTCGACGAGCGGCAGCGCGACGTCCCCGGCGAGATTCGCCAAGATCACGAGTGCCGCGTACACCGCCGCCGCGCCCATCACGAGCGGATAGTCGCGCGCGGCGATCGCGTCCACCATGAGCCGTCCCATTCCTGGCCACGCGAAAACCGACTCCACGAAAATCGATCCGGCGACGAGACCGGGCAGCGACAACGCGAACAGGACGATCAGCGGCGGCAGCACGTTGGAGAGCACGTGCCGCAGATTCACGCGCGCGGGCGACGCGCCCTTGGCCCGCGCGGTCCGCACGAAGTCCTGGGTCATCACGTCGGCGACGCTCGAGCGCGAATAGCGCGCGATGCCCGCCGCGCCGACGACCGTGAGAATGCTCACGGGAAGAATCGCGTGGCGAATCAAGTCCGACAGCGACGCCCATCCGCTCACGTCGAGCCCGGGCGCGTGAATGCCGAAGGCGGGCAAGCGCAACCACGCCGGCAATCCCCATTCAGCCGCCCCGTACGTGAAGACCGCGACGAGGGAGAGCGCGAGCCAGAAGCTCGGCGCGGCGTACATGACCGTTGTGATCACGGTCAACCCGCGATCAACGACACCTCCGCGTCGCGCCGCCTGGATCAGTCCGAGCGGAACTCCAATCAGAAAGGTCAGAGCGAGCGAGGCGGCACCGAGGCCGAGCGATACGGGGAGCGCGTCGGCGATGGCGCGCGTGACCGGCTCCCGTCGCAGCGAGCTCTCACCGAGATCGCCGTGCAGCACGCCGGACGCCCACCGTGCATATTGCACGGCGACCGACCGGTCGAGTCCGAGCTCGGCGCGAATGCGCGCGGCGTCGGCCGCCGTCGCGGACGGCGGAACCAGGAAGGTCGCGGCATCACCCGGAGCAAGGCGGACAAGCGCGAACGTGAGCGTGAGCACCAGCCAGAGAAGCGCGAACGCGCCGGCGAGGCGCCGCAACACGGCGAGTAGATGCACGCGCTGAAGCTGCATGGGCGTGTTCGAGTGTCAACAGTCTCGAGCGCCTTGGCGTCGATGGTCGCCGCGGTGTTCTTCACCGGGTGCTGGAGTCCCGAGCGCCCGCCGGACACGGTGGTCTACGCCTCGGGAACCGACCTCGAGTCCGGCAACCCGCTCGTCACGATTCATCCGTTGTCTCGCCAGATTCAGCGATTCGTTCTCTACGTGACCTTGGCCAAGTACGACGACAAGCTGCAGCCCGCGCCATACGCCGCGACGTCGTGGTCCTGGTCGGCCGATCGGCGCGATCTGACGCTGCACCTCGCCGGCGGACTGCGATGGCAGGACGGCGTTCCGACGACGGCGCGCGACGTCGCCTACACGCTCGATGCGGCCCGCGACCCGGCGACCGGGTATCTGCGCTCCGCCGATCTCGCGAGCGTCGACACCGTCCTCGTGCGCGACGACACCACCGTCGGAATTCGATTTCGAGCACCCCAGTCGTCCTTTCCGCTCGTGTTCTGCGAGCTGCCGATCGCCCCGGCGCATCTGCTGGATTCGATTCCACACGCGGAGTTGCGCCGTGCCGCGTTCAACTTCGCGCCGGTGGGGAACGGACCCTTCTCGTTCGTCGAACGCCGGCCCGGTTCGCGATGGACGTTCCGACGCAACGAGCACTTTCCGCCGGCGCTCGGTGGACCGCCGCGCGTCGCGGGGTTGGTCGTCGCCGTCGTCGACGAGCCGACGACCAAATTCGCCGGACTCGCGAGCGGCGAGCTGGACGTCGCCGGCATCTCGCCCGCGATGGCTTCGCTGGCTCGGCGTGATCCGTCGATGCGCGTCGTGGAGTATCCGATTCTCTTCACGACGGGGCTCGTCTTCAACGTTCACAAGCCGCCGTTCGACGACGTGCGCGTGCGTCGAGCGATCTCTCTCTCCATCGACCGGCCGCGGATCGTCGCCGCCGCGCTGGCGGGATTCGGAGTTCCCGCCGCCGGGCCGGTGCCGCCGGAGAGCCCGCTCGCGCTACCGGGTTCGCCGGCTCGAGATACCACTCTCGCGGACTCGCTCCTCGACGCCGCCGGATGGCGCAGATCGCCGAGCGGCCCGCGGCAACGGCTCGGCCGCCCGCTCGAGCTCGACCTTCTCACCGTCGGGTCGGGTGACAACGCGCTCGAGCAGCTGATTCAGGCTGATCTCGCCCTGCGCGGCGTTCGCGTGAACATCCGGCAAGTGGAGCTGGGCACGTTTCTGAACGACGCGCGGGCCGCCACGAAGACGTTCGACGTGCTGGTCGCCGGCGTTCCCGGCGACGTCGCCCTCTCGTTCGTGTCGGCGATGTTCGAGACGCGGCAGAGCGGCGGCGCCCTCGACTACACGGGCTTCCATTCGCGCGAGCTCGACTCGCTCTTCGCCGCGGCGCGCGGTGCGAGCGACGAGCCCGCGCGCATCGGCGCATGGCGCGCGGCGCAGCGCGTCCTGAACGACAGCATGCCGGTCGCGTGGCTGTACTACTCGCGAGGCGTGCAGGGAGTGTCGGCGCGTCTCCGCAACGTGACGATGGATCTGCGCGGCGAAATGGTGTCGGTCTCCGATTGGAGCATCGACCCCGGGGCACGCAAAGTGGCCGCGGCGAGATGAGCGTCCTGATCGATCACGAGGGCCTCGAGAAACGTCGGCGCGCCGCGGCCGGTCCGTTGAAACCGCTCGCCGAGTCGCTGGCGTCGGACCTCGAGCCGCTGCTCGGTCGCGACCTCTACTTCCCGCCCGACAAGGCGCTCCTCTCGCGCGCCGGCGGGCGCTGCGAAGTCGACGGCACGATGCTCGAGTTCGATCCGTTCTCGCTCCACGAACATCGCTGTCCGCGCTGCGGACGCGTCTACACGGGCGAGCTGCACGATCGGTTCTGGAATTACTGGTACCAACTCTGGCTGGCCGAACGCGCCGTTCACGGCGCCGTGTTGTCGTCGGTCGGCTTTGGTGATCGCTACGCCGTGCTGGCGCGCGACATCCTCGCCGGCTACTGCGATCGATATCTGCGCTATCCGAACGTCGACAACGTGCTCGGTCCGACGCGGTCTGTTCTTCAGCACGTATCTCGAATCGATCTGGCTGCTCCAGATCTGCGTCGCGGCCGACTTGATGGCGACGCGCGAGAGCGCGCTGGCCGATCGCGTGCGCGCGGAGATCGTCGAACCGAGCCGATCGCTGATCGCCGAGTTCGACGAGGGCGGGTCGAATCGCCAGGTGTGGAACGAGGTCGGCGCTTCTCGCCGCCGCTCGTTTCCTTGGCGACGCCCCGTCGGCAGAGCGCGCGGTGCTCGGGCGAAGCGGCGTGGCGCGGCAAATCGCGCACGGCATGCTGAGCGACGGAACCTGGTACGAGGGGGAGAACTACCATCTGTTCGCGCATCGCGGGCTCTGGTACGGCGTGACGATGGCGGAGCGCGCGGGGATCGAGATCGACCCGGCGCTCGTGCGGCGATTTCAACGTGGGTTCTCCGTGCCGCTCCTGTCGGCGCTTCCGGACTTCACGCTTCCGTCGCGACGCGACTCGCAATACGGGATCTCGTTGCGTCAGTGGCGAATCGCCGAGCACTGCGAGCTCGGTCTCGCGCGAGAGGACGACCCGACGTTGCGCGGCGCGCTCGCCCGCATGTATTTCGACGACGTGCCGTGCGGGACTCAACACCGCGACCGCTCCGCCGCCGACGTGGAGCGAAACTCGCCGGCGTCGGCGCTGACGCGCGCCGATCTGAGTTGGCGCGCACTGTTGTTCGCGCTGCCGGACGCTCCCGACGCTCGACGCCACAGCGCCGGCGTCCGCGCTGCTCGAAGGGCAGGGGCTCGCGGTGTTTCGCCGGGATGAGGGGCGCGCGTACGCGTCGCTCGACTACGGACACTCCGGGGGAGGGCACGGGCATCCCGACCGCCTGAACCTCGTCCTCGTCCACGGTGCCGTGCGATGGCTCGACGATTTCGGCACCGGGTCGTACGTCGACCGCACCTTGCACTGGTATCGCAGCACGCTGGCGCACAACGCGCCTCTCGCCGACGGCCGGTCGCAGCGGCCCACGAACGGCACGCTCGGCGCATACGACGAGCGCGAAGACTGTGGTTGGGTTTCCGCCGAGGCGGAGATCGCGCCGGGAGTCCGCGTGCGACGTTCGATCGTCGTGCTGCCGACCTATCTCGTCGACCGTGTCGAATGGGACGGAAACGAAGCGACCCCTCCGCCGCCGGCGCCCGACGGTGGCGAGGTCGAGACACGCCTGATGTTCGACCTGCCGATCCACGCCGCGCTGGAGCTGACGGAGGGCGTCGGAGCGGCGGTCCTCGAGCCGCTGCCAGGCGCCCACGGCCTCGAGGACGGTTTCGACTTTGCTCATGACACGAGCTTTCAGCACGCGGCTGCGGGTGCGACGGTCGTCGGGCGCGTGATACGCGACGGTGCTCGCGCGTCGGTGTGGGCACGCGCGACGGCTCCCTGCGAATGGTGGCGCGCGTCCGCTCTCGGCGCGCCGGGCCTGGGCGATCACGTATTCCGGCTCGTGCGAGCGCGAGAGGTGGAGGGCCGCCACGAGTTCGTGTGGAGCTGGAGCGACGCCGTTGTGGGCGTGGAGTTCGGCGAGTCTCTTCGCGTGACCCTCGTCGATGGCGCCGTGCATGAGCACAACCCCGCCACTGATCGGTGGGCAATCGTGTTCGCCGGCGCCGACGGAAAAACGCGCGGCGTCACGCTCGCCGGCGTCGCCACGCGGACGGAGGCTCCAGCGTCCGACGCCGCCGCGCCCGCTGTCCGCGCGCCGTTGCGCGTGCTCCGTGAGGGCGAAACCAAAGTGACGTTGGGCGCGGAACACTACCGACGCTCGGAGGAAGCATGGACCGCGGCAGGAGGTCCCACCGCCGACGTCGCGTTCCGCGCGCTCGGCTCGACGCTGAGCATCAGGGTGACAATTCCGCGCAGCGACGTCACGTTCGCGCCGCGAAACGCGGAGAACCCGCTCGACAACGAATCCGCCGACGTGAACGGCGACGGCATTCAACTGTACGCGCGTACGTCCGGCAAAGTCGCGGCGTGGATGCTCGTCCCGGAGTTGGGCGGCGACCACGTACGCGTTCGCGGCATCACCGGCACCGACTTGCGCTCGGCGCCGCCTCTCGCGACGTGGCAGCGGATGGGCGACGGATATAGCGTGAACATCGAACTCGACGGTCGAGAGCTTTCGGCGATCGACGTCATCGTGAACGAGATGCCGCGTGGGCGGGATCGGCGCCGCGGCCAGCTGGTGCTCAGCGGCGGCGACGGCGAGTTCGTCTACCTGCGCGGCGATCGCCAGGCCGACGATCGTCTCATCCCGATCGAGTGGGAGGGAGCGGATGACTGAGTCGCTGCTCGAGTCGGTCGTCGTCGTGCTCTACGAGCCGCAGGATCCGGTGAACATCGCCGCGACGATGCGCGCGATGAAGAACATGGGCGTGCACCGCCTCCGTCTCATTCGCCCCGTCGCGTACGACGTCCAGCGGCTCGAGGGGATCGCGCACGGGACGATGGACGTGATTCAAGCGCATCGAACGCTTCGAGACCTTCGACGAAGCGGTCGCCGACTGTGTCTACGTCGGCGGCGTTCACCGCCCGGCGCCGGTCGGCGAAGATCCGCCTCGTCGAGCCGCGCGAGGCGGCGCGCGAGCTGCTCGACGCCGCGTCCGACGGTCCCGTCGCGATCGTCTTCGGGCGCGAGGACAACGGTCTTCCGAACGACGTGCTCGATCGCGTCCACGTGACGGTGACCATTCCGACGACCGAATCACGCGTCGCTCAACCTCGCGCAGGCGGCGCTGATCGCGCTCTACGAGCTGCACCTGGCGGCGGCCGACGCGACGCGAACGATCGCGCCGCCGCGGAAGGACGCGCCGCCGCCGACCAATGCGAACAGTTCGAGCAGTTCTTCGTCGACGCCGAGCGACTCGCTCGCCGCGATCGAGTTCTTCAAGACGCGCTATCCCGAGCACATCATGCGCACGCTGCGGTCGCTCACGTTCCGCGCGGCGCCGGACGCCCGCGAGCTCTCGCTGCTGCGCGCGATGGCGATCGAGGTGATGAACTTCATCGAGCGCAAGCGATCGGCGGGGTTGACGTCGGCGAACCGAGCGGACCTCATTTTCGCACCATGCCATTCCGCCGCTTCTTCGAGCGAGGCGCGAAGGACGCGCCCCGCCGCCAGCGCCGTCCGCGACCGCCGAGAGCTTTCGCACGACGCGTCCGCCGTCGCCGAGCAGGAGCCCGAGGAATCCGGCGAGCCCGAGGTCGCTGCCGAGCACGACGACGCCGACTGGCGCGATCGCGCGGCGGCCGTTCTTCCGACCGGCGCCTCGACCGGAAGCAAGCGGGTCGAGGCGCTGTACGGCGCCGCCGACGCCGTCGGTCCGACGCACTACGTCCGCGCCGATCGGATGTCGCGTCACCGACGTCGACGGCAACGAGTACCTCGATTGCACCATGGCGCTCGGCTCGGTCTCGCTCGGCTACGCGGAGCCGAACGTCACGCGCGCGGTCGTCGACGCGATCGCGGCGCGGAAACGTGTCGCGCTCTGTCCAGCGTGCGCGAGGTGGACGTCGCCGAGCGGCTGTGCGGCGTCATTCCGTGCGCCGACCGGTGCAGTTTCTCAAGACGGGCGCCGAGGCGATCGCCGCCGCGGTGCGCATCGCGCGCACGTACACGGCGCGCGACGTCGTCGTCGGGTGCGGACTACTTCGGCTGGCTCGACTGGTCGGCCGACGAGACCGCGGGCGTGCCCGCAGGGAACACGCGCGCGATTTTCGCCGTGTTCCGTTCGACGACGTCGCCGCGCTCGAGGCGGCGGTCGACGCGATGCCGGCCCTCAGCTCGCCGCGATCGTGATCGAGCCGGTGATCGAGCGGCTGCCGTCGACGGAGTGGATCAAGCGCGCGCGCGAGCTCGCGACCGCGCCGGCGCGGTGCTGATCTTCGACGAGATCAAGACCGGCTTTCGCCTCGCGACCGGCGGCTACCAGGCGTACGCCGACGTCGTTCCGGATCTCGCCGCGTTCGGCAAGGCGATGGCGAACGGATTTCCGCTCGCCGCGGTCGTCGGCCATCGCGACATCATGGACGCCGCGCGCAAGACGTGGATCTCGTCGACGCTGGCGAGCGAAGTCGTCGGCGCTCGCCGCGGCCGGCGCCGTGCTCGCGTGGCACGACAGCGTCGACGTCTGCGAGTCGCTCTGGTCGATCGGCGCCGACATGCAGCACGCCGTCGATCGCCGCGATCGAAGCGAGCGGGGTGCAGGGAATCACCGTCGACGGCCTCGACCCGATGTGGATGCTGCGCTTCGAGCGGCCGGAACGCGAGCGACGCTTTCTCGAGCTGCGGCGCCGCGAACGGCGTGCTCTTCAAGCGCGGCGCGTACAACTACGCCGCGCTGGCTCACGACGACGACGCGCTGCGGGATCTCGAGCGCGGCGCGAGCGACACGCTTGTCGCGCTTCGAGACGAAGAGGCGGAGGCCGCCGGTTGACCGAACGAGTGTCGGGCGCTCCTCTGGGCGGCGGCGGAGCCGCTCATCGACGCCCACGCGCACTTTCATCACGCGACGGACCGGCCGCGCCGATTGGGCGGAGGTCAACGCCGCGCGCTTTCGCGCCGGCGATCGCATCGGCATCACTTACCACGTCGCGTCGATTCTCGGCACCTGGGGCTTTTCGTCGCCGACCTACTTTCCGTCGCCGCACGACGTCACGCTCGGCAACGACGCGATGCTCGATCTCTGCGCGCGCGAGCCGGACCGCGTGCGGATGTTCACGACGGTGAATCCGAACTACACCGCGCACGCGTGCGCGGAGATCGAGCGGTGCACGTCGCGCGGGCGCGATCGGCATCAAGCTGCTCGCCAGCCGCCGCGCCGACGATCCGCTCCTCGACCCGATCGCCGCGCTCGCGGCCGAGCATCGGCTGCCGGTGCTGCACCACATCTGGCAGCACCGCACGCGCGAATGGCCGTCGCAAGAGATCTCTGATGGCGCCGACCTGGCGCGCCTCGCCGGCCGGCATCCGCGCGCGAGCTTCATTCTGGCGCACATCGGCGGCGGCGGCGACTACGTCCACACCTTCCCCGCGGTGCGCGACGTGCCGAACATCTTTCCCGACCTGTCCGGCAGCGGCGTCGACCGCGGCATGCTCGACGCCGCCGTCTCGGCGCTGGGCGCCGAGCGTCTGCTCTGGGGATCCGACCTCACGATGTGCACCGGACTCGCCAAGCTCCGCGCGCTCGACGTGATCGGACTCAGCGATCAGGAGATCGAGGCGATTCGCTGGAAGAACGCGGCGCGCCTCTTTCGCGCGGGGAGCTTTCCGCGTTGTGAGAGAACGCTAAAGGCGTCCGGTGCGGCGGGCGTCTCCACGTCGGGAGCACGCGCGTGATCGACGTCAACACGCTGATCGGGCCGTATCCGTTCCGCGAGGTGCCGCATCCCGATCCGGACGCCCTCGTTCGCGTTCTCGACAGGGAAGGGATCGAAGGCGCGTGGGTCGGACATCTGCCGTCCGCGTTTCATCGCGATCCGACGGCCGGCAACGCGGCGTTGTACGAGGCGTTGCGAGGCTTCGGCGGCCGGCTTCGTCCCGTGCCGGCGATCCGGCCCGACTGGCCGAACTGGACGAGCGCGCTCGCGGCGGCCAGAGAGCAGGGCGCTCCGGCGGTGCGCGCGTATCCACCGCAGTGGGGTCTCGCGCCCGGAGGAGGAGCCTCGGCCAGCCTGTGCGACCTCGCTGTCGCGGCGGGAGAGGCCGGACTCGCGGTGCTGCTCACCGTTCGCTTCGAGGACCTGCGCCAGCGACACCCCATGGATTCGGTCGGCGACGTCACGGCCGCGACAGTGCGAGCGCTCGCGCGCGCCGGCGATGCGGTTCGGCTCGTCGTGACGGCTGGGTCGCGCGAGATGATCGAAGAAGTGCACTGGGGTCTCACGCCGGACGAGCAGGGACGCGTCTTCTGGGACATCTCGTGGATCTGGGGGCCGCCCGAGGATCATCTGTCGAAGCTCTTTCGCACTGTCGGCGCGAAACGATTCGTGTTCGGATCGCAGTGGCCGCTGCGCCTGGTTCAAACGCCGACCGCCAACCTCGACTTGTTGGCCGACGACGTCACCGGTTCGGCGCTCGCCGATGCGCGCGACATCTGCGCGGCGGCATGAGCGCCTTGCGTGCAATCTCCTGCCCTTTCTAGATTTCCCGGCCAGTCGGGCACCTTGTGAATTAGTTCACAAGACGCCGCAACCCCGACCAGTTTCAAAACTCACCCCATCGCGATGACC
Source organism: uncultured Gemmatimonadaceae bacterium (assembly GCA_963789315.1). GTDB lineage: Bacteria > Gemmatimonadota > Gemmatimonadetes > Gemmatimonadales > Gemmatimonadaceae > JAQBQB01. The sequence continues at coordinate 493,948 of CAWBKI010000019.1, read as the reverse complement.
AAGCGAAGGAGATGGACCGCCATACCGGGGCTCTTCGCCCTGGCGGTAGGCGCCGTGATGCTCTCCGCATACGCTGGAGCCTCGTCCTCGCAACGCCGCACCGTCATCCAGCCGATCAACTTTCCGCACACGGTCCACGTGCAGAAACTCGGCATCAATTGTCTCTACTGTCACAACGCGGCGAACAAATCGATGGACCCGGGACTCCCAGCCGTCTCGACGTGCATGGGCTGTCACAACGCGATCGGGCCCGATCGTCCCGCAAACGATCTTCACGGCAACAAGCCGTACAAGAGCGCCGAGATCCAGAAGCTCTACACCTACGCGAATCAGACGGCGGTCTTCCTCGGCATGGGACCGAAGGCGATTCCGATTCCGTGGAATCGCATCCACAAGCTCCCCGAATACGTGCACTTCCCGCACACGCGCCACATCAACGCCGGCGTGACGTGCCAGACGTGCCACGGGCAGATCCAGAACATGGAGCGGGTCTACCAGTTCTCGAGCCTCAACATGGGCTGGTGCGTCAGCTGCCACGTCAACGGCTACAGCCCGCAGGAAGGACTCGAGGCCGCCGGCTACGCGCCGCAGCCCGGCGTCGGTACCAACGCCGCCGCGACTCCCGCGGTCACGACAGTCGAGCGCAAGAAGGCGCGCTACGACTGCGCCAACTGCCACTACTGAGATGAGCAACGACGCAAAAGTACCGGCCGTCAAGCGCCGCGACTTTCTCAAGGTCGTTGGCGCGTCGGGTGCCGCGCTCGCCGCCACGGGCTGTCTGCCTGAGGATTCCGGAAAGCTCATTCCATATGTCCATTCGCCCGACGAGACAGTCCCGGGCGTCTCGACGTACTTCGCCTCCACTTGCCGCGAGTGCTCGGCCGGCTGTGGGCTCATCGTCGAGACGCGCGACGGCCGCGCGATCAAGCTCGAAGGAAATCCGGATCATCCATTGAACCACGGCGCGCTCTGCGCGCGCGGCCAGTCGGCGCTGCAAGGTCTCTACAATCCGGACCGCCTTCGCTCGCCGATGGTGAAGGAAAACGGCGCGTGGAAGCCGATCACGTGGGACGACGCGATCACGCGCCTGAGCCAGACGATCGCCCAGTCCAGGGCGACGGCCGCGAACTCGATCTTCCTCAACCAGCACGAGAGCGGCGCGTTCGCGCGCTTCCTCGACGGCTGGCTCGCCGCCTACGGCATGCCGGGGCAGTTGAGCGTCGACTTCGAGTCCGACAGCGCGGCGATCGAAGCCAACCGCCGCACCTACGGCGTGGCGTGGCCCTCGCTCAGCTTCCAGGACGCGACGCCTCATCGTCTCGTTCGGCGCCGACTTCCTCGAGACGTGGGGCGCCAACGTTCCGCAGCAGCTCGACTTCGCCGAGGCGCGCGCGAAGCTCGCCGGCGCGCCGCGCTTCTGGTACATCGGCCCGCGGCGTTCGTTGACCGGTCTCAACGCCGACGAGTGGATCGCCTGCAAGCCGGGCAGCGAGCTGTCGATCGCCAATGCGCTCGCCAAGAAGACGAGCATTCAACAGGCGGCGACCGACAGCGGCGTCGACGCCGCGACGTTGCAGCGACTGGCCGACGAGCTCGCGGCATCGCAGCACGCGCTCGCGCTGGCCGGCACGACAGGCGCCGACGCGCTCGACGTCGCGCTCGCGGTGGCGGCGATCAACGCCGCGAACGGCGCCGTCGGGACGACGATCAAGCCGGCCGAGCCGATCACGTCGTTCGACGGCATCGCGTCCGACGACCATGTTCTCGCCGCGGTCGAGCGGATGCGCGCGGGGCAGGCGGGCGTCGTGTTCGTGCGCGGGTGCAATCCGGCGTACGCGCTCCCGAAAGCCGCGAAGTTCGCCGAGGCGTTCGCGAAGGCGTCGTATCGCGTGAGCTTCTCGAGCCAGCCCGACGAGACGACGGAGCTGTGCGATCTGGTCATCCCGGATCTTCACGCATTGGAGTCTTGGGGTGACGCCGAGCCGGTCCGCGGGACGCTGTCGCTCCAGCAGCCGGCGATGGATCCGGTGTACTCGGCCATCAAGGGATCGACCGCCGACGCGCTCATCGCCGTCGCAAAGAAGGATGCCGCGATCGGCGGCAAGTTTCCCGCGGCCGATTTCCGCACCTACTACGTCGACAACTTTCCGGGTGGCGCACCGGCGCTCGCCGCCGCGCTCCCGAAAGGACTCGCCTCGGCCACGCGACCGCCGCGACCGTCCGCGCCGGCAGTCGCTGCCGGACCCAAGTCACCGGCGATCGGCGGCACGCAGGGCGATCTCTTTCTCGTGGCGTACCAATCGCCGGTGCTCGGCGACGGGCGCGGCGCGAACAAGCCGTGGTTGCAAGAGCTCCCCGATCCGGTCACGAAGATCACGTGGAGCACGTGGGTCGAGCTGCACACCGAGACGGCGCAGCGGCTCGGGATCGATCGGGGCGACATTCTCGAAGTAAAAACGGCGAACGGGACGATTCGCGGTCCAGCGTTCCCGTATATGGGAATTCACAAGGACGCGATCGCCATTCCCACGGGTCAGGGGCACCGCGCGACGGCCTCGATGCCGAAGTTCGAGCCGAAGAGCCACGACCCGTCGCGAGTCCAATGGGGCTACGGACGGTACGCGCGAGACATTGGCGCGAACGTCGGCGATCTGCTTCCGCTGGGCACGGATACGGCCGGCGCGCTCGTTCTCACTTCGACGAAGGCCTCCGTCTCGAGGACGGGCGAGCAGGTCACGCTGGCGAGCACGGAAGGCTCGGCGCGCCAGCACGGACGCGGCATCGCGCGCGCGGTGAACGCGGCCGACATCAACAAGCCGCCGGTCGAGAGTGAAGCGATTCCCGGAAGCGCGAGCCACGAGTTCCTGCCTGGGTTGCGGTCGCCGGTCGCGGCCGACGCGCAGGGCGATCTCGGCGCGCCGACCGCGGCCGATCGCGGCAAGGACAAGGGGCTCTACAACCCCAACAATCCGCTCGGCATGACAAAGCGGCGTTGGGCGATGACTGTCGACCTCGCGCGCTGCACGGGCTGCTCGGCGTGCGTCACCGCGTGCTACGCGGAGAACAACATCCCGACGGTCGGCGCGTATTGGCAGAACGCCACGCTCTGGGCGGCCGAACGTCCGGGCTTCAACATCGAGCGCGGCCGCGAGATGAACTGGATCCGCCTCGAGCGCTACTTCGAGGGGAATCCGGACGGCAAGTTCGGCGAACCGTTCGAGACGCGCTTCATCCCGATGATGTGCCAGCACTGCGGAAACGCGCCGTGCGAGCCGGTCTGCCCCGTGTACGCGACGTACCACTCGCCCGACGGGCTCAACGTGCAGGTCTACAACCGCTGCGTCGGCACGCGCTACTGCTCCAACAACTGCCCGTACAAGGTCCGCTACTTCAACTGGTTCGGGTACGGCGAGGAAGACCGCAAGCAGTACGCGTTCCCCGAGCCGCTCAACTGGCAGCTCAATCCCGACGTGACCGTGCGCGGCAAGGGCGTGATGGAGAAGTGCTCGTTCTGCGTGCAGCGCATTCGCGAGACGGAGAATCGGGCGGCGCTCGAGCATCGCTCGGTCGAGCCCGACGAATTCACGACGGCGTGCGCGCAGGCGTGTCCGTCGCGCGCGATCACGTTCGGCGACGTGGCCGACGCAAGCTGGACGGTCGCGCATCGCGTCGACGACGCGCGCGCGTACCACGTGTTCGAGGAGCTCAACACCTTCACCGCGGTGGTCTATCTGAAGAAGGTCAACCATCCGGCCGGCGCCGCCGCGCCGCGGGCATAGGGGGCGCGCGGCATGGCAACGACCGTGACCAGCTACCCCGACGCGTCCCGCCCGGGCGGACCGCGCCCGAATATTCCTTCGGCCGGCGTGCGTTTCCCGGCGATCCGGGACTACGAGCAGGTCGATCGCGAGATCTCGCGGCACGCTCCGGCCGACGCTCGGCTGGTTCGCGCTGCTCGGCGTCGCGGTCCTCTGCATGCTGACCGGCGCGCTGACGTGGACGTACCAGATCCACGAAGGCCTCGGCGCCGCGGGCTATCAGCCGCCGGTGATGTGGGGCGTGTACATCATCAGCTTCGTCTTCTGGGTCGGCATCGGACACGCCGGCACGCTCATCTCGGCGATTCTCTACCTCTTCCGGGCCGGCTTCCGCACGAGCATCTACCGCCTGTCGGAAGCGATGACCGTGTTCGCCGTCATGACGGCCGGGCTCTTCCCGATTCTGCACCTCGGGCGGCCGTGGAAGTTCTTCTGGCTGATCGCGTATCCGAACTGGCGGCTCATCTGGCCGAATCCCAAGAGCCCGCTCGTGTGGGACGTGTTCGCGATCCTCACGTACCTCACGATCTCGAGCACCTTCCTCTACATCGGGTTGATTCCCGACATCGCGATCCTGCGCGACCGCGAGAAGAATCCGGTGCGGAAGTCGATCTTCGCGATGCTCGCGCTGGGTTGGCGCAACTCGGATCGCGAGTGGCGCCACTTCACGCGCGCCTATCTGTTCCTCGCCGCGTTCGCCACGCCGCTCGTGCTGTCGGTGCACTCGGTCGTGTCGTTCGACTTCGCGATGGCGCTCACGCCCGGCTGGCACGCGACGATCTTCCCGCCGTACTTCGTCGCCGGCGCGATCTTCTCGGGCATCGGCATGGTCTTCACCATCGCCATCCCGCTGCGCAAGGCGTTCAAGCTCGAGCACTACATCACGCTCAACGACCTCGACGCCGCGCGCGAAGCTCTGCCTCTTCACGTCGTCGGTCGTGGGACTCGCCTATCTGACTGAATTCCAGATCGCCTGGATGAGCGGCAACCGGTTCGAGCAGGACTACTTCTGGAACCGCGTGTTCGGCCAGTGGGCGTGGGCCGCGTGGATCATGCTCATCTGCAACATGGTGCTGCCGCTGTCGCTCTGGTCGCAGAAACTGCGACGCAATCCGAGCTGGCTCTTCATCCTGTCGCTGTTCATCAACCTCGGCATGTGGTTCGAGCGATTCGTGATCGTCGTGCCGTCGCTCTCGCACGAGTTCGAACCGTGGCAGTGGGGCACCTACCGCCCGACGTTCGTCGACTACGGCATCCTGATCGGCAGCTTCGGATGGTTCTTCATGTGGTTCCTGCTGTTCATCAAGCAGCTGCCCGTGATGGCGATGTCGGAGATCAAGGAAGTCATTCCGCCGCGAATTCGAAAAGCGTTTCTCCACGGGGATCCTGACCGCGACCTGGCGATGCCCATCGTCCACCCCGACGAAACGGGAGCGGAGCACTGATGCAAGGCGTCCTCGGAGCATTCCACGAGATCGACTCGGCCGTTCACGCGATCGAGGATCTAAAGGAGCAACGGTTCGGCGACATCACCGTGTTCACGCCGACGCCGCGCCACGAGTTCGAGCACGTCATGAAGCATCCGCCCAGCAAGGTGCGGATCGTGACGCTCGTATTCGGCCTCGCCGGCGTCACGTTCGGCTACTGGATCGCGGTGTGGATCTCGGACTACTGGCCGATCGTCGTCGGTGGCAAGGCGATCGCGACCTGGGTGCCGTTCACGATCGAGGGATTCGAGCTGATGGTGCTCATTGGCGGACTCGCGACGGTGTTCGCGATGTTTGCGATGTCGCACGTGCCGCGTCTCACGACGACCGTCGGCTACGACGAGCGGTTCAGCGGCGGCCACTTCGGCGTCTGGGTCGTGACCGACCCCGATCGCGCCGACGACGCGATTGGCATTCTCAAGAAGCACGGAGCCGAGGAGGTGCGACGTGAGCGTTAGCGCACGTTTCGCTCGCCGCGGTGCGATGGTCGTCGCCGGGGTCGCCCTCACCGGCTGCTCGTGGTTCACCGACTTCCGCCAGCAGCCGAAGATCGACCCGTGGGAGTCGTCGAACGACTCGATTCCGCCGCGAGGCAATCCGCAGTACTCGGTCTCGATCTATGGAAGCTCGGCCCCGGGCTTCGAGTTTCCTCGAGAGAATTTGCCGGCGGACATCACGGCGATGGCGTCGATCCCCAACCCGACGCGGCCCGATTCCGGTTCGGTGAACCGCGGGCGCATTCAGTTCCAGATCAACTGCGCGCCGTGCCACGGTCCACTGGGCATGGGCAATGGTCCCGTGACGAAGTACGGCATGCCGCCGATTCCGATCGGCGCGGGCACCTCCGCGGCCGAGAAATACACCGACGGCTACATCTTCGGCATGATGCGCAACGGGCGCGGCATGATGCCGACTTACAACCGCATCGAAGAGATGGATCGCTGGGACATCGTCAACTATCTGCGCTCGCATCCAGGGTAAGCTGCCGGGATTCCCGCCGGACACCACGCACGGACGTCCCGGTGAGACCGGCCGTCTCGTTCCCGGCGCGTCGCGCATGGGACCGACGCGGCCCGTTCCGTTCTGGAGGGCGACCAACGCGCCGAGGGCGGACACCGCTCGCGCCGCAGCGCCGGCTGATTCGACGAAGAAGCCGGAGGATCTGCGATGAGCGCCCTTCATCCTCCGCGCGAATGGTCCGCGTCCGAGGCGCTGGCGGCGACGAATCGCGAGCTGCCGGCGTGGATCAACACGGCGGTCAAGGCGCTCTTCGGCGTCGGGCTCGTCGTTTTCATCGTCGGCGTGATCGTCGCGCCGGATCGCGCGTGGCGGGCCTGGCACGCGAACTGGCTGTTCTTCGCCGGGCTGACGACCGGCGGTCTCGCGATCGTCGCCGTGCAGCGCATCACGACGGCGCGCTGGTCGCGTCACGTGATCCGGTTCATGGAAGCGTACGTCGCGTTCATGCCGGTCGCGTTCCTGTTCCTGCTGCTGACGTTCGTCGGCGGGCGGAAGTACGTCTTCCCGTGGACGCACGAGGCGTATCCGGTCCCTGAGAAGGCGATCTACTTCAATCCCGCGTTCCTGATCTCGCGCGACGTCGCTGATCTTCGGCGCTGATGACGCTGCTCGGGCTGTGGTACGTGTACACGTCGCTGCGGCTCGACGTGGGACGCGTGCCGGAGTGGGGCGCGAAGTGGGCGGCGAACCTGCGCGCGCGCATGCGAGCCGGCTTCGGCAACGAGCGGCGCGAGCTTCACTCGACGCACTCGCTGCAGGGAAAGCTCGCCGTGTTCACGGTGTTGCTCTACGCGATGGGCTGGTCCGTGATGTCGTGGGATCTGTCGATGGGGCTCTCGCTCCATTTCCAGAGCACGCTCTACAGCTGGTGGTTCTTCATGGGGGCGTGGCTCTGCGCGCTCACGACGTTCGCGTTGCTCGTGATGGCGTGGGACGCGCGTCTCGGGACGGCGGATGGACTGATCCAGGAAGTCCACTATCACGACATCGGCAAGCTCTGCTTCGCGTTCACCGCGTTCTGGGGCTATCTCACGTTCGGCCAGTACCTCGTGATCTGGTACGGCAACCTGGGCGAAGAGACGTTCTTCATGCACCTTCGGCTCATTCCGCCCTGGCAATGGTTGACGGTGACGTCGGTGGTCCTCGTCTTCTTCGCGCCGTTTTTCGGTCTGCTTTCGCGCGCGGCGAAGGTCTACAAGCCGACGCTCGCGCTGTTCGCCGGCGCGAGCCTCGTCGGCATGTGGCTGATGCGGTACATCGAGGTATATCCGTCGGGCTACGGCGTCATCCCGGATCTTCCGCTCGGCATCTGGGAGATCGGCGTATTGTGCCTCTATCTCGGCGCGTGGGGCTGGTGCTACACGGTGTTCGTGAGCGGCTTCCCGCGCATTCGCGTCACGCTGTCGACGTCGCCCTATCGCGACGAGGTACAGGTCCCGGTCGATCCCGAGACGATGGAGCCGCTGCCGGCGCACGAGTAAGGCAGCGGTCCGCAGGTCTAACGCTCAGGCGCGGCCGAGGAGTTCCTCCAGGCCGCGCTTTGGCGTTGCGCCCGTCCTTGTCGCGGGTTGGGCTCAGAACCGTAGCCCGATTGTGAGCGGAAGAACGTTGCCTCGGGCTGCGGATTGCTTCACGAACGTAAGCCAGCTTGCTTCGGCAACCACGACGATCTTCTTCCGGAGCGGCCAAGAGACGCCTGCACCGGCGGACAGCCCCACACGACCCTCGTTCGCTTCCTGCCACAGCGCGTAGGCCCCAACGCCGCCCGAGAGAAAGAACCGACCCTTCGCGTCCAGGTCGATCTGACCCGACGCCGCCGCTCCAGCGATGCCGCCGACGCGATTAGCCCTCGGGATGCAAAGCGCGCACGGAGGGCCATCGCTCTCGTGCCGATAAAAAGGAACTCCTAGAACGTCGAGACCGAGGCGAACTCGGGGCGCGACGACGGCGCGAATAGCGGCATCGACGCCCGCCCCGGTGTTGGGGCGAGCGTCAGCAGCCGGCGAGGTTCCCCTGATTCTCGCCACGCCAATCGCAAATTCGCTAACCGTCTGCGCGGAAATCGTCCGCCATGGTGCACTCAGGCCCTGCATCACCAGAAAGGAAACAGCGAGCCACTCTCGGCCTCTTTTTCGCACACTCAACTCCTGCCTCGCGTGACATTTGACGATCGGGCCCCGGCCTCGTCGCCGGCCGTGCCGCTGCCGGCGCACGGGTAGCGCCGGCGCCTCCAGCGGGTCACGCGCTCTCGGCGCGTTCGATCAGGTCCTCGAGACCGAGCTTCTTCATCGCGCCCGTGTATCGCGCGGCTTCCTTGCCGCCGCGAAACACGATGGTGGTCGGAATCCCGCGAATGTTGAACGTTCCGGCCGTTTGCGACGATCGATCGGTGTCGAGCTTGGCGACGAGCACGGCTCCTTGTCGTTCTCTCGCGATCTCGTCGATGAACGGCGCCATCGTCTTGCACGGGCCGCACCAGTCGGCGTAGAAGTCCACCAACACGGGCACGTCGCTCTCGGCGATCGTGCGGCCGAACGTGTCGTCGTTGAGCGCGATGGGCCGGTCGAGGAGAATCGGCTTGCCGCACTTGCCGCACTTCGGGCGGTCGGGAGCGCGCGCGGCGTCGATGCGGTTCCACGTCTCGCAGAACTGGCAGCGGACGGTGAGATGCCGCGCGGCGGCGTCGGTCTGTGTGCTTTCGGTCACTGGTACGTTCCTCGGTCGTCTGGATTTGCTGCTAGATTCAAACCTACGAATCAGAGGAAGACGGGGGCGTTAGCTCAGCTGGGAGAGCGCCTGGTTTGCAACCAGGAGGTCACCGGTTCGATCCCGGTACGCTCCATGTGGTCGTTGCATCGCCGATGCGACGCAACGTGCACGATCCTCCCTAAAAAACGGTGCCGGGACCATGAGCGACGCGCGCGAACTTCGCCCCCTCTCGTGGAACCAGGCCTGGCACATACCGACCGCCACCCGAAGCACTGGCGGCCCGCTCAGGGTCACGAACCAGGCGTTCATCGGCACGACGAACTACCTCTGCCCGTCGTGCAAAGCCGTCCTGGTTGAGCAGAGCAATGCGCGCGGCGTCGCGACGATAAAACGGCTGGACTGCTACAAGTGCGGCCAGCCGGCGACCGGCGCCGGGGCCGACGTTCTGACCGAGCCAGACTAGGCCGAATCGGCCGTTCCTGTTTGGCGATGAAGACGGGCGCGCCGCTGATTTTTGCGCGGCGTCGCCCCGTTTCACGGCCGAGACCGGCAACCGTCTATAACGGTTATTTGCCGTCACGCGAGCGTCATTCGGGCTGCGTTAACCTCGCTAATTAGCGTTTTAGCAACCCGGCAAAAATTTCCCTGAAGCCATTTCGGGGGTCGGTCATAATACCCAAGTAGAGAGGCGCGTGTCGCGATGTTTGCGAGCGGCCATCCGACGACGGCGATCGGGCATCACCCGATAGCAATCGGCCATCCGACGACGGTGATCGGTCATTCGACGCCGCCCACCGTTCATTCGACAAAAATCAGCGCGCATCCGGGGCCGGCGACCGAACGTCGCGCGCCGTGGACCGAACGTCCATCGGATTTCACGGAACGTCCGGCGGCTTTCACCGAGTATCCGGCGGCGATGAGCGTACATGCGGCGCCGGCATCCGGACATCCGGGAGCGGCAACGTCGCATCAACTACTTCGCCGCGTGCATCCATCATCCGCAGCGGTCCATCAATCCGCCGTCACCTCACACCAATCCGCCGTCACCTCACACCAATCGACCGTCACCGTCCGCCGCACTTCCGTGCGCACGCACTCGAGGCGCTCGACCTGTCATACGACACGCACCAACGCGCATTCGAGGCTGCCCACCCTACACCAACAGGAGGTAAACCACCAACCAGAACCCAATCGCCCACGTTGCAGCTCGTGAAGTGAACGTCAACCTCTCGGCAACGAGCTTCAACCCGTTGGACGCCCACCTCTCGAAATGCGCCGCGTATCTCGAGCTCTCGTGACCAGGCGCCAACAAATTCGAACCATCGACCAAGGTGTCTCAACGCGGCCGCGACTCAACGAAAACCCGCAGCAATCGCGCAGGACCGCACGTCAACCAACCAGAAGTACTCATTCAACTCATGGAGGAACACTTGAACAGTCTGCAAGAACGCATGTACAACTCCAGCCGCCGCATCCAGGCCTTTCTCGACGCCAACGACGCGGTGCTGGGGACCATCAACAAATCAGGGATGCGCGCCGAGCTCGACGCGGTCGTCGCCGCGCTCGGACAAAGCGGCACGCAACAGGCCTCGGGGCGCGTCAACGCGATCGGCGAGACCGCCAAGCAACGCACGCTCCGACTCGCCCTCCGGCTCAACCACATGCAGCCGATCGCATCGGTCGCCAGGGCCAGGCTCCGCACGGTCCCGAATTTCCAAGCGATGACGATGCCGGATCCGAGCATCCGCGTGATCGGATTGCTCGCGCACGCGAACGGCATGGCGGAAGCCGCGGCGCCCTACGCCGAGGTCTTCGTCGACGCCGGCTTGCCGCAGGAGTTCCTGACCAGGCTCACCACCGCGGCGGACGCCGTGAAAGCGTCGATCGACGCCCGAGCGGCGGCCCGTGGGCAGCGCACGGGAGCGACCGGCACGCTCAAGTCGCTCGTCAGTCGTGCGCGGCTCGCCATCAGGGCGCTGAACGACTTCGTCGTCCCGATCCTCTCGGCCGACCTGACCCACACGGGTCTCCTCGCCGAATGGAAACGGACCCGGCGCGTCGAGGCGCGGGGCGGCCCGAGCGTAGGAGCGGAACAGGCAGCGCGCGCGATCGACACGCCGAGCGCGACGCCTCCCGACGCGGCACCCACGCCGGCGGGGGTGCACCAAGCGGCGGCATGAACCGGCGACTGCCCTGAATCGAAAGGCGCGACGCTAGAGCCGTCGGTAGGGAAGGGCTGCGAGTGCGTCAATCGCGATGGCGCACTCCAGCCCCACGCCCACAATTATGCGAGAGATTCAGCGGGCGGGCGTTGACGCGCTCGCCCGCGCCGGTAGCTCAGAGGGTGAAATGCAGTCCGATGCCGGTAAGCCGCACCTGCTGACGGTAGAACTGGCCGTACGGCGACGGACCGTTGTAGTACTCGGCGAGCAGGCTCCAACGCCGACTCTCGACCTCGCCCTCTCGAGGGCGGGCGAACTCGAATCCGGCGCGCACGCTCACGCCGGTGCGTGTGGCGGAGTCGCTCACCAACTTCACGTCCGTAGCCGCGACCAATCGGATTGTGGCGACCGCTCCGACACTCACCGTTCCCCGGGGGCGCAGCTCAGCGCCGCCGTGCCAAAGGAGATCGGGGAGATTGGCGGGATCCCGTCGCACGAACGACTCGCCGCCGCCGTAGATCCGCAGCGCGGACATGTCGATCGAGAGCAGCCCCTCGGCCGACTCGAAGGAGAGGTTCTGGCGCTTCGGCGGATTGGGGCGGAGGAGCAGCTCGTCACCGAGGTGCGAGCTCTGATGGTACACACGCAGTCGCCCCGAGAGCGGGCCGGCTCTGAACGTGAGGGGAAGGGCGATGAGGTAGTCGGCGTTGAGCAGGTCGTACGAAGGCGAGCCGAGGTCGAATTGCGCGAACACCGAACCGGCGACGCCCAACTGCAAACCGTTTCCCGCGCGACCGGCGAACGCGCGGAAGAAGGGGAACTGGTCGGCGACGCCGACCGCGGCGATGTCCGTCGCCAAATCGGTCTCATTGCCGCGTTGATAAGCGGCGAAGGACCGCGTTGCCTTGGGGTCCGCGATGAGCGGACAGAACACGTCGCCGCGCGGCAGCGGGAGGTAGGCGCCCCGGTCCGAGGTAGGGCCCGCCACACCGCACCTCGCCGGGTACGATTCGGAGGTTTGACCTTGAAGACGTGAGTGAAGTCCCCAGGTCAGCACGACGGCCGCACCTATGGCTCGAGCGATGGACATTTGACTCCTAAGTTTTCTCAGCCCACGGCAACGACCATGGCCGCTGAAACGCAGCTCACGCGCCGCAAAGCAATCGCTATCGGCATCCTATGCCTGGGGTGCGGTGTGCCGCCAGTGCTCGGAGCACTCGGCTTTATTCCACTGAGGCTCGATCCTGGAGTTCCGCCATGGATGGGTGTCGCGGCGGGGTCGGTGTTCCTGCTCGCCTCCACACTCCTTTTCGTCGACGCCGCGGCCGGCGGCGCCAACGCCGACGGTACGCTCCCGGCGGCTGCATCGCCCGCGTTGCGCATCCTTCAGACCGCGGCCGGAACGGGCATCGTGACGCTGATGGGCGTCATGGCGACGTGGATCGCGTTCGGCAGGGGAGAACGGCATTTCAGCGAAACAGTCGTGCTCCCGTTTGCCGCCTATGGCTCGCGGGGCGGCGACCTCACCGGGCGAATCGCGTTCGGGATTGCTGCGCTGCTGATCTGGGTGATCGTGATCGCGGGGACGGTAGCCGCGCTCAAGAAACACCTCGCGCGGCTTCGCTCGGCCTGACCGCGCGCGTTCGCGCTCAGTAGACCGACGTTAGCGTCATGTCGAACACGAGCACCGTGTTCGGCGGAATGTCGTTCCCCGCGCCGCGCACGCCGTAGCCGAGGTTGGGCGGCACGACCAGCCGGCGCTTCCCACCGACGCGCATTCCGAGGAGGCCTTCCTCCCACGCCGCGATCGTCTTGTTGGTGCCCAGTGTGAGCGTGATCTCGCCGTCGTCGAACTGCTTCCCGTCGGCGCGCCAACCGGTGTAGCGCACAACCGCGGTGCGTCCACGTGACGCGAAGGTGCCGGTGCCCATCGCAAGGTCCTGCACGTAGAGCCCGGACGCGCGCTTCACCATCTGGTCGAGGTGCACGTTCAGCGCCGGAGCGAACTGAGTGACCTCCACGTCGCCGGCGATCGGCTGCGGGACGGTTGTCGTGCTGACCGCCGGTCCCGCCGCACCGCCGCCGCACGCCGCGACAAGCGCGAGGCAGACCATGACAGTTCGGACCACTGGGTTCACGCGAGGGCTCATAGATTTCACTCGATCCAAGGGCGTCAACTCACCGCTTCCAATTCTTCGAACAATGACTGGTGTCGAATCTCGCGCCGTTCCCGCCGTCGGCCAAGAAGCGCCCGACTTCACGTTGACGTCGACGACCGGCGACAAGGTGAGCCTGTCGGCGCTCCGCGGCGGGCCGGTTCTCATCGCGTTTTTCCCGCTCGCCTTCACGAGCACGTGCACGGCGGAGTTCTGCGAGATGCGCGACGATCACGACCAGTTCGCGCGGCGGGGCGTCACGGTCCTCCCGATCAGCGTCGACTCGACGGCGACGCTCAAGGAGTACCGCCACAAGCACGGGTTTCAGGTGCACATGCTGAGCGACTTCCGGCGCGACGTGTCGCGACTCTATGGAGTGCTGCTCGAGGACCGCTTCTACTCGAACCGCGCCTACTTCCTCCTCGACGCGAGCGGCACGATCCGCTGGGAGCACGTCGAGCACAACCCCAGCGACCGGCGGATGGACGCCGATTTGTTGCACGAGATCGACAAGCTAACTGCAGTCAAATAGCGGGTTAGGATCGATCAGTTAAGACCCAGTCGAGCCATCGTTCCCGGGGTCATCAGCGGTCGTTGAAGCGAGTGTCGGCCGCGCGTTGCGCGGCGGGGCGGCGAGCGTCTAACCTGTGCGTTCGGTCATCTTGTCCCCGCCTCCCGCGACCGCTGCGACGCTGTGTCCTCTTCCTCTCCGTCCTCTCCGACTCCGAGTTCGTCGGCTCCGGGTGTGCGCTCCCATGCGCCGCGCGGCAAACGCCGACCTTCGATTCCCGTTCCACGCGCCCTGACCGCGCTCGCCGAGATCGCGACAGCCATCGCGACCGGTGATTCGGTTGGCGCGGTCGTTCCCGGTGTCCTGTCGGCGGTCGCGACCCAACTCGACGGCACTCAGGCCACCCTCTGGCTCCGCGGCCTCGACGGCCTTCGACGCGCCTGGTCGGTCGCGCAGGACCACACGACCGCCGAGGCGGTCGCCGAGCAGCTCGCGCACGGCAGCGAGCGCCCCGGCGACGGATTCGTCGCGGTGCGGCTCCTGGCCGGACGACAGGAGCTCGGTGCGCTCACCGTGCGGCCGGGCCGCGAGCTCTCCGGCGAGGACGCGATCTTCGTCTCGGCCGTCGCCGACCTGCTCGCTCCGGCGTTGCGCGACGCCGAATACGCGCACCGGCTCGAATCGGAAGTCGCGGCCCGCACGCGCGAGATCGAGGACCAGCGGCGGTTCACCGAGAAGATCATCGATTCGCTGCCGGTCGGCATCTACGTGATCGATCGCTCGTACCGGATCCAGGCGTGGAACCGCAAGCGCGAGATCGGCCTCCAGGGCGTGTCGCGCGAAGAAGCGATCGGCCGCACGATCTTCGAGATCCTGCATCGCCAGCCCGCCGAGGTGCTGCGCAGCGAATTCGAACGAGTGTTCGAGTCCGGCGAGATGCAGCAGTTCCCGATCGAGTCGAGCGCGTTCGGCGAGGCGCGCGCGTATCGGATCACCAAGATCCCGATGCACCTCGACGACAAGGACGTGTCGCACGTCATCACGATCGGCGAGGACATCACGGACTGGACGCCGCGCCGAGCAGCGCTTCGCGCAGGCGGAAAAGCTCGCCGCGATCGGAACGCTCGCCGCCGGCGTCATGCACGAGATCAACAATCCGCTGGCGACGATCGGCGCGTGCGCCGAGACGCTGGCGCTCGGCGATGGACGAGGGCACGGTCGATCGTGCAGCGCGACGACGCGGAGAAACGCAAGGAGTCGCTCTCGCTCATCCAGCAGGAGGTGACGTCGCTGCAAGGGAATCATCGACGGGCTGCTCGACTTCAGCCGTCCCAAGCCGACGACGAAGACGCGTGGTCGACGTGAACGTGGTGATCGACAAGACGCTGCGGCTCGTGAAGCACCATCCCGCGCTTCCGGCGCGTGGCGCTGAGCGTCGACGCCGACGTCGACGATTCGCGCCGGTGCACGCCAACGAAGAGCAGATCGTCCAGGTCTTCATGGCGCTTCTCCTCAACGCGCTCGACGCGATGGAAGACAAGGGCGTCATCTCGCTGCGCACGCGGTCCGACGACGGCGGCGCGACGACGGTCGCCGAAGTGATCGACCGCGGGCACGGCATTCGCGGCGCCGATCGCTCGAAGATCTTCGAGCCGTTCTTCACGACGAAGGCGCCGAGTCGCGGAACGGGGCTGGGTCTGTCGATCTGCTACGCGATCGTGCACCGAGCACGGCGGCCGCATCGAGGTCGACAGCGCACTCGGGCGAGGGCAGCGTGTTCCGAATTCTTCTTCCGGCGGGCGGCGCATGATGAGCGGCACCACGACTCCCGACCGGACGGTCGAGCGGGCCTCGGCGGACACGCAGCCGAGCCGCGGCATTCGCGTGCTCGTCGCCGAAGACGAAGAGAATCTCGCGCAGATCCTCTGCACGTTCCTGCGCGGCCGCGGCCACCACGTCGTGTCGCGTCGGCGACGGCAAGGCGGCGCTTCAGGCGCTGCGCGACGAAACCTTCGACGTCGCGCTGCTCGACATCGTGATGCCGGAGATGGACGGGCTCGAGACGCTGAAGCAGCTGCGTGCCGAGCCCGAGCCGCCGGAGGTCATCATCATCACCGGCAACGGCACGCTCGAGACCGCGATCACCGCGATGAAGCTCGGCGCCTACGACTACATGGCGAAGCCGTATCGCATGGCCGAGATCGACGTGCTCGTGCGCCGCGCGTGGGAGAAGCATCAGCTCGCGCGCGAGAACCGATATCTGCAGGCGCGTCTCTCGCGCGTCGACGCGACGCCCGAGGTCATCACGCAGTACGCGCCGATGCACGCCGTGCTGTCGCTGCTCGAGCGGGTCGCGACGACCGATTCACCGGTGCTGATCACCGGCGAATCGGGGACGGGCAAGACGCTGCTCGCGCGCGCGATTCATCGCCTGTCCGGCCGCGTCGGCCCGATGGTCGAGGCGCGACAGCACGGTGCTCGCCGAGAACGTGCTGGACGTCGAGCTGTTCGGCCACGAGCGCGGCGCGTTCAGCGGCGCCATCGCGCGCAAGGCGGGGCTGATCGAGCTCGGCGGCGAACGGCACGCTGTTCGTCGACGACATCGGTCTGCTCAGCGCCAAGCTGCAGTCGAAGCTCGCGCGAACGCTCGAGCATGGCAGCTTCTTCCGCGTCGGCGGGACGCAGAAGGTCGAAGTGTCGACGTCGGCTCGTGACGTCGAGCAACCACGACCTCGAGCAGGCCGTGAAGCGACGGCCGCTTCCGCGACGACCTGCTGTATCGCGCTGAACACCG
This sequence comes from uncultured Gemmatimonadaceae bacterium, assembly GCA_963789315.1. Classification (GTDB taxonomy): domain Bacteria; phylum Gemmatimonadota; class Gemmatimonadetes; order Gemmatimonadales; family Gemmatimonadaceae; genus JAQBQB01. Next base: position 477,291 of record CAWBKI010000019.1, on the reverse strand, counting down.
TGACCGTGTCGCTGCCGCCGCTGCGCGACCGCGCGGTGGACATTCCGCTTCTCGCCCAGCACTTCCTGACGCAGATGGCCGGCGCCTCGGCGCCGACGCTGACGCCCGACGCGATCGCGCTGATGCAGTCGTACCCGTGGCCGGGCAACGTCCGCGAGCTGCGCAACGCCATCGAGCGCGTCGTGCTCTTGTCGAACGCCGAGCGGACAGAGATCCGCGCGCAGGACCTGCCGCTCTCCCCGCAAAGTGCCGGAGCGCGCGTGTCGGTGGGGTCGCAGGTCACGCTGGCCGAGCTCGAGCGGCAGCACATCGAGGCGGTGCTGTCGCAGTCGAACTGGCACCAGGGCCGCGCGGCGAAGACGCTCGGGATCTCGTCGAAGACGCTGTACAGGAAGATCCGCGAGTACGGCCTGGCGAGGCCCAAGAAGGCCTGACGGCGCGGGGCGCGCACGAATAGCATGGAGTGTAGAGCCGAGTCTGTAGCGACAGGCGTCAGGCCGCAGCGTCAGTCTGAAAGGCGCCGTTTCCTGATGCTGACGCCTGTCGCTGACGCCTAGACGCCCCGAATCGGCAACGATCGCGTTTAGTGTGGGGCAGTTCGCCTTTCCACGGGTCCGTGCAGTAGGTTTTCCCGATGCGAATCCTCGTCATCGAGGACGATCCGACCGTCGGGCAGTACGTGAAGCGTGGGCTCGAGGAGCAGCGCTGGTCCGTCGATCTCGTCGCTGACGGCGAGGAAGGGGAGCGGCGGGCGGGCTCGGAGGCCTACGACCTCATCGTCCTCGACATGCGTCTGCCGGGAAAGTCCGGTCTCGAGCTGCTGCACACGCTGCGCGCGCGCGGCTTCGAGCGGCCCGTGCTCGTGCTCACGGCGCAGGACGCGGTGGATGCCAAGGTCACCGCGCTCAGGGCGGGCGCCGACGACTACGTCACCAAGCCGTTCGCGTTCGAGGAACTGCTGGCGCGCGTCGAAGCGCTCGCGCGGCGGCCGCGGGCGCTGGCGTCGCCGACGCTCGTCGTCGGCGATCTCGTGCTCGACCAGGCGACGCGCGAAGTGCGCCGCGGCGGCGAGCTGATCGAGCTGACGCCCAAGGAATTCACCGTTCTCGAATACCTGATGCGCCATGCCGGGCGCGTCATGAGCCGGACGTTGATCACCGAGTACGCCTGGGGCTACCACTTCGACCCCGGCACGAACATCGTCGACGTCGTGATCAACCACCTTCGCAAGAAGGTCGACGCCAAGCACGGCAAGCCGCCTCATCACCACCGTGCGCGGCGTCGGGTACATGATCAAGGACGAGAAAGCGGACGCGCGGCGTGACGAGAAACGCGAAGAGAAGCGCGAAGAAAAGCGCGAAGAAAAGCGCGAGCCCGGCCGGGGTTCCCACATGCGAACGCCGTCGGGCGGAGGCAGGGATACGAAGGATCGCTGAGCCATGATGTCGACACGGGCACAGGCTCACCGTCTCGTACGCCACGTTGCTGCTGGCGACGATGATCACGTTCGTCGTCGCGTTGCTCGTGGGCCAATCGAAGAGCGCGACGCAGGAAGCCGTCGCCGCGAACGCCTTTCGCGTCGCCGACAGCGTCGTGCTGACGCTGCAGAACGGACAGCAGCTGCATCCCAGCTCACCGTACGTCGACAGCAGCGACAAAGTGAACGGCCCGCAGACGAAGGGCACCAAGGAGCTCGGCGACCTCCTCGATCCGCTGCCCGGCTACTTCATGGTGCTCGACCCGACCGGCAAACAGCTGTACACGTCGACGCTCATGCGCCTCCTCTCGGGCGACGATCAGACGCAGTTCCTCCGCGCCGCGATCGGATCGACGGATGAGATCCGTTCTTTCATCGTGCGCGTGCGCAACGACTCGTTGAGTCTCCTCGCCGTGTCGCGCGTCGCGACCGCGGCCGGGCCGAACTTCTCCAAGGTCATCGCGGCGAGTCAGGTCACGGGTTCCGACGTCGCCACCCAGCTCCTCGTCGGCACGATGATCATCCTCGCGCCGATCATCTTCCTCGTGTCGATGGGCGTCGCGTTCCTCGTCGTGGGCCGCTCGTTCAAGCCCGTCGATGAGCTGATCAATGAGGTCGAGGCGATCACCGACGGACGAAGCCTCCACCGTCGGCTCCCGGCCGACACGAGCAACGACGAGCTCTCGCGCCTGAGCCTCACGGTCAACGCGATGCTGTCGCGTCTCGAGACCTCGTTCGGCGCGCTGCGCCGTTTCACGGCCGACGCGAGCCACGAGCTGAAGACGCCGCTCACCGTGCTCCGCGCCGACGTCGAACGCGCGATGCATCCCGGCACGAACCGCGGCGACCGGATGGTGGCGCTCGAAGAGGCGTTGCAGGAAACGGCGCGGATGTCCGACCTCGTCAATAGCCTGCTCACGCTGGCGCGCGCCGACGAAGGGCGGTTCGACATCTACCGCGACGCCGATCGAGCTCGAGCCGCTGATGCGCGAGGTCTACGAGACCGCGGTGATCCTCGGCGAGGACGCCGGGCTCACGTTCGTCGCTCTCCGCGCTCGAGGACGGCGTCGTGATGGGCGATCGCACGCGGCTGCGGCAGCTGTTCCTGAATCTCGTCACGAACGCGATCAAGTACACGCCGCGCGGTGGCCGCGTCGAGCTCTCGGTGACGCGCCGAGGTGAAGACGAGATCGTCATCGCCGTGCGGGACACCGGGATCGGCATCGCGGCGAACGATCTGCCGCACGTGTTCGATCGGTTCTGGCGCGCCGACCGTGCGCGCTCGCGCCGTCGGAGCGCGGCGGATTCGGGCTGGGGCTGGCGATCGCGCAGTGGATCGTGCAGGCGCACGAGCGGAACGATCACGGTGCAGTCGCGGCTGGGCCGCGGCTCGATGTTCACCGTCGTTCTGCCAATCGTCGTGCAGGCCGCGCCGAGCGCACCCGAGCCGCGTGGCGGGGAGCCCGAAGCGGCGGTGGAACCGGCCGAGGGATGAATCGGCGGCTCACCCCGCGACCGACACGAAATTTGCTACATGGCTTCACCAACTCTTAATCTTGGCAGCATTCCGCCCTAACGATGCGGGAATAGGTTAAGCCACCGAACGTTCCGCGCGTTTCCTCGTACCCAATCAGGCCGACGAGACATGTTCGACAACCTCATCGAGTCGCAGGCAGCGAAGCAGAAGCGCGCGGGTGGGTTCCTGTGGAGCGTCGTCATCCACTCCTGATCATTTCGGCCGCTGTCTACGCGACGTACAGCGTCGGGCAACGCGTTCGAAAAGCCGAAGGCTGAGAAGGTCGAGTTCGTCACAGTCAAGAAGGACGAACCGCCGCCGCCCAAGGAAGAAGCCGAAGCCACCGCCGGAAGTGGTCATGAAGGCACCGCCGCCGAAAGGCTTCCAGGTGCTGACCGCGCCGATCAAGATCCCCGATGTGTTGCCGCGACATCGACCTGTCCAAGAAGGTCACGAACGAAGAGGACTTCACCGGTAAGGGCGTCGCCGGCGGTATCGCCAAGGGTGTCGTCGGCGGCACGCCGACCGCCGGTGAACGACAACCAGACGTACTTCGAGTTCCAGGTCGAGAAGCAGGTGTCGCCGTACCCGGGCAACACGGCGCCGCGCTATCCCGACATGCTGCGCTCGGCGAACGTCGAAGGCGAAGTGCTCGCCCAGTTCGTGGTCGACACGACGGGCCGCGCCGACATGAGCCACGTTCAAGGTGCTCAAGTCGACGCACGATCTGTTCACGAACGCCGTGAAGATCCGCGCTGCCGAACATGAAGTTCTATCCCGGCGGAAGTCGGCGGGAAGAAAGTGAAGCAGCTCGTGCAGATGCCGTTCCAGTTCAACCTCACCAAGTCCGAGTCACCACCCCCACTTCACTGAGTCGGAGACTCGAAGATTATGGATTTCTCACTGCTTGGCCTATGGCACCAGATGGGCACTTTCGCCAAGGGCATCTGTTGTCGTCATGGCGATCATGTCGATCTACTCGCTCACGGTCATGGTTTCGAAGTGGTGGAACCTGCGCAAGGCGCAGAAGGAAACGATCAAGTTCGCTCCTGAGTTCTCGCAGTTCCTCGAGGAAGACAACCTCACCGAAGCGATCCGCCTCGCCGAGAGCTACAAGAAGTCGCACGTCGCCATCGTCCTCGGTGGCGCGCTCGGTGAAGTCAAGCCGCTGATCGCCGATGGCTCGGTGACGGTGGCCGACATCAACTCGGCGGAACGCGCGGTCGAGCGCAACATGCTCCTCGAGATCACGAACCTGAAGCGCGGCCTCGCGGTGCTCGCCACCGTCGGCGCCACGGCGCCGTTCGTCGGACTGCTCGGCACCACGATGGGCGTCGTGAACTCGTTCACGGGAATGGCCGCAGTCGGGTTCGGGTGGTCTCGCGGCGATCGGCGGTGGTATCGCCGAAGCGCTCATCACGACGGCGTTCGGTCTGTTCGTCGCCATCCCGGCGGTGTGGGCGTACAACTACTTCACGACGAAGATCGACAACCTCACCGCCGAGATGACGTACGTGTCGAAGGAAATGATCGACTATCTCATCAAGGGCGTGTCGGGCGAGTTCGGCCGGTCGCGCTTCACCCGTGAGTTCAACGCCGCGTCGAGCGGCGGCCCGATCTCGCAGCTAAGTCCACCACGTCGCGGAGGAGATTTCGAATGGCAATGTCGACGGGTGGAGGTGGGCGGCGTTCAGTCCACGCCGAACGTGACGCCGATGGTCGACGTCATGCTCGTGCTGCTGATCATCTTCATGGTGGTCACGCCGGCACTGTTGGCGGGATTCCAGGCTGACCCACCGCAGGCTCAGAACATCAGGGACCATCCCGAGGACGACCAGACCGATCAGGTGCTGGGCATCGACAAGGATGGCCACTACTACCTGAACAAGAAGCAGATCAGACAGGAAGACGTCGCGGCGGCGCTCAAGCACATCTACGTCGACACGCCGCGCGACGACTACATCATGTACCTCAAGGCGGACAAGAACCTGGACTACTCCAAGGTTCTGGACGCGATCGATATCGCGATGCACAACGGCGTGACGGTTGTCGGCTTGATCGGTGACCAGAAGCCGGGCACCGTGTCGACGGTCGCCGGCGACGCCAGGAATCCGACGCCGGCCCCAGGCACGCCACCGGGAGGAGCCAAGTAATGTCGATGACCCCAGGTGGCGGCGGCGGCGGCTCAACGGGCGGTAGCCTGTCCAACGAGCCGAACGTTACGCCGATGATCGACGTGCTGCTCGTGCTGTTGATCATCTTCATGGCGGTGCTGCCGTCCATGAGAAAGGCGATCGACATTCAGTTGCCCGATCCGAATCCGACCGTGCAGCCGGCGAACCAGAAGAACGATCAGATCGTCCTCGAGGTCGGCCCGGGCGGGAAGTACGTCATCAACACAAAGCAGGTATCGCGATCGGAGCTTCCGGGTGAACTGAAAGGCATCTACGACCCGCGCCCCGAGAAGATCATCTTCGTGAAGGGTGTGCCCGGCGTGAAGTACGCCGACGTCATCGACGCGATGGACGTCGCGCGCGGTGCAGGCGTGAAGGTCATCGGTGTTCCGCCGAAGGACGTACCAGGTGCCAATGGCGCGCCGGCCCCGGCGGCGAAGTAACACGTAGAGAAGGGGACCAAAGTCGCGGGCGGGGCCATCCGGCTCCGCCCGCGTCGCTTTTCAGGGGTGGCACGAACCCTTCCAGGGTCATTAGTCGTATAACTGGGCTAAGGACGCCACGCCCTGGCGGAGACGCTGTGCTGATCGCTACTCGTACGAAGCCCGATGTTCAGGCGGATGAGATGACTTCCGACCGCGAACGGCGCCGGTTACCGGCGGCGCGGCTCCCGGTCGCGCGCGAGGATCGGCGCGGCTGGAGCGTGCTGTCGGCGGCGCTGCACGCGCTCATCATCTTCCTGCTCATCGGCGACTTCGCGCTGCACACCGCCGACGTGAAGGAGATGCCGCAGGGCGCCGGCGGACCGGGGCCCGCGGGCGGCGGCGGCGGCGGACATCGCGGCACCGGCGATCACGCACGAGTCACCTACGTTCGAATGGTCGCTGCCACTCAGCAGCCCGTAGTGAAGCCAGCCGTCGTGCCGCCAGTCGTGCCGCCCGTTGTACCGCCCCCGGTGCCCAAGCCGCAGCCCATCGTTCAGCAGGTCGCGATGAAGCTGCCGGACATCACGCAGCCGACGCCGGCCGAGCTGAAAATCGAGGGGCCGAAGGCACCCGACTCGACGGCGGCGCAGTCAGGCACAGGCGGCGGAACGGGAAGGGATGGATCGGCCGGGAACGGTCCGGGCACCGGCGGTGGAAATGGCTCCGGCACGGGCACCGGTCGTGGATCGGGCAACGGCCCCGGCACCGGCGGCGGGCTGCAAGCGAACTATCCGCCGTCGCCGACGGAGCTCTTCATTCCGCCGCTGCCGATGCCGGACCGGGTACGCGGGTTCCATCTGGTGGCCGAGTACGACGTCGATTCCACGGGCAAGGTGATCGACTTCAAGTTCACGCCGACGCGTGACGGCGGGTACAACCGCCGGCTCGACGAAGTCTTGCGGTCGTTCAAGTTCCGTCCGGGGACGAAGCCCGACGGCACGCCGATTCGCATGAAGGCGCAGATCATCTACGATTTCTGAGCGTCGCATGTGCGCCGGATCATTGACCGGCGCCTGATGCCAGGCATGTCCTAGCCAAGCGGAACCGCCTGGTCTATCATTAGGCGATCTAGCTGAAGTGCAGGGCCCATGATGAGTTACATGGGCTTTTTTTCTGCCCGGCCCGCAGCCGCGAGGGTCTTCGCTCGTGAAGGCTTTCGGACTCCCACTCGACATTCCTGACTAATGAACCTGACGGTCAACGCGCTATTGCAGCAGGCCGCCGGCGGTGAAGCCAATCTCGTCATTCCGAATCTGAATTCGGTGTCGTTCCTCGGCGTTCCCGGCGGCACGCTCCTCATCGGTGGGCTGGTCGTCTGCGCCCTCGGCCTGCTGTTCGGTCTCGCGATCTACACGCAGCTCAAGAACATGGCCGTGCACCAGTCGATGCGCGCAGATCTCCGAGCTGATCTACGAGACGTGCAAGACGTACCTGATCACGCAGGGCAAGTTCATCCTGATTCTCGAGGTCTTCATCGGCGTCGGTCATCGCGCTGTACTTCGGCGTGCTCCAGCATTTCTCGCTCGAGAAGGTCATCATCATCCTGGTCTTCAGCCTGATCGGCATCGCCGGCAGCTACGGCGTGGCCTGGTTCGGCATCCGCGTGAACACGTTCGCGAACTCGCGCACGGCGTTCGCCGCGCTGCGCGGCAAGCCGTATCCCTGCTACGCGATTCCGCTCTCGGCCGGCATGAGCATCGGCATGCTGCTGATCTCGGTCGAGCTGGTGATGATGCTCGTCATCCTGCTCTTCGTTCCGGGCGAGTACGCGGGCTCCTGCTTCATCGGCTTCGCGATCGGTGAATCGCTCGGTGCCGCGGCGCTTCGCATCGCCGGCGGCATCTTCACGAAGATCGCCGACATCGGCGCCGATCTGATGAAGATCGTGTTCAACGTGAAGGAAGACGACGCGCGCAACCCGGGCGTGATCGCCGACTGCACCGGCGACAACGCCGGCGACTCGGTCGGCCCGAGCGCCGACGGCTTCGAGACCTACGGCGTGACGGGCGTGGCGCTGATCTCGTTCATCGTGCTCGCGGTGAAGCGACGACCGACGTGCAAGGTCGCAGCTGCTCGTCTGGATCTTCGTGATGCGCATCATGATGGTCGTGGCGAGCGGCGTCTCGTACCTGCATCAACGACGCGATCGCCAAGGCGCGCTACGCGAACGCCGACAAGATGAACTTCGAAGCGCCGCTCACGTTCCTCGTGTGGCTGACGTCGATTCTGTCGGTCGGCGTGACGTTCGTCGTGTCGAAGCTCATCATTCCGGATCTCGGCGACGGCACGCTGTGGTGGAAGCTGTCGGCGATCATCACGTGCGGCACGCTGGCCGGCGCGATCATTCCGGAGTTCGTGAAGGTGTTCACGTCGATCGACTCGCGCGCACGTGCAAGGAAGTCGTGACGTCGTCGCGCGAAGGTGGCCCGTCGCTGAACATTCTGTCCGGTCTCGTCGCCGGCAACTTCAGCGCGTTCTGGCTGGGCATGACGATCATGGTGCTGATGGCGATCGCGTACTTCGTCAGCACGTTCATCACAGGGCGTCGGCGCGCTGATGGTCGCCCCGGCCGTGTTCGCCTTCGGTCTCGTGGCGTTCGGCTTCCTGGGCATGGGTCCGGTGACGATCGCCGTCGACTCGCTACGGTCCGGTGACGGACAACGCCCAGTCGGTGTTCGAGCTGTCGCAGATCGAGAAGATCCCGGGCGCCGCCGCCGAGATCCAGCAGGAGTTCGGCTTCGCCGGTGAACTTCGAGAAGGCCAAGCACTTCCTCGAGGAGAACGACGGCGCGGGCAACACGTTCAAGGCGACGGCCAAGCCGGTGCTCATCGGCACGGCGGTCGTCGGCGCGACGACGATGATCTTCTCGATCATCGTCGCGCTCACGAATGGCCTGACGACCGAACATCGACAAGCTGTCGCTGCTCCACCCGCCGTTCCTGCTCGGCCTGATCACCGGCGGCGCGATCATCTACTGGTTCACCGGCGCGTCGATGCAGGCCGTGACGACGGGCGCGTACCGCGCGGTCGAGTTCATCAAGGCGAACATGAATCTCGACGAGCACGGCGGCGGCCTCGGTCGAAGACTCGAAGAAGGTCGTCGAGATCTGCACGAAGTACGCGCAGACCGGCATGTTCAACATCTTCCTGACCGTCTTCTTCGCGACGCTCGCCTTCGCGTTCTTCGAGCCGTACTTCTTCATCGGCTACCTGATCTCGATCGCGCTGTTCGGTCTGTACCAGGCGATCTTCATGGCGAACGCCGGCGGCGCCTGGGACAACGCGAAGAAGATCGTCGAAGTCGAGCTGAAGCAGAAAGGCACGCCGCTGCACGCGGCGACGGTCGTCGGCGACACGGTCGGCGATCCGTTCAAGGACACGTCGTCGGTGGCGCTCAACCCGATCATCAAGTTCACGACGCTGTTCGGCCTGCTCGCCGTCGAGCTGGCGGTGTCGCTCACGGAGCAGCGGGGTCCGGGGTTGAGTCACATGCTCGCCGCCGTGTTCTTCGTGATCTCGATGGTGTTCGTCTATCGCTCGTTCTACGGCATGCGCATCGAAAGCGGCACGCCGGTGGCGCGCTCAGCCGAGACCCGACATGCCGAATCTCTTCTCGCGCAAGCCGATCGCAGAGCTGGTGAGCGAGGGAGACAACCCCAACGCGCTCAAGCGCGCGCTGGGGGCCGGCGATCTGATCATGCTGGCGATCGGCGCCGTGATCGGCGCCGGAATCTTCGGTTCGATCGGATCGGCGGCGGCCGGACAGATCGGCCCGAATGGCGAAATCATTCGCGTCGGCGCTGGGCCGGCGCTCGTCCTCTCGTTCCTGCTCCTCGGCGCGTGCTGCGCGTTCGCGGGGCTGTGCTACGCCGAGCTCGCGGCGATGATCCCGCAGGCCGGCAGCGCGTACGCGTACTCGTACGCGACGCTCGGCGAGCTGGTCGCGTGGATCATCGGCTGGGACCTGATCCTCGAGTACGCGGTCGGCAACGTCGCCGTCGCGATCTCGTGGGGCGACTACTTCAAGTCGCTCGCTCGGCGACTGGATTCACGCTGCCCGACTGGCTGACGACCGGCTATCGCACGGCGCTGCTGAGCTCCGATCCGAAGGTCCACGGTCTGCTCGCGAGTGCGCCGCACATCGGCGGCATCCCGATCCTGATCAACGTGCCGGCGTTCGCGATCGTCATGTTCATCACGTGGCTGCTGTTGCTCGGCGTTCGCGAGAGCGCCCGCGCGAACAACATCATGGTCGCCGTGAAGCTGATCGTGCTCGCGCTGTTCATCGTGATCGGACGTCGAGCACATCAACCCGGCGAACTACCATCCGTTCGCGCCGAACGGATTCCGCGGCATCCACCAGGGCGCGGCGATCGTCTTCTTCGCCTACATCGGCTTCGACGCGATCTCGACCGCGGCCGAGGAGACGAAGAATCCGCAGCGGAACCTGCCGATCGGCATTCTGGGCGGCCTCGCGATCTGTACGGTCATCTACATCGTGATCGGCGCGGTGCTCACCGGCATGGTGCCGTCGAAGGATCTCGGCGCGGCCGCGGATCCGCTCGGCGTACGCGCTCAAGGCGACCGGCATGACCAGCATCGCCAAGATCGTGGCGCTCGGCGCCGTCTTCTCGATGGCGGCCGTGCTGCTGGTCTTCCAGTACGGCCAGCCGCGCATCTTCTTCGCCATGGCGCGCGACGGTCTGCTCCCGCGCTGGGCGGCCAAGCTGCAGCGGCAAGATCGCACGTGCCGTACGTCACGACGATCCTCACGGGCGTCTTCGTCGCGCTCTGGTCGCTCATCGGCGACGCCGGCGAGACGTACGATCTCACCAACATCGGGACGCTGTTCGCGTTCGCGCTGGTGTGCATCGGCGTGATCGTGCTGCGCTACACCGATCCGGAGCGGCAGCGGCCGTTCCGCGTGCCCTTCGTGCACGTCGTTGGCATGGTCGGCGCCGCTGCTGTGCGTATTCGTGATGCGGGGTCTGCCGAGCCTCGCGTGGGTCCGATTCGGCTGGTGGCTCGTGATCGGGCTCGTGCTGTACTTCGTGTACGGGTACCGCACTCCACGCTGCGCCGCGGGACGGGGCCGATCGTGCCGGCGAGGCGCGCCTAGAGCCTAGCGACAAGGGGGCCATGATGCACGACTCCACCGCCTACACACCGCCGGCGAAACGCGCCGCGCCGAAGTCCTTCCTGCGACGGATCACGCTGTCGCAGTGGATCATCATCTCGATGGTCGTCGGCATTCTTGTCGGCTGCGCTGTTCCCGGATTCCGCCCGCGACGTCCATCGCGGATGGGCGGCGTCGGACCTGAACGTCCTGTCGTCCGTCTTCCTGCGGATGATCAAGTCGCTGATCGTGCCGCTGATGTTCGCGACGCTCGTCGTCGGCATCGCGGGGCACGGCGACGACATGAAGCGCGTCGGCCGGCTGGCGCTGCGCTCGATCCTCTACTTCGAGATCGTCACGACGCTCGCGCTGGCGGTCGGACTGATCGCCGTGAACGTGGTGAAGCCGGGCGTCGGCGTGGACCTCGGCGCCGTGTCGGCCAAGGAAGGCGCCGAGCTTGCCGCGACGCACACGACGCTCACCGGAGTGATCGAGCACACGGTGCCGCAGAGCTTCTTCGAGGCCGCGGCGAAGAACGAGGTGCTCCAGATCGTGTTCTTCGCGATCATCTTCGCGGTCGCGCTGTCGCAAGTGCAGGGGCCGAGCAAGGCGTTCATGCTGAGCGCCTGCGAGAGCCTGTCCGAGGTGATGTTCAAGTTCGTCAACATCGTGATGGGGTACGCGCCGATCGGCATCGGCGCCGCGATCGCGGTCACCGTGTCGAAGAGCGGACTCGGCGTGCTTCGAGAACCTCGGGATGCTCGTGGCACGCTCTACGGCGTCGCTGATCGTGTTCGTGCTGTTCGTGCTGCTGCCCGTCGCGCTCATCTTCCGCGTGCCGCTCCGGCGGTTCGTGCGCGCCGTGCGCGAGCCGTGGCTCATCGCGTTCACGACGGCGTCGTCGGAGGCCGCGTTCCCGCTGGCGATGGAGCGGATGGAGCAGCTCGGCGTGCCGCGCCGCATCGTGGCGTTCGTGCTGCCGACGGGCTACTCGTTCAACCTGGACGGCAGCACGCTGTACCTCTCCGCTGGCGTCGGTGTTCGCGGCGCAGGCGGCGGGCATCGACATGCCGATCTCCACCCAGCTGGTGATGATGCTGACGCTGATGCTGACCAGCAAAGGCGTGGCGGCGGTGCCGCGGGCGTCGCTCGTGATACTGTCGGGAGCGCTGGCGCAATTCGGCTTGCCCCTGCAGGCCGTGGCCGTCATCCTTGGAGTGGACGCGTTGATGGACATGGCGCGCACGTCGCTCAACGTCATCGGGAATTGCCTGGCGACGGTCGTGATGGCACGTTGGGAGGGTGATTTCGACCGGCCTGTATCGTCGACGCCGGCGGCCGATGCGTTGGCGGGCGAACCGCTTCGGGTTCCGCCGGTCAGCACGGTGTAGTCGACCTGAGACAGCAAAAAACAACGAGGGCCCACCGCATGGCGATCTCGTTCAAGGTCAACGGCAAGCCGGCTTCGGTCGACGTTCCGGACGACATGCCCCTCTTGTGGGTGCTCCGCGACGTACTCGACCTCAAGGGCACGAAATTCGGCTGCGGCATCGCGCAGTGCGGCGCGTGCACCGTGCAGGTGAACGGCACGCCGATCCGTTCGTGCCAGCGCCGCGCGTCGACGGTGGCGGGCGCCGAAGTCACGACGATCGAAGGACTGTCGACCGACGGATCGCACCCGCTGCAGCGCGCGTGGGAGGAGCTCGACGTTCCGCAGTGCGGCTACTGCCAGGCCGGCCAGCTCATGTCGGCGTCGGCGCTGCTCGCGAGCAAGCCGAATCCGACCGACGCGGACATCGACGCGGCGATGAACGGCAACATCTGTCGGTGCGCGACGTATCTCCGCATTCGGCAGGCGATCCACCGCGCGGCGCAGATGCCGGCGGCAGTCGGCGGTTCGCGCTCGAGCGGCAATCCGTGAGCCCCCGGGAGACGCCAATGACCACGACGCTCAATTCGACAGTCGACCGGCGTTCGTTCCTGCGCGTCACCGCGCTCGCCGGCGGCGGCATTCTGCTCGGCGCGTACGTCAAGCTCGGTGAGACGGCCGAAGCGTTCGCCCTCACGCCGTCGGCGGCGGAGACCGCGCTCGGCAACTTCATCCGCATCACGCCGGACGGCATCGTCACGATCATCGCCAAGAACCCGGAGATCGGGCAAGGCGTGAAGACGATGCTTCCGATGATCATCGCCGACGAGCTGGACGTGGAGTGGAAGAACGTTCGCATCGAACAGGCGCTGCTCGACACGACGAAGTTCCAGGGGCAGAGCGCGGGCGGCAGCACGGCGACACCGCAGAACTGGATGCCGATGCGTCAGGTCGGCGCGGCGGGGCGCGCGATGCTCGTCGCCGCTGCGGCGCAGACGTTGAACGTGCCGGAGTCCGAGCTCGAGACGTCCGAGGGGGTCGTGCTGCACCGCAAGAGCGGGCGAAAGGCGACGTACGGTGAGCTCGCCTCGAAGGCGGCGACGCTGCCCGCGCCCGATCTCGCGACGGTGAAGCTGAAGGACCCGAAGGACTTCAAGATCATCGGCACGCGCGTGACCGGCGTCGACGTGCGCGACATCGTGACGGGAAAGCCGATGTTCGGCATCGACGTCACGATGCCGGGAATGTTGTACGCGAGCTACGTGAAGTGCCCGGTGTTCGCCGGCAAGGCGTCGAGCGCGAATCTCGACGAGATGAAGGCGCAGCCCGGCGTGAAGCACGCGTTCATCGTCGATCAGGCCGAGCAGGGCGGGTTGATGGGACTTCTGTCGGGTGTCGCGATCGTCGGCGACAACTGGTGGCTCATCCAGCAGGCGCGAAAGAAGCTCGTCGTGCAGTGGGACGAGGGCCCGACGGCGACGCAGAGCAGCGAAGGGTTCGCGTCGCAGGCGCAGGCGTTGTCGAAGCAGCCGGCGCAGCAGAATCTGCGCAAGGACGGCGACTTCGACGGCGCGATGAAGAGCGCGGCGAAGACGGTCGAGGCGGGATACTTCTATCCGTTCATCTCGCACGCGCCGCTCGAGCCGCAGAACACCACGGCGGTGTTCAAGGACGGGAAGCTCGAGATCTGGTCGCCGACGCAGCAGCCGGCGGGCGGCCGCGGCCTCGTCTCGCAAACGCTCGGCATCAAGCAGGACGACATCACGATCCACATGACGCGCTCGGGCGGCGGATTCGGGCGCCGGCTGACCAACGACTACATGGTCGAAGCGGCGGCGATCGCCAAGCAGCTCCCGGACGTGCCGGTGAAGCTGCTGTGGTCGCGCGAAGACGACATCCAGCACGACCCGTATCGCCCGGCCGGCTTCCATTTCTTCAGCGGCGGCGTCGACGCCAACGGTGCGCTCATGGCGTGGCGCGATCACTTCGTGTCGTTCGGCGAGAATGGACGCACGGCGTCGAGCGCGAATCTTGGCGCGACGGAATTCCCCGCGCGGTTCATCCCGAACTTCGTCATCGACCAGTCGCTGATGCCGCTCGGCGTGCCGACGGGTGCGCTGCGCGCTCCGGGGAGCAACGGCATCGCGTACGCCGTGCAGTCGTTCATCGACGAGCTGGCGCACGCGGCGGGGAAGGATCCGCTGCAGTTCCGTCTCGACCTTCTGGCGAACGAGCAGCCCGCTCCGCCGCCGCCGCCACCTCCGGCCGCAGGGGCTCCCGGTGGCGGACGAGGCGGGTTCCAGGCGCCGGCGTTCGACGGGAAGCGGATGCGCGGCGTTGTCGAAGCTGTGCGCGACCGCTCGGGCTGGGCGAACCGCGCCTCGCTGCCGAAGGGAACGGCGATGGGCATCGCATTCCACTTCTCTCATCGCGGCTACTTCGCCGAAGTCGTTCAGGCCACCGTGGCGAAGGACGGAACGGTCAAGGTGGACAAGGTCTGGGTCGTCGGCGACATCGGCAGCCAGATCATCAACCCGAGCAACGCCGAGAATCAGGCGCAGGGCGCCGTCATGGACGGCATCGCCGAGGCGCTCGGGCAGGAGATCACGATCGACAAGGGTCGCACGACGCAGACGAACTTCAACAACTTCCCGCTCCTGCGCCTGCGGCAGGCGCCGCCGATCGACGTATGGTTCAAGGTGACCGAGTTCGCGCCCACAGGGTTGGGTGAGCCGGCGTTACCGCCGGTGGTGCCGGCGCTATGCAACGCGATATTCGAAATCACTGGAAAGCGCGTGAGGGCGCTGCCGCTTTCGAAGATCGATCTCAAATGGAGTTGAGGGGCCGTTCTGGATCCGGCTGGCCTCGCGGGCATCGCGGATTCGGAAGCGAGCCCTGCCGCGAGCATGAGCGTGAGCTAGAGCTTTGAGCTAGACCCTTAGATGTGGCGACGGCGCGATGAAAATCGCGCCGTCGTTGTTTTGCTCATGGCTCTTGCTCAAGCTCCGGCTCACGGCAGGGCTCGGCCCCCGATCCGGCATGCAGGAGTAGCGCGCAGATCCAAGAACGTCACGTGGCCTGCGTGGCGCGCGGATCCGCGAACGCCACCCACCCAACGCCCACGACCTAGACGGCAGCAGCGCCCGCCACGCGCAGAGCGGCTCGCACAGCCCCGCGGGCGGGGATCACCTGGTCAGTCCTGAGTTGCGCCCCCGGGACCGCCGACTTGAGGCGATGCTCGAGCCGCTTTCGCAGCGTCGATCCACGGCCGAGCATTCCACCCGTCAGCGCCAATGGGAGCGCGGCGCGCTCGTCGGTGAACAGCTTTCGCGCCAGCGCGCGCGCGTGGAGCACCAGCTCTTCGACGGCGAGCGTGAGCACGGCGTTCGCGCGAAGGTCGCCCGACTCCGCCACGGCGACGACCACCGGCGCGAGCGTCGCGAATTGCGCGGGCGTGGCGTCCGCGGCCCAGCCGATGAGGTCCGCCGTCTCGTCGAGCTCCACGGCGGTGAGAATCGCCCCGGTGAGCGCCGTCTCCGGTTCACGCCCGTCCGCCGCCGCCGAGACGACGCTGAGCGCGCGCCGCCCGATCCACGCGCCGCTCCCCTCGTCGCCGAAGTTCGGGCCCCAGCCGCCGCACCGCGCGGTTGCTCCCGTCGGCCCTCGCCCGAACGCCACCGATCCGGTGCCGCTCAAAATGAGCACGCCGGGACCGTCGCCGAACGCGTCGTCGAGCGCGATGCTGAAGTCGGACTGCATCACGATCTCCGACGCCAGATCGCGCCCGGCCAGCGCCTGCCACAGCTGTTGACGTTCCGTATCTCGGCCGATGCCGGCGACGCCGATGGCGAGAGCCCGCGGCGTGTCGCTGAGGCCGCACGCGGCGAGGGCTTCGCCGACGACGGACTCGATCACGTCCGCCGACACGTCGGCGCGCCCCGGCCGTACCGCGCTCGCCGGGCCGACCGTCTCGCCCAACGTGCGGCCGGTGAGATCGGCCACGATGGCGTGCGTCTTCGACGCGCCGCCGTCAATGCCAACGACGATGAACGTCATGCCGTTTGCGGATTACTCGAGTGAAAGAGTGAGGCGACAATTCCCGTGGCGAGCGTGATCAGCGTTCCGATCAGCACGTACCACGGATAGGCGATCGTCGACAGCGGCTGCAAGAAACCCGACCAAGAGGGTATCGCCACCATGATCTGCTTGGCGAACACGACGAGGCTCATGAGCGCGATGCCGACGCTCATCGCGAGAATCGCGTCGGACTGCCGCGCGCGTCGCCAGAAGATAGCGAGGAAGAACCCGCCGAGCAGGCCTCCGTACGTGAACGACGCGATCGACAGCGCGACGACAACGACGGGCGTTTTCGTGTTGGTCGGGAAGAGCAGCGCGCCGCCGGTCAGCACGACGCCCCACGCGAACGCGAACCACCGCGCGACGCGCAGCGTCCGCGGGTCGTCGGGCGCGCGCTTGCTGATCGGCAGGTAGATGTCGTGGGTGGACGCCGCGGCCAGCGCGTTGATCGCGCCGGAATGCGTGCTCATCGTCGCGGCGAGCACGGCGGCGAGCAACAGGCCGACCAGCCCATGCGGCATCTTGTCGACGATGAACGTGGGGAAGATCGCGTCCGGCGTCGGAAACGTCTGACCGCCGTAGAGTGCCCACAGCCCGACGCCGAGCACGAGAAAGAGCGCGAACTGGACGATCACCGCAAACCCGCTCCCGATCACCGCCGCCTGCGCCCCGCGCAACGACTTCGCCGACAGCAGCCGCTGCACGATCAACTGATCCGCGCCGTGCGACGCCATCGAGAGAAATGCGCCGCCGAGCAAACCGGCCCACACGGTGTGGGGCTGGTCGAATCCCGTGTACCAACTGATGGCCTTGAGCTTCCCGGCGGCCGCCGCGGACGGCAGAATCGCCGGCCATCCGCCCGGCACGAGACGGCCGATCAATACGATCGCCGACGCGCCGCCGAGGACGTACACCGACGCCTGCAGGATCTCCGTCCACACGACGGCGCGCATGCCGCCGCGGATGGTATAGACGATGGTGAGGGTCCCGAGGACGAGCACCGCGACGGGCATCACCGCCTTCGCCGGCAGCATCGGTCCGATGATCAGCGCGATCGGCACGGCCGTCGCAAACACGCGCACCGAGTCGGCCATGCCGCGCGTGACCATGAACACGATCGACGCGAATCGCCGCGTGGCGAGACCGAACCGCTGCTCGAGCAACGCGTAGGCGGTGACGAGGTTGCCGTTGTAGTAGCGCGGCAGCAGTGTATACGCGACGACGATCCGGCCGAGGAGATAGCCGACGGCGATCTCGAGAAACCCGAGGTTCGTCGTGTAGGCGAGGCCCGGGATGCTGATGAAGGTGAGCGCGCTCGTCTCGCTCGCCACGATCGAGAACATCACGGCCCACCACGGGATCTCGCGGTCGGCGACGAAGTAGTCTTTCGCGTCTTTCTGGCGGCGCCCGACCCAGATGCCGAGCAGCGTCACGCCGACGAGATAGGCGGCGATGACGACGAAGTCGAGCGCGTTCAGTCCGCGCACGTGCTACTCAGAGCTCCTCGCCGTCCACGACATATGCCTCCATGGCGAAATACTCGGCCAACCCAAGACGATCCAGCTCGGCGGCCGTTCCCTTGTTGCGCGCTTCGACGCGCTGCCAGAACTCGCGCTCGTCGTAACCGCCGGGGAAAGGCGCGGAATCCTTCTGCGACTGGTGCTTGAAGATCGCCTGGATCTTGAGCCTGAGCTCCTCCTGCGACAGCGGGACGAGCCAGGTGGCTTCGTCTATCGGCCACTCCTGCCACGCGCCGCGATAGAGCCAGACCTCGGGCTTGGGAGAGGACATCTCGCCGAGCGCGCGGTCGATCGCTTCCTTGCACATGCGGTGCGTGCCGTGCGGGTCGGAAAGATCGCCGGCGACGAAAATCATGTCGGGACGAATCTCGTCGAGCAGCGCGCGCACGATCTCGACGTCGGCCGGCCCGATCGGCTCCTTGTGCACCTTGCCGGTCTGGTAGAACGGCAGGTTGAGGAAGCGCGCGGCGTTCCTCGGCAAGCCGACGGTCTCGATCCCGCTCACCGCTTCGGTTTCGCGAATGATCCGCTTGATCGCCTGCACGTCGGGCGTGTCGACGTCGCCCGGCGACTTTCGCTCCAGGGACGTCTGGACGTCGGCGACGAGCGCGTCGACCTTGCCGTGATCGATCCGATCCTCGGCCGCGAGGCGAACGAGAAAGTCGACGTAGCGGCGAACGTCGTGGTCGAACACGGCGATGTTGCCGCTCGTCATGTACGCGACGACGATCTCGTTGTCGTTCTCGACGAGCTTGCGGAGGATGCCGCCCATCGAGATCACGTCGTCGTCGGGGTGCGGCGAGAAGCACACGATCCGCCGGCCGATCGGCAGCTTCGATTTTCCGCGAATCTTGGCGCCGAGCAGGTTGAAGACCTTGCCGTTGACCTCTCCCGGCGAGCCGAACTTCGCGACGAGCGACGACATGCGCGCGTCGGCGTAGTCGCGCTGGGTCAGCTTGAGGATCGCCTTGCCGGTGCGTTGCGACAGCCAGATCACCGCGCGGATCATCAGCTCCGTCGTCCACTGCACCTCGTCGAGCAGCCACGGCGTCTTGATCCGCGTCAGCTCGGCGGCCGCGGAGCGGTCGACGTAGAACGTCGTGTTCGGGTGCCGTTGCAGGAACGTCGCGGCGACTTCGAGGTCGACGTCGCCTTCGACGGCGCGCTCGACGATCGCGGCTTTGTGCTCGCCCGTGGCGATGATGGCGATCTCGCGCGCGTCGAGAATCGTCGCGACGCCCATCGTCATCGCCTCGCGCGGCACGGACTCCTCGCCGAAGAAGTCGGCCGCGGCGTCCTTGCGCGTGATCGCGTCGAGCGTCACGAGGCGCGTGCGACTGTCGGCGCCGGAGCCCGGCTCGTTGAAGCCGATGTGCCCCGTCTTGCCGATGCCGAGAATCTGGAAATCGATGCCGCCGGCCGCGGCGATGGCCGCCTCGTACGCGCGCGCCGCGCTCGCCGACCTTCTCGCGCCGCACGTCGCCCGGCGGGATGTGGACGCGCGCCGGATCGATGTCGACGTGCGAGAACAGATTCTCCCACATGAAGCGGTGGTAGGAGTGGATGCTGTCCTTCGGCATCGGGTAGTACTCGTCGAGATTGAACGTCTCGACGCACGCGAAGCTCAGCCCTTCTTCGCGGTGCATGCGGATCAGCTCGCGGTAGATGCCGATCGGGGTCGAGCCCGTCGCGAGGCCAAGGACGAGCTGGGTTCCCGCCGCCGTATGCTCGCGAATCAGCTCGGCGATTCGCAGCGCGACGAGCTTGGCGATGTCGTCGTGGTCGCCGGCGATGACGGTACGGATGCGCTCGCGCGCCGGGTGCGAAGCCAGAAATGACGAAGGGGAGGCCGCGCGACCGAGCTCGTCGCGGGCCTCCCCCCGTCCGTCCGGGTTCACGCTAGGCCGAGAACGAACTTCCGCAGCCGCAGCCGCCGGTTGCGTTCGGGTTCTTGAACGTGAATCCTGATCCTTGCATCGACGAGACATAGTCGATGATTACACCGTTCATGTACTGGGCCGAGAAGGGGTCGACGAACACGTTCCACTCGCCCTGCGCAAGGACGAAGTCGTCTTCCGCGGGCTCGTCCTCGATCAGCAGGCCGTACTTGAAGCCGCTGCAGCCGCCGGGCTGGACGCTCACGCGGAGACCGCCCTTGGCCGGATCGACGCCTTCCTGCGTCATGAACTTACTGACCTCAATGGCAGCGACCGGGGTGACGGTCACCATCACTTCAGGCTGATTCATCGTGCTCATCTGAAGCCTCCGAAGGGAGCGGCCAAGTGGTGCCGGCCGCGAGACATACACCCTGAATTATAGGGATACCTCGAGCCCCGTGCAAACCGGGCCTTCGCGCCGGCCGGGCCACGAATGGCGTCGAGCAAGAGTTAAACGCAGATGCCGCAGATTTGGAACTGCAAATTCCGCAGATGAAAAAAGGGGGTTTCCCATTCAGGTGTTTTCGCCGTCAATCTGCGTCATTGCTTTTCAAATCTGCGTCATCGTCGTTCCCCCTTTGCCCGCCGCCAATCGAAGCCGGCCCTGACGCCCGGTTTCAATCCGCCGCCATCGCCACCGCATCACGAGCCGCCATCGCCGGCGGCGGCGCTTCGTTGCGGAACGATCGGGCGATCCAGCTGAACGCGATCAGCGCGAGCGCCAACAACAACACGCCGTTGCCCAGCTCGCCGAAAATGATCTTCCCGATCCCGAACAGCGACGAGTACACGGCGACGATGCCTGCCACCCAATTCGTCCACGCCAAAGCGCCACCGGGAATCGACTCGCGGCCGTAGCCGAGGGCGGTGGATACCTTGACCCAGCCCGGGCCTCCGGGGCGCACGCGTTCGTAGAACGACGCGAGAACGCTGTCCGTTTCCGGCGCCGTCATGAACGTGACGGAAACCCAGATCACCGTACTCGCGGCGACCGTGATGAGCATGATCACCGAGTCGGTCCGCGGATCGTCCGCGGGGAACCACCGGCCGGGGACGATCTTGAAACAGATCAGCGAGATCGCGAACGACGCCAGCATCGAGCTGATCTCCGACCAGGCGTTGATGCGCCACCAATACCAGCGCAGGATGAGAACGAGGCCCGTTCCGGCGCCGATCGCCAGCAGGAATTTCCACGCGCCTTCGACCGACGACAACTGCCACGTGACGAGCGTCGACAACAGGAACAGCACGACCGTCGCGAGCCGCGACATCGCCGACGTAGTGGCGCTGGGTCTCGTCCTTCCTCAGGAATCGGCGATAGACGTCGTTCACGAGATACGACGCGCCCCAGTTGAGCTGCGTCGCCACGGTGGACATGTACGCCGCCGCGAACCCGGCCATCATGAACCCGCGCCACGGCGTCGGCAGCAGGTCGACGAACGACTGTACGTAAGCGGCCTCGTGATCGTGGTTCGGCCCGATGCCGTTCGGATACAGGATCACCGTCGCGAGCCCGGTGATGATCCACGGCCACGGCCGAAGCGCGTAGTGCGCGACGTTGAACGCCAGGGTCGCCAGCACGCCGTCGCGCTCGGTCCGCGCCGAGAAGATTCGCTGCGCGACGTACCCGCCGCCGCCCGGCTCGGCGCCCGGGTACCACGCAGCCCACCACTGCACACCGAGGAACACGGCGAGCGAGAGGATCGGCATCCACGCATACGCGGTGATTCCGTTCCCGCCGAACGAGATCGGGAGAACGGAGATCGCGGCCTTCTCGCTGCCGAAATGCTCCACGAGCTTCGTCTTCATCACGGCCATGCCGCCGACGGCGCTCACCGCGTACACGGCCAGCACGATGACCGCGGTCATCTTGATGACGAACTGCACGAGGTCGGTCCACAGCACCGCCCACATGCCCGCCGCCACCGAGTACGCCATCGTGATGACGAAGCAGATCCCCACCGCGATGACCTCGCCCGACACACTCACGCCGCCGATCTGCACCGGGTGAAGGCCCAGCGAGATCGTGAGAATCTTGATCATCGCGCGCGTGACCCAGCCGAGGATGATCAAGTTGATCGGGATCGCGAGGTACAACGCGCGAAACACGCGCAGCGTCGCCGCCGGCTTGCCGCTGTAGCGCACCTCGGCGAACTCCACGTCGGTCATCACGTTGGCGCGACGCCAGAGTCGGGCGAAGAAGAACACCGTGAGCATCCCGCTCATCAGCATGTTCCACCACAGCCAATTGCCCGCGACGCCGTGCGCCGACACGAGTCCCGTCACGACCAGCGGCGTGTCGGCCGCGAACGTCGTCGCGACCATCGACGCGCCGGCGAGCCACCACGGCACCGCCCGCCCCGAGATGAAGTACTCGCTCAGGCTCTCGCCGCCTTTCTTCGTGAACGCGAACCCGATGCCCGCCGAGAGGAGGAAGTACGCGGCGACGATGGCCCAGTCGATCCAGGTGAGGTTCATCGATTCGTCAGTGAGGGGAGCGGAACCGGTCGAACGCGGACACGACCGAGTCCGCGAGCTGGCGGCGAACTTCGGTGATCTTGTTGTTGTTCCGCGTCGGGTCCACGCGGTTGCTCAACAGGACGACGAACAGGTCACGCGAGGGGTCAATCGCGATAGACGTTCCCGTGAATCCCGTGTGTCCGAAGGCGCGCGTCGACATCAGGTGTCCGGCCCACGCCGATGACGGGCTCGCGAACTTCATTCCGGGCAGGTCGGGCTTCTGCCAGCCGATGCCGCGGTTCGAGAACGCCGAGTCGGTGTAGGCGGTGAACTGCGCGATCGTCGCGGGTTGCACGACGCGCGCGCCGTCGAGCGTGCCGCCATTCAGGTACATGCGCGCGAGGCGCGCGAGGTCGTGCGCGGAGCTGAAGATCCCGGCGTGCGCCGACACGCCGCCGAGATAGTACGCCCGCTCGTCGTGCACCTTGCCGCGAACGAGTCCTCCACGCCGCGGGTCGAACTCCGTCGGCGCGATCCGCGGAAGCAGCGACGCCGGCGGGCGGTACATCGTCTCGTCCATCTTCAACGGCACGAACACGTGATCGTGCACGTAGGCGTCGAGCGTCTGACCGGTCATCCGCTCGACGAGCTTGCCGAGCATGTACGCGCCGATGTCGCTGTAGACCATGCGGACGCCGGGGAGCGTGTCGAGGGGCGTCGAGAACATGAGCTTGGCGAGGCTGTCGGGGTCGTGCGTGATCTCGTCGTACGCCTTGAACGCCGGAAGCCCGGACGTGTGCGTGAGCAGATTGCGAACGGTGACGCGGTTCTTGTTCGGGCCGGTCCAGTCGGGGATGTAGCGCTGCAGCGGCGCGTCGAGGTCGACACGGTGTTGCTCGACGAGCTGCATCATCGCGGTCGTCAGCCCGACGACCTTGGTGAGCGACGCCAGATCCCACAGCGTGTGCTCATCCGGCCTCGGCGTGGGTGCCCAATCGAGCTGGCCGACGCCATATTCGGCGAGGATGCCGTCGTGCGTGCCGACGACGGCGAACGCGCCAGGAAAGGCGCTGTCGGCGCGCGCGCGGTTCAGCACGTCTTCGATTCGTCGCTGAAGCGTCGCGCCCAACGCCGATGCCGTCGTTGTTGGGGCAGGCGAAGGTTGGGAGTTTCCGGAACGACACGCGGCTACCGTGACGAGTGACGCGAGGATCGCTACGCGATGCATGCTCAACGCTGGCTGTTGATAGGGGCGGTGGTCGCTTCGGCGGCGTGCAGGAACCCGCCGCCGACGAGCGCGCCAACTCCCGCCGGCGGCATGCGGCCGGGGATCAGCGTGCTGATGTCGGACAGCGTCGCCCTCGTGCGCGGCAAGCGCATCGCTCTGCTCACCAATCAGACCGGCGTCGACGAGCACGGTGTGTCCGACATCGAGGTCCTGCGCGATTCGCGCGCGCGCGACGCCGGCGTTCGGTTGGTGCGCCTGTTCTCGCCCGAGCACGGCATCCGCGGCACGGAAGACCGGACGCACATCGAGAGCGGGATCGACGAGCGGAGTGGGCTCCCGGTGCATTCGCTCTACACCGAGACGGCAATCGCGCCGCCGGACAGCCTGCTGACCGATCTCGACGCGCTCGTGTTCGACCTCCAGGACGTTGGCACACGAACGTGGACGTACGTCGGCTCGATGATCTACGCGATGCGTGCGGCGGCTCGCCGTCATCTGCCGATCATCGTACTCGACCGGCCGAACCCGATCGCCGGCTACATCGACGGACCGGTGCTCGACTCCGCTTTGGCAAACGCCAACGAGCAGAGCGCAGGCCGTCCGGCGAAGCCGTACGCATTATATCCATTCCCATTGCGGCATGGAATGACGATGGGCGAGATGGCGCGCTTCTACAATGACGTGCTGGCGATCGGTGCGCCGCTGCACGTCGTTCCCGTCTCCGGCTGGCAACGCACGACGTGGTTCGACGAGACCGGTCTGCCCTGGGTTCGTCCGTCGCCGAATCTGCCGACTCTCACGAGCGCGCTGATCTACCCGGCGCTCGTCGCGTTCGAGGGATCGAACGTTTCGGTCGGCCGAGGCACCGCGGACGCCTTTCAGCGTTTTGGCGCCCCGTGGATGAACGCGCCTGAAGTGGCCTCGCTGTTGAACCGCCGCAACCCCCCAGGGGTGCGCTTCGTGGTCGACTCTTTCACGCCGGTGAATCCGGGCGACGGCAAGTACGACGGCCGCCGCATCCCTGGCATTCGCGTCGTGGTCACCGACCGAAATGCGGTGCGCCCGGGACATCTTTGCGCGGCGATTCTCTGGGCCTTGCTTAAGGTGAATCGCGACTCGTTGCGCGTTCGCGACGCGGTCTTCGACGAGCGCTACGGCAGCCCGGAGCTGCGCCGGGCTTTGTTCAACGGCGAGGATCCCGACCAAGTCGCCGCCCGTGGACAACCGGCGGTCGCCGACTTCGAAGCCTTGGCTCGCCGCTTTTTTCTGTACCGATGACCCGCAGCCCCCCCCGCACACCCACCCTTTTGCGAGGTGCTCTCCGATGACCGGCAAGCGCTCGATGGCGTTTTTCGTTGGCCTCTTCGTCCTGATCTTGGCTCCGGCTTGCGGCCCCCGTGCCGCTACCGTCGGATCGTCGCCGGCGCAGCCGGCCCAAATCTCGATTCAGGTGAACAACACGTTGGGCCAATCGGTGAACGTGTACGTGAACGTCAACGGCACCGAGACCCTTCTCCGACAGGTCGCGGCGAACAGCAACGTGACGATCCCGGTTCCGAACTACGCGCCGGGCACGACGGCGACGATCAAGGCCGTCACGTTCGACGGCGCGCGGACCTATTCTCGCACGAACGTCACGCTCAGCGGGACCTACGCCTTTCAAGTTCCTTAGCGGCGACCGCCGTCACCGACGCCGGTCCGGGGATCATTTGGTTGCTACAAGTGTCTGGAAAGGCTACTTTTACGCCCAATGCAGATTCTTCCGGACTGGCTCAAGAACGGCTACCTCAGAGTCATTGATCCGGTTGCCAACTGGTTCGTCCGTCGCGGTGTGCATCCCAACACGATCACCGCGGTTGGCACAGTGTGCACCGTTGCCGGCGGCGTCATCTACGGGTTCGGGCACATCCGGACCGGTGGGTTCTTTCTCTCGGCGACCGCGCTGTTCGACGTCCTCGACGGCACCGTCGCCCGGCGATCGAACAAGAGCTCCACGTTCGGGGCGTTTCTCGACTCGACCCTCGACCGGGTAGCTGACGGCGCCGTGTTGTGCGGGTTAGCGGTGTTTTATGCGCTCAGCCCGCGGTACCACTCGGTCTGGATGGTCGTTGTTTGTCTGGCCGGACTGAACGGGGCGTTCCTCACCTCGTACATCCGCGCCCGCGCCGAGGCGCTGGGCTTGGACGCCAAGGTTGGGCTCCTCCAGCGGCCCGAGCGTTCCGTTTTGCTGGCGGCACCCCAGGCGTTGTTCGGCCTCGTCTTCAACGGCTGGGTGTTGGACATCATCCTTGTTTTCCTCACCGTGACGGCGTGGATCACCGTCGTGCAGCGGACGAAGTTCGTGTACGACCAAACGAACGACCGCGCCGTCGCTCCGCCGTTGCCGCTCACCACTGAAAAGTCCTTCTGGCTGCGCCGCCGGGGTCGTACCGGCACGCGCCATTAGCGCGACAGGAGATTGAATTCGTGGCTTCGCCCACCATCCGTCCTGCCACTGGCACGCTCGGCATCCTGACCCCTGGGCTCGGCGCCGTCGCGACGACGTTCATGGCCGGCGTCGAGAGTATCCGGCGCGGTCATTCCAAGCCCATCGGCTCGCTCACGCAAATGGCGACCATCAGGCTCGGCAAGCGGACCGACAACCGCTCGCCGCTGATCAAGGAGTTCGTGCCGCTCGCCTCGCTCGACAACCTTGTGTTCGGCGCGTGGGACCCGATTCCCGACGACGCGTACACGGCCGCGAAGAAGGCCGGCGTCCTCGAAGACCGCGACCTCGAGCCCGTCGCTGAGTTCCTGAAGGGCATCAAGCCGATGCCCGCCGTGTTCGACAACAAGTACGTCACGCGCATCCACGGCGAGAACGTCAAGAAGGGAAAATCGAAACGCGACCTCGCCGAGCAGCTGCGGCAGGACATGCGCGACTTCAAGTCGAAGAACAAGTGCGACCGCCTGGCCATCGTGTGGTGCGCGTCGACAGAGATCTTCATCAAGCCCGGCCCGCAGCACGCGACGATCCAGCAGTTCGAGCGGGCTATGGAGCAGAACGACGAGATGATCTCGCCGGCGATGCTGTATGCGTGGGCGGCGATCATGGAAGGGATTCCGTACTGCAACGGAGCGCCCAACCTGGCGGTGGACACGCCGGCGCTGCAACAGCTCGCCAACGACAAGGGCGTCCCGATCTCCGGCAAGGATTTCAAGACCGGCCAGACGTGGATGAAGACCGTCATCGCGCCCGGGCTCAAGGCGCGCATGCTCGGCCTCGCCGGCTGGTACTCGACCAACATCCTGGGCAACCGCGACGGCGAGGTGCTCGACGATCCGGCCTCCTTCAAGACGAAGGAAGAGTCGAAGCTGAGCGTGCTGCACACGATCCTTCAGCCCGAACAGTACCCGGAGCTGTACAAGGATTTCTCGCACGTGGTGCGGATCAACTACTACCCGCCGCGCGGCGACAACAAGGAAGGGTGGGACAACATCGACATCGTCGGGTGGATGGGCTACCCGATGCAGATCAAGATCAACTTCCTCTGCCGCGATTCGATCCTCGCCGCGCCGATCGTGCTCGACCTGGCGCTCTTCTCCGACTTCGCGCACCGCGCGGGGATGAAGGGCATTCAGGAATGGTTAAGCTTCTATTACAAGTCGCCGATGGCCGCTCCCGGTTTGCAACCGGAACACGATCTTTTCATCCAGCAGACGAAGCTCAAGAACACGCTTCGGCACCTGATGGGTGAAGAGCAGATCACGCACCTCGGGCTGGAGTATTACCAGTCGTAAAACGGGGAGAGCCGGCGATGCGACCTTGGCACTCGATGGGGCGAATCGGCGCGTTGGTCGCGGCCGTCGCCGCGGTGGCGTCGTGCGGCGGAGACAACGGGCCTCCGCCGCTGCATCAGTTCACGCTGAGCTACGATTTCACGATCAAGCCCGACCAGGCGCCGCCGCACGCGCGCGACGACATCCACTACACGGTCCAGGTCTTCGACCGGAAGACCCGCCAGCCCATCGAGGCCGGTGAAGGGCAGCTCTTCGCCGGCAAGCCGATCGAGGAAGAAGCGCCCAACGGGCCGCAGTCCAAGACCTACGACGGGTTCGCGTACGGTCCGGAGGTCGGCACGTATCACGCGAAGTTGAACTTTGTCATCCCCGGCACTTGGGCGGTGGCGATTCGCTTCCGCCGCGACTCGCTGCATCCGCTTGAGCGCACCGACTGGATGCAGGACGTGCTCAACGAACGACCCTCGAACACCCCCTGATGCGACACTTCTATCGCAGCCACATGGAATTGGCGGACGTGCTCGCCGCCGCCGACGACTTCTTCCCGAAGATCGGCCTCGCACAGCACACCACGGCACCGAAGACACGGACGTACACAGGCCAGCTCGGCGCGCTGCGCTTGACCGTTCGGGCCGAAGGCGGACACTACACGTTCGTGCAGGTGGAGACCGACCAGATGGGCGAGAGCCGTCTCGATCGAAACGTCAAGAAATTCTTCGTTGCACTTCACCGCGCCGACGACCCGGCACACCGGCTGACGTCGAGCTACTGACTCGCGCTCTCCCGCCCCGCCTCCGATGGCGCATCCGCCAGGCGAGCCGGCCCCCCCGCAGCGAGCGCCCACGCCGCGGTCCGCATATTTTGGTATCGGATGTATTACGGCCATCGGCGGCTTCGCCGGGGGCGGCATGGTCGCCGTTCTCGTGGCCAAGATCGCCGGCGCGCTGGGGCGGTGCACTCCCGATGCCGAAACGGGCGCGCCGTGTGGGTGGGTGACGTATTGGCTGGTCGGGGCGTTCGCCGGGCTCGTGCTGCTCCCGACGGTCACGATCTGGTTGTTCTCGCGCGGGCGGCGACGCGCGCAAAACTCGGAGCGAGGATGACGCGGTGGCACGCATAGACGTCGTGATGCCCCAAATGGGGGAGTCGATCGCCGAGGGCACGCTGTCGAAGTGGCTCAAGAAGGTCGGCGACTCGGTCAAGCGCGACGAGCCGATGTTCGAGATCTCTACCGATAAAGTCGACGCCGAGATCCCGGCGCCGGTGAGCGGCGTGATCGCCGAGATCCTCGTGAAAGAAGGGCAGACGGTTCCGGTCGACACGCTGGTGGCGCGTCTCGAAACGGATGTGAACGCCGCCATTGTCGCACCCGCGGCGCCCGCCGTCGCTCCGGCAGCGGCGAGCGTGACTGCGGCTCCGGCGAAGTCTGCGGCGCCAGTTGGGGCAGCGAAGTCAGCGCCGTCCGACCAACCCTCCGCCCCCGGCACTCCGCCCTCGTCCCCATCGCCGCACACCGCCACCGCACCCGCTCCTCACGGCAACGGCGCGTCGCTTGAGGAAAGACTCCGTACGAAGTCGTCGCCACTCGTGCGGCGCATGGCGGCCGAGCACGGCATCGAGATCTCCGGCCTCCAGGGAAGCGGAATCGGCGGCCGCGTTACCAAGAAGGACCTACTCGAGTTCATCGAGTCGGGCGGGGAAGCCGGTGCGGCGCCGCGAGTCGGCGCCGGAGTCCCGGTCCACGTGGGATCGCTGCCGCTTCCCGAGCCGTGGGCGGGCGACGTCGTCGAGCCGATGACAAAGATGCGCGCGTTGATCAGCGAGCACATGGTCGCGTCGCGGCACACGTCGGCGCACGTGAGCACGTTCTTCGAGGTCGACTTCACGCGTATCGCGCGGATTCGCGCCAAGAACCGCGCCGAGTTCGAGAAGGCGACGGGCGAGAAGCTCACGTACATGCCGTTCATCCTGAAAACGGTCGTCGAGGCGCTGAAGGCGCATCCGATCGTCAATGCGTCGGTGCGCGGCAACGAAGTCATTTATCGCAAACAGATCAACATCGGCATCGCCGTCGCGCTCGACTGGGGGCTCATCGTCCCCGTCATCAAGGGCGCGGACAACCTGTCGCTCACGGGTCTCACCCGCGCGCTCAACGACCTCGCCAATCGCGCGCGCACCAAGCGACTCGATCCGCGCGAGGTCCAGGACGGGACGTTCACGATCACAAACCCCGGCGTATTCGGCTCACTCACCGGCACGCCGATCATCAACCAGCCGCAGGTCGCGATCCTGTGCATCGGCGCGATCGAAAAGCGGCCCAAGGTTCTCACCGGTCCGGAAGGCGAAGACATCCTCGCCATTCGGACCTGTTCGTATCTGTCGCTCTCGTTCGACCATCGCGTCGTCGATGGCGCCGACGCCGACAGATTCATGAGCTTCGTGAAGCGAAGCCTCGAAACCTTCCCCGAGACGGTGCTCTGACCGTGCCGCGCGCACTCACTATCCAACGTACGCTCGTCACGCCGCCGGATCGCGAGCGATTTCACGAAAAGCTCCGCCGAAAGCACGAGCACTATGCGAAGCAGAACTGTCGTTTCTGGGCGTTCGAGGAGGCGGGCCTCCCCGGAGCGTTCCTCGAGTTCGTCGAGGCCGGCGACGCCGACACGCTGGCGCGGGCGCTCAAGTCGGCGCCGGAACCGATCCTCGATCCGAATCGCGTCTACATGGAAGTGGAGTTGACCTGATGCCATCGCGCGTTCTCACGATCGACGGCAAGGATTGGCTGGTGTTCCCGTCGGGACGGGTCACGCAGTACGACCGCGACGAGTTCGGACTGATCTTCATCAAGGGAACGGGCAGCGACCGCGAGGTCCGCGTCAGCCGCTATTCGCCGGTCGGGACTCGATCTCGCGAGCGCTCGCTCGTCGAGATGAGCGATGGGGATCTCGCGCGGCTGTTCGAGTGCTCGCAGCCGAGCGATACGTCGCCGGAAGCCGACTACTCGGTGTGACGTCGCCCACTGCGCGCGCCGGCGACGCCACCCCCCCTTTCGTCGACCTGCACGTCCACTCCACCGCCTCCGACGGGACGCGCCCGCCGGACGAAGTGGTTCGGGAGGCGAAACGGGTCGGCCTGTCGGCGATCGCTCTCACCGACCATGACACGCTCGACGGAATCGCCGCCGCCACAGCGGCCGGCGCGGCCCTCGGCGTGCGCGTCGTTCCCGGGATCGAGTTGAGCGCGGTCGAGGGTGATGCAGAGACTCACATTCTCGGTCTCCACCTCTCGGACACGCGACACCTCGACGAGCGACTCATCGGGCTGCGCGAGATGCGACGCGGCCGCGCCGAGCGAATCGTGGTGCGCCTGAACGAGCTCGGCGTGCGCATCGAGATGGCCGCCGTCCTCGAGCAGGCGGCCGGCGGAGCGATCGGACGTCCGCACGTCGCGCGCGCGATGATCGCCGAGGGCTGGGCGGTCGATTTTCGCGACGCGTTCGACCGGTATCTCGGGAGCGGGCGCCCCGCCTACATCGCCAAGGAGCGACTCACCGCGGTGGACGCGATCGCGGCGATCCACAGCGCCGGCGGCCTCGCCGTTCTCGCGCATCCGGCGCAGTCCGGGACACGCGAGCGCATCGAGGCATTCGCGCACGCCGGCATCGACGGAATCGAAGTGCGGCACCCGAGCCATTCGCCCGAAGACGTTGCGCGACTCACCGCGCTCGTGGATTTCTTCGGACTGGTGCCGAGCGGCGGGTCCGACTGGCACGGCGCGTCGGAAGGTTCGCGCACGCTCGGCATGATGCGCATTCCGGAAGCTTGGCTCGAGCGGCAGGATGCCCGCATCCGCGATCGCGCAGCCTAGCCGCAACGAGGAGAGATCGTCGCCATGGAGCTCGACGGACGGACGGCGTTGGTGACAGGGGCGGGGCATCGCGTGGGCCGAGCGATAGCGGTCGCGTTGGGCGCGCGGAAGATGCGCGTCGCCGTGCACTACAACGCGACGGCCGACGGCGCGAAGGAAACGCTGCGAGCGATCGAGAAAGCCGGAGGCTCCGGCGAAACGTTCGGCGCCGATCTCACACGCCCCGAGCAACTGACCGGACTCGTCGAGTCGGTCGTCAAGCGATTCGGCGGACTCGACGTGCTGGTGAACTCCGCCGCCGTCATGCTGCGCACCCCGCTCGGCGAAACCGACGCGTCGCAGTGGGACGGCATCATGGCGCTGAATCTTCGCGCGCCGTTTCTGCTGTCGCAGGCCGCGGCGCCGCACCTGCGGCGGGCGCGCGGAGCGATCGTCAACATCGCCGACCTGGCCGCGTTCGAGACGTGGCCGGACTATCTCGTCCACGGCTTGTCGAAATCCGGCGTCGTGTATCTGACGCGCGCGCTGGCGCGCGTGCTCGCGCCGGAGATCCGCGTCGGAGCCGTGGCGCCGGGAACGGTTCTGCTGCCGGACGGTTGGAGCGATGCTGACGCCGAGCGCCTCCGCGGGACGACGCCGCTGCAGCGCAACGGCAGTCCGGAAGACGTGTCGAATGCCGTTCTCTTCATCCTCGGCGCCGACTACTTCACCGGCGACACGATCATCGTCGACGGCGGGCGCCACATCCGTAAGTGACCGATGCGAAAAGCGGTTCCCGCATCGGCTACATTTGATCATCATGATGCGGAGAGCCGGTGAGATCGCCGGCAGGCCGTGACGAGAGGATCTGCGGTGGGGACTACCTACAATTACGACGTCGTCATCGTCGGAGCGGGCCCCGCGGGGATGTGCGCCGGAATGTACGCCGGGCGCTCGATGCTCAAGGCCGTCGTCCTGGAGCGAGGGTTTCCCGGGCGGCGAGCTGCTCAATACCGAACTGATCGAGGACTATCCGGGGTTCGACCATATTCTCGGGCAGGAGCTCGCCCAGAAGTTCGCCGATCACGCCGCCAAGTTCGGCGCCGAGTTCAAGACGGGCGTGCACGTCGATTGCGTCGAGCGATGCGCCGACGGCACGTTCGAGACGCGCACCGATTCCGGCGACGTCTACTACTCGCCGGCCGTGATCGTCACCGCCGGCGGCACGCCGATCAAGCTCGGGATCCCGGGCGAGATCGAGTACGCGGGGAAGGGCGTTTCGTACTGCGCGATCTGCGACGGCGCGTTCTTCCGCAAGCAGACGATCGCCGTGGTCGGCGGCGGCGACGCGGCGACCGAGGAGGCGGACTTCCTCACGCGGTACGCCGACAAGGTCTATCTCATCCACCGCCGCGACGAGTTGCGCGCGTCGAAGATTCTGCAGCAACGCCTGTTCGCGAATCCGAAGGTCGAAGTGATCTGGAACAGCGTCGTCGACGAGGTGGAGGCGGACGAGCAGGGCCTCGTGAACAACTTGCGTCTGCGCGACATCAGACCGAGCGAGACGAGCGATCTCGCGGCGACGGGATGTTCGTGTTCATCGGCTTCCGGCCGAACACGGGAATCATCGACCGAGCACGTCGACCACGACGACATGGGCTACTTCAAGACCGACGCGAACATGCAGACGAGCATTCGCGGGCTGTTTGCCGCGGGCGACGTGCGCGCGCAGCTCACGCGGCAGGTGACGACGGCCGTCGGCGACGCGACGACGGCGGCGATCGCGGTCGAGAAGTATCTCAAGGCGCTGCGCGGACGGCGATCCGAGCGAGCCGATCGTCGGCACGGGAGGCTACACGGCGTGAAGATCGACTCGCGGCGACGGTCGGCGAGTTTCAGGAGAACACGTATCTCGTGATCGACGAGGCGACGAATCGCGCGGTCGTCGTCGATCCGGGCGACGAGCCCGATCGCGATCGTCGAAATGGATTCGTGCGATCGGGCGCGACGCTCGATGCGATCTGGTTGACGCACGCGCACCTCGATCACATCGGCGGGATCGCCGGCGTGCTGCGGCGAGTGGCCGGTCCCGGTCTACATGCACGCCGCCGACCTGCCGACGTCTTGGCTCGCGGCTCCGCAGGCGGCCACGCAGTACGGTGTGCCGTTCGAGCAGCCGCGAGCGCCGGACCGCGAGCTGGCGGAGGGCGACGTCGCTCTCGCGTCGGAGCGCTCGCCTTCGACGGTGATGCACGTGCCCGGACACGCGCCGGGCACGTGGTGTTCGCACGGCGACGCGTCGTCTTCGGCGGCGATCTGCTCTTCGCCGGCTCGATCGGGCGCACCGATCTGCCGTTCGGCGATCCGCGCGCGATGGAGGAGTCGCTCGCGCGCATCTGCGAGCTGGACGACGATCACGACGTGTCATCCCGGACACGGTCCGGCGACCACGATCGGACGCGAGCGCGCGACGAATCCGTTATCTCGTCGACGTGGCGCGCATCCGGCGAGACGCTGAGGTCGTGGATGCGCCGCCTCGCTCGCGTCGCTTGTCTTCGAGCTGGTCGTCCTGCTCTGGCTCGGTGCGGCCGTGCTGTTCGCCGCCGTCGTCGCGCCGGCGCTGTTCGCGTCCTCCCGACGCGCACGCTGGCCGGTGCCGTGGTCGGACGCGTCCTGCCCGTCGTGCTTCTATGCCGGCGCGACATCTCGTTCGTCGTCGGACTCATCGAGGCTGTCGCCCAGAACGCGATACTCACGGCCCGCTGGCCCGCGAGTGCGCAAACCCCGGCCTGAACGACGTCGTTCATTTCGGCGCATACCGCGCGGCGCGGCAACGGGCCGGCGCCGGTTTCCTCATCGCCGGCGCGTGCGCGCAGCTCTCGTGATCGGCCCGCGGATCGAAGCGCTTCGGGCGAGCATCGGCGGGCCGATCGACGCACTGCCGCCGAGCGACGCGCGCCGAGCCGACTTCGGCCGCCTGCACGCATTCAGCGTCGGCTGGCTTGGCGTCGCGATGCTTGCGGCCGCGGTCGTGGCGATCGTGCTGCCGCGGCGCGCGTCTGCACGCGCGATCGCCGCGAGCGCGCCATACCTGTTCAACAGCAATCTAGAATCCACTCTACATCATGCCCTGATACGCGCCGCGAAAAAGATCCCCTCGGCCCGCTCGACGTTCCCGGCGACGCGCTGTACGGCGTGCAGACGCTGCGCGCCGTGCAGAACTTTCCGATCAGCGGCCTGCAGCCGCTCGAGCCGTTCGTCGACGGCGCAGGTGTGGATCAAGAAGGCGGCGGCGCTGACGCACAAGGAGACCGGGCGCCTCGACGCGCGAGCTCGCCGACGCGATCGTCGCAGGCGGCCGACGAAGTGCTCGCCGGCCAGCATCGCGACCAGTTCATCGTCGATCCGTATCAGGCCGGCGCGGGCACGTCGCACAACATGAACGCGAACGAAGTGCTCGCGAATCGCGCCAACGAGATCCTCGGCGGCAAGCGCGGCGAGTACGCGCCGGTGCATCCGAACGATCACGTCAACATGGCGCAGTCGACCAACGACATGATTCCGACGGCATCCGCCTCGCGTGTCTGTCGCAGCTCGCCGCGTGCTCGACAGGCGTTCGAGGATCTGCGCGGCGCGCTCGTCGACGAAGGGCGAGGAGTTCGACGACGTCGTGAAGGCGGGCCGCACGCACCTGCAGGACGCGATGCCGATCCGCCTCGGCCAGGAGTTCACCGCGTACGCCGGCTCGATCGACGCGCGGCGTGCAGTCGCGTGAACGAGGCGGCGGACTATCTGCGCGATCTCGGCATCGGCGGCAGCGCCGTCGGCACCGGCGTCAACGTCGAGACGGAATATCCGGCGCTGATGGTCAAGCACCTCCAGCGAGATCACCGGGCTCGACGCTGCGCGTCGGCGAAGATCGCATTCAGCTCATGCAGAGCATGGGCGACGTCGCCGGCGTTCAGCGCCGCGCTGCGCGTGCTCGCGATCGACCTGAGCAAGATCGCGAGCGACCTGCGCCTGCATGGTGATGGGCCCGCGCACCGGCATCGACGAGATCACGCTGCCGGCGGTGCAGCCGGGCTCGTCGATCATGCCGGGCAAGATCAATCCGTCGATCCCCGAGATGGTGAACCAGGTCTGCTTCCAGGTGATGGGGCTCGACACGACGGTCGCGATCGCGGCCGAGCACGGGCAGCTCGAGCTCAACGTGATGATGCCGGTGATCGCGTACAACGTGCTGCTCGCGATGCGCATCCTCACCAACGCGGCGAACGTGCTCGCCGAGCGGTGCGTGAAGGGCATCGAGGCGAACCGCGGAGATGTGCGCGTACTGGGTCGAGCGCTCGGCCGCGCTCGCCACGGCGCTCGCGCCGCAGATCGGCTACGCGAAGGCGGCGGAGCTCAGCAAGCAGTCGGTGAAGGAGGGCATCCTGATTCGCGACCTGGTGAAGCGCGACAAGATCCTGCCGCCCGACGAGGTCGACGAGGTGCTCGACCTGCGGAAAATGACCGAGATCGGCGTGCCGGGCGGCACGCACGGCGGTGTCGGCCGGCGGCTGATCCCGGTCGTCACCGAGGCTCAGGCGCGGGCTGACCGGTGCCCGCGCCCGGGCTTAGATTGGCAATCGTGCGCATCACCACGCTGGCCGAATACGGCGTCATCTGCGCGCTGCATCTCGCGCGTCGGCGCGCCGAAGGGCCGATCACGGGGCGCGAGATCGCCGACGTCGAGCGGCTGCCGCGCCGACTACGTCGAGCAGATCCTGCTCCGGCTGCGGCGCGCCGGCATCGTGCGCAGCACGCGCGGTGCGCGCGGCGGCTACGCGCTCGCGCGTCCGGCCGGCCGAGATCTCGATTCGCGACGTGATCGAGGCGTCGGAGACGACGACGTTCGACCTGCACTGCGTGTCGCATCCGGTGGATGAGGAGCGGTGCTCGTCGTCGCACAACTGCAGCATCCGGCCCGTGTGGATGCTGCTCCAGCGCAAGATCGACGACGTGCTCGAGGGCGTGCATCTCGCCGACCTGCTGGCGGAGAGAGCGAGGTTCGGACGCGCGTCGGTCTCCCGCCGGCGGTCGTCGAACCGGCATGCGCGGGCGCTGCCGGTTCTCCAGTCCTGACCGATGCCCTTTCTCGCGCGGTGGCGGGCGGAACGTGACGCTGCAGCGAAAGGCCGCACGTATACGTCGCGGCCTTGTTCGTCGAGCCCGCTCAGCGCGACGTCGAGTGGCTCGCGCAGAACGCAACGCGCGGCGACGTCGATCACGCGCGTGGGAGCTGCGCTATGCGCGGCGCGCGCTCGGCCTGATCGCGGCGCAGCGCGACGCGCTCGACGACCGCACCGCGTCGATCGTCGCGCGCGAGATCTCCGAGGCGTTCGCGCGCGATCGCGAGCATCGCCGCCGACAATGGCTGAGACGGCGGAGCGTCAGTTCAACGCGCGGCTGAGCGCGTATCGCGACGGGCTGGCCGTCGCGCGCCGGCGCTCCGACGCCGGATCGCGAATGGGGCAAACGCTGTTCGCGTTCGCCGGCGGCAGCTTCAAGCTCCGCGACGACAACATCGTGCGCGCGGGGGAACTGCTGCTCGGCTACCTCGCCGAGGCGAACGAGGCGCTGCGCGCGACGTTCGGCGCGGCGGCGCTGCCCGAGAACGTCGCCCCGCAGCGAGCATGGTCGGGCGGTTCGTCGCGCCGCTGATAGCCACAGCTGTTCGAGTGCCGAAGGGGGGACTCGAACCCCCACGAGCTTGCGCCCACTGGCTCCTGAAGCCAGCGCGTCTACCAGTTCCACCACTTCGGCAGAGCAGCAAAAGCTAGTCGTCGCGCGTCAGGCACGCGTCAACGTATCCTGTGTTGCTGCGCGAAGATGGCTCGTCTAACTTGCGACACGCGCGAGGCTCCGACGCGCGCGCCCTCGCCCCGCCGTCCGATGCCAGCCCGTCCCGCCAAGTCAGCCGCCGCCGCCCAGAAGTCCGCGCGCTCCGACCCGGCGAAGAACGAAATCCAGTCGATCGCCCGCAACAAGCGGGCGCGCTACGACTACCACATCCTCGAAACCTTCGAGGCCGGGCTCGTGCTCATGGGCACCGAAGTCAAGTCGCTGCGCGACGGCCGCGCGAACATCAGCGACGCCTACGGCATCGTGAAGGACGGCGAGGCCTTCCTCCTCAACCTGCACATCTCGCCCTACGAACGCGGGGGTTACTCGAATCACGAGCCCGACCGCACCCGCAAGCTGTTGCTCCACCGCAAGGAAATCCGTCGTCTGATTGGAGCGGTCGAGCGCCAGGGACTGACCCTCGTCCCGCTCGAGCTCTACTTCAAGAACGGGGTGGCGAAGGTGGCGCTCGCGCTCGGCAAGGGAAAGAAAGCTGCACGACAAGCGCGACACCGAGCGCACGCGCGACGCCGAGCGCGAAATGGCGCGCGCGGTCCGCACGCGATGATCGGATCGTGCTCGCGGCGTTCCAGTTGTCTCAGGGACCGCCGGCGCCGGCGCTCGTCGTCCGCGACGCGCGCCGTTCGATCCGGGTCGCGATGGTCGCGACGCCGGCCGGTGCCGATGCTGCGCCCCGAGGCGCTCGCGCCGCTGCTGCGCGTCGACGTCCATCACGACTCGTCGTCGTGGTACACGCTCGAGGTCTGGGGGGCGCGCGTTCAAGTCCAAGTCGGGTTCCCGCCTCGTACGTGTCGGTAGACGAGGTTCGCCAGCTTGCCGCCGCCCCCATCGTCTCCGGACGGACGGCTCCTGGTGCCGCTCCAGGTGGTTTCCGACGTATTCCCCGACGTTCGTTCCGAATACCCGCTGGGATGCCGAGGCGCGCCAACTCGTCGTCTTCTCGACCGACGTCGCGGCGCCCAGCCGTGCGTTCAGCGGTCGGCCTCGGCGGCGACGACGAGCGAACCGCTCACGACGGCGATCGAGTACGACGACGGCGTGCGACGTCCGCCGTGCCGCGTCGAAACACGGACGCCGCACGGTGATCGTCGACGCGGGGCACGGCGGCGTCGACAACGGCATGACGGGCCCGATCGGCGGCGGACCGAAGATCTACGAGAAGGACATCACGCTCGCCGTCGCGAAGAAGCTCGGCGCGCAGCTCCAGGCGCGCGGTGTCGACGTCGTGTACACGCGCACGACGCGACACGCTGATCGCGCTCGACGACCGCGGGCGCATCGCCAACAGACACGGCGGCGATCTGTTCATCTCGATTCACGTCAACGCGGCCAACCTCGAGCTGGACCGACCCCGGCGGCGCGCGCGGCTTCGAGACGTACTTTCTCTCCGAGGCGCGCACCGAAGACGCGCGCCGCGTCGAGCACATGGAAAACGACGCCGTCCGCTTCGAGCAGACCGGGCCCGGACGTCGACACCGGCGACCCGCTCAGCTTCATTCTCAGCGACATGCAGCAGAACGAGCACCTGCGCGAATCGAGCGAGCTGGCCGAGATCATTCAGCACCGCTTGGCCGCGATGCACCCGGGCCGAGCCGCGGCGTCAAGCAGGCGGGGTTTCGCGTGCTCGTGACGGCGTTCATGCCGGCGGTGCTCGTCGAGATCGGATTCGGCACCAATCCGGCGCGAGGCGCGCTATCTCTCCGATCCGGCCAAGCAGGACGCGATCGCCGCCGCCATCGCCGACGGCGCGCATGGAATACCTCGACGCCTACGAACGGCGCGTCGACGGCGGGAAAGCCGGCACCGGCGGGAGCCAGAACCGGTGACCTCGCGTCCGGCGCTCCAGAGCGTCGTGAGCGATCTGACATTTCAAAATCCTATCGTTCTCGCCTCCGGCACCGCGGGCTACGGCGCGCGAGCTGGATCGGCGTCATCGACCTCGACGCGCTGGGCGGCTTCGTGACGAAGGCCGTCTCGGTGGAGCCGCGCGCGGGCGCGCCCGCGCCGCGCGTCGCCGAGTTCGACGGCGGGATGATCAACGCGGTCGGGCTCGCGAATCCGGGTCTCGACGCGGTGCGGCGCGAGCACCTGCCATGGCTGGCGTCGCATCTGCCGGCGACGCGCAAGATCGTGAACGTCGTCGGGTTCGCGGTGGATGACTATCCGACGGTGGTCGCGGGGCTCGAAGCGGGGCTCGCCGACGGCACGCGCCGGCGATCGACGCGTTCGAGCTGAACGTGAGCTGCCCCAACGTGAAAGCGGGCGGCATGGAGTTCGGCGCCGATCCGCTGGCGCTTGCGGACGGTGGTCGAGCGCGCGCGGCGTGAGACACGCCGCCCGCTCTTCGTGAAGCTCTCGCCGACGCTGGACCGACATCGGCGACGCGGCGCGCATCGCCGTCGACGCGGGCGCGGACGCGATCAGCGTCGTGAACACGATTCCCGGATCTGCGTGATCGACGTCGACCGGCGGCGCCCCGCGCTCGGCTTCGGCACGGGCGGCGTGAGCGGCCCGGCGATCCTGCCGGTCGGCGTGCTCGCGACGTGGCGCGTGCGACGAGCGGTCCAGGTTCCGATCCTCGGCGTCGGCGGCGTCGCCAGTGGCGCCGACGCGCTCCAGTACATCGTGGCCGGCGCGTCGCTCGTCGGCGTCGGCACCGCGGCGCTGCGCGATCCGCGCGCGCCGGTGCGCATCGTCGAGAGATGTCGGCTTGGTGCGACGCGCACGGCGTCGCTCATATTTCTGATCTTGTCGGGACGCTCGAGGGACTGACGTGACAAAAACGGCCGAGGCGAACAGAGTGAACACGACGCCGATCGTCGCGCTCGACGTGCCGACGGCATCGGCGGCCATGGCGCTCGTCGGGTGAGCTCGGCGCGGCATGCCGATTCTACAAGGTCGGGAACGAGCTCTTCACAGCGGCGGGGCCGTCGGTCGTCGCCGCGATTCGCGAGCAAGGGTGCGACGTGTTCCTCGACCTCAAGTTCCACGACATCCCGAATACCGTCGCGGGAGGAGTGCGCAACGCCGCGAAGTTGGGGGCGTCCCTCGTGACGGTGCATGCGTCCGGCGGCGCGGCGATGCTTCGCGCGGCGGCGGACGCCGCACGAGATGCGGGTGGCGGCTGTCGGGTTCTCGCGGTCACGGTGCTGACGTCGCTGAGCGGTGAGGCGGTGGCGGAAGCGTGGGGGCGAGATGCCGGCCTCGACGTGGAGGCCGAGGTGCTCCGACTCGCGGATGCGGCCGCGGCCGCCGGCGTCGACGGTGTTGTGTGCGGCGGCAGCGAGGCCCGCGCGGTCTCCGAGCGCTTCGGCGATCGCTTGTCGATTCTCGTACCGGGAGTGCGCGCTGCCGGCAGTGGTTCGCAGGACCAGGCGCGGGTCGTGACGCCCAGAGAGGCGGCGGCCGCGGGGGCGCGCTACGTCGTGGTCGGGCGGATGGTGACCGGAGCGGCCGACCGTCGCCAGGCGATGCGAAGCCGTCAGCCTCGAGCTGAGCTCCTAGGTCGGCAGGGGCGCCGAATGGGAGCGGACTGGAGTTGGGGAGTATCCCCGCCGCGTCCGGCTCTGCGGTCTCCCCTTGATTGAAGTTACAGTCCTGTTTACTGTTAAGGTCTGTCCGGAAACGTCTATCCCGACGCACGAGGCGTGCGTCGTCTTTTGGAGCGTCCGTGAAAGTTCGCACCAGCGTGAAGCCGATCTGTGAGCACTGCAAAGTCGTCAAGCGAAACGGCGTGACTCGCATCATCTGCAAGCGCAATCCCAAGCATAAGCAGCGTCAGGGCTAATCCATGGCTCGTATTGCTGGCGTCGATCTCCCGCGCGACAAGAAGGTCGAGATCGGTCTGACGTACATCTACGGCATCGGCCGGAACGAACGCCGCCGAGATCATCGAGAAGAGCGGCGTCGATGCGGCGCTTCGCGTGCGCGATCTGACCGACGCGGACGTGAACAAGATCCGCGGCGCGATCGAGCGCGACTACAAGGTCGAAGGCGCGCTGCGCACCGAAGTCGCGATGAACATCAAGCGATTGATGGACATCGGCTCGTACCGCGGCATCCGCCATCGCAAGGGTCTGCCGGTGCGCGGTCAGCGCACGCACACGAACGCGCGCACGAAGAAGGGTCCGCGCCGCGCGATCGCCGGCAAGAAGAAGGTGACCAAGTAATTCTCGCGATCGTCGCGACCACGTAGAGAGAAATCATTTCGTATGGCGACTGGAAAGAAGACAAAGCGGGTCGTGGAGGCCGAGGGGGTCGCGCACGTCAGCGCGACCTTCAACAACACGACCATCACGATCACCGACTCGCACGGCAACACCGTGTCGTGGGGGTCGTCGGGCAAGGCCGGGTTCAAGGGCTCCAAGAAGAGCACGCCGTTCGCCGCGACCGTCGCCGCCGAGCAGGCCGCGCGCGAAGCGCTGACGCCGGTGTGAAGCGCGTGCACGTGCGCGTGCAGGGACCGGGCTCCGGTCGCGAGTCGGCGATTCAGGCGCTGGCGACCGCCGGTCTCCAGGTCAAGTCGATCAAGGACGTGACGCCGATTCCGCACAACGGCTGCCGTCCCCCGAAGCGTCGGAGAGTCTGAGCCATGGGTCGCTACACGGGGTCCGAGCTGCAGGCAGTGCCGCCGCGAAGGCACCAAGCTCTTCCTCAAGGGCACCAAGTGCTTCACCGAGAAGTGCCCGGTCGAGCGTCGTCCGTACGCGCCCGGCCAGCACGGCCAGAGCACGGCGCGCCGCCGCAAGTCGTCGGAGTACGCGAAGCAGCTGCGCGAGAAGCAGAAGATCAAGCGCATCTACGGCGTCAGCGAACAGCAGTTCCGCAACACGTTCGACAAGGTGACGTCGCTGCCGGGCATCACGGGCCACAACCTGCTCGCCGCGCTCGAGAGTCGTCTCGACAACATGATCTACCGCATGGGTTTCGCGGCGAGCCGCAAGGCAGCGCGTCAGCTCATTCGCCACCGCCACATCGAAGTCAACGGCAAGACGGTGGACATCCCGAGCTTTGCCGTCGTCCCCGGCCAGGAAGTGCGCATGCGCCAGAAGTCGCGCGAGATCGTTCCGGTGCTTCAGGCGATGGAGCAGTCGTCGCGCGCGCCGTCGCTGTCGTGGCTGGCGGTGGACAGCGACACGTTCAGCGGCCGGATGCTCGAGCGCCCGCAGCGCCCGAGCATCCCGATCGCGGCGCAGGAGCAGCTGGTCGTCGAGCTGTACTCGAAGTGACCTGAGCGCGCGCCGCGCGCAAAGACTGTGGGCGGTGAATTCCGAGCGAAGGTGCGCAGCGCCGAAGCGAGGAACCGCGGGCAAGTAGGTCAGTACGCAGCATCGGTCGGGGCCCTTACTCCCCGTCGAGTCTGCCGCGCGTCAGGGGCGGGGCAGAGCGATGCCGGGCAACCGGCAAGACCTCAGGAACATCATCACATGCCAAACACGATCGATCTCCGCGGGCTCGTCCGCCCGCAGCTCGTTGAAGCGACGAAGCGCGACGACAATCCGAACGTCGCCGAATTCCGCCTCCAGCCGCTGGAGCGTGGCTTCGGCCACACGCTCGGCAACGCGATGCGTCGCATGCTGCTCTCGTCGCTCCGCGGCTCCGCCGTGTGGGCGTTCCGCATCGACGGCGTGGTGCACGAGCACCAGACCATCCCGGGCGTCGTCGAGGACGTGCACCAGATCATCGGCAACCTCAAGACGCTGACGCTCATCCTCGCGGACGACGTCGAGGACGTCGTTCTGCACATCACGCGCACGAGGCCGGCGCCGTCACGGCCGGGCGACATCACGTGCGTCCGGCGGCGCGCGCATCATCGATCCCGCGCACCACCTCTTCACGCTGCAGGACGACCGCGATCTCAACGTCGAGCTGTACGTGAACAAGGGACGCGGCTACGTCGAGGCCGACCAGCATCCGCTCGACCGCGGTCTCCCGGTCGACCTCGTTCGCATCGACTCGATCTACAATCCGGTTCGCCGCGCCAACTTCACCGTCGCCGAGACGCGCGTCGGCCAGCGCACGGACTACGATCGCCTCGTCGCTCACGGTCGAGACGAACGGCACGATCTCGCCGGAAGAAGCCGTCAGCTACGCCGCCGCGCTGGCGCAGACGCACTTCCAGTACTTCGCGGACTTCGGCTCGCACTCGCTCGGCGCCGATCGGCGTCGACGGCGACTCGGCCTCGGGCGACGGCGCGCGTCTCGGCGGCTCTGCTCCGGACGCCGATCGACGACCTCGAGCTGTCGGTTCGCTCGGTGAACTCGCTCAAGAACTCGAACATCCGGACGCTCGGCGATCTCGTCCGCCAGACGGAGAGCCAGATCCTGCAGGTCAAGAACTTCGGCAAGAAGTCGCTCCAGGAGATCGCCGATCTGCTCGAGCGTGAAAGCCTGAATTTCGGGATGCGGTTCGAGGAGAACGGCGACGGCAGCGTGCGCGTGCTCGATCAGGGCACGCCGCCGAGCCGCGCCGCCGCCGCCGCGCCCGACGACATGGAGGAGTAAGAGCAATGCGGCATCGGAAAGCAGGGCGGCAGCTTCGCCGGACCAGCGAGCAGAAGCTCGCGCTCATGCGCAACCTCGCGCACGTCGCTCATCGAGCACGGCGCGATCGAGACGACCGAGGCCAAGGCGAAGGAACTGCGTCCGTTCGTCGAGAAGCTGATCACGAAGGCGCGCGTCGGGCACGCTGCACGCGCGCCGGCTCGCCGTCCGCCACATCCACAAGCGCGCGACGGCCGACAAGCTGTTCCAGGAAGTCGGTCCCGCGTTCGCGAAGCGGAAGGGCGGCTACACGCGCATTCTCAAGACCGGTCACCGCAAGGGTGACGGCGCCGAGATGGCGCGCATCGAGCTCATGCCGGTCGCGAAGGAGAGCTAGACCATGGCCATTCACACGCAACAAGCTGCTATCACCTGCGGCAAGGGCGTCGCGTTCGGGAACAACGTGTCGCACGCGAACAACAAGACGCGCCGCACCTGGAAGCCGAACCTCCAGGTCGTCCGCACGCTCGTCGACGGCAAGATCACGAAGGTGAAGGTCTGCACGCGCTGCCTGGCCGCCGGCAAGATCAAGCGGGCGCCGCGCGGACAGGCCGTTGCGTAACTGCGATGTCCCGACACCGCGCCGGCAGGAAGAAGGGGAGCTTTCGAGGCTCCCCTTTTTAGACATTCGACGTGCGGGGGCAGTGCCGCCGCACGCTCTCGCGGCAGTCGTCCCGGTTCTCCGTGCCCCGTTTCCGCACTCCGCACCCACCCAACTGATCCATGCCAACCGCGCTGATCACCGGCATCACCGGCCAGGACGGCTCGTACCTCGCCGAGCTCCTGCTCGCGAAGGGCTACCGCGTCGTCGGCGTCGTGCGCCGCAGCTCGACCACGCCGTACGAGCGGATCGCCCACCTCGTCGACCAGCTCGAGCTCGTGTCGGCCGACCTGCTCGATCAGACGTCGCTCACCGACGCCGTCGCAC
Source organism: uncultured Gemmatimonadaceae bacterium (assembly GCA_963789315.1). Lineage (GTDB taxonomy): Bacteria > Gemmatimonadota > Gemmatimonadetes > Gemmatimonadales > Gemmatimonadaceae > JAQBQB01. The sequence continues at coordinate 432,930 of CAWBKI010000019.1, read as the reverse complement.
GAGCACAAGCCCGACGAGATCTACAATCTCGCGGCGCAGAGCTTCGTCCAGACGTCGTGGACGCAGCCCGTGCTCACCGGCGAGTTCACCGCGCTCGGCGTGACGCGCATGCTCGAGGCGATGAAGAAGGCGGCGCCCAAGGCGCGCTTCTACCAGGCCAGCTCGAGCGAGATGTTCGGCAAGGTCGTCGAGTCGCCGCAGCGCGAGACGCACGCCGTTCTATCCGCGCAGCCCGTACGGCGTGGCGAAGGTGTACGGGCACTGGATCACCGTGAACTACCGCGAGAGCTTCGGTCTGTACGCGGTGTCCGGGATCCTGTTCAACCACGAGAGCCCGCGGCGCGGGCCTCGAGTTCGTGACGCGCAAGGTCACCGACGCCGTCGCGCGCATCAAGCTCGGTCTCGCGAACGGAGCTGCGCCTCGGCAACCTCGACGCGCGGCGCGACTGGGGCTTCGCCGGCGACTACGTCGACGCCATGTGGCGCATGCTCCAGCAGGACGAGCCGGACGACTACGTGATCGGCACCGGCGCACACGTGGTCGGTGCGCGATCTCTGCGAGGCCGCGTTCGGCGCCGTCGGTCTCGACTACGAGAAGTATGTCGTGCAGGATCCGCGCTTCATCCGGCCGGCCGAGGTGGATCTGCTCGTGGCCGATGCGATCGAAGGCGCGAAGAAGCTCGGCTGGGAGCCGACCGTGACGCTTCGACGAGCTCGTGCAGATGATGGTGGACGCCGACTTGGAGCGGCACGAGGCGCGGAGCGTGAGATGCGCGCGCTGGTGACCGGCGGCGGCCGGCTTCGTCGGTCAGTGGCTGGCGCGAGCGCTGTTCGCGGCGTGGCGACGGCCGTCGACCTCGCGGGACTCGGTCACAGCGTTCACCGGGCCGCCGATTCTCACCGGCCGACGAGCGCGGAGCGACGTCGCGTGGATTCGCGGCCGACGTTCGCGACGGCGACGCGCTCGGACGCGGCGATCGCAGGCGAGCAGCCCAGACGTCGTGTTTCATCTCGCCGGGCGTGAGTTTCCCGCCCGACGCCGATCGCGATGCCCCGGCTCGCGTACGACGTGAACGTCGCTCGGCGCGGTGCGGCTGCTTCGTCGGCTGCGCGCGCCGCGCGATGCCGCGGGGACGCTCGACCCGGTCGTGCTCGATCGTCGGCAGCGGCGGTGCAGTACGGGCGGCACGACGAGTCGCGAGATGCCGCTCGACGAGAGCGCCGAGCAGCGGCCCGTCAGCACGTACGCCGCGTCGAAGGTGGCGCAGGAGACGATCGGCGCTGCAGGCGTTTCGCGCGACGGGCGTCCGAGTGATCTGCGCGCGAAGCTTCAACCACTCCGGGGTCGGTCACGGCGCGCAGTACCTGCTGCCGGCGCTCGTCGCGCGCGTGCGCGACATCGCCGCCGGTGCGCCGGCACGCGCTCGCGATCGGGAACGACGTGATGCGCGACTTTCTGCACGTCGACGACGTCGTCGACGCCTATCTGTCGCTCGCCGAGCGCGGGCGGCCGGGCGAGTGTACAACGTGGCAGCGGACGCGGGCGTGACGGCGCGCGCAGCTGGCCGCCGACGTCTTGCACCGAGCGCGGCGTGCGCGCCGACATTTCGACGGACGCCGCGCTCGTGCGCGCCACCGACATTCCCGTCGCTCATCGGTTCGCCCGCGAAGCTGGCGCGCGACGACGGGCTGGGCGCCCCGCAAGACGCACCTCGACATCATCGACGACTTGCTCCGATCTCCCGGCTCCATCCGGCCACCGCACATGCCGCGACGAACTGACCTGCACCGAATCCTCGTCATCGGCTCCGGGCCGATCATCATCGGGCAGGCCGCCGAGTTCGACTACTCGGGCACGCAGGCGACGAAGGCGCTGCAAGGAGGAGGGCTACGAGGTCATCCTCATCAACTCGAATCCGGCCACGATCATGACCGATCCGGAGTTCGCGGATCGGACGTACATCGAGCCGGTGACGCCGGAGTTCGTCGAGCTGATCATCGAGACGCGAGCAGCCCGACGCGATTCTGCCGACGATGGGCGGCCAGACGGCGCTCAACGTGGCGATGGCGCTGGCGCGAATCCGGCGTGCTCGAGAAGTACGGCGTCGAACTGATCGGCGCGACGGCGCGAGCGATCGCGATCGCCGAAGATCGCAAGCTGTTCGGCGAGGCGATGGCGCGCATCGGGCTCGCACGTCGCCGCCGGCGGCATCGCCGAGAGCTTCGACGAAGCCGAGGCGATTGCTCGACCGGACCGGATTTCCCGCGATCATCCGTCCCTCGTTCACGCTCGGCGGCACGGGCGGCGGCATCGCCTACAACCGCGAGGAGTTCGAGCAGATCGTGCGCGGCGGACTCGATCTGTCGCCGACGCACCAGGTGCTCGTCGAGCGGAGCGTGATCGGGTGGAAGGAGTTCGAGCTCGAGGTGATGCGCGACCACGAGGACAACGTGGTGATCGTCTGCTCGATCGAGAATCTCGATCCGATGGGCGTGCACACCGGCGACTCGATCACCGTCGCGCCGGCGATGACGCTCACCGATCGCGAGTATCAGGAGATGCGCGACGCGGCGGTCGCGATCATCCGCGAAGTCGGCGTCGACGCCGGCGGCTGCAACATCCAGTTCGCCGTGAATCCGCGCGACGGCGAGATGCTCGTCATCGAGATGAATCCGCGCGTGTCGCGGTCGTCGGCGCTCGCGTCGAAGGCGACCGGCTTTCCGATCGCGCGCATCGGCGCCAAGCTCGCGGTGGGCTACCGGCTCGACGAGATCCCGAACGACATCACGAAGACGACGCCGGCGTCGTTCGAGCCGGTGCTCGACTACGTCGTGGTGAAGATTCCGCGCTTCGCGTTCGAGAAATTCCCGCGGCGAGCCCGTATCTCACGACGCAGATGAAGTCCGTCGGCGAGTCGATGGCGATCGGCCGCACGTTCAAGGAAGCGTTCCAGAAGGGATTGCGCGCGCTCGAGACGGGGCGCCCCGGCTGGACGATCGGCGGCGCGGCCGCAGGACGATCGCCTGCCCGACGACATCGCTCGAGACGCTCGCGCGGCGCGCTCCGCCAGCCGACGCCCGAGCGCATCTTCCAGGTGAAGCGCGCCTTCGAGCGCGGGCTGTCGCGTCGACGACGTGTACGACCTCACGGCGATCGATCCGTGGTTCCTGCACCAGATGCCGAGAGCTGGTCGACGCCGAGCGCGAGTACGCGTCCCTCGTCGAGGTGACCGAGTGCCGACATGCGCCGCATGAAGCGCATGGGCTTCTCCGACCGGCAACTCGCCGTGTTGCGCGACGAAAGCGAACGGGAAACGCGCGAGCGACGATGGGCGCTCGGGCGTGCGTCCGGCCTACAAGATGGTGGACACCTGCGCCGGCGAATTTCCGTCGGCGACGCCGTACCTGTACGGGTCCTACGACGAGGAGAGCGAAGCGCCGCGCTCAGGACGGCGCTCGGTCGTGATCCTCGGCAGCGGGCCGAATCGCATCGGGCAGGGCGTGGAGTTCGACTACTGCTGCGTGCGCGCGGTGATGGCGCTTCGCGAGCGCGGATTCGAGACGATCATGATCAACTCGAATCCGGAAACCGTCTCCACCGACTTCGACACGTCGGACAAGCTCTACTTCGAGCCGCTCACGCTCGAGGACGTGCTCGAGATCGTTGCATCGCGAGCAGCCCGAAGGGGTGATCGTGCAGCTCGGCGGGCAGACGCCGCTCAAGCTGACGCGCGACCTCGAGGCGGCCGGCGTGCCGATCCTCGGCACGTCGCCCGACGCGATCGACATCGCCGAAGATCGCCGGCGCTTCGAGAAGATCGCGCGCGAGCTCGGCCTCGAGCAGCCGCCGAACGGCACGGCAACCAGCGTCGAGGAGGCGCTCGAGGTCGCCGAGGCGATCGGCTATCCGGTGCTGGTGCGGCCGTCCTACGTGCTGGGCGGGCGCGCGATGCAGATCGTGTACGATCCGCCGTCGCTGCAGGACTACTTCGCGAAGGCGGCGCGCGTGTCGGAAGAGCGGCCCGTGCTCATCGACCGCTTCCTCGAGGACGCGTTCGAGTGCGACGTCGACGCGATCTGCGACGGCACGCGCGTCGTGATCGGCGGCATCATGCAGCACATCGAGGACGCCGGCATTCACTCGGGCGATTCGGCCTGCGTGCTGCCGCCGTATCTCGATCGGCGAAACCGACCTCCAGGCGATGCGCGAGCAGACCGTCGCGCTGGCGATGGCGCTCGGTGTCGTGGGGCTGATCAACGTGCAGTACGCGATCAAGAACGGCATCGTGTACGTGCTCGAGGTGAATCCGCGCGCCAGCCGGACGATTCCGTTCGTGTCGAAGGCGATCGGCGTGCCGCTCGCGTCGCTCGCCGCGCGCGTGATGGTCGGCGAGACGCTCGACGAGATCGGGTTCACGGAGGAGATCGTGCCGCCCTACGTCTCGGTGAAGGAGGCGGTGTTCCCGTTCAACAAGTTTGCCGGCACCGATCCCGTGCTCGGTCCGGAGATGCGCTCCACCGGCGAGGTGATGGGCATCGCCGACTCGTTCGGGTCGGCGTTCGCGAAATCGCAGCTCGCGGCGTCGAATGGGCTGCCGCTCGAGGGCGTCGTGCTGATCACGGTGATCGATTCGGACAAGCCGACGGTGACGCCGATCGCGCGGCGCTTCCACGAGATGGGCTTCGAGATCCTGGCCACCGCCGGGACGGCGGCATATCTGCGAGCGCGAGGAATTCCGGCGCAGCGCGTGTTCAAGGTGCACGAAGGACGCCCCAACTGCCTCGACATGATCGTGAATCGGGACGTCCAGTTGCTCGTCAACACGCCGATGGGCAAGCACGCGCAGCACGACGACTACCTGCTGCGCCAGGCGGCGATCGTGAACCGCGTGTCGTACACGACGACGATGTCGGCCGCCAACGCCGCGTCCGACGCGATTCTCTCGCTTCGTTCGCGCCGGCCGCGCGTGAAGTCGCTCCAGGAGTGGCAGGCGTCGCTCCCGGGCGCGCCGGCGACTCCGGGCGTGGCGACAGGAGCGGGCGCGTGATCGGTGAGGGAGTCGTTCATCCACGAGTCGGCCTACGTCGACGACGGCGCGGTCGTCGGCGCCGGGACCAAGATCTGGCACTTCTGTCACGTCATGCCCGGCGCGGTGATCGGCGAGCGCTGCAGCCTCGGACAGAACGTCGTCGTGATGAACGGCACGCGCATGGGTCGGAACTGCAAGATCCAGAACAACGTGTCGATCTACGAGGGCGTGGAGCTGGAGGACGACGTGTTCTGCGGCCCGTCGATGGTGTTCACCAACGTGATCAATCCGCGCAGCCATGTGTCGCGGCGCGACGAGTATCGCCGCACGCTCGTGCGTCGCGGCGCGTCGATCGGCGCCAACGCGACGATCGTCTGCGGCGTCACGCTCGGCGAGTACGCGTTCGTCGGCGCCGGCGCCGTCGTGACGAAGGACGTGCCGCCGTACGCGCTCGTGGCCGGCGTGCCGGCGCGACGCATCGGCTGGATGTGCCAGTGCGGCGAGCGCCTCTCGGAGAGCGGCGACGGGCGTTGCGCGGCGTGCGGGACGACGTACGAGCGAGTCGGCGACGGCATCCGCGAGATCGCGCGAGGAACGCCAGTGGGGTCGGTGGAAAGGGCGGAGGCCCGCAAATGAACGAAAACGACCTGTCCACCCGAGCCTTCCGCGTCGCGCTGGTCGGATGCGGCCGCATCAGCCAGAACCACTTCGACGCCATCGAAGAAGGTCGACGGCCTGCTCGGTGACCGCCGTTGCGACATCGACGCCGCGCGCGCGCAGAGCGCCGGCGAAGCGCAGGGCGTCCCGTGGTTCAAGTCGCTCGACGAAATGCTCAAGACGTCGGGGCCGGAGATCGACCTCGTGTCGATCTGCACGCCGTCGGGGCTGCACGCCGCGCAAGGCGCCGTCGTGGCGCGCGCGGGCAAGCACGTGGTGAGCGAGAAGCCGATGGCGATCTCGCTGGCGCAGGCCGACAACCTCATGCGCGCGTGCGAAGCCGCCGGCGTCCAGCTGTTCGTCGTCAAGCAGAATCGCCTCAACCCGCCGATTCAGCTGCTCAAGCGCGCCATCGACAAGGAACGCTTCGGCCGCATCTACCTCGCGAACGTGACCGTGCGCTGGCAGCGGCCGCAGGAGTACTACGACGCCGAGCCGTGGCGCGGCACGTGGGAATTCGACGGCGGCGCGATCATGAATCAGGCGTCGCACTACGTCGACCTGATTCAGTGGCTCGTCGGCCCCGTCGAGAGCGTGATGGCGAAGACGGCGACGCAGGCGCGGCGCATCGAAGCCGAGGACTCCGGCGTCGCGCTCCTCAAGTTCCGCTCCGGCGCGCTCGGCGTCATCGAGGTGAACGTGCTGACCTACCCGAAGAACCTCGAGGGCTCGATCACGATCCTCGGCGAGCGCGGCTCGGTGAAGATCGGCGGCACCGCGGTGAACAAGATCGAGCACTGGGAGTTCGCCGACGCCGATCCCGACGACAAGCTCGTCGAATCGTCGACCACGAATCCGCCGAACGTGTACGGCTTCGGACACGAGGGATACTACCGCAACGTGCTCGCGGTGCTGCGCGGCGAGGCGCGGCCGGAGACGGACGGGCGCGCGGGGCGCAAGTCGCTCGAGCTGATCCTCGGGATCTACGAGTCCGACCGCATGATGCGCGAGGTGCTGATCCCCCGCCGGGACGAGAGCGCGGGCGTTCGTTGACTGCGACCGCCGCCCCGTGATTCGTCAAGTCTGGTCCTGATTCTTTCGAACACTTCACGATGGAAGTCATGCCGGTTCCTCTGCTTGATCTGCGGGCGCAACACGAGACGATTCGCGACGAGATCGGCCGGGCGATCTCGGGCATCGTCGAATCGCAGCTGTTCATTCTCGGCGCGCCGGTCGAACGGCTCGAGCGCGAGGTTGCGGCCCTGTCGCACACGAAGTACGCGGTCGGATGCGCGAGCGGCACCGACGCGCTCCTGCTCGCCCTGCGCGCGCTGGACGTCGGCCCGGGCGACGAAGTCATCACCACGCCGTTCACCTTCTTCGCGACCGCCGGCACGATCCACAACGTCGGCGCGACGCCGGTGTTCGTGGACATCGATCCCGACACCTTCAACATCCTGCCCGAAGCCGCGGCCGCGGCGCGTACGTCGCGCACCAAGGCCGTAATGCCCGTCGACCTGTTCGGTCAGATGGCGCCGATCGAAGAGCGTGATGACGGCGATGCCGGGCATCCCGGTCATCGAGGACGCCGCGCAGACCATCGGCGCGCGGCGGTCGATCGACGGCGAATGGCGGATGGCGGGCGAAGTGCGCGACGATCGGCACGTTCAGCTTCTTCCCGTCCAAGAACCTCGGCGCGTTACGGCGACGGCGGGATGATGGTCACGCAGGACGAGGCGATCGCGGCGCGTCTCAAGCGTCTGCGCATGCACGGCGGCGCGAAGATGTACTTCCACGACGAGGTCGGATTCAACAGCCGCCTCGACTCGCTGCAGGCGGCGATCCTGAGCGCCAAGCTGCCGCACCTCGAGGCGTGGAGCGCCAAGCGGCGCAGCGAACGCCGCGTACTACGACGAGGCGCTCGCTGACCTCGACGGCGTGCGTGACGCCCGTACGTCGATCCCGCCAACGAGTCGATCTTCAATCAGTACACGATTCGCGTCGACGCGCCGCGACGCGCTTCAGAGCATCCTCAAGGAGCGCGGCATCGGCAACTCGATCTACTACCCGCTGCCGCTGCACCTGCAGCCGTGCTTCGCGTACCTCGGCTACAAGGAAGGCGCGTGCCCGGAGTCGGAACGCGCCGCGAACGAAGTGCTGTCGCTGCCGATCTATCCCGAGCTGACGCACGCGCAGCTCGACGAGGTCGTCGCCGCGGTCCGAGCATTCTATGGCCGTTGAGTCGACCACGAAGGACCTTCTTCTAGCGAAGATCGAGGACCGCAGCGCCGTCGTCGGCGTGATCGGCCTCGGCTACGTCGGCCTGCCGCTCGCGGTCGAATTCGCGAAGGCCGGCTTCCGCGTCATCGGCTACGACGTCAGCGAACGCGTCGTCGCGCTCCTGATGCGCGGCGAGTCGCACATCCAGGACGTCGCCGCCGCGGACGTCGCCGCGCTCGTGAAGAGCGGCAAGTTCGAGGCGACGACCGACAAGGCGAGCCTCGGCGAAACGGACGCGATCTCGATCGCCGTCCCGACGCCGCTCTGCAAGACGCGCGACCCCGACATGAGCTATGTGATCTCGGCCGCCGAGACGGCGACGCGACAGGCTCGCAAGGGAACGCTCGTCGTGCTCGAGAGCACGACCTATCCGGGCACGACGCGCGAGATCCTCATGCCCGCGCTCGAGGCGAGGGGATTCATGGTCGGCGAGGACGTCTTCGTGGCGTTTAGCCCGGAGCGCGTCGACCCGGGCAACCCCGTCTACCACACGAAGAACACGCCGAAGGTCGTCGGCGGCATCACGCCGAACTGCACCGAGCTCGCGATGGCGCTCTACACGAGCTGCATCGACACCATGGTGCGCGTCTCGTCGCCGGAGGCCGCGGAGCTCACCAAGCTGCTCGAGAACACCTTCCGCTCGGTGAACATCGGGCTCGTGAACGAGATGGCGATCGTGTGCGACAAGCTCGGCGTCGACGTGTGGGAAGTGATCGAGGCCGCGGCCACGAAGCCGTTCGGCTTCATGAAATTCACGCCGGGCCCGGGCATCGGCGGCCACTGCATCCCGCTCGATCCGCACTACCTCGCGTGGAAGATGCGCACGCTGAACTACAAGACGCGCTTCATCGATCTGGCGAGCGAGATCAACAGCCAGATGCCGGCGTTCGTCGTCGAAAAGGTCTCGCACGCCCTCAACATGCGACCGCAAGCCGGTCAACGGCAGCCGCATCCTCGTGCTCGGCGTCGCCTACAAGCGCGACATCGACGACGTGCGCGAGAGTCCGGCGCTCGACGTGATCCGCCTGCTCGAGGAGCACGGCGCGGACGTCGAGTTCCACGATCCGTACATCGACAGCGTGCGGGAGGACGGCCACGTCCGCACGGGCGTCGCCCTCACGAAGGAACGTGTCGCGGCGGCGGACGCCGTCGTCATCGTCACCGACCACCGCGCGTCGACTACCAGATGGTCGTGGACAACGCGTCGCTCATCGTCGATACGCGCAACGTGACCGCGAGCCTCGCCCCGTCGAAAGCGCGCGTCGTGTCGCTCGCGGCACGCTCGAACGCTCCGGCGGCTGAGGGCGCGCTGACATGAACATCGCCGTCGTCGGGACCGGGTACGTCGGCCTCGTCGTCGGGGCGTGTCTCTCCGAAACCGGCAATCAGGTGATCGGCGCCGACGTCGACGCGGCCAAGATCGAAGGGCTGCTCAAGAACGTCCTGCCGATCTACGAGCCCGGGCTCGATCACCTCGTCGAGCGCAACCAACGGCGCGGGCGGCTGTCGTTCACCACCGACGTCGCCGGCGCGATCGCCGGCGCCGAAGTGGTGTTCATCGCCGTCGGCACGCCGCCGGACGAAGACGGCTCCGCGGACCTGCGCTACGTGCTCGAGCGTCGCCGAGACGATCGGCCGCAGCATGGCGCGCGAGACTGGTCGTCGTCACGAAGTCCACGGTGCCCGTCGGCACGGCGGCGAAGGTCGCGGAGGCCGTCGGCCGGCACGCGACGCTTTCCGTTTCACGTCGTCAGCAACCCGGAGTTCCTGAAGGAAGGCGCGGCGGTCGACGACTTCATGAAGCCGGATCGCGTCGTGCTCGGCGCCGAGACGGATCACGCGCGCAGCGTGATGGCCGAGCTGTACGCGCCGTTCGTGCGCACGGGGCAAGCCGATCATCTTCATGGACATTCCGTCGGCCGAGATGACGAAGTACGCGGCGAACGCGATGCTCGCGACGCGCATCTCGTTCATGAACGACATCGCCGAACTCTGCGAGCGCGTCGGCGCGAACGTCGACGTCGTGCGCAAGGGCATCGGCAGCGACGAGCGCATCGGACCGGCGTTCCTGTTTCCAGGCCCGGGCTACGGCGGCTCGTGCTTTCCCAAGGACGTGAAGGCGCTCGTGCAGACGGCCCGCGACGAGTCGACGTGCCTGCGCATTCTCGAGGCGGTCGAAGCGGTCAACGACGATCAGAAGCACCGGATGTTCGAGAAGCTGTCGACGGCGCTGGGCGGCAGCGTCGCCGGGGCGCGCGTCGCGGTCTGGGGACTGGCCTTCAAGCCGAACACCGACGACATGCGCGAGGCTCCCGGCGCTGACGCTGATCGAGGAGCTGCTCGCCGCCGGCGCGACGGTCGTCGCGCACGACCCGGTCGCGATGGACGAGGCGGAGCGGCGGCTCGGGTCGACGGGTCGACTTCGCGGCGTCGAGCTATCGAGGCGCGCGACGGGCGCCGACGCGCTTGCCGTGGTCACCGACTGGAACGAGTACCGGCATCCGGACTTCGCCCGCATCAAGCAGGTCCTGCAGCGGCCGATCATCGTCGACGGTCGGAACCTCTATCCGCTCGCATCGCATGGCGGAGCTCGGGTTCACGTACTACTCGATCGGCCGCGGGCGATCGCTGAGACGCCTCGGCGCCCCAATGCCATGACCGCGCGGACGATCCTCGTCACCGGCGGCGCGGGTCACGTCGGCTCGCACGTCGTCGAGCTGCTCGTGGCCGATGCCGGGAATCGCGTCATCTCCCTCGACAACTACTCGACGGGCGCACGGGAGAATCACGTCGCCGGGGCCGAGTATCGCGACGGGCACACGAAGGACATCGACCGGCTGGTGCCCGAGACGCCGGACGTCGTCTACCACCTCGGCGAATACGCGCGCATCGCGCCAGCTTCGACGACGTGGCGACGGTCTACGACTACAACATCGTCGGGACGTTCGCGGTCGCCGAATTCTGCCGCCAACGCGGCGTCGGCGAAGCTCGTGTACTCGGCGTCGAGCACCAAGTTCGCCATCGAGGGCGACGGTCGGCATCAGAACCCGTACTCGTTCACCAAGGCGACGAACGTCGACCTGATCAACGACTATGGCCGTTGGTACGACCTCGACTATGCGATCTGCTATTTCTACAACGCGTTCGGCCCGCGCGAGGTCGGCACCGGCCGCTACGCGACCCTCATCGCCCGATTTCAGGAGCTCCACCGCTCGGGCAAGCCGCTCGAGGTCGTTTCGCCCGGCACCCAGCGGCGCGCGTTCACGTACGTGAGCGACCTCGCGCGAGGTATCATCCTGGTCGGCCAGCAGGGGCATGGCGACGGGTACGCGCTCCGGGCCGCCAAGTCGTACAGCGTGCTCGACATCGCCAAGGCGTTCGGCGGGCCGATCGAGATGGTCGACGGCTACGCGGGGCGCGACGACGTCGCCGACGATCCGACTCGCGCCCGCGACGAGCTTGGCTGGGAGGCCACGGTGGACGTGATGGACTAGATCCGGGAGTTCAAGAACGGCCGCTAAGGCTGGATTCGGGCGGTGGGCCGGAGCACACCCGCACGGGGCTTGCCGGTTAGCTTTCCCGGTTCGAGTTCGAACCGATGCCACACTCCCGGGGTACCAGCCCGATATGCACCGATTCCCTCGCAGACTCGCCGCGGCGCTTGTCGTTTTGTTGGCGTCGCGGCGTGCCGGCCGGAATTTCAGCTCAAGAACTTCACGACGAACGAGGCGCTCTATACGGCCTCGTTGCGTGCCTATGAGCGCCACCACTGGGACAACGCGGTCAGCGGCTTCGAGAAGCTGACGACCGACCTGTCGCCGCGCGACACGCTGTTGCCGCGGTCGTACTGGTATCTGGCGTCGGCGCACGACCACATGGACGAGCACCTGCTCGCGGCGCAGAGCTACGACCGACTCGTGCAGACGTTCCCTGAAGATTCGCTCGCCGACGACGCCGCGCTGGAGACCGCGCGTTCGTATCGCCGCATGTGGCGGAAGCCGCAGCTCGACCCGACGTACGGTGAGACGTCGCTCGCGTCGTACAACACGCTGATCGGTCTCTACCCGACGTCGCCGCTCATGGCCGTCGGCGCAGAAGGAGATCGCCGAGCTGGAGAATTGGTTCGCGATCAAGGATTACGACGCCGGGATGTACTACATCCGGCGCAAGGATACGTACTCGGCCATCATCTACTTCAAGGACGTCCTCGCCAAGTACGCGAACACGCCGACGGCGTACGACGCGGCGCTTCGCCTCGTGGAGTCGTACAAGGACGTGAAATACAAGGACGACGCCAGCGAGATGTGCACGCAGGTACGGCAGCGCTATCCGAACGACCAGCAGGCCTTGCTGACGCTGCAAGGGAATGTCCGGACGCTGCCGCACGGCGAGGGCGGACTCGGGGCAGACGGCGGCCGTGAAGCCGCCACCCGCCATCAACTGAGCGCTGACCCGTGCGGATCGGGCTCCTTGGGGGGAGCTTCGATCCCCCGCACAACGGACACCTCCTGGCCGCCGGCGACGTCTTCGACGCGTTGTCGCTCGATCGTCTCGTGTTCATTCCCGCGGCGTCGCAGCCCCTCAAGGCCGGGCTCACCGAGGCCACCGCGGCGCAGCGATTGGCGATGACGCGTCTGCTCGTCGAGGGTGATCGCGCGGTTCGAGGTCGACTCGATGGAAATCGATCGTGGCGGGTTATCTTACACGGTTGACACGCTGGCGGCGCTGGGCGGACGGTGGCCCGGCGCCGAGCTCTTCTGGCTCGTCGGCGCCGACGTCACGCACTCGTTCGCCAAATGGCGCGAGCCGGAGCGTGTCACGGCGCTGGCCACGATCGTCGTGATGGTTCGAGCGGGCGACGCGGCCAATCTGGCGGCGATTCCAGGGGCGCCGAGGTCGCTCGAAACGCGGCGGATCGACATCTCGTCGACCGAGATGCGCCGCCGCGTGCGGGAAGGCAAGTCGATTCGAGGGTTCGTGCCGGACGCCGTCGCGGCATTCATCGCGGCCGAGCGTCTGTACCAATAGAGGACCGAATGTTCAAGTGAGTCATCGGCGCCGTCTTCGGAACGCGGCACGAGCGCGAACGCAAGAAGATCCAGCCGATCGTTGACGAGATCAACGAGGAGTATGCTCGGCTGCAGACGTCTCCGAGGAGGAGCTGCGCGGCCAGACGGCGAAGCTGCGCGGCATCATTCGCGAGCGGACGCAGGATCTCGAGGCCGCGGTCGCCGACCTGCGCGAGCGCAAGCGTGGAGCCGCGGACCCGGTGGAGCGCGAGCGCATCGACGCCGAGCTGAGCGGCGCCGACGGTCGCGGCGGCGCCGAAGGCGAAGCTCCGCGAGGAGATCGCCGAGGTTCTCGACGAGATCCTCCCCGAGGCGTTCGCCACGGTGCGTGAGGCCGCCCGCCGCCTGCTCGGGCACGACCGTCGTCGTCACCGGCCACGAGATGACGTGGGACATGGTGCACTACGACGTGCAGCTCATGGGCGGCATCCAGCTGCACCTCGGCAAGATCGCCGAAATGGCGACCGGCGAAGGCAAGACGCTCGTCGCCACGCTGCCGCTCTACCTGAACGCGCTGCCCGGGAAGGGCGCGCACCTCGTCACCGTCAACTCGTACCTCGCCCGCCGCGACTCGCAGTGGATGGGGCACCTCTACAGCTACCTCGGCCTCACCGTCGCCTGCCTCGACGACACCGAGCCGGGACGCCCGAGCGTCGCGCCGCGTACGCGTGCCGACATCACGTACGGCACCAACAACGAGTTCGGCTTCGACTACCTGCGCGACAACATGGTCGTCGTCGCTCGAGCAGCGCGTGCAGCGCGCGCACGTCTACGCGATCGTCGACGAAGTGGACTCGGTGCTGATCGACGAGGCGCGCACGCCGCTGATCATCTCGGGCCCGGTCGGCAACGAGAACGACGCGATGTACTTCGAGCACAACGCCGCCGTCGCGCGACTCGTGCGCCGTCAGACGGAGCTCGTCAACGAGCTCGTCGGCGAAGCGCGAGCGCGATCTGTCGAGACGGGCAGACACGGCGCGGCGCCGGCATCAAGCTCTACCAGGCGCAGCTCGGCAGCCCGAAGAACAAGCGCCTGCTCAAGCTGATGCAGGAGCCGGGCGTCAAGCAGCTCGTGCAGAAGACGGAGCTCGACCACATCGCCGACCGCAAGCTGCCCCGCGACAAGCAGCAGTACCGCGACATCGAGGAAGACTCTGCTCTTCGTGCTCGACGAGAAGGGCCACTCGGTGCACCTCACCGATCGCGGCGTCGGCGTTCATGTCGCCGAACGATCACGAGGCGTTCGTGCTGCCCGACATCTCGCTGGAGATCGGCCGCATCGAGCACGACCACGACATGACCGCCGAGGAGAAGGCTCGCGGCGCGGCAGAAGATCGAGATCGACTACGCGCCCAAGAGCGAGCAGCTGAACATCGTCCACCAGCTGCTGCGGGCGCACGCGCTGTACGAGACGCGACGTGAACTACGTCGTGCAGGAAGGCGCAGGTGCTGATCGTCGACGAGTTCACCGGCCGCACGATGCCGGGCCGCCGCTGGTCGGAGGGACTGCACCAGGCGGTCGAGGCCAAGGAAGGCGTGACGGTGAAGGGCGAGACGCAGACGCTCGCGACGATCACGATCCAGAACTACTTCCGCATGTACGAGAAGCTGGCCGGCATGACCGGCACGGCCGAGACGGAAGAGACGGAGTTCTACTCAGATCTACAAGCTCGAGGTCGCGGTCATCCCGACCAACCGGCCGATGCGTCCGCGACGACCGGCACGACCTCGTCTACAAGACGCGCCGCGAGAAGTACAACGCGATCGTCGAGGAGACGCAGCCGCCTGCACGAGCTCGGGTTGCCCGGTGCTGATCGGCACGACGAGCGTCGACGCGTCGGAGACGCTGTCGCGCATGCTCAAGCGCGCGCGGGCTGCCGCACAACGTGCTCAACGCCAAGTACCACCAGCGCGAGGCCGAGATCGTCGCGCGGCGCCGGCCAGCCGGGCGCGATCACGATCGCGACGAACATGGCCGGCCGCGGCACCGACATCAAACTCGGTCCGGGCGTCACGGAGTCGAAGCCGTCGATGGTCAAGGATCTCGACGGCAAGGACATCGACGTCGTCGAGGCGGCGGCCTGCACATCATCGGCATCGGAGCGCCACGAGTCGCGCCGCATCGACCGCCAGCTGCGCGGCCGCTCGGGCCGTCAGGGCGATCCGGGCGTGTCGCAGTTCTTCCTGTCGCTCGAAGACGACCTGATGCGGCTCTTCGGGTCGGAGCGCATCGCGCGCGCTGATGGACCAGATGGGCGCGCAGGAGGGCGAGGTGCTCACGCACCCGCTCATCACGCGGTCGATCGAGCGGGCGCAGAAGCGCGTCGAGCTCCAGAACTTCCAGGCGCGCAAGCGGCTGCTCGAGTACGACGACGTGATGAACCAGCAGCGCGAGGTGATCTACTCGCTGCGCTCGTTCGCGCTCGAGGGCGGGCGAGGAGCTCAAGGGCGAAGCGCTGAAGATGATCGAGAAGGCGATCGGCCGTCCGCGTCGAGACGAGCCTCGCGGAGTTCCGAGGACTGCGAGCAGTGGGATTTCGATCTGCTGCGCCAGGACCTCCTGATGCACTACCTGCTTCAGGTCCCGGATTCGAGAAGCGACGACCGCCGGCCCGACGGAGTCGCGGGCGCGGCGAACGCCGCGATCGAGGCGGCGCGCAAGGCGTTCGACGCGCAAGCTCGCGAGCCTCGACACCGTGCGCGACGAGATCGGCACGCCGTACGGCGACCGCCTGCTGTCGCTCGTGATGCTCAACGTGCTCGACGAGAAGTGGAAGGATCACCTCTACGATCTCGACCAGCTCCGCAACGCGATCCACGTATCGCGTCGTGGGGCCAGAAGGATCCGCTCGTCGAGTACAAGCAGGAAGCGTACACGATGTTCGTGGACCTCATGAACGACATCTACAACACGTTCGCCGAGCGCTTCCTCAAGGTGCAGATCGTCTTCGAGGCGCCGGCACCGCCGCCGCCGCCTCAGCAGCAGGCCAAGCCGACGAAGCGCTACAACGCGCTCGGCATCCTCGAGGACGTGCCCGTGGACGACGGCAAACCGGCGGCGACCAACGGGACCGACGCGGTCATCGACAGCGGCCCGGCTGAAGAGCCGTCGGAAAAACCGGTGGCGGCGCGCAAGGATCCGGTCATTGTCGGCGCGGGAAGGACGCGTTCATTGTCGGGCGGCTCCCCTGCGCAGCAGGGCAGCGGCGACTGGACGAACGTCGGCCGCAACGATCCGTGCCCCTGCGGCTCCGGAAAGAAATACAAGAAGTGCCACGGAGCGCACGTCTAGGCGCCTCGCGGCCGCGTCGTCAGAATTGAAAATAGATGAACGGGCTCCGGTGCAGCGGAATGAAGAGATAGAGCACCAGGAGCCAGGCCGTCGTGAGGAACGCGCCCGCGAACAGCGGTAGCCGGGCCGTCGCGTAACTCGGCACCATCGTGTGCCCGTCGGCGGCCTCTTTTTTTCGCGCGGCGTGGAGCACGGCGATCGCATGGGCGCCGGCGAGCAGCGGGAGAAAGAGATACACCGGCAAGTATGTCCACTCGATTCCGCCGGGCGCGAAGCCGCTGAGCTTTCGGAGGATCGTCCACGCGATCTCGAAGTTGGGCGCGCGGAAGAAGACCCAGCACACGGTGACGAACGCGGTCGTCGCCATCCACCCGACGACGTGCGCGATCGGGCCGCCGCTCCGCTCGCCGGCGGTCTTCGGCCGAATCTCGAGCCAGAACTTGTGCGCCGCGAGCGCGATGCCGTGCAGCAGTCCCCACACCACGAACGTCCAGTTCGCGCCGTGCCAGAGGCCGCCGAGCAGCATCGTGAGCATCAGATTGACGTACGTCCGCGCGCGCCCCCGCCGGTTTCCGCCCAGCGGGATGTACAGGTAGTCGCGGAGCCACTCGCGACAACGTGATGTGCCAGCGGCGCCAGAATTCCGTGATCGAACGTGACAGGTACGGCATCGCGAAGTTGGCCGGCAGGTCGAAGCCGACGATCCGCGCCAGCCCGATGGCCATGTCCGAGTAGCCCGAGAAGTCGCAGTAGATCTGGATCGCGTAGCCGAGGACCGCCGCGAACACGGCCGACGGCGAGTACAGCGCCGGCTTCGCGAACACGAGGTCGACGTACG
The DNA here is from genome assembly GCA_963789315.1 of uncultured Gemmatimonadaceae bacterium. Taxonomy (GTDB): domain Bacteria; phylum Gemmatimonadota; class Gemmatimonadetes; order Gemmatimonadales; family Gemmatimonadaceae; genus JAQBQB01. The sequence goes on along the minus strand of CAWBKI010000019.1, from coordinate 415,764 downwards.
TCGACAGCCGATCGGCGACGAGCATCTTCTTCGTCACGCCCATCAGCACGATCCGCATGCCCGACATCGTGCGATGCCAGTCGAGGCGAATCGGACGGTCCATCTGCGGCAGGAACACCGACGCGCGGACGATCGGTCCGGCGACGAGCTCCGGGAAAAACGACACGAACATCGCGTAGCGCCACCAGCTCCGGCACGCGCGCAGCCGCCGGCGATACACGTCGATCGTGTAGCTCATCGTCTTGAACGTGAAGAACGAAATCCCCACGGGGAGCACGATGTCGAGCGGCGCCGTGCGCACGTGAAGCGCGCCGGCGACGGTGTCGATGAAAAAGTTCGCGTACTTGAAGTAGACCAGCACGCCGATGTTCACGGCGAGGCTGAGGACGAGCCACTGCCGTCGCGCCGCCGATTCGGTCGCGTCTTCCATGCGGATGGCGCACGCATAGTCCACGAGGCTCGGGATCGCGAGCACCAACAGGAAGCGAGGCGTGCCCGCGCCGTAGAAAACCACGTTGGCGACGAGCAGCAGCGCGAGGCGCGCCGCGTGGCTCGGCATGATCGCCAGGCCGACCAACACGGCCGCGAAAAAGATCACGAACTCGTACGAGACGAACGACATTCGCTAGCGAACCTCTCCGGCGAACGTCTGAATCGGCCCGCGGCGTAGCAATTTCCACAGCTCGGCGCCGACAAGCGCGTGTCCCGCGGGATTGAGGTGCCCGCTTCCCGGTGTCGTGTTGAAAAACCCGTGCACGATGGTGCCCGCTCGGCGCGCGGCGAGCATCGGCGGCCGCATGCTCACGCAGCGAGCGCGCTTCGCCTTGCACGCCGTGAGCAGCCGCCGCTCGATCGTCGACGCGGTGTCCCCGCCGTCGACTCCGACCTCGGCGAGATAGACGATCGCGAGTCGAGTCCCGAACTTGTCACGGCAGCGCGCGCAGGATCGCCGCGGGCATCATCGCGAGCTGTACCGAATCGGGAAGGGCGGGCTCCGGATCGGGCGACGCGACAACCGGAGGCGCGCCCGCGGCCACGGCCGCCCTGCGCGCGCGACGCCAGTTCAACACCCACGTGCGCTCGGCGAGCAGCGCGGCGAGCACGGACCGGCGCGGCGTTGCGGGACCGGGATCGCGGTGGTTCTGGCAACATCACCAGCGTTCCCGCCGCGTTCACGCGCAGCCGCGGCGTGCCTTCGTACAGCGCGTGGTAGTCGAAGTCGTTGTCGCTGACCGCGATGACGACGTCGGCGGGATTCCAGCGTCGTAGAACGGCGTCGCCGACGAGCAGGTACTGCGACGGCGACGCGCCGCTCCAGCCGTATTGCCGGACATTGAGCGGCACGCCGCCGCTCCGCGCGCTGCGTTCGAGGTACGACCCCATCGTGTTCTGATCGCCGACCGCTTCGGCGACGACGTACGAGTCGCCGAGAAGCACGACCGTCGGTGCGCCGGGGATGGGGGTATTGCCCGTCAGACGGGCCCCGGCGAACGAGAAATGCGCTACCGAGACCCCTTCGCGGAGCTGTCGGCGCACGAGGGTGTCCTCGACCAGCGAATCAGCCGCGATGTTGGGGGTCGGCGGTCCTTGCGGCGACGCAAATGCTCGCAGCCCGACTTCGACTGCCACGATCGCCGCTGCCATGCCGCCGGCGATCGACAGGGCGGCTCGCGCGACGGCAGCCAAACGACTGCCTGGGTGACGTCGATCGGGCGACCAGTGCTGCTGACGGAATCGGGAGGCACAGCGGGTGACGAGCGCGCGGGTCCGGCGGCAACGTGAGGCGACGAAAATCCGCGTCGAGCGGGCCTAGAACCGGAAATAGATGAACGGACTGAGATGCAGCGGCGCGAATAGGAAGAGCGCGATCAGGATCGCGGTCACGAGCGCCCCGGCCGCGAATCCGGCCCGGCGGACCGTAACGTACGCGCCGCTCCCGGCTTGGCGGGTCGTCCGTATCGAGCGGCTGATGGCTCCCTGCCGCGCGAGAACCCCGACGCCGTGGGCCATCGCCACCACGGCGAGCGCCATCGGGAGTGGCGCGTACATCCAACTCGCGCCGCCCGGTGCCAGCCCCGTGATCTTGGCGAGAACGACGGTGGCCGTCGAGAAGTCCGGCGACCGGAACAGCACCCAGCCGACGCAAACGAACGCGTAGGTCGCCGCCCACGATATGACCTTCCACATCAGCGATCTCTCGCGGGGAGTCCGGCGCGTCTGCCAGAGCTTGTGCGTCGCCAGACCGATGCCGTGCCACAGCCCCCACGCCACGAACGTCCAGTTCGCGCCGTGCCACAGCCCACCCAGCAGCATGGTGGCGATCAGATTCACATAGGTGCGAATCGGGCCGCGCCGGTTTCCGCCGAGCGGGATGTAGAGGTAGTCGCGCAGCCAGCGCGACAGCGTCATGTGCCACCGCCGCCAGAACTCCGTGATCGACGTCGACAGGTACGGCATGTCGAAGTTCTCGGGCAGATCGAATCCGACGATGCGCGCGGTCCCGATCGCCATGTCCGAGTATCCCGAGAAATCGCAGTAGATCTGCAGCGAGTACGCGACGACGGCCGCCGCGACGGTCGCCGACGAGAACGCTCGCGGGCTGGAGAACACGGCGTCCGAGAAGGTCGCCAATCGGTCGGCGATCAACAGCTTCTTCGCCAAGCCGAGGAGCACGATCTGAAGTCCCGTCGCCGTTCGGCGCCAACGCGGGGCGAGCGAACGATCCATCTGCGGCAGGAAGATCGAGGCGCGCACGATCGGGCCGGCGACCAGCTCGGGAAAAAACGAGACGAACATGGCGTACCGCCACAAACTCCTGCACGCCGGGATCTCGCGACGGTACACGTCGATCGTGTAGCTCATCGTCTTGAACGTGAAGAACGAGATCCCGATCGGCAGCGCGACGTCGAGCGGCGCGGTCGACGTTCCGAGGAGATGCGCGACGGTGTCGACGAAGAAATCGGCGTACTTGAAGTAGGCGAGCAGGCCGAGGTTGCACGCGATGCTGAGTGAGAGCCATCGCTTCCGAATCACCGGATCTTCGGCGGCGTCGATGCGCAGCGCGGCGGCGTAGTCGACGATGCTCGGCACCGCGAGCACGAGGAGATGCCATGCCGTCCCCGATCCGTAGAACACGACGTTGGCGACGAGGAGAAGCAACTGCCGCGACTCGCGCGTCGGCATGAGACGAAGGCCGACCAGCACCATCGCGAAGAAGCCCACGAACGCCCAGGAGACGAAGGACATGCCTCAGCGACGCGCAGCCAACGTGGGGCTCGCGCGCACGAGCGGTTGCACCATGGACCACACCGCGTCCGCCACAAGACGGTGCCCCTCGGCGTTCAGATGGCCGACGCCAAGCGTTGTCGTCGAGAAGCCGCGGACGATGACACCGGCTGTTCGCGCGCGGAGCATCGCAGCCCGGAGCGACACGCACGAGACGCCCTCGGCGCGGCACGCCTCGAGAAGTCGCGTCTCCGAGGCATCGGGCGCGTCACCTCCGGTCACGCGGACGTCGGCGAGGTAGGCGATCACGAGGCGCGAGCCGTACGAGCGTTTGAGAACTCGCACGACGGCGGATGGAATCACGGAGTCGTTCGGCGGGCGAACGACGGCGGCTAACGCGCGGCTGTTCGCCGGGTTCGTCGCGGCCGCGATGGCCGGCGTCGTCGCAAGCCATCGGTGGAGTGCGCGCGGCGCGCGCACCCAGATGGCATCCCATCGCCGCGAGGCGAGCTTGGCGAAGACGGATCGCGCCGGCTTCGGCTGCTCGATGGCGCCGTCCGGCGCCGCGCCGACGACGGTCGCATCGCCGTCGGCCTCCAGCGCGAAGTAAGGCCGCGTGCCACCGACCGCGTGCTCATCCAGGTCGTCCGCCGACAGTGGCACGACGACCGCGCTCGGATTCCAGCGCGACAGTACGGCTGGAGCGGCCGACACGTACCGTGCGGGCGACGCCCCACGCCATCCATACTGCCGCACGTCGACGGGAATACCGCCGTTGCGCGCTCGCCGCTCGAGCCAGGCGCCCATCGTCAGCTCGTCGGGCACTTCCCGCGCGACGACGTATGAATCGCCGACGATGACCACCGTCGGCGCGCCGGCGAGCCATGCATTGCCGGTCAGCCGCGCGCCGCCGGCCGAGAAGTGCGTGGTGGCCACCCCCTCCTCGATCTGGCGAACAGTCACGATCGCGGCCGAGGCGGAGTCCGCCGCGATGTCGGGGAGGACGGCATCGAGCGGCGTGACGAGGCGTCCTAGCGCGACTTCCGCCACCGCGAGGGTGACAAGGACCCCGAGGGCGGTCCCGGCGGCGGTGCGACCGACGCGGCGTGTTGGGGAGGGGCGCCGAAGGTGGATGAAACGACTCCCAGTGGTGGCCGAGTGCGTGGATCTCAAGGACGCCCAAGCCGGCCTCCGGTCAACCCGGCCCCAGGGTCCCGTGGGGGGCAGGGCGAGTCAAAACGATGGTCGCGATGGGAGTTCGGTCACGCTCGCTGCCGGGTAGGGCTTCAGACTGAGAGCCGACCCAAGAGCGGAGGAGGAAATGTCTGGTCAGGAGTCCAGCAAGGGGTTAAGTATTCGAGAGTTGCCCCGATCGGAGCGGCCTCGAGAGCGGCTCGTCGATCTCGGAGCTCAGGCGCTCAGCAGTGCCGAGTTGCTCGCGATTCTGATGGGGTCGGGCGGCGTGGGCCGGACGGCGGTGCAGTTGGGGCACGCCGTCCTCGCCGATGCCGGGGGGGCGCTCCGCCGCATTGCTCGTCAACCGGTGGCCGCGCTGACGACGATTCCAGGGGTAGGAATGGCTCGTGCGGTGACGATTCACGCGTCGTTGGAGCTCGGGCGGCGCATGGCTCTCGAAGGACGGCAGGACGGCGCGCCGGTCCGCTCACCGCGCGACGTCGTGGAGTACTTCGCGCCGCGCATGGAGGATTTGCCCGTGGAGGAGTTTCACGTCGCCGTGTTGGACGCGCAGCATCGCCTCGAGCGTGACATCACCGTCACGCGCGGGCTGCTGTCGTCGTCGCTCGTGCACCCGCGCGAAGTGTTTCGCGAGGCGATCGCCGAGCGCGCCGCGGCCGTGATTCTCGTCCACAACCATCCGAGCGGCGACCCGGTTCCGTCTGCCGACGACCGCGCGATCACCGAACAGCTCGTCGCCGCCGGGCGTCTCCTCGACATTCCGGTCCACGACCACGTGATCATCGGGCGCGGGCGCTACACGAGCTTCGCCGAGGCCGGTCTGCTGTGACAGCCGCGAGCGCGACCGTCCGCGAGGTGATGCCGGGTTGGCGTGAAGACGAACCGCCGGTCCACGACAAGCTCGATCGCGATCTGCTCGTGCGCGCCTATCGCTTCAGCGAAGAGGCGCACCGCGGCCAGCGTCGCAACTCGGGCGAGCCGTACATCACGCACTCGGTCGAAGTCGCCAAGATTCTCGCCGAGCTGCAGCTCGATTCGGTGACGGTCGCCGCCGGACTGTTGCACGACGTCGTCGAGGACACGAAGCTCACGATCGCCGACGTGGAGAAGGAGTTCGGCACGGCGATCGCCGACATCGTCGACGGGCTCACGAAGATCGCCAAGCTGCCGACGGGCGGGTCGACGCAGGAGCGGCAGGTCGAGAGTTATCGCAAGCTGCTCCTGTCGATCGCCAAGGACGCGCGCGTCATCATCGTCAAGCTCGCCGACCGCCTGCACAACATGCGGACGCTCGAGTACCTGCCGCCGGAGAAACGCGTCCGCATCGCGCAGGAGACGCGCGACCTCTACGCGCCGCTCGCCCACCGCTTCGGTATGGCCAAGCTGCGTTGGGAGCTCGAGGACCTGTCGTTCAAGCACATCGAGACCGACGAGTACAAGGCGCTCGCCAAGAAGGTCGCGCAGAAGCGCGGCGAGCGCGAAGCGCTGATCAAGCAGATGGCCGAGCCGCTCATCGCCCGGCTCACGCAGTCCGGCATCAAGGACGTCGAGGTCACGGGCCGGCCCAAGCACCTGTGGTCGATCTACAAGAAGATGAAGCAGCGCGAGAAGCCGTACGAAGAGATCTACGACCTCCTCGCCATCCGCGTGCTCGTCAACTCGGTGCCCGACTGCTACCACGCGCTCGGCGTCATCCACGACGGATGGACGCCGGTGCAGGAGCGCATCAAGGACTACATCGCGCAGCCGAAGTCGAACGGCTACCAGTCGCTTCACACGACGGTGTTCGGTCCCGGAAGACAACTCTACGAAGTCCAGATCCGCACGCGCGACATGCACCGCACGGCGGACTACGGCATCGCGGCGCACTGGCGCTACAAGGAAGACGCGAAGAGCGACGAGCTCGATCGGCACCTCTCGTGGTTCCGCCAGGTGCTCGAGCTGCAGATGGACGCCAAGACGCCCGACGAGTTCCTCGAGTTCCTCAAGCTCGACCTGTATCAGGACGAGATCTTCGTCTTCACGCCGACGGGCGACGTCATTCAGCTGCCGAAGGGCGCGACGCCGCTCGACTTCGCGTTCGCCGTGCACACCGAGATCGGGCTGCACTGCGCCGGCGCGAAGGTGAACGGCCGCATCGCGCCGCTGTCACGCCCGCTGCGCAACTCGGAAACGGTCGAGATCATCACGTCGAACACGGCGAAGCCCGACGCGCGACTGGCTCGCGCACGTTCGCACCGGCCGCGCGCGTCACAAGATCCGCCAGGTCCTCAAGCGCGAAGCGCAGTCGTCGGCCGAGAAGCTCGGTCAGGAGATGCTCGATCGCGAGATCAAGCGTCGTCGCCTCACGAAGCCCGACGACGATCAGATGCTCGCCGCGGCGAAAGCGCTCAGTCTCACCGACGCGACGCATCTCCTGGCGTCGATCGGCCAGGGCGACGTCAACGTCACGCTCGCGCTCAAGCATCTCTATCCCGACTCGCACGAGGCCGAGCCGCCGAAGCCGAGCGTGTTCGAGCGGTTCGTCGATCGCGTCCGCGGGACGAAGGGCGTTCGCATCCAGGGCGCGGACGGCCTCATGGTGCGCTACGCCCAGTGCTGCCAGCCCGTGCCCGGCGACCTGGTCGTCGGATACGTGACGCGCGGACGCGGCGTGAGCATCCATCGCGCCGACTGTCCCAATCTGCTGATCCTCGCGCACGAACCCGAGCGCCGCCTCGAGATCGACTGGCAGGAGGCGCAGGGTGAACGCTTCGTGATCCGTCTCGCGCTCGAGGGGAACGACCGTCGCGGGCTCTACGCCGACATCGCCGCCGCCGTGAGCTCGACGGGCACCGACATCAAGAGCATGGACCTGCGCAGCACCGACGGGCGGTTGACCGGATCGCTCCTCGTCGAGGTGGAGAACCTGGCGCACCTCGAGAAGATCATCCGCGCGGCGCGGCGGGTGAAAGGCGTCACCGAGGTCGCGCGTCGCGAACGGGTCGTCGCCGAGTAGCGTCGCTTAGCGACGCGCCGACGCGGCTAGCTCGCGGGGCAGCGAAGTTCCGCGCCCACACGGCCGCCTCGGGCGGAATCCCGATCTCGGCGCACCTGAAGCGAGTCTACGACGAGTCGCGCGTTTCCGCGATTGCGCATCGGTCGAGAACCGCATGCCCGATCGGTCGACGAGCCTCGCGCGATGATCGGAAACACACGCTCGCGTCTCGTACGGCGCGAGCGACACTGCGATCCGTTCGACGGCCCGAGATCTCCACCACGATAGCGCGGCAGGGCCGCCGACGATCGGGAACGTGTCGCCACGGATTGACGACGTGGTAATCGCATGTCGCACCTGCAGCAAGCGTGAGCGTGTCCGGCGGCGCGACGACGTTCAGGATCTGGCGCGTCGCTGGTCCGGGACGAACCGGTCCCGTCGCGATGAGCCGCAGTGCCGCAGCGCCGGAGTGACGCGACGCTCCCAGAAGTACGACCATTCCGTCTGTGCCGACGATCTTGTAGTCGCGGAGCAGATCGCGCGTAGCAGTCCACCAATCGTGTCCTCGAGCCACTCCTCGTAGTAGCGTGTACGACGGGCTTGACGGTCTGCACGATGTCGGGGTGCGACGACGTGAACGTCGGCGCCGATACTGCGCGCCGATTCTGGGGGCCCAGCGCGTGAATGATGTAGTCGAACGACGGATGGAACATCGCCTCGCTCGACTCGAGCATCGTCGAGTAGGTCGACCAGACGCACCGGCGTTCGATGTTCGCGCGACGTGAACTCGTCGACGACGCGGCGACCGGTCGCGACCGCGTCTTGCCACGGCGGCGAGAACGCCGGCCGATCGCCGGCGATGATCGTGGACGCGATGATGTGCAGCGGCGACCAGCGCGGCCGTCTCCAGCGCGCCGAAGACGCGTGGTACGATCGTCGCCATCGAGCAACGGCCAGCACGCCCGCGGCGCCGCGCCAACGCCGCCAGAGCTGGCGTTCGACGACCGCACGACCGGCATCCGATCCGCCTCGCGATACACGGCGAGCAGCAGCAGAGATGATCACGACGCGAATCGCCGGCTCGAGGTACACGGTCACGCAGCACGCCGAGGATCGACGCCATCGAGATGCGCGCCGTAGATGCCGAGCACTGCCTCAGCCGCAGACGCCGCCGGTCTCGCGCGCCCCGCGGCGTCGCGCCACAGGCGAACGAGCACCAGATCGCGATGAGCAGCGTGGCGAGCACCCAGGGCACCGCGAAGCTCGCAATTCGCCGAGTCTGGCCCAGGCTCGACATGAACCGGTTGGGCGGTCCGCCGAAGTACCAGAACTGATCCAGCGGTACGAGGCGGAAGTTGTATGCCGCTGCTCCGCGCATGCCGGCCAAGCCGCCGCCGAGGCATCGTCACTACGACCGACGTAGGTGGCGACCCCGACCACGATCGTCAGCGCGGATTCCTCGAGCCGCTGCGCGCAAAGCGCCGCGTCCGCGGAGCGCCAACGACGCCTGCGCGCCGACGAATGCCGGCGATGAGCGCCGATGCCTTGCTCCGTTCCCAGCACCAGCGCGCCGCCCAGGAGAAGCCCGGCGCAGAGCGATCGTCGGACCGGCGACACGCGAAAGCGTGAGCGCCGCGGCGAACCAAATCGGCATGGTCGACCGCACGCCGAGGAGACTGTTGATCGGCAGGTAGACCGCATCGAGCCTCAGGACGATCGTCGCGAGCGTCGCCGGAGCGACAGCCGCATGCGTCGCTGCCCAATCACGCGTCCAGGCGAAGAAGACGATGACGAAGGTCGCCGCGAACAGTGCCACCGACACGACCTGCCGCGCGATCTCGGACGCGAAGAACCCGCCGCCAAAGAACCAGAACGGAATGAAGTGGAGATACGGGACCCCTGCTCCGTGAAAAAACTGGAAATCCACGCCGACACGCTGGCCGGCCGCGATGCGTCGCAGGGCGTTGTACAGCTGGAACGGCCCGTCGATCGGCGGGCCGTTGAAATGAATGGCGCGTCTCGATCCCAACCGACATCAGGCCGACACCGAGCAGGCCGTAGCAAACACTCCAAATCGCCAGTCTGCGCCTTCGCCCCGTCGCCGCGGGGTGGCTCGGGGTAGCGATTCTTGGGGGACTGATCGCGGACGGTGCAGTCGCAGCTGACATCTAGGAGGGGGAGGGTTGTGCGATGAACTGCGGAGGAGCAACGACTGGTCCCGCGTCGTACCGAACAAATCCCGAGAATGGCTTTATATTCCGCGATCATGCCCGCGACGCCGACTGGCACCGCTCAGTTCGACCTCCAAGCTCCGTTTCAGCCCGCCGGCGATCAGCCAAAGGCCATCGCCGAGCTGACCGCTGGACTCGAGCGCGGCGACCGCTTTCAGACGCTGCTCGGCGTCACCGGCTCGGGCAAGACGATGACCGTCGCCAACGTCATCAAGCAGCACGGAAAGCCGACGCTGGTCCTCTCGCACAACAAGACGCTCGCCGCGCAGCTCTACGGAGAGCTCAAGAGCTTCTTCCCGCACAACGCCGTCGAGTACTTCATCTCGTACTACGACTACTACCAGCCCGAAGCCTACGTCCCGTCGAGCGACACCTACATCGAGAAGGACGCGTCGATCAACGAGGACATCGACCGGCTGCGGCTGCGCGCGACGTCGAGCCTCATGGAGCGCGACGACGTGATCATCGTCGCCACGGTGTCGGCGATCTACGGCCTCGGCGATCCGGTGTCATACCGCGAGCAGATGGTCACACTGCTCCGCGGACAGACGCATCGCGCGCGACGAGATCCTCCGGTCGCTCGTGTCGCATCCAGTACAGCCGCAACGACGTCGCCTTCGAGCGCGGCACGTTCCGCGTGCGCGGCGACACGGTCGAGATTTTCCCCGCGTACGAGGAGCAGGGCGTGCGCGTCGAGATGTGGGGCGACGAGATCGAGCGGATCTCGAAGATCAACGTCCTCACCGGCGAGACGATCGCGGAGCTCGAGCGGGCGGCGATCTATCCCGCCAAGCACTTCGTCACCCAGCGGCCGACGCTCGAGCGCGCCGTCAAGCTGATTCGCGCCGAGCTGGCGGAGCGCCTCGCCGTTCTGCGGCCGGCCGGCAAGCTGCTCGAGGCGCAGCGCCTCGAGTCGCGCACGAACTTCGACATCGAGATGATGCTCGAGATCGGCACCTGCGCGGGAATCGAGAACTACTCGCGCCACCTCGCCGGCCGCGACGAGGGCGAGCGGCCGGCCGTGCCTCTTCGACTATTTCCCGGAAGACTTCCTCGTCGTCGTCGACGAGTCGCACGTCTCGCTGCCGCAGATCGGCGGGATGTTCAACGGCGACCGGGCCCGCAAGCTCACGCTCGTCGAGTACGGGTTCCGCCTGCCGAGCGCGCTCGACAACCGGCCGCTCATGTTCGACGAATTCCTCGGTCTCACGCCGCGCGCGATTTTTGTGTCGGCCACACCGGCGGATTTGGAGCTCCGGCTCTCCGAGGGCGTCGTCGTCGAGCAGATCATTCGCCCGACCGGGCTCGTCGATCCGGAGATCGAGGTGCGCCCGGTGCGCGGACAGGTGGACGATCTGCTCAACGAGATCCGCATTCGCGAGCGCCGGGGCGAACGCGTGCTCGTCACGACGCTCACCAAGCGGATGGCGGAGGATCTCACCGACTACCTCCAGCAGGTCGGCGTACGCGTGCGGTACATGCACTCGGACATCGACGCGATCGAGCGGATGGAGATCATTCGCGGACTCCGCCTCGGCGAATTCGACGTGCTGGTCGGGATCAACCTGCTCCGCGAGGGACTCGACCTGCCGGAGGTCTCGCTCGTCGCGATCCTCGACGCCGATCAGGAGGGCTTCCTGCGCAGCGATCGGTCGCTGATCCAGACCGTCGGCCGCGCGGCGCGGCACGTCCGGGGCCGAGCGATCTTCTACGCCGATCGCATCACCGGGTCGATGCAGCGCTGCCTCGAGGAGACGAGCCGTCGCCGCGAACTGCAGACGCGCCACAACGTGGAGCACGACATCACGCCGACGAGCGTGTCGAAGAGCGTGGACCAGGTGCGCTTCATCACTCGCGTCGCCGACGCGCGCGCCGAAAAGCAGGAGAAGAAGGTCGCCGAGCCGGCGCGCGGCTACTCGGTGATGGAGGTCGAGTCGCTCGAGAAGATGCTCGAGGAGCAGATGCAGGAAGCCGCGGCCGCGATGGACTTCGAGCTCGCGGCGCAGCTGCGCGACCAGCTGTTCGAGGTGCGGGCGCGCCGCGACGCGAACGCCAAGCGCCCCGCCGCCGGGGCCGGGCGCTGGGGGCGGTGAGTGTCGCAATCTCCGTCCGGCGTCATCCCGCCGCTCGCGGGGCACGGCCATCTCGCGCTCGATGAGGCGGAGCTCGTCGAGTGGGGCGAGCGTTTCGGACGCGCCGCCTCGCCGCCGCTCGTCGTCGGGCTGACTGGCGAGCTCGGAGCGGGGAAGACGACGCTCGCTCGCGCGATCTGTCGCGGACTCGGTGTCACCGATGACGTCACGAGCCCGACGTTCACTCTCGTCCACCGCTATTCGTCGCCCCGCGCGACGGTCTACCATGTCGACCTGTACCGCCTCGTCGGCCCGCAGGAGCTGACGAACATCGGTTGGGACGACATGCTCGCCGAGGACGCGCTCGTGTTGATCGAGTGGCCGGAGCGCGCGGGCGATCGTTTGCCTTCGTCGCACGTATCAATCAGCCTCCAGCATCTGCCCGACGAGCCGTTGAAACGTCTCCTCTACGCCGGCGGCCACGCGTGATCACGCTCGCCCTCGACGCGTCCACATACGAAGGCGACGTCGCGCTGCTGGACGACGGACGAGTCCTCGCCGAGCAGGCGGCCGCGATGAAGGGGCGCGAAAGCGAGCAGTTGATGCCGGCTGTCGCCGCGGTGTTGCAGCACGCGAAGCTCGACCTCGGCGCGGTGGAGCGAATCGTCTGCGGCGCGGGACCGGGGAGTTTCACCAGTCTTCGCATCGCCGGCGGCATCGCCAAGGGGATCGCGAGCGGTCTCTGTTTGCCACTCTTCACGGCGCCTTCGCTGGCATTGGTGGTCGCCGGCGCGGACCCGCGTCGCGGGCGATACCTCGGCGCCGTCGACGCGCTCCGCGGTGAGTTCTACGTCGGGCTCTACGACGTCGACGACGAAGGGTGCATCGCCGAAGTGGAACCGGCTCGCATCGTCGCCGCGGCCGACGTCGGTACGGTTGCGGGCGAGTATCGGGCGCGCATCGTGAGCCCGACGAACTTCGGCGGGGAGGGCGAAATCCGCTCTCGCCCGCGAGCGAACGGCGTCGCGCGCCTCGAGGAACTTCTCGCGACCCGCGGTCCCGTCGACGTCCGGGCTTGGGAGCCGGCGTACGGCAGGCTCGCCGAGGCACAGGTGAAATGGGAATCGGCTCACGGGCGCCCGCTGCCGAACTGATGGCGCTCTCGATCGAAACGGCGAAGCTCGCCGACGTCGCGGCGATCATAGCGATCGAGCGCGCCGTGTTCAGCGATCCGTGGTCGGCCCGCTCGTTTCGCGAGGCCTTGTCGAATCCCTCGGTGTACTGCGCGTGCGCCCGTCGTGACGGACGAACGCTCCAGGGTTATGTTGTCGCGTGGTTCGTCGCCGACGAAGGAGAAATCGCGAATCTCGCCGTGGCGCCGGGCGCGTGGGGGAACGGAATCGGACGCGCGCTGCTCGACGCGTCGCTCAAGGAAGCGGCGGCGCGCAAGCTGAAGGCGGTGTACCTCGAGGTGCGAGATTCGAACGCGGCCGCACGGCATCTCTACGGATCGCGCGGCTTCATCGAGATTGGACGCAGGCGTTCGTATTACCGCCGGCCCGTGGAGGATGCCATCGTGCTCTGCCGGTCGATGGACGGCGGTGAGGTGTAAAGCGGGACGTGAGATCGGCAACACAACACGTTGATGTGCGATGATTTGGTTGCGCATCAACACGGACTGGATCATACCGTGAGCGGCGAGAGGCTGGACACACTTTCTCGCCAGGAGGAGCCGTGAGCAGAAGCCTGAACAAAGTCACGTTGATCGGAAATCTCGGGAACGATCCCGAGGTGCGTTCGACAACCGGCGGCAACCGCGTCGCCACTTTTTCGCTCGCCACGAGCCGCCAGTGGAACGACGCGGCCGGAGCGAAACAGGAAAAGACGGAGTGGCACCGCTGCGTCGTCTGGAACACAAAGGGTTCGCAGCTCGCCGACATCGTCGAGCGCTACGTGAAGAAGGGCGACAAGCTGTACGTCGAGGGCCGCATCGAGTACCGCCAGTGGCAGGACAAGGAAGGACAGACTCGCTACAGCACCGAGATCAACGTTCGCGAGCTGATCATGCTGAGTTCGCGCAGTGGCGGAAGCGGCGGAGACTTCGACGCCGAATCGAGCAGCCGCCGCGCCCCGGCCCCGGCCGCGGCGAAGGCAAAAGCCGGCGGTGGAGCGGAAGACTTCGAGGATTTTCCGAACGCCCTGAACGACGCGGACGACGACCTGCCGTTCTGATCGGGGCTTCTCGCCTCGACTCCCAGCTCTCGGCTCCATCCGAGCGCTCGGCCGCGCGAGCGGCTGTGCAGACTCGGAGCGCGAGAGCGGGGAGGCAGGCGGCTGAAGTTGAGAAATCGGTGGCCGCTGCTAAAAGCTGTTGCATAAGTCACTTGCGGCCGGCAGCCTAACCTCCGTCGGACGTTTCCCTCTACCCAGCGAATCGTCCAAACCGCAGAGGCTGGCGAGTTTCGCCACCCTGAGAGTTTTGTCCTTACACGATTCGCCCGGAGTTACGCCATGCTCGTGCGGCCTCCCAGTCGGCAGCGCGGGACGTTCGCCCGTTCCGTTGCCGCGGCGTCGATCGCCATCGCCGCGTCGTTTCCGCAATTCCTGAACGCGCAACAGCCGGCGCCTGCTCCCGCGGCGCCCGCGTCCGATTCCGCCAAGACGCACACTGTCAAGCGTGGCGACACTCTCTGGGATATCGCGAAGAGCTATCTCGGCGACGCCTTCCTGTGGCCCGAGGTCTATCGCCTCAACACCGGCACAATCGAGGATCCGCACTGGATCTTCCCGGGCCAGCAGCTGAAGCTGCCCGGCGATCATGCGAAGGTCGTCGCGGTGGCCGTGGCCGTGCCTGAAACGCCGGCTGATTCGTCGGCGATTCCTACCGCGGCCGCCGAGATCCCCGCCAAATTGCCGATGGATACGGCGGTGGCGGCGATACCGGTCGAGCCGATCGCGCTCATGCCGACTGTCGTGCGCGACACGGCGACGCCGATGCTGCAGGCGCGTGCCACGACGGTGCTCCCCGGCGAGTACATCGCCGCGCCCTGGGTCGACCGCGACGGCGGTCCGCGCAATCCCGGCTTGTTGATCGAAAGCGCGGACGTTCCGGGCATCGCCTCGCACCAGAAGAGCCGCCTGCAGCTCAACGATCGCGTCTTCATCGCTCCGCCGTCGGGCTCGATGCCGGCGCAACACGCGCTCTTTCTCACGTATCGCCTCGGACCGTACCTCGAGGACTTCGGTCAGATCGTGATCCCGACCGGCATCGTCGAAGTCAGCCAGCCCGGTAGCACAGGCGAGGCGTCCGTGGCCAACGTCGTGAAGATGTTCGGCGAAGTGAAGCAGGGGCAGAGGTTGGTCATGCTCGACAGCGGCTCGGCCAACGTCGTCGGCCATCCGGCCGCGATCACGAACGGCCGTACGGGGCACGTGCGCTGGGTGCTCGACTCGCCGGTGCTCCCCAGCCTGCAGAGCTACGTCGTCATCGATATCTCGGGCCGCGACGGTCTCACCACCGGCGACGTGATTCAGATCCTCAAGCCGCGCCAGCGGCCGAACGACGCCCACGACCTGACGCTCCCCGAGATCCCGATCGCGCAGGCCCAGGTGCTGCGCGTCACCCCCTACGGCGCCACGGCGATCGTGACCGCGCAGGAGCAGCCGCACATCGTGGAGGGCATCAAGGCGCGCGTCGCCGCAAAGATGCCGTAAAGCGCGGAGACGCGAGGGCCCGGCGAACTAAAATGCCGTAGGCTCTCGCGTTGCACTAAATTTTGGGCGACCGCAATGATAGCGATCGCCCAGTTCATCGCCATCTCCTGCTACCTGGGAGCCGCGGCCCTCGCCGCGGTTCCCTTTGCGCGCCCGGTGAAGGCGTCGGTTCGCGGCGTGACGGCGATCCTCGCCGCGGGCGTGGTGGCCCACGTCGTCGCCCTGCTGGCGTTCGCGCACCGGTCGAGCGCCGTTCCGCTGACCGGCCTGGGTCCGGCGCTCTCGTTCGCCGGACTCGTGCTGGCCTTCACGCTCCTGATCGTCGAGGTGTTGGCGCGCGACGTCAGCCTCGCGCTCGTCGCGGCGCCGCTCGCCGCGGTTCCCACGATCTGTGCGAACGTCATCGGGCTCACGCCCGGGCGCGGCGCCGAGGGCGCGCGGGGCGTGTGGCTTTTCGCGCACATCGCGCTGAGCTTCATCGGCATGGCGGCCTTCGCGACCGCGGCGGCCGCGGGCGCGATGTACCTCATGCAGCGTCGCGAGCTCAAGTCGCGGCACTTCGACACGATCTTCCGCTTCTTTCCGCCGCTCGCGACGCTCGATCGCGTCAACCACGTCGCGGCGATCGCCGGGTGGCTTGGCCTCACGCTCGGCGTGGTGCTTGCGTCCACCTATTCGGTGGAATACCACCAGCTCAATCTGCCGCAACTCCTATGGGGCGGCGCAGCGTGGCTGGCCGTGACGCTCGTCGCACTGGGGCGGGTGACGCGCGGGTGGCAAGCGCAGCGCGCCGCGAAGTATTCGGGGCTGGCGTTCGTCTCGGTGCTCGTTTTGTACGTCGCCTTCCGCGTCGCCGCGCCGGGGCTGGGACAGTTCCTGTGAGCGCGTATCCGCTGACCCTCGAGGGCACGTCGATTTCGGCGCTCGTCGTCGGAGCCGGCCGCGTAGCGACGCGCAAGGCGCTCGCGCTGCTCGAAGCAGGCGCGCGCGTGCACGTCGTGGCGCTTGGCGGAACGACCGAGCTCGAGCACGCCGCGGAAGACGACGATCGTCTGACGGTGACACGCGCCGCGTATTCGCCGGCGCAGATCGGCGACGCGACGCTGGTCATCGCCGCGACCGACGACCCGGCGGTGAACGCGGCGATCGCCCGCGACGCCGTCGACAAGGGCAGGCTGGTGAACGTCGTCGACACGCCCGCCGCGGGCAATTGCACAACGCCGGCGGTGCTTCGATCGGGCAACCTCGTCGTCTCGGTGACGGCGGGAGGAGTCCCCGCCGCGGCGAAGCGCATCCGCGACGAGCTCGCCGCGAAGCTCGACGGTCGCTACGCGTCGGCGGTCGCACACCTCGCGGCGTTGCGCCGCGCGATGATCGACGACGGGCAGCGCGACCGGTGGACCGAGGCGTCCGCCGCGCTCGTCGGCGACGACTTCTGCGAACAAGTGGAATCCGGAACGTTCGACGAGCGGGTGGTCCGATGGCGCTGACTGTCATCGGCGTCAACCATCGCGGCGCCTCGCTCGACATTCGCGAGCGCCTGGCGTATCGCTCCACCGAAGCGCTCCCCGCGCTCGACGCGCTGCGCGAAGCCTCGGCCGCTCGCGAAGCGGTGTTGCTCTCGACGTGCAATCGCACCGAGGTCTACGTCGTCGAGGAGGAACGCGACAGCGCGCCGGGCGTCTGGGCCGCGTTCTCGGCAAGGCTCGGCCGCGACGCGTCGGAGTTCGGCTACGTCCGCCGCGACCGGGACGCCGTCACGCATCTCTTCCGCGTGGCGAGCGGTCTCGATTCGATGGTGCTCGGCGAGGCGCAGATCCACGGGCAGGTGAGAGACGCCTGGGAGGTGTGCCGCTCCCACTCGGGACCGGTGCTCAACCGCCTCTTTCAGACGTCGCTGCTCGTCGCGGGACGCGTCCGGAACGAAACGTCGATCGCGCGCGGCGCCGCGTCGGTGAGCTCGGCGGCGGTGCAAATAGCGAAGCAGATCTTCGGTTCGCTCCAAGGAAAGCGCGCCATGGTCCTCGGCGCCGGCGAGATGGCCGAGCTGGCGCTCGAGTGCCTGGTGGACCAAGGCGTGCGCGCGGCGATCGTCGCCAACCGCACTTTCGAGAGAGCGAAGGAACTGGCCGACCGCTATGGCGCGGCGGCCATGCACTTCGACGAGTGTTGGCCGGCGCTCGCCGACGTCGACGTGTTGGTCTGCTCGACGGCGGCTCCGCGGGCCGTGGTGAACGTGGAGCACGTTCGGCCGGCGCTGGGTGTGCGCGGCGACCGGCCCCTGTGTATCCTCGACATCGCGCTACCGCGCGACGTCGATCTCGCGGTCCGTCGGCTCGGGAACGTTTTCCTGTACGACCTCGACGATCTTCAGGCCGTGGTCGCGGCGAACGTCGAGCGGCGGCGCGGAGAGATGCCGAGCGCGGAGCACCTGATCGGTGGGGAAGTCGATCGCTATTGGGAGTGGCTGGCGGGGCTCGCCGCGGTTCCCACGCTGACCGAGATGCGGACACGCATGGAGTCGATGCGCGAGCGAGAGGTTGCGGAGGCATTGCGAAGGCTGGACCATCTGGCGCCGGCCGAACGAGCCGTCGTCGAAGAACTTTCCAGGAGCCTCATGAACAAGTTTCTGCACGAACCGACGGTCCGCCTGCGCGCCGCGGCAGCGAACGGGCGCGGGCTTGGCGTCGTCGACACGGTGAGGTATCTGTTCGGTCTGGAGCGCTCCGCGGAATCGCGCGACCAACGCGCGAGCGCGGATCCAGCTTCGGAGCCGCGCGAGTGACGCGGCGAGCCCTGGTCACTGGCGGAGCGGGCTTCATCGGCTCCCACGTCGCGGATCTTTTTCTCTCCAACGGTTGGTCGGTCGAGATTCTCGACAATCTGTCGAGCGGCCGCCGCGAGAACGTGCCATCGGCGGCGAAGCTGCATGTCATGGACATCCGCTCCCCCGACGCCGCCGCGCTCGTCAGCGGCGGTTCTTTCGACGCGATCGCGCATCTCGCGGCGCAGATCGACGTGCGAAAAAGCGTCAACGACCCCGTGTTCGACGCGAGCGTCAACGTCCTCGGTGCGCTGAACGTCGTCGAGGCGCTGCGCCGATCCGAGAGCGCTCAGCGCGCGCGCCTCGTCTTCGCGTCGACCGGCGGCGCGCTCTACGGCGATCACGCCACGCCGCCCAACGTGGAGACGATCGCAAAAGAACCCGACTCGCCGTACGGCATCGCCAAGCTCGCGACCGAGTTGTACCTGTCGTACTACGCGCGGGTGCAGGGGATGAACATGGCGGCCGTCCGTTTCAGCAACGTGTACGGGCCGCGGCAGGATCCGCACGGCGAGGCCGGCGTTGTCGCGATCTTCTGCCAGCGCATTCTCGCCGGACGGGCGCTCACTGTGTTCGGCGACGGCTCGCAGACGCGCGACTACGTCCACGTGAGCGACGTCGCAGCGGCAACGTACGCCGCGGCGACAAAATCCTTGCCGGAGCCGAAGCGTCTCGACGATCGCGCGTTCAACGTCGGCACCGGAGTCCCGACGTCGGTCGTCGAACTCGCCGAGGTGCTGCGCAAAGCCGCCGGATCGACGACGCCGATCGAGTTCGCGCCGAAGCGTCCCGGCGAGCAGCAGCAGTCGTTCCTCAGGGTGGAGAAGGCCAGATCGGATCTGGGATGGAGCGCCAAGGTTTCGCTGGAGGAAGGGCTCGCCGACACGTTCCGCTGGTTCAGCGCCAACACCCGTACCCAATGAGACCGTGACGCTCGCACTGCTGCAGTTGCAGGGCTCGCACGGGGCTATTCCGTCGAGCCCTGTCGATCTCATCCTCGACGCGACGCCCGTCACGCAGGCCGTCCTCATCATTCTCGTGTTCCTCTCGCTGCTCAGCTGGTCGATCATGTTCGGCGTCTGGCGATCGCTGACAAAAGCGGCGAGGTCGGCGGACAAGTTCTGGGCGGAGTTCGAGCACGTCTCGCGGCTCGAGGACGCCGCCACGCTCGCCAAGCAAATCGAAACCGAGCGCGCTGCCGCGCCTGTTCATGCGCGCCATTCGATTCGTCGCCGACGCGCGCGTCGCCAACCAGCAGGTTCTCGAGCGCGTGACGACGCCGAGCGGCGGCGATACGCCCACGGCGGCGACGCTCAGCGGCTCGCAGATCGAGACGCTGCATCTGCTGCTCGACGCCGACGCGTCGGACGAGCGCGATCGCCTCGGCCGCTTTCTGCCGTGGCTCGCGACGATCGGTTCCGTGAGCCCGCTCATCGGACTGCTCGGCACCGTGCTCGGCGTGATCGACGCGTTCCTCGGAATCGCGTCGAAGGGGTCGGGCAACCTGTCGGCGGTCGCGCCAGGTGTCGGCCGAGGCGCTGATCGCCACCGCGGCCGCGCTGTCCGTCGCGATCCCGGCGACGTTCGGCTACAACATCTTCGCGGCCGCCTCAATCGGTTCGACGGACGGCTGGAGAGCTTCAGCACCGTCGGTGATCGCGTTGCTCGTGCGCGAAGGACGCATCTAACATGGCGCGCGCCGCCGGCGGCATCGCTACGAGCTCAACGCCGACGTCAACGTCGTCAGTCTGATCGACGTGATGCTCCTGCTGCTCGTGATTTTCATGATCACCGCGCCGATGATGCAGGGCGGCGTCGACATCTCTCTTCCGCAGGCGCAGTCGCGTCCGCTCGAATCGAAGGACGGGCTCGCTGTGACCATCAACAGCAAGGGCGAGATCTTCATTGGCAACGAGAAGTTCTCGCTGGGCGACTTCCGTGTCTCGTTCAAGACGGTGGCGCAGAACAGGACGCGAAACGGCGTGTATCTCCGGGCGGACAAGAGCGTCGACTATGGGCTGGTGGTTCAGATCCTGGCCATCATGAGGGGAAACGGCGTGGCTGACGTTGGACTCGTGACGGAGCCAGAGGTGATTCGGTAGCGTGAGCGCGATCGCCGAGCCGCGTATCGGCGGTGGAGTCGCCGTGTCGGTGCTCCTGCACGGAGCCCTCGTGGCGGCGTTCTTTCTTCTTCGCGCCGGAACGCCGCCGCCGATGCCGCCTCTGTACAAGGTGCAGCTGTTCGCGGCGCCGCCGGGTGAGCGCGCGATCGGCGTCGTTCAAGAACAGCCGACGGTGAAGCCGCCGGACCCCAAGCCCGAAAAGCCGAAGCCGCTGGCGAAGCCGACGGTCGCGCGTCCCGTTCCTAAACCGACTGCGAAGGCGGTGCCCGCCGTCAAGCAGGCGACGCCGACTCCGCCGGTGAAGACCGCGCCTCCGAAGGAGGAGTCGCCCGCGCCGACCGCGGGCGGTGGACCGACGGGCGGCAAGGGAGGCGACGTCGCGAACGTCGACACGGGCGGACTCGACTTCAACTATCCGTACTACATCAACAACATCATTCGACAGCTGATCCTTGCGTGGGGTCAGGGCGCGCCGCGTATCGACGCCGTCGTTCGCTTCACGATCAAGCGCGATGGGACGGTGGATCCGGCGAGCATCCAACTCGTGGCCCGCGGCGACTATCGTAACGATCAGCGCGCGATCGGAGCCGTCGAACAGGTCGCCGAAGGAAAATTGTTCGGGACGCTACCGCCGGGCTTCCGGGAAGACATTCTTCCAGTGACGGTTCGGTTCACTCCAGCAATGTTCAAATGATTCGAGTCGCCCGCGTCGCCTCACTGCTCTCCATCGTGCTCGCCATCGTGCTCGCCATCGGCGCGCGCGTGCTGCCGGCGCAGGCCGACACCACGTATCGCGGCATCCATCTCGACGTGAACTTCGATCCGCTCCGCAGCAAGATTCCGGTGGTCGTGCTACCCGTCTCGGGCGCGTTCGGCGATTCGGTCCGCGCGATCGTTCAGCGCGATCTCGACTTCAGCGACCGTTTCGTCATCATTCCGATCGACAGCGCCGATCCTTCAACGCTGCGCGCGCAGGGAGCGGCGGCGGGGCTCAACTACGACGTGTTCCGGCACCTCAACGCCGCCGCTGTCGTCCAAATGACCATGGCGGGCACCGGCGTTCACGTCGCGCTGCACGACGTGGGACACACCCAGGTGATGAACGCCGGCGACTTCGATCTTCAAGGGTCGGGTCTCGGCCGCGATTGGCGGCTCGGCGTGCATCGCGCGTCGGATGAGATCGAGCGCTGGATGACCGGCCAGCGCGGGATCGCGGCTACGCGCATCGCCTACATGCGCGGCCGGAACATCAGAGTCGTCGACAGCGACGGCGCCGACGAGATCACCGTACCCACGGACTCGAACGGCACCAGTCCAGCGTGGAACCCGGCGGGGACGATGCTGGCGTATTCAACGTACGGCGACGGATCGCGGCTGGTCGTCATCGACCTGGCGACGGGGCGATCGCACACGCTGGCCGGTCCAACGCGTAACGTCATCTACACCACGCCCGTCTTCTCTCCGGACGGCAACACGATCGCGTTCGCACGGACTGGAGAGACGCAGGGTGACATCTATGCGGTCGACGTCGATGGTTCGTCAGCGCCGCGTCGTCTCACCGTCGCGCACGGAGCACAGAACTCGAACCCGGTCTACAATCCCGAAAGGGCAAAGGATCGTCTACGTGACCAATGTGCAGGGACCGCCCGAGTTATATATTATGGACTCCGATGGAACTGGCGCTGACCAGCTCACCAAATACGACTTCGACCCGAACAACTACCGGTCCGACCCCGACTGGTCCCCAGACGGGCGGTTGATCGCCTACCAGGAGATGCTCAACGGGCGATTCCAGATTCGAACCATCCCGGCAAGTGGCGGCACGCCCAAGCAACTCACGGGCGACGGGGCCAACGAGCAGCCGTCGTGGGCGCCGGACTCGCGTCACCTCGTCTTCACGTCGACGCGCACCGGGGTTCGGCAGTTGTGGGTGTTGGACACGGAGTCGAATCGCGTACGGCAGCTGACGAAAGCGGAAGGCTCGCGACTCGCGGCCTGGTCCGCGCGTCTATCGGGACAATGAGACAAGAACCTGAAAGAGCGGAAACCCCGGCTTCCTCCCCCCCCTTCCTACCTCCCCTCAAGTCTCTCTCTCTCGCAGGAGATTCCCGAACATGATGAGTACTCGACGCATCGCGGGCGTGGCGACGGCCGTGCTGTCGGTCGTTGCGATCAGCGCGTGTCACCACAACCCTCCGGCCTCTGCGCCGGCTCCGGTGACGCAGGCCTCTGGACCGAACGCGGACAGTCTTGCCAGAGCGCAGGCCGATGCGGCACGCCGCGCCGCTGAAGATGCAGCGCGCCGCCGAGCGGCGGACAGCGCTGCTGCCGCTGCTGCCGCGGCGCGAAACCGGTCCAACGCCGGCGCGCTGGCCGCGACGCTCACCGCGATGGTGCACTTCGACTACGATCAGGCCGACCTCCGTCCCGGAGATCGTGCGATTCTCGACGCGAAGGTGCCGATCCTGCAGGCGAATTCCGGCGTGATGATCCGAATTGCCGGCCACACGGATGAGCGGGGCTCCGACGAGTACAACCTTGCCCTCGGCCAGCGCCGCGCCGCGGCGGTCAAGGCGTATCTCGTCCAGCACGGGATCGCCGACGCGCGCATCGCGACGGCGAGCTACGGCGAAGAGCATCCGATTGCGCAGGGGAACGACGAGTCGGCCTGGTCCCAAAACCGCCGTGCCGAGTTCGACATCACCTCGGGCGGCAACAACCTGCGGTCTCCATGATTCGCTTCTCTCCATCGCTTCGAACGATCGCGCCCGTCGCCATGTTGGCGGCGACGGGCTGTCTCGCCACACAGGGCAGCATCCAAACGCTTCAGGACGAGATCCGCGTGTCGCGCTCGCAGCTGGCGCAGAACGACACCGCCATCCTGCGAGCCGAGGACGCACGGCGCCGTGAGATCGCGTCGCTCGCGGCGAGTGTCGAGCGCCTGAACGATTCAGTGAGGGTGCTCACCGCGCGCCTGGCTCTGTTCCAGGCGAACGCGGCCGGACAGTTCGATGCGATGGGGCAACAGGTCATCAAGATCGAGGCGATTCTCGGTCAGAACACGCGCGATCTCCAAGAAGCACGGGCCCAGCTCCAGGCGGTGAGAGAGCAGGGCGGCAACGGGGGACGTCCGCGCCGGCCATCACGCCGAACGGCACGATGACCGGCGATACGAGCCAGCGCGCCGCCGCATCCGGGGTCCCGGGTCCGGCGACGATGTTCACGTCGGCCGTCGAGGAGTACCGGAAGGGCAGCTATCGCACCGCCCGGTCGGGCTTCGAGGACCTCATTAAGAATTATCCCGACTATGACCAGAACGCGCGCGCGCAGGTCTACATTGGCGATGCGTTCAAGTCAGAGGGGAACACCGCGGCAGCGGATTCAGTATATCAGCTCGTCGAAACGAGATATCCGAACAGCCCGGACGTAGCCGGCGCACTGTGGCGACGCGGTCGCATGCTATGGGACGCCAACAAGAAGGGTGAAGCGCGGATCGTTCTCAATCGGCTGATCACCAAGTATCCTCAATCAGACGAAGCCGCTCTCGCCAAGGACCTCCTGAGCCCGAGCGAGTAGGCCAGACGCGAAGCCTCGAGCCGGGATGCCGATTCCGAAGTCCAACAATGGTGAGATGCCGTTCCTCGATCACCTCGAGGAGCTGCGGTGGCGAATCATCTATTCGCTGCTCGCGCTCGTCGTGGCGGTGGGTCTCGGCTTCTGGCTGGCGGTTCAGTACGACGCGGTCGGACTGCTCGCGCGGCCGATCCTCCCGCTGATCCCCGAGCACAAGCTCGCGTTCCTCCATCCGAGCGAAGGCTTCACGGTCATCCTCGACACGGCGATGACGTTCGGCTTCGTGCTGGCGTCGCCGGTCATCATCTATCAGGTCTGGGCGTTCCTTGCGCCCGCCCTCAAGAAGCACGAGCGGCGCGTCGGACTCGGGGTGCTGTTCAGCGGCCTGGTCCTGTTCGTCTCGGGCGCGGCGCTCGCCTACTTCGTCGTCGTGCCGCTCGCGCTGCCGTGGCTCTTCAGCTTCGGCGGCCCGTCGCTGGTGCCGCTGATCACGGCTGAAGACTATTTCAGCTTCATCTTTGCGATGGTGCTCACGTTCGGTGTCAGCTTCGAGCTCCCCATCGTCATTCTCGCGCTCGCCGCGCTCGGCGTCGTCACGCCGATGTTCCTGACGAAGTACCGTCGCCACGCCATCGTGCTCATCGTCATCGTCGGCGCGTTCCTCACACCCGGCGACATGGTCTGGACGACGATCGCGCTGTCGGTTCCGCTCTACGGACTCTACGAGCTGAGCGTGCTCGCGGCGTACGTGATCTACCGCCGCAAGATGCGGCGTCGCGCGATGATGGACGCTCCGCCGGAAGGCGGACTGCCCGCGTGATCCGGGCGGCGATCGCCGGCGCGATTCTCGTCGCGTCGGCCGCCGGCTCTATCCACGCCCAGATTCCGCGGCTTCCGGGCATCGGTCGCGGGAACGCGCAGCCCGCTCCGCGCGACACGACAAAGGACAGCACGCGAATCAAGTGGGCGCCGCCCGACAGCGTCGCCCAGCGCCTGCTCCAGATGCAGGGCTACACCGTCACGCGCTATCAGGGCGACACGGCGGTGTTCAACGCGCAGACGCACGCGCTCGACCTGCTCGCGGGGCCGCCGGTTCGACAACCGGGCGACACGACAAAACCCCCCAAGAAACGCCTCGCCGCCGTCGACCGCGAGGCCCAGCAGATCCAGAGCGACAGCGGCATCTACTACACCGAGCGCACACACAAAGTGGTCTCGGGCGGCTCGTACGTCGTCGTGCCGCCGCCCAAGAGCGGGCAGGCGGACATCGTCGGCCACGGACGCCTCGACTACAACCTCACGCAGCGCACGGCGCGCATCACCAACGCGCGGCTGCCGGTGAACAACGGCGAGATGTGGTACATGGACGTCGCTCTCGCCGAGGTGATGCAGGATACGTCGGGCAAGGGGAGGGGCATGACGGTCTGGACGAAGGGCGCCACCGCGACGAGCTGCCCCGACTCGATTCCCGACTATCACTTCGAGTTTGGCGAGGCGAAGCGGACGTCCGACAACACGATCGCCGGCCGGCCGGCAGTCCTCTACATCAAGGACGTGCCGGTGATGTGGCTCCCGTTCTTCTTCAGCGACACGAAGGGCGGCCGGCACAGTGGGATCATCGCGCCGCAGTTCGGGCTGGGTGACATCGTGCGCAACAGTGGGACGTACCGGCGGCACGTGGACCACGCAGGCTACTACTGGGCGGCGAGCGACTACGTGGACTTCGCCAGTTGGCTCGACTGGCGCAGCTCGGCCGGGTCCACCGAGGGCGATCCGGGCTGGCTCAAGCTGAACACCGACATGAACTACCGCTGGCTCGACCGGTTCATGAACGGGCGCGTCGGCGTGGCGTACACGTCGCAGCGCGACGGGTCCACGAACACGGCCGTCAGCTTGACCCACTCACAAGAGTTCTCGAAAGACAGCCACGTGCAGGCGAACCTGAACTTCGTCACGAGCACGGCGCTCCAGCGCCAGAACACGTTCAACCCGTACACGGCCCTGGCGACGATCGCGTCGGCGCTCGCGTACCAGACGAAGCTCGGCCCGGCGTCCGTCAACATCGGCGGCACGCGGACGCAGTATCCCGGCCGGCAGCAGATCGACGAGACGGTGCCGACGGTCAACCTCACATCGTTGCCCATCACGCTCGGCGACTTCTTCAGCTGGACCCCCGGGTTCAGCTACAGCCAGCACGACGTGACGAAGATCGACCAGCCGGGAATCGGGGCGTACGTCTTCAACCTGAACCCCATCACCGGACAGCGGGACAGCTCCCTGTCGAAGGACCGGAGCTCGCGCGACGAGACCATGACGATCGGCGCGCCGATCCAGATCTTCGGCTGGTCGCTCAACAACTCGGTCAACATCCGCTACACGCGCCAGAATTTTCCGCAGCAGTTCTCGATCTACGACGTCGAGACGGGCGACGTCACCGCGACGCGCATCTTTGCCGCGACATACCAGACGCAGATCGACTGGAACCCCGACTTCAGGCTGCCCTCGCTCTGGCAGAACAAGTTCAACATCACGCCGACGATCGCTCTGCAAAACGCGGATCCCGGGCCGTTCTGGGTCGCGTCCGAACGGACGGACGGCGTCTACGTCCACCAGGGAAAGCGGATCACCGCCGGACTCAGCGCCGCGCCGACGCTGTTCGGGCTATTCGGCGGCTTCGGCCCGTTTCAACGGATCCGTCACTCCATCACGCCGACGATCGGCTGGTCGTACGGTCCGAAAGCCGACGTGAGCGACGAGTACCTCGCCGCGCTCGGCCGGACGCGGGCGGGATCGTTCACGAACCTGCCGCTGAACAACGTCACGTTCGGTCTCACGCAGCTGTTTCAGGCGAAGCTGCGTTCGCCGAACGACTCGAATCCCGACGGAGGGCAGAAGATCGACCTCCTCGCCATCTCGATGACGCCGCTGAACTACGACTTCGCGCGAGCCCAGGAGGCGGAGCACCGCGGCGAGTTGCACTGGAAGACGGCGGGATTCACGACGGAGACGTGGGGCTACTCGCTCCGCTCCGACCTCCTCCCGGGGTTCGACTTCTCGAGCCAGTACTCGCTCTTCCAGGGCAGCACGTTGAGCGACACGGCCGAGTTCGCGCCGTACCTGACCGCGATCTCCGCGTCGTTTTCGCTGAGCCGCGACCAGAATCCGCTGGTGGTGTTCCGCAAGCTTTTCGGCGCTCCGACGCCCCCGACGGATTCGGCGAAGAAAGCGGCGGCCCTCGCCGACGCCGGCACGCATTCGCGCCGAAAACTCCGCGGCCCAACCGGTCGCCGGCACGGTCCGCGGGCCGGAGCGCTTTCTCAACGAAACGCCCGGATGGCGCTTGCGACTCGACCTCACTCGCTCGAGCCCGCGTCCGCCGAAGCCCGGGCCCAACGTGATCCAACTTCGATCCTCGCGAGCGCTGCGCGCAGATCGCCGGACAGAACGCGCTGTTGTTCGACGCGTGCGTCAACGCGCAGCGCGCGCAGCCGACCACCGAGCTGCCGGTCTCGTCGGCGACGGCGGGTGGTCCGGCGTACAACATTCCGCCGACGACGAACGTGACGTCCGACTTCGCGTTCAATCTGACGCCGCACTGGGGCGCGCACTGGAACACGAGCTACGACCTCGAGCACCACGCCTTCGCGAGCCAGAACGTTCAGCTGCAACGCGACCTGCACGACTGGCAGGCGCTGTTCGGCTACACGCAGTCGCCCAACGGGAACTTCGCGTTCACGTTCACGATCCGCCTCAAGGCGGACCCCGACATCAAGCTCGACTACAATCGCTCGACGGTGCGGTCGGGGACGTTTTGATCGCGTCGCGTAAGCGGGTGCGCGCGCCATCCGCAATCCCTTGAATTGTCCGTACGGCCCGTCGACATTCCCGCCATGACGCACGAGGTCGTCATCGACGGCGATTCGCTCACGGTCGAACAGGTGATCGTCGGTCGCGAGCGATCGCGCGCGCGTGACGATCGCGCCGCGCGCCCGCCAACGGGCGGCGTCGACGCGCGCGGTCGTCGATCGCCTCGTGGCGAGCGGTGCCGTCGCGTACGGCGTGACGACCGGCTTCGGCAAGCTCTCCGAGGTCGCGATCCCGCCGGACCGGCTCGCCGAGCTCCAGGTGAACCTCGTGCGAAGCCACGCGGCCGGTGTCGGCGACCTGCTCCCGGAGCGCGAAGTCCGCGCGATGATGCTGCTGCGCGCGAACGTGATCGCCAAGGGCTTCTCCGGCGCGCGGATCGACCTGGCCGACTTGCTCGCCGGCATGCTGAACGCGGGACTCTTTCCGCCGGTCCCGGAGCAGGGAAGCGTCGGTGCGAGCGGAGACCTCGCGCCGCTCGCGCATCTCGCGCTCTCGCTGATCGGCGAGGGATCGCTGCGTCGCGGCGAAGAGCACGGACCGGCGGCGCGGATGCTCCGCACGGCGGGACTCGAGCCGCTGACGCTGGCGAGCAAGGAAGGGCTGACGCTGATCAACGGCACGCAAGCGCACACGGCGATCGCCGCGCTCGCGCTGCTCGACGCGCGACGTCTCTGGCGAATCGCCCACGTCGCCGGCGCCATGTCGCTCGAGGCGCTGCTCGGCACGCCGGTCGCGTTCGACGAGCGCATTCACGAGGCGCGCGGGCAGCTCGGCCAGTCGGTGTCGGCGGCGTATCTGCGCGAGCTGCTCGCCGACAGCGAGATTCGCGAGTCGCATCGGCACAACGATCCGCGCGTGCAGGACGCGTACGCGCTGCGCTGCATGCCGCAGGTGCACGGCCCCGTGCTCGACGCGATCGAGTTCGCGGCAGGAGTCGTCGGCCGAGAGCTCAATGCCGCGACGGACAACCCGCTGGTCTTCGACTCCGGCGATTTGCTGAGCGGCGGCAACTTTCACGGACAGTCCGTCGCGATGGCGCTCGATTTCCTCGCGATCGCGCTCACGAACCTCGCGACGATCTCCGAGCGCCGCATCGATCGGCTCGTGCATCCGGATCTGAATCAAGGCCTGCCGCCGTTCCTCACGAACGACGCCGGCGTCAATTCCGGATTCATGATGGCGCAGGTGACGGCGGCGGCGATCGCCAGCGAGTGCAAGGTGCTCTCGCACCCCGCGAGCGTCGACACGATCCCGACGGACGGCAGCAAGGAAGACGTCGTCCCGATGGCGATGGCCGCGGCGTGGAAGCTGCGGCGCATCGTGCGCAACGTGCGATACGTGCTCGCGATCGAGCTCATGTGCGCGGCGCAGGGGATCGATTGCCGCGCGCCGCTCAAGCCGGGGCGCGGCGTGGCCCGCGCGCACGAAGCCGTGCGCGGGCTCGTCGCGCCGCTCGAGCGCGACCGTCTGCTGTCGCCCGACATCGAACGGCTCGCGAAGGCGATCGCCGACGACGAGATCCCCGCTTCCACATCGAACGATCGGTTGGCGCAATGACGGCGACGATTCACGAGACGAACGCATCGAAGGAGCACACGGCGCGCACGGTCCGCGCGCCGCGCGGCACGACGCTCTCCTGCAAGGGATGGCAGCAGGAAGCCGCGCTCCGCATGCTGATGAACAACCTCGACCCCGAGGTCGCCGAGCGGCCCGATGATCTCGTCGTCTACGGCGGCACCGGAAAGGCCGCGCGCAGCTGGGAGGCGTTCGACGCGATCGTCGCCGCGCTGCGCAAACTCGAGAACGACGAGACGCTGCTCATCCAGAGCGGCAAGCCGGTCGGCGTGTTTCGCACGCACGCGTCGGCGCCGCGCGTCCTCATCGCCAACACGAACCTCGTCGGCCGCTGGGCGAACTGGGACTATTTCCGCGAGCTCGAGCGCGCGGGCCTGATCATGTACGGCCAGATGACGGCCGGTTCGTGGATCTACATCGGCTCGCAGGGCATTCTGCAGGGCACGTACGAGACGTTCGGCGCTGTCGCGCGCACGCACTTCGGCGGCTCGCTCGCCGGCCGTTTCGTCCTCACGGCGGGGCTCGGCGGCATGGGCGGCGCGCAGCCGCTCGCCGCGACGATGAACGACGCGGCGATCCTCGGCGTCGACGTCGACGAGGCGCGCATCGACAAGCGGCTCGAGACCGGCTACTGCGACCGCAAGACCGCCGACCTCGACGAAGCGCTGAAGTGGATTCGCGAGGCGACCGACGCGAAGCGCGGTCTGTCGGTGGGACTCGTCGGCAACGCCGCGGAGATCTTGCCCGAGTTGGTCGCGCCGCGGCGTGACGCCCGACGTCCTGACCGACCAGACGAGCGCGCACGACACGCTGAACGGCTACGTGCCCGCCGGGCTGTCGCTCGCCGAGGCGGCCGACTTGCGCCGCTCGGATCCGACGGCGTACGTCGCGCGCGCGAACGCGTCGATCGTCGAGCACGTCCGCGCGATGTTGGCGATGCAGAAGCGCGGCGCCGTCGCATTCGACTACGGCAACAACATTCGCACGGTCGCGCTCGACAACGGCGTGGCGAACGCGTTCGACATTCCCGGCTTCGTGCCCGAGTACATGCGTCCGCTGTTCTGCGAAGGGAAGGGGCCGTTCCGCTGGGTCGCGCTGTCGGGAGATCCGCGCGATCTCGCGCGAACCGACGAGCTCGTGCTCGAGCTGTTCCCGCACGACGAGCACTTGCAACGCTGGATCGCGCTCGCCCGCGAGCGCGTCCACTTCCAGGGATTGCCGGCGCGCATCTGCTGGCTCGGCCAGGGCGAACGCGCGCGCTTCGGCGTCGCGCTCAACGACCTCGTGGCCAGCGGCGAGATCTCCGCGCCGATCGTCATCGGGCGCGACCACCTCGATACGGGCAGCGTGGCGTCGCCGTTTCGAGAAACGGAAGCGATGAAGGACGGCAGCGACGCGATCGCCGACTGGCCGATCCTCAACGCGCTGCTCAACACGGCGAGCGGCGCCTCGTGGGTGTCGTTCCACCACGGCGGCGGCGTCGGCATCGGCAACTCGCTCCACGCGGGGCAGGTGATCGTCGCCGACGGAACACCCGAAATGCGCGTGCGCCTCGAGCGCGTGCTGACCAACGATCCGGGAATCGGCGTCGCTCGTCACGCGGACGCCGGCTACGACATCGCGATGCGCACCGCGGCGGAGCAGGGGATTCGTTTGCCGATGCGCGACTGACCGGGGATCCGGAAAAGCACGGATGCTGTCTGCGCGCTTTCGGCCCTGGCACGTCGCGCTCTTCCTCGGGAAGTACGCGTGGCTCACGGCGCGCCGGCGTCCGGTGCTCGTCCATTTCGAAGTCACGCTGCGCTGCAACGCGCGCTGCTCGTTCTGCGACTACTGGACGACCGACCCGTCGGCGCGCGCGTCGGAGCTCGAGAGCTACGCCGACGCCGCGCGGTTCTTCAACCCGATGCTCGTGACGTTCACCGGCGGCGAGCCGACGCTCCGCCGCGACCTCGAGGATCTCGTTTCGGGCGTCGACCGCGCCATCTCGCTGAAGTACATCACGCTCATCACGCACGGCGCGATGCTCACGCCCGAGCGCGCGCAGTCGCTCTGGGACGCGGGCGTGAACCAGTTCAACATCTCGCTCGACTATCTCGACGAACGGCACGACAAGGCGCGAGGCATTCCCGGCCTTGCGGCGCCGCATCTTCGCCGCGGTGCCGGCGATGCGCGCGCGCGGCATCGACGGCATTCGCTTCAACACGGTCATCAAGAACGACAACCTCGACCAGATCCTGCCGATCGTCGCTCGCGCGCAGGAGCTTGGCGCCGGCGTGAATTTCAGCGTCTACACCGACGCCAAGAACGGCAACACGCAGTTTCTCATCGGCGATCAGGAGCTCGCCCATGCGGACGACGTCGTGCGGCAGCTCCTCGCGTTCAAGAAGCGCCGCCGCGGCGTCATCACGAACTCCGACTACTATCTCGAGCAGATTCCGCGCTACCTGCGCGGCGAGATGCGCGAGCCCTGCCGGTCGGGGATCCGCACGATTCACATCGACCCCGCCGGCCAGGTGAAGCGCTGCCCCGATTTTCCGACCGATTTTCACTGGCGCGATTTCCGCGACTACAAACCCGTCGACTGCAACGCGTGCTATTACGCCTGCCGCGGCGAAGCGCAGGCGCCGCTCCGGCTGTCGCGCATCCGGGACGTGATGGCATGACCGACGCCCGCGAGACGCTGATCTTCGCCAACGCCGCGCAAGTCGTCACCTGCCGCGGTCCGGCGCGCGCGCGACGCGGCGGCGAGATGGCCGACGCCGGGATTCGCACAAACGTCGCCGTCGCCGTCGAGGGTGAGCGAATCGCGGCCGTCGAGCCGCTCGCCGAGCTTCGCGCGCGGTTCCCGCGCGCGAGCGAGATAGACTGCCGCGGCGGCGTGCTGATGCCGGGACTCGTCGACTCGCACACGCACGGCGTGTTCGGCCGCCCGCGGTACGACGAGCACGAGCTCCGCGCCGCGGGGTTGGACTACATGGAGATCGCGCGCCGCGGCGGAGGCATCCACTCCTCGGTGCGCGACCTGCGGACGCGCTCAGAGAACGAATTGTTCGACCTCGCGAAAGCACGTCTCCGGCGCCTCATGGCGCACGGAACGACGACGATCGAGGTGAAGTCGGGCTATGGCCTCACGCTCGAGGACGAGCTCAAGACGCTGCGCGTGATCGCCCGCCTGCGCCGCGAGCTGCCGGCGCGCATCGTGCCGACGTTCCTCGGCGCGCACGAGATCCCGCTCGAGCATCGCGGCTCCGACGCCGATCGCCGGCGCTATGTGGAGATCCTCATTCGCGAAATGATACCCACGGTCGCCCGCGAGGGCCTGGCGCGGTTCGCCGACGTGTTTTGCGAGACCGGGGTGTACACGGTGGACGAGAGCCGGGAGATCCTCTCGGCGGCGCGGACCGCGGGGCTGCTGGTGAAGCTCCACGCCGACGAGCTGACCTCCTCGGGCGGGGCCGAGCTGGCCGCGGAGTTGGGCGCCGTTTCGGCCGACCATCTGGCGGCTATTTCGGACGCCGGAATCGACGCCCTGGCGCAGGGACCAACCGTCGCCACCCTCTTGCCGGGGACGATGCTCTTCCTCGGCAAGACCAAGCACGCTCCCGCGCGCCGCCTGATCGAGCGCGGCATCCCCGTCGCGCTGGCAACTGATTATAACCCAGGCACTTCGCCGACTCCGAACCTGCCCTTGGTGCTGACCCTCGGCGTGAGCCAACTCAAGATGAGCGTCGCCGAAGTGGCCATCGCCGCGACCGTCAACGGGGCCGCGGCGCTCGCCCTGGCCGACCAAATCGGGCAGATCGAGCCGGGCTATCTCGCTGACCTGGCACTGTTTGACGTTCCTGACCTTCGAGCCGTCCCCTATTGGTATGGTGACAACTTTTGCGCCTCCACATTCGTGGGGGGCAAGCGTTGTCATTCAAGCACTTAGGCCGCTCCACCCGCTGAAATAGGGTTTGGGCGGTCCTTCCTCACCGAGCCCACGTCCGGACCCCACTGGCTGATGTCCCAAGTCGCAAAGCTGAAGAAGCAAGCCGCGGAGTTCGAGGCCAAGAAGCAGTTCGACAAGGCCGTCGGCGTCTACATCAAACTTCTTGAAGGCTTCGACGCGAACCCGGCCGAGCTGGACATCGGGCTGTTCAATCGCGTCGGCGATCTGCTGATCCGTCAGGGCAACGTTGCCGATGCCGTCGACTGGTACGAGCGAGGCATCGACAAGTACTCCGACACCGGCTTCTTCAACAACGCGATCGCCCTCTGCAACAAGATGCTCCGGCATTCGCCCGGACGCGCCTCGATCTACTACAAGCTCGGACGGATCAGCGCCAAGAAGGGCTTCACAAACGAAGCTCGCACGAACTTCCTCGAGTACGCCGACCGCATGCAGAAGTCGGGCAAGGTCGACGAGGCGTTTCGCGCGCTCGGCGAGTTCGCCGACCTTTGTCCGGACCAGGACGAGATCCGCCTGACGCTCGCCGAGCAGCTGGTGCGAGCGGGCCGCAAGGCCGACGCGATCGAGCAACTGCAGGTGCTCCACGAACGCCTCGACGGTGAAGGGCGCGCCCACGACGCGCACGCCGTCGTCGATCGGATGCGCGCGATCGATCCGGCCGTGGAGCCGAGAAAAAGCCAGTCGCGCGGAAAACACAAAAGCTCGGAGCTCATCTACATCGACGTCGACGAGCCGACGTTCAGCGCGTCGATGCCGAGCGGCATTCCGCTGGTGCCGCCGCCCGCGGATCCGCCGCGTCTTGTCGAGATTCGGCGCGACGACAATGCGCCGCTCCCCGTCATCACGTCGCCCGTGATCGGAGCGCCGCCGGTCGCCGGGGCCGACGGTCCGCCGCTCTCGTTGTCGAGCGCCATCGACCCGGACATCTACACCGTCGAGGACGCGTCGACGATCTTCGCTGGACCGGTCGAAGGTTTCACGAGCACGCAGATGGACGCGCCCGCCCCGGGACCGCTCGACGGTTGGGGCACCGCTCGCGTGATCACACCCGACCAGCTCCCCGGCGCCGACCCCGAAGAACACGAGGAAGAAGTCCCCGCCGACGTGCGCGATGCGAGTCCCGAGATCGTCGAAGAAGTGGCGGACGAGTATCCCGAATCCGTCGAGGATGCGGCGGACGAGTATCCCGAGTCTGTCGAAGACGCGGGGGATGAAGCTCCCGAATTTGTCGAAGAAGCACCCGAGGAGGTGCGAGGGGCCGAGGAGGCTCGCGACGAGATCGTCGACGATGAACGCGACGACGACGATTCCAGCGAGTATACGGACGACGTCGATCCCGAAGAGCAGCTCAGGGCCGCGATCGAGCTGGAGAACGCGACGAGCCCGGCGACTCCGGTCGCCGTGGCGGCGGTCGAAGAGGCGCCAGAGGCCGAGCCTCTCGATGGGTCGATGGAGGAGCTCCTCGGCGATCTCGCGATGCCGGGGCCGACCACCGTTACCGACACGTCGATGCCGGACGCCGACTCGCCGAACGCCGTCCAGGATGCGCCGGTCGTCGAACCCGCGGCCGATCGCGACGCACCCGAAGCGGAGCCGCCGCGGAGCGCACCGCCGGAGCCGATTCCGGGAATCCTGCTCGCCGACGCGCTCGGCGCGAGCTCGCGTCCCGACGATTCGGGCGAACAGCGCGTCCCGCTCGACGAGGGCATCGACGAGCCGCTCGCGTTCGCGACGCCGTCTCAGTCGCGCCGCTCGACGGCGGTCGCCGCGAAGTCCGTCGAGGCCCTCAGGGCAGCGGTGGAGGCCGCGCCGGAGGATTGGCTGTTGCGGCGCGATCTTGGCGAGGCGATGCTCGACGCCGGCGATCGCGCGGGCGGCATTCAAGAACTCGAACGGGCCATGTCCAGCGCCGAACAGGCCGGCAAGCTCGATCTCGCATCGTCGATCGCGGAAGAGGTCGCGCGCATCGAGCCCGAGGTCGCGAAGCATCAGCAGAAGCGCGTGGAGTACGCGTTCCGCACGAACGATCGCGGTCGGCTCGTCGAGGCCTATCTGGGTCTGGCGAATGTTCTGCTGCGCAGCGACCAGGTCGAGAAGGCGCGCACGATCTACCAACGCGTTCTCGATCTCGCTCCCGACGAGCCGCGTGCTCGCCTCGCGATCAGCTCCATCACGCCGTCCTCGGGTCGCCTTGCCACGAGCGGTTTCACCCCGCTCGCGTCCCCGGCAGTGCGACGGAGCGACGCCATCCCGATGCCGAGACGGTCGGGCGGAGCGCCGGTGCGTCCCGCGTCCGGCTCGTACATCAACCTCGGCGACGAGCTGCGAGTCGACGACGTTCCGCGCGACACGCGCATGGTCGTCCCCGAGGCGGAGCCGACCGGCGACGAGCAGGCAGACTTCGCCGACATGCTTCGCAAGTTCAAGGCGGGAATCGCGCGCAACGTGGCGCCCGAGGACCATCAGAGCCACTACGACCTCGCGATCGCGTACAAGGAGATGGGGCTCGTCGACGAGGCAATCGCGGAATTCCAGAAAGCCCTCGCCAGTCCGACGAACCGATTGCCGACCTACGAGGCGCTCGGGCAGTGCTTCCTGGAGAAGGAGCAGTTCAAGCTCGCGTCGTCCGTTCTGAGCCGCGCCCTGAGCGAGCGTGCCAGCGAGGACCAGTTGGTGGGTATCTTGTATCTGCTCGGGCGCGCCGCCGAGCTGCAGGGGAAAGCGGACGAGGCGCTCGCCTACTATCAACGCGTATTCGTCGTGGACATCCAGTTCCGGGACATCGTCGATCGAATGAGCGAAGTCGAGCAAACGCTTCGATGAGCGGCGTCGCCGCGCGCATGCGCACGCCGGTCACCGGCGCGTTGCGGGACATTCAGGCGCCGGTGCGCCAGCGTCTCGACGACGTCGCCGCCGAGATGCAGCGCATCGTCACCGAAAACCTGCCGATCATCCGCGAGGTGAGCGCGCATCTGCTGCAAATGCGCGGCAAGATGTTTCGCCCCACGCTGGCGCTGCTGTCGAGCGGCGCCTCCGGCACGCCCGAATCGCGCGGGACGGTTCTGGCGGCGGTCGTCGAACTGATGCACCTCGCGACGCTCGTCCACGACGACTCGGTCGACCACTCCGCGCTGAGACGCGGGTTGCCGACCGTGAACTCCATGTTCAGCCATCAGGTGTCGGTGATCATGGGCGACTTCCTCTACTCGCGCGCGCTCACGGCGCTCGTCGAGATGGGGGATCTGGAGATTCTGAGAATCGTCACCAACGTCGCGAACGAGCTCACGATCGGCGAGATGCGCCAGCTCTCCGCCGTCGAGTCGCTGTCGTTCGGCGAAGAGGACTACTACCAGCTGATCCGTGCCAAGACCGCGTCGCTGATCGCGGGCGCGTGCGAGAGCGGCGCGCTCTGCGGCGCGGCCGAATTTCGAGAGCCGCTGGCGCAGTTCGGGGACCGGCTGGGCATGGCGTTTCAGATCGCCGACGACATTCTCGACTACACGGAGGATGAGTCGGTGACGGGGAAGCCGGGCGGCCTCGACCTCCGGGAGCACAAGGTCACCCTTCCGCTGATCGCCGCGCTGCCCCGCCTCAACGCGGTCGAGCGCGAGCGGATCGAGACCCTGTTCAGAACCGAGAGTCCCGGCGACGGCCTCGTCTCGGATGCGATTGCCATTGTCGAAAAGGCCGGGGGGCTCGAATATGCGAGGCGGCAGGGAGAACGGTTTGCCCGGGAGGCGGAGTCGGCCCTGCGCGGGCTACCCCAGAGCCCGGTCCGGGCCGCCCTGACCGACTCGATCGGGTACGTCATGGAGCGGCGGTCCTAGCATGGCACAGCGCGGACAACGTGGATCATCCAAGCATCGGCCGGGGTTTCATGCCCTGGTGCTCGCCCTGGGCTTTGTCGCCGGCGGGGCGATGCAACAGGCGGCCCGGCTTCTCTTTCCGCCCGGGGCCGCGAAAGAATTCTTGACCGCCGGGGTGACCGCTGCGGTGGGGCCCCTTCAAGTTGATTTAGTGCTGATCAAATTTGCGTTGGGGCCTGTCGCCATCGATGTTTCATTGTTGAGCCTCGTGGGCGTGTTGGTGGCTTATCTCATTGCGCGGTCGCTCTTCTAGGAGACGGTATGAATTTCGGGAACATTGGGTTCATGGAGCTGATGGTCATCCTGGTCATCGTGCTCGTGTTGTTCGGCGCGCGTCGCGTGCCGGAGATCGGGGCGTCGATCGGGAAGGGCATTCGGGAGTTCAAGAAGAACATCAACGATGCGGACCAGCAGATTCGCGAGCCGATCCGCGACGCGTTGAACGATTCGCGCTCGAGCGACCGCCTGCCCACGGGTGAGGCCACCAGCGGTCAGCGCCAAGCCGACGAGGTGGCGCGTCCGGAGCCCAAGCGTTTGATGTAGCGACCGGCGGCGCCGCTCCGCGTGGCGCGGCGCGTCTCAAGTCGCGGCCGTCCGGGCCGAGACTCAACAACATGAGCACACGAAGGTCAGCGCCGGGGCGACGCCAGTCGTCCTGGCGCGTCTTGCGATGGCTGTCAGCCTGCTCGGCGATCGTGAGCGGCGCCGCGGTCGCGTGCCTGGGGCCGACGGATCCCGGCAAGATGGGGGTGCCGGTGATCGGCAGCTGGAACTACGTCGCGACCCAGGGGTCGCCGTCCGCCGCTCAGCTCAACGGCGCCCTCGCCTTCAGCGGCCAGACCGGCGCGCAGATCAGCGGCACGCTCGACGTGGTCGAGATCGGCCTCGGCGGCCAACAGCGCCGCTTGGCGGGCCCGGTGTCGGGCCGCACGGTGGATTCGACGACGCTCGACTTCGACATGTTGCTCGGCGGGGTGTCGCGCCGGCATGTGGGTCAGGTGCGCGGCGATTCGCTGACGGGGACGTGGGTCGAGACGCCGCTCGACGGCGGGCTGCCGTCGGCGAGCGGGAGCTTCCGGGCGTCGAGGTCTCGCTAGGGACCGCGCGTTGTGCGTGACGCGGGCACCCTGAGCCGGGCGCGGCCACTTCGCCGCGACAAGTCAGGGTGCCGCGATCACGCGATACGACAGGACCGCCGCCAGCTGCGCGGCGGTGGGGACGAAGCCCCCTTTGCCGGTCGTTTTATTAGCGTTGAATAACAACGCGACCTTCAGGCCGGCTCCGGCCAAAACGCGTTGCGCGACGCAAAGCGACGCGAGGGCCAATGCGGCCAGTGCTGCGGTGAGTCTGTCGAGCTTCATCGGTCGGGGCTCCTCCGACGGCGGGGGAGGGGAGTGATTGCAACATCCCATTGCAGGATCGCGGCACGGGCGAGCACGACCGGCCCGGTCGCGCGGAGAGAGAGGCAACCGACGCGCCATTCCACGTGGAGCTCCTCCGTGGCGCCCTAACTCGTTGCCGCGCACGACCCAACCGCGCGCGATGTGAGATCTCACATCTGCAACGTCGCGTTACACTTCAAGTTTGTAGGAGCTTCCGACGGCGGTCGCGATGCCACGACAGTGATGGCCGCGCTCTACACCGGGCGCGGAGAAACGCGCGCAAGAGAACAGTCTGTTGCAGAAAAAAAGAGACCGCGATCACAGATCGCGGTCTCTCGTTAAATCTTCCTAGCGGCCCTTCCCGCGGCCGCCGGCGGCGGCGGGCTACGCCTGCTGCCGCCGCATCGCCGAATTGATCTCCTTGCGGTGATCCTCGATCTTCGCCGCCTTTCGCAGGTCGGTCATGAACATCTGAATGCGCTGCTGCCGGAGCTGGTTCAGGCGAAGCTCGCGCTGCGCGGCTTTTTGTTTGTCCCACGCCGCGCTGTCGGCGACGACCCGCTTGTCGACGCGGAGCACATAGGCGGCCTCGCTGGTCTTCACCGGCTGGCTCACCGCGCCCACCGGCAGCGCGAACGAGGCGCCGACCGCCTGCGAGTATTGACCCAGCCCGGGAACCATCGACCCGCGCGAGAACATCGTCGTTTCGTCGACCTTCTTGCCCGCCGCTTTCGCCGCTGCCTCGAGCGACGACGCGGCCGCCGCCGACGCGACCTTCTGCGCTTCCGGCATCACTTTGTCGATCGCGGCATCCTTGGCCAGGCGAAGACGGATGTCGTCCTTCACGGCGTCGAAGTTGGCGTCGCCACCCGACCGCAGCGTATCGAGCCGCGCGAGGTAGTAGCCGTGGTCGTCGTCGAACAAATCGCTCGTCTCGCCGACCCGCGCGCCGCCAAAGGCCCACGCGCTCACGCTCGGCACGACCTGTCCGTTGTACGCCGCGGGCTGATCCTCGAACGCCGTGAGGTGCACGATCGGGAGGCCGAGGTGCTTCGCGGCCGCGTCGAGCTTCGATCCGTCCTCGTTCGCCGCGGCCAGACGCGAAAGCGTGTCGGCCATGCGATCGATGCGCGCGCCGGCGGAGTCGCTCGCCTGGATCGGGATGAGGATGTGATGAAGCGACAGTGTGTCGCCCTTGCGGCTGTCCATCCGAATGATGTGATACCCGAACTGCGAGAGCACCGGCGCCGAGATCTCACCGGGCTTGAGCGCGTCGGCGGCCTTGGAGAACTCCGCCACGTAGTTGGCTTTCGGCATGGCGCCGAGATCGCCGCCCTTGGCGCCCGAGATCGTGTCGCTTGACTCGCGCTTGGCGACGTCCTCGAACTTGGCGCCCTTCGCGATCTCGTCGCGCAGCGCCTGCGCTTTTGCCTTCGCGGCAGCGCTGTCCGCGGGGGTCACGAGGCGGGGAATCATCACGAGCGAGACCTGCGCGCGGCCGACGCCCTCGAACTCGTCCTTGTGGGCGTTGAAGTACGCGCGGATGTCCGCGTCGGAGATCGCCTTTTTCGCGGCGTCGTCGACCGTCGGTGTGAACGTGACGTAGCTCACCTGGGCGCTGTCGTGCTGGTCACGCCACGCGCGCCACATCTCCGCGTCCGACACGTAGATCCCGGCTGAAACCTGCTCCAGCAGCTTGTCCTTGGGGATTTCGGAGCGGTAGTAGTTCTCGAGCTGGACGAGCAGACCGCTGGTCTTCGCCTCGGACGTCGACAGAAAACGCTGGTACTTGTCGGCGTCGAACTTTCCCTCGGTCTGGAGCTCGGGGGCGTTGGTGATCCAGGGCGGCGGGGCGTAGCGCGCGAACTCGCGAATTTCGTCGTCGGTGACGACGATGCCGCGCTTCCGGTACTGCTCGTCGAGCAACTCCTCCGTCACCATCTGATCGTACACGCTGTTTTCGATGCGGCGCGTGTCGTCTTGGGTCAGCGTCCGGCCGGCGCGACCCTGCTCGTTCTGGATCTCCTGCTGGACGCGGAGCTGAAAGTCGCGATAGGAGATTTCGTGGCCGTTCACTTTCGCGACCGCGGTGCTCGCGGTCACAGGGGTGCGGCCCATCAGGCCGGACGTCTGGTAGAGCAGGAAGCCGCCGACGAAGAAGAGGGCCACGACGACCCAGATGTACTTCGCCAGGCTCCGCATTTGTGTTAGCACAGAACCAACTCCCGAACCCGAAAAGGGAACAAAACGTGGAACAAAACCGTGGGTGGAACGAGCCTGAGAACATACGGCCCGACGCGGGCTAAAATCAAGTGAGTATGTGACTTCTGATTGACTCCCAGCGTCCGGTTTATGTATTATGCGCTTCCCCACCATCCCGGGCTTCGGCCCCCAGCGCGCGTAGGCGAACGCCGTCAATGGCCAACTCAGCCCGCATCGACGAGCTCAAAAAGAAGTTTGACGAGAATCCCCGCCGGTACTTCGCGCCGCTGGCCAACGAGTACAGGAAATCCGGGGATCTCGCGCAGGCCGTTTTCATTCTCGAGGAGTACCTGCCCCAACAGCCGGGGCACATCAGCGGCCACATCGTTTACGGGCAGACGCTCTTCGAGCTGGGCCGAGACGAAGAGGCAAAGCGAGTCTTCGAGGCAGCACTCTCCTTAGACCCCGAAAACCTCATCGCGTTGCGCCACCTCGGTCACATCTCGCGACAGGCAGGCGACTTCGACGCGGCGCGCTCGTGGTACGCGCGACTCCTCGAAGCGGATCCGCGCGACGCTGAAATCGAGCAGTTGCTCGGTTCGCTCGAGGCCGCCGCCCAGGCTCACGCCGCCGAGTTGTCGCGACTATCACAGCCGGCGCCGCTCCCGCCGCCCGCGCACGTGATGTCCGAGGTCGACGACTCGCCGCTCCAAATCGAGCACCTCGTACAGCAGGAATCGCCGGGCGCGCCGCCGAGAGCGGAGACCCATCCGTTAGCACCGCCGCCGCTTCCGCTGCGCGAGGAGCCGGCGCCCACGCCGGCGATGGCGACCCCGGCGGCGGCCATGGAGCCACCGCCGTTGCCCGAGGCGGAAGCGCCCCAGGCGAGTCACGACGAGGTCGCGGTAACTGAAGAACTGCTCGATGTTGACGACTTCTCGTTCGGGTCTCCCGACGCCGCCGCGCCTGTCACAAATGCACAAGTCTCGGGTTCGGCGAGTGACAGCGTGGAGGCGACCGCGTGGGAGGCTACCTCGAGCGACGACGATCACTCGGCGCTGCCCGCGATCGAGGCAACCGCCTCGACGAGGGATGACGACGAGCCAGGTCACGCGGACGACGCGGTCGGATTCGTGCCGTTTTCGGACCTGGGCCCACAGGTGCCGGAATCAGACGCGGAGAACGTCGACGGCTTGGAGACGTACAGCTTCGAGTCGCCGCCCCCCGACGGCCCCGTGGCGGAAGCGAGCGAGGACGTCCAATCATTCTATCTGGAAACGTCGTACAAGACGCCGGAACCAGGAGAGAGCGTCGACCAGGCGGCAGGTTTCGAGAGCGTCGAGACGGAGTTCGCGACGGAAGCGAGCGCCGTGGCAGAAAACGAGAGTCATCACCACGCCGAAGAACCCGTCGACCACGTTGGCCAGGCCGACTCGTTCGAGTCGCCCGACGACTTCAACGCGGGGGACGACGCCGCGCCAGCCCGTTCAACGCCAGCGGCCTCGTTCGCGACTCCGGTCGCGGCGCCGACTCCCTCGGTAGCGTCGACGCCCGTCGCGGCCATCGGCATCGTCGTGGACGCGGCCGACGCTGCGACGCCGGCCGACGGTGAGAGCGACGCATTCGCCACGGAGACGATGGCCAAGCTCTATCTGAGCCAGGGTCATCTCGAGTCGGCACTGGGCATCTATCGCACGCTATCGGCGAGGCACCCCGACGACGAATCGCTGCGCCGGCAGATCGAGGAGATCGAGGATCGCGTGCAGCGACGGCGCCGCGAGCCGACGCCGTCGACGCCGATCGAGGCGTCGCCGTTGGACTCCGCTCCGGAGGACCAAGCGGAAGAGTTCGCGGAGCCCGCGCCGCGCGCCGGTGTTCCGACAATCCGCGACTTTCTCCTTGGCATCATCCGCCGCGGCGCGTCGAGCGCGACGTCGAGTCATACCGACGCACCACGGGGAGGCACGATCGACGCGCTGTTCGACGCGGGTGACGCGCTCGACGACGATCTCGCTGCCGCTGACACGCTGGCCCAGGCGTTCGCGCCAGAACCGTCGCGGGATCCGTTGGACGGGCGGCCGGCACGTGAGGCGGGGAACGAGTTGTCGCTCGATCGCGTGTTTCGTCAGCCGACGCCCGCGCACGCGGGCGAGGCCTCGGCCGGCGGGTTCTCCTTCGATCAGTTCTTCGCCGGCGAACGCACGGACGATTCCGAGGCGGGCCCCGAAAAGCCCGGCGACGACGACGACATTCAGCAATTCAATGCGTGGCTCAACGGGCTGAAAAAGCCGTGAAGATCGCGGTCGTCAACGGCCCCAACTTGAATCTCCTCGGGACGCGCGAGCCGGCGCTGTACGGTCACGAAACGCTCGACGACGTCGAGCGATCGCTGCGCTCGGTCGCGAAGGAGATCGGCGTCGAGCTGCAGTTCGCTCAGCACAACGGCGAGGGAGAGCTCATCGACGCGATTCAGGGGCTGCGCGGCCAGGTCGATGGCGTCGTCATCAACGCGGGCGCGTACACGCACTCCAGCCTGGCGATTCGCGACGCGCTCACGGCGATCGCGGTGCCGTTCGTCGAGGTGCACGTCACGAACGTCTACGCGCGCGAGCCCGAGCGCCGTCACTCAATGCTCGCCGGAGCGGCCGTCGGGAGCATCGTCGGCCT
The DNA here is from genome assembly GCA_963789315.1 of uncultured Gemmatimonadaceae bacterium. GTDB lineage: Bacteria > Gemmatimonadota > Gemmatimonadetes > Gemmatimonadales > Gemmatimonadaceae > JAQBQB01. The sequence goes on along the minus strand of CAWBKI010000019.1, from coordinate 372,314 downwards.
GGGTGCATACGGGTACGAGCTCGCGCTTCGCGGACTCACACGCAAAGTCGCCGTCCGTGTCTGACCTGCGCCCGACGCGCCTCGCGGCGCTCGTCGACGCGATCACGGCCGCCCATCTGGACGGGCTGCTGATCACGAGCCTGCCGAACATCCGGTATCTCACCGGATTCTCCGGATCGAGCGCGCTGCTGTTCGTCACGCCGGGCGACGCGTTGTTCGTGACCGATTTTCGCTATCAGACGCAGGTGGTCGACGAGGTCGGCGAGCTGGCGCGCGTCGTCATCGAACCGCAGAGTCTTTGGGCCGGCCTTTGGCAGCAGCTCGCACAACTCGGCTCGCTGGCCGTGGCCGGCTTCGAGTCGGCGCATCTGGTGCATCGGGATTTTCAGCGTCTGCTCGAGGAGAACGCCGGCGCGCGCTGGCAGTGGCGGCCGACGGTGGATTTGGTCGAGACCCTCCGCGAACGAAAGGATCCGGGCGAGCTCGCGCTCATCGAGGCGGCGAACGGCATCGCGACGCGCGCGCTGGAGCGGACGCTGCCGGAGCTGCGCGCCGGGATGACGGAGCTACAGGTGGCGGGCGTGCTCGAGAAGGCGCTGCGCGACGAGGGAAGCGAAGGCTTCCCGTTCGAGTCGATCGTGGCGTCTGGGCCGCGCTCGGCGTTGCCGCACGCGCGGTCGACGGCGCGGCGAGTGGACCAGGGCGATTTTCTGCTGCTCGACTTCGGCGCCGAAACGGGGGGCTATTGCTCGGACATCACGCGGACGTTCGTGATGGGGAAGGCGGCGGCTGAGCAGCGCGAAGTTTACGAAATTGTACGGGTGGCCAATGAGAGCGCGGCGCAGGGTGTCCGGGCCGGAATGTCGGGACGGGATGCCGACGCCATCGCTCGCGAGTACATTCAGCGGCGCGGATTTGGCGAGCTGTTCGGACACAGTCTCGGGCACGGGTTGGGCCTTGAGGTTCATGAGGCGCCGCGGCTCGCGAAGACTGCAGACGGTGCGTTGGCGGAAGGCGCGGTGGTGACGATCGAGCCGGGCATCTACCGTCCCGGATGGGGTGGAGTTCGGATCGAGGACGACGTTGTCCTGGCGGCAGGAGGGCCGCGGGTCCTCACGCGGTTCACGCACGAGCTGATCGAGCTCGGGTGACCCGGACACGTCGTCCGGCGCGACTCTTCAGAAGCCTATGATCGACCTACGCTACGTCAAGAAACTGATCGACATCATCGATGAATCGACGGTCGATTCGATCGAGATCACGTCGGACAAGGGCTTGAAGATCCGTATTTCCAAGAGCCCGCAACAACGTGGTGCAGTGCAAGTGGCCGCGCCGATGCCGATACCTACCATGGTGCCGGCCGTCCTGGCCGGGGGACGTGCGTCGCCTTCCCAGGGCGTGCCCGTCGTCGCCGAGCCGGAGGTTGCGGCCGCCGAGGCCGCGAAGTCCACCGCGCTCGACGTCAAGTCACCGATGGTCGGCACCTACTACAAGTCACCTGAGCCAGGGTCCAAGGCCTACGTCGCGGTCGGCGATCGCGTCAAGAAAGGCCAGATCCTTTGCATCATCGAGGCGATGAAGATCATGAACGAAATCGAGTCGGAGTTCGCGGGAGTCGTGCGCGAGATTCTGGTCGAGGACGCGCAGCCGGTCGAATACGGCCAGGCGTTGTTCAGGATCGATCCCAATGGCTAATCCCGCCCCAACGGCACCGGCACCGGCGGCGCCTCCCCCGACCGCGGGGGCGCCCTCGGGCATCAACTTCAAATCCGTCCTGCAGGAGATGATCCGGCGCAACGGCTCGGACATCCATCTGAAGGTCGGCCGGCCGCCGACGCTGCGCGTCGACGGCGAATTGATCGCGCTGGAGCACGCGCCGCTGCGTCCCGAGGATCTCAAGAACCTCGCGGAGCAGCTCATGACGCCGCGCCAGGTCAACCTCTTCTCGGAAGAGAAGGAGTGCGACTTCGCGATCGGCGTACCGGGCATCGGCCGGTTCCGCGTGAACCTCTACCAGCAGCGAGGCTCGTTGTGCTTCGCGATGCGCGCCATTCCGTATCAGGCGCGCACGATGCCCGAGCTGAATCTCCCGCCGGTGCTCGAGGAGATCGCGATGAAGCCGCGCGGCCTCGTGCTCGTGACCGGCGTGACGGGGTCGGGGAAGTCCACGACGCTGGCGGCGATGATCCAGCACATCAACCAGAATCGCCGCGCCAACGTCATCACGATCGAAGATCCGATCGAGTTCCTGCATCGCGACCTGAACAGCCACATCAACCAGCGCGAGATCGGCACCGACACGGCGACGTTCGGCCAGGCGCTGCGGCGCGTGCTGCGCCAGGACCCGGACGTCATCCTCATCGGCGAAATTCGAGACCTCGAGACGCTCGACACGGCGCTCAAGGCGGCCGACACGGGCCACCTGGTGTTCTCGACGCTGCACACGACCGACGCGACGCAGACGATCAACCGCGTGCTGTCGTTCTATCCGCCGCACCAGCAGGCCGAAGTCCGGTTCTCGCTGGCCAGCGCGCTCGCGGCCGTGGTCTCGCTGCGTCTCGTGCCGCGCGCCGACAAGGCCGGGCGTATTCCGGCGTGCGAGATCCTGATCAACACCGCCGCCGTGCGGGACAACATCCGCGACATGGAAAAGACGCTCAACATTCCGGACCTCATCAAAGAGGGCACGGTACAGTACGGCATGCAGAGCTTCGACCAGTCGCTGATGCAGCTGTACTCCAAGGGCTCGATCTCCTACGAGAGCGCGCTGTTCTACGCGACCAGCCCGGCGGAGTTCGCGCTGCGGGTCCAGGGAGTCTCGGGCACGAGCGACACGTCGTGGACGGGGTTCGAAGGCGGCGCGAAGAAGAAGTAAATGTTCAACAAGGTTCTCATCGCCAACCGCGGCGAGATCGCGCTGCGCGTCATCCGCGCATGTCGCGAGCTCGGCGTGCAGACCGTCGCGGTGTACTCCGAGGCGGACCGCGAATCGCTGCACGTGCGGTTCGCCGACGACGACGTCTGCATCGGTCCCGCGCCGGCGCGCGAATCTATCTGAACATTCCGCGGCTGATCGCCGCCGCCGAAATCACCGGCGCCGACGCGATCCACCCCGGGTACGGGTTCCTCGCCGAGAACGCCGAGTTCGCGGACATCTGCGCGGCGTCGAAGATCGCGTTCATCGGTCCGACGGGCGACCAGATCCGCGTGATGGGCGACAAGGCCGCCGCGCGCCGGCGATGACGAAGGTCGGCGTGCCGATCGTCCCCGGCACGCCGGGGCCGGTCGAGGACGTCGACGAGGCGCTCGAGTTCGCGCGCGAGCATCGGATTTCCGGTCATCATCAAGGCGGCGGCCGGCGGCGGCGGCAAGGGCATGCGCGTCGCGCGCGACGCCGACGACTTCGCGCGCTCGTTCCAGCTGGCGCGCTCGGAAGCGCTCTCGGCGTTCGGCAACGGCGACGTCTACGTCGAGAAGTATCTGGCGCGCCCGCGCCACATCGAGTTTCAGATCCTCGGCGACACGCACGGCAACGTGATCCATCTCGGCGAACGCGACTGCTCGGTGCAGCGCCGCCACCAGAAGCTGATCGAGGAAGCGCCGAGTCCCGGCGATGACGCCGAGCTGCGCGACGAGATGGGACGACGCGGCCGTCGCCGGCGCGAAGGCGATCGACTACGTCGGCGCCGGGACGATCGAGATGCTGCTCGACGAGGACGGGTCGTACTACTTCATGGAGATGAACACGCGCATCCAGGTCGAGCATCCGGTCACCGAGATGCTCACCGGCGTCGACCTCGTGAAGGAGCAGATCCGCGTCGCGGCGGGCGAGAGGCTCAGCGTCACGGAGCTGCCGCCTCTGCGCGGCCACGTGATCGAGGTCCGCGTGAACGCCGAAGATCCGTCACGGAACTTTCAGCCGTCGCCGGGCAAGATTCTCACGTTCCATCCGCCGGGTGGTCCGGGCGTGCGCCTCGACACGCACGTCTACGACGGCTACACGGTCCCGCCGTTCTACGACTCGCTGCTCGCCAAGCTGATCTGCCAGGGTCGCGACCGCGCGGAGGCGATCGCGCGCATGCACGTGGCGCTCGATGGGTTCATCATCGAAGGCGTCACGACGACGATTCCGTTTCTCGCCCGCGTGATGCGAAATCCACGATTCGTCGCCGGGCAGGTGGACACGAAGTTCCTCGAGCGCGAGACGGAGCTGTTCAAGGAGCCCGCATAGGTGGGAGTCGGAAGTTCGACCGATAGCGTGAGCAGTACGACGCTGAAGCGCGAGATCACCGGTATTGCGCTGCTGCTCCTCGCGGTGTTCCTCGCTGGCGCGTTCGTCGCGCTGGCGCTGGCCGAGCTGCGCACGGGCGTCAGCGTCGAAGCCAACGTGGGCCCGGTCGGGCAATTCCTGTCGCAGCCGCTCGTCGCGTTCTTCGGCTGGCCGGCGGCTATTCTGATTCCACTCGTTCCGGCGGTGCACGCGCTGCGGCTCTTCGGCCGGCTGGAATCGAGCACCGACCGGTCGTGGATGATTTTCTTCGCCGGGCTCGTCCTGCTCCTGCCCGTGGTGCTGGCGCTGTCGATCGCGTCGGCCGAGACGAGCTTCGCCAGCGCGGGCATCTGGGGCGAAGCGATCGCCGTGTGGTGGCGCAACTGGTTCGGCGCGTTCGGCTCGTGGGTGCTCGTCGTCCTCTCGGCCTCCGTGCTGACGGCGACGACGCTGGCGTGGAATCCGATCCGCGCGCTCGTCGGACGGCGACGCACCCGTGTCGCAGCCGTCGGAGAGCGACGCGGCCGTCGACAAGCCGCGACGCAAGCGCGACAAGAAGGCAGCCGAGGCGACCGCCGCCGAGCGTGCTCTCGCGCTCGCGCCGTCATTCGACGAGATGCCGGCGATCGATCCGACGATCCCGGTCGACGATTCCCTCGGCGACGCCGACGCGCGCACCGCGGACGAGCCGAAGCGCCGCAAGAAGCGGACGAAGGCGGAGGCAGCGGCGGACCACGACGCCGAGATCGCGGCGGCGATCGACGCGACGGCGCAGCCCGATTTGGGCGGCGACGAGCTTCCGTCGCCCGAGCTGCTGACGCCCGCTCCGCCGCACGACGTCGAGGCGAGCGCCGACGAGCTCAATGAGATGGGCTACAAGCTCATGGCGGCGCTGCGCACGTTCCGGGTCGAAGGAGAGCTCGTGGGGCGGACGACGGGGCCCGTGGTGACGCAGTACGAGATCGAGCCGGCGCCGGGGGTGAAGGTCAGGCAGATCGCCAATCTCTCGAACGACCTCGCGTTGGCGATGCGCGCTCCGTCGATTCGTATCGTCGCGCCGATCCCGGGGCGTGGCGCGGTCGGCGTCGAGGTTCCGAATCCCACCTCCGAGATCGTGCCGATCCGCGAGCTGATTGAAACTCGCGACTTCCAGAATGCGCGCGCCGCGCTCCCCATCGTGCTCGGCAAGGACCTCGAGGGAAAACCGGTCATCGCCGATCTGGCGAAGATGCCGCATCTGCTGATCGCCGGCGCGACGGGCTCGGGAAAATCCGTGTGCGTGAACACGATCATCACGAGCCTGGTCTACCGCCACACGCCGAAGACGCTCCGCTTCCTGATGGTCGACCCGAAGATGGTCGAGCTGTCGGTCTACAACACGCTGCCGCACCTGCGGCACAAGGTGATCACCGACAACAAGGACGCGGCGTCGGTGCTCAAGTGGGCGCAGCTCGAGATGCAGGAGCGCTACGAGCTGCTCGCGGCGAACGGGTGCCGCAACGTGCAGGAGTTCAACAAGCGCGTGCTCGACAAGGTCGAGCTCAAGGTGGCGAAGAACGATCCAGGTCGCGTTCGAGGAAACGACGTACAAGGGCGACGTGCTTCCATACATCGTCGTCATCGTCGACGAGATGGCCGACCTCATGATGACCGTGCCCGGTGAAGTGGAGACGCCGATCGCGATGCTCGCGCAGAAGGCGAGAGCGATCGGCATCCATCTCATCCTCGCGACGCAGCGGCCGAGCGTGAACGTGATCACGGGTCTCATCAAGGCGAATTTCCCGAGCCGCATCGCGTTTCGAGTCGCGTCGCAGATCGACAGCCGGACGATCATCGACGGCGCCGGAGCCGAGGCGCTCCTCGGCAACGGCGACATGCTGTTCATTCCGCCGGGCAAATCGGAAGCCGCGCGGCTCCAGGGCGCGTTCCTCTCGAGCGAGGACACCGAGCGCCTGATGAAGTGGTATCAGCAGCGCAGCGAGGCCAAGCGCGCCGCCCGCGTCGCACAGGGTCTCGGGGCGTTCGACGCGATCGAACCGGACATCCTGAAGGAGATTCGCGACAAGGAGAAGGAAGCCCTCGAGGCCGCGGGCACGGACGCGGAAGACGCGGGCGACCGCGACACGCTCTTCCGCGAGGCCGCCGAGGTGGTGGTGCAAACGCAACAGGGCTCGACGTCGCTCCTTCAGCGAAGACTCAAGGTCGGGTACGGCCGCGCCGCGAGAATCATCGATCAACTCGAGCTGGCCGGCGTCCTCGGCCCGTCGGACGGGCCTCGCGGCCGGGAAGTGCTCGTCGGGTTGGATGAACTGGATCGGATCTGTGGACCTCGCGCGTAAGTCGCTCGCGGGCCTCGTCGCGGCGGCGTGCATCGCGCACGCCGCGCGCGCGCAGAATCCTCCGCCCACTCCGCCGCCGCCACCTGCCGATACCACGGCGCGCCGGGTCGTGCCGGCGGCCGGAGCGAAGTTCGACGCGACGAAGCTGCAAACGAGTCAGTTCGTGTACCTCACGACGCTCGAACGCGACGCGTCGACGACTACGCTGGGAACGCGAACGGTGACTGTGTCGCCGATGTCGTACGTGGGAATTCCGACCTGGCTGATCGTAGAGGCGCGAGCCGGCGACGGCATTCCCTCGGCCGATTCGCTCTACGCCGACATGGCGACGCTGCGGCCAGTTCACTGGTCGGCGACGACCGGCCAAGCGCACCTGGCGCTCGAATTCCGGAGCGACAGCGCATTCGGCGGCACGAGCACGCCCGCGGGCCGACGAACGATGGCGCTGTCGATTCCGCCCGGAACGCTGGTGAGCGGGGCGATGCTCGAGACTGTTCTGCGCCTGCTGCCACTCACGACGGCGTGGGAGGATTCAGTCTCGCTGCTATCGATCGCGGTGGGGAGCAACGCGGTGCTTCCCACGCGAATCGCCGTCATCGGCGAGGATCGCGTGCGGGTTCCGGCGGGGACGTTCGACTGCTGGGTGGTCGCGGTGCACGCGGATCAGACGAAGGGGCTGTACTGGGTGACGAAGACGGATCCGATCGTGGTGCGGAGTACGCTGGACCAGCCGATGATGGGCGGGGCACAAGTCGTTAGCGCACTGGCGAGGATAGCCAAGTAGCGAGAGCTCAGATCTGAGATCTGAGCCGAGAGATCGGACTTGGGCCGTCGCGTGGAGTGAGCATCGCGAAATCGTGAAACGAGCCCAGCCTTGAGAAATAGCTGCGAGACTTAGCCGTGAGCCGGCCGCACAGTCTCGCCGTCAGATCTCACGGCTCCTTCCCACGGCTATTTCTCGAGGCTAGGCTCGTTCGAACACCCGCGATGCGGATCGAGCCAGTGGGAATGGAATGATGCCGTTCGCCGTTTTTTGGTGATGGACCTGCCGCGAGGAGGCCTAAGTTGGCCCCATGTCAGCGGCCAGACAGCAATTCGGCGAGCTGGGGGAGCAGATCGCGGAGCGATGGCTCAGGCGGCACGGATGGCGTGTGATGCAGCGGCGGTTCCGGAGCGGGCATCGGGATATCGATCTGGTGGTCGAGCGGGAAGGCACCGTGGCGTTCGTCGAAGTGAAGGCGCGTCGCGGAAGCCAGTTCGGTGATCCGGTCGAGGCGGTGAATTGGAGCAAGCAGCGCGAGCTGATCCGCTCCGCCTCGGTCTGGATCGACCGGCACGGCCGCCCCGACGATTCCTATCGCTTCGACGTCGTGGGCGTGCTCGTGGAGGGCGACCGGGTGCGAGTGCGCCACGTGCCCAACGCCTTTGCGCTTCGAGATTCCGCTTGAATTCGGCAGCCCTGTTTCGTATTTTGTTCGGGTATCGAGCGCCCCCTGTGTTTCTCGCTACGATTACGCTGATCGGCCAGAGCGGACGACTAACCGAGAGGATGAAAGCATGGCTGTGTCGACCTTGCAGGACGACAAGAAGAAGGCGCTGAATTCTGGCCATCGCGCAGATCGAAAAGAGCTGCGGCAAGGGCTCGATCATGCGGATGGGCGCGACGACCCCGAAGGTTCGGCGTCGAGTCCATCTCCACCGGCGCGATCAATCTCGACGCGGCCATCGGCGTCGGCGGCATCCCGCGCGGCCGAGTCACCGAGATCTACGGCCCGGAGTCGAGCGGCAAGACGACGCTCTGTCTCCACGTCGTGGCCAACGCGCAGAAGGCCGGCGGCGTCGCCGCCTTCATCGACGCCGAGCACGCGCTCGATACCGAATACGCCGAGCAAGCTGGGCGTGGACGTCGAGAACCTCCTGGTCTCGCAGCCCGACACCGGCGAACAGGCGCTCGAGATCTGCGAGATCCTCGTGCGGTCGGGCGCCGTGGACGTCGTCGTGATCGACTCGGTCGCGGCGCTCGTGCCGAAAGCCGAAATCGAAGGCGAGATGGGCGACTCGCACATGGGTCTGCAGGCCCGGCTCATGAGCCAGGCGCTGCGCAAGCTGACCGGCGCGATCGCGCGCTCCAAGACGTCGGTGATCTTCATCAATCAGCTGCGCGAGAAGATCGGCGTGATGTTCGGCAATCCGGAGACGACCACCGGCGGCAAGGCGCTCAAGTTCTACGCGTCGCTGCGCCTCGACATCCGTCGCATCGGTCCGGTCAAGGAGCAAAGAGGACGTCATCGGCTCGCACGTGCGCGTGAAGGTGGTCAAGAACAAGGTCGCGCCGCCGTTCAAGCAGGCCGAGTTCGACATCATGTACGCCGAAGGGATCAGCCACACGGCCTGGTGGTCGATATCGCCGCCGAGGCGGGGATCATCGAGAAGTCCGGCGCGTGGTACGCGTACGGCGGCCAGCGGATCGGGCAGGGGCGCGAGAACGCGAAGCTCTTCCTCAAGCGACAATCGCCGGCGCTGATGGCCGAGGTCGAGGAGAAGGTGAAGGTGCTGCTCGGCGTTGGCGCCGCGCGAGGTGATCAGCGAGGTCGAGGTCACCGAAGAGTGAGTGTCGGCGCGCTCGTTCGGCAGCGAGAACACAGTCCGGGGAGCGAACCGCTTGCGACGGATGGGACGGCCGGACGCTCCCTTCCGAAACAAGTGGTGACTCCCTCGGCCTTGTTCTTCTCCGATGAATCGATCGAGCGATTGCTCCCCCGAGCCGCGCGCGCCGACGCTGATCGATCGACCTACGACGCGCGCGTTCGGACTTGCTCGAGACGCGCGCTCGAAGCGTGTTCGAGATGCGGCGAGCGTTGATCAAGAAAGGCGAGCCAGCCGCGGACGTCGACGCCGCCATCGAGCGGCTCCGCGCCGCGGGCCTGCTCGACGACGGAGCTATGCGCGGCACCTCGCGCGCTCGAAAGCCATGGGGCCCGGCCAGTCGCGGCGACGCATCGCGCAGGAACTGGCGCGCCGGGGAGTGGCGCGGGACCTGGGCGACAAGGCGATCGCCGAGGTGTTCGAAGACGAAGGTGTGGACGAGAGCGCGAGCATCGACCGCGTGGCGCAGAAAAAAGATGAAGACGCTGGCGAAGCTCGATGCTCTTACTCAGCGACGCCGTCTGATATGCATTTCTCGCGCGGCGTGGTTACGACGTCGACGAGATCGGCGAGGTCGTCGGACGACTCGCCGGGCGCGACGCGCCGGCGGAATAGGCGCCCGTCATGATTGCCCGAGGATGCAGGCCGCCGAGATCCGAAACCGTTTTCTCCAGTATTTCGTCGCGCAACGACCACGCGGTGTTGCCCAGCTCGTCGCTGGTCCCGGGCGACGATCCGACGCTGCTGTTCACGAACGCCGGAATGGTCCAGTTCAAGCGCGTGTTTCTCGGCGCAGGAGCCGCCGCCGAATGGGCGGCGCCGCGCCACGACCTCGCAGAAGTGCGTGCGCGCCGGCGGCAAGCACAACGACCTCGAGCAGGTCGGCCACACCGCGCGGCACCACACGTTCTTCGAGATGCTCGGGAACTTCTCGTTCGGCGACTACTTCAAGCGCGACGCGATTCGCTTCGCGTGGGAATTCGTCACCGAAGACCTGGGCCTCGATCCGAAGCTGCTGCGCGTCTCGGTTCACCACTCCGACGACGAAGCGCGCGGCGCTCTGGCGCGAGATCGCCGGCTTGCCCGACTCGCGCATCTACGGACTCGGCGACAAGGACAACTTCTGGCAGATGGCGGACACGGGTCCGTGCGGCCCGTGTTCGGAGATCTTCGTCGACCTGGCGCGCATCGCGAAGGATTGGAGATTGCCCGAAGGCGCGACCGGTGAATGGACCGAGCTCGATCGGGAAGAGTTCTCGCTCGAGGCGTTCATCGAGGGGTCGGAGCGCGACCGGTTCCTCGAGTTCTGGAACCTCGTGTTCATGCAGTTCGACCGGCAGCCGGACGGCACGATGGTGCCGCTGCCGAAACCGTCGGTGGACACGGGCGCTGGGCTCGAGCGCATCGCGGCGGTCACGCAGGGCGTGACGAAGAACTACCACACCGACCTGTTCGCGCCGATGCTGTTGGCCGTGGAGCAGGCGGTGGGCATTCCATATTGGGGCCGCGAGAGCGACGAGTCGCGAACCGGTGTGCGCACGCGGTCGGGAGCCGTCGTGGCGAACACGGTGAGCCCCGCATCGTTCCGTGTCCTCGCCGACCACGCGCGGGCCGTGTCGTTCCTTCTCGCGGACGGCGTGTTCCCGTCGAACGAGGGGCGCGGCTACGTGCTGCGCCGCATCCTGCGCCGTGCCGTGCGCCACGCGTGGCTGCTCGGTCGCAAGGAACCGACGCTCGTGCACGTCGCGCAGACGGTCATCGAGTCGATGGGCGACGCGTACCCTGAGCTGCGCCAGCGGTCGAAGCACATCCTCGACACGACGCGGCAGGAAGAGCAGGGTTTTCTCGCGACGATCGAAGGCGGTCTGCGCGCTTCGACCAACTCGCGCCGGTGCAGTCGGTCGGCGGCGGGGCGGACGTGCGCGGCACGATCAGCGGCGAGGACGCGTTCAGGCTGTACGACACGTTCGGCTTCCCGATCGATCTCACCGAGCTGATGGCGCGCGAGCGCGGCTACACCGTCGACATCGCCGGGTTCGAGCCGCGCTCGACCAACAGCGCAGGCGTTCGCAGGAGGAGCGGAAGGCGAAGCGCGTCGGCGTTGCGCTCGAAGCGCTGGCGAATCTCGCCGAGTTCGAGGCCGCGCCGGGGTCGGACCCGTCCGCGACGTTCGTCGGATACGACACGATGGAGATCGAAACGCAGACGACGGCCATTCGACATCTCGACGGCGGGCGCGTCGCGGTGTTGTTGCGCGAATCGCCGTTCTACGCCGAATCCGGCGGCCAGATCTCCGACCAGGGCGAGATCGTCGGCGAAGGCTGGCGCGTCGACGTCGACGATGTGCGCAAGATCGAAGGGCGGCCGGCGGCGATCGGGAGACTCACCGGCGCCTTCCACTTCGGCCACGTCATCGCGCGAGTGCCGGGCGACCGGCGGCGCGACACGGAGCGGAATCACACGGCCACGCATCTGCTGCACGCGGCGCTGCGGTCGGTGCTCGGGAGACGGCGTGCACCAGGCGGGCTCGCTCGTGGCGCCCGACCGTCTTCGCTTCGACTTCACGCACCACGGTCCCGTGTCGGCCGAGCGGCTCGGCGAGATCGAGAGCATCGTGAATCGCGAGATCGCGCGCAGCATTCCGGTGACCACGCGCGAGATGGCCGTACGCCGACGCGCGCGCCGCGGGCGCGCATGGCGCTCTTCGGCGAGAAGTACGGCGACGTCGTGCGCGTCGTGAGAGTCGCCGACTTCTCGATGGAGCTGTGCGGCGGCACGCACGTGCGCAACACGGCCGAGATCGACCTGTTCAAGATCGTGGCGGAGACGGGCGTCGCGGCGGGCGTCCGCCGCATCGAGGCGGTGACGGGGCCGGGCGCGTACCAGCTGATCCGCAACGAGGAGCGCGCGCTCCATCGCATCGCCGAGTCGCTCAAGGCGCCGGTAGAGGGCGTGGAGAAGCGCGTCGCGGCGCTGTTGGACGAGCGTCGATCGCTCGAGCGCCGGCTCGACGAAGCGATGCGCGGCGGTGGCGACCAGCTACAATCGCTGCTCGGCGCTGCGCAGGCGCTCGGGGGCAACGGTTCGAAGCTGGTGACGGGCGTCGTTCGCGCCGGCGACGTGAAGGAGCTCCAGGCACTCGGCGACGCGGTGCGCGAGAAGCTGGGGAGCGGCGTCGGCGTGCTGGCGGCGAGCTTCGAAGACGGGAAGAACACGTTGCTCGTGGTGGTGACGGACGATCTTCGTGAGCGAGGGCTTCGCGCCGACGCGCTGATCAAGGACATCGCCGCCGCGGCCGGTGGAAAGGGAGGTGGGAAGCCACACATGGCGCAGGCCGGGGTTCCGGATGCCGCGCGGTTCAGCGAAGCATTGGCCCGCGCCCCGGAGCTCGTGCGCGACGCTCTGGTCGGCGCCGCGTGACCGTCGGCGACTGGCTGCGCGAGAAAGAACCCGCGCCGCCGGCGCGACTCTCCGCGCGCATCGAGGCGGCGATCGGCGGACGGCTCTCGGAACCAGCGGCGACAGCCGCGGAGGTGTGCCTCGAAGCGTGCGAGCGTCTGCTCGCCGACGTTGCCGCGCGAACGTCGCAAGGTCGCGAGTCCGCGCTCGATCTCCTCGCCGCGGACGCGTTGGCAACGTACGCCCTCGAGGCGGCGACGGATTCTCCGGCGACGCTCGAAGCGCGTGCGCTCGACGCGATGAAACATCTCACCGCGATCGCCGGCGGATGATCGACATTCACACCCATCTCCTGCCCGGGGTGGATGACGGATCGAAGTCGCTCGAGTCGTCTCTGGAAGTCCTGCGCCGCTTCGCGAGCGATGGCGTCACGATGGTCGTCTGCACGCCGCACCTCGAGGCATCCCATGCACACGAAGCTCCGCACGAGCGCCACGAGGCGCTGTTCGCGCAGCTCGTGGCGGCGTCGGTGCGTCCTCCGGAACTGCGCCGCGGGTGGGAGATCATGCTCGACGTGCCGGCCGCCGATCTCAGCGATCCTAGGCTCGGGCTCGGCGGATCGACGGCGCGGCTTGTGGAGTTCGCCCGCCTCGGCCTTCCCGCGAATTCCGAGAAGGATCTCTCGAGGATTCGCGAAAGGGGCCTCGTTCCGGTCGTCGCGCATCCCGAGCGCTATTGGGGCTGCACACCCGCGCTTGTCGCGGCGTGGAAGGCGGCGGGGGCGGTGATTCAGATGGACGTTACCGCGATTCTTCCCCGTGGCGGACCCCACCGACTCGCGGCGGAGTTGATCACGAACGGCCTGGTGGACGTCTTCGCGAGCGACACGCACGTCGACCGCCGCACCTTGGCGATCGCGCGCGAGTGGTTGTCGGGCGTGACGACGGCAGACAACGTCCGCTTGCTGACGTTCGAGAACGCGCGACGCCTGCTCGCCGACGAGCCGACGATCCCGATCCGGCCGATCCGTCTCCCGCGCAGCATCGTTCGCCGCTTCGGCGAAATGGTTTTCGGAAAATCCTGACCGCAGGCGACAAGGAGAGCGACCAACCCGTGGACACCGACGTGAGCAAGCATTTCGCCGATGGACTGCGCGATCTGGCCGCCGTCGCGCAGCGAGTGGCGGATTCGATGGGTCCCGACCTCGAGCGCGCGCTGACGATGGTGCGCGAGACCGTCGCGCGGGGAGGGACGCTGTTCTTCTGCGGAAACGGAGGAAGCGCCGCGGATGCGCAGCACATCGCGACCGAGTACGTCGTGCGGTACGCGAGAAACCGCGGCGCGTATCCCGCGGTCGCCCTGACGACCGACACCTCGCTGCTCACCGCGGCCGGAAACGATTTCGGGTTCGACGAGATATTCGCGCGGCAGGTCGACGCGCTGGCGAAGCCGAGCGACCTGCTGGTGATCCATTCGACGAGCGGCAACTCGCCCAACGTGCTGCGCGCCGCAGAGGCGGCGCGGAAGAAAGGCGTGCGCGTGCTCGCCTTCAGCGCCAGAGACGGCGGCAAGCTGCGCGCGCTCGCGGATCATTCGGTCGTCATTCCGACGCCGCGCACCGACCGCGCCCAGGAGCTGCACCTCTGCGTCGAGCACTTGATCTGCGATTTCGTCGAGCAAATGATGATCGAGGGCACACGATGATCGGCTTGAAGGGGAAGCGCGCGCTCGTGACGGGCGGTTCGCGCGGCATTGGCGCCGCGACGGCGCGGCTGTTCGCGGAGAACGGCGTGCACGTCGCGATCGGCTATCGCAGCCGGCGCGCGGACGCCGAAGGGCTCGTCGCTTCGCTCGCGGCGGAGTGCGGAGTCACGGCGTCGGCGCACGCGTCGGACATCTCGACAGTGCAGGGGGCGGAAGAGCTTGTGCGCGGCGCCGCCGAGTCGCTCGACGGACTGGATTTCTTCGTCGGAAACGCGGGCATCTGGCCGACCGAGGACGTCCCGCTCGGATCGATGAGCGACGAGCAGTGGCGCCGCACGATCGCCGAGAACGTTGATTCGGTGTTCTACACGACGCGTGCGGCGATCAGAGCGATGAGCGATCACGGTCGTATAGTCCTCGTGTCCAGCACCGCCGGGCAGCGCGGCGAAGCATTCCACGCCGACTACGGCGCGTCGAAGGGCGCGGTGATCTCGCTGGTAAAGTCGCTCGCGCCGGAGCTGGCCAAGCGCGACATCACTGTGAACAGCGTCGCGCCGGGTTGGGTCGACACCGAGATGTGCGACGAGCCGTTCTCGGGCGGGGGGCGCGAACGGATCGCGGCGAGCATTCCGATTGGGCGCATCGCGTCGGCGCGCGACATCGCGGGCCCGATCGTCTTTCTGTGCTCGGATCTCGCGCGACACATCACGGGAGAGATCGTGAACGTGAACGGCGGCAGCGTGCTCTGCGGATGATCGTCCTCGTCTTCACCGGCGGCACGATCTCGATGCGCCACGACGCGGCGGCCGGCGGCGCTGTGCCGACGCTCACCGGGCACGAGATCGTCGCGCTGGCTCCCGGGATCGACCGGCTCGCGCAACTCGACGTGGACGACTGGGGCGCGTTTCCGGGTCCGCACATGACGCCCGACCGCATGTGGGCGCTGCGCGGACGAATTCTCGAGCACCTCGCGCGGCCAGAGGTGGACGG
The DNA here is from genome assembly GCA_963789315.1 of uncultured Gemmatimonadaceae bacterium. Taxonomy (GTDB): domain Bacteria; phylum Gemmatimonadota; class Gemmatimonadetes; order Gemmatimonadales; family Gemmatimonadaceae; genus JAQBQB01. Next base: position 356,966 of record CAWBKI010000019.1, on the reverse strand, counting down.
CATCGTCGTGACGCACGGAACCGATTCGCTCGAGGAGACGGCGTACCTCATGGCGCGCTCCGTGGCGAGCGACAAACCGGTCGTCTTCACCGGCGCCATGCGCACGTCGAGCGACCTCGGATGGGACGGGCCGGGAAACCTGGGCGCGGCGATCCGCGTCGCGGCGAGCGGCGAAGCGCGCGGGCAGGGCGTGCTCGTCGTCATGTCCGATCGCGTGTTCACGGCGCTGGACGTGACGAAAGCGCACACCTACATGGTCGACGCCTTCGACAGCCCAGGGCTCGGCCCGATCGCGGTGCTCGACGACGGGCGAGTCGTGTTTCGCCGAGCGATTCCCGCGCCGTCGCCGATTCTCGACGCGACCACGCTCGCACAGCCGGTGGACATCGTCTACTCGTTCGCCGGCTCCGACTCGCGCCTGTTGGACGCGTCGCGCGAGCCGGGGAAGGGCCGCGGCATTGTCGTCGCCGGCATGGGGCGCGGGAACGTTCCCGTCGCGATGCTCGACGGCATCGATCGATGGATCGCCGACGGGAAACCGGTCGTTATCACGTCGCGCGCGGCACGCGGACGCGTGGGCCACACATACGGGTACGCCGGCGGCGGACGCCGGCTCGCCGAGCGCGGAGCCATCTTCGCCGGTTCACGCCGCCCGCAACAGGCTCGGATCGACGTGATGCTCGGACTTGGCGCCGGGTTGGGCGTTGCCGAGCTCCGGGAAATGCTCGAGAGCTGATCGGATCGGGCGCGTCGTGGCCGGCGAGCAGTGGCAAGTCGGCGTTCGGCCTCTCTGTCGGGGCGATTGCTGAACTGCTTTGACGCGGAGACGCGGAGGACGCAGCGGCGCAGAGGACTGCCGTGGAACTGAGGTTCGGCGCGCAACAAGCCTGATTTTTTTGGGACTGCCGCTCGGGAAGCCGCTTGCTCCGTGGAGGCCTACGCTGCGACATCGGAGCCAGCCCGAGCGGCTTTCACAAAAACATCCCGGCTCGTTGCGGCACGGAGCTCGGAATCCGTGGCTGTTCTCTGCGTCTCGGCATCCTCGGCGTCTCTGCGTCGAGGCAGTTGCAGTGAAGAAGCCGAGCGGAAATCAGCTCAGGTCGCGCGGCGGAACCGATTCCCAGCGCGCGAAGCAGCGCCAGTCGAATTCGTCGGCGGCGCGCAGCTGGTCGGGGAAGCCGAAGCAGTCGAGCCAGCCCTCTTGCTCGGCGCGCCAGCGGCAATCCCAGATGAATTCATAGACGTGCGTTTCGGTCGACGTGTGCACGTGCACGACTCCGACGAAGTCCGAGCACCCCGAGCGCGCGCTGAGGGCGACGTGTTCGACGGCCAGGTGAGGTTCCGCCGCGAGCACGTGGGTCAGGAGCCGGCGAACTTTGATGCGCGGCAGCGGACGATCCAGTCGCACCCGCTCCAGCGGCGACGGGTCGTACGCGTGCCCCTGGTATAGGCCGCGCACGACGCGCTTGAACGGCTCGGCGGCGCTCGATCGGGCTAGAAGCTGATCCAACTCGCGCAAGTGGGACGATCCTCGACGAGAAATCTCCGAGGAAAATATCGACCGGAGCACGGTGAAGCTGTACTGGCGCCACCTTCACCGCGGAGACGAGACGGGCTATTCTCCACCGCTCTTTCACGCCGCGCGCAGCTCTCTCCCGCCCAATGCCTCACCTTCATCCGCCGACGACCGTTCTGGAGATCGCGCAGCACCTGGAATCCGAGGGATTCGAGGCATGGTGCGTGGGCGGAGCGGTGCGCGACGCGCTGCTTGGCGAGACGCACCTCGACTGGGATCTCACGACGTCGGCCACGCCGGACGACGTGCGTCGCGTGTTCGGAGCGCGGCGCACGATCCCGGTGGGCATCGACTTCGGTACCGTCGGAGTGCTCGACCGCGCCGGCACGATGCACGAGGTGACGACTTTTCGGCGCGACGTGAAGACCGACGGACGGCACGCCGTGGTGGAGTTCGGAGCCTCGCTCGACGAGGACCTGTCGCGGCGTGACTTCACGATCAACGCCATCGCCTATTCGCCAAAGCTCGATGAGCTGCGCGATCCGTTCGGCGGACGTCGGGATCTCGGCGCCAAGCTGGTGCGCGCGGTCGGCGACCCGGACGCTCGCATGCGCGAGGACCGGTTGCGCGCCCTGCGCGGAATTCGCTTCGCCGCGCGGTTCGGGTTCACGATCGATCCGGCGACGCGGCGCGCGATGGACGCCAGCGCGCCGTACCTCGGACGGCTGTCGCCGGAGCGGGTCAAACAGGAGCTCGACAAGACCTTCGAGCAGGTCTGCCGCCCGAGCGACGCGTTGAGCATCTGGAAGAAGTCCGGCGCATTCGCCGCGCTCATTCCCGCGCTCGCTGAGCTGCCGGCGCAAGCGCTGACCGTTCCGGATTTCGCCGCGAGGCCTGGCTCCGAGCGACGACCGGCGCGTCGCGCGATTCGCTACGCGGCGCTCCTCGCGCCGCTCGGTCCGCAAGGGGCCGAGGCGGTGCTCGTTCGGCTGCGCAGCGCGAAACACGAGATCCGCGCGGTCAGCGACCTCGTCGCGGCGCTGGCAAGCGAACGGCGCGATGATCGGAGCCGCGATTTCCCATCCGGGCGCGCCGGATGACGCGAACGTCCGCCGTTGGGTCGCCGCCGTTTCGCGGCTGGCCATCGGTTCGTTCATGCGGCTCGCGTCGGCGATGTGGGCGGTGGACCGCGCGGCGAACCGCCCGGCCCCGTCGGCGAGCGCCGTGCGCCGGCTGCACCGCCGGATGCTGGCGACGGCGCTACGCGACCCCATCGACCTGGGCGGCCTCGCCGTGGACGGCGACGACCTGCGCCGTGCCGGCATTCCGGCGGGCCCGAGCCTCGGTAAGATTCTCCAGTCCTTGCTCGCCACGGTGATCGAGGATCCTGCGCGCAACACGCCCGACTGGTTGTTGCGCGAAGCGGCGCGCCTGCAGGGCGACGCCACCTCACGCTAGACCGAGCGACATGTTCTTTCGCGGAAGACAACCGGAGGCGTCGATCTGGCGCCGATTCCGCGTCAGCGCGGATGGGTTCACCTTCGAGCGCGAGGGTGACCTCTACGTCGCGCGCGTCGTCGCGAACGCCGAGCGAGTCGTGGATCTGTTCTACGCGTTGAGCGAGCAGATGCCGCCGGCGGTGGACGTGGCGATCGACGACCTGCGCAGCGGTCGTTCGTGGAAGGGCGAGGCGGTGGCGCTCCCGGATGTCCGCGATTCGGTGGCGCGGCTCAAGATCCTGCTGGCGCGATACGGCGGCGTCGAGTTCGCCGTCTACACGAGCGACGACCAGCTCACGGTGAACCCGCACCTCGACCTGTTCATCTACGCCCGCACGGATCGTTGGCTGTACCTGCTCGAGGGGAAGGGCATCGAGGAGCAGGCGCGTGTTCGAGCGAAAAGCTGGCGGGTGAATCGTCAGCATTTTCCCGCGGCGCCGGATCTCGTGAACGCCATCACCACGGCGGCCGATCGGCTCGGATTGGCCCCGACATGACTCCGTCGGCGCTGGCGTACGGTGCCGCCGCTGCGCTGGCGAACGTCATGGGCGCAGCGGCGGTGGCTTCGCGCGCGTCGTGGAGCGTCCGCGCGCTCGACGCGCTCCTGTCGTTCGCGGCCGGCTTTCTGATCTCGGTGTCGATCGTGGATTTATTCCCCGACTCGATCAAGCTGGCGGGTTCTGTGGCGCCGCTCATCGTCCTGGCGTCGTACCTGCTCGTGCACTTCACCCAGCACACCATCGGCCGCCACTTTCATTTCGGCGAGGAGACGCACGCCGTCTCCGAGATGGTGAGCGTGTCGGCGTTGATCGGGCTGCTGATGCACACGTTCGTCGACGGCGTCGCCGTGGCCAGCGGCCTCCACGTGAGCCAGGGCCTCGGCGCGCTCGTTTTCGTCGCGGTGTTGCTGCACAAGTTTCCGGAGGGGCTAGCGATCTCGAGCCTGTTTCTCGCGGCGGGTGCGCGCCGGCGCGTCGGGATCCTGGCGGCGGGCGCGCTCGGACTCAGCACGATCGCCGGCGTCGTGTTGACCGACGCGTCGACGTTCCTGCGCGCGTACGGATTGGCGATCTCCGCCGGCGTCACGCTGTACGTCGGCGCGTCGAATCTCGTGCCGGAGTTGCAGCACCGCCCGGGCGCGAGAATTCCACTGAGCTTCGCCGCCGGGTGCGGGCTGTATTTCGTCGCTCGCAGCCTGGCGTCGATCTGATCGCGGCGGCAGCGGCATGAGCGATCGTCGCCGGCGCGCGGACGAATCGGAGACGGCGAGAAGCGGAACAGGCTCGTTGTTCGAGTCGTCGGCTGGGCAGCCGCTCGCCGCGCGCATGCGGCCCCGCACGCTCGACGAGATCGTTGGGCAACAGCATCTTCTCGCGCCGGGGAAGCCGCTGCGCGAAGCGATCGAGCGCGGCACGATCGGATCCGTTCTGTTCTGGGGCCCGCCGGGATCGGGAAAGACGACAATCGCGCGAGCGATCGCGCGCTACACCGACCGCGAGTTCGTTCCGTTCTCCGCCGTCACCGAGGGCGTGCCGCGCGTCCGCGAGATCGTCGCCGAGGCGGAGGGGAGGCGCCGGCTGGGACGCGGGACGATTCTCTTCGCCGACGAGATCCACCGCTTCAACAAGGCGCAGCAGGACGCTTTCCTCCCGCACGTCGAAGCGGGGACCATCACGCTCATCGGCGCGACGACGGAGAATCCGTCGTTCGAGATCATCGGCGCGCTGCTCTCGCGGGTCCGCGTTTTCGTCCTCGAGCCGTTGTCGCCGAACGATCTGCGCGGCTTGGTCCACCGGGCGCTCGCCGACAGCGAACGCGGCCTCGGCGACTTGTCGTTGGCGATGGACGACGACGCCGCGGATCTGATCGCCACCGAAGCCGACGGCGACGCGCGGCGAGCGCTGACCGTTCTCCAAGCAGCCGCCGATCACGTCGGGCGCAACGGACGAATCACGGTGGACGTCGCGAAGGAGGCGCTTCAGCTCCGCTTCGCCAGGTACGACAAGGGCGGCGAAGAGATGTTCAACATGCTGAGCGCGTTCCACAAAAGTCTGCGCGGCAGCGATCCGCAGGGCGCCCTGTACTGGATGGGACGCATGATCGAGGGCGGCGGCGACCCGATGATCATGTTTCGCCGAGCGATCGCGATGGCGGCCGAGGACATCGGGCTCGCCGATCCCGAGGCGCTCAAGCTCGCCGTCGCGGCGCGTGACGCGTATCACATGTTGGGGCCGCCGGAGGGCTACCTGCCGCTCGCGGAGATGATCGTCTATCTCGCGACGGCGCCGAAATCGAACCGGTCGATGCTCGCGCTCGTCGCGGCGAGAGAAGCGGCGCGCGCGCACCCGGCCGAGCCGGTGCCGATGCACATCCGCAACGCGCCGACTGGTTTGATGAAGGAACTGGGCTATGGGGCGGGGTATCAATACGCGCACGACGCCCCGGAAGCCTACATTCCGCAGGAGTATCTCCCGGAGCCGCTCAAGGGCACGCGATTCTACGAACCGGGTCCCTACGGATTCGAGAAAGAGATCGCCAAGCGCTTGGCGTGGTGGGAAGAAGTTCGGCGGCGCAACGAGAAAGGAGAGGAGTGAAGGCGATGAAGAGACTCGCAGTGAAAACCCTGCTGGCGACGACTGTCGCCGTCGCCGCATGCTCGTTCCTCGGCAAGCAGGCGTTCGAGCAGCCCATTGTTCACCTCCAGAAAGTTGAGATCGCCGGTATCGGACTCACGGGCGGCAGCCTCAACGTGGAGCTGAGCGTCTACAATCCGAATCATTACCGTCTCGACGCGACGCGGCTCACGTATCGCGTGCTGTTGAATTCGGACAGCGTCACGCTCGCCGACGGAGCCATGGAGCAGCCGTTCACGGTCAAGGACAACGACTCGACCATCGTGAAGATTCCCGTGAACTTCGCGTACCGGGAGTCAACGCCGCGGGGAAGACATTGCTCAACACCGGCGTCGTGACGTACCACGTGACCGGCGAGGTGAGAGTGGGCTCGACCGTGGGGAGCTTCACCGTTCCCTATTCGCAGACCGGCCGATTCACGACGACGGGAGCGGCCCGCTAGATTGCGGCCGATGATCTCGACCGAGATTCTCGCATAGCCCGGGCACCGATCGTCGTCGCCCCGCCCGAAGAACGGGCGTTGCTCGTGGGCGCGCCGCTCAAGCGGCCCGGCGCCCGGCGTCTGGCCGACGAGCATTTGCGTGAGCTCGCCGACCTCGCGGACACGGCCGGCGCGACCGTCGCCGGCGAGCTTCTCCAGCAAATCGATAGGCCGCACCCCGGCACCTACCTCGGCAGCGGGAAGATCGAGGAACTGCGGGATCGGGTCCAATCCTCCGGCGCGACGCTCGTCATCTTCGACGACGAGTTGTCGCCGACCCAGGGGAAGAACATCGAGGACGCGATCGGCACGCGCGTGATGGACCGCGCCGAGCTGATTCTCGATATCTTCGCGACGCGCGCGCGGACCGCCGAATCGAAGATGCAGGTCGAGCTCGCCCAGCTCGAGTACATGTTGCCGCGGCTCACGCGCATGTGGACGCACCTCGAGAAATTCCGCGGCGGCATCGGCATGCGAGGCCCCGGTGAAACGCAGCTCGAGACGGACCGCCGGCTGATCAGCCATCGCATCAAGGTGCTGCGCGACCGGATGCGCGACGTGCAGCGCGGGCGCGCCATCCAACGCCAGGCGCGCCGCTCGGAATTCCGCGCGTCGCTGGTCGGCTACACGAACGCCGGGAAGTCGTCGGTGCTGCGCGCGCTCTCCGGCGCCAGCGACATCCTCGTCGAGAATCGACTCTTCGCCACGCTCGATCCGCTGACGCGCGACGTGGACCTGGGCGAGAACGCGCACGTGCTCGTCACCGACACCGTCGGTTTCATACGAAAGCTCCCGCACCATCTGGTCGCGTCATTTAGAGCGACCCTCGAAGAAGCACGTGAAGCCGATCTGTTGCTGCACGTGGTCGACGCGTCGTCGCCGTCGTGGCCCGAGCAGGAAGAGGTGGTGAATCAGGTTCTGTCGGAGCTCGAGGTGTCCGGGCGCGAGACGCTGCTCGTCTTCAACAAGATCGATCTGCTCGACCAGGAAGCGCTCATCGCGCTGCAGTCGAGGATGCGCGAGTTCGACGCGCCGGCGGTCTTCGTGTCGACATTGGCCGAGGGCGGCCTCGAGCCGTTGCGGCGCGCGCTGTCGTCGATGATCCGCGCCAAGCGTCCGATGACGTCGATCTCGCTTTCCCCCGGCGACGGCAAGCTGATCGCCGAGATCCACCGTCAGGGCGAAGTGCTCGACCAGCGCATGGAAGGCGACCGCCTCGTGATCAAGGCGCGCATCGACGCCGCGCTCGCCGGGCGCCTCGAGCGCGCCGGCGCGACCGTTTCGAATGGCAAAGCCCCGCACTGAGAGTGCGGGGCTCGTCGTTTCCCGAATTGAAACCTCAGTGGTCGCGCAGGGACTCGAACCCCGGACCTCCGGTATGTGAGACCGGCGCTCTAACCAGCTGAGCTACGCGACCAGCGGAGCACGAAAACTAGGCTGGCGTGGATCGCTTGGGTACTGTCGCAGCGGGCCGCCATAAAGTGCCATAGCGCGGCGGCGAATCGGGCTAAGTCTATGGGCCCGGCAGGGCTCGAACCTGCGACCGTAGGATTATGAGTCCTCTGCTCTAACCAACTGAGCTACGGGCCCGGGTACACGCTAGTTAGATGCTCGGTGCCATGGGCGCAAGCGTGTGCGCGTCGTACGCCTCGATGACTTCCTCGGCGGAGACCGTCGCAGCGCCGAGCTTTCCGACTTCGACGCCGGCGGCGTAGTTCGCGATCACCGCGGCCTCGAGCGCGCTGCCGCCGGCTCCGAGGATGAGCGCCAGATACGCCGTCACCGTGTCACCCGCGCCGACGACGTCGTAGACCTCGCGCGCCGCCGTCGGCACGCGTTCGATCTCGCCGCCGGCCGACACGAGCGCCATGCCGTGCTCGCCGAGCGTGAGCAGGAGATGCTCGACGCCGAGCCGCGCGAATGTCGCGGGAAGCGCTTCGGCGTGCTCGAGGTCGACCGCCGCGCCAAGCGCGGCTTCCAACTCACGCCGATTCGGCTTGAAGATCGTCGCGCCGCGATAGAGAAAGAAATTGCGGTACTTCGGGTCGACGACGATCGGAATTCCGCGCCCGGTCGCCGCCTGCATCGCCGCCTCGATCACGCGCGGCACCAGCACGCCCTTGTTGTAATCCTCGAGCACCAACGCCTGAGCGTCGTCCACCGCGCGGCGCACCGCCGTGAGCAGCCGGTCGACTTCGGCGCCATCGAGATCGCCGTCCTCCTCCTCGTCGACGCGCACGACCTGCTGCGACCGCGCCACGATGCGCGTCTTCGTCGTCGTCGGTCGGTCCACCGTCACGAGCGACCCCACCGGGGCGCCGATCGCCTCGAGCATGCCGCAGAGATGTTGTCCGGGCATGTCGTCGCCGATCGCCGCCACGAGATCGCACATGGCGCCGACGGCGCGTACGTTCTGCGCGACGTTTCCCGCGCCGCCGAGCGCATGGCGCCGCTCGCGGACGCGCACGACGGGAACCGGCGCCTCGGGCGAGATGCGCTCGACGTCGCCGCGGAGGTAGACGTCGAGCATCGCGTCGCCGAGCACCGCCACGCGACAGCGCGACGCGGCCTCGAGGAGCTCGATCAGTCGATCGCGATTCAACAGGCGGCGACTCATGGCGAGAAGGTAATGAATGCTTCGAGAAAACGCATTGACGCGCCGTGATACGCGATCTACACTCTCGGGCGCATGTCCCCCCCACCCAATTCCCGTCCCGATCGGTCTACGAACGTCGGCGGCCCCCCTGTGCCGCTCGTGCTCTTTTTGGCGCTGGTCGGCATCTCGTTTGCCGGGCCGCTCGTGCGTCTCTCGCACGCGCATCCGCTCACGATCGCGATCTGGCGGCTGGGCTTCGCGCTCGTGTTCATCCTCGGCGCGCTGGTCGCCACCGGTAGTTGGCGACAATTCCGCCGCCTCGATCGTCGCGGCCTGGCCCTCGCGATAGCCGCGGGCATCATGCTCGCGCTTCATTTCTGGAGCTGGAACGCGTCGGTCGGCATGACGACTGTCGCGGCGTCGGTCGTCCTCGTCAACGTGCAACCGGCGCTCGTCGCGCTGCTCTCTGGAGCGGTGCTCGCCGAGCCGCCTACGAGTGGGCAGTGGCTCGGGATCGTCACCGCCATGTTCGGGGCCATCGTCGTCGCACTGCCGGATCTTGTCGCGTCCGCGGGCGCGATGACGGGCCGCGCGCTCACCGGCGACCTTCTCGCGCTCGCCGGCGCGGCGACCGCGGCGTGTTACGTGATCGCGGGACGGCGCCTCCGCTCGGTGCTCGACATCTGGCCGTACGTGACGATCGTCTACGGCGTCTGCTTCGTCATGCTGCTCGTGTTCGCGCGCGCCGTGAACGCGCCGGTGCTCGGCCAACCGCCGCGCGAGCTGGCGATTTTTCTCGCATTGGCGATCGGCCCGATGCTCTTCGGGCACACGGGACTCAACTGGGCGCTCAAATACATGCCGGCGTACGTCGTGAACTTGACGCTGCTCGGCGAGCCGGTGGGCGCGACCTTCCTCGCCGCGCTGCTGCCGGGGATCCGCGAGATCCCGGGCGTGGCGACGGTGGTCGGCGGTCTGCTCGTGCTGCTCGGCATCTTCGTCGCCGCGCGCTCGACTCGGCAAGAGCGATTCGCTCTCTGAGCTCGCCGCGGGCCGACGGACTTGCGCCGCGCTCGGGCGATTATGTTACGGACAACGGCGGGAGGATGGGCCTCGCGTTGTAGCCTCCCCCTTGCACGGACACGCACACGATCATGAGAACACTCGAGCTGGATGTAGTGGCTACACGAGGTTCGGAGATCGAATCGCACCATTCCGTGCACGCGGCGGTCGTCGCCGAGGACGATTCTCTCGCGGCCGGCGCCCGCGACACTCGCATCGTCAGCTCCTGGCGCTCGTGCGCCAAGCCCTTCCAGGTGATGCCGTTTCTCGAAGCCGGCGGCTTCGACGAACTGCGATGGGGCGACGATCAATTGGCGTTGGCCTGCGCGTCGCACGGCGGTGAGCCGGAGCATGTTGCGCTCGCGCAAGCGATGCTCGCCGACGTCGGCCTCGAGGAAGGCGATCTCGCGTGCGGCCCGCACGATCCGATCTCGCCGCGCGGCCTCAAGCTGCTGCGCGAATCGGGCGCGCGCGTGTCGAGGTTGCACAACAACTGTTCCGGGAAGCACGCCGCGATGCTCGCGCGCGCGCACACCGCCGGTTGGCCGACGTACGGGTACGAGCGGCGCGACCACCCGGTGCAACGGTGCTGCCTGCAAACGTCCGCGAAATGGACGGGGCTCGAGGAAAGCGACATCGGCCAGGCGGTGGACGGCTGCGGCGTCGTGGCATTCTCGCTGGCGCTCGACAGCATGGCGCGCGCATGGTCGCGGCTCGGCCGCGCGTCGCGCGACGCCCGCTCGGTCGCCAGCCGCGTCGTGCACGCGATGGCGACGCGCCCGTTTCTCGTCGGCGGCACCGACCGGTTCGACTCCGTGCTCATCGAGGAGACCGACGGGCGCGTCGTGGCGAAGATCGGCGCCGAGGGCGTGCACTGCGCGGCGGTGCCCGAGCTGGGCATCGGCATCGCGGTCAAGGTCGACGACGGCGCCTCGCGCGCGCAATTTCCCGCCGTGCTGCGCGTGCTCCAGCTTTTCGACGTCTTGCCGGAACAGCTTCCGCCGCGGCTGGAAGAGTTCTTCCGCCGCCCGGTTCGCAACACGCGCGGCGAAACAGTCGGCGAGATTCGGCTCGTCGCCTGAGCGGCGCGCGCGAGAATTTGGTTCGACGCGACGCCGACTGATGACGCCGCCCTCCGACATCCGCGACAGTTTAGACGTCCTCGACGACGCGACCGTCGCGTTGGTGCGATTGGCGGCTATCGTCGCCGCCGGGGACGAGGATTCGCTGCGCGGTGAGCTCGGACGCGCCGCGGGTTCGGTCCCCGACGTTTGGGTCGAGGAGTTGCTGCTTCAGACGTACCTGTTCGCCGGGTTTCCGCGCGCGCTCAACGCGATGCGGGAATGGCGGCGGGTTCATCCGACGGTCGCGGGCTCGTTGGAAACGTCGCACGCCGACGCGAGCCGACGGCGAGGCGACCTGCGCGCGAGTCTATGGAACCATGTACGATCGATTACGGGAAAACATTCGCCACTTGCATCCGCTGCTCGACGACTGGATGATCGACGAAGGCTACGGCAAGGTCCTGTCGCCGCTCGGGGCTCGACCTGCCGCGCCGTGAGCTGTGCATCGTGGCCGCGTGCGCGGCGACTGGGCAGGATCGTCAGCTGCACTCGCATCTTCACGGCGCGCGAAACGTCGGCGCGTCGGTCGGCGCTGTCGATGCGGCCGTCGACGCGCTCGGGGGAGTGCTCGGCGCGGGCCGCCTGCGCGACGTCAAACTTCTCTGGTCGCGGGTGCGCGGAAAATGAGCAACGTGTTCATCGACCGCGTGGTGGTGAACGCGCGGGCGGGAAGCGGAGGCTCGGGCATCGTCTCGTTCCGTCGCGAGAAGTTCATTCCGATGGGCGGCCCCGACGGCGGCGACGGCGGACGCGGCGGTGACGTCATCGTCGTCGGCGACTCCAATCTCGCGACGCTGCTCGACTACACGTATCGCGATTCGTGGCAGGCACCGCGCGGCGACCACGGCTCGGGGAACAACAAGACGGGCCGCTCGGGCGAAGACGTCGTCATGCCCGTTCCAGTCGGCACCGTCATTCGCGACGCTCGACACGGAGGAGCGACTCGGCGAAATCCTCGAGGACGGCGACCGATTGATCGTCGCCCGCGGCGGGCGAGGCGGGAAGGGCAATGCCTTCTTCGCGACGTCGACGCACCAGTCGCCGCGCGAATTTCAACCGGGCGAAGACGGCCAGGCCCGCCGCCTCGAGCTCGAGCTCAAGCTCATCGCCGACGTCGGTCTCGTCGGCCAACCGAACGCCGGCAAGTCGACGCTGCTCTCGGTGATCTCGGCGGCGCACCCGAAGATCGCCGACTACCCGTTCACGACGCTCGCGCCGAACCTCGGCGTCGTGCAGTTGAGCGACGGACGCACGTTCGTCGTCGCCGACATTCCCGGCATCATCGAAGGCGCGCACGAAGGACGCGGGCTCGGGCTTCAGTTCCTGCGTCACATCGAACGGACGCGCTTCTCGCGTTTCTGATCCCGGTGGACTCGATGGACTGGCAGGCCGAGTACGACCAGCTGCGCGGCGAGATCGCCGCCTACTCGTCCGAGCTGGCCGAAAAGCCGCACTGCGTCGTCTTCACGAAGATGGATCTGCTCGGCGACGACGACGCACCGCCGATCGACGCGCCGGACGCGTTCGGCGTGTTCGCGATCAGCGCCGCCGGACGAGCCGGACTCGATCCGCTGCTCGCCGCCTGGTGGACGCGGCTGCTCGAGATGAAAAAGACGGCCGTCGTTCGCCCCGGCGCCGTTCCGCTCCCGTGAAACCGTGGTCATCGAACGCATCGCGCGAGATGACGCGGCGTATCCGGCCGCGCTGAACGATCTGCCGAACCCACCGGCGCGGCTCTGGTGGATCGGCGATTTGAGTCTGCTCGACAAGCCGCTCGTCACGATCGTCGGCACGAGGCGCGCGACAGGATACGGCGAACGAATCACGCGCGAGCTCGCGGCCTCGCTCGCGCGCGCCGGCGCGTGCGTCGTCAGCGGAATGGCACTCGGGATCGACGCCGCGGCGCATCATGCCGCGTTGGAGGCGGGCGGCGCGACGATCGCCATCCTCGGCACAGGCGCCGACGTTGCCTATCCACGTGCGCACGTCTCGCTGCACCGCGAGATCATCGGACGCGGACTGGTGATGTCGGAGCTTCCGCCGGGCGCGCATTCGCACAAGGGATCGTTCCCGAATCGGAATCGGATTCTCGCCGCCATTTCTACGCTCACGATCATCGTCGAGGCGCCGTTCGACAGCGGCGCGCTCATCACCGCCGACCACGCGGTCAAGCTCGGACGCGAGGTCGCCGTCGTGCCCGGTCCCATCGACTCGCCGCAGAGCCAGGGGAGCAACTTGCTGCTGCGCGACGGGGCGCACCCCATAGTCTCCATCGCCGACGCGCTGAGCCTCGCCAAGCTCGCTCCACAGCCGCGGTCCGATCCGCGCGTGGACGACGAGGTCGAGATGCGCGTGTGGAACGCGCTCGGCCATGGTGCCGCAAGCCTCGACGAGCTGTGCGCGAGGTCCGGGCTTCCGGTGGCACGAGTGCCTGACGGCGGTCACCGGCCTGGAACTGCGCGGAGCCGTCGAATGCGCGCTCACCGGAGAGGTTCGTCGGCGCTGAGCGGGGACATATTTCGAGGTGCCCCCCCGACACGTGTATGTCCACGTCCCCTTCTGCGCGCGCCGCTGCGTGTACTGCGATTTCTCGATCGCGGTTCGGCGCGACGTGCCGGTCGACGAATACGTGTCCGCGGTCGCCGGCGAATTGGAGATCCGATTCGCGAGCGCCGACCGTTGGTCCGTCTCGACGCTCTATCTCGGCGGAGGCACGCCGTCGAGGCTCGGCGCGGATGGAGTTTCGCGTTTGCTCGACGCGCTCGCGAAGCGCATCGAGGTCGAGCCGGGCGGGGAGGTGACCCTCGAGGCGAACCCCGACGATGTCTCCGTCGACGCCGCGAGAGCATGGCGCGAGGCCGGAGTCAACCGGCTCTCGATCGGTGCGCAGTCGTTCGACGACCGGGTGCTCGCGTGGATGCACCGCACGCACGACGCGGCGCAGATCGGCCGCGCGGTCGACGCCGCGCGACACGCCGGCATCGAGAACCTTTCGATCGACCTGATTTTCTGCGCTGCCCGACAAGGTCGAACGCTCATGGTCGACGGATCTCGCGCGCGCGCTGGCCGTCGAGCCCACGCACGTGTCGCTGTACGGGCTCACCATCGAGCCCCACACCCCGCTCGGCCGTTGGAAGGAGCGCGGCGAGCTGGATGCGCCTCCGGACGAGCAGTACGAAACGGAATTTCTAATGGCGCACGAGACGCTTTCGGACGCCGGCTTCGACCACTACGAGGTTTCGAACTTCGCGCGACCGGGACGGCGCGCGCGCCACAACTCGGCGTATTGGACGCGGGTCCCGTATCTCGGCCTGGGACCGTCGGCGCACGGCTTCGACGGTGCCGAGCGGCGGTGGAACGAAGCGGCGTACGTGGAGTGGCAGCGGCAAATCGACCGGGGGTCCGACCCACTCGCCGGCCGGGAGCTCCTGACCGCCGGGGCTGCGGCCGACGAACGAGCGTATTTGGGCCTTCGCACGAACGGCGGGCTGACCCTCACGAACGACGAGGTCGCGCGCGTCTCGCCCTGGATCGACCAGGGCTGGGCCGCCTTTCAGGGCGGCAACCGCGTCGTTCTGACCCCGCAGGGGTGGCTCCGGCTCGACGCCCTCGCCGCCGACTTGACAGTCGTGCGAAGTCGTTACTAGGTTTGAAGTTATGGCATCAGAGCAGCTCAACAAGCGTGAGCGCCGTGTGCTCGAGGCGGTGATTCGAAGTTACGTCGAGACTGCGGAGCCTGCGGGCTCGCGGACCCTCTCCCGGCGGTTCGGGCTCGGCGTTTCTCCGGCGACGATCCGCAACACGATGAGCGACCTCGAAGACAAGGGGTTTCTCTTTCATCCGCATACGTCCGCCGGGCGCGTTCCCACCAACAAGGCGTATCGCGCTTACGTCGATTCGCTGTTGAGCCTGCCGCCGCTCGCGAGCGATGGAGACGGAGCGTCTCATCGAGGAGATCACTGGCGCGCACGGCGTCGCCGATCGAGATGGTGCTCCGACGCGCGGCGCAGACGCTCGGCGTGCTGACGCAGGAGTTGGGCGTCGCGCTCGGACCTCGTCTCGATCACTCGGTGTTGCGACGCCTCGAGCTGGTGCGCGTGAGCAGCGAGCGAATGCTCATGGTGCTGACGCTCGACGGGGGTCTGGTGCGCACGGTGTTCGTCGAAGTGCCGGTCGAGATCGCGGACAGCGCGCTCGGCGCCGTGACCGCGGTGCTGAACGAGCGACTCGCCGGCCTCACGCTCGGACGAGATTCGCGGTTCGTTGCCGGAACGCCTGCGCGACGCGGGAACCGACGCGACGGCGGCGGAACTGCTGAACATCTTCGTGCAGGAAGGCGAACAGCTGTTCGACGTCCGTGCTGCCCATCTCGGACGCTCAACCTGTACTCTTCGGTTCCACGTCGGTGCTCGCCGAGCAACCGGAGTTCTCGGCGGCGGATCGTCTGCGCCGCTTGCTGGAGCTGACCGAAACGCCCGCACGCGCTCGGCGAAGCGATGCGCAAACGCGTGCACGCGCCCGGGATCTCGATCACGATCGGCGCCGAGCACGACGACCCGCAGGCTGGAGGACTTCACCGTCGTCACGGCCGAGTATCACGTCGGCCCGCTGGCGGGCGTGATCGGCGTGATCGGGCCGACGCGCATGCCGTACGACAAGGTGATCGCGCTGGTGAGTCACACGTCGCGGCTGCTCAGCGACCTGCTCGAGTGAACTGATGGCGGACTTTTACGGCGTTCTCGACGTTCCGCGCACCGCGGCCGACGACGAGATCAAGAAGGCATATCGCAAGCTGGCGATGAAGTATCATCCCGACCGCAACGACGGCTCGAAGGAAGCCGAGGAGCGGTTCAAGGAGATCACCGAGGCGTACGACGTGCTGCGCGATCCGCAGAAGCGCGCCGCGTACGATCGCTACGGCGAGGCCGGGCTCCGCGGCGGCGCGGCGGGCTTCCATCACGTCGACCTCTCCGAAGCGCTCGGCATCTTCATGCGCGACTTCGGCGGCCTCGGCGGCCTGGAGTCGCTCTTCGGCGTCCGCGGCAGCGGGGATCCGCGCGGCGGCGCCGACGTCAAGATCACCGTGCCGCTGACGCTCGCCGAAGTGGCCACCGGCGCCGAAAAGAAAATTCATCATCAGAACTGCTCGATCCGTGCGAGAAGTGCGCGGGGTCGGGGGCGGAGCCGGGCTCGCAGGCGCAAACGTGCGCGACGTGCCAGGGGCAGGGCGAGGTGCGTCGCGCTCAGCGATCGTTCTTCGGACAGTTCGTCAGCGTCGCGACGTGCCCGACGTGTCACGGAGAAGGGAAGATCGTCCAGTCGCCGTGCAAGGTGTGTCGCGGCGAGGGACGGCTGCGCGGGGAGCACGAGCTCAGCGTGCAGATTCCGCCGGGCGTCGCGACGGGACAGTACATGACGCTGCGCGACGTGGGAAACGCCGGCGTCGCGCGGCGGCCCGCGCGGCGACGTGCACGTGCTCTTCGAGGTCGCCGACGATCCGCGCTTCGAGCGCGACGGCGAGGATCTGTACACGGAAGTGCTCGCGACCTACCCGCAGCTCGTGCTCGGATCGCAGGTGAGCGTGCCGACGGTCGCCGGTCACACGACGCTGCGACGTGCCGGCGGGAACGCAGAGCGGCCAGGTCTTTCACCTGCGCGGACGCGGATTGCCTCGCGTGAACGCGAACGGGACGGGCGACCTGCACGTGCGCGTGCAACTCTGGACCCCGGAGCGCCTCACCGAGGAGGAGCGCCAGATCATCGCGCGATTGAGCGAGCTCCAGCCCGGCGTGCCGGCGGACGGCCGCTCGAAGGGCTTCTGGGCGAAGATGAAAGAAGCCCTCGGCGCGTGACGACGGACGCCGCGTGGATCACGGTTCGCGTCACACCGGGTGCGCGCCGTGACGACGTCCTCGCGGCGCTCTTCGAGGCCGGCGCTGAGGGAGTTCAGGAGCTTCCTGACTTGCTCGTGACGCACGCGCACGGATCGGACGACGCGACCCGCCTCGAGCGCGCCGCGCTTGCCATCGGAAGCGACGTCACCGTGCAAACGGAACCGCTGCAGATCAGCGATTGGTCGGAGCGGTGGAAGCACGCCCTGACCGCGCAGCGCGTCGGCCGGCTCACGATCACGCCGCCCTGGCTCGCGGCCGGATCTGGATCCCGCGACGACGATCGTCATCGACCCGGGGATGGCCTTCGGGACCGGCGACCACGCGACGACGCGATCTGTCGTGATGCTGCTGCAGGACGTCGTTCGACCCGGCGATCGCGTCGCCGACCTCGGCGCCGGAAGCGCCGTGCTGGCGATCGCCGCGGCGAAGCTCGGCGCGTCGCGCGTCGTCGCGATCGAGTTGGACCCGGACGCGATCGAAAATGCCGAGGAGAACGTGCGCCGCAACGGCGTCGGCGACCGCGTCTCCGTGATCGAGGGCGACGCCGCGTCGCTGCTGCCGCTGGTCGCGCCTGTGCGCGTCGTGACGGCCGAACATCATCTCGTCCGTGCTGATCGACCTGCTGCCGACGATCGCGAGCGCGCTCGAGCCCGCGGGCTGCGCAATTCTCAGCGGCATTCTCGCGTCCGAGCGGTCGATGATGATCGAGCGCGCTCGAGGCCACTGGCTGGCGCATCGCCGCCGAAATCGAAGAGGGAGAATGGTGGAGCGCGACCGTCGAACGGCGATAGCGACGTTCTACTGCGAAGGCCCGCTTGTGGCCGGAATTCCGGTGACGCCGAGTGACGATGTGCGGCATCATCTGCGCGCGCGCCGTCTGGACGACGGCGACGCCGCACAGCTCACCGACGGCGAGGGCCTCCTCGCAGCCGCGACGGTCCGCGTGCGCGGCAAGCACGACATCGAGCTGGCGATTTCGTCCGTGACGAGCGTCGCGCGCCAACCGGCGATCCATCTTCGCGCTCCCGTCGCCGACCGCGACCGCATGCTCTGGCTCGCGGAAAAAGCGACGGAGCTCGAGGTCTCGAGCTGGCAGGGGATGCAGTTTCGCCGCTCGGCGAGCGTGACGCCGCGTGGAGAGGGCGAGGGGTTCCTGGCAAAAATGCGCGCTCGCATGGTCTCGGCGCTCGAGCAGTCGGGCGGCGCGTGGCTGCCGCCGATTCTTCCCGACGCCGACATTGATTCCGCGGCGCGAGAACCGGGGCTTCGCGTCGTGATGGACCGAAGCGGCGGACCGCTGGCGTCGCTGCTCGGGCGCGACTCGGCCGCCGGAGTCACATTGATGGTCGGGCCGGAGGGCGGCATCGAGGACGACGAGCTCGCACTGCTCGAGACGGCCGGATGGTTGCGGGCTCGCCTCGGGGCGGCGACGCTGCGCTTCGAGACCGCGGCGATCGCCGCCATCGGCGTCATCCGTGCCGCGCAGGAATCACCGGAGGGGTAGATGGCCGACGATTGCATCTTCTGCCGCATCGTGCGTCGCGAGATCCCGGCGACGATCGTCCACGAGGACGATCACTGCGTCGCCTTCCGCGACATCAATCCGCAGGCGCCGGTGCACGTGGTGATCGTCACGCGCGATCACGTCGCGTCGCTCGACAACGCGTCGAGCGCCACGCAACTCGGAGCCCTGTCCATGGCGGCGCGCGACATCGCGCGGAGCGAGAACATCGCGAAGTCCGGCTATCGCACCGTCGTCAACACGAACTCGGACGGCGGGCAGACCGTGTTCCACCTGCACATGCACGTTCTCGGCGGGCGCCACATGACCTGGCCGCCCGGATAGGCAGGTCAGTCGAGTCCGAGCACCAGTCGCCGGGCTCGTTCGTCGCTCGGACCGAACGGTCCGAGGCCGATCGAATCGGGAAATTCCGTCGGATCCTGCGCCCACCGTGGAAACACGCGAGCCCGCCGCTCATCGGCCTCGGGGCCGGGCGACCAGATCAACTCGTACATCCACTGGTGAATGCGGTGGAGCGCGCCGGTGTATTCGTCGTGACGACGCGCGTACTCGGCGAGAGCCGCGTTCCAGTCTTCAGTTTCGCGCAGGACCGTGGAGAGCGCTTCGACGTCGAGCATCGTGAGCGACAGTCCGCACCCCCACGACGGATCGGACGAGGCGGCCGCATCGCCGATCAACGCGACGCCGTTTTTCGCCGGCGAATCGACCCACTTGTCCGCGCCGTCGAACTCGGCGAGCGGACCGATCGACTCGGCTCCCGCGAGCCACTCTTTCGGAACGCCCACCGCCTGTACGAGCTGGAGGAACTCGGGCACCTTGTTCTTGCCGCTCAGGCCGCGGCGTCCGGTGACGCCCGGATAGATGAAGTACGCCCGCGACTTCTTGTCGCCGAGCGGGGCCCAGAACGTGGCGATTCCGGGCCCGAAGCACAGAAACGCGGAACCTTCAGGAACATTCGTGCCTTGAATCAGCGTACCCGCAATCACCAGGAGGTCCGGATCCTGTCGCGTCTCGAAGCCGCACCACGATCGCATTTGCGACGCGCGCCCGTCGGCGCCGACGACTACGCGTCCGCTCGCGACGTGACGCTGTCCGTCGTGCTCGAAGGCCACTGACGGAGTCTTGCCCGGGCCGCATTCGACGCCCAGCACCGTCGCGCCCCGCTTGACCTCGGCGCCGGATGCAGTGGCGCGTGCGACGACGGCTTCCTGCAGGGCCGGGTGAAAGATGTTGAGCATCGCGTCCCCGCCGGGCGTCGTCGCGCGCAGATCGCGGATCGGCGCGGGCTGTCCCATGGCGTACTGGCACCAGTTGGGCGCGGGGTGAGCCCCCGCCGCGATGAGGTCGTCGTACACTCCGAGGCGCTTTGCCGTCGCGACGCCCCAGGGCAGCATGTTCTCCCCGCGGACGCGATCCCTGAATCGCCCGTCCCGCTCGAGCACGAGGACCGAGCGACCGGCTCGCGCGAGTTGGTCCGCAAGCGCGGATCCGCCAAGACCGCCGCCGACAACCACCGCGTCGTATTTCATCGCCCCCCCCAAGGGTGAGATCGAAACGAGGCTCAGCGCTCAGCGCCTCACAACGATACGACGATGCGGGGAGTTCCGGATTGGTTCGCGCGCTTCTTGCTCACCCCCCAAGCGCGGGAAGGGGGCCGCGATGCGCCCAGAGGGACTCGAACCCCCAACCTTCTGATCCGAAGTCAGATGCTCTATCCAATTGAGCTATAGGCGCAGGGCGGCCGCCGAGCGACTCGAAAACTGGTCGAGCAACGATGAGTTGACAAGTCGCCCGGGCAATCCATAAGTTTAACGGCTTGCTTCACTTATCAGGCGCGCAAACGCCATCAAGGGGGGAGAGTCAGTTTGTCGGAAGTCATCATCCACGACGATGAGAACTTCGAGCGGGCACTCAAGCGCTTCAAGAAGAAGTGCGAAAAGGCCGGCATCTTGTCGGACCTGAGAAAGCACCGCCACTACGAAAAGCCGAGCGAACGCCGGAAGCGAAAGCTCAACGCCGCGATCCGGAAGAACCGTCGCACGCGCCACAGCTAGATGGCCGCGGCCCTGCTCGCGCGCCTGCAAGTCGATCTGAACGCGGCCCGCAAGGCGCAGAACAAGGCGCTGGTCCTGCTTCTTGGGACCATCCTCGCCGACGCGAGGAATCGCGAGATCGAGCTCAAGCGAGACCTCACCGACGACGACGTCGTCGAGGTGCTCCGCCGGGGCATCAAGAAGCGCCGCGAGTCGGTGGAGATGTACGACAAGGGTGGGCGCGCCGACCTGGCGGCGACTGAGCGCGCCGAGTTGGACGCGCTTGGCGCGTACCTTCCGGCGTCAGTCGACGACGCCGAGATTCGCGCCGCCGTCGTCGCCGCGATCGAGGGAGGCGCCGCGAACATCGGCGCGGTGATGGGCAAGGTGATGAGCCAGTTCAAGGGTCGCGCCGAGGGCGGCGTCATCAACGCCATCGTTCGCGAAGAGCTGGCGGCACGAGCGTCCCGGACGAACTGAGGCGCACGCCGACGGCTCTCGTTCGCGGATCAGTGAGGAAGCATCTGCCGTGAACGCGCACGCGCTGAACATTCTCGAGCTCCCGCGCGCCCTCGACGTCGTCGCCGGATTCGCGACGTCGAACCTCGGCGCCGAACACGTGCGCGCGCTCTCGCCGACGCAGGACACCTCCCGTCTCGACCGCGAGCACGCGCGAGTCGCCGCGATGCGCGCTGCCGCGGGCGGCGACGAAGCCTGGCGGCCCCACCCGATTCCCGATCTCGCCGGGCCGCTCGCGCGGTTGCGCGTCGAGGGATCCGCGTGGAGCGGCCCCGATCTCGTCGCCGGCGCCGTCCTCCTTCGCTCGTCGCGCCTCACCCAAGCCGAGTTGCGTGACGCGAGGCGCCCCGCCGTGGTCGGCGCGGTGCTGGCACCCTTGCTCGGCGTACTGATCTCACACCCATCGACGGAAACGGCGATCGACAAGGCGCTCCAGGACGACGGCGTCGTGAAGGACGACGCGTCTCCGGCGCTCCGGCACCTGCGGCGCGAGCTTCGCGCCGCACACGGTACGCTCATTCGCATTCTCGAACGCGAGATGGAGCGTCTCGAGACGCATCATCGCGTGCCCGACGCCTCGGTGACGGTGCGCAACGGGCGGTACGTGATCCCCGTGCGGCGCGGCGGCCAGGTGTCGGCCGGCGGCATCGTACACGACACGTCCGCGACCGGCGGAACGCTCTTCGTCGAGCCGGCGGCGGCGGTGGAGTTCGGGAATCGGATCCGCGAGCTGGAATACGAGGAGGTCGCCGAGGTCGATCGCATTCTTCTCGCGCTCACCGACACGCTGCGCCCGCATCGAGACGCGATGATCGCTACCCTCGTCGCCCTCGTCGAGCTGGACAGCCTTTTCGCGCGCGCCGGTTTCGCCCGCGCCTACCAGTGCGCGCCGGCGCGCTTCGTCGACGCGCGCAACGGATTCGAGATCCACGACGGGCGCCATCCGCTCCTGCTCGCGCAGGGAGTGAACGTTGTCCCGTTCGACCTCGCGATGGACGCGAACGAACGAACCCTGCTCGTGTCCGGGCCGAACACAGGCGGCAAGACCGTGCTGCTCAAAGCCCTGGGGCTGATCTCGGCGCTCGCGCAGTCGGGTGTGCCCGCACCGGTCGGTGCCGAGTCGCGCATTCCGCGCTTCGACGACGTTTTCGCCGACGTGGGCGACGAGCAGTCGATCGAGGCGAGCCTCTCGACGTTCAGCGCGCATGTCAAGAACCTCGGCGAGATTCTCCGGCTCGCGACCCGGGACTCACTCGTCCTCGTCGACGAGCTCGGATCGGGGACCGATCCGACCGAAGGCGCGGCGCTCGGCTGGGCGATCCTCGAGAATCTCACGGCGCGCGGCGCACTCACGGTAGCGACGACCCACCTCGGCACGCTCAAGGAGCTCGCCGGCCAGGTGGACGGCGTCGTCAACGCGTCGCTCCAGTTCGACGCCGCCGCGCTCGCGCCAACGTACCGGCTGATCAAGGGAGTGCCGGGGCGATCGTACGGCATTTCGATCGCCCGTCGGCTCCAACTTCCCGACGAGGTCGTCGCACGCGCCGAAGAGCGCGTGCCGCAGCACGAGAGAGAGCTGGCGGCCCTGGTCGAGCAGCTCGAGCGGCGCGACGAAGAGCTCGCGACACGCGAACGGGAAACGGCTGCGATCCTCGACGACGCACGGGAGCGAATGGCGACGCTGGCAAAGCGCGAGCGCAACGTGCGCGAACGCGAGCGGCTCGCCGAGCGCGACGCGCGCCAGGATACGCGTCGGTATCTACTCGACGCGCGCGCCGAGATCGAGCGCACGATCCGCGATCTCAAGGCGCGCGCCGCCGGTGAGCTGGACGACGCCGGCCGCGAGGCGCGCCAACGAGCGGAGCAGCTCGCGGCCGGCCAGAACGTCGAGCTCGAACGTCTCGAGCGCGAAGAAGCGAACGTCAAGCGACGCGACACCCGCGCGGCACCAAGGTCCGCGTCGGCGCGATCGTGGCCGGCGTCGCCCGTCGCCGTCGCGACGCTGGGCGGCAAGGTCGGCCGCGTCGTCGAGCTGCGCGACGACGACGCGGTCGTCGTCGTCGGCGCGCTGAAGCTGACGGTCGAGCGCTCGTCGCTCACGCCCGTCGAGCCGGCGGAGCTGCGCGAGGTGACCGGCTGGACAGGCGATCTCCCCGACGTGCACGTTCCGTCGGAGATCGACGTGCGCGGCATGCGGCCCGACGAGGCCGAGGCGGCGGTGCTCCAGGCTCTCGACGGCGCGGTGCGAGCGGATCTGCGAATGCTGCGAATCATTCACGGGAAGGGAACCGGCGCGCTGCGCGACCGCGTCGGCGAAATGCTGCGCAAGGACACGCGCGTGCGGGAGTTCCGGCTCGGCGCGTGGAACGAGGGCGGCGCGGGCGTCACCGTGGCGGAGCTCGCGTGATTCCCGACGACGTCGTCGACCGCGTGCGGCAGGAAGCCGACATCGTGGCCGTCGTCGGCGAGTACGTGAAGCTCAAGCGGGTGGGCAACAGCTTTCGCGGGCCGTGTCCGTTTCATCACGGCAAGGGCCCGAACTTTTCGGTCACGTCGCGCGGCTACAACTGCTTCGTCTGTCACGAATCCGGCGACGTCTTCACTTTCGTCGAGAAGCACCTCGGCCTGGATTTCATCGAGGCGGTGAAATGGGTCGGCGCGAAGAGCGGCGTCGAGGTTCGCGAGGTGAGCCGCTCGCGCGACGAACGCGATCCGCGCGAACCGCTCTGGGAAGTCAACGCGAGCGCCGCCGATTTCTTTCGCTCGCAGCTCTGGACGTCGGATCAGAGCATCGGCCGCGACTACCTCGCGTCACGCGGCCTGACTCGTGACGACGCCGACCGGTTCGGACTCGGACTGGCGCCGCGCGACCCCGCCGCGATGCAGAAGGCGCTGGCGACCCTCGGCTTCGATGACGAACGGCAGCGAGCCGCCGGCCTCCTCCTCTCGCGCGAAGGACAGACCGAGCTTCGTCCGCGATTCCGCGGGCGGCTGATGTTCCCGATCTACGATGCCGCGGGGCACGTCGCCGGATTCGGCGGGCGAGTCCTCGACGACCGCGAGCCGAAGTATCTGAACTCCTCCGAGTCGGACCTGTTCGCGAAACGCACGCTGTTGTACGGACTGAATTGGGCGAAGCAATCGATTCGGAAGGCCGACCGGCTCATCGTCGTCGAAGGCTACTTCGACTTGATTCGGCTGCACCTCGCCGGGGTCGTCGAGGTCGTCGCGCCGCTCGGCACCGCGCTCACCGAGCAGCAGGCCGCGCTGATTCGCAAATACACGAAGAACGTGTTCCTGCTCTACGACAGCGACAAGGCGGGACTCAAAGCGACGTTCCGTTCCGGTGACGAGCTGCTTCGCGTCGGAGCGACTGTTCGCGTCATCACGCTTCCCGAAGGCGACGACCCCGATACGTTCGTGGCGAAGGCCGGAGCCGAGGGCTTCGAGCGCGCGGCCGCCGCATCGATCGATCTGTTCGACCGAAAAATTCAGCTGCTCGAGCGCGGCGCGTGGTTCTCCGATCTGCGGCGAAAGCGTCAGGCGATCGACAAGCTCCTGCCCACGATCCGCGCGACGTCGGACATGCTGCTGCGCGACCTCTACATCGCGCGGACGAGCGAGGTCGCCGGCATTCCACCCGATGCGGTCGCGCGCGAGGTCGACGCTCCGCCGCCGCGCGGCGCGGCGCCGGGAAGCGTGGGTCGAAGCCAAGCCCGATCGAGACGGCGAGGAAGCGGTGCGCAAGCCGGCCCCGGCGCGCGACGCCCGCCGCGTCGTGGGCCCGCGCGCGGAACGTGAGCTCGTTCGCGTGCTCCTGCATCACCGCCGCTACGTCGAAGCGGCGGCCGAACGCGTCGATCCCGACGCTTTCGCCGACTCGACGTACCGCGCGATCTTCGAGCGGCTTTCGGCGCTCGACGCGGACGCGCCGATCGACGAGCTGGCGCTCGCGCTCGACGACCAGGCCATCGTGGTGCTGCAACAACTGCTCGAGGAGACTGGCGGCCTGGATCACGCGGCGGAAACGGTCGACGCGAGCATCAACGATTTCGCCCGACGCCGGATCGGAGCGCGCATGACGGAGATCGACCGCTTCCTTCCGCTCGCGGGCACGGACGAGAAGGATGATCTGATCCGCGAGAAGCGCCGGCTGGCCGCCGAGCTCCAGGCGCTGGGGCGGCCGCGCTGGAAATCGTTCACATCCTCGACGCCTCCGGCGATACCTTCCTGATCCTACCGTACGACAACCCACTTGCTGGTTTGGAGGACTCGTGCACCCAGACGTTGGCGCACTGTTGGCCCTGCAGGACGATGACCTCGCAATTCGCCGACTCGAAACCCAACTCGCCCAGTTGGGGCCGCAGCTCGAGGCGCTGGCGAACGAGCGCGACACCGCACAAACGCAGCTCGATCAAGCGACCCAGACGGCCGAGGCGGAGGAGCGCCGGCGACACGATGTCGCGGGGCGCGTGGCCCAGCACCGCGCGTTGCAGGAAAAAAACCAAGCGGCCCTCAACACGGTCACTTCGATGCGCGAGGCGACCGCGGCGACGGCGCAGCTCGAGCAGGCGAAGCGGATGATCGACGAGGACGAACGTGAGTTGGCCGCCATCGGGCAGCGGTTCGCCGCCGCGCAAAAGTTGGCCGACGACAGGTCGCGGATCGTCGCCGATCTCGAGACCGCGCAGGCGGAGAAGCACGCGTCCCTCGCGGCGGATCGTGAGGCGCTCGAGGCGCAAATCGCCGAAGGGCGCGCCGCCCGGAACGCGAAGGCCGCGTCGGTGCCGCGAAGTCTGCTGTCGACCTACGATCGCATTCGCTCGCGAAAGGCCGGACCCGCCGTTTTTCCGCTGCGCGGCCCATCGTGCGCCAACTGCGACACGATGATTCCGATGCAGCGACGCAGCTCCATGACGGGAACGGGCGCCACGGTGATCTGCGAAGGGTGCGGAGTGATGCTGTACGCGGCGGATTGATGATTGTAGAGGCTGGGAGCGTCATCTAGTTTGTTTGTTGTGAGCGCTTCCGAGGTTTCCGCCGTCGTTGCGCCCTCCCCCCGCCGTTCCGGCGCCCCTCCCCGTCGCCCGCGCGGCCGGTGGCTGTTGCCTCAGGAGCCGGATCCGGCGATCGTCGCGCAGCTCGAGGAGGAGCTCCGCCTGCCGCACGCCGTCTGTCGCCTCCTCGCCATTCGCGGATTCGGCGAGCCGGATCACGCGAAGGCCTACCTCCGCCCTCGCCTCGATCATCTCCACGAGCCGGCCCAACTCACCGACCTCGATCGCGCCGTCGAACGCATCGCGCGCGCCGTCCGCGACAAGGAGACGATCCTCGTCCACGGCGACTACGACGTCGACGGCATCTGCTCGACGACGCTCATGGTGCGGACGCTCCGCTCGCTCGGCGGAACCGTCGTGCCGTTCATTCCGCGGCGGTTGACGGACGGCTACGACCTGGGCGACGCCGGCGTGCGCGCCGCGGAGGAATGCGGAGCGCGCCTCGTCATCACGTGCGACTGCGGGACGAGCGCGCACGCGCCGATCGACCGGCTGCAGTCGGCGGGGATCGACGTGATCGTCGCCGACCACCACCTGCCGAGCGGCCCGTTGCCGGCGGCGTACGCGGTGCTCAACCCCAAGCGCCCCGGATGTCCGTCGCCCGACAAGGACCTCGCGGCGGTCGGCGTCGCGTTCAAGCTCGCGCTGGCCGTCACGCGCGCCATGAACGGCAACGTCAACTCCGTTTTCGCCATGCTCGACCTCGTGGCGCTGGCGACGATCGCCGACGTCGCGCCGTTGCGGGGCGAGAACCGCGTGTTCGTGCGCTACGGCCTGAACCTGTTGAACGACCCGGTGCGCCCCGGCATCCGCGCGATGATTCGCGCGACGGGGTTGGAAGGCCGCGCTCTCACCGCCGGACGAGTCGGATTCATCCTCGCACCGCGGCTCAACGCCGCCGGTCGGCTCGAGAGCGCGTTGCGCGGCGTCGAGCTGCTGCTCGCGACGAGCGACCAGGAGGCCAACCCGATCGCCCGCGAGCTCGAGGAGTTGAACGCCCGACGGCAGGAGATCGACCGCGCCACGCTCGAGCAGGTTCGCGAGCGCGTCGCCGCGCTCGACTTGGCGTCGACGTACGGCATCGTGCTCGCGGAGCAAGGGTGGCATCCCGGCGTCATCGGCATCGTCGCGTCGCGAGTGGTCGAGGAGTTCGGGCGGCCGACGATGCTCATCGGACTCGAGGGCGACACGGGGAAAGGATCCGGCCGCTCGATCAGCGCGTTCGATCTGCACGGTGGTCTCTCCGAGTGTCGCGACCTGCTGATCCGTTTTGGCGGGCACCGCTCGGCTGCGGGAATCACCATCGCATCAGATCAAGTCGATGCGTTCGCCGCGCGCTTCAACGAAGTCGCGCGGTCGCGCCTCACCGACGACGACCTCGTTCCCGAGCTTCGCGTCGACCTCGAGGTGCCGCTCGACCAGGTGAACGACGACCTGGAATCCCTGCTGCGCCACCTCGAGCCGTGCGGGATGGGGAATCCGTCGCCGCTGCTGTTGACGCGCGGCCTCACCGTCGCTGCGCCGCCGCGCGTGGTCGGCACGGACGGTCTCAAGCTCGTCCTCTCCGACGGCGAACGTCGCATCACCGCGCTCGGATGGGGGATGGGCCCGCGGCTGCGCGAAGTCGATGAAGGCGCGACGATCGACGTCGCGTATCGCCTCGAGCGCGACGTCTGGAACGGCGACTCGCGGCTGCAGGCTCGCCTGGCCGACTTTCGCGGCTAGAGGGCGCGCGTGCGGATCGTCGCCGGCCGCTGGCGCGGGCGAAGAATCGACGCACCGAAGGACTCCCGCGTTCGTCCCACGGGCGATCGCGTTCGAGAGGCGTGGATGAGCATCGTCAGCCCGTGGCTCCCCGAGGCGCGCGTGCTCGACCTGTTCGCCGGTTCGGGAGCGCTCGGCCTCGAAGCGCTCTCGCGCGGCGCCGCCGTCGTGGATCTCGTCGAGCGTGTCGGCGGAGAGCATCGCGACGATTCGCGCCAACGCCGACCGGCTCGGCGCCGGCACCTCGGCCGTCATCCACCGCGCCGACGCGCTTCGATTCGCCGCCAAGCTCGGCGCCGGCGCTTACGACATCGCGTTCGCCGACCCTCCGTACGACCTCGCGTTGGCGACGCGCCTCGCCGAGCATTGGCTCGACACGCCATTCGCCTCCATTCTCGGCGTCGAGCACCGGTCGGGCGAGACGCTGCCGGGCGAACCGGACACGAGGCGCTACGGCAGCACGACGATCAGTTTCTACGGGTTGGAACGGTGACCAGCGGGGTGGTCCGAGTCGGACTATAATTCTCCCCGCTATGCGAACCGCTCTCTACGCAGGCAGCTTCGACCCGATCACGCGCGGCCACGAAGATCTCATGGTGCGGAGTCTGGAATTCGTGGATCGACTGATCGTCGCGGTCGCGACAAACTCGTCGAAGCAGCCGCTGTTCACCGCGCAGGAGCGGGTCGACCTGATTCGCGCGACGATGTCCAACGAGCCGCGCATCACAGTCAAGAGCTTCGACGGCCTTCTCGTCGAGTTCGCCGAGAAGGAGGGAGCCCAGCTCCTCATCCGCGGGCTCCGCGCGGTGAGCGACTTCGAGTACGAGTATCAGATGGCGCTCATGAACCGCCACCTGTCGCCCAAGCTCGAGACCGTGTTCATGGTGCCGTCGCTCGACACGACGTACATCAGCGCGAGTCTCGTCCGCGAGATCGCGCGCTACGGCGGTGACGTGTCGAGCCTGGTGCATCCGGCCGTCGCGGCCGCGCTCGAGAAGCGCCTCTCATCGAAATGAGCTTCCTCGACGGGCTGCACTCGCGCGCGGCCGCGGCCGCGCGGCGCATCGTCTTTCCCGAATCGGCCGACGAGCGCACGCGTGCCGCGGTGGCGGAGCTGGCGCGGCGCGGAATCGTACGCCCGATCGTCGTGCTCGATCCGTCGGCGCCCGAAACGCACGACGCGGTTCGTTCTCTTGGCGTCGAGGTGCTCGACCCTGCGCGACAACCACTTCCGGAGAGTGCGCTCAACGAGTTTCTGAGCCGCCACGCCGCTCGCGGGATCACAAAAGAGGAAGGCAAGGCCCTTCTCCACACTCCGCTGCACTATGCGGACGCGATCGTCGCGTTGGACGGCGCCGACGGTTGCGTGGCGGGGGCCGTCCATACGACCGGCGACGTGCTCCGCGCCGCGCTCTGGATCGTCGGTCCGGCGGCCGGCGTGCACACCGTCTCGAGCGCGTTCTACATGGTGGTGGACCCGTTCCGTGGTCCGCGTGAAGAGGTGCTGACCTTCGCCGACTGCGCCGTCGTCCGATACCCGACGGCGACCCAGCTCGCCGACATCGCGATTGCTGCCGCCGTAGATCGCCGCCGCATCGTCGGCGACGAACCGATCGTCGCGTTTCTATCCTTCAGTACGCGCGGCAGCGCGTCGGGCGCATCGGTCGACCTGGTTCGCGCCGCGGTGGACGAGGTCAGGGAGCGAATGCCTGAGCTCGCGGTGGACGGAGAATTGCAAGGAGACGCAGCGCTCGCTTCGGCAGTCGCCGACCGGAAGGCGCCAGGCAGCACCGTTGCGGGACGCGCTAACGTACTTGTGTTTCCGTCGCTCGATGCCGGCAACATCGCGTACAAGTTGGTGCAGCGATTGGCTCGCGCGAGTGCGATCGGTCCGATCGTGCAGGGATTGAGTCGGCCGTGCAGCGATCTCTCGCGCGGCGCGGTGGTGGATGACATAATCAACGTGGCCGCCATGACGGCGCTCCAATCCGTGAGCGTCCCCGCGGTGAACGAGTCCCGCCAGGAGAGTACGACATGAGCTTCTCGATCAAGAAGGACGGGCAGGTGGTCGTGGTGGACGTAGAGGGCCAACTCATCGTGGGCAACCGTCAGGAGCTGAAGCAGAAGGTTCTCGACGAGCTCGAGCGTGGCGAACGACGGTTCTTGATCGACTTTGCGCAGACGGGATACATCGACAGCTCGGGCCTGGGCGTGCTCGTGTCCCTGTCGAAAAAGATTCGCGAACAGGGCGGCGAGCTTCGCCTCGCGAATCTGAACGACGATCTCAAGACGCTGTTCGAACTGACGAAGCTCGATACGCTGTTCCAGATCGCCGACACGCGCGACCGAGCGTTGAAGAGCTTCTGACACACCCGGACGGTCGTCCCGCCGAGCCGTCGCGCGGCTCCGACCATGGCGGCGACCCGATGCGGGTCGTCGAACTCGATATCCCGAACGACGTTCGATACATCGAGAACGTCGTCGAACTGGTGCGCCGCGAGTGCGATCGAGCTGGCCTACGGCCAGCGGCAATTGATGCTCAACGTCCCCGTCGCGCTCACCGAGGCGTTGTCCAACGCGATCCTGCGCGGCAACGGCGACGATCCGGCCAAGCACGTCCACGTGCGCGCCGAAGTCGACTCGGAGCGGCTCGTCGTCGAAGTCGCCGACGAGGGCGAGGGCTTCGACCTCGACGCGTCCGTCGTCGACCCGACGACGCCGGACAACCTCGACCGCGAGGACGGGCGCGGGCTCTTCCTGATGCGGAGCCTGATGGACCGCGTCGAACGAATCGAGGTCCCGCATGGCAGCGTGGTGCGCATGACGCTGCACCGCGAATGACCGAGCTGGCGGAGGTCCTCGCCGCGTTCGAGACCGCGACGCAGTGCGAGGCAGCCGTCTGGATGCACGGTTCGGGCGAACCGAAGTCGATCGTCCGCGTCGCGTCGACGCGCGCGTCTCCCGAGATCGATCGGTTTCCAGCGCCAGGCGACGAACAGCGCGTGGTGCCGATCGAAGGGCGAATGGAGAGCGGCGGAGTGAAGCAGTGGTCTCGCTCGTTCCCGGCCCGCGGCGCGCCTGGCTCGTCGTCGGCCCCTCGCATGGTGGTTCGAGCGATCCGCGCGCGCTCACGCTGTTCCTCCTGCCCGTCGTCGCGCAGTATCTGCAGTCGGCGCTCGAGGTCGAACACGCCGCGAACGAGCTCGCCGAGCGGTACGAGGAGATCAACCTCCTCTACACGATCAGCGAGATCCTCGGACGCACCGTATCGCTCGAGGAGGCGACGAAAACGATCCTCCGCGAGGTCTCCGAGACCGTCGGCGCGCGCCGCGCGAGCGTGCTCGTCGCCGACAGAGCACCAACACGCTGCGCGCCGTCGCCGCGCTCGGCGTCGATCCGGCCGACGTGCCGGCCATCGCGGTCGACGACGCGTGCAGCGTCAGCGCGCGCGTGTTCCGCTCGCGACATCCCGCGCTGCTCGAGGGCGACGAATCGCTCTGTCCCGAGGAGGCGAGCTACCGCCGCGGCGCGATGCTCTCCGTGCCGATCATGTGGACGGCGCCCGCCCCGCGCGAGTCGGAGCCGCTCGGCGTCGTGAACCTCTCCGACCGGCGGTCGGGGCAGCCGTTCACGGCCGGCGACCAGAAGCTCATCGCCGCGATCGCGACGCAGATCGGCACGGCCATCCAGAACACGCGCCTCGTGCGCGCGTCGATCGAGCAGCAGCGGCTTGTCGCACGAGATGCAACTCGCGCACGACCTGCAGATGAAGCTGCTGCCCGACAACGCGATCGTCGCGCCGGAGGCGCAACGTCGCGGCGCGCGTCATTCCCGCGGAGAGCGTCGGCGGCGACTTCTACAACCTGTTCCGCCTCGGCAACGTCGCGCACGGGCGTGATGATCGGCGACGTCTCGGGCCACGGCTATCAGGCCGCGCTGATCATGGCGCTCGCCATGAGCGCGTCGGCGATTCATTCGCAGGCCACGACCGATCCGGGCGAGATGCTCCACGCGCTCGCCGACACGCTGCGCGAAGAGCTCGACGATGACGGAGATGTTCATCTCCACGTTCTACGCGGTGATCGATCCGATCGCCGGCGAGCTGCGCTACGCGAACACCGGTCATCCGCACGCGTTCATCTGTCCCCGGGAAAGGACATCGAGCGACTCCCGGCGAACGATCCGCCGCTCGGCATGGACGAGCGCGCGCCGGCGACGGTGAGCCGGCCGTGGAACCGCGACGGATCTCCTCGTGCTGTTCACCGACGGCGTGAGCGACGCGCGCAACCGCGCCGGCGAGCGGCTGGGCGAGAAGCCGTGCTCGAAATCGTCCGCTCGTTCGCCGGAGCGAGAGCCCGCGACGATCCTCGAGCGATCATCGAGTCGCTGGACGCTCACCGCGACGGAGCCGCTGCTGCGCGACGATCTGACCATCGTCCTCGTTCGCAGCTGAGCGCGCGACGAATGCCGCGCGAAGCACGTTCGGCGCGCGGACTGCCGCCGGTTCGCAAGAGCCTCGGCCAGCACTTTCTCGACGACCGGCGCATTCTCGCGCGCATCGTCGACGCGCTCGACCCTAGCGGAAGCGACGCGGTCATCGAGATCGGACCGGGGCGGGGAAGTCTCACGAGGCGCTCGTGCCGCGGGTCGGCCGCCTCGCCCTCGTCGAGTACGATCGCGCGCTCGCCGCGAGGCTGCGGGAGCGGTACGCCGGCAACGCCGCTCCGTCTCGGTCGTCGAAGCGGACGTGCTCGACGTGACCTTGGCGACGCTCGTCGGAGGACCGTTCATGGCTGATCGGCAACGTGCCGTACTACATCACGACGCCGATTCTCTTTCACGCGCTCGAGGCGCCGCGGCCGACACGCGCGTGTACCTCGTGCAGCGCGAGGTGGCCGACCGGATCGTCGCGGCGCCGGGCTCCAAGACGTACGGCGCGCTGTCGGTGAACGTTCAGGCCGTGGCGCGCCGCGAGAATCGCTGTTCCGCGTCGCGCCCGGCTCGTTCAAGCCGCCGCCGAAGGTGGAGAGCGCGGTCGTGCGTATCGAGCCGCGCGCCGACCCGGTGGTGCCGTCGTCGGAGGAGGACACGTTTCGGCGCTTCGTGCAGGACGCGTTCGGAATGCGGCGCAAGCAGATGCGGCGCGTCGCTGCGCTCGATCGCGGCGCTCGACGCGGCATGGCCGACGCCGCGCTCGCCCGCGCGTCGATCGACCCGGAGGTTCGGCCCGAGACGCTGTCGCCCGCTGATTTCGCCAGCGCTTCGCCGGCGAGCTCTTCAGTCCCGATTCGTGAGTGCGAAGCTCAAGCCCTTCGAGTTCCATCGCCATGTTCACCGTCTTCACCGTCACGTCCGCCGGCGCGTGAAGCTGCGTCGGCGCGAAGTTGAGCATCGCCTTGACGCCCGCGCGTACCACGATGTCCACGACGCGCTGCGCTTCCTCGCCCGGCACGGTCAGCACGACGATGTCCGGATGCTCGCGGTGCGCGTCGCGCTCGAGGTGGGCGATGTCGCGAATCGGGATTCCCTCGAGCTTCCGGCCGATCTTGTCGGGGTTGTTGTCGTAGGCGGCGAGGATCGTGAAGCCGCGCTGGCGAAAGCCGCGATACTGCGCGAGCGCCGCGCCGATCTTGCCGGCGCCGACGATCACGACGCGCCACTCGCGGCCGAGTCCGAGGATCTCGCGCAGCCGGCCGGCGAGCTCGGGCACGGAGTAGCCGAGCCCGCGCTTGCCGAAGGATCCGAAGAACGGAAAGGTCCTTTCGGACCTGGGCCGACGTCGTGCCGCCGCGCGTTCGCCAGCTCTTCGCTCGATATGGTCGTCAGTCCGCGCTGCTCGAAGTCCTCGAGAAAGCGGAGGTACGCCGAGAGCCGGCGGACCGTAGAATCTGCAATGCGTTTCACGGAACCTAGGCGGCTTGTGAATTCATTCACAAGTTAAATGAACGCGCGTAGTGAGCTGCACCAGCGGCCGGGCGGCGTTAGCTTTGGTCGCATGCCCGTCCACGTGTCGTCGGAAATCGGTCGTCTGCGCGCGGTCCTCGTCCACTCGCCCGGCCCCGAACTGCTCGCCGTCACGCCGAGCAATCGGCGCCGACTACCTCTACGACGACATCATCGAAGCCGAGGCCGCCCAGCGCGAGCACCGGCGCTTCATCGCGATCCTGGAGCGGTTCGCGAAGGTGCACCAGGTGCGCTCCCTCCTCGCCGAGATCGCTCGCCAACGCCGGAGTCGCGCGAACTGCTGATTCGCGAGACGATGGACATCGTCCCGTCCGAGCCGCTCGCGCGCGACATCGGCGAGCTGGACGCCGGCCGCACTCGTGCGGATGCTCATCGAGGGGCGCGACGAGCCGCCCGGGCCGATCGCCCGCGCGCTGAACGAGCCGGGCTACGTGCTGCCGCCGCTGCCGAATCTCTTCTTCACGCGCGACAGCTGCGTCGTCGTCGGCGACCACGTGCTGATCGGGTCGATGCGCTACGCCATTCGCTGGACCGAAGCGATCATCATGAAGGCGCTCTTCACGCACCACCCGGAGCTCGCGCAACGCCGGCATTCTGTACGACGGCGCCGCCGAGCGTCGGCGTGAACTACACGCTCGAGGGCGGCGACATCCATCCGCTGCGCCGCGACCTGGTCGTCATCGGATTCAGCGAGCGCTCGAGCCCGGCGGCGATCGATCAGCTCGCGACGACGCTCTTCGACGAGACCGACGGTCGCGCGACGTCATCGTCGTCGTGATGCCGAAGGAGACACACGGCGATCCACCTCGACATGATCTTCACGCAGATCGATCGCGAGCTGTGCGCGGTCTTCCCGCCGCACTTCATCGGCCCGGAGCGGCTGCCCGTGCTGCACTGGCGCAAAGGGCGAGTCGACGATCCACGAGCGGCCGAACATCTTCGCCGCGCTCGCCGACTGCGAGCATGCCGCATCGAGCCGGTCTTCTGCGGCGGCGACCGGCGCACGCTGCAGGAGCGCGAACAGTGGGCGTCCGGGTGCAACTTCGTCGCGATGCGGCCGGGCGTCATTCTGTCGTACCAGCGCAACGAGGCGACGCTGCACGAGCTGCAGCGGATGGGCTTTCGCGTCGTGATCCGGCACGTCGTTTCTCACCGGCGACGACCGGATCGCCGACGGCGAGCGCGCGGTGATCACGTTCGAAGGCGCAGAGTTGGTGCGCGCCGGCGGCGGTCCGCGCTGCATGACGCTGTCCGGTCCTGCGCGACGATCCCTGGAGCTGATGACCCGCGCTCGGCACCGCCGACACGCTGCTCACCGAGCGCGCGGCCGAGCTACCTCGCCGCCGGGCCCGGCCGATTCGCAGACCCTCATCTCGCACGTCTGCCAGCTTCCCGGCGCGCCGCGATGATCGCCGAGCACATGGCGGCGGCGCTGTTCGCCGGGCATCAGCGGTTCGCGCGCGACGCCGGACGGTCGGTGGCGTCTGCGCGAGGTAGCGGCGGGTCCGCGACGTGGGGCGCGCCAACGAAGCGCCGCGGCGCGCGCGTGACCGCGCGCGGCTCGCAGCTCGACGACGAATCGTTCGTCGTCGTCGACGTCGAGACGACCGGCTCGCGGGCGTATCACGGCGATCGCATCACCGAGATCGCCGTCGTTCGCGTGCGCGACGGCGTCGTGAAACCCGTGTTCGACACGCTCATCAATCCCGAGCGGCCGATTCCGCCGATCGATCACGGCGCTCACGAACATCACGTGCGGAGATGGTGCAGGCACGCGCCGCGCTTCGCCGAAGTCTGCGACCAACTCCTCGGCGTGCTCGAGGGACATGTGTTCGTCGCGCACAACGCGAACTTCGATTGGCGATTCCTCTCGGCGGAGGTCGAGCGCGCGACTGGGCGTCCGCTGATCGGACGACGCTTGTGCACCGTGACGGCTCGCGCGCCGGCTGGTGCCGCAGTTGCGCCGTCGCAACCTCGACGCGATCACGCACTTACTACGGCATCGACGAACCACGCGCGGCACCGCGCTGGCGGCGACGCGCTGGCGACGGCACGGGTCGTTCCTGCGACTGCTCGACGCCGCGCGCGATCGCGGCATCGGCACGTCGACGAGCTCGATCGCCTGTCCCGCACTCCGTCGAATCGGCGACGCCGCCGGCCCCGGCCATGCCGCACCCTGTTTCAAAGACGCGCAGCATGAGCACCGAAGCGATCCGTCTTCGTTCGCCGGCAGGAGTCCGCCCCCAGCCGCATGATCTCGTAGCGCTCGGTGCAGACGCGCCAACTGGGCGGCCTGCGCATCCACGCCATTCAGGCCGGCGGCCAGAAGCTCGACGGCGGCGCGATGTTCGGCGTCGTGCCCAAGCCGCTCTGGGAGCGGCGGATTCCGGCCGACGAGCGGAATCGCATCCAGCTCGGCATGCGCTGCCTGCTGATCGAGCACGACATCGGACTGGTGCTCATCGACACCGGGCGTCGGGCAACAAGGAGAACGAGAAGTTCTACGACATCTATGGGATCGAGAACACGGGGCGGTTCGGACCCACGTGGCTCGAGGACGGATTGGCGCAGCTCGGCATAGCGTCCGAGGACGTCGCGATGGTGATCAACAGCCATCTGCACTTCGATCACGCCGGCGGCAACACGATCCGCGGTCCGGACGGCGTGATTCGCCCGACGTTTCCGAACGCGCGCTACGTGATGCAGCGCGGCGAGTACGAGTACGCGACGCACACCAACGAGCGCACGGCCGCGAGCTACTTCCCGCACAACTTCGAGCCGGTGGCCGAGAGCGGGCCAGCTCGAGCTGATCGACGGCGACCGCGAGATCGTCCCCGGCATTCACTCCGTGTTGACGCCGGGCCACACGCCGCACCATCAGGGTCTGCTGATCGAATCGGCGGCGAGCTCGCGTTCTACATCGCCGACCTGGCGCCCACCTCCGCGCACCTGCCGCTGCCGTGGATCATGGGCTACGACGTGGAGCCGCTCGTGACGCTCGAGACCAAGCGGCGCATTCTGAAGCGGGCGGTTGACGAGAAGTGGTTGGTCGTCTTCGAGCACGACCCGACGACGGCCTGGAGTCGGCTGGCGCACGACGGCAAGACGTACGGGCTCGCCTCTGCTTGACGTAAACGGCCTTCCGGCCTAAGTTTAGGCCACAATCAGAAAGCGGACCGACCTTCGGTCCCACCCTCTGGCCCTCGCTTCGGCGAGGCGTGCTGCAGGAGTCCAAGAGATCGGCCGGCGCCCCGCGGGGATGCCGGTTGTCGCGCGGACTCTTCTGGGTCCGCGTTTTTTTTGTTCTCTCAACGAGGTTTTGTTATTCAGGACACCACTAAGCGCGTACGAGTCAATCGGCAGATTCGTATCAGTCCGGTCCGCGTCATTGGAGCAGACGGGTCGCAGCTGGGGATTCTCGAAGTCGACGCCGCGCTTCGCATGGCCGAGGATTTGGGTCTGGATCTGGTGGAAGTCGCCGCGACCGCACGGCCGCCCGTCGTCCGCATCATGGACTACGGGAAGTACAAGTTCGAAATGGCCAAGCAGGCGCGGGTGGCGAAGAAGAAGCAGCACGTGATCGAGCTCAAGGAAGTGAAGTACCGTCCGGGCATCGACGATCACGACTTCGACACAAAGACGCGGCACGCGCGCCGGTTCCTCGAGGAGAAGAACAAGGTGAAGGTGACGATGATGTTCCGCGGGCGGCAGGTCGCCCATCCCGAGCTCGGCCAGGCCGTGCTCGAGCGGGTGGCGTCGGCGCTCGACGACATCGGCAAGATCGAGAGCGCGGGACGACTGGAAGGGAAGTCGATGACCATGATCCTCGCGCCGAAATGAAAATTCAGAGGGACTGACGATGCCCAAAATGAAAACCCACAAGGGCGCGAAGAAGCGCTTCAAGGTGACCGGGACCGGCAAGGTCCGCCGCTACAAGGCGTTCAAGAGCCACATCCTCACCAAGAAGACCTCGAAGCGGAAGCGCCGCCTCCGCCAGGCCGGCCTGGTGTCCACGACCGGTGAAGAGCAAGCGCCTCAAGCGCCTGCTCCAGGCGTAGGAACGGGAGACTCCAATGCCTCGTGCCGTATCGAACGTTCCGCGCCTGAAGCGGAAGAAACAGATCATGAAGGCCGCGCGCGGCGCTTTCGGCGCGCGCAGCAAGCTGTGGCGTCCCGCGAAGGACAACGTCGAGCGCGGTTGGAAGTACGCCTACCGCGACCGCAAGAACAAAAAGCGCGACTTCCGCAAGCTGTGGATCATCCGCATCAACGCCGCCGCGCACCAGAACGACATGAACTACAACACGCTCATGAACGGGCTGAAGCAGGCGGGCATCGAAGTGAACCGAAAGATTCTCGCCGACCTCGCCGTGCACGATCCCGCGGCGTTTACCGCGCTCGCCGACAAGGCGCGCTCCGCGTTGAACGCAGCGTAAGTTTTTTCGCTCTTCAATCGACGGCGGCAGCGCGACCTCGGTCGTCCTGCCGCCGTCGTCGTTTTGCCGGTGACCGGTGGACCGGTCGACCGGTCCACCGCGAGCAGTGAGCACCCCGCACCCGATGGATCTCAACGAGTATCTGGCCGACGCCGAACGCGTCGAGCGCGAAGGAATCGCCGTGCTGTCCGAGGCCGCCGACGCCGACGCCCTCGAGACGGCGCGCATCGCCGTACTCGGCGACCGCCAAGGCCGGGTCAAGGCGTTGCAGGAAGCCCTCAAGGCGATCGGCAAGACCGACAAGCCGGCCGCCGGCAAGCGTTTCAACGAGGTTCGCACGCGGCTCGAGTCGTTGCACACCGAGCGCAAGACGTCGCTCGATCGCGCGCGCGACGGCACGCGTCAGGACGATCTCACGCTGCCGGCCCGGCGCGAGTGGCGCGGCGCCAAGCATCCGGTCACCCTCGTCAACGAAGAGATCGAGGCGATCTTCCGCGAGCTCGGATTCACCGTCGCCGTCGGCCCCGAAGCCGAGACGGAGTGGTACAACTTCGGCGCGCTGAACTTTCCGGCGAACCACCCGGCGCTCGACGCCCACGACACGCTCTACCTCGAAGGGCAGGGCCTTCTGCGCACGCACACGTCGCCGGTGCAGATCCGCACGCTGCAGTCGTATCCGCCGCCGATCCGCGTGCTCATTCCCGGCACCGTCTACCGGCGCGACTTCTTCGACGCGTCGCACGCGCCCGCCTTCCCGCAGATCGAAGGCCTGTGCGTCGACGAGGGGATCAGCTTCGTCGACCTCAAGTCGACGCTGAATCGGTTCGCCGAGCGATTCTTCGGCGCGTCGCGCACGCGCTTCCGCCCGTCGTATTTTCCGTTCACCGAGCCATCGGCCGAGATGGACGTGCAGTGCGGCGTCTGCGGCGGCGTCGGCTGCCCGGTGTGCAAGGGCACCGGCTGGATCGAGATCCTCGGTTCGGGCATGGTGCATCCGTCGGTGCTCGAAGCGTCCGGCGTCGACAGCGAGCGGTACACGGGATGGGCGTTCGGCATGGGGCCGGCGCGCATCGCGATCAGCCGCTATGGCGTTCCCGACATTCGTCTCCTCTACGATTCCGACGTGCGCTTCCTGGAGCGGATCGCCGAATGAACGTCTCGTACGAGTGGCTCAAGGCGTTCGTTCCCTTCGAGCAGTCGCCGCTGGACTGCGCGAGCTGATCACCGCGCACGTCGCGACGGTCGACGAGCTCGTCGCGCTGCGACAGGAGCTCGCGGCGTTCGTCGTCGCGCGCGTCGTCGAGGAAGCGCCGCACCCGGATTCAGACCACTTGCACGTGACCCGCGTCGACATGGGCACGGGGACGCTGCTCGACGTCGTGTGCGGCGCGCCGAACGTGCGCGCCGGAAAGCTCTACCCGTTCGCGCCCACCGGCACGGTGATGCCGAGCGGGCTCACGATCCAAAAGCGCAAGATTCGCGGCGCGATCTCCGACGGCATGCTCTGCTCGGCGCGCGAGCTCGGGCTGGGCGAGGAGCAGGACGGAATTCTCGAGCTGAACATCGACGTTCCACCGGGGACGCCGCTCCTCCGCGCGCTCCCGTTGGGCGACACGCAGCTCGTGATCGACGTCGGGGCGAACCGGCCGGATCTCCTCTCGCATCTGGGCATCGCTCGCGAGATCGCCGCCCTGACGCGCCAACCGCTCGCGCTGCCCGTGATCGAGCACGCGGGCGGCTCCGTCCCGGAAGCAGCGAAGGGACAGGACGCGGCGAACGCCGACGATTTTGCCGTGCGCGTCGCCGAGGCGGGGCTCGTGCGTCGATTCATGGGCGTGGTGATCCGCGGAGTGAAGATCGGTCCGAGCCCGGCGTGGTTGGTGAAGCGGCTGGAGTCGGTCGGGTCTCGCTCGATCAACAACGTCGTCGACGCGAGCAACTACGTCCTCCACGAGCTCGGCCAGCCGACGCACGCGTTCGATCTCTCCAAGCTCGGCGGAGGGTCGCTGATCGTTCGGCGGGCGAAGGCGGGCGAGCGGATCACGACGCTCGACGGAGTCGACCGCGTGTTGCGCGAAGAGATGATCGTCATCGCGGACGCCGAGCGCCCACAGGCGATCGCCGGTGTGATGGGCGGTCGCGACAGCGAGGTGACCGACGCGACGACCGACATTTTCCTCGAAGTGGCGAACTTCGATCCGGGACGCGTTCGCACCGCCCGTCGAACGCTCGGCCTCTCGACCGACGCGAGCTACCGCTTCGAGCGTGGCGTCGACGTCGAGGTGGCGCCGAAGGCACTCGAGCGCGTGGCGCAGATCATCATGCTGCTCGCCGGAGGAAGCGTCGCCGGCGCGCCAGTAGATCTCTCCGGACCTTCAGCGAAGCCGGCAAAACGCGAGAGCATCATCGTCCGCCCGCAGCGAGTCTCCGCTCTGCTGGGGACGCCGATCACCGGTGGTGAAGTCGAAGTGCTGCTCCGCGCCATCGGTTTCGACGTCCAACTCGCCGACGATCATCTGCGCGTCACGCCGCCGTCCTGGCGGCAGGACGTGTCGCTCGAGGTCGATCTGATCGAGGAGGTCGCCCGACTCCGTGGGTACGACAGCTTTCCACTGGAGATGCGCCCGTTTCGTCCGGGGACCGTCCCCGACGATCCGGCGTGGCTCACGTCGAAGCGGGTTCGCGAGGCGCTCGTCGGGGCCGGGATGCTCGAGCTTCGCCCGATGCCGTTCGTCGCGGGTGGGGCCGGATTCGCGCGCGTCATGAACCCCCTCGCCGAAAACGAGGCGTACCTCCGTCGCGACGTGCTCGACACGCTCGCTCGGCGCGCCGAGTTCAACCTCGCGCGCATGCAGGGCAACTTGCGGCTGTTCGAGATCGGCTCGGCGTTCGACCCACGCGGGGGGCGGCTGCCCGTCGAAGACCTTCGCGTCGGCGCCCTGGTGATGGGTCGGCGCGAGCCGCCGCATTTCACCGATCCCAAGTCCCCCGAGTTCGCGGCGTGGGCGGTGTACGACGCGTGGGACGTCAAGGCGCTGTCGGCCACGATCGCGCACGCGGCGTATCCCGGGGCCGAAGTCGAGGTCGTCGCGAAGGACGAGAAGGATCTGTGGGAGAGCCTCACCGCGGCACGCGGAGTCCACGACGACGCGCTCTGGGTCGTTGCGGTCAATGGGCTTCCCGTCGGACAGGTTCGGCGCCTCGCGCTCGACGCGCCGGTATGGGCGTCACCGGCGTTCGGCGTTGAGCTATCGCTTGGCGTTATGTCGTCCGACGACGTCGCGCCGGCGGGGAAGTCGGCCTATCGCGTGGCCGAGCGGCGAAGCGAGGCTGGTCGGCGCTTCATCCCGCTTCCGTCGACGCCGGCATCTGAGTTCGACCTCGCGCTGTCGGTCCCCGACGACGTTCCCGCCGCCGACGTCGAAGCAGTGATGCGGCGCGTGTCCGGGAAGCTCCTCGAAAGCGTGGAATTGTTCGACCGCTATGTTGGCGCTGGAGTTGAACCTGGATATCGAAGCCTCGCGTGGAGGTTGACGTTCAGGCATTCGGAGCGCACTCTACGTGATCGCGAGTTGGACGCACGACGCTCCGATATCCTCCGGGCACTGGCCGAGCTCAATGTCAGACAACGAGCCACCTGAATCGAACGCAGTCGCCGAGTTGGATCAGTTGGTTCGGCATCTCGCCGACGAGCTGGCGGCGTTTCGCCGCCGGGCGTTGACGGCCGAATCGAAGCTCAAGGAGGTCGAGAGCCACGAAGGGGGCGCGGTCGCCCTCGATCTGTCCAGTCGGGTCTCGACGCTCGAGCGGGAGAACGAGCGGTTGCAGAACCGGTTGGAAGAGGCAACGGCCCGCGCCAAGCAAATGCTGGAGCGGGTGCGGTTTCTCCGGCAGCAAGCTCGCGGAGGTGAGCGGTGACCGCAAAGAAGACCACCACGCGCGTCACGATCCTGAACGAGGAGTACGCCGTTCGGACGGACATGTCGCCGGAGCACGCGCACGAGGTAGCGAACTACCTGGACGCTCTCATCCGCCGGGTTCTCGCGAGCGGCGCCGTAGTCGAATCGAACCGCGCCGTGGTGCTGGCTGCCCTTCAAGTCACGGGTGAGCTATTCGACGCGCGCGCGTCGCTCGAGGCGACGAACACGTCGATCGCCGACTTGAGTGATTTCGTACGCCCGCTCCTGCCTCCGTCGAAGCGCGCCGGCTAGCGTCGCTCGTCACGCCGAGCGCGGCTTCATTGCGCTTTGCGCAAACTGCTAATAGCTTAGCGCGCATAGCCGAGCTGGCCCGTAGGTCCAAGCGCCCCCGGTATTTAGCGAAACCCACGTGATGCCCTTCGTCGGCGTCGAGTCGGATTCGCTGCTGCATGCCGAGTGTGCGCTGGCGGGACAGCCGAGGTTCTCCTGGGTCCGCGGCCCACCCCGCGGTGGAGCATAGATTCCATATGAACGTGTACGCGATCATTGCCGCGCTTGGCACCCTCATTATTGCCGGGCCGGTTTTTTTCATTTCAGGCCGATCGAGAGGACGGGGCGCCGAGCGCCAACGTCAGGCCGACGCCAAGGCCACCGCCGAGGAAACCGCGAAGCGGATCGTCGGCGAAGCTGAGCGAGATGCGGACAACCTCCGCAAGACTGCCGTCGTCTCCGGCAAGGAAGACGTCATCCGCCTGCGCGAGAACTTC
The DNA here is from genome assembly GCA_963789315.1 of uncultured Gemmatimonadaceae bacterium. GTDB lineage: Bacteria > Gemmatimonadota > Gemmatimonadetes > Gemmatimonadales > Gemmatimonadaceae > JAQBQB01. The sequence continues at coordinate 314,179 of CAWBKI010000019.1, read as the reverse complement.
GAGCAGGAGGTTCGGGGCCGCCGTGAAGAAGTCGAGCGCGAGGAACGTCGCGTCTCCGAGCGCGACACCGTGCTCGACCGGAAGTTCGAGGTGCTCGACCAGCGCGACAAAGAGCTCGGCAAGCGAGCGAGCGAGTTTGGACGCCGTGAAAAGACGGTCGCCGAGCGCGAGCAGGAGCTGGAGAGGCTGGTCGGCGACGAGCGCCGCCGGCTCGAGCAGATGGCCGGCATGTCGGCCCAGGACGCGAAGAACGAGCTTCTTCGGCGCATGGAAGAGGAGGCCCAAGCGGACGCGGCCAACCGGATTCGCGAGATTCGCGAGTCGGCCAAACGGAACGCCGAGCGCGAGGCGAAGAAGATCGTCGCGCTGGCGATCCAGCGCATCGCCGCCGATCACACCGCCGAGACCACGGTCTCCGCCGTGTCGCTGCCGAACGACGAGATGAAGGGTCGCATCATCGGGCGCGAGGGACGCAACATCCGCGCGTTCGAGCTGGCGACCGGCGTGGACGTCATCATCGACGACACACCCGACACCGTCGTCGTATCGTGCTTCGATCCGGTCCGTCGCGAAATCGCGAGGCTGGCGCTCGAGAAGCTCGTGTCCGACGGCCGAATCCATCCGGGCCGCATCGAGGAAGTCGTCAACAAGTCGCGCAAGGAAGTCGACACGCAGATCACCGAGACCGGCGAGCAGGCGGCGTACGAGGTGGGCGTGCACGGACTTCACCCGGAGCTGATCAAGCTGGTCGGACGCATGCGCTGGCGAACGAGTTACGGGCAGAACATCCTGCAGCACTCGAAGGAGGTCGCGTGGCTCGCCGCCATCATGGCGACCGAGCTCGGCCTCGACGTGCCCATGGCCCGCCGCGGCGCGCTGCTGCACGACGTCGGCAAGGTCCTCACGCACGAGCACGAGGGAACTCACGTGCAGTTGGGCGTCGAGGTCGCGACCAAGTACGGCGAGCATCCGCTCGTCGTCAACTGCATCGCGGCGCACCACGACGACGTGCCGCACGAGAGCGAGATCTCCGTGCTTGTGCAGGCGGCCGACGCGATCTCCGGATCGCGGCCGGGCGCGCGCCGCGAGGCGTTCGAGACCTACGTGAAGCGGTTGGAGGGACTCGAGAAAATCGCGTCGAGCTACAAGGGCGTCGAAAAGGTGTTCGCCATCCAGGCCGGGCGCGAAGTGCGCGTGATCGTGCTGCCCGACCACGTCGACGACGCGCGCATGACGACGATGTCGGAGGAGATCGCGCGCCGGATCGAGGCCGAGCTCCAGTACCCAGGCCAGATCAAGGTCGTGTTGATCCGCGAGACGAGGGCGGTGGACTTTGCGCGCTGAGCCGATGACCGCTCCGGCGGTCGACAACAAGGTGATCGACGGAACGGCGCTCGCCGCGCGCATGCAGGGCGAAGTCGCGCGTCGCGTCGCGGCGCTCGGCGCCAAGGGCGTGACGCCCGGACTCACTGTCGTGCTGGTCGGAGACGACCCGGCGAGCGCGGTGTACGTCGGCGCCAAGGAGCGCACGTGCATCGAGCTCGGCATGCACGGCGAGACGATCCGTCTCCCGGCGACGACAAGCCAGGCGGAGCTCGCTCGCGATCGTGGACCGGCTGAACGCCGATCCGGCCGTGCACGGGATCCTCGTGCAGATGCCGTTGCCGAAAGGAATCGATTCCGACGCGATCGTGCGGCGCATCCGTCCCGACAAGGACGTCGACGGATTTCACCCGGTGAACGTCGGCAAGTTGTGGATCGGCGAGCGCGACGGCTTTGCGCCATGCACGCCGTCCGGTGTGCTGTACATGTTGCAGACGTACGGCGTGACGACAGCCGGAGCCGATTGCGTGATCGTCGGCCGTAGCAACATCGTGGGAAAACCGATGGCGGCGCTCATGGTGCAGCCCGGTGTCGACTCGACTGTCACGATGTGCCACAGCAAGAGCCGCGACCTCGCCGAGCACACGCGCCGGGCGGACATTCTCATCGTCGCGGCCGGGCGCGCCGAGATGGTGAAGGGCGACATGGTGAAACCAGGGGCGGTGGTGATCGACGTCGGCATGAACCGAATCCCTGACGCGACAAAGAAGTCGGGCACGCGACTCGTCGGCGACGTCGCGTTCGAGTCGGCGCGCGAGGTCGCATCGCTCATCACGCCCGTCCCGGGCGGAGTGGGGAAGATGACGATCGCGATGCTCATGGCGAACACGGTGAAGGCCGCGGAGCAGTTGGGAGCGGCGGGATGACACCGCGGCGGTCCGCGCGCGACAGTGGTGATTCCGGCGATCTCGACCTGTTTCCACGGCCCGAGCCGGTAGAACATCCAGCGCCGCCACACCCTGCGTCCGGACAGCCCGACCCCGCACCTCCGATCGCCACGCCCAGCCGCTACCCGGGCGAGACCGCGCAGAGCGCGATCAGCATCGGTACGCTAACTGAAACCGCTCGGGAGCTGTTGGAAGGCGCCTTCATACCGCTGTGGATTCGCGGCGAGGTCGGCGACTTCAAGGCGCACCGCAACGGCCATTGGTACTTCACGCTCCGCGACCGCACGGCACAGGTCCGCGCCGTCGTCTGGAATCGCGACCAACGGCGAATCGCCGCGCCGCCGGACGACGGCATGCAAGTCGTGGCGTTCGGACGGCCGACCGTCTATCCGGCTCGCGGCGAGCTTCAGTTCACTGTCGTGCGACTCGACGCGGAAGGCGACGGCCTGCGTCGCAAGGCGCTCGAGAAGACGCGCCAGCGCCTCGAGGCCGACGGGCTCCTGGCGCCCGAACGCAAGCGCGCGCTGCCGCGATTCCCGCGGGTGATCGCGGTGATCACGAGCCCGGACGGCGCGGCGCTCCACGACATAGTCGCCGTCGTGCGCCGGCGTCGCGCGGCCGTGCGTCTTGTAGTAATTCCGGCGGCGGTGCAGGGCGATTCGGCGCGCGCCGAGCTGTGCGCCGCTCTCAAACGCGTGTCGAAGTGGGGGCGCGCCGACGTCGTGATCGTCTCCCGAGGCGGAGGCGCGAAGGAAGATCTCTCCGTCTTCAACGACGAAAAGGTCGCGCGCGCCGTGGCCGCGTGCCCGGTGCCGACGATCTCCGCGGTGGGACACGAGATCGACGTGTGCATGTGCGATCTCGTCGCGGATTTCCGCGCGCCGACGCCGTCGGCCGCCGCCGAAACGGCGACCCGATCGCGCGCCGAGCTCGAGGCCGAGCTGCGCCGCATCGGAACTCGGCTCACCGGCGGAGCGCGCGCCGCTGTTCGCGCGCGCAAGGATCGCCTTCGCCATGCCGGCCGCGACCTGGCGGAGGTCGGGTCGAACGTGGTCGCCGAAGAGAAGAACTCCATTCAGTCGATCGCCGGGCGGCTTCACGCCCTGAGTCCGCTGGCGACGCTCGCGCGCGGCTACGCGGTGCCGCGAGACCTGGAAGGGGCAACGCTCACGTCGGCCAAATCGTTCATCGAGGGTATGCCCTTCGAACTCGTGGTGCGCGACGGTCTGGTTCCCGCGCTGGTCCGTGGCGCGCCGGACAAAAAACGACGATGAGGTTCGAGCAGCGCTTGGCGCGGCTCGAGGCGATCGTCGCCCAACTCGAGCGCGAGGACGTCGACCTGGCCCAATCGCTCGCGCTCTTCGAGGAGGGCGTGGAGCATCTGCGCGCCGCTTCCGCCGACCTCGCCAACGCCGAGGCCACGGTGCATCGACTCGTCGAGCGCGCCGACGGCACCTTCGATGTCGTCGATCGGCGTGAGTGAGCGGCCGCCGGTCTCGATCGACTGGACCGTCCAGCGTTCGGCGATCGACCGTGAGCTGTCCGCGCTGTGCGATCGGCACGCGAGCGATCTGGGACCAAAAATCTCCGAAGCCGTCCGCTATGCGTTGCTCGGCGGAGGCAAACGGCTTCGGGGTCTGCTGCTGCTCGCGGCGTACCGCGCCGCCGGCGCCACGCGTGACGCGGCGGCCCTCGCCGCGAGCGTCGAGGTCGTCCACGCCTACTCGCTCATCCACGACGACCTGCCGTGCATGGACGACGACGACATTCGCCGCGGCCGGCCGACGGTGCACCGCGCGTTCGGCGTGCGAACGGCGACCGTCGCCGGAGTGGCGATGGTGCCGGTAGCCGCATTGTCGGCCTTCCGCGCCGCTCGCGCCCTTGGACTCGACGACACGACCTCCGCGAACCTGGCGCGAGAGCTGATGCGCGCCTCGGGAGCGGGCGGAATGATCGGCGGCCAGTTGCTGGATCTCGACGCCGAGGGAAGCGACCCGACCGTGGCCGAGCTCGAGCGAATCCATCGCGCGAAAACCGGAGCACTGATTCGCGCGTCGGTGGTGATCGGCGGATTGGCCGGAGAGACGCCGCCGGCGAAGCTGGCCGCGCTCGGAGAGTACGGCGAATCGATCGGCCTCGCCTTCCAGATCGCCGACGACGTGCTCGACGTGACCGCCAGCACCGACCGCCTGGGCAAGACCGCGGGACGCGACGTCGAGCTGGCGAAGGGCACCTATCCGCGTGCGCTCGGTGTAGCGGGCGCCGAGCGCCGAGCCGGCGAGCTGGTGGAGCAGGCGTGCAGGGCGTTGCGCCAGGAGGGTTTGCTCAACGAGGAGCTCGACGCGTTGGCGCACTTCGCGGTCGAGCGCGCTTCCTAGCCGGTCGCTAACTTTGGGAGCGACAATGCTCACTCACCCATGAGCGTCCTCGACCGCGTCACGACGCCCGCCGACATCCGCGGGATGACGCCGCGACGAGCTTCGCCACTCTGGCCGACGACGTTCGCGCGCGCCTGATCGACGTCTGCTCGCGCACCGGAGGCCACATCGGCGCCGGGCTCGGCGTCGTCGAGCTGACCATCGCGCTGCACTACGCGTTCGACACGCCGCGCGACCAGGTCGTGTGGGACGTCGGCCACCAGGGCTATCCGCACAAGCTGCTGACCGGGCGCAACGCTCGGATGGAAACCCTGCGCCAGGAAGACGGCATCTCGGGGTTTCTCAAGCGCAGCGAGAGCGAGTACGACGCGTTCGGCGCCGGACACGCGGCGACAGCCATCTCGGCCGCGCTAGGGCATGGCCGTGGGCCGCGACGTGAAGGGCGAGGACTTCAAGGTCGTCGCGATCGTCGGCGACGGCGCGCTGACGTCCGGACTGGCGTACGAAGGGCTCAACAACGCCGGCCATTCGGGCGCGACATCGTCGTCGTGCTCAACGACAACGAGATGTCGATCGCGCCGAACGTCGGCGCGATGTCCAAGTATCTGAATTCGGTTCAGCGCAACTCGCTCTACAACCGCGTGCGATCGGCGATCGGCGACCTCGTCGACCACGCGCCCGGGCCGCTCTCGTCGATGGGCACGATCATCCGGAAATGGGAGGAGAGCGTCAAGACGTTCCTCACTCCCGGCGTGCTGTTCGAGGAGCTCGGCTTCCGCTACTTCGGGCCGATCGACGGCCACGACATCGATGCGATGATCGACACCTTCGCGGCGGTGCGCGCGATGAAGGGTCCGCGTCTCGTGCACGTCATCACGCAGAAGGGGAAGGGATTTCCCGCCGGCGAGCGAAGCGTCGAGAAATGGCACGCGCTGCCGCCGGGTCACGATCCGGCGACCGGTGCAGCAGCGGAAGCAATCGACGTCGAACCCGGGCTACACGAAGGTGTTCGGCGCCGGACTCGCCGAGCTGGGCAATCACGAGAAGAACGTCGTCGCGATCACGGCCGCGATGCCGAGCGGCACGGGCACCGACGCGTTCGCGAAGGCGCATCCGACCGGTTCTTCGACGTCGGCATCGCCGAGGGACACGCGGTGACGTTCGCCGCCGGCCTGGCGACGCGCGGCGTGCGCCCGGTAGTCGCGATCTACTCGACGTTCCTCCAGCGCGCCTACGACAGCATCATCCACGACGTGGCGATCCAGTCGCTGCCGGTGATCTTCTGCCATGGACCGCGCGGGACTCGTCGGCGAAGACGGCGAGACGCACATGGGCCTCTACGACATCGCCTACTGCTCGCCGTTCCGGGGATGACGGTCACCGCGCCCAAGCGACGCGACGGAGATGCTCGCGTCTGCTCCGCACCGCCGTGCACCACACGCGCCGGTCCGTTCTCGCTTCGCTATCCGCGCGACGCGGCGCCGGACGTCCCCGCGCCGTCCGCGGTGCTCGATCCGATTCCCTACGCGCACGTGGGAAGTGCTGCGCCGGGGGACCGACGTTCGCCATCCTCGCGGTCGGAACGATGGTGCGACCGGCGCTCGCCGCGGCCGAGACGCTCGCCGCCGAAGGCCTCAACGTGACCGTCGTGAACTGTCGCTACCTCAAGCCGTACGACGAGGTGACGCTCGCCGCGATCCTGGCCGACCATCGCCACATCCTCGTCGTCGAGGAGGGCACGGTCGTGAACGGATTCGGCGCGTTCATGTCGTCCGTGATCGCGCGGCACGACTCCGCCGTTCGCGTGTCAGTCCACGGCGTGCCGGATCGCGTCATTCAGGCGGCGTCGCGCGCGCGTCAACTGGCCGCGTGCGGCCTCGACGCCGCTGGCATCGCCGAGCGGGTTCGCGCGCTGCACGAGAGCGAGGCGATCGCCGGGTGATCCGACTCGGCGTCGTCGGGCACCGCGGATACACGGGTCTTCCTGCCGTCCTGCAGACGCTTCGCGAGCTGTCGCCGGCGCTGGGGCTCGAGCTGGCGTACGAGGACGAGCTGCACGAGATCGCCGGCGGAAAGCGAATCGAAGACCCGTCGCACCTCGACGCACTGTTGACGCTCGGCGGCGACGGCACGCTGCTCCGAGGGGCGCGCGTCATCGCGCCGCATCCCGTGCCGATCCTCGGCGTCAACCTCGGACGACTCGGCTTTCTCACCTGCTGCAACGCCGACCAGCTTTCGAACGCGTTGATGCGCTTCGCGCGGCACGACTACGTCGCCGAGGCGCGCATGGCGCTCCGCGCCAAGGTGCTCGACGTGCGCGGCATCGAGCGCGAGCGGTGGATCGCGCTCAACGACGTCGTGCTGCACAAGGGTGGCTTCGCGCGCGTCGTGGCCATCCGCGTGTCGGCGAACGGCGAAGCCGTCGCCAGCTACGCGGCCGACGGCATCGTCATCTCGACGCCGACCGGTTCCACCGCGTACAGCCTGTCGGCGGGCGGACCCGTCGTCTATCCGACGCTCGAGACGATCGTCGTGACGCCGGTGTCGGCGCACACGCTCGCCATTCGCACTGTGATTCTGCCGGCGAGCGCCGAGGTGACGCTCACCGCCGAAGACGGCCCAGCCGAGCTGCTGGTGACGGTCGACGGCCAGGTGGGCACCACGTTCTCGGGCGGTGAGACGCTCAGCGTCCGGCGCGCCGAGGGTGACGTGCTGATCATCCGGTTTCCCGGAACGACGTTCTTCTCGACGCTCAGGCAGAAGCTGGGGTGGGGAGGGCTCGCCGAGCGAGACGCGGAACGCTAGGAATCGGTGTCGGATGCTGACCGAGCTGCGCATTCGGAATTTCGCGATCATCGAATCGCTCACGCTGCCGCTCGCGCCGGGATTCAACGTGCTCACGGGCGAGACCGGAGCGGGGAAGTCGATCATCGTCGGCGCGCTCGGGCTCTTGCTCGGCGAACGCGCCAGCGCCGACGTGATTCGGACGCGGCGCCGATCGGGCCACGGTCGAGGGCGAGTTCGACGTCGGCGAGCGCCCGGAGATTCGCGCGCTGCTCGACGAACGCGGAATCGACGCCGAAGATCGGTCGTCGTGCTCAAGCGCGAGATCACGGCGGGACGCGCGCGGGCGTGGGTCAACGGGACGTCCGTGAGCGCGACCATCCTCGCCGAAGTCGGACGCGCTGCTCGTGAACATGCACGGACAGCACGAGGCGCAAACGCTGCTCGACGCCGCGGCGCAGCGGCGCATCCTCGACGCGTTCGCCGGCGGCGAGGCCGATGCCGCGCGCGTCGCTCGCGCCGCACGTCGAGCTCACCGCCACGGTCCGCGAGATCGCCAACCTCTCCAAGCGTCGTGCCGAAGCGGAGCGGCGCGCCGACTACCTCCGGCACGTCGTGCACGAGATCGGCGACGCCAAGCTTCTCGACGGCGAAGACGTCCGCCTCGAGGACGAGGCGCGACGGCTGGAAAACGCGGACGAGCTGCGCGCGCTGGCCGGCGGACTCGCCTCGACGCTCGACGGCGACGAGGATGCAGTCCTCCAGCGACTGGGCGGCGATCTCGCAACAGCTGTCGTCGATCCAGAAGAATCGATCCGACGCTGTCGCGTCTGCAGGACATGTTCGACTCCGCCTACTACGCCATCGAAGCGCTCGCCCGCGAGCTGACCGAATACGAGGCGACCGTCGACCTCGATCCGACGCGCCTCGAGGAGGTCCGGCGCCGGCGCGACGTGCTGTTTCGCTTGACGAAGAAGTACGGCGGCTCGATCGCCGAAGTCGTTCGCGCCGGCGCCGAGGCGCGGGCCGAGCTCGATCTCGTCGACTCGGCGGACCTGGATCTGAAAGAGCTCGAGTCACGCGAGCGCGCCGCCCGCGCGGCGCTGACCTCGAGCGCGCGTGCGCTCACCGCGAAACGCCAGGCCGCCGCGAAGCAGCTCGCCCGTGCCGTCGACAAGGTACTGCCCGAGCTCGGCATGCCCGACGGTCACCTCACGGTCTCGCTGAGCCGTTGGCGGAGATCGGCGAGCACGGAGCGGAGGACGTCGAGTTTCGCGTGGCGCTGAACGTGGGCCACGAAGCGCGCGCGCTCAGCCGGGTCGCATCGGGCGGCGAGCTGTCGCGCGTGATGCTCGCGCTCAAGACAATCCTCGCCCGGCTCGACCGCGTGCCCACGCTGGTCTTCGACGAGGTCGACGCGGGCATCGGCGGCCGCGTGGGCCTGCAGGTCGGCGACACGATGCGCCGCGTGGCGGGCGATCATCAGGTGTTCGCGATCACGCATCTGCCGCAGATCGCGGCCCGCGCACATCATCACATCGTCGTCAGCAAGGGCGCGCGGGGCGGGGTGACGACCGCGGATGTCAGCATCGTGGCGGACGATTCGCGGGTGGCGGAGGTAGCGCGGATGCTCGGGGGAGACGCCGGAGAGCGCGACAAGTCGGGCGCACGCGAAGGAACTGCTCGTCGCGGGAAGAGCGTAACGGCCTTCGTCTGGGTTCGGCGTGGCGTGCGAGCATCGCCGTGGCGGAAGCGAGCCTTGCCTCGAGCATGAGCCTCGAGCATGAGCTTTGAGCCGTCGCGATACGAGGGACTCGCGCGTCGTCCTCCGGCTCGCGGCTCAAGCTCTTGCTCATGCTCACGGCAGGGCTCGGGTCACCAATCCGCGATGTCGACTCAGCGCGACCAGCCTAGAAACGCGGCGATCTCACCTGCCGAAATAGACTCTGAGCATCACCTGATCCCGAAACGCCTTCGGTACCGGCCCCCCCGTTCCGGTGAGCGTCTCGAGATGGCTGAACGATACCTCGTACGGCAAGCGTCGCGGTGCAGGATTGCTGATGCCGGTCGTCGAATATGAGAAGCCGAAACCGAGTGCCTGGGTCGTGGCGGCGGCGTTACCGAGCGGCGCGTTGCTGGCGATGGTCGTGACCGGGCCGTACTGGTCGGCCCCGACGTTCGTGAGCGTGTATTGTCCGTCGATCACGAAGTAGCCGGCGAGGCGCCACCGGGGGATGATGCTGATCGAGGCGACGTTGCCGGCGCTGTAGGTGCCGGGCACCGGATCCGTGAGCGGTAGCAGCAGGTTCGCCGGATTGGGAACGCGGGCGACGCTGATCGTGCCGAGTTGCGCGGTGTACGACGCGAGGACGGTCGCCGAGACATGGCGATTGAAGGTCATGTCGCTCGCCGCGCCGAACTCGATCCCCGGTTGGCCGTATCCCGTCGCGACGTCGAACATCTTGTTGCGATTCGCGGGCTCGCCGGTGCCGAAACGGAATCCGCCGTGCACGGCGAGGCGCGCTTGCCGCCCGACCATCGTGTCGCGAAACGTGTTGAACAGCTGAAGCGTCGCGCCGACCGACACGTCGCCGATCGACGTGCGGCTCACGCTCGCCAACGAGTCGCGCCCGACGTTCGCCATCAGTTGCTGCATGTCGATGCGCGCACCCGGGCCGCCCGCACCGGCGACGGTTCCCGTGATCGCGACCGTCGGCAAAAGCGATTGGTACTGCGCGATCAACCCGACGATGCGCGCTTGGATGGCCGTCTGGATCGGGCTGCTGGCGAGAGGAACGAACTGTTGTCCCGGGTGCGTGTCGTCGCCGCCGTAGAGCGTCTCGATCGCGGTCGCCGTCGAGCCGGTCGTTTGGATCAGCGTCTGGACCGCGGCCTGCTGCGCGAGGAGGGAAGCGCAGCCTGGCGTCGGCGTCGCCTGGCACTGCGCCAATTGTTGGGTCAGCGCCGCGGCAGCGGAGCGGAACGACGCGACCAACGACGCTTCCGACGCGCGCAGTTGCGAGTTCGTGAGCGACGGGTTGGGGCCGACGTTCGCGGCGCCCAGCTTCGGATTGAGCTGCTGGAACACCGTTGAACGCGTCTCGACCAAGGGCACGACAGCGTCGATCGTGAGGTGTTTCAGCAAACCGTACTCGAGAATGAGCGGCGCTGTGACGACGCGTGAGTTGGCCGCGGCGACCAACCTGCCCGCCGTGAGCCGAAACGTCGGATCGGCCGCCAGCGTGCGAATCGCCGTCTCGGTCGGACCCAACTGTGGCACGCGGACGACGGTGAGAGAGTCCGTGTTCAGGCTGTACGCGATGTTGCGCGGGAATCCCGTCAGGCCGGGCGCCGTGCCGAACAGCTCGTCATAGCGGGTCCACGCCGAGAGCAGTCGCGCATCCCCGACCCCGCGCGGCAGCACCGACGCGTCGACTTGCGGATTTGTTGTGGCCTGGGCGACGGATCGGCGCGCGGAGAAACAGACGAGAAGCAGGGCGCTCGATCGAATGAACTGGCGAACCGTCAATCGGAAACTCGCGTCGCGCGATGTAGGAGATGGGGTATAGCCCGTCCGACTATCATTCCTCGGTCGCCAACAAGATATATCCGCACTCGTGTCACTGCTTCCGCCTCCGCACATACCCTGGCAGATCACCGGCAACCACTGGATCGCGTTGCCGTGCATTCACCCGGCGGATGCGTCGATCCACGCCGTCGGGATGCTCCATCGCGGCGCGCGGTCGGCGATCGAGTTCGCCGGCGGCCCGGACTTCATCGCCGGCAACGAGCCGCCGCTCGCTCGCCCCGTGCTCGGCGTGGATGGCGTACGCCACTACCTGTCCGAAGTTCCGATCGCGTGGGAGCGAGCGCTCGGCTGGATTCCGACGTTCACCTGCACGATCGGCGACCTGCTGGTGCGCGGGACGATCTTCGCGCCGTACGGCCGCGACGCCGACGTGTCGGGCGCCGTGTACGCGCTTTCCATAGAGAACAGGGGCGCCGCGGCGCGAACGATCGACGTCTCTCTCGAGGGAACGGCTGGTCACCGGCAGCTGCGCGTGCAAACCCCTCGGCCGTTCGAGGACGCGGTCCGCGTGACGCGCGCCCCGTCGGGCGCCGTGCTGCTCGAGGGTTCGTCGCTACCCGGTCTCGCGACACTGGCGATTCTCGCCGACAGCGACGCGCAGGTCGAGATCGACGGCGCGAAATACGGGATTCGCCGCGCGATCACGATCGCGCCGGGTTCGCGTGAGCAGGTCGCGTTCTTCGTCGCGGTCGGACCGGAGCGCGACGGCGCCGAGTCGACCGCCATCGTCCTCCGCCGGCGCGGATGGCGCGAGCTGCTCGCGTCGACCCGCGACGCGATTCAGTCGCTGGAGCAAACATCGGGGAACGAGGCGATCGACCGCCTGATCAATCGCAACCTGCTGTTCGCGTACTTCTACGCCGTGGGTCGCGCGCTCGACGACGCGCAGTACTACCTGGTTCGCACGCGCGCTCCATGGAACGGTCACGGCGTGACGGTGCGCGATTGGGACGCGCTCGCGTGGACGATTCCCGCCGTGCAGTTGGCCGACGCTCCGCTCGCGCGCGAGCTGTTGCTGCGCATGTGCGAGCTGCACGGCTACGCGCCCGGCCGAGGCGTGCACTACCTCGACGGCACGCTCTTCGAGCCCGGCTTCGCGCTCGAGGGAGTCGCGGGGTATCCGATCGCGGTCGACCGTTACATCCGCGACACCGGCGACGATCGCGTCGTCGACGAGCCGGTGCTCGCCGACACGCTGTACCTCGTCGCCGACGATCTCGACGCGCGGCGCGACAAGCGCATCCCGCTCTACTCGACGGAAGTGAGCCCGTCCGGCGTTCCCGCGCCGCATCCGTTCACGTTGCACGCGAACGCCGTGGCCGCGTACGCGCTCGAGGTGCTTCGGCGCACGCTCGACGAGGAGACCGCCAAGGAGCTCCAGGATCCCGACGCGGTGCGCGCGGCGATCCATCGTCACTTCACGGTCGAGCATTCGGCGAAAACGACGGCGAGCACCATGGCGACGACGTCGTCCAGCGGACGCTCGACGTTCGCGTCGTCGATCGACCTCGCGGGCGCGACGTCCGAGGCGGACGATCCGTCGGCGTCGGCGTTCTGGCTGCCGATCTACGAGGCGGTGGCGCGACAAGACTCGACGTACCGCCGCACCGTGAAAGCCATCGACGTGACGCCGCACTCGTTGTCGCAACAGTGCGCTCGGCTCATCGGCCCCGATGCGGCCAATGTGCTCCAGTGGCTTCGCCGCGCGCCGCTCGACGACGGACTCGCGTCTGAGGTGATCGATGGGGATGGCAAGGCGGTGGCCAACGGCGGCGACGCGTCGTTGTCGGGGCTGCTCGCGTGGACGGCGTGGTACGCGGTGAACGCGCTCGGCGAGCGCCCATAGAACGCGATATATTCAGCGAACGCGGGAATAGCTCAGTTGGTAGAGCACAACCTTGCCAAGGTTGGGGTCGCGGGTTCGAGTCCCGTTTCCCGCTCTCGAGTGGGCGCGCGCCGTGTCGGCGCGCGCGATGTACCCTCCCCCCGACGCGTTGCGCGCGACGCGGGCGACTGGTCCTACGATCGTCGTCGGTAAGCGCCCGCCAGGATGGCGAAACGGGTAGACGCGAGGGACTTAAAATCCCTTTCCCGCAAGGGAGTCCCAGTTCGAGTCTGGGTCCTGGCATCCACACAATCGGCAAGCAAGAACGAGCTGCGCGTTTCACCCGTCAGGATTGCGCGCCGCGCGCGACGCCGGCGCCTCTGAGCCGCGCCGGCCAGGAGCAGCCGTTCGCGTCGCCCCCGTCTCGCGCGCGAACGCGAGCAGGTCGGCGTTGAAGCGCTCCTGGTGCGTGCTCATGAGGCCGTGCGGCGCACCGGGATAGACCTTGAGCGTGGCACCCTTGATCATTTTCGCGGAGCGGTTTCCGCCGACATCGATCGGCACGACCTGGTCGTCGTCGCCGTGGATGACGAGCGTGGGGACGTCGATCTTCTTCAGGTCGTCGCGGAAATCGGTTTCGGAGAACGCCTTGACGCACTGGTAAGCGGCGGCGAACCCGCACTGCATGCTCATCAGCCAGAAGGCGTCGCGAATTCCCTGCGACACTTTGGCGCCTGGCCGGTTGGCACCGTAGAAGATCTGCGAGAAGTCCTTCCAGAACTGCGACCTGTCGCCGACGACGCCGCTGCGAATCTGGTTGAACACGTCGATGGGCATTCCCTCCGGGTTCGTATCCGTCTTCGCCATGAGCGGCGGCACCGCGTCGACGAGAACGGCCTTGACGACGCGCTCGGTGCCGTGGCGCCCGATGTAGCGCGCGACCTCGCCTCCGCCGGTCGAGTGGCCGACGTGGATCGCGTCCTTCAGGTCGAGGGCTTTGACGAGCGCCGCCAGATCGTCGGCGTACGTGTCCATGTCGTTGCCGGCCCATGTCTGGGTGGAACGGCCGTGGCCGCGTCGGTCGTGGGCGATGGCGCGATAGCCGTTGGACGCGAAAAAGAAGAGCTGCTCGTCCCACGCGTCGGCGTTGAGCGGCCAGCCATGGCTGAACACGACTGGTTGGCCCGTCCCCCAGTCCTTGTAATAGATCTCGGCTCCGTCCGTCGTTGTGATCGTTGGCATCGGTCCTCCTCGTGTCTCGAGTTCCGTACGCCAGTGCGATGGACGCGCCTAGTCGCCACGAGAGACTTGCCACAGGGCGTTGGACCTAGGGAACGTTGCGCCCTCGAGAGCCATGGAAGGCCGTCCCCCGCGCGCGAAAACCTGACTGGCTAGCTTTGCCCGCATGACCGATGTCGTCTCGCTCGCCGCCGAACTGCTCGCATTGGATTCCTCCACGGGCGCCGAAAGCAGCGCGGTGGATTTTGTTTCGAAATGGCTCGTCGCGCGCGGCTGGAACGTCACCCTGCAGGAAGTGACGAAGGATCGCGCCAACGTCTGGGCATCGCGCAAGGGACGCGGCGTCACCTTCTCGACGCATCTCGATACCGTCTTGCCATACATCGCGCCAAAGCGCGACGGCGATCAACTCAAGGGCCGCGGGGCGTGCGACGCAAAGGGCATCGCCGCGGCGATGCTGGCCGCGGCCGACGAGTTGGCGAACGCCCGTGAGGAACGCGTCGATCTCCTCTTCGTCGTCGGAGAAGAGAAGGGATCCGACGGCGCCCGCGCGGCGAATCATCTCGCCGCGACGAGCAAGTTCCTCGTCAACGGCGAGCCGACCGAGAGCAAACTCGCGAGCGGCGCCAAGGGCTCGCTCCGCGTCACCGTGCGGACGCACGGCCGCGCCGCCCACTCGGCCTACGCGCATCTCGGCGAGTCGGCCATCACGCCGATGCTCGCGCTGCTGCCGACGCTCGATCAGCTGGACCTGCCGCGTGACGACGTCCTCGGCGACACGACGTACAACGTCGGGGTTCTGCGCGGCGGGACGGCGGCGAACATCATTCCGGCCTCTGCGGAAGCTGAAATCATGTTTCGTCTCGTCGGCGACGTGGCGCCGATCCGCGCGCAGATCGAGAAGTGGGCGAAGGGGCGAGCCGAGCTCGAGTTCGGATCACACATCCCGGCGCAGCATTTCCACACGATCCCCGGCTTCGAAGTTGCACCTGTCGCGTATACGTCGGACATCCCGCTGCTGTCGCGCTGGGGCACGCCGCTCCTCTTCGGCCCCGGGTCGATCCACGTCGCGCACACGCCCGGAGAATTCATCAGCGTTCGCGAGTTGAAAGCGGCGGTGGAATCGTATAAGAAGATCGTGAAGACTCTGCTCGCGTGATTCCCGTGTCCTCGAACCCGCCACTTCCGCCAAGCCCCGGCCAACGACGACGCGTCGCGATCCTCGGCGCCACGGGCGCCGTCGGGCAGGCGTTCATCCGGCTGCTCGTCGGCCATCCGTGGTTCGAGATCGTTTCGCTGGCCGCGTCGGAACGTTCCGCGGGCAAGCCGTATCGCGAGGCCGCGCGGTGGGTGGGGGCCGGCGACATGCCGCCGTTCGTCGCCGACATGATCGTCCAACCCTGCGATCCGAATCGCGTGGAAGCCGACATCGTCTTCTCGGCGCTGGACTCCGCCGCGGCGGGCGACGCCGAGCCGGCGTTCGCGCGCGCCGGCCGCACCGTGTTGACCAACGCGAAGAACTATCGCATGGATCCGGACGTGCCGCTCGTCATCGCCGAGGTCAACCCGGATCACCTCGGCGTGATCGAGGCGCAGCGGAAGAATCGCGGCTGGGCAGGCGCGATCGTCGCGAACGGCAACTGCTCGGCGATCGTCACGACGCTTCCCGTCGCGCCGATCCATCAGGCGTTCGGCATCGAGCGCATGATCGTCACGACGATGCAAGCCGTCTCCGGCGCGGGTTACCCCGGCGTCCCGTCGCTCGACATCATCGGCAACGTCATTCCGTACATCGCCGACGAAGAGCCGAAGATCGAAGCCGAGGTGCGCAAGTTCCTCGGTTCGGTGAATTCATCGTCGATCAAGAGCGCGGAGTTCGCCGTCAGCGCCCACGCGAATCGAGTTCCCGTCGAGCACGGACACACCGTTTGCATTTCGCTCGCGCTGAAGAAGCGCGCGCCGGCGGACGAGGTGTCGAGCGCGATCGCCGAATGGCGTGGCGCGGACGACGCGCAGAAATCTGCCGAGCGCGCCGGAACGGCCGGTCGTCGTCACGGACCAGCCGGACCGTCCGCAGCCGCGCCGGCAGGTAGACGCCGGCGGCGGAATGACGGTGATCGTTGGGCGCGTGCGCCCAGACCCGGTTTTCGACGTGAAGCTCGTGGCGATGGGGCACAACGTGATTCGCGGCGCGGCCGGCGCGTCGGTGCTGAACGCCGAGCTGATGGTGCGCTGCGGGCTGCTCGGCGGCTCGTGATCGTCCTCAAGTTCGGCGGCACGTCGGTCGCCGACGCGGACGCCGTTCGGCGGACGTCGAGCATCGTCAGCACACGGCTCGATCGCGGACCGATCGTCGTCGTCTCCGCGCTCGGCGGCGTGACCAACTCCCTGCTCGCGCTCGCCGAGCAAGCGGCGCGCGGACATCTGCTCGGTGCGCTCGCGTCGCTCGAGGGGCTCCGCGACCGCCATCTGCGCGAAGCCGAACGGCTGCTCGGCGACGGAGGTGACGGCGTCGAGACGTGCGAGGAGCTGAGCGCGATGATCGACGAGCTGGCGCACCTCGCGGAGGCGCTGTCGACGCTCGGCGACGTCACGCCGCGCAGCCTCGACGCGATCGCGTCGTTCGGCGAGCGGATGTCGTCGCTGCTGTGCGTCGCGGCCTTTCGACGCGACGGCGTGCCGGCGGTTCACGTCGACGCCTCCGATGTGATGATCACCGACGACGCCTTCACGCGCGCCGAGCCGCAGCGCGACGCGATCGCCGACGCGTGCCGCCGGCTCGTGTTGCCGCTGGCGCGCGACGGCAAGGTTCCCGTGCTCGGCGGGTTCATCGGATCGGCGGAAGGCACGCGGATCATCACGACGCTCGGACGCGGCGGCAGCGACTACAGCGCGTCGCTCATCGGCGCCGCGGTCCGCGCCGACGCGATCGAGATCTGGACCGACGTGGACGGCATGCTCACCGCCGACCCGCGCGTCGTTCCATCGGCGCGCCTGATCGACCAGATTGCGTTCACCGAAGCGTCGGAGCTGGCGTCGTTCGGCGCGAAGGTGCTCCATCCGAACACGATCGCGCCCGCCGTCCGACTCGGTATTCCGGTTTACGTTCTCAACTCGATGAAGCCGCAGGGACACGGCACCAAGATCACCTTCGACGCGCCTCAACGGTCGGTCAGCGCGATCGCCGGCAAGGCGGGCGTGACGCTCGTGCGCGTCGGTTCGCCGCGCATGCTGCTCACGGAGGGTTTTCTGCGGTCGATCTTCGCGACGTTCGAGCGGCACAAGACGTCGGTGGACGTCGTCGCGACGTCCGAAGTATCGGTGTCGTTGACGGTGGACGACGCATCGCGGCTCGATTCGATCGTTTCCGACCTTCGCTCGCTGGGCGACGTCGCCATCGAGCGAAATCGCGGCATCGTCGCCGTCGTGGGCGGCGCGATCGCCGAGGGTGGCCACGCGATGGCGCGCGCGCTCGACGCGATCGGCGACGTGCGCGTGCACATGCTGTCGCTCAGCGCGAGCCGGATCAACCTGACGATGGTCGTGGACGACGAACAGGTGACGCCCGCCATGCAGCGGCTGCACGCGGCCTTTTTTGAAACGGCGGAGGCGTTGGCATGACGCGCAAGCTGGCCGTCGTCGGCATGGGCAAGATGGGGCGCGCCGTCGCCGAGCTCGCGCCGGACCGCGGGTGGTCCGTCGTCGCGACCCTCGACGAAGGCGACATGAAAACGCCGACTCGCGCCGCGCTTGGCGGGGCCGACGTCGCGGTGGAGTTCACGGTGCCGGCGGCGGCGCCCGCGAACATTCGGACGCTCGTCGAATTCGGCTGCCCGGTCGTGGTCGGCACGACGGGATGGTACGACGGATTCGACGAGGTGCGTCGACTGGTGGAGCAGGCGGGCGGCGCGCTTCTCACCGCCGCCAACTTCTCGCTCGGTGTCAACGCCTTCGAGCAGATCATCGCCGAGGCCGCTCGCGCCCTCCGCGCGGCAACTGGCTTCGATGCGCACGAGATCGAAACGCATCACGCGTCGAAGAAAGACGCACCGTCGGGAACCGCGCAGACCCTCGCGGCCGCCGCCGGACGAGCCTGGGGCCACGCGATCCCGATCACGAGCGTGAGGACCGGATCCGTTCCGGGCATACACGAGTTCATTTTCGACGCTCCGTTCGAGCAGATTCGGTTGACGCATACGGCTCGCGACCGCCGCGTGTTCGCCGAGGGCGCGCTCCTTGCCGCCGGCTGGCTCATCGGCAAGCAGGGCGTGTTCACCATGCGCGACGTGCTCGCGAGCGCGAAGGCCGCGACAGAGGATTCTCAATGACAGCGGACAGTTCACGATTGACGGGGTGCGGCACCGCGCTGGTGACGCCGTTCAACGACGACGGGAGCCGTCGACGAGGACGCGCTTCGCGCGCTTGTCGACTGGCAGATCGCCGAGGGAATTCACTTCCTCGTGCCGTGCGGGAGCACGGGCGAGGCGGCGACGATGACGGTCGACGAACACTGCCGCGTCGTCGAGATCGTCGTGCGGCAGGCGAACGGCCGAGTACCGATCGTCGCCGGCGCGGCGAGCAACGACACGCAGAAGGCGATCGATCTGTCCAAGCGAGTCGCCGGCCTCGGCGCGACGCATCTGCTGCACACGTCGCCGTGGTACAACAAGCCGCCGCAGCGAGGCATCGTCGCCCACTACGCGGCGATTGCCGCGGCCGTCGAGCTGCCGATCGTCGTCTACAACGTTCCGGGGCGCACGGCAAGCAACATCGAGGCGAAGACGACCCTCGAACTGGCGCGGATTCCCGGCGTCGTCGCCACGAAAGAAGCGTCGGGGCAGCTGTCCCAGATCGCCGACGTCATTCGCGGTCGCGGCGCCGGAGTTCTCCGTCCTCTCCGGCGACGATGAGCTCACGCTGCCCGTCATGGCGCTCGGCGGCGACGGCATCGTGTCGGTGATCTCGAACGCGACGCCGAGGCTCATGTCGGACCTGTGCAACCGGATGTTGGCGGGCGACTACGCCGGCGCGCGGAAGATTCACATGACGCTTCTTCCGTGGATGCGAGCGGCGTTCGTCGAATCGAATCCGATTCCCGTGAAGGCGGCGCTCGCGTGCATGGGGAAGATCAAGAACGTGCTGCGGTCGCCGCTCGTGCCGCTTTCGCGAAACACACGGCGAAGCGGTGCGGGCCGCGTTGTCCGCCGCCGGAGCCGAGCTCGCGTCGTGACGGACCTCCGCGCACTGCAGGAGGACATCGAGACACTCGCCGCGACGCCGGAGGGCACGGCGCTGCCGACACGCGCCGGCGACGCGATCGAGTCGCTTCTCGTGTCGCTCGAGGCGGGAACCGTGCGCTCGGCCAGCAAAGGCGCCGACAACACGTGGCGCGCGAACGCGTGGGTCAAACGCGGGATCCTCCTCGGATTTCGCTACGGGCAACTCAAGGCGTACGACGGCGAGCTGTCGTTCGTGGACAAGGACACCTACCCGATTCGCCGCTTCGGCGTCGAGCAGAACGTGCGCGTCGTGCCGGGCGGTTCGTCGATCCGCCGCGGCGCGTACGTCGCGCCGGGCGTCGTTTGCATGCCGCCGATGTACGTCAACGTCGGCGCGTACGTCGACACCGGCACGATGGTGGATTCGCACGCGCTGATCGGATCGTGCGCGCAAATCGGCAAGCGCGTCCACGTGAGCGCGGCGGCGCAGATCGGCGGCGTGCTCGAGCCGGTGAACGCGGCGCCTGTCGTGATCGAAGACGACGTCCTCGTCGGCGGAAATTGCGGCGTGTACGAGGGAACCATCGTGCGATCGCGCGCCGTGCTCGCCGCAGGCGTCGTCCTGACCCGTGGCACGCCGGTCTTCGACCTCGCCAAGGAGACCGTCTATCGCGGCAGCGCTGACCAGCCGCTGGAAATTCCGGAAGCGGCCGTCGTCGTGCCCGGCGCTCGCGCCGTGACGAAAGGGTGGGGGGCCGAACACGGCCTTTCGCTCCAGGCACCAGTCATCGTCAAATACCGCGACGAGAAGACCGATCTCGCGACAACGCTCGAGGCGTGGCTCCGATGAACGTCGCGGGCACGCTCCGCGTTCCGGGCGACAAGTCGATTTCGCACCGCGCGCTCATCTTGAGCGCGCTGGCGAAGGGCGAGTCGCGCGTGACGGGAATCCTCGAGTCGGCCGACGTCCACTCGACCGCCGGCGTGCTGCGCGCACTCGGCGCGAAGATCCCCGAGCTTTCGCCGGATTTCGTGATCGAGGGGCGGGGCGTCGGATCGCTCGCGACGCCGGCGGCGCCGCTCGACTGCGGCAACAGTGGAACCACGACGCGACTGATGGCCGGCGTCGTCGCCGGGCGACCAATCGAGGCCACGTTCATCGGCGACGCGAGTCTCAGCCGCCGCCCGATGGGGCGGGTCGCCCGCCCGCTCGAGGCGATGGGCGCGCGCATCCGTCTGGCGGAGCATGGCGGGTTGCCGATGACGATCTGGGGCAGCGACCTGCACGACGTGATCTGGCAGAGCGAGGTCGCCAGCGCGCAGGTCAAGAGCGCGATCCTGCTCGCTGCTCTCGCCGCCGGAGTCGGCGCCGAGGTGATCGAACCGCAAGCGACGCGCGACCACACCGAGCGAATGCTCATCGCGCGCGGTGCGCCGGTCGTCGTTCACGACACCGGCGTGCGGATCGACGAGCTCGCCTACGTCGAGCCGCTCGACGTCGTCGTGCCGGGCGATCCCTCCTCGGCGGCGTTCTTCGCCGGGTTGGCGGCGATCTCGAACGGTGGCTCGCTTCGCCTCGAGTACGTGTGCGTCAACGAAACGCGCATCGGGTTCCTCGAGCAGCTCGAGCTCATGGGCGCGGTCGTGACGCAGGTGGATGCGCGTCTCGAGGGCGGCGAGCCCGTTGCCGACATCATCGTCGCGCCCGGCGAGCTTCGCGCAGCGACGATTACCCGGGCGGACGTTCCGTCGATGGTGGACGAGCTGCCGCTGCTCGCGTGCCTCGCGACGCGCGCGGCCGGCGAGACGACAATCACCGGTGCGAACGAGCTTCGTGTCAAGGAAAGCGACCGCATCGCGGCGGTCGTCGCGAATCTGCGCGCGATCGGCGCCGACGCCGAGGAACTGCCCGACGGGATGAAGATCCGCGGCCCGTCGCCCGCGTTGAGCGGGAGAATCACGACCCATGGCGACCACCGCCTGGCGATGGCATTCGGCATCCTTGGCGCCGCGTCGGGAAACTCCATCGAGATCGACGACCGCGATTGCGTCGCCGTGTCCTACCCGAACTTCTGGAAGGACCTCGCGAGCGTCGCGCGATGACGGAAGGACCCGTTCCGTTCGTCATCGCCATCGACGGTCCGGCCGCGTCCGGCAAGTCGTCGACGGCACAGTGGGTCGCGCGCCGGCTCGGCTATCGACACGTCGATTCGGGAGCCCTCTATAGGGCCGCGACGGCGGCGCGACTGGCCAGTTCGGGAGAGCCGGCGAACTGGACCGAAGATGACGTTCTGCTGGCGGCTCGCGCCGTCGAGTTCGCGCCACTGGGAGAGACATTCGCCGTTGTCATCGGCTGGGACGCCGGCTGACGATCGGCTGCGGGACGCGCAGGTGACCCAGAACGTGTCGCGGGTGGCCCAGATGCAGCGGGTGCGACAGTGGGTCAACGAGCTGGTCCGCCGGACGGCGGCGGGGCACGACGTGGTGGTGGACGGGCGGGACATGGGAACCGTGGTCTTCCCGAACGCCGACCTCAAGATCTTTCTCGTCGCCGATCCGTGGGAGCGAGCGCGCCGGCGCCTCGTGCAGCGCCTCGGTCACGGTCCGAGCGATGAAGAGATCGCCGCCGAGACCCATCGGATCGCGCAACGCGACGCGCTGGACGCGACGCAGTCGGTCCGGGCCGCGGACGCCGTGCTCATCGATACGACCTATCTGACGCAGGAAGATCAGGTCGATCGAATCGTCGCGCTGGCCCACGCGGCCGTCCAGCGCCGAGCCCGTCCGACGCCTCCAACGTCTCTCGGAAGTGTGAGCTAAGTCGCTGATCGAGGCCAGCTTCTGACGTTGACGTGAGACGGCGAGGAGGGTATCTTTTCTGGTTCGCGGCTTCCGCCTCGGCGGTCGCGCGATGACGCGTCCGCGTCATCGATGCTTTCGTCCACCCCAACCTCGTCGCGGCGAGCGAACAATCCGCGGACGTCTCAGGAGACCACCCTTTCAGTATGCCCGAGATCGAAACCCGTAACCCTAGCGCCGGCCGTGCCGGCGCCTCCGTGACCGAACGTGAAAAACGGGACGCGCAGCGCGCGCAACTGCGCCCGCTCGTGAACCGCCGTCCCGAGCTGTACGACGAAGACGAATACTCGTCGTCCGAGTACGAGAAGATGATGGAGCTGTACAACGGTACGCTCGCCTCGATCGACGAGGGCGAGATCGTGAAGAGCAAGGTGCTCGAGATCCGCGACAACATCGTCGTCCTCGACATCGGCTTCAAGTCCGAAGGCAGCGTTCCGCTCGAAGAGTTCAAGGACCACCCCGACCTCAAGCCCGGCGACGAAGTCGAAGTCCTCCTCGAGCACCTCGAGGACCAGGAAGGCTCGGTCGTCCTTTCGAAGAAGAAAGCCGACTTCATGCGCGTGTGGGAGAAGATCCGCATCGCGTACGAGACCGACCAGCCGGTCGAAGGCACGCTGGTCAAGAAGATCAAGGGCGGCGTTGTCGTCGACCTCATGGGCGTCGACGCGTTCCTGCCCGGATCGCAGATCGCGCTCCGCCGCGTGCCGAACATCGACGAGCTGCTCGGCCAGAAGTACGAGTTCAAGATCATCAAGCTCAACAAGCGCCGCCGCAACATCGTCGTCTCGCGCCGCGTGATCCTCGAGAACGAGCGAGCGGGCAAGCGCGAGAAGCTGATGAAGGAGCTCGAGAAGGATCAGGTGCGCAAGGGCGTCGTCAAGAACATCACCGACTTCGGTGCATTCATCGACCTCGGCGGCGTCGACGGCCTGCTCCACATCACCGACATGTCGTGGGGCCGCATCTCGCACCCGTCCGAAATGGTGGCGATCGGCGCGGAGCTCGAGGTCAAGGTCCTCGACATCGATTGGACCGCGAGAGCGCATCTGCCTCGGTCTCAAGCAGCTCCAGAGCTACCCGTGGAAGGACGTCGCCGAGAAGTATCCGGTCGGCACGCGCGTGCACGGGCAAGGTCGTCTCGATCACGAACTACGGCGCGTTCATCGAGCTCGAGCCGGGCATCGAAGGTCTCGTGCACATCAGCGAGATGAGCTGGACGCGCAACGTCCGGCACCCGTCGAAGCTCGTGTCGATCGGCGAGACGATCGAAGCGGTCGTGCTCAAGGTCGATCCGAACGAAGAGAAGATCTCGCTCGGCATGAAGCAGACCGAGCAGGATCCGTGGATGGTGCTGCCGCTACAAGTACCCGGTCGGCACGCGCATCAACGGCAAGGTCCGCAACCTGACGAGCTTCGGCGCATTCGTCGAGATCGAGCCGGGCATCGACGGCCTGATTCACATCTCCGACATGAGCTGGACCAAGCGCGTGCAGCATCCGTCGGAAGTCGTGAAGAAGGGCGACGCGGTCGACGTCGTGATCCTGAACATCGACTCCGACAACAAGCGCATCTCGCCTCGGCCTCAAGCAGGCCGAGGAAGATCCGTGGCTCAAGATCGGTGAGACGTATCCGGTCGGCACCGAGCTGCGGCGGCAACGGTCGTGCGCCTGATGGACAAGGGCGTCGTCGTCGACATCGGCAACGACATCGAGGGCTTCGTGCCGCTCTCGCAGCTGACCACCACGGGCAAGACGGTGAACAGCCCGGCGGACGTCGTGTACGAGACGATGAAGCTCGACCTCCGCGTGTTGGAGGTCGATCCGATCCATCGCCGCATCGTGCTCGCGGTGACGAACATTCCCGAAGACCAGCCGCCGCGCCCGGAGACGCCGTCGAAGATCATCCCGATGGAGTCCGAGCACGACATGGGCTACCCGCCCGTGGACCTCTCCTCGGTCGTCGACGAGTAGACTCGCGCGCTGTTCCAGGTTTGAATTCAAAGCGCCTCGGCCCTTCGGTCGAGGCGCTTTGACTTGCTGCGCCGGGAGGAGGTCAGTTGTACGACCGAGTCTGGGACGGAATCGGGGACGTCGCGCGACTCGCCCCGACGCCGCACAACACGCAGCCGTTTCGCATCGTGCCGCGCGGCCCGCGCAACGCGGACCTCGTCGTCGTTCGGGATCGGCTGCTGCCGCGCGAAGACCATGGCAACCTCTACATGGCCGCCGCGTTCGGCATCTTCGTGACGACCGTGGAGCACGCGGCGCGATACATGGGGCGCGACGTCGCGATCGACGTCGTCCCCGTCATCGACGTGGCCAACCTGCACGCGGGTCCTCGGCGCGTTGTCGTCGGCCGGGCGACGCTCGGCGAACCAGGACCCGTGGATCCCGCAGAGACGCGATGGACGATGCGCATCGAGCCGCGCGACGGGCTCCTGGCGTTGCTCGAGACTCGCCGCACGTCCCGCTTGCCCTATCACGACAAGCCGGTGCTCGGCGCGAGCGCCAGCGCGCTCGCCTACGTCGCCGGCGTGTACGGGCACCGCTTTCTGTCGTTCGACGACCCGCGACTCGTGGAGCACACCCTCCGGCTCAACGCCGACGCGGTGATCGACAACCTGCAACTCGGCGACGAACGCCGCGAGATTCGCGGCTGGTATCGCTACGGCGAGACTCCGACTGACGGCGACGGGTTGTGGGAGCGGCCGATGAACCAACCGGCGTGGGAGCTGCGATCGGCGTTCGCGACGCCGTGGCTCTACATGCTCCCCGGGTTCCGCCAATTCGCGCGACGCCGCTACATGCGCACCCAGGTCGGCACACGGCAGATCGGGCTGCTCTGCGGCCCGTTCGCCGAGTGGCCCGATCTCGTCCACGCCGGACGAATGCTGATGGCGTTCTGGCTCGAGATGGCGGCGCACGACGTCTACATGCAGCCCATGGGGTCGATGCTGACCAACGCGAAGTACGCGGACGCCATCGCGCGGGAATTCGACGTCGACGACTGCTGGCTCGTCTTTCGGTTCGGCTACAGCGACGTGCCGCCGCGCGCGCCGCGGCTGCGGAGCATCGTCGAGCGTGAATAAGACGTTCGATCCGATCGCCGGGCGCGCGTTGAGCCGTCTGGGCGACGTCGCGCTGTCGTCGTGGGGCGCGTATCGCGCGCTGTTCGCGCCTGTGTTCTCCACGAAGACGCGCGACTGGGTCGCGCGCACCCGCGCGTCGGCAGCCTTCTTCAACGCGCGCCGCACGGTGCCGGCCTATCGGGAGTTTCTGCGCGAGCACGGGGCGTTCGACGCCGAGCGGTTCGAGGACGTGCCGCCCATGGACAAGGCCGGCTACATCAAGCGCTGGCCGCTCGAACAAGTCTGCCAGGGCGGACGGCTCCCGCTGCACGGCGCGGTCATCGACGAATCCTCCGGCTCGAGCGGGCAAGCGAGCAACTGGGTGCGCGGCCCCAGCGAGCGCGCCGCCGCAAGGCGCCTGCTTCAGTTCGCGACGCGAGCGGCTTTCGGCGACGAACCGTTCGTGCTCCTCAACGCCTTCGCCCTCGGCCCCTGGGCGACGGGGATGAACGTGTCGATGTCGCTCGTCGACCTGTGCGTGCTCAAGTCGATCGGCCCGGACGCCGCGAAGGTGATCGGCACGCTCGAGCTGCTCGGCCCCAAGTACAAGTACGTGATCACCGGCTACCCGCCGTTTCTGAAAGGACTTGTCGACACCGCCGACATCGATTGGTCGAAGTACGATGTCTGCGCCGTTGTGGGCGGTGAAGGGATGTCGCAGCCGCTGCGCGCCGCGCTGAACAGGCGCTTTCGCAAGACGATCTCGAGCTTCGGCGCGTCAGACCTCGAGATCAACATCGCCGTCGAGACCGACTTCACCATCGCGCTGCGCGACGCTCTCGCCTCGAATGCCGCGCTCGCCGAGACGCTGTACGGCCGCGAGCCGTTGCCGATGGTCTTTCAGTACGACCCGCTCAACTACTACATCGAGAGCGACGCCGACCGGAATCTGCTCGTCACGATAAACCGGCTGGAGAACGTGTCGCCGCGGATTCGATACAACATCCGCGATCGCGGGGTCGTTCTGCCGACGCGTGAAGTCGTCGCGGCGGCCGCCCGACAAGGCGCGAACCTGCCGCCGCCGCTGGTGGACTTACCCCTGCTGTTTCACTGGGGGCGTCAGGACAACGCCGTCGGATTCTACGGCTGCAAGATCACGCCGGAGGACATTCAGCACGTCATCCTGCGAGTCGGTACGCTCGGCGACTGCGTGACGAACTTCGCGCTACACCCCTACGAAGACGCCGATGCGAACAAGCGTGTCGAGATCTGGTTCGAGCTCGCGTCCGACGCGGATCTCCCCGACATCGAGACGCTGCACCGGTCCGTGCTGACGGAGCTGGCCGCGGTAAACCAGGATTTCCGCGAGTCGATCAAGATGGCTCCCTCCGAGCGGCGGCCCAGCGTGAAGGTGTTTCCTCAAGGGCAGAGCCCGATTCCGTCGCAAGACATTCGGCTCAAGCGCCAATACATCGTGTAGTTGGCGAGAGAGGGCGACGCGGGGGCCTGTCACCTCCGAGCGAGTCATTCTAGCACCTGGACGCGTACGTCCATCGATTCGAAGCATGCGTCAATCGACTTGAAGCGAGCATCAACCGACTCCAACCGGGCATCAATCGATTGGAATCGGACATCAATCGATTTGAAGCGGGCATCAGTCGATTGGAAGCGGGCATCAATGGATTGAAAGGGGACATCAATCGATTGAACAGCGGGAGATCAACAGCCTGGAAGGGGACACCAACCGACTGGAAGCGGACACCAACCGACTGGAAGCGGACATCAACCGACTGGAAGGGGACGTCAATCGATTGGAAGCGGACACCGACCGACTGGAACGGGACATCAATCGATTGGAAGCGGATATCAACCGACTGGAACGGGACATCAATCGACTGGAAGGGGACATCAACCGATTTGACGCGCGCATCCATCGACTTGAAGCGAGTATCCATCGACTTGAAACGAGCATCCATCGGCGTGAACCGAGCATCAATCGACGTGAAGCGAATACCCATGGATCTGAAGCGAGCATTCATGGACTCGAGGCGTGCATTTTTGAGTCAGATAGAGGCGCCGCTGGTTTCGATATGAACGTCATCAACTCGGGTGGACCCATTAACGAGTTGGACTGGAGCTTTCTCATCTGGCCCATTGTGATTTCCGTGCTTGCATCCCACCCGGCCGCCCGATCATGCTGATTCCCCGAAGGCGAACACTCCGAGGATCCGCATTTGTCTAATTCGGCACGCGCCGTTCGGCTGATCTGGCAAGTCGTCGCCTGCGCTGCGGTTGGATCGACCATCGTCACGGCTGCGTACGCTCAGAGTGGAGTCGTCGACGGCGAGATTCGTGACAAGTTGGCGGGCATCGCGCTGCCGTTCTCCGGGGTGTCGGTCGTCGGCGGGGCGGAGCGCCTTACGAGCCCGGACGGGAGCTTCAGACTGGCCGACGTTCCGGCCGGCCCCGTGCGCCTCAGGATTCGGCATGTCGGATTCACCCCGGTCGACACGCAGCTCGTCGTCCGCGCGAACGACACGACGCGCGTGAGAATCGAGCTGACGCGCATTCCCATCACCCTCGCTGCGATGCGAGTCACCGACACGCCCTGTCGCTTGCCCGGCGCCCCGGCCGGCGGCGGCGACGCGCTGCCGCAGGTCTTCGAGCAATTGCAGCTGAACGCCGAACAGTTTCGGCTCGTCAGCACGCAGTACCCGTTCAGCTCCGTCGTCGAACGACGGTTCAGCCGTCTCGTCGAGGAACCGAAGACGAGACAGAAATCCGAGGCCGTGCCCACACTCGCCGACACGGTGGAAGTCGTCACGAAAACCGACTCCATCAACGTCCCGAGCGACCAGCGGTGGCACTACAAGCCCGGTGACATCATCGTTACGTCCGGGGTATCCGCCCTCGGCGTTCGCTACGCGGTGATGATTCCGACGCTCGCCGTGTTCGCCGACGCCGAGTTCGTCAAGCATCACTGTTTTCACGACGCCGGCGAAGCCACGGTCGACGGCCAGACCTTCCGGCGTGTCGACTTCAGGGCGGCCGAGGACATTCGCGATCCGGACATCGACGGCACGATGTACCTCGACCCGGCGACCTACGTCATTCGACGCTCGGTCATCTCGTTGTCGAAGAAGTCGCGCTACACCATCTCGTACGACTCCGTCATCGTCGAGACGACGTTCGACGAATTGGTGAGCGGCGTTCCCGTGATCACCTGGACCAGCGGGCGCAACGCGCTCACGCCGGACGCGAGTCGTCCGAACCGCGGAAACGGGCTCCCGGGCGGATCGCGCGTCATCAGCGACGGCGAGCTGCAGCGTGTTCGCGAGATCCGCTTCGTCGGGGACGTTCCCGGATCGAGCGACGCGGCGGCGCCGAATCAGCACGCGCCCCGGGTGGTACGGCTCGACGGACCGAGCGGTCACCATCGAGTGATGGGGGTGTTCGATGCCGAGTCCGGGGAGCCCGTCGTCGGCGCCGCGGTGCGCGATTCGGCCAGCGGGCGCTCGGCTCTCACGACGGCGACCGGAACGGTGAGTCTGGGCTTCGTGCCCCGGTCGAGCGCCGTCGTCCAGATCGAACACGCGGGCTACGAGCGGGCGTCGACGCCCGTGTCGCTCACGCTCACCGATACGCTGCCGGTGACAATCGTTCTGCGCCGATCTCGCGTGCCGCGCTGAGCGGCGCTAAGCGCACTCCGGCAAGTCTAGAATGCCGCGTCGGGCGGTCGTAGCTTTTTCCGCCTATGACAATGCGAGACAAGCTCGAGCTTCTCGAGCGCCGAGCGGCCGAGTCGGAGCAAGGGGGCGGGGAGCGTCGCGTCCAAGCGCAGCACGCCAAAGGCAAGCTCTCGGCGCGGGAGCGGCTCGACCTGCTGCTCGATGAGGGCAGCTTCGTGGAGTTCGATCGCTTCGTGGTGCACCGGTCGAGCGATTTCGGGCTGCAGGACGAGAAATATTACGGCGACGGCGTTGTCACGGGATACGGCCGCATCGACGGCCGGTTGGTCTACGTCTTCTCGCAGGACTTTACCGTGTTCGGCGGGTCGCTTTCCGAGGCGTTCGCGGAAAAGATCTGCAAGGTCATGGATCTGGCCATGCGCAACGGCGCGCCGGTGATCGGCCTCAACGACTCCGGCGGCGCGCGCATCCAGGAGGGCGTCGTTTCGCTGGGCGGCTACGCCGAGATTTTTCTCCGGAACACGCTGGCATCTGGGCGTGATCCCACAGATCTCGGCGATGCTCGGCCCGTGCGCCGGCGGCGCGGTGTACTCGCCGGCGATCACCGATTTCATCTACATGACGCGCGGCACGTCGTACATGTTCGTGACGGGGCCGAACGTCGTGAAGACCGTGACGCACGAAGACGTGACGATGGAACGCCTCGGCGGCGCCGACACGCACGCGAGCACGTCGGGGATCGCGCACTTCGTGCACGAGTCGGAGCCCGCGTGCCTCGCCGCGATCCGCGAGCTGTTCGCGTTCATTCCGCAGAACAACCTCGACGAGCCGCCGCGCGGAGAGGGGACCGATCCCCGCGACCGCCGCGATGAAGCGTTGCTCGACGTCGTGCCGGACCATCCCAACAAGCCGTACGACATGCACGACGTCATCGCGCGCGTCGTGGACGACGGCGCGCTTCTATGAGGTGCAGCGCGAGTACGCGCAGAACATCCTGTGCGGGTTCGCGCATCTGGGCGGAACGAGCATCGGCATCGTCGCGAACCAGCCGGCGATTCTGGCCGGCGTGCTGGACATCAGCGCGTCGCTCAAGGCGGCGCGGTTCATCCGCTTTTGCGACGCGTTCAACATTCCGATCGTGACGTTCGAAGACGTGCCGGGCTTCCTCCCCGGAACGGCGCAGGAGCACGGCGGCATCATCAAGCACGGCGCCAAGCTGCTCTACGCGTACTGCGAGGCGACCGTGCCGAAGCTCACCGTGATCACGCGCAAGGCGTACGGCGGCGCGTACGACGTCATGTCATCCAAGCACATCCGCGGCGACTACAACGTCGCGTGGCCCACGGCGGAGATCGCGGTGATGGGCCCCAAGGGCGCCGTCGAGATTCTGTTTCGCAAAGAGATCAACGACAGCTCCGACCCGGCCAAGGCGACGGACGCGAAGGTCGCCGAATACACCGAGAAGTTCGCCAACCCGTACGTCGCCGCGGGGCGCGGCTACGTGGACGACATCATCGATCCGCGCGACACGCGCCCGCGGCTCATCGGCGCGCTCGAGACGATGCGCGCCAAGCGCGACCGCAATCCGCCGAAGAAGCACGGCAACATTCCGCTGTGACGCTTTTCCAAGGTTCTCGTCGCCAACCGCGGCGAGATCGCGCTGCGCATCGTTCGCGCGTGCCGTGAGATGGGCATCGGCTCGGTGGCCGTCTACAGCGACGCCGACGCGCGCGCGCCGCACGTCCGCGAAGCCGACGAGGCGGTCAACATCGGGGCGCCGCCGTCCAGCGAGAGCTACCTGCGCGGCGACAAGATCATCGAAGCCGCGCACCGCACAGGCGCCCAGGCCATTCACCCCGGGTACGGATTCCTCTCCGAGCGCGAGTGGTTCGCTCGAGCGGTGCGCGACGCGGGGCTCGTCGTTCATCGGACCGCCGGCGGAAGCGATCGCCGCGATGGGCAGCAAGACGGCCGCGCGCCAGTTGGCGATCGGCGCCAAGGTGCCGGTCGTTCCCGGCACGACGCAGGCGCTCGCCGACGCCGCCGAAGCGCGCAAGATCGCCGACGAGTTCGGGTATCCGGTGCTGCTCAAGGCGGCGGCGGGCGGCGGCGGAAAAGGAATGCGCGTCGTTCGAAGCGCGGCGGAAATGGACAGTTCGCTCGATTCGGCTCGGCGTGAGGCCAAGAACGCTTTTGGCGACGACGCGGTCTACGTCGAGAAGTACATCGTCGGCCCGCGACACGTCGAAATCCAAGTGCTCGGCGACCAGCACGGCACGATGCTCTCGCTCAACGAGCGCGAGTGTTCGGTGCAGCGCCGCCATCAGAAGATGATCGAGGAAGCGCCGAGCGTCGCGGTGAATCCGGAGCTGCGGCGGGCGATGGGAGAGACAGCGGTGCGGGCCGCGCGCGCGGCGGGCTACGTCAACGCGGGCACGTGCGAGTTTCTCCTCGACCGCGACGGCAAGTTCTACTTCCTCGAGATGAACACGCGCCTCCAGGTCGAGCATCCGGTCACCGAGCTGGTGACGGGGATCGACATCGTGCAGTGGCAGATTCGGATCGCCGCTGGAGAGCGCCTCCCGTACAAACAAGACGACATCGTTCCGCGCGGTTGGGCCATAGAGTGTCGCATCACCAGCGAAGATCCGGCTAATGGATTTCTCCCATCGACCGGACGAATCAGCTACCTGCACGTGCCCGGCGGTCCAGGCGTGCGTTGGGACGGCGGCATCGAATCGGGGAGCGAGGTCGGACTCTTCTATGACCCCATGCTCGCGAAGTTGATCGTGCACGCACCGACGCGCGACGCGGCCGTCGCCCGCATGCACCGCGCGCTGCTCGAGCTGACGATCGTGGGCGTCGAGAGCTCGCGTGATTTTCATCTGCGCGTGATGGAAGACGCCGAGTTCAAGGCGGGCGCGATCGAGATCCAATGGCTCGAGCGGCGCTTGGATTCCATCGTCCACGCGCCGGCGCCGCCCACGACCGCCAAGGCGGCAGCGTTGGTCGGCGCGCTGATCGCCGATCGCGACCGACGCGCGCTCCGGCAGACGCCGTCCGCCGGAACCGCGCGGGTAGAAGCGCCCCGGCGCGATGATTGGACGCAGGCCGCGCGCCTCGAGGGCCTGCGGTGACCTTGGCCGAGCTGGATATCGACTCGATCGCTGCCGGCGGCGACGGCGTGGGACGGTCGAACGGCGTCGTCGTGTTCGTCCCGCGCACGGCACCGGGAGATCGCGTTCGCGCGAACATCGACGTGCGGAGGGGAGGTCGTTTCGCGCGTGGAGCGATCGACGCGCTCGTGCGTCCGTCGCCAGACCGCGTGACGCCGGAGTGCGCGCACTACGTCGCCGACAAATGCGGCGGCTGCCAGCTCCAGCACGTGAATTACGACGCCCAGTTGGACGCGAAGCGTCGCATCATACGCGATTCGTTGGCGCGCATCGGCAAACGGACTGTCGATCTCCCGGCGATCGAATCGAGCCCGCGACGCTGGCGCTACCGGCGAAAGCTGACGCTCACGATGCGGCGCGTCGCGAAAGACGGCGACGACTGGACGATCGGGCTGCGCGCGTACGACGATCCCGACCGCATCTTCGCGCTGAGGGACTGCCCGATCACCGACGAGCGCGTCCTGTCGGTGTGGAAGGACGTCGCTGCCGCGCGCCGCTTGTTGCCCGACGCCGACGAGCTTCGCGGCGCCGTGCAGCTCGCCGATGAGGAAATTTCGGTGGTGGTGCACGGCGGCCATGCGTGGCCCCATCGAACGGAGTTCTTCGAGGCCGTCCCGGCCGCGACGACGCTCTGGTGGCAGCCGACGCACCGCGCGCGCAATCTCGTGGCGTCGCGAAGAACGGGCGGGAGGCACGGCGCCAGCGCGTCGTTCGCCCAGGTGAACGCCGAAGTCGGAGCCGCGCTTCACGAGTATGTACTCGAATGCGCGCGCGCATACCGGCCCAAGAGTGTCGTCGACGCGTACGCCGGCGCGGGCGCCACGGCGCTGCCGCTGGCGGCCGGCGGTGCGCTCGTCGTCGCCATCGAGGCCGATCGCGATGCGGCCGCCGTGTGCGGCGAAGGCCTCGCTCCGTTCGTCGGCTCTCGCTCGATCGCGGCGCGAGTCGAGGACGTGATCGAACAATCGCTTCCGGCGGACGTCGTGCTGCTCAACCCGCCGCGCGTCGGCGTCCACGAGCGTGTCACAGCGGCGATCGCGGCTGTTTCGCCCGCGCCGCGCGCCGTGGTCTACGTCAGCTGCGACCCGGCGACGCTCGCCCGCGACGTCGCCCGCCTCCCGGGTTTTCGCGTCGCATCGCTGCGCGCCTTCGACATGTTTCCACAGACGGCGCACGTCGAAACCGTGTGCGAGCTCGTTCCCGACGGGAGCACGGCGTGAAGTACTACGTCAGCGTCAACGGCGAGGACCACGAGGTCACGCTCGACGAGCACGGCGTGCAGGTCGACGGCGAGCCGGTGTCGGCGGCGGTCGAGTCGATCGACGGCAGCCCGGTCCGCATGGTCACGATCGGCGACGAAGTCCACCGCGTGGTTGTGCGACCCGGGGCGCGCGGTGCATACACGTTGTGGCTGGACGGCTATCGGTTCGAGGTCGAGGCGCTCGATGAACGCGCTCGCGCGATTCGCGAGCTCTCCGGCAAGAGCGCGGGGCCGACCGGGCCGGCTCCGCTCATCGCCCCGATGCCCGGGCTCATCGTGCGCATCAACGCGCAACCGGGTGACGAAGTGCAAGCGGGGCAGGGGCTGGTGGTGATGGAGGCCATGAAGATGGAGAACGAGCTGCGGGCGCCGGCCGCGGGTCGCGTACGCGCGATCCTCGCCGCGCCTGGCACGGCGGTGGAGAAGGGCGCGGTGCTCATCGAGCTGGAATGAACGTCACGCCATCGCGGAGGGTGGACATGCGCTGTTCGATCGTGGGTTTCATGATGACCGTGTACGGGGTGCGGAGTGCGGGGGGGCAGGCGCCGCCGGCGACCGACATCTTCCTCGCCCCGTTGTCGATCTCATCGACCGACGGGCGCCCCACGATCGGGAAGCCGGTCAACATCACGAGCCGCCCCGGCTACGACAACCAGCCCGCCTTCACGCCCGACAGCAGGAGCATCCTCTTCACGTCGATCCACGAGGACGGGGGGGCCAGTCGGACATCTATCGCTACGACCTCGGCGCGAAGACGATCGCTCGCGTCACCTCTACGCCCGAGAGCGAATACTCGGCGACGATAATGCCGGGCGGGCAGCGGTTCTCGGTGATTCGCGTCGAGCGCGATTCAGCCCAGCGGCTGTGGAGCTTCGCGATGGACGGATCCGATCCGCAGCTCCTCGTGCCGCCGGTGAAGCCCGTCGGCTACCACGCGTGGATCGACCCCGACAACCTCGCGCTGTTCGTCCTCGGCAACCCGAACGCGCTCGTGCACTACGATCTTCGCTCGGGACACGCGGACACGCTCGCCCGGAACATCGGGCGGTCGCTCGCGCCGACGATCGGCGGCGGCGGATTCTCGTTCACGGCGCACGACTCCACCGGCGCGGTGAAGCTCAAGACGATGTCGTGGCCCTACCAGACGGTCGGCGATCTGGTCGCGCTCCCGCGCGGCTCCGAGGACATCGTTTGGTTGGCCCGTGATCTCGTCCTCTCGTCGACGGGGTCGAAGCTCGTCTCATGGAAGCCGGGAACGACGGACTGGCAGGACGCGGTCGACCTCGCCCCGGCGGGGCTGTCGCGAATCTCCCGCCTCGCCGTCAGTCAGGACGGCAAGTGGCTGGCGATCGTCGCCGTTCCCGTGCCCTGAGTCTCAGCCCGTGGCGCGCGTCGGCTGCGCCGGGAGCGTCTCCGCGTGATGCTTGATCGTCTTGCCCTCGGCGAGGAACACCGCGTCCTCGCCGATGTTCGTCGCCAGGTCGGCGACGCGCTCGAGGTTCCGGCTCACCAGGAGGAGCTCGAGCGACGGCGTGATCGTGCGCGCGTCTTCCATCATGTGCGTCACGAGGATTCGGAAGACGGAGTTGTGCATCGCGTCGACCTCGTCGTCGGCGCGGCAGACGTCGCGGCCCAGCGCGCCGTCGGCGCGGACGAACGCGGTGAGCGCGTCGCGCAGCATCTGGCGGGCGCGGCGCGACATCTCGGCGATTTCCGGATCCGGGCGTGATGAGCGTGCTGTTGGACGCGAGCCGCAGCGCGCTCTGCGCGATGTTCACCGCGTGATCGCCGACGCGCTCGAGGTCGTTGGCCACCTTGATCGACGCGATGATGAAGCGAAGGTCGCGCGCCATCGGCTGCTGGAGCGCGAGCAGACCGATCGCCTGGTCCTCGATCTCGAGCTCGAGCGCGTCCACGTCGCGGTCGGTCGTCAACACGGCGTCGGCGAGGCTGGCGTCGCGGCTCAACAGCGCGTCGACCGAGAGGTCGAGCAGCGAGGTCGCGAGATCCGACATGTCGAGCAGGCGCTGTTTCAGCTGCGCCAACTGGTCGTGAAAATGGCGGAAGCCTGTGGTGCTGGGCTCTACCGACGTGGTCATCCGAACCTCCCCGTGATGTACGCCTCGGTGCGCTCGTTCTGGCGGGCTCGTGAACATCCGGTCCGTCGGGCCCGATTCGATGAGCTGTCCGAGGTAGAAGAATGCGGTCACGTCGGAGACGCGGGCCGCCTGCTGCAAATTGTGCGTGACGATGACGATCGTCAGATCGCGCTTCAATTCGTACACCAGCTCTTCGACACTTCTGCGTGGCGATCGGGTCGAGCGCGCTCGCCGGCTCGTCGAGGAGCAGCACGTCCGGTTCGTTGGCCAGCGCGCGCGCGATGCACAGACGCTGCTGCTGGCCGCCGGACAACGCCGAGCGCGCTGTCGCGAAGACGCGTCCTTCACTTCTTCCCAGAGCGCGGCGCGGCGCAGCGCGGATTCGACGATCGCGTCGAGATCCGACGCGCTTGCTCATGCCGTTGATGCGCGGCCCGTACGCCACGTTGTCGTAGATCGACTTCGGAAACGGGTTCCAGCGCTGGAACACCATGCCCACGCGACGGCGCAGCGAGACGGGATCCTTGTCCGCGAAGACGTCGGTGCCGTCGACGCGAATCGCTCCCCTCGTGCCGCACGCCGGGCAGCAGCGCGTTCAAGCGATTGATCGAGCGCAGGAACGTCGACTTGCCGCAGCCCGACGGGCCGATGAAGCGCCGTGACGGAGCGCGGCCGCATCGAGAGCGTGATGCTCGTGCAACGCCTGCTTCTCGCCGTACCAGAACGAGAAGTTCTCGGCCTCGACCAAGCCGCGGTTCGCCTCAGTCGCCACCGCCTGGCGCGGCGGCTCGGTCATGATCGCGCTCACCCGAACCGCCCGGTCACGTACGCCTCGGTGCGCGGATCGCTCGGCGTCGTGAACATCGTGTTGGTCGCCGTGAACTCGACGAGCTCGCCGTTCAGCATGAACGCGGTCTGTTCCGAGATGCGCGCCGCCTGCTGCATGTTGTGCGTCACGATGATGATCGTCACGTCGGCGCGCAGCTCGTACACGAGCTCCTCGACGCGCTGCGTGCTGATCGGATCGAGCGACGCTGTCGGCTCGTCGAGCAGGATCACAGACGGCGACGTCGCGAGCGCGCGCGCGATGCAGAGACGCTGCTGCTGGCCGCCCGACAGCGCGACGGCGCTCGCTGACAGCCGATCCTTCACCTCTTCCCAAAGCGCCGCGCGCCGCAGCGCCCGCTCGACGATGGCATCGGTCTCGCGGCGCGACGGACGCTCGTCGCGCGGCAGCACGGCGAGCCCGGCGGCGACGTTGTCGCGAATCGACATCGTCGGGAAGGGCGTCGGACGCTGGAACACCATCCCGATGTGGCGCCGGACGCCGGCAGCGGAAACCGCCGCGTCCATAGATGTCGCGGCCCTCGAACCGCACGTCTCCTTCGACGCGCGCCGTCGGCACCGTCTCGTGCATCCGGTTGAGGCAGCGGAGCAGCGTGGACTTTCCGCACCCGGACGGCCCGATGATGGCCGTCGACCTGTCTCGGCTGCACGGCGAACGACACGTCGCGCACGACGCGCGACGCGCCGAAGTACGCGTCGAGCGACTCGACAGACACACACGGCGGCGCGGCGTCGGCCACGCGGCGCCTCAATCGCCGCCGAGGCCGTAGCGGGCACGAGTGGCGAAGCGGGCCGCGAGACTGATGACGAGGACGAGAGCGAGGAGGACGAGCGCGCCCGCCCAAGCTTGTCGCGTGCCAGTCGTCGTAGGGAGAAATCGCATAGGAGTAGATCGGCATGGGCAGCGCCGCGATCGGCTTGAACGGCGAGAACGACCAGAATTGGTTGCCGAACGCGGTGAAAAGCAGCGGCGCCGTCTCGCCGGCGACGCGCGCGACGGCGACGAGCGCGCCCGTCACGATCCCCGGCAATGCGGTCCGCAGCACGACGCTGAGCGACGTCCGCCACTTGGTGTAGCCGAGCGCCAGCGCCGCTTCGCGCAGCGACATCGGCACGACGCGAATCATCTCTTCGGTCGCGCGCGTCACCAGCGGAATCATCATCGCGCCGAGCGCGAGGCCGCCGGCGAGCGCCGAGAAGTGATGGAACGGCCGAACGAGCATCTGCCAGGCGAAGATGCCGAGCACGATCGACGGCAGTCCGTTGAGCACGTCCGACAGAAACCGCACGATGTTCGCCGTGCGCGTGCCGCGCTGCTCGGCGAGGAACAAGCCGGCGCCGATGCCGATCGGCAGTCCCGACGGCGCTCGCGATCGCCGACGAGGATCAGCGTGCCCGACCATCGCGTTCGCCATGCCGCCGCCGGGCTCTCCCGCCGGGACGCGGCGGCTTCGTGAAGAACGACCAGCTGACAGACGACGCGCCCTGCTTGAGCAGGTACGACGAGGATCAGGATCAGCGGCAGCGCGACGACGACCGCGGACAGATAGCTGGCGCTCACCATGACGTAGTTCACGACGCGGCGGCGGCCCATGCGTCCGTCGCGCGCGCGATGCCAGCAGCTCGCGATACGAGCGGAGTCGTGCATCACTGCGCGGCGCGCGCGCTGTCGCCGCGGTCATCGCGCTCCTCCGGGCCCCGCGTGGTCCGCCACACGAGCCAGCGCGCGATGACGTTCACGATGATCGTGACGACGAGCAGTCCGAACGCCGACCGCCATCAGCGCGGACACGTGGATGTCGTTCGTCGCCTCGCTGAACTCGTTGGCGATCAGCGACGCCATCGTGTAGCCGGGCGCGAAGAGCGACGCCGAGATCTCGTGCGCGGTTCCCGATGACCATCGTCACGGCCATCGTCTCGCCGAGCGCGCGGCCGAGTCCGAGAATGACGCCGCCGATGATGCCCGAACGCGCGATAGGGAAGCACGGCGTCCCAGATCATCTCCCAGCGCGTGGCGCCGAGCGCCAGCGCCGCCTCGCGCTGCGAGCGCGGCACGGCCATCAGCACCTCGCGCGTCACCGCCGAGATGTACGGCAGGACCATGATCGCCAGGATGAC
The DNA here is from genome assembly GCA_963789315.1 of uncultured Gemmatimonadaceae bacterium. Taxonomy (GTDB): domain Bacteria; phylum Gemmatimonadota; class Gemmatimonadetes; order Gemmatimonadales; family Gemmatimonadaceae; genus JAQBQB01. The sequence goes on along the minus strand of CAWBKI010000019.1, from coordinate 275,760 downwards.
GCCCGCGGCGAGCATGCTCGGGCCGTAGGCCGGCCCGGAGAAGAGCGGCAATCCGCCGAGGTGGAGCGTGTCGCGAATGAACGGCATCACGTGCTCGCGCAGGAACGGCACGAGCACGAAGATGCCCCACAGTCCGTAGACGACGCTCGGGATCGCCGCGAGCAGGTCGACGAGGAACGCGACCGGCTGGCGGAGCCAAGCGGGCGCGAACTCGGAGAGGAAGATCGCCACGCCGACGGCGAGCGGCGTCGCGATGATCAGCGCGAGAACGGACGAGACGAGCGTGCCGAAGACGGCCGGCGCCGCGCCGAACTTTCCGGCGACGTCGTCCCACTCGCTCGACGTATAGAAGCTGAAGCCGAAGTGGCGCAGCGCCGGCCAAGCGCCGCGCGAACACTTCCCAGGCGATGAACAGGAGCAGGGCGGGGATCAGAAGGGCGAATGCCGGTCGTGATGCCCTGGTACAGGCGGTCGCCCACCGCGGTGCTATCCATGGCGCGGCTTTCGGCTGACGACCCTGCGACGGGTTCGCTCGGTCGGGATGCGATGGTAGTCACCGGGATGAACCTCAAGCGCGACTGAAACCATCGGGCGGACGTCCTGTAACGGCCGAGTAACGAGGCAGGGAAAATCCGGCGACGAGATGGCAATGGTCGGGTGACGGAAGTGTTACGCCAAGCCGGGCCGCTCTTTACGGACCCGCCGTTCTTTCCCGCGTCTGCCACCCCTCTCCAGGAGCACGACGTGATTGAACGAGCTGGCAAGCTCATCGGCCTCGCAGCCGTCGCGGTCATGGCCGCCGCTATGCCCACGAAGGCGCAGGATCTGAACGGCGCGGGTGCCACGTTCCCCGACCCGATCTACAAGAAGTGGTTCAACGAGTACAAGACGGCGAAGAACGTCGAGATCAACTACCAGGCGATCGGATCGGGCGGCGGAATCAAGGCGCTCACCGATGGCACCGTCGATTTCGGCGCCAGCGACGCGCCGATGAGCGATGAGGAAATTTCGAAGCTCAAGGCGCCCGCGTTCCACATCCCGACCGTGCTCGGCGCCGTCGTGGTGACGTACAACCTGCCCGAAGTGACGAAGCAGCTGATGCTGACGGGTCCGGTGATCGCCGACATCTACCTGGGCAAGGTCACCAAGTGGAATGCGCCGGAGATCGCCGCGTTGAACAAGGGCGTCGACGCTGCCGAACAAGGACATCCTCGTCGTCCACCGCTCGGATGCCAGCGGCACGACCTACATCTTCACCGACTACCTGACCAGCGTGAGTCCCGGCGTGGGCGTCGGGACCGGGCAAGGGCAAGGACGTGAAGTGGCCGGTCGGCCTCGGCGGCGGCGCAGAACGACGGCGTCATGGGCCAGGTGAGGCAGACTCCCGGGTTCGATCGGCTACGTCGAGCTCGCGTACGCCAAGGAGAACAAGGTTCCCTTCGCGTCGCTCAAGAACGCGGCGGGCAAGTTCATCGAGCCGACGATCGAGTCAGTCACCGCCGCGGCGGCAGGCGTCGCGTCGAAGCTTCCTGCGAACACGGACTTCCGCGTGTCGGTCGTCAACTCGCCGGCGCCGGACGCGTATCCGATCGCGTCGTTCACCTTCTTGCTCGTTCCGGAACATCGGGCTGACGCCGGCAAGCGCGAAGAAGTTCGTGGACTTCCTGAAGTGGGCCATGCACGACGGCGAGAAGGAAGTCGAGGCGCTGAACTACGCTCCGCTTCCGGCCAACGTCGTGGCGATTGTCGACAAGCGGATCGCTTCGATCAAGTAGCTCGCAGTCAGGCGCAACTCCCCTCAACTCCCCCAATGAAACCCTCCCTCCTGCGTTTCATCGCCGGTGTCGTTGCCGCGCCCGCCTTTTTCTCCCTCCCGGCGGGCGCGCAGACACCAACCGCACCTGCACCCTCGCCCGCAACGGCTGGATTTGATTTCTCCGGCGTCATCTTCGGCAACTGGCAGATGAAGACGGATTCGGCGTCGAAGGCGAACCTCGGCGGCAGCTCTCCGAATTTGTTCGACCTTGGCCGCGCGTACTTGACGTTCCGCATGCCCGCAGGCGACAACGGTGCGATTCGCATCACGACGGACATTTTCCAGAACACGAATCCGGCGCAGAACACCTACTACCAAGGCTGGGTCGTTCGCGCCAAGTACGCGTACCTGCAGTACACCGGTTTGAGAAATGAATTCGGGACCGGCTCGAGCCTGGTCGGGCGACTCGGTCTGCTGCATACGGTCATGATCGACTACGAGGAGCAGTACTGGCCGCGCTATCTGCAACAGACCGCGATCGAGAAAAACGGATTCTTCTCGTCGTCCGACATGGGCCTCGCGGGCCTCGCCACTCTGGGAAATCGATGGGGCGAGATCTACGGAACGGTCACCAACGGCAGCGGCTACACCTCGTACGACAACCCGGGAGCGGCCGGACAGGCGCAGGCCGTCGGAACAAACAGGTTCAAGGATTTCGGCATCAGGGCGTCGATCACGCCGTTCGGTCACGACCCGAACCTGTCGAGCTACCTTCGCAACATCTCGATCACGCCGTGGGGCTACCTCGGCTGCAACGGCAGCGCGTTCCAGTCCGGCGGCGCGGGGCAGGTGGGACCGGGCACCAACGGCGCGATCACCGACTGCATGACGCGCAATCGCTTCGGCGTGTTGGCGGCGATAAAGGATTCAAGCATCTGCGACATGCGGAACGGCGGCCGCTGCCGTCTCACGGCCGGCTTGCAGTACGCGCAGCGCCATGACGAGAGCGACAACGGCGGGAACACGCTGACGAGCCCACGCGTCGATCACGACTCGACTGGGCGCCTGCTCGACGGCTTCGTGTTCATTCGACCCGTCGAGGTCTTCGATCCGTCGCAGCATTCGCCGTTCAGCCTGGTGCTTCGGTTCGATCACTTCACACCGCAGACCGATCCGGGCTCGAGCGTGCCCGGCGCCGCCAACTACGCCGGATCCACGCCGGCGTACAACTTCTTCGTCCTCGGCGCCTCGTACGACGTGAACCAGAAGATTACGCTCACGGCGGACTATCAGAATCAGAACGCCGACCGACTTCCCAATAGCAACCGGGACCAACGTGAGGCCGACCCCGACGTCGTCGATCTTCTTCCTGCATTTTGTGGTGAATTTCTAGGGCACTGGTCTCAGCTCACGGGTCTCTGGAAGGGCAGAGACCGACAACGGCCCGGCGAAAATTGCCGGGCCGTTTGTCGTGGCCGGTCTTCGTCCTCAGATTGACACTCCCTCATCGCCTATCTACCTTAAAGGTCTGTCAAAAAAGGCCTTAGCCGGCCTTGCCGAGACCCGGGTTGCACTACGCACCGGTGAGGCGCTGGACCCACATAGGTTCGTCGGACCAATGAAAACGTTTTCCGCCACGCCCAGCGACATCACGCAGCAGTGGTTCATCGTCGATGCGGACGGCATGGTGCTCGGGCGCCTCGCCGCCGAAGTCGCGCGCGTGATCCGCGGCAAGCACAGACCCATCTTCACTCCGCACATGGATACCGGTGACAACGTCATCGTCATCAACGCGTCGAAGGTGAAGGTGACCGGCAAGAAGAGTGAGCAGAAGCAGTACTTCCATCACACCGGCTACATGGGGCACGAGCGATTCACGCCCTACGGCACGATGCTCGCCAAGCACCCGGAGCGCATCATCGAGAAGGCGGTCCACGGCATGCTGCCGAAGACGGCGCTCGGACGTCAGGTGCTGCGGCGCAAGCTGCGCGTCTACGCCGGTTCGGATCATCCGCACGCCGCGCAGCAGCCGACGCCGTTGACCTTCATCAAGAGCGAGAAGTAGCCAATGGCCGACACGCAGACCATCCACGCCATCGGCCGCCGGAAAGAGGCCGTGTGCCGCGTGTTCTTGAAGCCGGGATCGGGGAAGTGGGATGTGAACGGCAGGACGCTGGGCGACTATTTCCCGCGGGCCGCTCACGTGAGCGCGATTCAGCAGGCGTTCGTCACGACCGACACGCTCGGTCGCTTCGATGTCCGCGCGAACGTGGACGGCGGCGGATCAACGGGGCAGGCAGGCGCGCTTCGCCTCGCGGTCGCCCGCGCGCTGGTCAAGATCGACGAGGGGCATCGGCGCAAGCTGCGCGACCTCGGACTTCTCACGCGCGACGCACGAGCGGTCGAGCGCAAGAAACCGGGTCGTCCGAAGGCGCGTAAGCGATTCCAGTTCTCGAAGCGTTAGAAGGCGCAAGACAGCTCGACGGCTGGACAGCAAGACAGCAGTTCATCTCACAGGGTGTTCGAGCAGAGGCCGGGTGCCGGATTCTCCGGTCGGCCGAGCGGTGAAGACACCCGACGACAAAAACCACACCGAGGTTCGTTTCGCATGGCAGATCAGCAAGGCTCGTTTTCTCCGACGCTCGAGGCGCTCCTCGCCGCGGGCGTGCACTTCGGCCACCAGACGCGACGGTGGAATCCGAAGATGCGCCGGTTCATTTTCGCCGAGCGCAATGGCATCCACATCATCGACCTGCAGAAGACGCTGCGGCAGATCGAGGTGGCGCAGAAGCTCGCGCGCGACGTCGTGTTGCGCGGCGAACAAGTCCTCTTCGTCTGCACCAAGCCGCAGCTCGCGAGCCTGGTGAAGGCCGAGGCCGAGCGCGCCGGCGCGCTGTACATCACCGAGCGTTGGCTCGGCGGGCTGCTCACCAACTTCCAGACGGTCAAGAAGCAGGTGCGCCGGATGAAAGAGCTGGAGTCCGGCACCGAGGAAGGCGGCGAGTTCGAGAACTACACCAAGAAGGAACAGCTCATGCTCCGGCGTGAGCGCGAAAAACTGTCCAAGTATCTCTACGGCATCCGCAGCATGACGCGCTTGCCGGGCATCCTGTTCGTTGTCGATTCGAAAAAGGAGAAAATCGCGGTCGCCGAGGCGAACAAGCTCGACGATTCCGATGATCGCCATCGTCGACACGAACGCCGATCCGGATCTCATCACGGTGCCGATCGCCGGCAACGACGACGCGATCCGTTCGGTCGAGCTGATCACGAAGGCGATCGCCGACGCCGTCATCGAGGCCCGCCGCGAGGCGCCGGTCCGCGAAGAAGTCGAAGAGGGCGAGAGCTACACCTACAGCTCGGACCGCGGCGCGGAGCCGGCCGGCGAGGAAGATCGAAAGCGACGCCGGCGTCCACGGCGCCGTCGCGCCAAGCCGGAAGCGATCGCCGCTCGCCTCAAGGGACCGGGTGAAGGCGGGCCGGGTGATGGCGGAGCGGGAGCGGAAGGTGGATCGGAGACGCCCGAGGCATAGTCTTCGCGCCGCAGGTCCACCGCAGCATTCCGCCGCCGCCGGACTCGTTGCCGGCGGCGTTTCCACGACCAAGTACACTTCTGTCTGACTGGTATTCAACATATGACTGCTACGATCACCGCCAAAGACGTCGCCGCGCTGCGCGAGAAGACCGGCGCCGGCATGATGGATTGCAAGAAGGCCCTCGAGGAGACGGACGGCAGTCTCGAGAAGGCCGTAGAACTCCTGCGCTCCAAGGGCTCGGCGAAGGCCGAAAAGCGTGCCGGGCGGCAGACCATGGAAGGCGTCATCGCCAACTACGTTCACCACAACGGCAAGATCGCCGTCCTGGTCGAGCTGAACTGCGAGACGGACTTCGTGGCCCGCACCGAGGATTTCCAGCAGCTCGGGAAGTACCTCGCCGAGCACATCGCCGCGGCCGACCCGATCGCCATCGACAAGGAATCGATCCCGCAGGAGAAGATCGATTCCGAGCGCCGCATCTTCACGGAGCAGGTGAAGGCCGAGGGCAAGCCAGACCATCTCATCGACAAGATCGTCGAGGGGAAGGTCCAGGCGTTCTACAAGGACGTCGCGCTGTTGCACCAGGCGTGGGTGCGCGACACCGCCAAGACGATCGGCGATCTCGTGAAGGAGGTCTCGGCCAAGACCGGCGAGAACGTCAAGGTCCGCCGGTTCGTGCGGTATCAGCTGGGAGTCTGAACCTCGGGTCCACGCGCCGCCGAAAACGAGGGATGAGCATACCAGCATGCCAGACCTGAAATACCCGCGCGTCCTGGTGAAATTGTCCGGCGAAGCGTTGGCCGGCGACAAAGGATTCGGATACGACTTCGACACGGTGGGTCGCCTCGCCGACGAAGTCGTTTCCGTGTTGGGCACCGGCGCGTCGGTCGGCCTGGTGATCGGCGGCGGCAACATCGTGCGCGGATCGCAGCTGTCCAAGACCGGCATGGATCGCGTCGCCGCCGACTACATGGGCATGCTCGGCACCGTCATCAACGCGATGGCGCTCCAGGACGTGCTCGAGCGCCGCGGCGTCGACACGCGCGTCATGACGGCGATCCGCATGGAAGAGCTGGCGGAGCCGTACATCCGCCGGCGGGCCGTCCGCCACCTCGAGAAGGGGCGCCTCGTCATTTTCGCCGGCGGCACGGGAAACCCCTACTTCTCGACCGACACAGCGGCGGTATTGCGCGCCATTCAGATCAAGGCGAACGTCATCATCAAGGCGACGAGCGTGGAGGGCGTCTACTCCGCGGACCCGAAGCGCGACCCGCAGGCGAAGTTCTATGATGAGATCAGCTTCCGCGACGTGATCGTGGAGGAGCTCAAAGTGATCGACCAGACGGCGATCACGCTCTGCCGCGAGAATTCGCTTCCCCTGATCGTTCTCAACATCCACCGTCCGGGCTCGGTCGTCGCGGCGATTCGCGGCGAGCGGGTCGGCACCCTGGTTCGATGAGCACCATCCAACAAACGCTGAAGGACGCCCGCGCCGTCATGGACAAGGACATCGCGCACGTGAAGCACGAGTTCTCGTCCGTCCGCTCCGGCAAGGCCAGCCCCAACATGCTCGACACAGTGCGCGTCGAGGTGTACGGCCAACAGATGCAGCTCAACCAGGTCGCGACGATCAATGCGCCGGACCCGCGCGCGCTCATCGTGACCCCGTTCGACAAGAGCCAACTCAAGGTCATCGAGAAGGCGATCCGCGACGCCGAGCTCGGACTCGAACCCTCGGCCCAGGGCGGCATCATCCGCGTTCCATTGCCCGCGATGAACGAACAGCGGCGCAAGGAGCTGGTGAAGGTCGTCCACAAGTACGCCGAGGACGGGCGGATCGCGATCCGCCACGCGCGCACGCACGCGCGCGAAGTGCTCAAGAAGCTCAACGGCGTATCCGAGGACGACGTCAAGCACGCCGAGAAGGATCTTCAAAAGCTGCACGACGACTTCATCCACAAGGTGGACGAGCTGATCAAGGCGAAAGAAGCCGAGATCATGGAAGTGTGAGCACCGTTTGAGCTCAGAGCTCGCGCGCCGCGTTGCGTTCGGCGTCGTCGCCGCTCCGATCGCGGTCGCCATCGTGTTGTCCGGTGGCGCGGCGTTGGCGGCCTTGCTTGCCATCACGGCGGCGCTGGCAGCCGGGGAGTTCTATCGCATGGCGCGCGCGACGGGACTCACGCCGCTGGAGAATACAGGCATCGTAATCGCCGGGCTGACGCCGCTCGTCGTGCACGCGCGTTTTCTCCACCTGTACGAGCCCGACGCGTCGATCGGCATCGTGTCGCTCGCGTCGCTCGCGATGCTTCTCGTGCTCACGCTGGCCATCTGGTTGCGCGGCGTCACCGGGAAGCCGATCGGCGCGGTGAGCGCCACCGTGTTCGGCGCGGCATACACCGGCGGAACGCTCAGTTTCGCCTACGCCATCCGCTATCACGAGTACGCGTTCGCGCCGGCGGCCGTGACGCTCGGCCACTGGAACTTCGCCGTCGCGTCGGGAGGCCTGCTGCTCCTGCTCCCCCTTCTGGCGACGTGGGCCTCGGACACCGGCGCATACGCGGCAGGACGCACGATGGGGAGGCACAAGCTCATCCCGTCGGTAAGTCCGGGAAAAACGGTCGAGGGCGCGATCGGTGGAGTACTGGCGAGCGTGCTCGTCTCCTGGGCGCTCGCGCGATGGCTTCTACGCCCCGCCGCACATCTCGATTTTCGCTGGGCGCCGGCCGGCGTGATCGTTTTCGGGATCGTCGTGAGCGCCGTGGCACAGGTCGGCGACATCGCCGAGTCGTTGCTCAAGCGCGATGCCGGCGTCAAGGATAGCTCGACCCTCATTCCGGGCCACGGCGGTGTCCTCGACCGCGTCGATAGTCTTCTATTTGTGCTTCCTGTTTCCTATGTGCTCTTCGGCTGGCTTCTGACGTGGGCGCCGTCGTGACCGCGCCTCGCGTTCGCGGCGTCGCGATCCTCGGGTCCACCGGCTCGATCGGCACGACAGCGCTCCGCGTGCTCGACCGGCAACGCGACCGATTCCGCGTCGCCGCGTTGACGGCGTACGACAACGCGAACCTGCTCGGCGAGCAGGCCGAGCGCTTCGCGCCCGGTTTTGTCGGCATCGTCGGGAACGGCGCGTCGTCGCACCCCGGCTGGCACCTCGGCGAGTCCTGCCTCGTCGACGCTGCGCGGCGCGATGACGTCGACATCGTGCTCAACGCCGTCGTCGGCGCCGCGGGACTGGAGGCGACGCTCGCCGCGCTCGGTGCGGGGAAGCGCGTCGCGCTCGCCAACAAAGAGACGCTGGTGATGGGCGGCTCGCTCGTGACGGATGCCTGCCGGCGCGGCGGCGGCGAGATCATCCCGGTCGACAGCGAGCACAGCGCGATTCTTCAGTGCATCACCGGCAAGCCGGGCGTCGAGGTTCGAAGAATCATCATCACGGCGTCGGGCGGCCCGTTCCGCGGATGGACCGACGAGCAGCTCGAGCGCGCGACGCTCGAGGACGCGCTTCGGCATCCGACCTGGCGCATGGGCCGAAAGATCACCGTCGACTGCGCCACGCTCGCCAACAAGGCGCTCGAGGTGATCGAGGCACACTTTCTGTTCGGGCTGCCGTACGACCGAATCGAGGTCGTCGTGCACCCGCAGAGCGTCATACACTCCATGGTCGAGTTCGTGGACGGGAGCGTGCTGGCGCAACTCGGCGCGCCTAGTATGGAGCTTCCCGTCTTGTATGCGCTCACCCATCCGGATCGCGTTCCGGACTCGGGGGTACCACGCTTTGACCCCGTCGCGCTCTCGCCGCTCACTTTCGAGCCGCTCTCCGTCGAGCGGTTCCCGGCGTTCGCGCTCGGAGTCGCTGCTGGCCGGCGAGGGGGCGTGGCGCCGGCCATTTTCAATGCCGCCAACGAGGCGGCGGTGGCACTTTTCCTGTCGGGACGAATCCGGTTCGCCGAGATCGGTCCGGCGATTCATGATACGCTGGACTCGCTCAGCCACCTCGGCGGCGACAACCGCGACGCGATCCTCGCCGCCGACGCGGCGGCGCGTGCGCACGTGAAGGGACGATTCGGATGCTAGGTCACGTTGTTCAAGCGATACTCGCACCGGTGCTGGTGTTCGGCCTCGTGATCTTCGTTCACGAGTTCGGGCACTTCATCGCCGCGAAGGCACTCGGCGTCTACGCGCCGCGGTTTTCCATCGGTTTCGGTCCGGCGATTTTCCGCCGGCGCCGAGGCGAAACGGAGTACGTCCTCGCGTGGCTGCCGCTCGGCGGATACGTGCGCATGGCGTCTCGCCACGACGGGGAGACGGCGTTCATGGAGGGAGGCTCCGAGGAAGCGACAGCGCGGAAGGAAACCGATCCGGACTACGATCCCAACGCGATGATTCCGTTCGGGCCAAAGCCCGTCCCGGAAAACCGCTGGTTCGAGAGCAAACCGCTCTGGGCCCGCGTGATCATCATGAGTGCCGGCGTGGCGATGAACACCGTGCTGGCGGTTACCGTGGCGACGTGGATCGCGCTTCACTACGGCGTGGTCGTGTATCCGGCGTCGGTCGTGGGCTCGGTGCGCACGCCCGCGTCGGCGCCCGCGCTGGCGCAACTGCAGTCCGGCGACTCGATCGTCGCAGTGAACGGGCATGGGGTGCGCGACTGGGACGAGGTGGACGAACAGGTGCTCCAGTCCGCGGGCTCGGTCGAGCTGACCACGCAGCGCGGGCGATTCATCGTCCCGCTCAGCGACTCGACGACGCCCATCACGGTGCTCGAGTCGCTTGTGCCGTTCCTGCCGCCGGTGATCGACACGGTCTTTCCGAACGACCGCGCCATGGCCGGCGGCCTGCGCGAAGGCGATTCGGTGATGAGCGTGGGCGGCGCGGCGGTGCGCTCGTGGAGCGACATCGTCGACCGCGTGTCGGCGTCGGCGGAACGCTCGGTCGATTTCGTCGTGCGTCGCGGCACGGCGACGGACACGCTGCACATCACGCCGAAGGCCGTCGCGGAAACGGATTCGGCGACGTCGCGCTCGAAGACGGTGGGCAAGATCGGCGCGGGCGCGAAGAATCCCGTGTACGTGTCGTCGGTGAACCTGGCGGGCGCGTTCCACTGGGGCGTGAGAAAAACAAAGTCCGACGCCGGCGGCGTGTTCACGGTGTTGCACCAGATCGGCAACGGGCAGCGCTCCGTGTCGGAGCTCGGCGGTCCGATCGCGATCACGCGGCAAGCGGTGACCGCGGCGGGTCTGGGGTTCGACAAGGTGCTGTACCTCATCGTGCTGTTGAGCATCAACGTCGCGGTGCTCAACCTGCTGCCGATCCCGATTCTCGACGGTGGTCAGATTCTGATCAACGTGCTCGAATCGGCGAAGGGAAGTCCGTTCAGTTTCCGGACGCGCGAGTACATCCTGCGTTTTGGGCTGCTCGCGATCGCGCTCTTGTTCGTGATCGTGATGTACAACGACACGCGCGCGGGGTTCGTGAGCTTCTTCGGGTGGATTCAGCACCTCTTCGGCGCGTGAGTTGGGGCCCGTAAGGCGTTGCAAGCGGCCCCTTTACAACTGGTCTCGCCGCGCTTAACCTTTATAGCTGTCAACGAAAAAAGCGAAACGCCGCCAAGCCGGCGGAGACATAGGGACATCACAGCACATGCCTTTTGCAAAGGGTTTGACGGTCGAGAAGTACCGGTCCCACGAGACCGACACTGGATCGACCCGCGTTCAGGTGGCGCTGCTCACCGAACGCATCAACTACCTGACCGACCACTTCCGCGCGCACAAGAAGGACCACCACGGCCGCCGTGGGCTCCTCAAGATGGTCGGCAAACGCCGCCGTCTCCTGGACTACCTGAAGCGCACCGACGTCGACGGATACCGGAAGATCCTTTCAGAGCTTGGTCTCCGCTACTGACCAGCGGGCGAGCACAACCGCGCGGGCGCACAATGGTGCGGCCCGCGCGTTTTGTCATTTTTGTCATTGTCGTCATTTTCTTCTCCAGCTGATCTCAGCCGCACTCAGGCACACAAGCAATGATGCATCGCATTGAAAAGACCTTCGCCGGACGGCGCCTCATCATCGAGACCGGCCGCATGGCCAAGCAGGCCGCCGGTTCCGCGCTCGTCCAGTTCGGCGAGACGATGGTGCTCGCCGCCGTCACGGTCAGCGACACGCAAAGCCCGCTCGCCTTCTTCCCGCTCACGGTCGAGTACAAGGAGAAGACCTACGCCGCCGGCAAGATCCCCGGCGGCTTCATCAAGCGCGAAGGGCGCCCGCAGCGACGAGGAGATCCTCTCGGCGCGCATCATCGACCGCTCGATCCGCCCGCTCTTTCCCGAAGGCTTCAAGAACGAAGTCCAGGTCTTCATCTACGTGATCTCGGCCGACCAGCAGAACGACGCCGACGTGCTGGCCCTCCTCGCCGCGTCGGTCGCGCTCAACGCGTCGAAGATTCCGTTCGCGCGGCCCGATCGCCGGCGTCCGCGTCGGCCGCGTCGCAGGACAAGTGGGTGCTCAACCCGACCTTCCAGCAGCTCGAGTACACCGACATCGATCTCGTCGTCGCCGGCATCGGCGGACTCGATCGTGATGGTCGAGGGCGGCGCGCTCGAGGTGTACCGAAGACGACGTGCGTCGAAGCGCTCAGGTCGCGCACAGCGGCATCCGCGAGCTGATCGCCGCGCAGGAAGAGCTGCTCGAAGCAGCTCGGCGCGCGGCCGCGAAGATGGCGTGGACGCAAGCCGAGCTGCCGACCGACGCGCTCGAGCGCCCGCGTCGCAGGACCTGCGCGAACGGCACGCATCCGCGAGGCGATCAACCAGAAGGACAAGCACGCGCGCATCGACGCGGTCGAGGTCGTGAAGCGCGAAGTGATCGCCGCAGCTCCGCGCCGACTTCCCCGACAACGCCAAGACATCGAGTCAACCTCGTCGGCGACGTCGAGTACAACGCGCTGCGCGCGCAGGTGCTCGACACCGGCCACCGCGTCGACGGCCGCAAGCCGAACGAAGTCCGCCCGATCTCGATCGACACCGGCCTGCTGCCGCGCGCGCACGGCTCGGCGCTCTTCACGCGCGGCCAGACGCAGGCGCTCGTCGCCGTCGACGCTCGGCACCGCGAACGACGTGCAGCGCCTCGATTCGATCGACGAGGCCGGCGAGACCACGAAGTCGTTCATGCTGCACTACAACTTCCCGCCGTTCTCCACCGGCGAAGTGCGCCCGATGCGCGGCACGCAGCCGCCGCGAGATCGGCCACGGCAACCTGGCCGAGCGCGCGCTGCAGAGCGTGCTGCCGACGTTCGAGGAGTTCCCGTACACGATCCGCATCGTGTCCGACGTCCTCGAGTCGAACGGCTCGTCGTCGATGGCGTCGGTCTGCGGCGGCTCGCTCGCGCTGTTCGATGCCGGCGTGCCGATTCGCGCCGCCGTCGCCGGCGTCGCGATGGGACTCATCAAGGAAGGCAAGCAAGTACGCGATCCTCACCGACATCCTCGGCACCGAGGATCACCTCGGCGACATGGACTTCAAGGTCGCCGGCACCGAGGACGGGCATCACGTCGATCCAGATGGACATCAAGATCGAGGGCCTCGATCTGACGATCATGAAGGAGGCGCTCGCGCAGGCGAAGGAAGGCCGCCTGCACATCCTCGGCGAGATGGACAAGGCGCTCGCGGCGCCGCGCGCCGAGCTGTCGCCGTATGCGCCGCGCATCGTGACGATGAAGATCAGCCCGGAGAAGATCGGCGACCTGATCGGACCGAAGGGCAAGACGATCCGCGGCATTCAGGACGAGACGGGCGCCGAGCTCACCGTCGACGACACCGGCCTCGTGACGATCGCCGCCGTCGGCGGCGAAGTCGATGGAGCGCGCGCAGCAGATGGTCCAGGCGCTCACGGCCGAGCCGATGGTCGGCGAGACGTACGAGGGCACGGTGAAGAGCACGACGCCGTTCGGCGCGTTCGTCGAGATCATGCCGGGCACCGAAGGCCTGCTGCACATCTCCGAGATGCGGCACGAGCGCACCGAGAAGACGGAGGACGTCGTCAAGAAGGGCGACCGCGTGAAGGTCAAGCTCATCGACCGCGACGAGCGCGGACGCCTGCGGCTGTCGATGAAGGCGCTGCTGCCGAAGCCCGGAAGGCATGCCCGAGCCCGAGCCGGGGGCCGGCAACGGCGGCGCCGGTCGTGGCGAGCGCAGCGACCGTGGCGATCGCGGCGACCGCCCGCGCCGCGGGGCGCGGGGCGGAGAGCGCTCGCGGCGGGAGTGAGCACCTCGTTGGTGAGCGGCTCCGCCTCGCACGACGAGGCGAGCCGGGCTCCATCGCACGGTACTCCCGAACGGCCTGACCGTTCTCTCGGAGCACATGCCGGGCGTGCGGTCGGTGGCGTTCGGCGCGTGGGTGCGGGCCGCCTCGCTCCACGAGCCGCGCGAGCGGATGGGCGTCTCGCACCTCCTCGAGCACATGGTGTTCAAGGGGACCGAGCGCCGGACCGCGCACGAGATCGCGCTGTCGCTCGAGGCGCTCGGCGGCTCGCTCGACGCCTACACGTCGCGCGAGCACACGGTCTATCAGGCGCGCGTGCTCGACGAGCATCTTGCCGACGCCGCCGACGTCCTGGCCGACCTCGTGTTCCGGCCGACGCTGCGCGCGGCCGATCTGAAGCTCGAGCGCAAGGTGGTACTCGAGGAGATCGGGATGGTGGAGGACACGCCCGACGATCTCGTCTTCGAGCTGCACAACGAGGCCCTCTGGGGACAGCATCCCTACGGCTACTCGATCCTCGGCACGCGCGACACGGTGAACACGCTCGGCGTCCCGGAGCTGCAGGAGCTCCACGCGCGCGCGTACCATCCCGGACACGTCGTCGTCGCGGCGGCGGGCAACGTCGAGCACGATCACCTGCTCGAGGTGCTCGCGCGAACCGGATGGACCGACGCGCCCGCCGGCGACGCGACGCGGCTCGTTTCACCGCTCGCGACGCCAGCCGCGCCCACGACGACACACGTTCCGCGCGAGGGCGCGCAGACGCACGTCGTCGCGGGATCGCACGGCCGTCGCCCACTCGCGATCCCGAGCGATTTCCGCTGCTGCTTCTCAGCACGCTCCTCGGCGGCGGCATGAGCTCGCGCCTCTTTCAGCGCGTGCGCGAGGAGCTGGGGCTCGCCTACGCCATCTACTCGTTCCAGTCGTTCCATGCGGACAGCGGCATGCACGGCGTGTACGTCGCGACGGCCCCCGAGTCCGCGAGCGCGGCGCTCGACGCGATCCGCCACGAGCTGCAGCGAGTCGTCGACGACGGGCTGCCGGCCGACGAAGTGGCCATGGGCCGCCAGCAGCTCAAGGGCCAGGTCACCCTGTCGCTCGAGAGCGTACCGTCGCGCATGTACCGCGCGGCGTCGGTGGAGCTCTACGACGAGCCGTATCGCTCGCTCGACGAGGTCCTGGCCGCTCATCGACGCGATCACCGTCGAAGATGTGACGCGCGTCGCCCGCGCCTACTTCGATCCCAGCCGGATGACCGTCGTCAGTCTTGGCCCAAAAGGGACAGATTGACCTCGCGGTCGATTAGGTTGGTATCGAGCTCAGGTCGCAGGTCACTGGTCACTCCACCCCCGCATGAAGATCGGCGTTCCAAAAGAGATCAAGACCAACGAGAACCGCATCGCGCTCGTGCCGGCGGGCGCGGAGGCGCTGGTTGCCGCCGGGCATTCGGTGTTCATCGAGGCTGGCGGCGGGCTCGGCAGCGGCTTTGCCGACTCGGATTACGAAACGGTTGGCGCGTCCGTCGCGCCCGACGCCGCCACCGTGTGGCGTGACAGCGAGATGATCATGAAGGTGAAGGAGCCGATCGAGCGCGAATGGCCGCACATGCGCCGGGGACAGCTCATGTTCACCTACTTCCACTTCGCGGCCGACGAGAAGCTCACCGGGCGCACATGGCGCAGCGGGCGCGACGTGCGTCGCCTACGAGACCGTCGAGCTCGCCGACGCGCGAGCTGCCGCTGCTGACCCCGATGTCGGAGGTGGCCGGCCGGATGGCCGTCCAGGAGGGCGCCAAGTACCTCGAGAAGCTCTACGGCGGCCGCGGCGTGCTGCTCGGTGGCGTCCCCGGCGTGCTGCCGGCCAAGGTGGTGATCCTCGGCGGCGGCATCGTCGGCATCAACGCGGCGAAGATGGCGGCGGGGCTCGGCGCCAAGGTCACGATCCTCGACTCTGTCGCTCGAGCGGCTGCGCTACCTGATCCGACGTGATGCCCGCCAACGTGCGACATGATCCACTCGAACCGGCACAACATCCTCGAGCAGATCGCGACCGCCGATCTGGTGGTCGGGGCGCGTGCTGATCCCGGGCGCGAAGGCGCCGAAGCTGATTCGCCGCGAGGATCTCAAGCGGATGCAGCCGGGGGCGGTGATCGTGGACGTGGCGATCGACCAGGGCGGCTGCGTCGAGACGATCAAGGCCACGACCCACGAGAACCCGACCTACGTCGTCGACGGCGTCATCCACTACGGCGTGGCGAACATGCCGGGCGGCGTGCCGCGGACCTCGACGCTCGCGCTGACGAACGCCACGCTTCCGTACGCCGTGCAGCTGGCGAACAAGGGCTGGAAGCAGGCGCTCAAGGACAACTCGGCGCTGCTCAAGGGCCTCAACATGACGGACGGCCACGTCACGTATCCGGGCGTCGCCGAAGCGTTCGGATTGACTTACGAAAATCCTTCCGGTTTCATCTCCTAAGTACTGACGCCTCCACAACTTGAAGGGAATGCGCTGGCCTTTTCTCAAAGCGGGCTCACTCTTTCCCGCAAACGCGATCGGGGTCGACCTCGGGACCGCCAACACCCTCATCTATGTGAAGGGTGAGGGCATCGTCCTGAACGAGCCCTCGGTCGTCGCCATCGACCGGGAAACCAAGAAGATCAAGGGCGTCGGGCTCGAGGCCAAGCGAATGCTCGGCCGAACGCCGGACGGAGTCATCGCCGTGCGCCCGATGAAGGACGGCGTCATTGCTGACTTCGATGTGACGGAGAAGATGTTGCGGTACTTCCTCACGCTCATCATCGAGAACCACGTCTTCAAGGTGAAACCGCGCGTCATCGTCTGTGTACCATCGGGCATCACCGAGGTCGAACGGCGCGCGGTGCGCGACTCGGCCTTGGGCGCCGGCGCCAAGGAAGTATTCATGGTGGCCGAGCCGATGGCGGCGGCGATCGGAGTGGGGCTGCCGGTGGAGACGCCGACGGGCAACATGGTGATCGACATCGGCGGCGGCACGACGGAAATCGCCGTCATCGCGCTCTCTGGCATCGTGAGCGACACGTCGATCCGCACCGGCGGCGACGAGCTCGACATCTCGATCGTACAGTTCATGCGCAAGAACTACAACCTGCTCATCGGCGAGCCCACCGCCGAGCAGATCAAGATCACGATCGGATCCGCGGCCCCCGTGGGCGACGATCGCGAAATGGAAGTGAAGGGGCGCGATCTCGTCTCCGGCATCCCGAAGACCGTTCGCGTGCACGCCAGCGAGATTCGCGAGGCGATTCAGGAGCCGATTCAGCAGATCGTCGACGCGGTGCGGCGCGCGCTCGAAATCACGCCGCCCGAGCTGGCGAGCGACATCGTGGACCGTGGCATCGTCATGACCGGCGGCGGCGCGTTGATTCGCGGCCTCGACCTTCTGCTGAGCCAGGAGACGAGCCTGCCGATCCACGTCGACGAAGACCCGCTGACGTGTGTCGTACGAGGGACGGGTCGAATTCTCGACGACGAGGAAAAGTACTGGTCCGTCCTCAGCGCGTGAGGTAGGCGGGACACACCGGTGGCAAACCCTGCACGCCTTGGCAACCGAGTCGACGCCGGTCTTCTGATCGCGTGCGTCGCGCTGTCGCTCATCGCCATCGTGCTCCGGGACGAAGACCGCGAGCCGATCGCCAGCGCGCTGCGCCGCACGATCGTCGCGCCGCTCGTCGGACTGCAGCGCGGCGCCGAACGCTGGCGCGTCGCGTACGTCACGAACGACGCCAAGCAGATGGCGGTCGACTCCGTCGTGATGCGCACGATGAACGCGCAGGCGCTCCAGGTCGAGAACGACCAGCTGCGCCGCATCCTCGGGCTCGGCTCGCGGCTCGAGTGGGGATTCGTGCCGGCCGACGCGCTGCGAGGCACCGCGCCGAGCGAACAGCTGGTCACGACGCTCACGCTGACGGCAGGGAGCACCGTGGGTATCACGCGCTACAGCCCTGTCGTCGCGCCCGAAGGTCTTGTCGGAACGATTCAGACCGCCGATCCGACGATGAGCATCGCGATCCTCTACACGAACCCCGATTTCCGGGCCAGCGCGATGGCGGTGGACGGCTCGACGTTCGGCATCATCTATCCGCACGCGCAGCGCGGGAGCGGCAGCGACGCATACATGCTCGAGCTGCGGGGCGTGCCGACCAAGATCCAGCTCAAGCCGGGGACGCCGATCTATACGTCGGGCCTCGGCGGGACCTTTCCGCGCGGCATCACGATCGGCACGATCGTCGTCGAGCTGAAGACGTCAGAGGTCTGGACTCGCACGTACCTCGTGCGTCCGGCCGTGACCCCGTCGCAGGTGACGACGGTGCTCATTCTCACCCCGAAGCGTATCTCTCAGGGCACGGGCAACATCTGGGGCGCGGCGACCGCGATGAACGCGGACTCGGCCGCCAAGCACATCGCCGGGGCCGGCGACTCACTCGCCAAGCGCGCCGCGGCCCAAGACGCGCGCACGCGCGCGTCGGCGCTCGATTCATTGCGTCAGGCCGCCGTAGATTCGACGCTGCGATCGCTCGGCATGTCGGTCCCGCCTCACACACGGAATGACTCCGTGCGGCCCCGCCCCGACAGCGTCAGGCGTCCGTGACCTGGAATACCGCTGTTCGAACGATCGTCGCCTGCGCGATCCTCATCGTTCTCCACTACACGCTGCGTCCGCTCCTCGCATGGCGGGCGTCGATCGACTTTCTCATCATCGCGCTGCTGATCGGCTCGGTACGTCTCCGGCCGGGTGCGGCGGCGATGTACGGCTTCTTCCTCGGCTTCGTCGCCGATTCGGTGGACGTAAGCGGCTTCGGCGCGGCGGCGCTCGCCATGTCGATCGTCGGGTTCTCCGCGTCGTGGCTCAAGGCGGTATTCTTCGCTGATAACCTCGTGCTGAACGGATTCTTTCTGTTCATCGCGAAGTGGGTCTTCGATGTGCTGTTCCTGATCCTCGGGCGCCACGCCCACGGTACCGAACTGATGGTTCAGATGTTCGTGTGGTCCCCGATCGCCGCCGCCGTCACGGCCGTAGCCGGCGTCGTCGTGTTGACGCTTCTGCGGCCGTTGATGGAGACGCGCACAGCATGAGCTTCCATCCGAACGACGTGATTCGCCGCGGCCGAGCGGCGAGCCTGATCGTCTCGGGCGTTATCCTGTTTTTGCTGGGCGCGTTCTTCCGCGCGCAGGTGATTCGCAACGAGGAGTCGCTGCTGCAGTCGGAAGAAAACAGGCTGCGCCAGATTCCGACCGCCGCGCCGCGCGGCCGCATCCTCGACCGCAACAACCGTCCGATCGCCGAGAACGTCGTCGGCTATTCGGTCGCGTTGCTCGCGTTGTCGGAGGACACGCTGCGCGCGACGCTCGACCGTCTCAAGAACACGATCCAGCTCACGCCCAAACAGTACCAGGACGCCATTCGCCGTTATCGTCAGGCGTCGAACCGCCCGACGGTGATCGTGCAGGACGCGTCGTTGGACGTCGTGTCGGTGCTCGAGGAGCACCACATGGATTTCCCGAGCCTCATCATTCAGTCCGCGCCGAAGAGGATCTACCCCGACGGGCAGGCGGTCGGGGCGTTCGTCGGCTACATCGGCGAGATCAACGAGCAAGAGCTGGCGAGCATGAGCGCCGACGGCTACAAGTCGGGCCAGCTCGTCGGCAAGCAGGGCCTCGAGAAGCAGTACGAGAAGATGCTCCACGGTCGCGAGGGGATTCAGTTCGTCGAGGTGGACGCGCACAACCGCGTCGTCACGAACGGGCGCGCGCGCGAGGCGGTGACGCCGCAGGAAGGGCCGCCGCTCTACACGAACATCGACCTCGACCTTCAGGAGTACATCCACTCGCTGTTCGGCGACTCGCTGGCCGCGGCCGCGGTCGCGATGGTGCCGCAGACGGGGGAAGTCCTCGCGCTCTACAGCTCGCCCGCGCTCGACCCGAACCGTTGGGTGGGCGGCGTGTCGCAGTCGTACTACGACTCGCTGCGCACCGATCCGCGCCAACCGCTCTACAACAAGGCGCTCCAGGCGATCCAACCGCCGGGATCGACGTTCAAGCTGGCGACGGCGATGATGGCGCTCGAGGACAGCCTCATCAACTTCGATACGCACATGCCGGAGCGGTGCACGGGCTTTTACTACTTCGGCAACCGGGCGTGGCACTGCTGGAAGAAGGAAGGACACGGCAGCCTCAACCTGCTCAACGCGATCGCGCAGTCGTGCGACGTGTACTTCTATCAAGTGGGCCAGCGGCTCACGCTGTCTCGGCTCGTCGGCGGCGGCGTCGGACTCGGGTTCGACAAGCGGACGGGAATCGACCTGCCCGAGGAGGCCAAGCCGAAGTTCCCGACCAGCTACCCGGACTACTTCAATCAGAGGTACGGGCCACGCGGCTGGACGAGCGGAGAGAAGGAATTGAACATGGCGATCGGTCAGGGTGAGAACGCGCAAACGGTGATCAACATGGCGCGGTTCTACAGCGCGCTCGCGACCGACGGCAGCGAGCCGACGCCGATGCTCAAGCGCGGCACGCCCAAGCTCACCAAGGCGATCCGCCTCGGGCCGGACCAGATGCAGCAACTGCGCAAGGCGATGATGGGAGTCGTCGCCGCCGGTGGTACGGCGGCCGGCGCGGCCATTCAGGGCGTGAACGTCGCCGGAAAGACGGGCACGGCACAGGTGCCGGGCTTCAAGACCGACAAGAACGGAAAGTCGCTCTACTACGCGTGGTTCGCCGGCATGGCGCCGGCAGACACTCCACAAATCGTCGTCGTCGTGATGGTGCCGAACGTGACGTTCGAGGGCGCGACGTCGGCGACCTTCGCCACGAAGATCATCGCGCACTACCTGCACAAGCAGATCAACAACACGATCGAGAACACCGGCTGATGCCTCCGGCACGACGCATCAACGTCGATCTGCCGCTCCTGCTCACGGCGATCGCGCTCACGATCTACGGACTGGCCGTCGTCTTCTCGGCGGGACAGACCGACGTGCACACGCCGGCGACCGGCGCCTACAGGCTGCAAGCCATCTGGACGATGGTCGGCATTCTCGGCGCGTTCGCGGTGAGCCGCGCGTCGGTGCGGCTGATCGAATGGATGACTGTTCCCGCGTACGCGCTGACGATCCTGCTGTTGGTCGCGCTGCTGTTGGGTCTTGGATCGGGCGCGGGCACCGCGACGAGCACCTCCGGCTGGCTCACGATCGCGGGACACCGGCTCGGTCAGCCGGCCGAACTCGCGAAGCTCACCGTCGTGCTCATGCTCGCGCGCGTGCTGGCGCAGAACCGCATCGCGCCGAAGTCGATGATCGAGCTGTGGAAGCCGATCGCTCATCGCCGGCGCGCCGCTGCTCCTCATCATGGCGCAGGGCGATCTCGGCACGTCGATCGTGTTCGTCGGAATCTTCTTCGCGATGCTGTTCTGGGCCGGCGTGCCGTGGCAGCTGCTCATTCTGCTCGCGAGCTCCGGTCATCAGCCTGATCCTCGGGTTCGATCCGCACGTCTGGGGCGCGTGGTTCCTGCTGCTCCTCGCCCTCGTGCTCTGGTACAAGCCGTTCCTCGGCGAAGGACTGTTCGTCGTCGCGGCGAACGTCGATGATGGGCATCGTCGGGCCGCTGCTCTGGGAACACCTGAAGCCGTACCGCCAGAATCGGCTCAAGGTCTTCCTCGATCCGTCGGTCGATCCGCGGGGCAGCGGCTATCACGTCATCCAGTCGATCAGATCGCCATCGGCTCCGGCGGCTGGTTCGGACGCGGGTACCTGAACGGCCCGCAGAAACGCGGCTCGCTTTCTTCCCGAGCAGTACACCGACTTCATCTTCGCCGTCGTCGGCGAGGAGCTCGGATTCATCGGCGTGACGATCGCGCTCGCGCTCTTCCTGTTCCTCTTTCTGCGCGTGATTCGCATCTCCGAACGAGCGAACGATTCGTTCAGCAGTCTCGTTGCGTTCGGTCTGCTCGCGAGCTGGTTCACGCACGTGTTCGAGAACGTCGGCATGACGCTGAACGTCATGCCGATCACCGGCATTCCGCTGCCGTTCTTCAGCTACGGCGGATCGTTCATGCTCGCGTGCTGGCTCGCGATCGGCGTTGCTGGCGCGCATCTCGAGCGAAGGGCGCGGCGGCCTCGCGGGACCGCTGAAAGTCTGATCGAACGACGGCCTCGGCCCTAGCCGGAGGCTCCCGGTCCCCCAAATTTCCACCATGGCCTGGTGCAAGAAAGACAAAAAGGCCCGGCAGCCGCGGCGAGAGCGTCTCGAGATTCCCGCCGACGTCTGGGAAAAATGCGAAGCGTGCGGGCACACGGACATCCGCGAGAAGTTCGAGCGCAACATGAACGTGTGCCCGAACTGCGACTATCATCGTCGCATTCGGGCGGCCGACTATTGCGCCCTTCTGCTCGACGAAGGAACGATGGAGGAGGTCGAGGTCGACCTTCGCTCGATCGATCCGCTCGGCTTCCCGGAGTATCCGGCGCGCCTCAAGAAGGCGATGGCGAAGGTCGGCGACACCGACGCGCTGCTCGCGTGCACCGGCACGCTCGACGATCTCCCGGTCAACCTCGGCGTGATGGACTTCGCGTTCATGGGCGGCTCGATGGGATCGGTCGTCGGCGAGAAGATCGCGCGCTTGGCCCAGCGGTCGCTCGAACGCAAGTACCCGCTCATCATCGTCTCGGCGTCGGGCGGCGCGCGCATGCAGGAGGGCGTGCTGTCGCTCATGCAGATGGCGAAGGTCGTCGGCCGTGCTCGCGCAGCTCGCCGAGCGCCGCATTCCGTACATCTCGATCCTCACGAATCCGACCACGGGCGGCGTGAGCGCCAGCTACGCCATGCTCGGCGACGCGATCCTCGCCGAGCCGGGCGCGGTGATCGGCTTCGCCGGGCCGCGCGTCATCAAGCAGACGCTCGGCCAGGACCTGCCGGAAGGATTCCAGACGTCGGAATTCCTGCTCGACCACGGCATGCTCGACTCCGTCTTGCACCGCGCGGAATCTCAAGCGTACCGTCAGCCAACTGCTGCGCCACATGTCCGGCCGTCCTGCGGCGACGGGGTGGGCGTCGCCCTGACCGTGCCTTCGCAGTCCGTGGCAAACCAACCGCAACTCGCTGACTACCGCGACGCGCTCGACTATCTGTTCGCGCGCACGACCGGCGGATTCAAGTTCGGCCTCGAGCGCACGACGGCGCTGCTCGCCGCGCTGGGCAATCCGGAGCGCCGATACCCGGCGCTCCACGTCGCGGGCACGAACGGGAAGGGAAGCAGCGTGGCGACGATGGCCGCGCTGCTCGCGGCGAAAGGGCTGCGCGTCGCGACGTACACGTCGCCGCACCTCGTCGATTTTCGCGAGCGAATGGTCGTCGCCGGCGAGCTGATCCCGGCGGACGACGTCGTCGAGTTCATCGCCACGCACCTCCCGCTGATCGAAGAAATCGGCGCGAGCTTCTTCGAGGCCACGACGGCGATGGCGTTCGACTATTTCGCGCGCGCGCAGCGCCGACGTCGCGATCATCGAAGCCGGCCTCGGCGGACGGCTCGACTCGACGAACGTGATCACCCCGTCGTCGCCGGCGTGACGTCGATCGGCCTCGACCACACCGAGTATCTCGGCTCCACGCTCGAGGAGATCGCCGGCGAGAAGGCCGGCATCTTCAAGCCCGGACGTGCCCGCCGTGATCGGCGAGCGCGATCCGCGGATTCGCGACCTTCTCGCCGAGTACGCGACGCGCGCCGACGCGTCGAGCGTGAGGAGCCTGCCGACGAAGTGCGCGTTCGATCGCGTGGTCGTCGACGATGACGGAACGTCGTGCGACGATCGAATGGCGCGGCGAACGGCGACGCTGCGAACGCCGCTCGCCGGCCGCCACCAGGCGTCGAATCTCGCCTTCTCGCTCGTCGCTGCTCGACGCCGCCGGTGAGCGCTACGCCGTTTCCGGCGCGGAGGCGTCGCGTCATCTCGCCGACGTGCGCATGTCCGGGCGATTCCAGCGACGCGGACGATTCATCTTCGACGTCGCGCACAATCCCGCCGGCGTCGAGGTGCTGGTGCAGACGATTCGCGCCGTGTCGCCGGCGCAGCCGATCACTGTCGTTGCTGTGCGTTCTCCGCGACAAGGACTGGCGCGACGATGATGCGCGACTTGAGCCCCGTCGCGTCGCGCTTCGTCCTGACGATGGCGCCGACCGCGCCGGCGAGCCGAGCGTGGGATCTCGACGAGGTGGCCGCGTACGCGCGCACGCTCGGCGTAGAGGTCGAAGCCGTCGGCGATTTCGCCGCCGCGCTCGGCCGCGCCGAGTCAGGAGCCGGAACGGTGCTCGTCACCGGCTCGTTCCACACCGTGGGTGACGCGATGGCGCTGTTGCAGGTATCGCCGATGGCCAGATAGCTTTAGCGGATGGCCCAGGGCGCCCTCCCCGGATTTCGCGATTTCTATCCCGAACAATTCGCCGAACGCGCGCACCTCATGGGTGTGTGGCGTGAAGTGGCGCGCCGTTTCGCGTTCGTCGAGTACGACGGTCCGCCGCTCGAGCCGCTCGAGCTGTACACGAAGAAGAGCGGCGACGAGATCGTCGGCCAGCTCTACAACTTCACCGACAAGGGCGGCCGCGAGGTCGCGCTGCGGCCGGAGATGACGCCGACGCTCGCGCGCATGGCGGCCGCGCAAGGCGAACGCGCTGCGCAAGCCGGTGCGCTGGTTTTCGATGCCGCAGCTCTTTCGCTACGAGCGCCAGCAGCGCGGGCGCCTGCGCGAGCATTTCCAGCTGAACGTCGACATCATCGGCGAAGCCGACGTCACCGCCGACGCCGAGCTGCTCGCCGTCGCGATCGAGATCATGCGCGGCTGCGGGCTCACGTCGAGCGACGTCCGCGCGCGTGTTTCGGATCGCCGCCTTGCTTCAAGGCGCTGCTCTCGCGGCCTCGGCGTGGGACGAAGACCAGCTGCCCGCGGTCTTCGACGTCGTCGACAAGGTCGACCGGCGGCCGCGCGACGCGTCCATCGCCAAGCTCGAGGCGGCGGGGATGTCGGCCAAGTCGATCGAGTCGTTTCTCGCGCTGTTGGACGACTCGAGCCTCGACGAGATCGAGCGCGCCGTTTCCCGACGCGCCCGGCGTCCAGGAACGCGTCGCCGAGATCCGGCGCTACTTCGGCGTTGCCTCGACGGTCTCGGCGTCCTCGAGTGGGTGAAGTTCGATCTCAAGATCGTGCGCGGCCTCGCGTACTACACCGGTATCGTATTCGAGCTGTTCGACGCCAAGGGCGAGCTGCGCGCCATCTGCGGCGGCGGGCGCTATGACAATCTGCTCAAGATCGTCGGCGGCGTCGACCTCCCGGCGCTCGGGTTCGGCATGGGCGACGTCGTGCTGAGCGAGCTGCTCCGCGAGCGTGGTCTCATGCCGTCGTCGGTGCTCGGTCCCGACGTCTGGTTGACGGGTATCGATTCGGGAGACAGCTCGGCGGCGCGCGTGCGCCAGGTCGCGACGCAGCTTCGCCGCGCCGGCGTGAGCGTCGAGTACTCGCTTGCGGCCGATGTCGCTCAACTCGCAGCGCAGCGCCGCCAAGCAGGCGGGGGCGTCGTTCGTCGTCGCGCTCCCTACGGCTGCCGAGACGGAAGCAAAGTGGTGCGAGGCGGAAGTGCCGATTCATTCGTTCGAGGACAAGGAGCCGCGACGCTCCACCGTTCCGCAACTCGCCCAGTATCTCCGCGCCGAAATCGAGAAGCTCCGCACGCCCAAACCAACCGAGTAAGACATCAGCATGGCCGACGACAAGAAGCTCACGACCCGCGAGGCCGACTTCAGCGCCTGGTACAACGAAGTCGTCCTGCGCGCCGAGCTCGCAGACTACTCGCCCGTTCGCGGATGCATGGTCATCCGCCCGAACGGCTACGGCATCTGGGAGCGGATGCAGCGCGCCCTCGACGACATGTTCAAGGCGACGGGCCACGAGAACGCGTACTTCCCGCTGTTCATTCCCGAGAGCTTCCTGCACAAGGAAGCCGAGCACGTCGAAGGCTTCGCGCCGGAGGTCGCCGTCGTCACGCACGGCGGCGGCAAGAAGCTCGAGGAGCCGCTCATCATCCGGCCGACGTCGGAGACGATCATCTACTCGATGTTCGCCAAGTGGGTGCAGAGCTACCGCGACCTGCCGCTGCTCATGAACCAGTGGGCGAACGTCGTCCGCTGGGAGATGCGCACGCGTCTCTTCCTGCGCACGCTCGAGTTCCTCTGGCAGGAAGGGCACACCGCGCACGCCACGCACGACGAGGCGGAAGAGGAAGCGCGCCAGATGCTCGGCGTCTACAGCGACTTCATGGAAGGTTGGATGGCGATGCCGGTCATCACCGGCGCTCAAGACCGACGCCGAGCGGTTCGCCGGCGCGCTGCGCACGTACGCGTGCGAAGCGATGATGCAGGACAACAAGGCGCTCCAGGCGGGAACGTCGCACGACCTCGGGCAGAACTTCGCCAAGGCGTTCGACCTCAAGTTTCAGGCGGAGCACGGAGGCCATCGAGTTCGCGTGGAACACGAGCTG
This sequence comes from uncultured Gemmatimonadaceae bacterium, assembly GCA_963789315.1. Lineage (GTDB taxonomy): Bacteria > Gemmatimonadota > Gemmatimonadetes > Gemmatimonadales > Gemmatimonadaceae > JAQBQB01. The sequence goes on along the minus strand of CAWBKI010000019.1, from coordinate 249,651 downwards.
GGGCGTCTCGACGCGCCTGGTCGGCGGCGCTCGTCATGACGCACGGCGACGACAACGGCCTCCGCATTCCGCCGCTCCTCGCGCCGATCGAGCTCGTGATCGTGCCGATCTACAAGACGCGACGAGGAGCGCGCGCGCATTCTCGAAGCCGCCGATCGCGTCGAGCAGAAGCTGCGTCGACTGGGAGCGCCGCGATCCCGGCCGTCTACGCATCCACATCGACGACCGCGAAGGGGTCAAGCCCGGCGCCAAGTACTACGAGTGGGAGCTGCGCGGCGTTCCGCTGCGCATGGAGCTCGGGCCGCGCGACGTCGACAACAACCAGGGCGTGCTCGTCCGCCGCGACACGCGCGCCAAGAAGCCGGTTTCGCTCGACACGGTCGGTGAAGACGTCGCCGAGCTGTTGATGCGCATCCAGGAGGACATGCTGATTGCCGCGCGCGACCGCCGCGAGCAGAACAGCGTGCGCCACAAGATCAGCTACGACGACTTCAAGGATCTGATGGACGGCAAGGGCGCGTTCGTCTACGCCGGTTGGTGCGGGGACGCGGCGTGCGAGGCGCAGATCAAGGAAGAGACGAAGGCGACGATTCGCGTTCTGCCCGATGAGGAATTCCGCTCGGCCGAGGCGCCGGCGACCTGCCTCAAGTGCGGCCGCGCATCGACCGCCGAGGCGGTATGGGCCAAAGCGTACTGACCACCGGGTTCGCGCGCGTCGACGGGGCGATGCACTGCGAGGGCGTGTCCCTCGAGCGCATCGCGCGCGAGGTCGGGCACGCCGGTGTTCGTCTACAGCACCGCGACGATTCGCGATCGCTACGAGCGGCTCCAGCGCATGCTCGCGCCGGCGCCGCACCGGATCCACTACACGCTCAAGGCGAACTCGAGCCTCGGCGTCCTTCGCGTGCTGCGCGAGCTCGGCGCCGGCGTGGACGTCGTGTCGGGCGGCGAGCTGCATCGCGCGCTCCGCGCCGGCTTCGCGCCGTCCGACATCATCTTCGGCGGAGTCGGGAAGACGGACGCCGAGCTCGCGCGAAGCGCTCGACGCCGGCATTCTGCTCATCAACGTCGAGAGCGAAGGCGAAGTCCGATCGATCGAGCCAGCTCGCCGGCGAGCGCGGCAAGTCGGCCGCCGTGTCGATTGCGCGTGAATCCCGAGATCACGCTCGACACGCCGCACGACTACATCAAGACCGGCGGCAAGGGCCACAAGTTCGGCATTCCGTACGACGACGTCGTGCACGTCGCGCAGATCGCGGCGTCGCTGCCGAACGTGCGAGCTGGTCGGGCTCGACATGCACCTCGGGTCGCAGCTGTCACGCATCGACCCGTACCGCGAGGGCACCGAACGACTCGCGTCGATCTTCGCCGAGCTGGCCAAGCGCGGCATCACCGACGCTCGACTATCTCGACATCGGCGGCGGCCTTGGCGTGCGCTACGACACCGAGGAGCCGCCCGACCTCGACCGGTTCGCCGATCTCGTGCTGCCCACGGTCGCCGAGACGGGGCTCAAGCTGATCATGGAGCCTGGGCGGTTCATCGTCGGCAACGCGGGCGTCCTCGTGGGCCGCGTGTTGTACCGAAAGCACAGCGGCGGGAAAGACTACGTCATCGCCGACGCGGGAATGACCGAGCTGCTGCGGCCGTCGCACTACGGCGCCTTTCATCGCGTCGACGCCATGCGCGAGCGCGGCAGCACGCGGCGCGTCGATGTCGTCGGGCCGGTGTGCGAGAGCGGCGATTTCCTCGCCCTCGACCGCGAGCTCGACGACGTGCAGCCCGGGCGATTTCCTCGTCGTGTCGCGACGTCGGCGCGTACGGCTACGCGATGGCGTCGAACTACAACAGCCGCGTCGCGCCGGCCGAAGTGCTGGTGGACGGCGACCGCTTCGCCATCATCACGGCGCGCGAGCCGTACGACGACCTGACGCGCCTGCGAGATCGCCGAGCCCAACCTGGGAAGCTGGAGAACCGCCTGATGCGCGTCGGACTGATCGCCGACACGCACGACCGCCTGCCGGCGATCGCCGAACTGGTGCGGCAGATGCAGGCCGGCGGGCGTCGGCATGGTGCTGCACGCCGGCGACTTCTGCTCGCCGTTCTCGCTCAAGCCGTTCGAGGAGGCGCACGTCTCGCTCGCCGGCGTGTTCGGCCGGAACGACGGCGACCCGCAAGGGCTGATGCACGCGGGCGCAATCCGCGTTCGGCATCGAGCTGTTCGAGTCGCCGCACAGCTTCGAGATCGGTGGGCGGCGCATCCTGCTCGTCCACGACATCGGCGACGTCCACGAACGATCGATCTCGGACACGAGATCGTGATTCACGGCCACACGCATCAGCAGGAGATGAAGACGCGCGGCGAGACGCTGATCGTGAATCCCGGCGAAGCGTGCGGCTGGCTCTACGGCACGCCGTCGGCGGCGATGCTCGACCTCGACGAGCGCCGCGTGGAATTCCTGACGCTGTCAGGCCAGGAATGGCGCGTACTGATGTCATGCGCGCGATTCTCATCATCGACTACGGCTCGCAGTTCACGCAGCTCATCGCGCGTCGTGTCCGCGAGGCGCGCGTGTACTCGGAGATCCATCCGCCGACGCGTTCGCTCGAGTGGATTCGCGACTGGAAGCCCACCGGGCATCATTCTGAGCGGCGGACCGAACTCCGTCTACGAGGAGGGCGCGCCGACGGTCGACCCCGGCGTGCTCGACGTCGCGCCGGTGCTCGCGATCTGCTACGGGATGCAGCTCGTCGCGCACGTGTCGGGCGGCGAGGTGATCGGCGCGGGCCGTCGCGAGTACGGCCGCGCCGAGCTGCGCGTCGACGAGAACTGCGGCCTGTTCGACGGATTCGCCGAGCACGAGGCGATGACAGGTGTGGATGAGCCACGGCGACCACGTCGACGCGCCGCCGCCCGGCTACGTCGTCGACCGCGTCGAGCGCCAGCGTGCCGATCGCCGCCATGCGGCACGCGACGAAGCCGATTCACTGGCGTCCAGTTCCATCCCGAAGTCGCGCACACGCCGCGCGGCGGCGAGATCATCTCGAACTTCCTCTTCGGCGTCTGCCACGCCGAGCCGAGTTGGACGCCGGGCGCGTTCGTCGAGAGCGAGATCGCGAAGATCCGAGCAGCTCGTCGGCGACGCGCGTGTCATCTGCGGACTGTCCGGCGGCGTCGACTCGTCGGTCGCCGCGGCGCTCGTGCATCGGGCGATCGGCGACCAGCTCACCTGCGTCTTCGTCGACACCGGGCTGCTGCGGCTGCACGAGCGCGAGCAGGTCGAGCGCACGTTCAAGCGCGAACCTCGGCATCAAGCTCGTCACGGTCGACGCGTCCGAGACGCTTCCTCGACGCGCTCGCGGGCGTCGACGATCCGGAAAAGAAGCGGACGATCATCGGCCACACGTTCATCGACGTGTTCGAGGACGACCGACGCGCTCCGCGAAGCGGGGAAGGACCCGATAGCGGCGACAAGTTCCTCGTGCAGGGAACGCTCTATCCGGACGTGATCGAGTCGTTCTCGCCGCGCGGCGGTCCGTCGGTCACGATCAAGACGCACCACAACGTCGGCGGCCTGAAGCCGGACATGAAGTTCAAGCTCATCGAGCCGCTGCGCGAGCTGTTCAAGGACGAAGTGCGCAACGTCGGCCGCGAGCTCGGACTGCCCGAGGAGATGGTGGGCCGGCACCCGTTCCCCGGTCCCGGTCTCGGGATTCGCGTCCTCGGCGCGGTCGAACGACGCGTCGCTCGACGTGCTGCGGCGCGCCGACGCGATCTATCTGGAAGAGATTCGCGAGGCGAATCTGTACGACGACATCTGGCAGGCGTTCGCCGTGCTGCTGCCCGTGCGCAGCGTCGGCGTGATGGGCGATTTCCGCACCTACGAAAACGTCGTCGCGCTGCGCGCCGTGACGAGCACCGACGGCATGACCGCCGACTGGTATCCCTTTCCGCACGACGTGCTCGGCCGGATCTCGACCGCATCATCAACGAGGTGCGCGGCGTGAATCGCGTCGTCTACGACGTCAGCTCGAAGCCGCCGGCGACGATCGAGTGGGAGTAGGACCGGCCCCGCCGGCCTAGCGATCCACCCGCCCGCCGGAGGACGCTTGTCGACAGAACTGCGCCAGTGGACCACGGACTCCGATCGCGCACGGCCGGAGCGTCGACCGCATACCTGGCGCGCTGCTCAACTGCGGCGAGCCGCTCGCACGGCCCGTTCTGCGTCGACGTGCGGCCAGCGCGTCGTGCCGCCCCATCCGACGCTTCGCGAGCTGCTCGGCGACGCGTTCGCCGAGTTCTCGGGGTGGGACGGCAAGCTCGCGGCGACGCTGCGGCTGCTCTTCGCGCGACCCGGCAGCTCACGGTCGAGTTCCTCGAGGGCGAGCGGGCGCGCTACATCGCGCCGCTGCGGCTCTACCTCGTGCGTGAGCCTCGTGTACTTCGCGCTCTCGGCGGCCGCGCCGGCGTCGCTCGCGCCGGCGAGAGGTCGCGAAGATCGGGAGCGTCGGCGACACAAGACGTCACGATCGGCGTCGGGAGCCACACGATCCAGACCGAGCTGACGGCCGACCAACGTGAAGTGATCCTGGCATCCGTCGGGCCGCGCTCCGAAGCTCCTCCGTCCCGATCGTGCGACGACTCCGCGGCCGATCCAGCAGGGGTTTCGAAAGGATTTCACGGACGCGTCATGCCGAAGCGCTGTTCGCTGCTGCTGCCCGTGTTTGCGCGCGAATCTCGACGCTGTTCTATCCGGACGCGCCGGTTCGCCGAGCATCTCTACTTCGCGCTGCACGTGCACGCGTTCGGGTTCGTCGCGCTCAGCCTCAGCGTCCTCTCGCCGCTTCACGCACTCGTGCGTTCTGATCGTCGTGCTGGAGTCCTGCCGTTCGTCTGGGCACCGATCTACTGGCCACGCGCGCTGCGCCGCGTGTACGGCGGATCGCTCGGCGCGCACGCTGGTCAAGGAGATCGGGATCGGCGCGCTCTACGCCGCCGTGTCCATCCCCAGCGTGGTTCGTTCGCCGTATGGATGTCGGAGTCCTGAGGCGGCGTCAGGCATTCGACGCCGTTCCCGCAATGAAGCAACGCAGATGACGCTGATGCTGCCTCAGAATGCGGCATCGCGTTGAGTTGTCTTCGCGACTCTAGCGCAGCGACCGGCACGCTCAGACGCCTTTCTCCTCGAGCAGCGCCAGGAACTGCTTCGGCTCGGTGAGCTCGAGCAGGCGCGCCGGGACGTCCGGCTCCTTGCTGAACTGCGCGATCTTGCCGAGCACCGGCAAATACTGATTCGAGACTTCGAGCGGCGGCGCGACGATGAGGAAGAAGAAGTGGACCGGCTTCTCGTCGATCGCCTTGAAGTCGATGCCGTCTTTGCGTGCGGCCGAACGCGACGCGCAGCTTGTTCACGACGAGCGAGCGGCAGTGCGGAATCGCGATGCCGCGGCCGATTCCGGTCGAGCCGAGATTCTCGCGTCGCTTGAGCATCTTGAACAGCATGCCTTCGGACTTGTCGTCGAGCTTGAGCAGTCCGATCAGCTCGCGAAGGACGTCGTCCTTCGTCGTCCCGACGAGGTCGAGCTTGATCGCGTCTTCGCTGAAAAACTCGCGCAGTTCCATCCGTTGCGGGTCGAAAGGAGGGCAGTCAATGGGCGTGAACCAGCGAAGCTATGCGAGCCCTGAACGCGTGTCAAATGCGCGCGTTGCTTGGACTTCGGATCGCTCTTAGCTTTTGAGAATGGCGCGTTTCCCGTTTCCGCTCGATGCCGCCGTCCCGCTCTACCTCGCGCCGATGGCCGGCGTGTCGGAGTCGCCCTTCCGGCGACTCTGCCGCCGCTTTGGCGCCGACGTCGTCGTCACGGAATTCCTTTCGGCCGAGGGCATCCGCCGCGAGAACCCCGCCACCATCGACAAGCTGCGCTTCGGCCCCGACGAGCGGCCGATCGGCGTCCAGATCTTCGGCGCCGACGTCGCGGCGATGGGCGAAGCGGCCGCGTTCGTCACCGACGTTTTCCAGCCCGAGTTCATCGACATCAACTTCGGCTGCCCGGTCAAGAAGGTCGTCCGGCGCAACGGCGGCTCCGGCTGTCTCAAGGATCTCAATCTCGTGCAGGACGTGATTCGCGCCGTCGCGCGCAGCACGTCGCTGCCCGTCACGTGCAAGATCCGCAGTGGCTGGAACGAGGAGATGCGCGATCCGGTAACGATCGCGTTACGCTGCCAGGACGCCGGCGCGCGCGTGCTCGCGCTCCACCCGCGCACGCGGACGCAGATGTACAGCGGCAGCGCGCGCTGGGAGGAGATCGCCGCCGTCGCCGCCGCGCTCGACATCCCGGTGCTCGGCAACGGCGACATCAAGACGCCCGAGGACGCGGTGCGCATGCATCGCGAGACCGGGTGCGAGGGCGTGATGATCGCGCGCGGATCGTTCGGCCAGCCGTGGATCTTCGATCAAACGCGCGACCTGCTCGAGGGCCGGCCGATGCGCCCGGCGCCGTCGGTCGAGGAGCGTTTCGCTATCGCGCTCGATCACGCGCGCATGGCCGCCGCGTACGAGCCCGACCGCCGCGGCGCCGCGATCGAATTCCGCAAGCACCTCGGCTGGTACGTGAAGGGGCTGGCGGGGTCGGCGGACCTGCGCAAGAAGCTCCACGCCGTGAACTCGCTCGACGAGGTCGAAGGCATCTTCGACGAGTATCTGCGCATTCGGCACACGTACGAGTCCGACGTGTCCGACGTCCTCGGCGGAGACGAGGCGACGGACGCCGACGAAATCGAGACGGCGGCATGAGACGCGAGCACGTTCGCGACCTGCTGCGGCAGGTGGCGGACGGCACGCTCGACGTCTCGCACGCGCTGGACGCGCTGGCTGTCGAGCCGATCGAATCGCTCGGCTTCGCGACGATCGACCACCACCGCGCGCTGCGACAGGGATTTCCGGAAGTCGTGTACGGGGCGGGGAAGACGCCCGAGCAAGTGTGCGAGATCGCCCGCCGCATCGTCGCGCGCGGCGACGGCGTGCTCGTGACCCGCGTCGGCGAAGACGCCGCGCACCGGCTGCGGTCGACGCTGGCGGACGTCGAGGTGAATGATCTCGCGCGTACGGCTCTCGTGCGCGGCAGCAATCCGGCGCCGCGCGGCACCGGGACTGTCGCCGTCGTCACCGCCGGCACGAGCGATTTGCCGGTGGCCGAGGAAGCCGCGGTGACGCTCGACGCGCTGGGCGACTGCGTGATGCGCGTGACGGACGTCGGCGTCGCGGGAATTCATCGCGTGCTGGCGAAGCACAAGGAGCTCGCGTCCGCCGCCGTGGTGATCGTCGTCGCGGGGATGGATGGCGCGCTGCCGTCGGTGGTGGGCGGCATGGTGCGCGCGCCGGTGATCGCGGTGCCGACGTCGGTCGGGTACGGCGCGTCGTTCGGCGGGATCGCGGCGCTGTTGACGATGCTCAACAGCTGCGCGGCCGGCGTGACGGTCGTGAACATCGACAACGGATTCGGGGCAGCCGTGGCCGCGTCGCGAATCACGCACGGAATCGGGTAAACAGCCTTCGCTCGAGTCCTTCGCGCTTGGCCCCTCGGGGCGAGCGTCCCGTCCCCAATCCGTTGGCAGGCGTCGTGCGCGAGCGTACGGAGGGCGTTTGAGCCGCGGTATCGTCAGCCGAGCCAGTCATGTCCGCACCTGTTTTTTGGCCAGCCGCGTTGGGGCTTTGCGTCCTGGCGACAGCGCTCTGGATGCAACGGCGCGACCTCTTCGACTCGGGCCTGCCGGTCGAGTCGAGGATACGTGCGCTCGGCCCGGTGTTCATCGGGGCCGCGATCGCGACGTTTTCGGGCGAGCATTTCACCGATGCTGCCGATCTCGTGCGATTGGTTCCGCAGTGGCTCCCTCTGCGAATTCCCATTACGTACTTGGTGGGAGTTGCGCTTCTCGCCGCGGGGCTGAGCCTCGCGGCCCGAGTCTCGGTTCGGTGGTCCGCGCCGTTGCTGGCGCTTCTGTTTGGACTCTTCGTCCTTTTGATCCACCTCCCCAACGCGGTCGAGCACGCGCGCACGCGCATCTTCTGGATCTTCCCGTTTCGCGAGGGGACGTTTGCGGTCGGCGCGTTCAGCATCTTCGTATCCGACACGAAGCCTTCCTGGGCTCGACGAACCGGCGGATTCTCGCTGTTCGCGCGACTCTGGACGGCCTTCGTGCTCGTGTTCTTCGGGATTCAGCACTTGGGCTATCCGCAGTTTTCGCCGGGCGTACCGAGTCCCAGGCCGACGTCACCGTGGGTGCCGCTGCCGCACGTGGTCGCCTACGTCACTGGAGCGATTCTCGTCGCCCTGGGTGCGGCCGCACTGGTCAAGAAGACGGCGGTTGCAGCAATCACTTGGGCCGGAATCCTGATGGCTGTGCTTACGGTCCTGCTCTATGTGCCTGACCTGTTCTTAGCGCGTGGCCCTGGGCAGCCGATCACGGCGATCAATTTCGTGGCCGACACGCTGCTGTTTTCCGGCTCCCTGCTCGCGATCGCGGGCGCGGTGTTGGAGACAACCTTAAGGGGCAGTAGCGAAGCAATTGCCAAGACGTCACTTAGCAGGCTTGAAGAACGCAGCTCTGACGTTGCGCCAAGCCACTCGATCGTCTAACTTGTAGTGAGTAAGGGGGCGACTGGCTTCGACGGGGTATGTGAAGCCGTGGCTGCGTGCCGAGGTCGTGGGGCACCTCGTTAAACACTCCGCAAAATTCCAACTGCGAACAACAACTTCGCCCTTGCCGCGTAACTTCTAGTTACGCCGCAGGTGCCTGGAGGGAAGCCCGCCCGGGGCGGCTCTTCAGGTATCGGAAATCCGGGATTGCTGGCTCGACCGCCTCCGGCGGGCCGGTGAAATCAAGGAGGCTCATCCGCGAGTGGGTCGTCTGCCAACCAGCGCGCGGAAACATCTAACGGCGGACTACGCACGTAGTAGCTGTGGTCGATCTATTCTCGGACCCGGGTTCAATTCCCGGCGCCTCCATTCGGAACCTGGTTCATGCGATACGACGGCGTCCCAAGAGGGCGCCGTCTTTCGTTTCCCCCCTCTAGAAACCCGTTTTCATGCTGTCTTGACCAGTTCCATATGGGTTAGGTCCGCTAGACCGGGGGTACGCGCGGGGATAGATCTCGCAAATCGTGGGGGATGGCGGCGACGACCACCATGACCTTCGCGAATGCACTCGCGATCTCCAAGCGCTAGAAGCGGTTACCAAACCAAGCGATCAGGACGGCTAGGCCGAGCAGCTCCGTGCGGCCAGGGGAGAATTGCCGGGCATCCACCTTGGCTATGCGAGCGACAGCGATGGAGACCGCCAAATTGTCCGGCGTGGTGCCTTGAAGACAATCGTCGACGATTCTCGGCCGCATTACCTGCCAGACCACGCCGTCGATCGTGGTGACGCGAACGGCCGATGGGTGTACGGGCTCGACGACTTGTGTGACCGGGCCCTCCTGCGTCGCCCACGATGAACATGCCTCCATCGTGAGTGTCGCGAGCAAGAGCACCGCAGCCGCGCGGCCAACCCCCAACCATGCGTTGAAAGCGGCGTCGCGTATCATAAGACTCCCCAGGAGACAGGCCGGCTTCGAGTGCTCGGTGACGGCGTCACCGGTACTGGCCAAGATCCTGAATCGAGCGATGCGCGACCATACGTCACGCGACGTATGCGCCGCTCGGTCGGGCGAACCCAAGCTCCCGTCATCCGGTCGCCGGCGCTCGCGGTGAGGGGCTTGTGATCACGCGGCGCGACGGCGTGAGCTTCTCTGATCGATATCAGGCGTTATGAACCGCCGTAGCGCGTGGTCGTCAGCACCGCGTGTCGGTCCTTGTACGTGATCACGTACACCTGGTCGTAGACCTTGCCTTTCCACTTCGCCGGCTCGGGATTCACGCCGAGTGCGGCGGCGAGTTGCGGAAGCCACTCGTGGTTCCAACAGACGACCACCGTCTTGCCGGCGAGGGACGGGTCCGAGAGCACGCGCTTCGCGAGCTGGTCGTAGTCCTTCGAGTGATACGGCGTCAGCACAGGAAGTCGGAGCGCCCTCGCCAACGGCGTGACGGTCTCTTGCGTCCGCTGCCCATTGTCGTCCTTTGTCGTCTCGGTCGCGAAGATCGCGGCGGGGGTGCCCAGGCGAATCATCGCCGGGTCGTGGGTCATGAACTCCACGAATGCGTGCGCCCTCGCCCGGCCGTCCTTCGACAGATGCGGATCATCGGCGTCGCTCGGCTCTTCGCCGTGGCGGATCAACACGATGTGGGCGGGGCCTACGGGCGACGGCTGGGCGCTGTCTCGCGCCGCGCACGCGACGAGCAACGCAAACACGGTATAGCCGATTCTCACAGGTTCCTCCTACTGGATGGCCAAGTCAAGTCAGGTGGACGACCGCCGGCAATGACACGAACGGACCAGGAGCATCGAAGGCCGCGGTTCACTCCTTCGTGCGATGGCTCGGGCGCGCCGATGACGAGTACACTGCATCTCAATGACCAGAACCAGGACAATCGCCATCGCGGCCATCGCGCTCGCTGCCATCGCCGTCGCGGTCTGGATCGTACGCCGCACTCGCGACGCGGGTGAAACGGGGTACCGATTCGCCACCGTGGAACTCGGAACCGTCCTCCAAACGGTGTCGGCGACAGGCGCACTGAGTGCGGTCAAGACGGTGCAGGTCGGGACGCAGGCGTCGGGACAAGTCGCCGAAATTCACGCGGACTTCAACGACGTGGTCAAGAAGGGCCAACTCCTCGCCCGCATCGATCCCGTTTTGCAGCAACAAGCGGTGAGCAACGCCTCCGCGTCGAGGCGGCCAAGCGCGAGATCCTGGTGGCGGAAGGTGGACGCTTTCCACTCATCTCGGCGACCGCCGGATACAGCAGTGCGCTCAACAGCACCGCCGACGGCAGCTTCGCCAGCCAGCTCGATCAACGGCGCGGCGGGTCTTTCGGCATCGGCGTCTCGGTGCCGATCTTCGACCGAAGCACCGTGTCCATCGCGCACCAGCGCGCGCAGATCCTGCTCGAGAACGAGACGCTGGCGCTGCGCGATGTCGACCAAACCGTCGCCCTGGAAGTGCGCCGCGCCCTTCTCGACTATCAAGTCGCGCAGGAGCAGCTCGTCGAAACGAATGCTCAGCAGCGGGGCGCCGCGCTCGCGCTCGAGGCGGCACAGGCGCGCTACCGCGACGGCGTGTCGACGTTCGTGGAAGTCGCGCTCGCGCGCGCAACGCTGATCCAGGCTCAGAGCTCGGCGGTGAATGCGCGGTCGAGCCTCGCGTTCCAGCAGGCCCTGATGTCGTACTACACCGGCGTGCTCGGGGCGGCCAATGCGCGACTGGACCGGTGATCCATCAATCGTGGTGCGATCACCTGTGCCGCGCGACGATTACCGCGATCGCGAGTGCCGGCGGCAGGGCGAGAGCGATGAGCGCCAGGTTGGCCTGCCCGGACAGGCCAACAAGATGTGCGACGAGCGCCATGACGCTCATCGTCACCGCCGCCGCGCACACGAGGCGGGTCGGGCGCACCGCTTTGCGCGACCAGACGAACATGGGCAGCAGCACGACGAGAACGAGCCAGAGCGGATTGAAGAGCAGGAGATTCTCGTTGCCGTGCGCGATGACGTGGTTGGTGACCGACCAGAGCAGCGTGAGCGCGACGCCCAACAAACCGACGACGAACGCCCACAGCCCGAGTAGCGTCGCGGTTATGCCGCGAATCCACGGGGCGTCTTTCGTGGACGCCACGCCGAGGAAGAAGAGGAGAATCGCAAACGTGCATCCCGCGATTCCGAGCTTGACGCCGAGCGTTGGCGGCCGGTCGGGCTCGGGGCCTCGCGTCGACTGGGAAGAGAACGCGCTCGCTCTTCACCAGCGGTCGGGCACCTGTCGGCGAATCGAGCCGCGTCACAGCGAGATAGTCGTGCAGTTGTCGCGGGAGGAACATCTCGTCCCACATCGAGATCGGGCGATCGGCCGGCAGTCCCAGGGCAATATCGACGCCGAGCATCGTCCAGAAACTGCCCTGCATGAGTCGGAGCGTGTGCCACCTATAGGTAGTGCCTTTCCGGTGGCTCGCGTCCGGGAACAGCCTGCCGCCGAGGGCGCCGTCGAAGATGTCGCGAATGCGCGTCGAGCAATTGTCTCGAAAGTCGTCGTACAGGTAGTTCACGTTCTCGGGGCGCGCGTTGGTGCGGATGGCGGCGAGGATCGCTTCCTTTTGCTCGGTCGTGAGATCGAGCTCCTGCGCCAGCACAGTGCGATTCCAGTAGCGATACTCGAGGAGGATGCCTTTCCATGGAATCACCGCCCATCGAGTACAGCCGATTGCCCCTGAGATATCGCTGAAGAAAGTGCGGCTGCCGGAAGTCGAACACGCCCCAGTTGAACACCGTATCGCGCGACGTGAGGTTGTCGTGAATCCAGATCGCGCTGTGACCGAACAACTCCCAAACGTGCTCGCCGTTTCCCATGGTGAGCAGCGAAATCGTCACGTTGGCGCCGTTCTCGTGGAGCGCGTCGGGTGCGATGAGCGGCGCGTCAGGGGCGGGAACACCCGCTTGGCCGGCACCCGGGCGGGCGACGAGAACGAGCGACGCGGCGACGGCGCACAGCGAGCGGCGGAGTCCCTGGGACATCGGCAAGAAACTAGCGGCGGCCTCGTCCTCGAGGCACTCGCCCACTCCGAAAGTCTTAGTTGACAAGTCACCCGAAGACGATATTATCTCCGAAGGAGTTCGGAGATGACAATGGCGGCATTCACCGCTCGCGAGCTGGACATCATGGTCGTGCTCTGGGAGCACGGCCCCTCTACAGTGGCGGAGGTCCGCGCGAAGCTCGAGGACCCCGTGAGCCACAACACGGTGGCGACGTTGCTCACGATCCTCGAGAACAAGGGTCGCGTCGATCACGTCGAGGAGGGCCGGGCCTTCCGGTACCGGGCACGCGTCGGGCGCGAGGAAGCGGCGCGTAGCGCGCTGTCGCGAATCGCCGATACACTCTTCGGCGGCTCGGCCGAGTCGCTGGTCACGCACTTCGTGCGAGACCGGCGATTGTCACCGAGCGAGCTGGCGCGAATCCGCGCGGTGCTCGACGAACGGATCGAGGAAGACAAACCGCGCCGTGCGGCCAAGCGAGGGAAGCGCGCATGATCGCCGCGTTGATGACCTACACGATAGCCGTGGGCCTCCTTCTATACGCCGCGGCAATGGGAACCGAGTACGTCACCCGCGCGGTCCGGCTGCCGACGCGTTTCCTGTGGCTGCTCGCAATGACGGCGGCGGTGGCCTTCTCGGGGAGCGTGCTGTTGGGCCGCGGGAATGCCTCGCGTCCGGCGCCGATCGCGTCGAGCCGCGCCAGTTCGATCCGGGGCGAGGCCCCGGCATCGATCACCGACTATCGAACGAGCTTCGGATCGGCGCCGCGCCTACCGGTCACTGACCATCGCACGAGTTTCGGGGGGGCGACCGTCGAGACCTCCGTTGCCCGATTCAGAACGATCGAACGTTCGGTCGGCGGTTCGATTTCGCGAATCGACGTGAGTACGCTCGACCGGTGGAACGCGGCGCTTCTCGTCGCATGGGCTGCGTCGTCCGGGCTGGTGATGGCGTGGTTGATTGTTTCACTCCTACGATTGCGCCGCCTTGCGCGTCGGCTCACTCCGGGAACGGTGGCGGATCACGCAGTGCTCGTCTCGGAAGATGTGGGACCAGCGCTCCTTGGCATTCTGCGCACTCGCATCGTCCTGCCGCGGTGGGTGCTTGAGCTGCCGCCGACGGAGCAAGAGATCATCGTCGCGCACGAACGGCAGCACGCGGCCGCGTTCGACCCCGCGCTCGTGTGCGCGAGCATGTGCATCGTCGCGATTCAGCCCTGGAACCCGGCTTTGTGGATGCTCCTCGGCACGTCTGCGTCTCGCTGTCGAAGCCGACTGCGACGGGCGGGTACTCGGGGAAGGGTGCGACGTCCGCGCATACGGCCAGTTGCTCGTCGAGATGTACGAGCGGACGAGCGGATTGTCGCCGCATGTGGCGTTCGCGGACCGTCCCTCGAACCTCGAGCGTCGCATTCGCCGCATTGCATCGCGCCCGCGGCTCTTCTCGGCCGCAGTCGGCGCGTCGGCGATCGCCGCCACGGTGTTTGCGACCGCCGCGTGGACGACGTCCGCCCCCACCCGAACGACTCCGCTGGCGGCGCCCGTGGTCAGCCCATCCGCCATAGTGGCGAGTGTGCTCGCGGCCGTCCCGCGGAGGACACCGGTACCGGCGCGGTCGATCGCGCCGTCGCCCACAGATACCCTGACGAAACCGTTCGCCGCGGAGTCCGGCCACGAGGAACCGCAGTTGACAGTTCCATCCGAATCACGGCCGGCTGAGTCAACGACGGTGACATTCAGGCAGATCGTCGTCGCCGCGAACAACGAGGGTGACGTCACGGGCGCAGCCCGTCTCGCCGACAGCGTCGCCAACCTTCTGCGACGCGGCGTGTCGTTCGACTCGTTGGCGAAGCAGTTCCACGACACCTCGGTGCACGAGTTGACGAACGTTCTGACTCCGCGGCCGGTCGACAGTATGCCTTCGTACTACCGGAAGGGCTTCGCCGGCGCGCAAGCTGGCGACATCGTGGTTTTTCAGGTCACGGGTTTGCGGCTTCCACGGTTTGTCGTCGCACAGCTGCTCACAGTCGAACGGGGGCGAGTTGCATCAAGTTCCCGCACCGCGATCGAGTCTCGCGCAGGGCGTGCCGCTGCCGGCGCTATTTGCTCGCCAGGAGGAGGATCTCAAGCCTTTAGAGGCCTGGGCTCGACGGACCTGGCAGGCGTTACCCATCCGCGTAACGATCGAATCCGCGAATCACGCGGCGTACAGGCTGGTGGTTCCGGACGATTCGACGATGCGATCCCATCGTTGCTCGCGGTCGCGCGGAAATCAACTGGGGGGCACCTGCCGGCCCGTCGGATGCGTCTTCCTACACGATGGAAATCACGTCGCTCGATAGCATGAGCCAGGTGCACGTCGAGGCCGCGCGGAACGGCCGCGTGATTGCGAGCGGCGAAGGCTCGTATCTGGTTCTTCGCCGAGACTCGGTTGGCCTCGCCATCGAAGTGTGGAGCCACGTGCCAGCATCGACCTCGCAACGGCTGGGCAAACCCTCGAGGACTGCCGTGTCGAACGAACAAGGCGGGAGTGCGTCGACCGGGCCCTGTGCGATCGCCCGACAGCATCGCGATTAGAGGGCTATCGCGCCTTTCGGACGCGGATGTCCGATCGGCAATCGGCATCACACCAAAGACGCCGATCAGCGGCCCGGTAGTGACTCAGGCGATTAAGAACCTCTACGCGACGAACAGCTTCGAGTCGAACGCCACGGCGACGTGCGAGGTGATCGGCCGCAAGAGCGTCTTGGTGTTCAACGTCACCGAGCGCCCCGGCGCGCGGAGTAGCAACGGTTTGCATTCTTCTCTCGACTCGACTTCCGCGCGGTTGGTTGAACTAGAACTGCAACGCGTCTCATCGGCGACGGATTCGGCCTCGGTGCGGGGCTTGGACTGGCTGATCGCGATGCTCCATGACCGCTTACGCTCGTCGTCCGGCGGCGCCGCCGCCGATCGTGAAGCTACAGCGCGAGTGCTCCTCGCCCTCGAAGCCCGCGCGTCCGCCGTTCGCTCCCGGCTTAGCGATCTGCGAGCCGTGTACACGGACGAGTATCCGGCTGTTCGAAACGCTCGAGCCGAGGACGGGGCGATCCGCGAGCGACTCAGCGAAATCCGCCGCAGCATGTGACCGCTGGACGACGCCCTCGACGGGAGGTCCGCGCTGTCGGTTCATTTGCCGGGCGAGCAGCCGGCGCGTATGTAGCGCCGCGTGCACCTCTTTAGCGCGTCAGACTGCGACGCAGTCCTCGATGGCCTCGCGAAGGGATGTACCTTGAATTCATCGTCACAGCGGCGACGCCCAAGGCGCTCCATCTCGTCGAGATCGACAGCTTCGGCGAGCGCTTGACCACCCGGTCGACGGTCGAATCGATCTGCAGTGACCGGCGCTCTTCCGCGCTCTCACGGTGTCACGCACGAGAGACTCATCGCAGCGGTCGCGATGTTTTTGAGCAACTGTCCAGCGGGGCCGTCGACCGGGAGCTCGCTGGTCGCCGGCGCCTTGTCGCTAGCGGACGCGAACAATTGGGTGACGACCGGCCCGAGCTGACCATTCCGTGCATGGGTCAGCGCCGTCCAGATTCGCCCGCCGCCCCCTCCGCTGACTCCGCGAACGAGTTCGATCATGTCGACTCGTCGGCCGTCGAGAGCGACGACGTTGAGCCGGACGTACGTGGACTCACCTGGAAGTATCGCGTAAATGGTTCGGGACCGACCGGGCTCCGGGTCGGTCTTGATGCACGTCCCACCAACTAATCTGAACTCGTTCTCCGTGAAATAGCGCTCGAGGCCAAGGGCGCTGACCGGATCGATGGATGCAGCATGGTCCGTCGCCTCGGCGGGCGCGGCCGAGTCTCTCTTTGCGCGTTGATCACCGCCGTTGCACGCAGCCACAGAGAGCGTGGCCACCATGGCGAAGATCCGGCGAATGTCGATCGATTGGTTTCCGTCCATGGTGGCCGCGCCTCTCGACGGTGACCCTCTATTGCCCCCCCAGACCTCTGTCATCGACACGTATCACACTCAGACTGTCGACAGGATGACAGGCCGGGCCCGAAGCTCACATTCTGCGCAAAGAACGCACTAGGAATTCTCGCGCTCACGCCCGGCATCGAGCTATTCGCGTATTCGGCGACACGCGCTGACTCATAGCTGATCCTCGCGTGCGAGGTTCACACGGGGGGCGGGAGCGATGTCCTTTGGGTTTACCGTCGATGGAGTTCAAGATCCTAACGCACCCGAGCCAACAGGAACTTGAGGCGGCGGTCGCTAGTTACCTGAAGGCAGGTTGGGAGGCGCTCGGTGGCATCGCGATCAGCGCGAAGGGGCTGAACAGAGACGTGGAATATTCCCGAGTGTTAGTGCGCCGCGTCGAGCCCCGATGACATGACGGTGATGCCGACCGGCGCCGGGCACGAGGCCGTCCTCGTGCACAACTGGGGGCGCGAGCTGCGCGAAAAACTCGCCGGCGGAACGAAGAAGTAGAGTGCGCGCCGCTATGCTTACCGAGCGGACGCGCACGTCAGGAGAGTGCCGCCCGCTCCGCACACGTTGCCGCCGCCATCGACAAACGCCGACGTCGGGAGCAGATAGGGACCTTGAGCATTGAGAGGCAGGACGTTGTCGAGAAACACGTTGTTGCTCGCGACAAACGGCTGAGGTAGGGGATTGCTGGTGCTCCCGCCTATTCCCGCCAACGTGATCAACACGGGCAGGTGAAGGGTGGCGTCGAAGATGTTGGCGATGAACGTATTGTTCTGAAACGTGATCGTCGATGCGAGCGGCGTCTGCGGTTCCCCGGGCGGAAGAATGCCGTCATACGCGATATTGATCGCCTGTCCGCTCTGAGAGACGTGATTCGCAGCGACAGTGTTCCCCGACCAGAACGTGCTCCAGTATGCCCCGATGCCGGCGGTCCCCGCGTTCCTGATCGTGTTGCCCACGATCGTCGTGTTGGTCAACGGCCCGACGCTCTCGAATCCGGCATCGAAGAAGTTCAGCATCGTGTTGCCTTCGATCTGATCACTGTCTTCAGTGTTCACTAGAATCCCGTCGTCTGTCGCTTGCGCGGGCGCGCCGGAGATCTGATTCTGGCTGAATGTATTGTGGCTGCCTCCAGTGCTCAGGAGCACGACCGAAACGGACGGCGACGCGGTGATTGACAGCTGATTGTTCAGGACCTGCGTGTACTGGGAGGCGGAGACCAAAATCGCACCCCATGCGCCGCTGATGGTGCTGTTGCTGACGTTGACATTGCTCGATCGGTTGACGATCACCCCGCGGTACTGCGGGCTTGCAATCGTCGAGTTGCTGATGGTCACCGCGTGCGCAGACTCGACGTCGACACCGACTCCCATTGGGGCCGTCGTCGTTGCAGCGCACCTGTTGACGGTCACATTCGTCGCCGGGTTGAGGATGGCAATGGCGGTACCGGAATCGGCGACGGCGTGGCCGTTGCATTCGAGATCAACGTCGGGCACTTGGATCCGGATGCACTGCGGGGCAGCGCCGGAAATGTCCGCCGTCAACGAGTAAACACCGGGCGCCGTGATCGCCTGGCACGAGGAAATGGCGAAGGGGGCGGATGGCGCGATCGACACGCTCGTCGACGCCGTGTGTCCCTGGTAGGTCGCGGTAATCGCCGCGGCGCCTCGGGATACGGCGGTGATCAAACCGCTAGTCGACACGGTGGCGACAGCCGCGTTCGACGTTTGCCACCCAGCCCCCGCGGTGACGTTCTGAGTCGACCCGCCATCCAGGGAAGCCGTCGCCGTCAACTGGCTCGCCGACCCAAGCGCGGTCAACGGCGTCGCTCCGCTGACGGCGAGCGACGCAACCGTCATCTGAACAAGCACGCCGAAGCTTCCGACGCTGCCTTGGTAGGACGCGGTAATCCTTGCCGTCCCCGGCGATACGGCTGTCACCAGGCCGCCAGCCGATACCGTTGCCACCGCCGCATTCGATGATTGCCACGTCGCGTTCGGCGTCACGTTTTGCGCCGTCCCGTCGGCGAGCAAGGCGGTGGCCGAGAGTTGGCTGGTCAATCCCGCGGACAAGAACGGTGCTCCGGCAACACCTACTGAAGCAACGGTCGCCGTCGGTGGCGGAGTCACTGATCCTCCATCTGTTGCGCAGGCAGATGTGAGAACCGTAAACGAAAGGATCCAGAGTCGTCGGAGAGACGAAGACGCCAGTGTGTGCAATCGGCTCATCGGGATCGGTCCAAGCTTCGTTGGCGTACGCGCCGGCTTTTGACGGGCCACCTGCGCCAATAGTGACTCGATACTCGAACGAGGTCTACTCGGGGCGGCGTTGCAGGCTCGCTTCAACGACTTGGATACGCATTACAAGGGGTGACCCGGACACGGCGGTGCGTGGGAAGGCACGGCCGCTCCCCCCCGTTTCCGACGAAGGGAGCGGCGTGCCTACCGATCCAAGGAAAGCTCCTCGCCTTACCGGCTAAGGAGTGGGGCTAGGCGCCGCCGCCGAAGACGGGGCAATGCCCGCGTGTGGCGCCGACGTCGACTCCGGAGAAGGTGCGGAGTCGCTATTCACCGCCACGGCCGACGTCGCCGGCCCGCGCGCGGCGGCATCGATCGACGTGCTCGTCGGCGCGCTCACCTTGCCGCCGAACCGCTTGGCCGCCGTCCACTGGCCGAGCAGCGCAAGGTTGCCCTGAATGAGCGGCTCGACGAGCGAGTCGAGCACTTTGACCGCCTGCCGGCCGCGCGTCGTCTCGGCGTCGAGGCCGATGGTCGCCCCGCGTTGCGCGGCGCCGTTCGAGGTGCGGTTCGTCAGCGAGTTGCCCAGCGCGTCCGCCGCCGCCTGGAGCTGATCGAGGAAGTCGGCCGGCAGTCCGGCTCCGATGAACGCGTCGGAGTATTCGCCCGCCGCGGTCTTCATGGCCGCGGCCCACGCGATGAGCGTGCGCGACGTCGCGTTCCGGGGCGGCATCTTGAGCGCGACGAAGTCGGGCACCTGGCGAAGCTGCGCGCTGGCCACCGTGGCGACGGGGCGCATGTGGTTCAGCTTGAGCGCGTTGCGCAGGACGCGCTCCTTCGCCGCCTCGGCGGCCGCCACCCGCTTGGTGGTCGTCTGGTCGGCGGCGTGGGCGCTCAGCTTGCCGACGACGTCGTCCAGGATCTTGCGGTACCCACTGGCGTTGATGTCGCCGAGTGTGGAGCCGTTCTGGTCCAGGAACCGCTGCACTCGGCTCAGCGTGTTCAAGGTTGCTGCATGAGAGGATTTCACTGCGTGTTCTCCTTGGGGAGAGAGGAAAAAAGCGCCCGGACCACGGGATGTGGCGGGCGCGAGCTCGGCGCGCGATGTCGCGCCGAACGCTGAAGGGGACGGAAGGAAGTCTTCGGTCCCTGCAATCGTGGGTGTGACGGGCGTCAGCCCCGCTTACGCGAGATGCACGCGGGCTGAACGCGCTTTTATGTGATCCGCAGTTGTCGGGATGTGGTCCGCTCGAGGCGGAGCGCTGGCTCGGGCGAGCTAGCTGCGGGATTGGGCGGAGTGAATCTCAGACGGAGCTGAGTGAATCTCAGACGACGCTGACTGAATTCCGGATGATGCGGAATGAATGTCGGACGCAGCCGAGTGAATGTCGGTTGTAGCCGAGTGAATGTCGGACAGAGCCGAGTGAACGTCGGGCGTACTCGTTTTGATCTACGACGCGATGAGTTGTGACTCGTTCGCGCGGAGTTGAAACTCTCGCGCGGCGAGCGCTTGGGGTTCCGCACCCGGCTTCATCTGCGACGCTGCGCGCGAAGAGTCGGACGCAGGCGAATTGCTCTCGGGTGTCCCCGAGTTGAATCGTGCCTAGCGCGTGTGCACCGCCCGAGCGAGTGACTTCACGGCCGTCGCTGGCGAGTGAACGGGCCCACCGGCGAGCGCGTTTTCGGGATCGCCGGATCGCGACGCCGTCTCTCGTGCCCCTACTTAATAAGTGGGAGCAAACCGCGATTTACTACCAAATGTCCTCTTTGGGCGACGGCGTTTTTGGGGCGATTGACGATCGATTGACGCTCGCCTGGTATTTTGCCGCTCAAATGAGCGTTTTCGCTCGCTGCAACGTTTCGTTGCGGTAGTAAAATCGCGTCGGCTCCCACTTCTACTAGTAGGGGGCGAGATCCGCCACGGTCGGAAGGCGGTCGCCCATACAACTCACCTTCACTTGGAGGCGCTGTGTAGCATGGAATCGCCGGACGACGGGGGAGGCTACGGGGGACAGGAGGATGAAGCACAATTGCTGGAGCGCGTTCACGCGAGCGCGCGGGCGATGGCTCGGCGGCTGGTCAAGTCGAGAGACCGGGCCGACGACATCGCCCAGGACGCGGCCGCGGAGTGTTTGACGCGGCTGCGCGGCGGCACGTGGGACGTGACGCCCGAGCGGCTCGACGCGTACGTCGCCACGATCGTCTGGCGGCGACGAAGCCTGATGCGGTCGCAGCGCAGAAAGGCCGCGGCGCGCGATTGGACGTACTTGAGGGAGATCGCGGCGAGCACGCGCGCGTGGATGGATCCCGAAACGCAGTGGCAAGAGCGCGAGCTGACCGCGCTGTACAATACGACGCTCGAGTCGTTGCCGCCGCGCTGCCGCCAGGCGTTCATCGCGGTGCGGGAGCATGATCAGTCGTACGCGGAAGCGGCGCGAACGCTTGGCGTCTCGGAGAAGATGATCGCCAAGCTCATCACTCAGGCACAGCGCGTGTTCCGCGTAGCGCTCCGGGCGCGGGGAATTCGGGTGCCGCCCGAAAAGAGGAGGGCGGTGACAGCATCCGACCGCGTTCGTGAGTCGCCCAACAGTCGACGCTGATGCCGCTTGGGCACGGCATATGGATGCGAAGGACCGCGCGGAGGGCGAACGTGCGGCGCGCGAACGAACTCGCGAGGCGGAGTTCGAAGCACAACTCGCCGCCTTCCGGCGGACGAGCGCATTCCTCAAGGCCGAGTTGGAAGCGCGAGAGGCGGAGGAGGGCCCGGTCGAGGTCGAGCCGATCGCCTAGGCGGCTTGACACGGCGCCGAAGGGTAGACAGTCTACGTAGAGTAAGTAGAGCGTCTACCTAAGACCGACCTTCCATGGCATCGACGGATCCGCCGACGTCGCGTATCGAGCTGCTCCAAGGCACGCTCGATTTCATCATCCTCCAGGCGCTTCGCTGGGGACCGAGCCACGGCTACGGCATCGTTCAACTGGTGCGGTCGCAGTCGCGCAACGTGCTTCAGGTCGAAACCGGCTCGCTGTATCCGGCGCTGCAGCGCCTCGTGCGCCAGAAGGCGATCGCGATGGAGTGGGGCGTCTCGGGCAACAACCGCCGCGTCCGCACGTATCGTCTGACGCCGAAGGGGCGAAAGCGGCTCGCGACCGAGCGGACGCGTTGGGAGCAGATCTCGGCCGCGATCGCGTCGCTCAGCCTGCCGATCGCCGAGGAACAATGAGTATTCGCGACTGGTGGCCGTGGGCGCGCGAGCGGCGAACGAAGGAATTGGCCGACGAGCTGCGCGCGCACCTCGACATGGCGCAGGCGGATCGTATCGAACGCGGCGAAACGCCCTGGGAGGCGGCAGCCAACGCGCGCCGCGAGTTCGGCAACCCGGGTCTCGCGCTGGAAGTCGCGCGCGACGAATGGGGAAGGGGGGCCATGGCCGTGGAGCAGTTCGGCCGGGACGTGCGATTCGCGTTGCGCCTGCTGCGCCGTGCCCCGGGAGTCGCCGGCGTCGCCATCGTGACCATGGCGCTGGGCATCGCCTCCACGACGGCCATCTACAGTCTCGTCGCCGCCACGCTGCTCCATCCGTTGCCGTACCCGCGCGCCGAGCAACTGGTGCGGATCGAGGACGACCTCGCCGGCATCGGCGCGCGCGACATCGGGATGTCGACGCCCGAGTGGCGGGATCTGCAGCGAGCCGGCGCCTTTAAGTACGTCTCGCCGAGCTGGTTCGACAACAACAATCTCACCGGCCTCGCCCACGCGCAGCGCGTTTCGCTGATGATCGTCGCGCCTAATTATTTCTCGTTGCTCGGCGTGAAACCGCAGCTCGGCACGGGCTTCGATCCTTCTGATCAGACGCCCGGATTCAACGCGCAAGCCCTGATCAGTGATGCGCTCTGGAAAGGCTCGTTCGGCGCCAACCCGAACGTGGTGGGCCGCATCGTCCAGCTCGACTCCGACTCTTACCGTATCGTCGGCGTCATGCCGCCCGGCTTTCAACCACCAGAGCGAACGGGCGAACAACGGAGGACGGAGGTGTGGGTCGCCTTCGGATTTGCCGGAGCACCGCTGAGTGACGCGTTGGTCCAATCGCGGGCCAGCCTTTTTCCGACCGCGATCGCCCGTCTCGACGACGGAGTGTCGATCGACGAGGCACAGCGACGAGTCGATGCGCTGGTCCGATCGCTGCGCCAGCAGTTGCCCGGCGACTACCCGCCGCGGAGTGACTGGAAGGTGCGGCTCGTACCGCTCAAGGACAGCGTCGTGGGCGATTCTCGCCAACCGTTGCTTTTCCTCCTCGGCGCCGTGTCGCTTGTGCTCCTGATCGGCTGCGCCAACGTCGCGAATCTGCTTCTTGCCCGCGCCGCCGCGCGCGGTCGCGAGATGGCCGTGCGGCAGGCGCTCGGGGGCGCGCCGTCGCGGCTCATGCGGCAATTGCTGACGGAAGGCGTGGTGCTCGCGGTGTTGGGTGGCACCCTCGGCGTCGCCATGGTCTTCGCGTCGAGGCGCTTCCTCGTCCGGCTGGTGCCGGACGGAGTCCCGATGTTCAACGAGGTCTCGATCAACTGGGGTGTGCTGCTCTTCGCCTTGGGAGCATCGCTCGTCGCGGGCGCGGTGTTCGGACTTGCGCCCGCCCTCCACATTCGCGACCTCGACGTGACGGGCGTGCTCAAGCTCGAGGGACGCGGCACGACGGCCACACACGGCCAGAAGCGCACCCGGCGACTGCTCGTCGTCGCGGAGTTCGCACTTTCGCTGGTGCTGCTGAGCGCGGCGGGCCTCCTCGTGCGGAGTTTCTGGCGCCTGCTCGACGTGCCGCTCGGTTTCGATCCGGGAAACGTGACCGTTCTACGCACGCGATTGCCGTATCCGAACGACCGAAGAGAAGATCTCTATCCGACGGTCGCCGCCGAAACGCCGTTCGTGCGCGAGGTGATTCGTCGCTGCAGCGCGCTCCCGGGCGTGGACGAGGTCGCGCTCGGAAGCGGCGCGGCCGTTCCGCTGGATCACCCGTACCAGGACCAGGCGGTCTTGCGCGTGCGGTTCGAGGGCGACGCCTCGCACGGCGAGCAACCGCTGTTCGTCACGGGGTCAGAGGTCACGCCCGAGTACTTCCACCTACTCGGCCTGAAACTCGTGCGGGGCCGACTCTTCGAGGCATTCGACGCGGACAGCGCCCCGCCGGTCGCCGTGATCAACGAGAGCATGGCTCGAACGTATTGGCCGGGCGAGGAGGCGCTGGGCAAGCGGATGAAGCTGTCAGCCCGTGCGGCGACATGGACGACTGTCGTCGGCATCGTCGCCGACGCGCGAACCGAATCGCTTGCGAGGGCGGCGGAGCCACATCTGTATGCGAGCCTGTATCAGCAGCAGGGAAAGCATCTCGCCATTTTCCTGCGCGGTCATGTCGAGACCGGCTCGATTGCTCGCGCCGTGCGCGATGAAGTGCAAAAGATCAACGCGGCGCTGCCGGTGTTCGGCGCCGTGACGTTGAATGAAACGGTCTCGGAATCCCTCGCCGTGCGCCGGCTGTCGATGAAGCTGATCGCGATGTCCGCCGTCATCGCGCTGCTCCTCGCCGCGCTCGGCGTCTACGGCGTGATGTCGTACACGGTGAGCGAGCGCGCGGGTGAGATCGGTCTGCGCCGAGCACTCGGCGCGGGTTCAATGGATATCGTCGGGATGATCATGCGACAGGGCGCCACGCTGGCGATGACGGGCGTTTGTGTCGGACTCGTCGGGTCCGTTGTCGTGTCGTACGCAATGGCCGGCCTACTCGTCGGAGTGAGTCCCACGGATCCGTTGACGCTCGTCCTGGCAACGATTCTTCTCACGGCCGTGGCGCTCGCAGGGTGCTTGCTTCCCACGCGGCGGGCGCTCCGCGTCGACCCGATCGTGGCCCTCCGCACGTAGGCCGAGCCGACCAGTCTGCTGCGTGCGCGCCATGTCTGCTGCGGCGCCGACGCGCCAGCTAACCGCCACTCACAAATTCTAATTTAGAGAACCGTCGAGGCGGCCGCGCGCGGTAAGTGGTCACGCGCGCGCGTGTTGATGGCCGCACCGAACTCGGCCAACGCAGCGCGCTGAACTGGACTTCAGCTCGACTGTGACCCCCGTCACGTTTCTTGCCCGCGCCCCTCGTGCTTCGCGACGACGCGAGGCGGCTCAACAGCGTGCGTCGATCTCTAACCGTGGGCGGGGGTGCTTATGTGGCAACGGTCGCGTCTGATGGCAATGTCGGTCGGCGGCGGGATGATGCTGCTGGCCTCGTGTACCGACTCTTCGATGGGGCCGTCGCCGGCGAGCGCGCCCGGCCGTGCGCCCGCGGCGAACGTCGTCGGATCGTTCGGGGTTCCGGCGGGCACGCTCGAGCAGACGATCAACAGCGGCGACGCGGCGGTGCATTACTGTGACTACGCGTTAACGACGAACCCGGTCGCCGGTACGTTCAACGGGCAGGACTGCCTGACCACGGCGAACAACCTGACCCTGGCGCTGGCCATCTACACGCCCGGCGACCCCGGCGCCGAATGGACCCCTCCGTTTGCGGGTTCGTCGTGGATCGGCCCGACGGGCGACGACGCGCCGTCGAGCGACTATCGGGCGCGCGTGGGAACGTACGAGTACGTGACCTCGTTCAACGTGCCGCCCGGCGCGACGAATCTCGCGCTCCAGATGCAGATCAAGTCCGACAACGCCGCCGTGGCCTATCTCAACGGCAGTGAGATCGGCCGCAATGCGATTCTCGAGGACTGCACGGTCGAACAGGGACCCAACTGCAACTGGGTTGTGGCGCTCAACATCGACAACCAGGGCGCCTCGTTCAACGTCGGTGGGGCGAATACAGTCCGCATCGACGGCGTGAATACGAAGATCGGAGAGGTCAGCCAGGATCCCGGCAACACGGCGCGAGCGACATGCGCCGACGGTCCGGAGCAATTCGGCGGGGCGGGGTTCGGCGGGCTGCCCGTGCTGACGTCCGCGGGGCACCAGCTGATCAACTGGCTCGCCTCGGGCTGTCAGAATCCCACTGGCGTCGACTTCAAGGCGAAGATCTTCTTCACTCCGGCGACGCCATTGTTCGTGATCGGCGACGTCGAGGATCACGCCGTGACCGACGTGGTGAACTTCTGGGGCGCGCAATGGTGGAAGAACAACCAGATGAGCGGGCAGGTGGATAACGGCGTCGCCTCATTCAAGGGCTTCGCCTCGAGCGCAGACAACTTCTGCGGCGGCGCGTGGACCACGCGGCCGGGCAACAGCTCGAATCCGCCCGAGACGATTCCGAGCGACTTCGTGATCATCGTGACGAGTAAAGTGCTGAAGAACGGCAGCACGATCAGCGGCGACATCAAGCAGATCGTCGTCGTCCATCAGGACGGCAACTATCAGGACAATCCGGGCCATGCGGGCGGCGGGACTGTCACCTCGATCTTCTGTCCGACCTGAGCGAGCGTCTTACCCGAACCGACGAACGGCGGCGTTCCCAATCGGAACGCCGCCGTTTGCACGTCGAGAGGCCACCGGGAAGCGCGGCGCGTTCAGCTGTTCTTCGCCGCCTTGATCGCCGCCGTCAGCTTGTCGTAGCCGTCCTGGGCGAGCGCGTTGAAGCGCGTATCGTCGTACGCGATCTTGCCGTCCTTGCCGATCACGAACACGGTGCGCCTGAAGTAGGGACGCGCCGCGCCCTGCGAGCCGTACTTTGTCGCCAGGTCGCTCTTCGTGTCGGCGATCATCGCGAACGGGAAGTGCGCATCCTTGGCCCAGCTCGCGTGCGACCCGAGGCTGTCGACCGACGTCGGGAACACGACGACACCGTCGCCGAACAGCGACGTGTATTCGTCGCGGAACTTGCTCAACTCCGCGGTGCAACCGGACGAGCGGTCGGCCGGGTAGAACGCGAGCACGACGACTTTGCCGCGCAGCGACTTGAGCGAAACCGGGATCGCCTTGCCGGTCGAGTCGGTCGCCGTGGCGGTGAAGTCAGGGGCCATGTCGCCGGCGGCCGGAAACGCCGCGGCGGCGGGTTGGCCTGCCAGAGATGGGGCGCCTTGCGCCTGGGCCGCGGCGGCGCCGAGGGCGAAGACGCCGGCAAACGATACGTGAAATACTCTGTTCATAACATCCTCAAGGTGGTCGGGTCGGCGTAGGTCGCGCAAAACGCGCGGAACGCATCGAGAAACCTCACCATAATGTCATGACCCCTGCCAGGGTGTCGGGAGCGGGCGTAGCGGCGCCGTCGGTACCTCGGTAACGTTTCGACCGTGACCGCCGAGGAGAAGTTCACGGATCAGCAGATGGCGCTGATCCTCAAGCGCGCCGCGGAGCTCCAGGCGACGGGCGATGAGCCCGCGCATTCGCTGGAATCCATTCAGCAGATCGCCGGGCAGGTCGGCATCGATCCAAAGCTCGTCGCCGACGTTGCGGCGACGCTTGATCAGCCGCGCGGCGGGTCGTCGCTGTTGGGTGCTCCCTCGGACTTTCGCCTGACCCGGCGCGTCGAGCGATCACAGGCCATCGACGAGGCGGCCATACTCGCGACGATCCGCGACCATCTCCCGTACGGAGCCGGCGAAATGCGCGCGGTGGGCGACGGCATCGAGTGGCACGCCGGTCCCGGCGACAACAAGACCGTGGTGTCGGTCGCTCCAGGCCCCGATCGAACGACGTTGCGCATCGACACGCGACAGCACGGCGTGAAGGCGCTCGCCTATATCGGCGGTGTCACCGCCGGAATGCTTGCGGGCGGCATCAGCATCGCGTTGTGGCACGCACCGGGCGCCGCGCTCGCCGCCGCGGCGATTGGTGCATCGTTCGCGGGAACACGCGTCTTGTGGAACCGTCACGTCGACCGGCACCGCCAGCGCTTGCGGCGACTCATTGACGCCCTGAGCGACCAGTTGGACAAGCCCCGCTCGGATTAGCGGCAATCCGGTGCAGCGTCCCGGGCTCGACGCTATGTTCTCGCGAGAAGTGAGACCAGGCTCATCGTTCACCCAGCTCGCGAGGATCGCGTCATGCGCCGCACTGCCTTTGTTGCCTCAGGTCTTGTCTTGGCGGTATCCCTCAACGCCCAACAACCCGAGCAGCTCAAGGCGCTCCGCTGGCGTTCCGTTGGCCCGGCAAACAACGCGGGCCGCGTCTCCGTAGTCGCCGGCGTCCCGGGCAACCGCGACGTGTACTACGTGGCGGGCGCGAACGGCGGGATCATCAAGACCATCAACGGCGGCATCACCTTCAAGCCGATCTTCGACAAGGAGCCTGTCGCATCGATCGGCGCGATCGCCGTCGCGCCGAGCGATCCGAACATCATCTACGTCGGCACCGGGGAAGAGAACCCGCGCAACAACGCGTCGATCGGCGACGGGATGTACAAGTCCGTCGACGCGGGCGAGCACTGGACGCACATCGGGCTGGCGCAGAGCGACAAGATCGCGCGCATCGTCGTCGACGCGAAGAATCCCGACCTCGTCTACGCGTGCGGCCTCGGGCGCGAGTGGGGGCCGAACGAGGAGCGCGGCGTCTTCAAGACCGTCGACGGCGGCAAGACGTGGAGAAAGGTGCTCTACGTCGACTCGCAGACTGCCTGTTCCGACATCGCGGCCGACCCGGGCAACTCGAACATTCTCTACGCGGGGATGTACACGTACCGCCGATGGGCGTGGCATCTCGAGTCGGGCGGCGGCAACACGGCGGTGTATCGCTCGAACAACGGCGGCGAGACGTGGGAGCGCCTCTCCGGCAAAGATCGCGAGCGCGGTCTCCCGAAGACGGACATGGACCGCATCGGCATCGCGGTGGCACCGAGCGATCCGTCGATCGTGTACGTGATCAGCGAGACGAAGACCGAGGGCGAGCTGTGGCGCTCGGACGACGGCGGCGACCATTGGCGCACGGTGAACCGCGATCCGAACATCAACTTCCGTCCGTTCTATTACGCCGACATTCGCGTCGACCCACAGAATCCCAATCGCGTGTTCTCGCTCTCCGGCTCGTTGTACATGTCGGAAGACGGCGGCCAGAACTTCCGCACGATCGCCCGCGACGTGCACGGCGACCATCAGGCGATGTGGATCGACCCGACGAACCCCAAGTACATCCTGAGCGGGTCGGACGGCGGGTGGCAGGTGAGCTACGACGGCGGAAAGAATTTCGAAGTCGTGAACAACTTTCCGTTCACGCAGTTCTACCACATCAACTACGACATGCAGCGGCCGTACATGGTGTGCGGCGGACTACAGGACAACGGCAACTGGTGCGGCGCGAGCCAGGCGCTGTCGGGCCAGGGTATTCGAAAGAACGACTGGTTCACCGTGTCGGGCGGCGACGGGTTCTTCACGGTGCCGGTGATGGACAAGCCGTGGCTCGTCTACTCGGACGCGCAGGGCGGGATGATCAACATCACCGACACGCGCACCGGCACGCAGAAAACGATCTATCCGTACCCGAACCGCGTCGGCTCAGTGGGCGACGCGATGATCAGCCACAAGTATCGGTTCAACTGGAACTCGCCGATCGCGCTGTCGCCGATCAACCCGAAGGTCGTCTACTTCGGCGGCAACGTGCTGTTCAAGTCCACCGACTACGGCATGTCGTGGCAGGTCATCTCGCCGGATCTCTCGACGAACGATCCCGAAGAAGCAGGAGAGCTCCGGCGGCCCGATCGTCGTCGACAACACGGCGGCCGAGTTCCACTGCACGATCATCACGATCGCGCCGTCGCCGCTCGACTCGAACGTCATCTGGGTCGGCACGGACGACGGCAACGTCCAGGTCACGCGCGACGGCGGCAAGACGTGGAGCAACGTCTTCACCAACGTCGCCGGGTTCAAGCCGAACGCGTGGATCCCGACGGTCGATGCGTCGCACTCCGACGCCGGCACGGCGTACGTCGCGGCCGATCACCATCAGGACGACGACTACGCGCCGTACGCGTTCATGACGACGGACTACGGCAAGACATGGCACAAGATCACCGGCGACCTGCCTGTGTCGGCGGCGTGGACGCACGTCGTGCGCGAAGATCCGCGCAACCGCAACCTGCTCTACATCGGCACCGAGATGGGAGTGTGGGCGTCGTGGGACAAGGGCGTCCACTGGATGTCGATTCGCGGCGACCTGCCGCCTACACCGGTGCGCGACATCCAGGTGCACCCGCGCGACAACGATCTCCTGCTCGCGACGCACGGCCGCGGTCTCTACATCATGGACGACATCTCGGCGCTGCAGAACCTTGGCGCGGTCCAGACGGCCGACGCGACGCTGTTCGACATCCGGCCCGCGACCCGCTGGGTGCAGTGGAGCCGCGACGGCAACCTCGGCCAGAAAAAGTGGACCGGCGAGAATCCGCCGGCGGGCGCGCTCATTACGTATTTCCTCAAGACGCAGCCGCCGGGTGAGGTGAACATCACGATTTCCGACAAGGACGGCCGCACTGTGCGTCGCATGCGCCGCGCGTCCGACGACGCGGGATTGAACCGCGTGGCGTGGGATCTTCGCACGGACGCCCCAGCCGGCGGCGGCGGTGGCCGCGGCGGACGTGGGGGCGCCGGCGGGGCGCAGCCCGGCGCGGCGGATGCCGACACCTCACTCGCCGCGTTCCGCGCGCGCCGAGCCGCGGCGCAGAGCGACGCCGAGCAAGCCGGTGGCGACGACGGCGGCGGCGGCGGTGGAGGTCGCGGGGGCGGCGGTGGTCTCGACGTGCTGCCCGGCGTCTACACGGTCGCCGTGTCGGTGAACGGGAAGCAGCTCACCAAGCCCGTGCAGGTGCAGCTCGATCCGCGCTCGGACATGACCGCGGCGCAGCTCGTGACGCAGAACCAGACGGCGGCGCAGCTCAACGACATTCTTGCGCGCGTGAATCGCGTCATCACCGGGGCGGACGATCTGCTCGCGCAGTTGACGTCACTGCAAACGCAGTTGCGCCGCGAGCAGGGCGGAGGCGTCGTGCAGCAAGGGCAGGTGCTCGGCGACGTCGACGGCGCGATAAAGGATCTGCGTCAGTTCCGCGACTCAGTTCTGGCGCGTCCGTTGCCGGGACTCGGGTATCGTCAGTATCCGCGGCTGCGCGAAGAAGCACAGACGGTCGCCGGGATGGTGAGCCGTCCGATGATGCCGCCGACGGCCGGCGAGTTGCTGCGAATGAACGAGCTGCGTACCGAAGCGGATCAGGCGCAGGCGCGGTTGGATGCCATCGTGTCGGCGCGCATCGCGAAGATCAACCAGTCGCTGGCGGGCACGCCGCACGTGATCACGCCGTCGAGGCCGGTCATACCGTAGCAAGAGTGCGGGGTGCGGAGGCGGGGTGCGGAGACCGACCGTAGCGATTGTGCGGGGTGCGAAGGCGGGGTGCGGAGACCGACGATGCGGTGGAGACGACGCTCCCTGCGAGACCGCTTCTAGTCGGCGCGGGGCAGCCGGAGCGTGAAGGTCGAGCCCTCGCCGAGCACGCTCTCGACTGTGAGGTCGCCGCCCATCGTGCGGGCCAGGTCGCGGCTGATGGCGAGGCCCAGGCCGGTGCCCTCGGTCGCGCGGGAGTAGCCCGTGTCGACGCGCACGAACGGCGCGAAGATCTGGTCGCACTTTTCGCTCGGGATGCCGCGGCCCGTGTCGCTCACGTGAAAGAGGACCGCGTCGTCGGCGACCGCCACACTCACGCGAATCGTCCCCGAGGTGGGTGTGTACTTGATCGCGTTGCTGAGCAAGTTGAGAAGTATCTGCTGCAGTTTCTCGCGATCCGCGGGCACTGAAAGCGCGGGGTCGACCGGCTCGTAGACGTAGTTCAATGAGCGCGCCACGAGCTGGGGCAGCACGAACGACTCGAGCGACTCGAGCGCTTCGTGAACTGGCACGTCGGCGATGTCGAATTCGAGGTGGCCCGCCTCGATCTTGGCGAAGTTCAACACGTCATTGACGAGTCCGACCAGCACGCGCTGAGCGTGGTGGATGCGGCGCAGATCCTCGCGCTGGGCGTCGGTCACCTCGCCGCGCAGACCCATCTCGAGCAGGTCGACGTAGCCGCCGATGGCATTGAGCGGCGTGCGCAGCTCGTGACTCATGTTGGCGATGAACTCGCTCTTGGCGAGATTGGCGGCCTCCGCTTCTGCCTTTGCCGCTTCGGCTTCGCGGCGGGCGTCGCGCTCGGCGTCGTACAGCCGCGCGTTCTCGACCAGCAGGGCAGCGCGTTCGAGCTTGGCGGCGAGTTGCGCATTCTCGAGCGGCGCGGCAACCTGGTCGGCGAACGCCGACAGCAGCCACTCGTCGTCGCTCGAGATGTCGGCGCGCGCTTTTCGCACGACGGCCAGCAGGCCGATGACACGACCCTGCGACACGAGCGGCACACCGAGAAATCCGGTCGAGGTTCCGAACAGTCCTTGAAGCCGGTGCACGAGCGTTTCGTCGAACGACGCGCGAAAGCGACTGACGATGTCTCCGGTAACGCCGAACGACGCGTGCACGCGCAGCGCGCCATCGTCGTCGGCGAGCATGAGGATGGCCTTTTCGGCCTCGAGGAGGTCCGCCGCCTGTTCCGCCGCGTAGTCGAGTATCTCGGCCATCGACCCGGCGTAAGTCAGCGTCCGACCGAGTCTGGTCAGCTGTTTGAGCCTGCCCTCGAGCGACCGCGGAGCGCGCGTCTGGCCCGGCGAACCCTCGCGCTGTGTGTCGTTCCGCCGACTTGCTCACGTCACCCGCGCTCCGCGCGGGCCGATGTCGAACTCCCGCATCGCGTGCTCATGGTCGCTGCCGCGCATCTTCACGACGCGAATCCCGCGGCGACCGCCCTGCGCGTCGCCCCAGGCGAGATGGATGAGGTTGTCCGACATGTAGCTGAAGCGTTCGTCCGTCCACGAGCGGGCACCCAGCGCCCCCGCGCCCGACTCCAAGGTCAGCATCGTGGTGACGCCGCGTACGGCGAAGTGTTGAATGAGAGAATACAGATAGTCGTGAAGCCGCTGTTGGTCGCTCGCGGCGATCGCCAAGTCGCCGACGGCGTCGATGATCAAACGCCGGACGGTGCCGGCTTGAATCGTCTCGAAGATTCGAGCGACGATGCTGTCGATCTGCAGCTCGACCGGCGAGGCGTACATCAAAGAAAACCCCTGCGCCTCGGCCAGGGCGGGGTCGTATCCGAGCTTCGTGAGGGCGCGCCGAAGCTGCGCCGGGTTTTCCTGAAAGTTGACGTACATCACCTCTTCACCACGTTTCACGCCCTCGATCGCGAATTGCAGGGCGATCGTCGTCTTCCCCGAGCCAGTCGCGCCCACGATGAGCGTTGTCGACCCCGCGAACGGCCCGCCGCCCATGAGCTCGTCGAGTCCCTCGACGCCGGTCGGCAGGCGTTCGACGAGCGACTCGTAGTGCTCGGGGATGCGCGGCGCGACGAGGCGCGGGATACAGCGCCAGACCGTGGCTCGTGATGCGAAAAGCGTGCTGGCCTTCGCGATACGAGCTGCCTCGCAGCTTAAGAACGCGAAAGAATCGTTCGTCGCGGGCCGTCAACGGCTGGCGGGCCAACTCCACGATCGAGTCGGCGACCGCGAACTCGGGCAGGCGGCCGACGTCGGCCCGGGAGTATTCGCCGAGCAGGAATGCGGTCACGTCGTAGGCCGACAACAGGCCCGCGAACCGCGACATGAACGCCCGCATGTCGTCCGCCGCCATCGCCAAGTCGTGGATCGCGCGAAACGAGTCGATGACGATGATCCGCGGTGAGCGCGTCTTGATCGCGTCGTCGAGCCACGTCAGGAGCGCTTCCGGTCCCCGCTCCGACAGGGCGCGCCCGAGGTCCTCGTACTGGATGTCTTTTCCGATACGGTCGATGTCGAAGAACGAGAACCGCTGCACGTACGTGACGACCTTGCTGAAAGGCTCGGACAGGGTCGTGATGTAGAGAAGCGGCCGCTCTCCGCCGGCGTTGTGAAACAGCAGCTGCTCGGCGAAGATGGTCTTTCCGGTTCCCGGATCCCCCATCACGACGTTGATGGAGTTCTCGGGAAACCCACCGCCAAGGATGCTGTCTGCCTGGCGATTGCCGGTCTGAACGCGTGGCGCGGCGACGACGTCGGTGACCACCGGTTCGGCCGTCATGCGACCTCGCCGCCTCGGCCGAAAGACGACCTGAGCAGCAACAGCTGGCGGACTGTCTCGACGAGACGCCTCTCGGCGAGGGGCTTCATGAGGAAGGCGTCGGCGCCGGCTTCGCTGGCCCGCAAATGGACGGCGAGAATGCTGAACACCAGGACCACTGTCGAATGGAGCAGCGGATCCGCTTTTATCGCGCGACACAGCGCGAGCCCGTCCAGCTTGGGAACGAGCACCTCTGTGATCACTATGTCCGGGCGCAGCGCGCGCGCTTGTTCCAGCGCTTCCGCGCCGTCGGCGGCGAAATCGACGTCGAACCCCGCTTCGCTGAGGAAATAGGACTCGAGCTCCCGGACGTCGGGGTCGCGCTCGACGACAAGGATCAGGGCGCGACCGCGGCGACCGGGGCTGGCTTCGCCCTCCGGCAGCGCCGGTTGGTGCGATGTCGGAGGTCCGGGCGGAATGGCCTGGCTCGCTTTGATCATCGGGTTGTATGAGTGCCCAGCGGCAAATGCCGTACCCGACAGTAAATGCGGAGTTCTCGCGAACGCCGCAGTCCGTGAGGTGCGGCCGCCACCCGAAAGACGGCGCCAGAACGTAGGGCGCGCCGCGGCCCGCGGCTAGCCCGCCGACTTCACGGAGTCGGGGGTGCGATGACGGGCGACGGAGTCGTGGTGCTCACTCTCGAAGCGTTCCCGAGTTGGCCGACGTCGTTGTTGCCCCAGCAGACGAGGGAGCCGTCGTTCTGGAGAATCGCGCAACGGTGCGCCGCGGCGTCGGTGATCGATGCGACTCTCAGCCCTTGACCGACGGGGTCGAGTTGAGCGAGGCTCGCTGTCAGGGCGTCGAAGGAGCGCGTCCAACAATACGCCGCCGCCGTCCGACGCGACTCCGCAACTGGCGTCCGGCGCCAGGTTCGTGAATTGAACTGTCGTCGGAACGAGTGCCGATCCACCCGACCCGAAACAGACGACGACCCCCGACCCGCCCAGCGCGCAGGTCCCGCTCCCTACCGCGACCGCCGTGACCGACGTCGCGCCGCTGACGGCCTGAGGAGCGAGCGCGCAGGCGACCGAAGTCTCGTAGTAGCCGTAGTAGTAGTAATCATCGTTCTCGATCACGCATGGACTCGATGACGCGAAGCCGAGCTGGCCGGAGTCGTTCAGGCCCCAGCAGTACACTTGGCCGCTCGACGCGATGCCGCACGAGTGCGACAGACCAGCCGCAATTGCGGTGAAACGTGTGTCGCCGGCGACGGGCGCCGGAGCGGCGCATGTGAGCTTTCCCGGAGCGGGTACGAAGCAGCCGGCGATCGCTCCCGTGCCGAGCTGTCCGAACGTTCCATTCCCCCAGCAATAGGCGACGCCAGCGGGAGTCAGCCCGCACGTGTGATCCATGCCGGCGGCGACGGACGCGAGTCCGTCGGCGACAGGAACCCGAACCGGACCTCCGTATAGTTGGTTCGCGACGTCGACGCCGAGCTGACCGAACGCGTTGTCTCCCCAGCAGTAGGCTTGCGGAGGGACCTCTGTGGTGATCGCGCACGCGTGGTTGTAGCCGCCGGAGATGCTCGCCGCTTTCGCGGGCAGCGGGACGCGCTGCGGAACGGTGAACGCGTCGACTGGGGCATTGATGTTGACTTTTCCTCGAGCGTTCGAGCCCCAGCAGTACACGTCGCCATCCGAAATCGCGCACGTGGTCTGGTTTGCCACCACGACCGCCGATGCGTGAAACGCCGGGCTCGCGCGAGCGATGAAGTACACGGGCGCCAAATCGCCGACGCGCGCGATCAGCGTGTCGACGCCGAGATCCGGGCCGAGCGTCCATACGACTATTGACGCCAGGCCGTTTGCGCCGGTAATCGCCGACGCCGGCGAGACTGTGCTGCCACCCGTTGTTTCGAACCTGACCTCGACGTTCGCCTCGCCATTGGAGAACTGGTCGACGACCGCGACCGCCGGCGTCGCAGCCACCGCGTGCAGCGGGAATCCCACCTGCGCCAGGTCCGTGGCCGCGCGGACGGCTGCCACGGCATCCGGGCTCGCATTCGCCATGAACGTGATCTCCGGCCCCAACGGCGCTTTGCCGTCGGCCGAGTAGAGGCGGGCCGTGATCGTCTGCGGTCCGGCGATCTGCGTCAGCTTCCAGGCGATCGTCGCGAGACCGTCGGCGCCGGTGAAGACGGCGGGGAAAACCGTACTGCCGCTGAACACGACGCGCGCGCCGCTCACCGGCGCTCCGGACGCGTCGGTCACGCGGACCGTCGGGGCCGATGTGGCCACTTGGGCCACCACGCCTTGCTGGATCAGCGGCGACGCCGCCGTCATCGAAGGAACCGGCAGCTTCGCGGGCTCGGTGGACTTGGCGTCGCTGCACGCCTGCAGCGCGAATGCGGAGATCGCTGTCGCAAAGAGCGCGGCGAAGCGCGGAGTCTTGGTGGTCATTGTCTCGCCTCATAGAGCGATCGGATGCGCAGCGCTCGATAGAAGGGAAGTGCTGCCGGGGTCTTGTCGGACGACAGCGTCGCGCTCCAGCGGACGGTTCCGTCGCCGCTCACTTCGTCGACGCGGCCGGCGGCGCCGAATCCGACGAGGGTCGTGCCGTCGGCCAGTCGCTGGGCGGAGCCCATGATCGGACTGATGACCGCCGGCGACGGCCGGTACTGCCAGACCAGGCGCGCGATCATGTTCTGCGTATCGAGGCTGTATTCGGCGGCGCGGGCCGGACCGGGCGCGCCTCGAAAATGATCGTCCAACATCAGAACGTTCCCGTTGGGGAGCACCTGAACGTCGTGCTGCCCGAGGAAGCCGTTCGCCGGGTCGTCGCGGATGTCGAACTGGTTGTTGCGACCGCCGAATCGCCATTTGACGGCGCCTGTCGTCGAATCGATCTCGGTGACTTCATCCATGCCCTGGAACGACACGACGTATCCGCCGTCGGGCGCGATGGCGAGCGAGCTCGGATGCTCGAGGTCGACCGCGTTCGGATTCGGGATCGGCCAGTCGTCGATCGAGAAGAGAGACGCCGCGCTCCAGTGGAACGTGACCGCGCCGGTGGCGTCGTGACGTTCGATTGTGTGGACCGCGAGCCGCGCTGCCGGCGATCCACCGGCGCGCGTCAGGTCGAACGACCGGATGTCGTACCCGATCAAGTGCGCCGCGGTCACCGACGATCCCTTGAAGCTGAGAAGCAGCTCATGAGGATCCGTGTAAGATCCGCCGGCGACCGCGTATGAACCTACGACGTCTCCGCCGGGCGTGAGCTCGACGTACGAACCGGCGTTGGGCTGCCAGCCGTATGTGCGTCCCACGAACACGGTGATGTGGCCGTTCGGCTGCTGCTTCGCTTCGACCGGCCACTCTCCGGGGAAACGATGATACCATCGCACGATTCCCGCCTGGTCGAACGCGACGACGAATCCGTCGGCGCCGGCCGACGTGTCCGGGAGGAGCGGCACGACGAGCGTGTAACCCGCCGATGGAGTTCCGCTGCCTGCCAGCCGGAGAGACTGCAGCGTGGACGGGAGCTCACCAGTCGTCGCCGACTGGGAGATCGCCGAGACGCGACCGCCCGGACCGACGACATCGGCGACGAGCGAGTAGGCCGTCGACGCGCGCAGGCCAACGACAGCGATGCGCGTCGTCCCCGACGGGTCGGCGCGAAAGTAGGGCGTCGTGTCGCTCGCATCGGCGGCGGACTCGTAGCGAACTCGAATCGAATCCGCATGCTCCGTCGAGACGTCCGCGAAGAGCGACACGGCGTTCGCGGGATTCGCGACAATCGCGACGCGCGAGACGATCGTTGGCTGCGGCGCGGTCGGCCGGAGCGCGTCGTCGCCACACGACGCGGTGGTCATCGCCAGAACCAGAATCGGCAGCATCACCCGGATAGACATGCGATCGCTCCTCATCTGGATCCCCGGGCGTTTTTTCGCGAGAATCGCCATTGCCCGGCTGGCCTGCGTTGGGGCATGTTTGGCGTCGATGACGCCCCCCTTCATCGGCGGCCGGTCTTGCCCCCGACCGCCTTCAATTCCTGACACGACATCGCGCGTCGGTTCCCGACACCGGCGGGGCAGAGAATGAGTCCCGACAAGACGGCGTCGGCGAAGACCGATGCCCTCGCCGCGCTACGCGGCTCGCGACCGGAGTCGCTCGACGGACTCGTGGCGCTGACGTACGACGAGCTGCGGCGGATCGCGCGCCGGCATCTCGCGCGCGGCCGGCGCCTCGGCGTGCGAAGCGGCACGCTCGGCACGACGGCCCTGGTCAACGAGGCGTACCTCAAGCTCGTGGACCAGGCGAACGCGGGGCCGCGCGACCGGGCGCACTTTCTCGCGATCGCCGCCGTCGCGATGCGGCACATCCTCATCGACAGGGCGCGTGCTCGCTCGGCGCGTAAGCGCGGGGGAGGCAACGCCGCCGTCACGCTCGATGCCGACGCGGTCGCGGGGTCCGACGATCCACAAAGCCTGCTCGACATCAACGAGGCGCTGGATCGCGTGGCGCTGATCGACGCCCGGCTGGCGCAGGTCGTCGAGTGCCGTTTCTTCGGCGGACTCTCCGAGGAGGAGATCGCCGAGGTGCTCGGCGTAACGGTGAGAACGGTGCAGCGCGATTGGGCGCGCGCACGCATGCTGCTGCGCCGCGAGCTCTCCGCCTGAGCGATCGCATGAGCGATCGCATGAGCGATGGCGCGGGCAAACAGGCCGGCGGCTTCGGTCCGATGTCGGCTGACGAATGGCGTGTCTTCGGCCCGCTCGTCAACACGGCGCTCGACACGCCGCCCGAACGCCGCGCGCAGTACATCGCGGATGCCTGTCGCGGCGACACGACCATGATCGCGCAGCTGCGACAGCTGGTCGAGGAGTGTGAGCAGGGCGACGCGATGCTCGACGCGGGAGCGATCGAGCGCTTCTCGTTTCTTCTCGACGACGACGAGACGATCTCGCGATTTCCCGCGACGCTCGCCGGCCGCTATCGCGTGGATCGCGAGATCGGCCGCGGTGGCTGGGCAATCGTCTTCCTGGCGCAGGACACGGCGCACGACAGGCCCGTCGCGGTCAAGGTGCTGCGTCCGTCGGCGCGCGAGCGCGTCGGCGCCGCGCGATTCCTGGCCGAGATCCGGACGACCGCGGCGCTGCGCCATCCGCACATCGTGCCGCTTTATGACTCGGGCGAAGCCGAGGAATCGCTGTACTACGTGATGCCGTACTACGATGGCGGCACGCTCTCCGCACGGCTCGATGTCGAGCCGCAACTGCCGGTGGGAGAAGCCATCCGCATCGCGTCCGACGTCGCAGCGGCGCTCGAGCACGCCCACGGCGCCGGCCTGATTCACCGCGACATCAAGCCCTCGAACATTCTCTTTTCCAGCGGACAGGCGCTGCTCGGCGACTTCGGCGTCGCGCGGCCGGTCGAACGGACGCAGCGCGGCCTCACGTCGACCGGCGTCGTCGTCGGCACGCCGGAGTACATGAGTCCGGAGCAAGCCGCCGGCGTCCGGACGCTCGACGCGAGAAGCGACATCTACAGCTTGGGCTGCGTGCTGTTCGAGATGATCGCCGGCGAAGCGCCCGCCGCCGCCGTGAGCACGGAAACGTTGTCGCAACGCGCGGCGCGCACGCTGCGACGGCTTCGTTCGGCGAGGCGCGACCTCCCGCCGTCCGTCGAGCGATGCGTGTCGCGCGCGATCTCGCCGGATCCGTCGGGCCGGTACGCCGGCGCGACGGAGATGTCGGACGCGCTCGCGGAGTGCGCGCGAGCGATAGCCGTTCCCGATTCGGCTGCGCGGCGCGGGTTGGCCTTCATCAGGAAGTCGATGACGGGAATCGTACTCGCCGCCGCGGCGCGCGGCCGCGGCGGCGAACGAGGGCGCACGTCCGACTAGCGCCCCGGCGCCACTCGAGGCGAGTTAAGAAAAACGGCTGGCCGCGAGGTCCGGAGACCGCGGCCAGCCGTGAATCGACGTTCGCTAGTGCGCGACGAACGGAATCGTCGCCGTTCCCACGACGTTCCCGGACGCCTGGTCGATGATGTCGACGTGGAGCGTCAGTATCTGCTCGCCGCGGCGAATCTTCTTGAAGTACACGAAGCCGCCGGCCGCGCCACCAGGCTCGATCGCGCCTTCGTTGAGCGCGCGCTGCAACATCTCCGGCGTCGGGAGCGCTACGTCGGCGTACACCGTCAGATAGGGTTGATAGTACTGCGGATCGTATGCGAACCCACCCGCGTACCCGCCACCGGACCGCAGGTACGTCGGCGAAAATCGATACCGATACGGTGCGTACGAGTAGTTGCCCGTGAAATAGTACGGCTGCTGGACCGTCACCGGCACGCTCACCGTGCCTTGGACGTTGTACGGGGGAATGGCGTCGATCCGATTCCCCGCGGCATCCGTCAACGTGATATGGTCGTACCGCACGACAATCGAGCGGTCGCTGTTGTTGGTGAGCTCGAGCTGGATGGGCGTCGCCTTCGTCTCGAGGTCCGGGGGATCGAAATGCCAGGCCTGCGTTCGAGCGACCACCTGGACGTCGGCCACGTTGGCGACCGCGCCTTCACCGGGTCCCGACGCGGGTGTCGTCCCAACCGCCGGCGAGAGCTCCGCGTATGATCGGGCACACGCCGAAGCGGCGACCGCACCCGCGACAAGAATCAATCTGGAATTCACAACTGCCTCCTTCGTACGGCTATCAACGTTTCCGTTTTACGTCATCGGCATTCGACTTCCTCGATCCGTTCGGTGAGGGAGATGGGGCGGGGGAGGGGAGGGGGAGGGGGCGCGGGCGTTTTCCGGAGGCTGAGGGCCGGACGAGGCGTCGCTGTATTCCGCCCGGCTCGGAGCGCGCACGTGGACGCGTCGTCCTTTCGAAGCGCCCGCGGACCGATGGTCGACGTCGGGGCGGGACTTTTTGCTACCGTTGCGCATCTGGACCAATCCTTCGCGCCGAGCGAAATCACCACCCGCTCGAACGCACCTCTGTCATGGACAAAGGCAGACTTCGGGCCCGCGCGGCGAAACGGTCTACGAAAGCGGCTTCAGCTTCAACCGCGCCTGAATCTTCGACGCGATGCAGTCGCCAAGCTTGCGTCCTTCGAGATTACCCGAGGGAAAGTGGATGCCGCCGTAGATGCGCGACATACCCGCCTCCACCGCCGCGTCGCGGAACGAATTGAACTTCCGCACTGGGTGCCCGAGCAGGACGCTCGTGCTGTCCTCGAACGGCACCACGCCGAGCACATCGGTCATCAGGTCGGACGCCGCGGCAGAGATCGTCGAGTGGGCCGATAGATACTCGGGGAACGGCGGCGTCGGGATCGCCGGCTCCCACGTCGAGTCGATCGCCTCGCGGATGAACGTGCGCGGGCGAATCAGGTTGAGCCGGAACTTGTACCCCCACGCCGAAATGAACCCGTCGTTGAGCCCGACGCTCGTGGCGACCATGACCCACGCGCCCTGCTCGGCGCTCAAATGGCGCTCCGTCACCATCTGGCTCGCGATCGACAGCCAGTGGCCGGCTGGAGTGCCGGTTTCGCCTCCGTTGTCCGCCCAGTAAAGGGCCGTCTCACGCTGCGCGGGCGTGAGCGACTTTCCAGTCTCGTAAACGACGCGCGCCTCCTCGTACAGCGGCGTGCCGGGCTGCAGCGAGAACGCCGGCGGCATCGGCGCGGGGCAGTCGTTCCACGCATGCAGCGCGAACGGGCGATTGTATCCCCAGTACGGCTCGGTCACGCCGGCCATGTTCGTTGGTGGGAGGGTCTTCCGACCCGCGCGTTTCGGCCGATCGAGGATGAGCGACCGATCGTCGACGGTGCCCGCCTTGAGCGCGTTCGCCGGATTGCTCGGCGTGACAGCCTGGCTGGCGCCCGAAAGGCTTTGAGTCGCGAACAGCGTCGCCGGATCGTCGTTCACCCAGAGGCCCGCGCCGACCGGGGCGACGTACGCCTTGCCTCGCGTGCTGTCGAATCCATCGCCGTGCGACCACGAGACGATCGCCAGACCGATACGCCGGCCGAGGTCCTCCGACTGAGTGGCGACGTCCGCACCGATGCCGCGCTCCTTGCGCGCGCGGGCGAGCGAATCGGCCAGGCGGCTCAAGGCCGATCGCGTCGTCGGCAGCCCCTCGGCGAACAGCGAATCGAGCACTGTGTGCTCGGCGGCGACGGCGGTGAGCGTGGGATCGTACGTCTTTCCGGCCTCGGCGCGGGGAAGCGAATCAAGACCGTTGAGTGTTCCCACGAGCGGTTCGGCACCGGCTTTCGTCGCGGTCAGTCCGGAGTACAACCCGGCCGAGGCATATGCGAAAACGCGCGCGCCGACCGGCGGCGAGAGACGTTCGGCGCGGACGACACCATAGAGCGCGCGCTCCCACTCCGAGACCATGTGCGGATCGGCATCGGGCGACGGGCGGCACGCGACCGGCGCGACGACGAGGACGGCGGCGGCGAGAAGTCTGGCG
Organism: uncultured Gemmatimonadaceae bacterium; assembly: GCA_963789315.1. Classification (GTDB taxonomy): domain Bacteria; phylum Gemmatimonadota; class Gemmatimonadetes; order Gemmatimonadales; family Gemmatimonadaceae; genus JAQBQB01. Next base: position 207,220 of record CAWBKI010000019.1, on the reverse strand, counting down.
ATTCGGTGAATCATGCTGGAGGCGACGGCGGGTGGGGCACCAAGGCGCGCACGACGTGGGATGCCGAGCGCGGTCGCGGCGGTCCCGCGCACTGTGATATACTTGCGGAACCCCCTGTCAAATCGACTTTCGACAGCAAATGTACGCGTCGCGCACGCCGCTCGCATCGGATCACGTAACGGGAATCGCGTCACGGATTTCGTGGCCCGGCGCCCTCGAATGGACCCTGCGCATCGGCGCCTTCCTGTGCTTCGTGGGGCACGGCGCTTTCGGCATAATGACGAAGCAGGCGTGGTTGCCCTACTTCGGCGTAGCGCACATAGGACCGGAGACCGCGTACAGGCTGATGCCGCTCATCGGTGCTGTCGACATCACGATGGGATGCGTGATGTTGCTCTCGCCGCGGCCGGCGGTGGTCTACTGGATGACTCTCTGGGCGATTTGGACGGCGTTGCTGCGACCGCTCGCCGGCGAATCGGGATGGGAAGCGATCGAGCGAGCGGGGAACTACGGCGTGCCACTGGCGATGATCGTGCTGCTGGCACCGTGGCGGAGGGTCGGCGGCTTCTTTGGGGCCATCTCGGTTCGCCCGTTGACGGATCGTCTCGTTCGCCAGGTGAAACTCGTGCTCGTCGCGGTCGTCGCGATGCTGCTCATCGGACACGGCGCGCTCGGTCTCGAGGGCAAGAAGGGGCTCGTCGCCAACTACGCGTCGCTGTTTCCGCCGGACGTCGCGGCGAGAATGACGCCGATTGTCGGCGGCGGCGAGATCGCGCTCGCGCTCGTGTTGGCGCGTTGGCCGTCGGTCCCGCTCGCGCTCTTCGTGTCCGTGTGGAAGCTCGCGACCGAATCGCTGTTCGTCGCGGCCGGAGCGCCGTTCTGGGAAATCGTGGAGCGCGGCGGCAGCTACGCCGCGCCCGTCGCGCTGGCGATCGTACTCGTCATCGCCGCTCGCGGCCGAGACGCGCCGGCGGACGAGCACTACACGCAACGCTGACGTGCGATCGCGGCTCGCGACGCTCGTCGGCCGGCTGCGCGCCAAGTACGGTCCGCCGGCGCCGCCGCCGGCCAAGACGGCGTTCGAGTTGGTCGCCTGGGAGAAGGTCGCGTACCTCGCGTCGGACGAAAAACGGGCGAACGCGTTCGCGCTCCTTCGCCGGAAAATCGGTCTCACGCCGCGAAAGATTCTCGCCGCAAGCCGCGCGGAACTGATCGACGTGCTGGCGGCGGGAGGAATCGCCGCGCCCGAACGCGCCAACAATTTGGTCAAGGCGGCGGAGCTGGTGATCGGCGATTTCGACGGCTCGCTCGACGACCTGTGCCGCGGGCCGCTTCGCGAAGCGAAGAAGCAGTTGATGCGAATTCATGGAATCGGCGAGCCCGGGGCCGAGAAGATCCTCCTGTTGACGCGTTCACACCCGGTGCTGGGCCTCGACTCGAACGCGCTGCGCGTGCTCACGCGGCTCGGCTACGGCGCGACGGCGAAGTCCTACACGACGACCTATCGCTCGGCGACCGCCGCCGCTCTTCCGGAGCTCGGATCCGACATCGAGACGTTGGTGGAGGCGAACCTGCTGCTGCGCGCGCACGGCCAGACCGTTTGCAAAACGACGACGCCGCGCTGCGGCGCGTGCGTCATCCGCGCGGACTGCCCGAGCGCGCGGTGACGGTGGCGGGCTCGACGAGCTCCTCGGCGCGCGAGTGCAGATCGAGTCCCGAATCCGCCGCGCGCGTCTTGCGCTTCCTTGAAGATGAACTCCGGCGCGAGCGCGACGCCGAGCAGCGTCACGGGAATGATCTGCTGCGTCTGAATCAGAAACGCGACGGCGATCGCCTGAGTTGCGTCCATGCCGAACGCGGTGGCGGTGAGCGCGTATGCGCCTGGAACACGCCGACGTTCCCGGGTGTCGCGCGAACCGCAAAGCCGAGTGTTCACCGCGAGCAGCGCCGCGACCGTGCCGACGAGCGAGAGGTTGAAGTGCGCCGCGCGCGCCGTGAGCGCTGTAGGTCCACACCTGCATCGCCCAGATGGCGACGGAGAGCACGAGCGCGACGATGAAGCGAGGTCCCGTCGAGATGCCGCCGATGGTCTGCCGAAGTGACGGAAGAACTCCGCGACCCGCCGCCCGCCAACCCGTCGCCGTCGTTTCCTGGAACGTGACCTCCGCACTTGCGGACGTCGCACGAGATAGATCATGAGGCCGACGCACCAACGCCAGCGCGATCCACGCAACCGGTCGCGCGCGCGACAGCCGCGGCGGCAGCTCGAGGAACGACACCGAGCAGCGCGAGCATGACGATGTAGCCGATCAACTCGAACATGCGCTCGAGCGCGAGCGTCGCGAGGATCTTGGCGCTCTGCACGTGCGCCGCGCGCGCGACGAACACAACGCGCGCCGCTTCGCCGCCGTTGGCGACGAGAATGTTGTTGAGCCCAGCGCCGGCGAACGTCGCGCGAAGCGCCAGCCACAACGACGGGACGCCGACGGGGCGGAGGAAGATCCACCACCGAACGCCCTTGAGCGCGAGCGACGCCAGGTTGACGACCGCCGCGGCGAGGAGAATCGTGCGATTCGCGCCGGCGATGTGCTCCCACGTCGTGTGCCAATTCACCTTGCGCGCGAACAACACCAGTCCCCCGATGATCGCGACGGTGAATACGACGCGAAGCGATCGCGAGACGGCCTTGTTCATGCGGCGTCGAGCAGGTTGAACCGATAACCCCGATCGAGGAAGCGATCGACCAAGAGGGGCACGGCGCTGTGCCGTCTGCAGGCGATCTCCGTCGGGATCGTAGCCGTCACCATCGTGCAACAGCAGGATCGAGCCCGGAGACGCACCCTCGACCGTTCGGCGTGCGATCGCATCGACGCCGGGACGATCGGAATCCCAGACGCCGAGCGACCATCCGACGGTGCGCTGGCCCAAGGTGCGCGCGATGTGCGTCACCCATGGGCTGCGGAACCCATGCGGCGCGCGAAAGAAGCGCGGCGTGGGCGCTCCCGCGGTCACCATCGCGTTCGGTGCCGAGCTCGAGGTCATCGCCGACGTACGCGGGCGACCTGAAGTGCAGTTTCCGATGGTAGTAGCCGTGGTTGCCGATCGCGTGCCCCTCCTCCGCGACGCGGGCGACCAGATCCGGCCATCGCTCGGCGTGGCGGCCGAGAATGAAGAACGTCGCCTTGACGCCGCGCTCGGCGAGCGCGTCGAGGACGAGCGGCGTCGCGTCGGGATTCGGCCCGTCGTCGAAGGTGAGCGCGACAGCGAGGTCGTGCGTCGCCAGGCGTCGGACGGTGGGACCGAAGATGGGGCTGTTGCGATGAAATGCGCCATGCGCGGCGCCGCCGATCACGACGGCAGCCGCGCCAAGGCCAAGCATCATACCGCTACGGCGACTTTTCCGAGAACCGTTTGATACACGTCGAGTACTCGAGACGTGACACGGGCCCACGAGTATTCGAGCGAATTCTGCCGACCGGTGGTGCCGAGTTGGATGGCAAGCCCTTCGTCGTCGAGCACTCGAACCAGGCGTCGGCGAGCGCGTCGCGGTCGCCGCACGGAACCATCAGCGCCTCCCGACCGTCGACGACGACGTCCCGGAAGCCGAGAATGTCGGAGCAGACAACCGGCGTCTCGCAGGCCATCGATTCGAGCAGCGTGATGCCGAACGACGCTTTGGTGGTCGGGCAGGCGTACACCGAGCTGTGCGCGTAGTAGCTCGGACGGCCTTCGAGCACGGCGCCGACGAAGCGGATGTCGCGGTCGCCGTTGGCCTGCTTGTAGTAGTGCTCGCGAAGCGGTCCGTCGCCGACGACGACGAGCCGCGCCTGGCGCCCGCGATTGCCCTTCGACTTCACGCGGCGGAACGAGTCGATCAGCGTCGTCAGTCCGTTGCGCGGATCGAAGCGGCCGAGGAAGAGAATCGTCGGCACGTCGTTCGTGATCCCCGGCGGCGGAGGAGCACTCGGATGAAAAACGTCGGTATCGATGCCGTTCGGAATGATCTGCCAGTCCGCCTCGAAATAGCGATCGAGCGCGACGGTCGTGCTGTGCGAGACGGCGATGGCCGCGCTGAGCATGTCGAGCCGCTTCTGGAAGAAGCGCCGGCCGAGCGTGTAGCCGAACGACCGGTCGAAATACGTGTGGAACGTGCCGACGACCGGACACTCCGCCTCCTCGATCGCGAGGACCGGGAGGACCGGCGTGAGCGGCGAGTGCACGTGCACGATGTCGTACTGTCCCTGTCGAAGCACGCGGCGCATGTCGCGGCGGAGATTCCAGCCGAGTGTGACCCGCGCCTGTGAACCGTTGGCGTAGACGGGCTGGCTACGGCCGAGCCGAATGACGTGCGGCTGGGGCTCGGCGCCGGGAATGTGCGACGTGATGACGTCGACGTGGTGCCCGCGGCGGCGGGCCTCGCGCGCGAAGAAATGGACGTGCTCGCAAACGCCGCCCAGGTGCGGATAGTAGTACTCCGTCACCAGGGCGATGCGAAGCGGCCGCTCGTCCTGGGTGGACTCGAGCAGCGGCAGGTTCGGCAACGCCGGGTGGTTACGACGGGAGCGCCTGGAGCGAAGAGCCGGATTCAAGAGCGGCATGGGCAGCGGCTAGTCGTGCGATTGGGACTCGGTAGGGAGAGCACGAGACGTAATCGAGCCCGATCGAGTGGCAAAACGTCACGGAGCGAGGCTCGCCGCCATGCTCGCCGCAGATGCCGACTTTGAGCTGCGGACGCACTGTTCGACCGGCTGTTACGGCAAATCCAATCAGTTTGCCAACCCCGTTCCGGTCAAGGACCTGGAACGGGTCGTCGGGAAGTATACCACGATCTACGTAAAGGGGTAGGAACCGCCCGGCGTCGTCTCGGCTCAGACCGAACGTCGTCTGCGTCAAATCATTGGTGCCAAACGAAAAGAACTCGGCCTTCTCCGCGATCTCGTCCGCGGTGAGCGCGGCACGGGGCAACTCGATCATCGTCCCGATCGTGTAGGGGATCTCTTCCCCCATCGCACCGAGAATTCTTTGCGCGGCCTCCTCGAGGATCGCGCGCTGATTCTCGAATTCAGCAACCGTGGCGACGAGCGGCATCATGATCTCCGGGCGCACGTCGATTCCGCGACGCTTCGCCCGCACGGCCGCCTCGAAGATCGCGCGGCCCTGCATGTCGGTGATCTCGGGAAACGTGATGCCGAGCCGGCACCCGCGATGCCCGAGCATGGGGTTCGTCTCGCGCAGCGAATCGACGATGTGCGACAGCTCTTCGCGCGGAATTCCCAGCGTGCGCGCGAGCAGCTTGCTCTCCTCGCCGCCGTGCGGGAGAAACTCGTGCAGCGGCGGGTCGAGCAGACGGATCGTCACCGGCAGCCCGTTCATCGCCTCGAAGATTCCCTCGAAATCCGAGCGCTGCATCGGGAGCAGCTTGGCCAGCGCGCGCCGGCGTCCGCCTCGTCGCGCGCCACGATCATCTCGCGCATCGCGGCGATGCGGTCGCCCTCGAAGAACATGTGCTCCGTGCGACAGAGCCCGATGCCCTCGGCGCCGAACCCGCGCGCGATGCGCGCGTCGTGCGGCGTGTCGGCGTTGGCGCGCACGCGCAGGCGCCGGACGTCGTCCGCCCAGCCGAGCAGCCGCGCGAACGACTGATACGTCGGCGCGGAGCGGCGGTCGCGCGTGCCGCGAATCACCTGCACGACTTCGCTCGGCGTCGTCGGCAGGTCGCCGGCGTAGATCCGTCCGGTCGCGCCGTCGACCGTGAGCCAGTCGCCCTCGGCGACGGTTTGATCACCGACGGTGAATCGCCGGTGAATGACGTCGACGTGGATGTCGCGGCAGCCGACGACGGCGCACTTGCCCATGCCCCGCGCCACGACGGCGGCGTGGCTCGTCATTCCGCCGCGCGCGGTGACCACGGCGCGCGCGGCGACGATCCCGTGAAAATCCTCGGGCGTCGTCTCTTCGCGCACGAGGATCACGCGCTTGCCGGCCGCGGCTTGTTGCACGGCGACGTCGGGATCGAACACCGCGACGCCGCTCGCGGCGCCCGGGCTTGCCGGCAATCCCGTGCAAATCGGCGTGCGCGCGAACGTCGGACGCGATCACGGGATGCAGCAGCTGGTCGAGCTGTTCCGGAATCACGCGAAGAACGGCGGTCGACGGATCGATCGAGCCTTCGTCCACCATGTCGATGGCGATGCGCACCGCGGCGGCCGCCGTGCGCTTGCCGGTGCGCGTCTGCAGGAGAAACAGCCGACCGCGCTCGACGGTGAACTCGAGGTCCTGCATGTCGCGGAAATGACCCTCGAGACGCTCCTGCGTCTCGAGCAGGTCGTCGTACGCTTCCGGCAACCGCTTGCCATCTCGTCGATCGCGAGCGGCGTGCGAATGCCCGCGACGACGTCCTCGCCCTGCGCGTTGACCAGAGAATTCGCCGTAGAACTTCTTCTCGCCCGTCGACGGATTGCGCGTGAACGCCACGCCGGTCCCGGAGTCGTCGCCGAGATTGCCGAACACCATCGCCACGACGTTCACCGCGGTGCCGAGATCGTCGGCGATGCGGTTCACCTGTCGATAGTCGACGGCCTTCTTGAGCGTCCACGATTGCCACACGGCCTCGATGGCACCCCACAGCTGCTCAGTCGGGTCCGTCGGGAACTCCTGGCCGATGCGGTTTCGCACGAGGCGCTTGTACTCCTCGACGAGCGCTTTGAGCGACTCAGCCGTGAGCTCCGCGTCGTTCTCGGCGCCGCGTCGTCATTCGCTTCGCCGTGAGCAGATGCTCGAACTGCGTCGAGCGGGACGCCGAGCACGACGTCGCCGTACATCTGGATGAAGCGGCGGTACGAGTCGTACGCGAAGCGCGCGTTTCCGCTCGCGGCCGCGAGTCCGCCGACGGTGCGATCGTTGAGACCGAGATTGAGGATCGTCTCCATCATGCCCGGCATCGAGACCGGCGCGCCGGAACGGACCGAGACGAGCAGCGGATTCTTCGCGTCGCCGAACGCTTTGCCGGTCGCGCGCTCGAGGCGCTCGAGCGCGGTGTCGACTTCCTCGCGCGAGCGCCATCGGGCGCCTGGCTGTGTGCGCAGATACTCGACGCACACGGCGCACGCGATCGTGAATCCCGGCGGCACCGGAACGCCGAGATTCGTCATCTCGGCGAGGTTGGCGCCTTTGCCGCCGAGGACATCCTTCATGTCCTTCGTGCCTTCGGCGCGGCCGTCGCCGAAGAAGAAAACGGATTGCGTCGCGGCGGTTGTCGTCACTAGCAGCCGCAGCCGAACCGCAGCTTGTCCGGGTCGGTCGGCGGCGCGGTCGGATAGTCGCCGGAGAAACAGGCGTGACAGAATCCGTCGGGGCCCGACGGAACGGATTCCAGCATCCCGTCGAGCGAGAGATACCCGAGCGCTGTCGACGCCGAGGTGTCCGGCGATCTCATCGACGGTGTTGTTCGCGGCGATCAGCTCCTCGCGCGACGGCGTGTCGATGCCGTAGTAGCACGGACCGGTGACCGGCGGCGAGCTCACGCGCATGTGCACCTCGCGCGCGCCGGCGGCGCGCACCAGCGCGACGAGTCCGCGCGTCGTCGTGCCGCGCACGATCGAGTCGTCGACCATCACGACGCTCTTGCCGTCGAGGATCTCGCGGACCGGATTGTACTTCACCTTCACCTTCGCGTCGCGCCCCGCCTGCGTCGGCTGGATGAACGTGCGGCCGACGTAGTGATTGCGGATCAGCGCGAGCTCGTAGGGCAGTCCGCTCTCTTCGGCGAAGCCGAGTGCCGCGGAGTTCGACGAATCGGGCACGCTGAAGACGAGATCGGCGCCGGGCGCGGGATGCTCGCGCGCGAGCCGCTTGCCGAGCGCGCGGCGCGCGCGGTCGACGGAGCCGCCGTAGACGCGGCTGTCGGGACGCGCGAAGTACACGTACTCGAACACGCAGCGCCGCGATTCCAGCTTGGGCAGCGGATGCGACGACTGCACGCCGTTGCCGTTGACCGACACGATCTCTCCCGGCTCGACGTCGCGCTCGTAGGTGGCGCCGACGATGTCGAGCGCGCAGGTCTCCGACGCGAAAACGACGGCGTCGCCGAGCCGGCCCATCGCCAGCGGCCGCCAGCCGCGCGGATCGCGCGCGGCGAGCAGCGTGTCGCCCATCGCGACGATCAGGCTGTACGCGCCGTCGACGCCGCTTGAGCGCGTCGGCCAAGCGCAACGCGGGCGTCGGCGCGGTGGAGCGCGCGAGCTCGTGGACGATGACTTCGGAGTCGTTCGTCGAGGCGAAGATCGACCCCTTGTCCTCGAGCTCGTGACGCACCTCGGCGGCGTTGATCAGGTTGCCGTTGTGGGCGAGCGTGATGAAGCCGCCCTTCGAGCGCGCGACGACGGGTTGCGCGTTGTCGATGGTCGACGACCCGGCGGTGCTGTAGCGCGTGTGGCCGACGGCCGACGTCCCCGGGATCTTCGCGAGCTCATGGGAGAGCGTATCCGAGAGCGTGCCCATCCGGCGCACGGCGCGCGCTTGTCCGGCGTCGTCGATCGACACGACGCCGACCGACTCTTGACCGCGATGCTGGAGCGAGTACAGGCCGAGCTGCGCGATATGCGTCGCGTCGGGATGGCCGTGGACTCCGAAGATGCCGCACATGAATTCAGGTCCGGGCTACGATCACGACGGTCGCTCTCGCCGCCGTTGTCACTGCGCGGCGAGCGCCGACTGGGCCATGATCCGGGGAATCGTTTCGTGATACGCGGCGTCGAGCCGCGCCAGCGGCGCGACGATGCGCGTCGACTTCGTTGAAATCTGCACCGAAGAGGCGCTCGAACCTACTGTGCCGATGACGCGGGCGGGAATTCCCCGATCCGCGGCGATGGCGAGCACGACGTCCGGCGACGCCGTGCTGACGACGGCACGCGCCTGCGCCTCGCCGAAGAGCACCGCGCGATCGGGCAGGACGGGCCAGTGCCCAAGATCGACCGTCGCGCCGCGTTGCTCCGCGCGGTCCATGACGCAGCACTCCACGATGGCGATCGCGAGACCGCCGTCGCTGCAGTCGTGCGCGGACTTGACCACGCCTCGCTCGATCGCCTCGAGAAGCGCGTCGATCAGCTCGCGCTCGTCGTCGACGTTGCACGGCGGAGGCGAGCCCGCGACGACTCCATGGACTCGCGACAGATACTCGCTCCCGCCAATGTGATCGGTCGGTGAGCCCAGGAGCACGATCGCGTCGCCCTCATCGCGGAACGGCGCGCGGGTCACGTGCGCGAGCGATTCGACGACGCCGACCATCCCGATCACCGGAGTGGGGAACACGGCACCGCCAGGGCTCTCGTTGTACAGCGATACGTTGCCGCCGGTGACCGGCGTGCCGAGCGCGTCGCACGCCTCCGCCATCCCGCGGACGGCCTCGCGCAACTGATAGTAGACCTCCGGGCGTCGCGGATTTCCGAAGTTCAAGTTGTTCGTGATCGCCATCGGCCGGCCCCGGTACACGCCACGTTTCGCGCCGCCTCGCACACCGCGATCCGCGCGCCGACGCGCGGATCGAGGTAGACGTAGCGCCCGTTGCAGTCCGTCTTGAGCGCGAGAGCGCGGTCGGTGCCGCGCACGCGCACGACGGCGGCGTCGCCGCCGGGGCCGACGACGGTGTTCGTGCGAACCGTCGTGTCGTATTGCCGGAAGACCCACGTCTTGGACGCGATGTTCGGCGACGAGAGCAGCCGTTCGAGCGTCCACAGCGGATCGCGCTCCTCCGGCCGCTCGGCGATCGCGCTCACGTCGCGCTCGCGGGCGTCGCGAATCGTCTCGCTCTCCTGCGCGTCCGGCGTGTACGTCGGGCAGTCGGTGACGAGCCGTGTTCCAGGGAACTCGGCGACGATGCGCTCACCCTCGGTCACGCGATACACCGGCTCGGCGATGACTTCGCCGATCACCGCCGCGGTGAGGTCCCACTTGGATAGAATCGCCGCGACTTCGTCTTCACGACCCCGCTTGGCGACGACGAGCATGCGCTCCTGCGATTCGCTGAGCAGGATCTCGTAAGGCGTCATCCCGGTCTCGCGAACCGGAACCTTTGTCGTGTCGATGGTGACGCCGACGTCGCCGCGCGCGGCCATCTCCGCGGACGACGACGTGAGCCCCGCCGCGCCCATGTCCTGGATCGCGACGATGGCGCCGCTGCGGATCAACTCGAGGCTCGCCTCGAGCAGGAGCTTTTCGGTGAACGGATCGCCGACCTGCACGCGCGGGCGCTTAGCGTCGCTCTGCGCGGACAAATCCTCGGACGCGAACGACGCGCCGTGAATTCCGTCGCGGCCGGTACGCGCGCCGACGGCGATGATCGGATTTCCGACACCCTGCGCCACGGCGCGAATGAGCTCGTCCTCGTGCATCAGGCCGACGCACATCGCGTTGACGAGCGGGTTGCCTTCGTACGCCGGATCGAACGACACCTCGCCGGCGACCGTCGGAATGCCGACGCAGTTGCCGTAATCGCCGATGCCTTTCACCACGCCGCCGAACAGATATCTGACGCGCGCCGAGTCGAGCGAGCCGAAGCGGAGCGAATTGAGCATCGCGATCGGCCGCGCGCCCATGGTGAACACGTCGCGCAGAATGCCGCCGACGCCCGTCGCCGCGCCCTGATACGGCTCGACGGCCGACGGATGGTTGTGCGACTCGATCTTGAACGCGACGGCGAGGCCGTCGCCGATGCTGATCACGCCCGCGTTCTCACCAGGACCCTGCAACACGAACGGCGCCGTTGTGGGGAGCGTCTTGAGCAGTGGACGCGAGTGCTTGTACGAGCAATGCTCGCTCCACAACGCGCTGACGATGCCCAGCTCAGTGAAGGTCGGCTCGCGCCCCAGCATGTCGACGAGTCGGCGATACTCGTCCGGCGTGAGTCCGTGTTCGGCGACGAGCGCCGGGGTGATGGCGGGATCGCCGGGACGCGGCTCGACCTTCGCGCTGGCTTGCATCGTCTAATCAGCTCTTTGGTTTCTTGTTCGGATCCGGTTTGATGGCCGCGTCCGACTTCTTCGCCGTGTCTTTCTTTGGCGTCGGGGCGGGTCTGAACACTACGGGCAGCTTCGGCGGTGCAGCCGGGGCCGGAGTGGGCGCGGCGGCCGGAGCGGGAGCCACAGCCTTTTCCGCGGCCGGCTTGCTCGGCGTGGTCTCGCCATTCTCTACCTTTACCTTCTCGGCTTTGTCGACCTTCTCGATTCTCACGACCGTCGCCGGCTTGGCGACTTTCGCCGGCGTCGCGACTTTCGCCGGCTGCACGGCCTTGGCCGGCTGCACGGCCTTATCGACGCCCTCGACCTTCGGAGCCTCGACGTTGGCGAGCTTGGCCTGCTTTTCGGCCTTGGCGGGTTTTTCTCCCGGTTCGACGACGATCGCCGATTTGTCGGCGGACTCGTGCAGGTCGGCGGCGAGGATCATGCGCGGCGAGCTGCTCGCTCCCGAGTACCGGCGGGCGTTCGACCGGAAGATCGCGTCGACCACCTTGCCGCTGTCGAGGACGACGAGGTCGCTCATGCCGCACGAGCGCTCGCAGCCGTTCTTGTACAGGAGGTACGTGTGGCCGTCGTAGGTGCGGGTCGACAACGGCTCACCCAACTTGGCGACGACCTGCGCGCGGGTCATGCCCGGGTCTATGGTCGGAGACCCCTGACCGGTCTGAGATGCGGCGATTGCGACGGCAAGGACGAACGCGATCATTGCAATTTCCTCATGCAGTGACGCGGGCGAGCACCGATTCGAAAATGCCGAGTCCATCGGCGGACCCCAGCAGCGCATCGACGGCACGCTCGGGGTGCGGCATCATGCCGAGCACGTTTCCCGCGTCGTTGACGATTCCGGCGATGGCGCGCGTGGAGCCGTTGGGGCTCCACCACTCGTCGGCGTCGCCCGGACCGCCCACGTAACGAAATACCACGCGCCCTTCGCCTTCCAGTCTATCGACCGTTTGCTGGTCCGCCGTGTAACGACCATCACCGTGGGCGATGGGTATTCTGAGCACCTGCGCGGGCTCGTACCGGTTGCTGAACAACGTATCCGTGGATTCGACACGAAGTGATACAGTTTCCGACACGAACTTCAGACTTTCGTTACGCAACAACGCGCCCGGGAGAAGGCCCGCCTCGCAGGCGATCTGAAATCCGTTGCAGATGGCGATGACCGGCCCGCCGCGGTGCGCGAACGCGACGACCTCGCGCATGATCGGGCTGAACCGCGCGATGGCGCCCGGGCGCAGGTAGTCGCCGTACGAGAATCCGCCCGGCAGGATCACCACGTCGCTGTGCTGGAGATCGTGATCCTTATGCCAGAGGAAAGTCGCCTCCTCGCTGATGCCGTCCACGACCGCGCGGTAGGCGTCGTAGTCGCAGTTGGATCCGGGGAAGGTGACGATGCCGAACTTCATGTGGCCTCCACGGCGGCGATCTCGAAATCTTCCGTGACGGGGTTGGCGAGCAGGCGGTCGCACATCTCGCGCGTCGATCGCTCCGCTTCATTGGCGTCACCGGCCTCGAGCTCGACGACGACGTGGCGGCCGACGTGCACGTCGCGCACGGCGGCGAAGCCGAGCGTGTGCAACGCGTCGGCCACCGTTCGCCCCTGTGGATCGAGGATGCCTCGGCGCGGCGTGATGTGAACGGCGATGCGATATCGGCTCATTCGGGCTTTCCACTCTGAGAGTCGGGGGGTGAAGTCGGCTGCGAGGGATTTGGCGGCGGCGACCCAGGCGGTCGGTTGCCGCGCTGAGAGCCTCCTCGGCGTCGCCGGCGCCGCCGCGATTGGGCGTCGCCGCGGGCTCCGTCGTGCGACTCCCGGCGGTCGTCGTCGCGGCCGTGTGGACGGCCGTCGAAGCTCTCGGCCGACACGCCGGCGGCGGCGATGCGCGGGGGCGTGCGAGCCGGCTGCGCCCGCGGCGTCTCCTCTTCGCCCGGCTCGCCCTCTTCGTCGCCGTACGCTTCTTCGGGCGATCCGGCGCGGCTCAGCATCCCGAGGACAGCCGCCCGCAAGAACCCGTACAGCACGTACGCCAGCAGAGCGGGGAAGATGAACTCCTCTTTACGGACGAAGAGCAGAACGACGGATCCAAGCACGACGATCGAGCCGAGCAGCTTGCGCGGCGTCCGCCAACCGATGGCGGGGACGTTCGGGTAGGGCACTTCGCTGATCATGAGGGCCGCGAGCATGGCCATCAGTCCGCGAAGGATCACGTGCCACGGCAGGTCGGAGAGCGTGCTGTCCGTGAAGAGAATGACGGATTTGCTATAGAGCGGCGTCTGGCTGAACCAGTAGTACGTCGCGAGCGTGAGGCCGGCGGCCGGGGTGGGGAGGCCGTGGAAGTACGTCTTCTTTCGACCCGCCTGCTCGATGTTGAAGCGGGCCAGGCGCATCACGGCGCACGCCGTGAAGATGAAGACGAACAGCCATTCCCATGTGCCGCGGCTCGGCAGCTCGAGGTACATCATGATCGCCGGCGCGAGGCCGAACGAGATCGCGTCGACGAGCGAGTCGAGCTCTTCGCCGAACCGGCTGCCGGTGCCCGTCGCGCGCGCGACGCGCCCGTCGAGCACATCGGCGATCCCGCCGACGAGGATGAACGCCGGAGCGAGCGAAAACTCGCCGCGGATGGCGAGGATGATCGCGTAGACGCCGCAGAAGAGGTTGGCGAGCGTGAACCCGTTCGGCATCAGCACGACGGCGCGACGCACGACCTTGCGAGGCCGGCGTTCGCCCCCGGGGCCCCGGCGCATGGCGATCATTGGCCGCTCAACTCACCGAGCACGGTGGTGCCAGCGAACGTGGCATCGCCGACCTTGACGCGAAGCACGGCGGTCGGCGGGAAGGAAGACGTCGACGCGCGAGCCGAAGCGGATCAACCCCATGCGTTCGCCCTGCCGTACGTGCTCGCCGACCTTGGAGTCGGTGACGATGCGGCGCGCGATCAGTCCGGCGATCTGCCGCACGAGCACGTGATTCGATCCCGATTCGATGCCGATCGACGTCTGCTCGTTCTCCAGGCTCGACTCCTCCGACGCGGCGTTGACGAAACTTGCCCGGCGTGTGGTCGACGACGCGGACGATGCCGCTCACCGGATATCGGTTCACGTGCACGTTGAACACGTTCATGAAGATCGAGAGCGCGGATCGACGCGCTCTTTCATGAACGTCGGTTCGTCCACCTCGGTGATCATCACGACCTTGCCGTCGGCCGGCGCGATGACGAGCCGCTCGCCGCGTTCGCCGCTCCGCTCCGGGTCGCGAAAGAAGTACGCGACCCAGAGCGCGATCAGCGTCAGCGCGAACGCGAACAGCCAGAGCGGCCACGAGCGCCGGACCAGAGCGATGCCGAACGCGCCGGCCGCGACGAGCGCCGCGATGACGATGAAGCTCAAGCCCTCCCGGGCGAAGTTCACGAGAGACTCCCTGGTCAGTGCATCGTTCAGCGTCGACCCGGTGATCCGGCGAAAGGCGTCGAGGTAGCGGGCGCTGGTCGCGTCGACGACCGCCTGCGGCAACGCGGGAGGCGGCGCGTCGCCGTTCCACCGGCCGGCGCGCCGTTCGGCGTCGAGATAGTCGCGCAGCGGCTGCTTGTCGAAGCTCGGTTGCGCGCGTCCCGGCGTGTAGTGCTCGGCGGGCCAGAAGCGCGAGCTGTCGGGCGTGAGCACCTCGTCGATCAGCGTGATCGTGCCGTCCCGGTCGCGGCCGAACTCGAATTTCGTATCGGCGATGATGATTCCGCGCTCAGCGGCGATCTCTCGGCCGCGCTCGTACACGAGACGGCTCAGTCGCTCGAGCTCCGTCGCGTTCGCGTCGCCCACCGTCGTCGCCATCCGGCTCGCTGGTGATGTTCTCGTCGTGTCCCGTCTCGGCCTTGGTCGCCGGGCTGAACATGGCAGGTTCGAATCGCTCGCTCTCGCGCAGTCCCTGCGCGCAAGCGGTTCGCCCGCCAGTGTGCCGTGCTCACGGTACTCCTTCCACGCCGAGCCCGAGATATACCCGCGCACGACGCACTCGACGGGAAAGACCTCGGTGCGCCGGCACAGCATGGCGCGGCCGGCGAGCGCCGCTCGATGCTCGGCGAGCGACGGGCACCATCGCGACGATCTCGTCGATGTCCGCCGAGAGCATGTGATGGCGCACGATCGGCTCTCGAGCTGCCGCAGCCACCACGCGGTGATCTGCGTGAGCACGGCGCCCTTGTGCGGGATCGGTTCGGTCATCACGACGTCGAACGCGCTCACGCGATCGGTCGCCACGAGCAGCAGCCGGTCGGCGTCGACGACGTAGACCTCGCGCACCTTGCCGCGGCGCAGGTGGCGCAGCGGGATGCCGGTCGAGCTCGGCCGACGGTCATACGCGCACCTCCTCGAGCGCGCCGGTTTGAGCATTCTCGGAGACGAGCAATGGGATCGACGACCTCGCGCAGGAACTCGTCGACCTGCTCGGGCGCGCGGCCCGACGAATCGCCGCGGCTCGAGCGCCGCTTCCAAGTCGCGTGATCGAAACGCCGAACGTCGCGGTCGGCGGCCGAGCCGGTCGAGCATGTCGTTGCGCTCGGCGCCGTCCTTGAGCGCGCGCGCCGCCTCGATGCTGTGGCTGCCGGATGCACTCGTGCGCGACCTGACGATCGCCGCCGGCTCGCACCGCACGCACGATCAGCTCTTCGGTCGCCATGAACGGCAGCTCGTCGGCGAGGCGGCGCCGGATGCGCGCCGGATGCACCTCGAGTCCGCGCGCGATGTTCTCCATCAGGATACGAGAATCGCGTCCGTCGCGAGGAAACTCTCCGGAATCACGAGGCGGCGGTTCGCGCTGTCGTCGAGCGTGCGCTCGAAGAACTGCACGCTGTGCGTGTGATTCGCGTTCGGTTCGAGCGAGATCACGAATCGCGCGAGCGACGCGATTCGCTCGGAGCGCATCGGATTTCGCTTGTACGCCATCGCCGATGAGCCGATCTGCTCCTTCTCGAACGGCTCCTCGATCTCGCCGACCGACTGCAGCAGCCGCATGTCGCCGCTGAACTTCATCGCGCTCGCCGCGATGCCGGCGACGACGCCGAGCACCTGGGCGTCGAGCTTGCGCGAGTAGGTCTGCCCGGTGACGGGAATCGACGTGCGCGAATCCGATCGCCGCGCGTGACGCGCCGGTCGAGCTCGCGCACCTTGTCGTGATCGCCGCCGAAGATCTCGAGGAAGCTCGCCTGCGTGCCGGTCGTGCCCTTCACGCCGCGGCAGGGAAGCGTGGCGATGCGGTGATCGAGGTCGGCGAGGTCGAGCACGAGGTCCTGCATCCAGAGCGTCGCGCGCTTGCCGACGGTCGTCGGCTGCGCCGGCTGGAGGTGCGTCGAGCCGAGCGTCGGTTCGGCGCGCCATTCGCGCGCGAACGTGGCGAGCGCGCGGAGGACGCGAATCGCCTTCGCGCGCAGCAGCTCGAGCCCGCGCCGCATCAGAATCAGATCGGCGTTGTCGGTGACGTACGCGCTCGTCGCGCCGAAGTGGATGAAGCCGCGCGCCGCCGGCGCGGCGTCGCCGAACGCATGGACGTGCGCCATCACGTCGTGGCGAAAGCGTTTCTCGTACGACGCCACCGCCGCGAAGTCGATGTCGTCGAGGTGCGCCCGCATCTCGCGATCGCCGCGTCGGGAATCGAAACGCCGAGCGCTTGCTCGGCCTCGGCGAGCGCGAGCCAGAGGCGACGCCACAGGCCGTGGCGCTCGGCGGCGACCAGAGCGACAGCATCGCCTTCGACGCGTATCGCTCGGCGAGCGGCGACGAATAGCGATCGTGCTCGCTCATCTGAGCGCGAACTCGGTCATTCCAAGTTGCCCCTGTCGCACGAGCGTCGACCCGCAGGTAGGTGCGGTTGCCGTAGTAGTCGATCGCCTTTTGAACGTCTTCCGCCGTGCGAATGGGAATGCTGTTGATCTGCACGATCACGTCGCCGGTCTGCAGTCCGGTCTGGTCGGAGACCGTCTGGCTGGCGTTGAACACGAGCGCGCCCCGCGCGCTTCGCAGGCCGTGCTCCGAAGCGATCGACGGGGTGACGGTCACGAGGCTCAGCTCGCGCAGCACCTGAACCTTCGGGGCGGTCACCTCGGGAAGATCGGCGACCTCGACGTCGACGTCGAATTCGCGAGTGCCGCGCTTCATGTGCAAACGGGCCGGCTGCCCGACGCGCAGGTCGAGCAGGGCCGCTTGCCAGTCGAACGGATTGTGAATGACGCGGCTCCCTTCGCGGAGGATCTCGTCGCCCGGCTGAAGGCCGGCTTTCGCGGCGGGAGATCCCGGCTCCACGCTCGCGATGAACGCGCCCTGCGTGATGACGTCGCGCGGATTCGTCGAGTTCGACTGCCGAAGATGCACGCCGATCCACGGGCTGCGAATCGAGCCGTGGTTGAGCAGATCGTCCACCACGCGCGCGACGCGGTTGATCGGAATCGCGAACCCAAGTCCGACCGAGCCGCCGCTCGGCGAGAAGATGCTGCTGTTCACGCCGATCACTTCGCCGTCGGCGTTGACGAGCGGTCCGCCCGAGTTGCCCGGATTGATCGCCGCGTCGGTCTGAATCATGTCGAAGTACGAGGCCTGTCCCTCGCCCGGCGCGATGAGGTTCCGCTGCGTCGCGCTGATGACGCCGACGCTCACGCTCGGCTCGCTGTTGCCGAGGTAGAAGCCGAACGGATTGCCGATGGCGATCGCCCATTCGCCGATCACGAGCGCGTTCGAGTTGCCGAGCTTCGCGTCGGGCAGGTTCTTCGCGTCGATGCGGATCACGGCGATGTCGTTCGCTTCGTCGGATCCGAGGACCTTCGCGGGATAGACGCTCCCGTCGCGCATCATGACGGAGACTTTCGTGGCGCCGGCGACGACGTGGGCGTTGGTGACGATCACTCCGTCCGACCTGACGACGAAGCCGGTGCCGAGGCCCGCGGACGTGCGCTGCTGCTGGCGGCCGAAGAAGAAGTCGAACGGATCCTGAGGAGCCTGGTTGACCTGTTCGGTCTGCACCGTCACGACCGACGGCGAGATCTTGGCGACCGCGTTCGTGATGGCGTTCTGTCTCGACGCCGAAACCTGAGCCGACGACTGCGCCGCGGGGATGGCGTTCGCCAGCCTTCCGGCCGACGACTCTGCGGACGACTGCGCCGTCGATGCGTCGGGCGGGGGAGAGCAACCCACGACGGCGGCGATCAGCACCAGACGAAGCACGTGCGACTTCATACGGCGGTCCTTGCCGGCTCGAGGTAGAGCTCCGGCGGGTACACCACGTCGTCGAGGAATAGCGCGTGCGCCGCGGACGGCGGCGATGCGTCCTCGTTCGTGTCAGCGTTCAGCAGGCGTGCCACGTCGTCGTCGGGTCGTCGGCCCGCAGCGACGTCGAGCATCGTCCCGACGAGAAATCTCACCATGTGATGAAGGAATCGGTTGGCCTCGATCTCGAACACGAGTCCGCCGGCGCGATCCCGCCAGCGTGCTCGAGTCACGCGACAGCGATGATCGTCGTGCGGAGGCGCGGTACCCCGAACGGCAAAGCCCCGAAAGCAGTGCTCACCCTCGATGCAGGCGGCAGCGACATCCAGAGCGCTCCGATTCAGGGGCTGCCCGAACGCCAGCTCGTACCGACCACGAAACGGGGAATGAGCTTCGTCATCCGTGCCGACGTAGTAGCTGTACCGCCGGCTCACCGCACTGTAGCGCGCATGGAACTCGCTTCGCATCTCGGTCGCCGCCGCGACCCAGACGTCCGGCGGTAGCACGGCGTTCAGGGCGCGACGCAGTTCCTGAACGCTCCATCGGTCCGCCACCCGAACACCAACGGCCTGTCCTCGCGCGTGCACTCCGGCGTCGGTCCGCCCGGCAGCCCAGGGCGGCGATTGCCCCGCCCATGAGGCGCTCCAACGACGCCTCCAAAACGCCTTGGACGGTGCGCGTCTCCGGTTGGCGCTGCCATCCACTGAACCCGGCCCCGTCATAGTGCAACACGAGTCGCACGGTGCGTTCGGGCATCGAATGAAAGCTAGGGAAACCCGAGAGTGTGTCAAGCAATGGGCTCGCGCGTCATAGTGTGGAGGCGCCACATGTTACACGCATCTGGCTCGACGAAAAGACACCTTTCACCGCCGGCCCATTTCGTTTCTCGATGCCCCCACGAACGCTCTCATCGCTCGCGCACGCACTGACCGTCTCGGCCGACGCGGACGCCGCTCTAGCCGCGCTCGGTGAGGCACTCTCGGAAGTCGATCGCGTCGCTCGGCTCGCGCTCGTGCACTTCGACGAGCGGCGGGAGATGCTCGTCGAACGAGTGCTGCTGACGACGGCCGGGATGGAGCGCGTTTCGCTCGACACGACGTTCGACCACCTGCCGACACGCGAACGAACCGCGATCGGCGCCGGCGGACAGTTCGTGGATTTCGCCGACTCGAGCGACGAGTTCGCGCGCCTCTTCCAGATTCCCTCCTTCGGCGAAACCGGATGGCTGAACGTCCGGGGGCTCCGCTTCGACGGACATCTGACGGCGCTTCTCGTTCTGTACGAGACGCGAAAACTCTTCGGCGCCAGAACGGCCGAGCGGTTTCTTCCGGCGATCGCGCTGTTCGAGCTGGCCTACCTCCGTTTTCTCGAGCGCGGCGCTCGCGAGGAGGCGGTGCGCACCCTCGAGGACGTCACGCAACGAGTTCACGGCGAATACGAGGCGCGGCTCGGCGAGTTGGAGAACCGTCTCACCGCCGCGAGCAGTGCGCCGGCCGATGCCGACGCCGATTCCGCCCGGGTCGTATCGCTGGAACGCGAGCTGGCGCGCGCCACCGAGGACGCGCGTCGCGCGCTCAAGCGCGCCGAGATAGTGGACGCGACCGTGGCGTCGGCGGTCGAACAGCTGGAAAAGGCGCACGTCGAGCTTCATAGACGAAGTGAAGCAGTGCGTCAAAAGACACGCACTATCTATCTGATCGACAAGGTTTTGACTCTCGACGCCTCGACGGATGATCCGCGGCAGCTGGCCGACGGACTCCTCTCACTTGTCGGCGACGAGATGCACGCGAACCGGTGCTCGTTGATGCTCCGGACGCCGGAAGGAAACTGCCTCTACATCGCGGCCGCGAAGGGCGTCGCGCCGGGCGTGATGGAGGGACTGCGCGTCGCCATGGGGCAGGGCGTGGCCGGCCGCGTCGCTCAGGCTCGCCAGCCCGTGCTCGTCCGCGACGCGACCGAGGCGCACACACACCCGCTCCTCCAGGACGGGCACTTCACGACGGGCTCGTTCATTAGCTTCCCCCTGGTCTATCACGACGAGCTGGTCGGTGTCGTGAACGTGGCCAACCGCGCCATGCAGGGGAACTTCAGCGAAGAGGATGTGGACCGCGTGCGCCTGCTCGGTCTCGTGATTTCCATCGTCGCCTCACACGCTCGACTGCCGGAACGCCTCGTCGAGGCGCTCAGTGTCCGGTAGCTCGTCGCCCAACGCGCTTCTTTCCACCGTTCGTCGTCTCACCGCGGGAGAAGCGGCCGACCCGCAGGAGTTGACGGCCGCGTTCGACGTCGTCCTGAGCGGCGACGCGACGCCGGCGCAGATCGCGGCGCTCCTCATCGGGCTCCGCGTCCGGGGCGAAACGGCGACGGAGCTGGCCGCTGTGGTGAGATCGTTTCGCCGCGCGATGGTGCATTTGCCCGCCGAACGCCCGGACGAGCTGGTCGACACGTGCGGGACAGGCGGCGGCTCGATCAATACCTTCAACATCTCCACCGCCGCCGCGCTCGTCGCCGCCGGCAGCGGAATCCGCGTGGCGAAGCACGGAAACCGGTCGTTCACGACGCTGTGCGGCAGCGCCGACATCCTCGAAGCGCTCGGCGTCTCGATCGAGGCTCCCGTGACGACGATGGCCGCCGCTCTGGCTGATGCCGGCTTCGTCTTCATGTTCGCTCCGCTGATGCACCCGGCGATGCGGCACGTCGGCCCCGTGCGGCGAGAGCTCGGCGTTCACACAGTCATGAACCTCATCGGGCCGCTGGCCAATCCGGCCGGCGCCGGACGACAGGTGGTCGGCGTGTCGGACGCGAGACGCCTTCCGCTCATCGGCGGGGCGCTCGCCGAGCTCGGCTCGGTCCACGCGCTCGTCGTGCACGGAGAGGGGATGGACGAGATCTCACCGTTCGCCGACAGCGCCGTGATAGAGATTCGGGACGGCGTGATGAAGGAGTGGAAGATCACTCCCAGGCGATACGGATTCGGCTCGGGCTCAGTCGATCAGATCGCGGGCGGCCCGCCGGCGCAAAACGCGGCAACGGTGCTCGCTGTTCTTCGAGGCGAGGGCAACGCGCCATCCACCGCTGCGGTCGTCCTCAACGCGGCGGCCGCGTTCTATGTAGGAGGCGTCGCGCCGACATTCGACGATGGCGTCTCAGCCGCGACAGCGGCGATCAAGTCCGGCGCGGGGCTTGTCGCGCTGGAGCGGCTGCGCACCGCTTTCTCCAGGAAAGCAGATCGGAACTGACTGAGCGGCGGGAGTGCGGCGGCGGGGTGCGGAGAACTGGGACGAGCGCGGGGTGGTGGGACGGGGGCCGACGTCCCTCGATCAGTAGCGCCGCAACACTCCCACGACGATCCCCTGAATCGAGATGTCGTTCTCGTGCACGTACATCGGCTGCATGGTCTCGTTGGCCGGCTGCAGGCGGATGCGGCCGTCGCGCTCGCGGATAGAACTTCTTCACCGTCGCCGAGGTGCCGTTGCAGCATGGCGATGACCATCTCGCCGTTGTCGGCGCGCTGGCGCTCGTTCACGACGACGAAGTCGCCGTCGCGAATCTGCTCGTCGATCATCGAGTTGCCGCGGACCCGCAGGACGTAGTGGCTGCCGACCGCGCCGACGAAGCGCCTCGGGCACGGTGAACGTCTCGTCGTGTTCGAGCGCCTCGATCGGCACGCCGGCCGCGACAGCGCCGAGCAGCGGCAGCTCGATCGCCCGCGGCGTCGCCTCGGTGGGCAGGATCTCGATCGCGCGGCTCTCGTTGTAGCTGCGCTTGATGTAGCCCTTGCGCTCGAGATTGGTCAGGTGCTCGTGCACCGTCGCGAGCGAGTTGTAGTTGAAGTTCTCGGCGATCTCCTCGAAGCTCGGCGCGAAGCCGTTTTGCTCGGTGTACGCGCGTGAGGTAGTTTAGTATTTCGCGCTGGCGCTTCGTGAGCGGCATGGGCGTGACCTGGTTCAGTCGGGTTGAAGGTCGCCTGAACCCGATTCACCGAATAAGCCCCGAATCCTACGATATCCGAACAAGGACCGAAGTGCAAGCGTCGACTGCTTGGACGGCCCCCGGCGGGCACGCTGGGACAGCTCGTCGAGGAGGCGCGTCGTCGCGCCGCAGGCGATGATGCCGCGACGAAGCGAGCTCGAGCAGACAGCCGCCACGCGTCGCCGAGGCTCGTCGGTTCGCTGACGCTCTTCGACGCCACGACGTCGCGGTGATCGCCGAGGTCAAGCGACGGTCGCCGTCGAAAGGGTGGATCAATCCGGGAATCGTCCGCCGCGGACCAGGCCGCCGCGTACGAGGCGGGCGGTGCCGCCGCGATCTCGGTGCTCACCGAGCCGGACCACTTCGGCGGGTCGGTCGACGATCTTGTCGCCGTGCGCGACGCGCGTCGGTCTTCCCGTGCTGAAGAAGGACTTTCACGTCGACCCGATTCAGCTCGTCGAAGCGAAGGCGATCGGCGCGTCGGCGGCGCTGCTCATCGTGCGCGCGCTGTCGCCGGATCAGCTGACAGAACTCGTTCGACGTCGCGCGCGAGCTGCGCCTCGAGGTGCTGCGTCGAGGTGCGCGACGACGAAGAGCTTCAGCGCGCGGTCGACGCCCCGGGCGACCAGCGCCGCACGTGCATCGGGGTCAACAACCGCAATCTCGAGACGCTCGTGATCGACGCCGGCCGCGCCGAGCGACTGATCGCGAGCATTCCGGCGCGGTTCGTCGCCATCGCCGAGAGCGGCGTGAGCGCGCGGGGCGACGTCGAGCGCGCGGCCGGCGCGGAGCCGACGCGGTGCTCGTCGGCTCGGCGGTCTCAGCGGCGGCGGATCCCTGCGGCGCCGTTCGCGGCTCACCAACGTGGCAAGGAGTCCGCGCGGCCTCTGAGCCTGCCGTGCGGCCAGAGATCAAGTTCTGCGGTCTGACGCGGCGCCGAAGACGCGCGCGCGGCGGCGGAGTTGGGCGCGGCGTACGTCGGCGTGATCTTCGCCGGCGGCCCGCGCCATGCTGACCGAAGACAGAGCGGCGCGAGGTGCTTGGCCGAGCGTTCCGCGCGACGTCGGCAGGGTCGGGAGTGTTCGGCGATCAGGCGCCGTCGGAGATCGCGCGAATCGCCCGGCGACTGGCTCGCTGCGGCGTCGGTGCAGCTGCACGGCGACTCGATCCCGACCGCGTCGCCGAGATTCGGCGCGACTTCGTCGAAGCGGAGGTCTGGCCCGTGTGTCGCGTCGCCGGTGGAGAGCTGCCCGCCGGCAGCGATGTGGGTCGTCTGCCGATTCGGACGTGCTCCTGCTCGATTCGTACGTCGATGAACGCTCGGGCGGCACGGGCGCGTCGCTCGCCGTGGGACGCGTTGGCCGCGACGGTCGCGGTGGCTTCGCGCAGGGAAAGCGCGTCGTTCTGGCGGGCGGCCTGCGCGCCGACGAACGTTGCCGCGGGCGATCGCCGCGCTCGCGCCGGACGTCGTCGACGTGTCGTCCGGCGTCGAGTCGCGCGCCAGGCATCAAGGATCACGATCGCATGCGCGCGTTTCGCGACGCCGCAGGATCGACGAACATCGACCGCGACAACGATTGAGACGTCGCACCAGCGACCGATTCGGCGTGTTCGGCGGACGATACGTGCCCGAAACGCTCATTCCCGCCGCTCGACGAGCTCGAGCGCGCCTACGACGAGGCGCGCGTCGATCCGGCGTTCGCCGCCGAGCTCGACGACATGCTCGCGAACTACGTCGGGCCGCCCGTCGCCGCTGAGCGACGCGCCGCGCTTCTCGGAGCGGGTCGGTGCGCCGGTCTGGCTCAAGCGCGAAGACCTGAACCACACCGGGCGCGCACAAGATCAACAACACGGTCGGGCAGGCGCTGCTCGCGCGGCGCATGGGAAAGCGGCGCATCATCGCCGAAACCGGGGCGGGGCAGCACGGCGTGGCCACGGCGACCGTCTGCGCGCGGTTCGGCCTCGAGTGCGTCGTGTACATGGGCGAGGAGGACATGCGGCGCCAGACGCTGAACGTCTTCCGCATGCGGCTGATGGGCGCGACGGTCGTCGGCGTGTCGAGCGGGACGCGCACGCTCAAGGACGCCACGACCGAAGCGATTCGCGACTGGGTGACGAACGTCAACGACAGCTACTACATCATCGGATCGGTCGTCGGGCCGGCGCCGTATCCGCGCATGGTGCGCGATTTTCAGTCGGTCATCGGCCGCGAGGCGCGCGCGCAGATGCTCGAGCGCGCCGGGCGCCTGCCGAAGACCGTCGTCGCGTGCGTCGGCGGCGGATCGAACGCGATGGGCGTCTTCCACGCGTTCGTCGACGATCGCGACGTGGAGCTGGTCGGCGTCGAAGCCGCCGGCGAGGGCCTCGACAGCGGAGCACCACTCGGCGTCGCTCGCCGCGCGGGACGCCCGGGCGTGCTGCACGGCTCGCTGAGCTACCTGCTGCAGGACGAGCACGGGCAGGTGCATCCGGCGCACTCGATCTCCGCGGGACTCGACTATCCCGGCGTCGGTCCCGAGCACTCGTACCTGAAGGACAGCGGGCCGCGCGCAGTACGTCGCGGTGTCGGACACGCGAGGCGCTCGAGGGCTTCCGACTTCTGAGCCGCCTCGAGGGCATCATTCCCGCGCTCGAGACGGCGCACGCGGTGAGCTGGATCGCGTCGCAGACGCGGCCGGTGGAAGCGCGACGAACCCGTGCTGCTGTGCGTCAGCGGACGCGGCGACAAGGACGTGGCGCAGGTCAGCGCGATGGGTATCTTGGAAACGTGACGTCGCCCTCCGTCGCCGCCTGCCGTCCGCGCTCAACACCGCGCTGAACGTTCCCGAGCGCGGCTCGAACCGCCGTTTCCGCCGGCGCCGATCGAGGAGCTGGCTGCGGCTCGTCGCGAAGGCGGCGCGCGCGCATCAGCTCTACCTGCCCAACAATCCGATCTACCAGCGGCGCGATCGACGCGCTGCGCGCCGGGTTCGCGCCGATCTGGCAGCAGACCGAAGAGCTTCACGCTCACGATCGGAGAGCACGAGATCTGCGGTGGTACGACGTCGTCGTCTCCGGCCGAAGCGAGCACCGGCGGAAGAAGTCGCCGACAATCTCGCGTGGCTGTTCTACAAGGACGGCGTGCGCGAGCTCACGCTCGCGCGAGGGTTCGAGGAGGCCGAGCTCGTCAAGCTCCTCGAGATCGTCCAGCGCGCGCGAAACGCGCCGCCGGACGAAGACGACCTCGTCACGATGCTGTGGGAAGCGGATTTCGCGTATCTGAAATACAAGTACGTCGATCTGCTGCACGACGGCTCGGCGGCGGCGAGCTCGGCCGACGGCGACGAGTCGCGGCCGGCGAGTCCGGACATCGAGATCGCGACACGCGGCGCACCAGCCGCCGCCGGAGATCGAGCGTCGCGCGGCTTCGTGAACATGGCCGACTTCGACTCCACGCTCTACTTCCTCGACGAGCCGGAGATCGAGTACCTGCACGGCGAGATCGAGCGCGAGTACGAGCAGGATCTGCGCGCGAACGTCGTCGCCGTGCTGCTCGACATCTTCGAGGCGCAGACCGACCCGGCGGTGCGGTCCGAGGTCATCGAGAACCTCCACACGCTGATGGTCTACCTTCTCGTCGGCGCGCATTTCCGCGGCGTCGCGTTCGCGCTGCGCGAATCACGGTCGTCGCTCGACCGCGCGCAGGATCTGGCGGCCCGAGCAGCGGCAGCGGCTCGCCGAGCTGCCGGATGCGCCTCAGCGCGCCCGACGCGCTCGCGCAGCTGCTGCAGGCGCTCGACGACGCGCCGGAACTTCCGCCGACGGAGGATCTCGAGGCGCTCTTCGACGAGCTGCAGCCGGCGGCGCTCGCGACCGTGTTCCAGTGGCTGAATCGGACGCGAAACGAGCGGCTGCGCCCGGTGCTCGAGTCAGCCGCCGAACGGCTGGCCGCGGCGAACACCGCGCGAGTTCGTGCGGCTCATCGACTCGCCGGATCCCGAGGTGTCGCTCGAGGCGATTCGCCGCGCCGGCGGGCTCAAGGCGCAAGGCGGCCGTGCTGCAGCTCGCCAAGGTGCTCGCGAGCGGCGACGTCGAGCGGCGCCAGGTTGCCGTGCACGGCGCTGTCGTCGATCGGATCGCCCGGCGCGCTGCAGGCGCTCGAGCGCGCGCTCGACGACGACGACCGCGAAGTGCGAGTCGCGGCGGCGCGCGCATACGCCGCGCAGCCGCATCGCCCGGCCGCGGCGCGCCTCGAGGCGGCGGTCAAGGGAAAGGTCCGCGACGCCGACCTCACCGAACGATGGCGTTCTTCGAGGCCTACGGCGCGGTGGGCGGCGACGCGGGCATCGCGCTCTGCGACGGAATTCTCAACGGGCGCGGATTTCTCGGCCGGCGCGACGACGACGAGCTGCGCGCGTGCGCGGCGATGGCGCTCGGCCGCATCGGATCGCCGCAAGCGCTCGAGGCGCTGCGGAAAGCCGCCGGCGAAAAGGACGTCGTCGTGCGGAACGCCGTGACGCGCGCGCTCCGCGGCCCGACCGGAGCCGGGCGGTGACGGCGCCGACGCGCGCGACGGCAACGCAGTCCAGCGATGCGGTCAGCGACTCGCAGGTTCGCCGCGCGGGGCGGGAACTCATCTTCGCGCTGTACGGCGCGCTGCGCGCGGTGAAGCTCTATCCCGTCGAAAACGCCGCCGTGCAGAAGGCGCTCGACGACGCTCACCGCCCAGGCCCGCGGAGCTGATCGAGTTGGCCGGCGAGCTCGAGCTGCGCATGTCGGGCGAGTTCATCTTCGTGAACGAGACGCGCCTTCGCCTCGACCTCGACAACTTCGCGAGCTTCAGCCATCTGCTGGCGCTCTTTCGCGGCGCCGGGATCGGGAGCATCACGCTGGGGTCGACCGTCGAGGCGAAGGACTGGCTCATCTTCCTGTCGCTGCTTCAGTCGCCGAGCACCGACGATCCGGCCGCGCGCTTCGACCAGCTCGTCGAAAAGCTGTCGGGCGCCGGCGTGTCGGCGTTCTCGCTGACGGCGGCGATGGACCAGCACGACGACGATCTCGAAAAGAACAAGGAACGCGCGAAGCGCACGTACGCGCAGTCCGTCGCCGCGACGCGGGACCTCATGACGTCGGTGCGCATGGGTGCGGGCGCGAACATCAAGAAGATCAAGCGCGTCGTGCAGGGAATCGTCGATCAAATCCTGAACGAAGAGACGTCGCTCATCGGACTGACGACGTTGCGCGACTACGACGAGTACACGTTCACGCACAGCGTGAACGTCTGCATCTTCGCCGTCGCGCTCGGAAAACGCCTGGGCCTCACCAAGCTCCAGCTCTACGATCTCGGAATGGCCGCGCTCTTCCACGACATCGGCAAGTCGCGCGTGCCGCAGGCGCTGTTGAACAAGGCCGACGGCCTGTCCGAGGACGAGTGGCGTGCACATGGCCGCGCACCCGTGGCTCGGCGTGCTCGCGCTGTTCCAGATCCGCGGCGCGCAGGAGCTGCCGTACCGGTCCATGGTCGTGGCGTACGAGCACCACATGAAGCTCGACCTCACCGGATATCCGCGTCCGACGCGCCCGCGGAAAATGGGCGTGTTCAGCAAGATCGTCGCGATCGCCGACAGCTTCGACGCGGCGACGTCCCGGCGCGTCTATCAGACGGTTCCGTGGACGCCCGGCCGAGGTGATGCGCGAGATGCGCGACAACCCGCGTCGCGGCATGGATCCCGTCATTCGTCAAGGCGTTCATCAACCTGACCGGCATCTATCCCGTCGGTACGCTGGTCGTCCTCGACACGTTCGAGCTGGCGATCGTGCACGCGGTCAACCCGATCGCCGACATGCTGTCGCGCCCGATCGTTCGCATCATCGCCGACCCGATGGGCAACCTCTCCCAAGCCGGCGCCCTCGCCGACCTCGCCGACAGGAACGCGGACGGCGTGTATCTTCGCACGATCATCAAGACCGAAGACCCGCAACGATATGGCATCCGGATCGGCGACTATTTCGTCTGACGTGATCGCGCGGCGTTTCGCCGAGCTCCGCTCGCGGAAGCGGCGCGCGCTGGTTCCGTACATCACGGCCGGCCATCCCGACGAGGAGCGAACGGTCGAGCTGATGCGCGGCCTCGAGGAGGCCGGCGCCGACGTCATCGAGTTGGGGCTGCCGTTCTCCGACCCGATGGCCGACGGCCCGGTGATTCAGGCGAGCTCGCAGCGCGCGCTCGAGCACGGAATGAACTTCGACAGGCTGCTCGAGCTGGCGGTCCGCGCGAACGTCGGCGTGCCGCTGGTGCTGTTCAGCTATCTCAACCCGATCCTCGCCGCCGGCGACGACGCGCTCGTTCGCGCGGCGCAAGCCGGCATGAGCGGACTCCTGCTGACCGACCTGCCGGTCGGCGCCGATCCGGAGCGCGAAGCGCGCATCGGCGCGGGGCCGCTCGAGTTCATCCGGCTTGTCGCGCCCACGACGCCGCTCGAGCGCATGCGCGAGATCGCCGAGCACGGACGCGGATTCGTCTATCTCATCAGCCGACTCGGCGTGACTGGAACGCGCGACGATCTGCCCGCGGAGCTCCCGGCGACGACTCGCCGCCTTCGAGAGGCGACGTCGCTCCCGGTGTGCGTGGGCTTCGGCGTCTCGCGTCCGGAGCAGGCGGCGCGGGTCGCGGCGATCGCCGACGGCGTCGTCGTGGGCAGCGCGATCGTCCGCGCCGCGGGAGAGAGCGTTTCGCAGGCGGTCGCCCTCGCGTCGTCGCTGCGCGCGGCGATCGACACCGCGTGATTCGCCGCGCCGGCAAGACCGCGCCGTCCACCGGCACGTCGGGCGGGGGCGGAGACGTGGAGATCACGCTGCGCGCGATGCGCTTCCACGGGCTCGTCGGCATTTTGCCGCACGAGCGCGACATCCCGCAGCCGATCGAGATCGATCTCACCGTCACGGTGGCGGCGGGAGAAGGCGTGATCGACTATCGCGAGCTCTACTCGCTCTGCGCCAATTCCGTCGTTGGGCAAACCAGCTTTCTCGAAGGACTCGCCACGCGCATCGCCAAATCGGCGCTCGACCATTCGCCGCGCGTTCGGACGGCGCGCGTGGCGGTGCGGAAGCCGCACGTCGCCCTCCCGGGCCCTCTGGCGTTCGCCGAGGTCGTCGTCGAGCGCCGGGCCGATGGCTGACGTGGCCTACATCGCGCTCGGATCGAACCTGGGCGACCGCGACGAGCACCTGGCTCGCGCGCGCGACGCGATCGCACAGCTTCCGTCGAGCCGGGTCGTTGCGGAATCGTCGATCGAGGAAACCGCGCCGCTCGGCCAACTCGACCAGCCGATGTACCTGAACCAGATGGTCGCGCTCGAAACGGCGCTCACGCCGCGGCAGTTGCTGAGCCGACTCCAGGCGATCGAGCAACTCGAGGGTCGCGCGCGCCGCGAGCGCTGGGCGTCGCGAACGCTCGATCTGGACATCGTCTGCTTCGACGGGCAGACCGCGAGCGACGCGGACCTCGAGATCCCGCATCCGGGGTTGGCCGATCGACCGTTCTGGCAGCGCGAGCTCGCCGAGCTCCGGAGGGAGGAGAAACGATGACGCAACAGGTCGGCGAGTCGCGGCTCACGCTGCCGGATTGGGCGTGTGTGACCGAGAAACGAAGAGGCCACATCGCGCGCGTCGTCGCGCTGCTCATGCGTTGGGCCGACGCGCTCGAGATCGGCGCGGACGAGCGTCGGACGTGGCGAGACGCGGGGCTTCTCCACGACGCGCTCCGCGACGCGCCGGAATCCGAGCTGCGCCGCCTGTCGGGCGACGAGACGCGCGAGGAGGAACTGCTCCACGGCCCGGCGGTGGCGAACCTGCTCGAGTCGCAGGGCAACACGAACGCGTCGCTGCTCGAAGCGGTGCGCTTTCACACGGTCGGCTCGCCGCGTTGGGATCGCGCCGGACGCGCGCTCTACATGGCGGATTTCCTCGAGCCGGGGCGCGGTTTTCTGAAGAGCTCCCGCGCGTTTCTCGCGGTGCAGGTGCCGCACGATTTCGACGGAGTCTTCCGGCAGGTGCTGCGCACGCGGCTGGAACACGCGCTGCGCGAGGGATTCACCCTCTTCCCGGAGACGGTCGGCTTGTGGAACGAAGTCCGGTGAGTCGCCGCTGGATCGTCGCAGGCGTCGCTGTGCTGATGGCGATCGGCGCCGGCGGCGTCGCGTTGTCGCGATCGCGAGGCACTGTGCCGGTAGCTCCGACGCGGTCCGGCGACGTCGCGCCCGAAGGCGTTCGCGTTCGCGTCCAGGTGCTCAACGCCACTCGCGTTCGCGGACTCGCGCGCCGGGCGACGATTCTGCTGCGAGACCGCGGGTTCGACGTCGTCGAGACTGGCACGACAAGCGCCCAGGCCGACACGACGCTCGTGCTCGATCTCTCGGGGCACCCCGAGTGGGCGAAGCGGGTTGCGTCGTTGTTTCCGCCCGCGCGCATCCAGGCGCGCAGCGACAGCTCACGCTACCTGGATATCGCCGTCGTGATCGGGTCGTCGTGGCGGCCGCCGGCCGAGCCGCTCCACCCGTAGCTGACCGCACGCCGCGGCGATGTCGACGCCGCGGCTCTTTCTCACCGCCACCTCGACGTCCGCGTCGCGCAGTTCGCGCGCGAAGCGGCGAATGCCGTCGGCGCTCGTCGGGGTGAAGCCGCGCGCGCCGCCCGGGTGCAGCGGAATCAGATTGACGAAGGCGCGGCACTCGCGCGCGAGCGCCGCGAGTTGGATCGCGTGCTCGGGACCGTCGTTCACGCCGCCGAGCATCACGTACTCGAACGTCACGCGACGGTCGAAGACCTTCGCCGCGCGAATCACGTCGGCGAGCGGATACTTGGTGTTGATCGGCATCAGCTCGCGCCGCAACGAGTCGCTCGGCGCGTGGATCGAGATGGCGAGCCGGAATTGTTCCGGACGTTCGCCGAGCGCGACGATCCCCGGCAGAATGCCGACCGTGGAGATCGTGATGTGGCGCGCGCCGATCCCGAGGCCGGCGGGATCGTTGAGGACCGTGAGCGCGCCGTCGACGGCCTTCCAATTCATGAGCGGCTCGCCCATGCCCATGAAAACGACGTTCGTGATGTCGATCGGCGGATCGAGCAACCGCATCTCGCGCACCTGACCGGCGATCTCGAACGTCGAGAGGTTCCGGCTGAAACCCATCGCGCCGGTCGCGCAGAACGCGCACTGCAGCGCGCATCCGGCCTGCGAGGAAATGCAGAGCGTGACGCGGTCGCCGTCCGGAATCGCGACGCTCTCGATTGCCTCGCCGTCGGCCAGGCGGAAAAGGAACTTCTCCGTGCCGTCCGACGACTTCTGCCGCGCCGCGATCTCGAGACGGGGCAGATCGAACGACGCCGCCAGCGATTCGCGGAGCGCCTTCGGCAGCTCGGTCATCTGCGTCGAAGCTCGGCGCCGGATTCAACCAGAGTCGGCGTGCGATCTGCGCGGCGCGGTACTTCGGTTCACCGGCGCGCTCGAGAAATGCCGCCAGCTGCGACTGCGCGGCGGCCGGCGAGAGGTTCAGCAGATTCACGCGCGATTCGCTCGGCGGATTCGCGGGCGCCGTCGTCATCGAATCGTCCGGGTCACGAGGAATTGATAGTTCGCGCCGAGGCCCGCGGAACCTTCTTCGCGGCTGACCGCCACGACGTAAGCCGCGTAGCGAAGGCCGATGGCCAATCGCAGGCGCCGGTCCTGGTCGCCGAATGCCGTCGACCAATCGAAGCCGCCGGTGGCGTTGAACCAACGATAGTCCACGCTCGTGAAGACGTAGTCGTCGCGTCCCCGGGACTGAGTCACCGAAGCGGAGTAGCCGGCGCGCACGATGGTGCTATCCCGACGCAACACCGGCGCGTCGACTGCCGCCATGAGGGTCGCCGCTTCGTCGGACCGCACGGGGCTGAACAGAAACGTCGACGCCGCGCCGCGCAGCGGAGTTCCGAGGATCTTGTCGACGATCACGCCGCCGTCGAGCGAGAACGCGCCTCCGTGATCCTGATCGACCGTCGCCCAGCGATAGCGCGCGGCGAGTCCCGCCGACCACGTGCCGAAACTCGAATGCTGCCGCGTCATCGCAAGACCGGCCGAGAGGAGACTCGTGCCGTACGGAATCTCGCCGCCGATCGACTGCGGATCGGTTTCGGTGTGGATGATGTCGCTCACCGACGCTTGCGCGAACGACAGCGCGGCGGAGAGCCCGGGGCGAATTCGATACTCGCCGCCGATCATCCCGAGTTGAGCGCCCTGGTTCTGCGGCGTGGTGAGCCCGGCCAGACCAATGTCCGCGCGAGCGCTCGAGTCGGCGGATCGGCTCGCGGGATTCCAGAGACTCGCCGGCATGCGGGTGCTCAACGCCGGGGCATCGGCGAGCAGTCCGAGCGGGAACTCGAGGAGGTCGCGCGCCGGGACCCCTTGGGCCACCGCGGGCGCCGAGACGAGCAGTGAAGCGAGCGCGGCGAAGGTCAAGCGCGACATATACTTGAGCTTAGCGGACGGCGCGCGGAGGGTCAAGCAAAATCACTACCGTCGCGGGCCCGCGCCGGGTACATTGCGAGGACTGGAATGAACCACTCGACGAAGCAGAATCTGCTTCTCGCCCGGCACGATCCGGACGACGGGGCCTGGGCCGCGACACCGCCGACGCGCGTCGACGACGCGTCGTGACGATAGCCCAGCCTCCGGCGCGCTCGACCTCGCGACGCGACGTCGATGCGGCGGCTGCTCCGACGACTCTCTCTTCGATGACCGACAAACATCTCGCAACGACCCTGCGCACGCACCTGTGCGGAGCGCTTCGCGCCTCCGACGTCGGCCAGCGCGTGCGCCTTGGCGGCTGGGTGCACCGCAATCGCGACCTCGGCGGCCTCGTCGTTCGTCGATCTGCGCGATCGCGCGGGGATCGTGCAGGTGTCGTTCGACCCGAGGCACTGTCGCGGCCGACGTGTGCGCCGCGGCGGCGGCGCTTGGCCCCGAGACCGTCGTGCTCGTCGAGGGCGAAGTCGTCGCGCGCCCCGAAGCGATGCGCAATCCCGAGCTGTCGACGGGCGACGTCGAAGTTCGCGCGACGTCGCTGCCGGTCGTCGGACCGGCCACGCCGCCGGCGATTCCCGTGGCGCGCGCGCGCAACGAGAACCTCGCCGCGGAAGAGCTGCGGCTGCGCCACCGCTTCCTCGACCTGCGCCGGCCGGAGCTGCAGGAGAACCTCATCCTGCGTCATCGGCTGATGCAGGTGACGCGGCGCTATCTGAGCGAGCACGGCTTCCTCGAGATCGAGACGCCGATCCTCACGAAGCCGACGCCCGAAGGGCGCGCGCGACTACCTGGTGCCGAGCCGCGTGCACCCGGGCGAGTTCTACGCGCTGCCGCAGTCGCCGCAGCTCTACAAGCAACTGCTCATGGTCTCGGGGTTCGACCGCTACTTCCAGATCGCGCGCTGCTTCCGCGACGAGGATCTGCGCGCGGACCGTCAGCCCGAGTTCACGCAGATCGACATCGAGGCGTCGTTCGTCGCAGCGCGGAGGACATCCTGCGCCTGGCCGAAGGGCTCGTCGGCGCGCTGTGGCGCGAGGCGGGGATAGAGATCCCCGCGACGCTTCCCGCGGATGACGTACGCCGACGCGATGGAGCGCTACGGCTCGGACCGGCCCGACCTGCGCTACGGCCTCGAGATCTTCGACGCGAGCGACGTGTTTCGCGGCGTCGGACTTCGGCATCGCGACGGCCGCGCTCGACGCGGGCGGTCGCGTGCGCGGCATTCGCGTGCCCGGCGGCGCGGCGTTGTCGCGGAAGCAGGTCGACGAGATCGAGGCGAGGCGAAGAAGGCGGGAGCCGCCGGACTGCTGCGGCTCAAGTTCGTGAACGGCGCGCTCGATGGGCCGGTCGGCGAAGTTCCTCGCGGCCGAGCGCGGACCAGCAGCTCGGGCTCGCCGAGGGCGAGCTCGCGCTGTTCGTCGCCGGACCGGACCGCGTCTCCAACCCGGCGCTCGATCGCGTTCGCCAGGAGGTCGCGCGTCGCCTGAACGTGATTCCGGAGTCCGAACTCGAGTTTCTTGTGGGTGATCGATTTTCCGATGTTCGAGCGCGACCCCGTGACCGGCGCGCTCGGCGCCGTGCACCATCCGTTCACGGCGCCGATGCCCGACGACGTGCCGTTGCTCGACAGCGCGCCCGAGCGGGCGCGGGCGCTGGCGTACGACTGTCGTGCTCAACGGCACCGAGCTCGGCGGCGGCAGCATTCGCATGCAGCGATCCTCGGCTCCAGGCCAGCGGTGTTCTCGCTGCTCGGCATCGACGAGGCGACGGCGCCGGCGCGGTTCGGATTCCTGCTCGAAGGACTGCGCGCCGGCGCGCCGCCGCACGGCGGCATCGCGTTCGGGTTCGACCGGATCGCGATGCTGCTCGCGGGCGCCGGGTCGCTGCGCGACGTGATCGCGTTTCCCAAGACGACCGCGGCGCGCGCGCTGTTCGAAGGCGCGCCGTCGCCGGTGCCGCGCCGAGGATCTGGAGGACCTGCACATCGCCGTGACGGGCGCCAAGGCGTGACCGACGGCCGCGGTGACCGCAGCGCCTCTCGACCGAGGGCGCCGACCTGCTCACGCTCGCCGGCGTCAACGACGCCAACCTGGTCGAGCTGCGCGCGTCACGGGCGGCGCGCATCACGCTGCGCGGCGACACGATGTCGATCTCCGGCCCGGCGGAGCTCGTCGAGCGCGCCGCCGGCTCGCGCAGCGGATGATCGAGGCGGCGCGCCAGCAGCGCGAGCTGACGCCCGACGACGTGCTGCGCATGGGTGACCTCGCGGATCGCCACGAGGACGACGACGACAACGCCGAGGGCCCCGGGTACGCCAGCCGGCGGCAACGGGATGCGCATCGCGCTCCCCGGCGTGCGCAAGGTCATTCAGCCCAAGACGCCGGGGCAGGCCGAGTACCTGCAGAAGATCGCAGGAGAACGACATCGTCGTCGGCATCGGACCGGCCGGAACCGGCAAGACCTATCTCGCCGTCGCCGCCGCGGTCGACGCGCTTGGCGCGAAAGCGCGTGCGGCGCATCGTGCTCGCGCGTCCGGCCGTCGAAGCGGGCGAGAGCCTCGGCTTCCTCCCCGGCGACATGCAGGCGAAGGTCGATCCGTATCTGCGCCCGCTCTACGACGCGCTCGACGACATGATGCCGCTCGAGCGCGTCCAGCGTGCGCTCGAGAAGCGCGTCGATCGAGATCGCGCCGCTCGCGTTCATGCGCGGCCGCACGCTCGCCGACGCGTTCGTCATCCTCGACGAAGCGCAGAACGCGACGACGCTGCAGATGAAGATGTTGCTCACGCGGCTCGGCGTGAACTCCAAGATGGTGATCACCGGCGACAAGACGCAGGTCGACCTGCCGAAGCGCGAAGAATCGGGGCTCATGCAGGTCGAGCGCATCCTGCCGGGCATCGACGGGATCGCGTTCCACTACTTCACGGAGCGGACGTCGTCCGCCACCGCCTCGTCCGCGACATCGTTCGCGCGTACGCGGCCGACAGTCAGGTCTGACCGCGCGTGTGCCACCCCCACTCACCACGGCCCCAGGCGTGAGCCTCGACGTGGATGTGTCCGCGTCCGGCGTGCGATCGCCCATCGCCGGCGCACGGCTCGCCGAGGCCGCCCGCGCCGTGCTCCGCGCGGAGCGGGTGCGCAACGCGCTCGTCTCGGTCACGCTGATCGACCGGCGCGCCGTCGCGCGGATCAATCGAAAGCACCTCGGGCATCGCGGCGCGACGGACGTGATTTCGTTTTCGTTCGCGCGCGCGTCCAAGGGCGATGCGGTGATCGGCGACATCTACATCGCCCCCGAAGTCGCGCGCGAAAACGCGGCCGCGCGCGGCGTACCGGTGCGCGAGGAGTTGCTCCGACTCGTCGTCCACGGCGTGCTGCACGTCCTCGGCCACGATCATCCCGAGGGACCGACGCGCGAGCGGTCGGCGATGTGGCAGCGTCAGGAGCGGATCGTGCGGCGTCTGACGCGGGGAAAGCCGCGATGATCCTCGAGATCTCGGCGTGGATCGTCGCCGTCGCCGCGACGCTCGTCGCCGCGTGTGCGCGGCGCGGACGGCGCGCTGCTCGTGTCGCACGTGTCGGAGACGGCGAGCGTGTGGGACGCCGAGTTCGCGGACCGCGAGCGCGATCACCGCGCGCTGTCGATGGCGCGCGTGCTGGCGTACATCGTCGCGGGCGCGTCGCTCGCCCAGGCGCTGCGCCTGCCGCTGGCATCGCCGCCGATTCGCGTGCTGGCGATCGCGATTGCCGCGACGTCGTGTGCGTCGTCGCCGAGGGCATGGGCCGCGCCGTCGGCGATGCGGACGCGGACGCCGCGGACGATTCGCACCGCTCACACGGCTCGTCAGCTTCATACTCAGTCCGGCCGTGACGCTCGGTCAGTTCATCGACCGCGCGCTCCACCTCGTGATTCCCCCGGCGCCGCCGGACGACGAGGATCGCGAAACGTCGGCCGAGCAGTTTCGCGAGGTCGTCGCGGCCGAGGCCGACGTCTCGTCGGCCGAAGAAGAGTTGATCCACGGCGTGTTCTCGCTCGGCGAAACCGAGGTGCAGGAGATCATGGTCCCGCGCGTGGACATCGTCGGCATCGAAGCCGACGACGCCGTGGTCCGAGGTGCTCGACCGCATTCGCAGCTCGGAGCACGCGCGGTTGCCGGTGTTTCGCGAGACGCTCGACGACGTCGTCGGCATCCTGTACGCGAAGGACGTGCTGCCGGCGATCGTCGCCGACGAAGAGCCGGCGAGCGGGTGGCGATCG
Source organism: uncultured Gemmatimonadaceae bacterium (assembly GCA_963789315.1). Lineage (GTDB taxonomy): Bacteria > Gemmatimonadota > Gemmatimonadetes > Gemmatimonadales > Gemmatimonadaceae > JAQBQB01. The sequence continues at coordinate 170,190 of CAWBKI010000019.1, read as the reverse complement.
CTCGTGCGCCCGCCACGTTCATTCCCGATCTCGAAGCGGATCGACGCGCAGCTGCGCGAGTTTCAGGCGAGCCGCACGCACATCGCGATCGTCAGCGACGAGTACGGCGGCACGGCGGGGCTCGTCACGATCGAGGACATTCTCGAGGAGATCGTCGGCGAGATCCGCGACGAGTACGACGTCGAGGAGCCGCAGATCGAGCAGCAGGGGGCCGACCGGTTCTGGGTGTGCGGCACGCGTGCCGATCGACGAGCTGACCGAGCGTCTCGAGACGCGACTTCGGCGTCGACGACGTGACGACGGTGGGCGGGTTGGTCTACGCGCTCTGTTCGCCGCGTGCCCCGGTCGGGCGAGTCGCTGGCGCACTCGGGATTCCGCATCGTCGTCGAGCGCGTGCGGCGCCGCCGCATCGAGCGCGTCTACTTCGAGCGGCTCGAAGCGCGCCGCACGGCGGAGATCGAATGACGCTCACCGTTCCGCTGCTCATCGCGCTCGGCGTGATCGCGCTGGCTCACGGCGGGCGGCACGGCCGTGCGCTCGGTGAGCCGCATCTGGCTGCGTCACTGGGCCGAGCGGCGTCTGCGCGGATCCGGTCGCGGCGGTGACCTACCTCGAGCGGCCGCATCGGCTGCTCACGGCGGCGGGACGCGGGCGTCGCGCTGACGCTCGTCGTCGCCGGCATGTCGCTCGGGATGAGCGGGCAGGGCGCGGGCGTTCTTCTGGCCGCGACTCGTGTTCGCCGGAGTCGTCGTGGTGGTCGGGCAGCTCATTCCGCGCGCGATCGCGCGGCGGTGGCCGTCGGCTGTCGCGCGCGGCGACGCTGCCGGTGCTGCGCATCGCCGAAATGCTGATGATGCCCTTCGTCGCCGTCGGACGCATGGCGCGCCAGGCTCGTCGTGCATCCGGCGCCGGCCGTGCCGGCCGCTCGAAGAACGCGACGCGATTCAAGATCTCCTGCGCGAAGGCGAGCTCGAGGGCGTCGGCGAACGCGACGAGATCGCGATCATCAGCGGCGTCGTGGAATTCAGCGAAAAGATCGTGCGCGAGGTGATGACGCCGCGCTCCGACATCTTCGCGCTGCCGGACGGCGTCGATCCGCAGACGCTCGCCGCGCAGATCGCGCAGTCGCGGTACAGCCGAGTGCCGATCTACCACGGTACGCTCGACCAGATCGTCGGCATGGTCCACGCGTTCGACGTCATCAAGGCCCACGGCGACGTTCCGGCGCGCCTTCGTCCCGTCGCTTCGTCGGCTCCCGGCGCTCCATGCAACGAGCTACTGTTTCGCATGCTCCGTGAGCGGCTGCATCTCGCGATCGTTCGCGACGAATCGGGCCACGCGCTGGGTCTCGTCACGCTCGAGGATCTGCTCGAGGAGCTGGTCGGCGACATTCGCGACGAGCACGACGAACCCGAGCCGCCGCGCGGCGCGAAGCCGGGCGGATCGTGACGACGATGCCGGCGATGGATCGGAACGCGCGGCTGCTCGCCGACTTCGACGCCGGGCAGAAGGCCGCGCTCGCGCGAGTCGTGAGCATCGTCGAGAATCACCGGCCGGGCTTCGATCGCATCCTTGCCGCGCTCCACCCGCGCATGGGCCACGCGCGCCGCATCGGAATCACCGGACCGCCCGGCGCGGGCAAGAGCACGCTCACGATGCATCTCGCGCGGGCGTATCGCGACGCCGGCCTCTCGGTCGGGATCGTCGCCGTCGATCCGACGTCGCCGTTCACCGGCGGCGCGCTGCTCGGCGACCGCATTCGGATGGAAGCCGTGGCGCTCGATCCCGGCGTGTTCATCCGGTCGATGGCCACGCGCGGATCGCTGGGCGGACTCGCCGCCGCCACGCGCGAAGTCGCCGACGTGCTCGACGCGTTCGGACTCGACCGCATTCTCATCGAAACGGTCGGCGTCGGTCAGAGTGAGCTCGACATCGCGCGCACGGCGGACACGAGCGTCGTCGTTCTCGTGCCGGAGTCGGGCGATTCGATACAGACGCTGAAGGCCGGGCTGATGGAGATCGCCGACGTGTTCGTCGTGAACAAGGCCGATCGTCCGGGCGCCGATCGGCTGCGCAACGAGCTCGAGCTCATGCTCGGACTTCGCCATGGGGCGACGATGCGCAACGTGCCGGCGCACCACGGCGTGGATCTCTCGATGAATCCGATGCGCGCCGCGCGCGCCGCGGCGCGCGAGGACAACCCCGACGTCTGGACGCCCCCGGTGATGCGAACCGTTGCATCGAAAGGGGAGGGCGTCGCCGAGGTGCTCGAGGCGCTCGACCGGCACTGTGGCTATCTTGAAAAGAGCGGAGCCCTTGGCGCGCGCCGCCGCGCCCGGTTGCGCGAGCGCGTCGAGGACGTCGTTGAGAGCGGGTGCGAACCCGCCTGTGGACGGACGCCGGGACGAACGCGTGGCTTGACGACCAGCTCGCCGCGCTGGAGTCGGGCGCGACGAACCCGTTCACCGTGGCCGACGAGCTGCTGGCGCGCAGCGTGGACCTTCTAACGCGGAACGAGTCATGACGTCGACGCGAGATTTCACCGAGCACGCGGCGGACGGCGGGGGAGCGGAGCTCGATCGCCTGCGCGCCGAGGTCGCCGAGTGGCGGCGGCGCTACGAGGCGGGAGAGTTGCGCGACATCGCCTTCGTGAACTCCGCGCGCGAGGTCGAACCGGTCTACACGGCGCTCGACGTCGATCCGCAGACCGCCGAACACCTCGGGGTTCCCGGCGCCTATCCGTTCACGCGCGGCATTCATCCCACCGGCTATCGCGGCAAGCTGTGGACGATGCGCCAGTTCGCGGGATTCGGCAGCGCGCGCGACACGAACGCGCGGTTCAAGTTCCTGCTCGAGCACGGGCAGACCGGACTGTCCACCGCGTTCGATTTTCCGACGCTGATGGGCTACGACTCCGACCATCCGCGTTCGCTCGGCGAAGTCGGCAAGAGCGGCGTCGCGATCTCGAGCTGGCGGACATGGAGGTGCTGTTCGACGGCATCCCGCTCGACCACGTGTCGACGTCGATGACGATCAACGGGCCGGCGATCATCGTCTGGGCGTTTTACGTCGCCGCCGCCGAGAAGCAGGGCGTGTCGTCCGAGAAGCTGCGCGGCACGATTCAGAACGACATTCTCAAGGAGTACATGGCGCAGCACGCGTGGTGCTTTCCGATCGAGCCCGCGCTGCGTCTCATCGTCGACTGCTTCGAGTGGGGCGCCAAGCACGCGCCGCTCTGGAATACGATCTCGATTTCCGGATACCACATTCGTGAAGCCGGATCGACGGCGGCGCAGGAGCTGGCGTTCACGCTGGCCGACGGCTTCACGTACGTCGAACGCGGCATCGCGCGCGGCCTGGACGTCGACGAGTTCGCGCCGCGGCTGTCGTTCTTCTGGGACATCCACAACGATTTCTTCGAGGAGATCGCCAAGCTCCGCGCGGCGCGCCGCATCTGGGCGCGTCACATGAAGGAGCGCTACGGCGCGCGCAGCCCGCGATCGTGGATCATGCGATTCCACTCGCAGACGGCCGGCGTCACGCTCACGGCGCAGCAGCCGATGAACAACGTCGTGCGCGTCGCATATCAGGCGCTGGCGGCGGTGCTGGGCGGAACGCAGTCGCTGCACACGAACTCGATGGACGAGACGCTCGCGCTGCCGACCGAAGAAGCGGTGCAGGTCGCGCTCCGCACGCAGCAGGTCCTCGCCTACGAAACCGGCGCGCCCAACGTCGTCGATCCGCTCGGCGGTTCGTACTACGTCGAGGCGCTCACCGACCAGCTCGAGCGCGAGGCCGAGGCGCTGTTCGAGGAGATCGAGCGAGTCGGCGGCGTCGTGCGCGGTCTCGAGACCGGCTGGTTCCAGCGCAAGATCGCCGAGTCGGCCGCCCGCCAGCAGTGGGAGATCGAGCAGCACCGGCGCGTGATCGTCGGCGTGAACGAGTTCGTCACCGACGAGCCCGAGCTGAGCATTCCGATCCTCAAGGTCGGAGCCGACGCCGAAGCGTCGCAGCGGACGTCGATGGCCAAGATGCGCGCCGAGCGCGACAACGCGGCGTGCAAGCAGGCGCTCGACCGGCTCCGAGACGCCGCGAAGGGAACGGAGAACGTTTTCCCGCACATTCTCGAGTGCGCGCGGCGGTACTGCACGCTGTATGAGATTCGCGCGACGCTCGAGGAAGTCTTCGGCGCGTACCGGGAGCCGGTCTTCTTCTAAGGAACGAGTGCGGCGGCGGCGTGCGGTGACCTGCCTTCCGCGGGCAGCTTAGGCGATCTGATCGAAATACTGCTCGATGCGCTTTCGCATCGCCGCATCCGGCAAGCGGCCGCGCGCCGCGGCGTTGTTGTCCTCGGCGTACGCCACCACGTCGGTGCCCGGAATGACGCACGTGACGGCGGGATTCGACACGATGTACTTGAGCAGAATCTGCGGCCACGTCTTCGCGTCGAAATCCGCGGCCCACTGAGGCACCGGCTTGCCCAGCACGCGCGGAAGAACGCGCGTGCGGCCGAATGGCAGATTGATGAGCACTGCCATGCCGAGGTCTGCCGCGGCAGGGATGAGGCGCTCCTGGGCGCTGCGGTTGTCGACCGCGAGATCGACCTGGAGGAAGTCGAGTTTGTGCTTCCTCATGGCCTCCTCGAGCGGCGCATACTGCTGTTTGAAGCTCGTCGTGAAGCCGGTATAGCGAATCCGCTTCGACGCCTTGAGCTCCTTGAGCAGTGGGGCGATCTCATCCGGGTTCGCCATGTTCCAGATCTGCATGAGATCGACGCGGTCTGTGCGCAGCCGCTTGAATGAGTCGTCGATTTGCGCGGCCGCGCTCGCTCTGTCGTTCGCGGGGCGTCCGACCTTCGTCGCGAGAAAATACTTGTCGCGATTCCCGAGCTCGGCGAGTGCGTTGCCCACGACGATCTCGGCGTCCCCGTACGAATGCGCCGTATCGAGCACTTTTCCGCCGAGCTCCGGAAAGCGCTTGAGAACGGCCTTGAGCTCCGGCACCTGCTCAGCCGTCGGGTGCTCGTACTTCACCGCCGTGCCCATCCCGACGACGGGCAGCTTTTCGCCACTCGAGGGGATCGCGCGCTCGATGAGATCGGACGCCGTCAGGCCGGAGGACGTCAACGCGAGCGCGGAGAGCCCGCGCGCGGACAACAACGCGCCGGCGCCGAGACCGATCTTGATGGCATCGCGTCGTGTTACGTGATGATCGCGGGACATGGTTCCTCCGTCGATGTTCTTTTAACCGGTTACGCCGGGCTCGCACGACCCGTCGGCGTGATGAAATAGGACTAAAGTCGTATCGTCACGCCAGAGACCGTGCCATTACGCTGACTGTTTCCACGCGTGGTCCGGCGCCGACTTCGATGATCGAGAAGCCAGTGAGCGTGCCTCCGCCCGGCGGCACACCGCTCGGTCTCTGGCGCGGAATGTTGTTGTTCGCGCCACTCCTGCTACTCGGCAATTTCGTCGGGTCGACACTTCGCTACCCGGACATCGGGAGCGCCGTGGTCTTCCCGCCATATGCCGTGTTGACCGCAGCGCTGCTGCTGTCGCCGCGCCGCGATTGGGGCTGGTACGGGCTCGCCCACGCCGTCACGCATTTCGCCGCGAGCTGGCCGCACTGGGGCCTCTCTTGGGTGCTCGTGTCGGACGTCGCCAACATCACGCGCGCGGCGGTGGCGGCCACGATGTTGCGCTGGGCGTTCAAACGGTCGCTGCGCCTCGACGATGTGCCGGACCTCGCGCGATTCGCGCTCGCGGCCGTGATCGTTGCGCCTAGCGTCGGTGCGACGATCGGCGCAATGAACGTCGTGCTGCAGGGCGCGCCGGCGGCGTACTGGCGGACGTGGACGGAGTGGTTCCTCTCGAATGCGCTCACCGGACTCACGATTCTTCCGGCGTGCATCGTCGCCGGAGTGTATGCGGCGCAACGACGCTTCCCGCGGCCGAGTCGGGCCCGGGTGGTGGAGGGCGCGGCGATCGCCGTGGGATTGGTGTTGAGCGGAGCCATCGCCTTCCTCGTGCCCGCTGGCGTGCGCTGGCAACTAGCGCTGCGCTTGTACGCGCCGCTCCCGGTGCTTATCTGGGCGGCGCTTCGCTTCGGCACGGGGGCGGTCAGCCTCGGACTGACAGCGGTCACGCTCGGCGCGGTCTGGACCGTCGATCGCGAGGGCGGTCTCTTCAGCGCGTCGACGCCGGACGAGAACATCCTCGTGCTGCAGCTGTTCGTGTTGCTGACGGCCGTGCCCGTGCTTTGCATCGCGGCGGTGAGCGGCGCGCGCCGCGGCGTGGCCCATCTACATCGCGCGCTCCTCGCGTCGCTCCACGATCACGTCGCGATCCTCGACTCGGAGGGCGCGGTCGTCGAAGTGAACGACTCGTGGCGCCGGTGGGCCGATACGGCGGCGACGGCTGCGTTCCAGCGCGTCGGCGTCGGCGGCAGCTATCTCGACGCCTGCCGCGTGAGCGCGGAGCGCGGCGATTCGGTCGCGCCGCGCGCGCTCGCCGGCGTATCGCGCGTGTTGAACCGCGAAGTCACGCGCGTCGAGATGGAGTACGACGATCACTTGAACGGCCGTCGCCGCTTCGCCTTGAGCATCGAGGCGCTCGAGCGCGGCGACGGCGGCGCGGTCGTCACGCGGGCCGACGTGACGGCGCGACACGAGGCACGGCTCCAAATAGAGGAGCAGCGCCGCGAGCTGTCGCACCTCGCGCGCGTCACTGCTCTCGGCCAGCTCTCGGGCGCGCTCGCGCACGAGCTCAACCAACCGTTGACGTCGATTTGCAGCAATGCGGAAGCCGCGCGCCATCTGCTCCGGCGCCGGCCCGTCGACTTGCCCGAGATCGACGCGGTGCTCGGCGACATCCTGGCGCAGGATCAACGCGCCGCGCAGGTGATCCGCCGGTTGCGGGCGCTCTTGCGGCCCGGCGAGGCGCGTGTTCTGCCGCTCGACGCCGCGGAGCTGGTGAACGAGGTCCTCGAGCTGGCGCACGCGGAGTTGATCACGCGCGCTGTGTCGGCCACGGCCGCGATCGGACTCGATCTGCCGCCGGTGCTCGCGGATCGCGTCCAACTTCAGCAAGTGCTGTTGAATCTCATTCTCAACGCGTGCGAAGCCATGCAGGCTGTCGGTGCGCCCCGTCGACGACTCTCGCTCACGGTGGCGGGAGAGGGCGCCAGGCATGTACGATTCTCCGTGCGCGACTCCGGGACCGGCATCCCCGCGTCCCTGACGGATCACCTCTTCGAACCGTTCGTGACCACGAAGAAGGAAGGGCTCGGACTCGGCTTGTCCATCTCACGCACGATCGTCGCGGCGCACGGCGGCCGGATGTGGGCCGAGAACAACCTCGACGGCGGCGCGACAGTGCATTGCCTGTTTCCGGCCGCGGCGTGGTCCACGGATCGCGAGCGCGAGCCTGGCGCGGGGCAGGACGCGTCGAGCGTGGGAGGCATCGCGATTCCGGCATGACGCGCACGATGAAGGCGCGAATTTCCGTCGCGATCGTCGACGACGAAGAGTCGGTCCGCACCAGTCTGCGGCGTCTCTGCCTCGCGCTCGGCCTCGACGCGACGGCATTCGCATCAGGCCCCGAGCTCATCGACTTTCTCGACGCGGGATCGCCGCCGCCCGACTGTTTGCTCCTCGACGCACACATGCCGGACATGACCGGGCTCGAGGTCCAGCAGTCGCTCTCGGCTCGAGGAAAGCGCTTTCCAGTTCTCGTGTACACGGCGGACGACGCGCCCGAGGCTCAGGCTCGCTATCTGGCCGCCGGCGCCGCCGACTACCTGCGAAAACCGCTGGGCAGCGACGAGTTGTTCGCCGCCGTGGCGCGCGCCGTGAGCGGCGCCGACCGAACCTCGCCGGGCCTCGCCCCGATCGCTCCCCTCGTCGTCGAGAACTCGCTCTAAGGCGCTAGGTTGCGCCGCATGTCGAGCGCGAACTGGTGGACGGACTACTTCGACGCGCAATACCTTCTCGAGTACGAGCCGCTCTTCTCGCCGGGACGCGACCGCGCGGAAGTCGCGAGGCTCGTCGACGTACTCGGCCTGCCGTCGGGGGCGCGAATTCTCGACGTCCCGTGCGGGCAGGGGCGACACGCTCACCTGCTCGCCGAGGCAGGGTTCGACGTTGACGGCTACGACTACTCAGCTGAGCTCCTCGAGCGGGCGCGCGAACGCGGGACTTCGTCGCGGCTCCGGTATCGCCGCGGCGACATGCGGTCGCTCCCGGCGGCGTGGACCGGACGGTTCGACGCGGTTCTGAACCTGTTCACGTCGTTCGGCTTCTTCGCCGAGCCGTCGGATGACCGGCGCGTACTCGCGGAATTCGCGAGAGTGCTCGCCCCCGGCGGCATCCTCGTGTGGCACGGCGCGAGCCGGGACGGCGTCATGGCGCGCTTTCTCACCCGCGACTGGTGGCAGACGAAGGACGGCACGCTCATCGCGCAAGAGCGATCGTACGACGCGCTCTCGGGGATCCTGAACGTGAGCTCGGTGTGGGCGGGGAACGGGCGACGCGGCGAGCGCTCGCATCGCATTCGCCTCTACACGCCGACGCGGCTTGCCGAGCTGTGCGCGGATGTTGGGCTCATCGTCGAGCGCGCGTTCGACAGTTTCCGCGATCGCCCACTCACGCGACGCTCGAGCGAAATGATGCTCGTCGCGAGAAAGGACGACGTCTCGGACGGCGGAAAGGCGAAGTTTCGTCCGTTGCCGCGCGCGCGTCGCCATCGCTAGCTTGAGGACGCCATGCGTCCCATACGAGTTTTGGTAGCGAAGCCCGGCCTCGACGGCCACGATCGCGGCGCGAAGGTCGTCGCCGCCGCGCTGCGCGACGCCGGCATGGAAGTCATCTACACCGGGCTGCACCAGACGCCGGAGATGATCGCCACGGCCGCCGTGCAGGAAGACGTCGATGTCGTGGGTCTGTCGATCCTTAGCGGCGCCCACATGACGCTGTTTCCCGCGCGTCCGCGAGCTGCTCCACGAGCAGGGCCGCGACGACATCCTCGTCACCGGCGGCGGCATCATCCCGCGCGAGGACATGGAGTCGCTCAAGGAGAAGGGAATCGGTCAGCTGTTCGGCCCAGGCACGAAGACGACCGATCTCATCGACTACATCAAGGAGTGGTTCGCCGAGCGCGAGGAACGGCTCGGGCAGGAAGCGTGACGACCTCGCGACTTCGCCAGCTCAGCGCGGAAGTCCGAGAGCTCGAGGCACGGCTCAGAGAGGGCGGCGGAGCGGAGAAGGTTGCTCGCCAGCACGCGCAGGGAAAGCTCACCGCCCGCGAGCGCATCGAGCGTCTTCGCGATCCCGACTCCCGCTTCCTCGAGATCGGCCTGCTCGTCGCGTACGACGAGTACGACGGCCAGGCGCCCGCCGCCGGCGTCGTCACCGGAGTCGCGAGCGTCTCGCGGACGCCAGGTCGTCGTCGTCGCGAACGACGCCACCGTCAAGGCCGGATCGTGGTGGCCCGAGACGATCAAGAAGATGCTGCGCGCGCAGGAGATCGCGATGCGCTGCCGCATTCCGATCATCTACCTCGTCGACTCGGCGGGCGTGAACCTGCCGTACCAGGGCGGCGTCTTTCCGGGCCAGTACGGCGCGGCCGGCTCTTTTACTACAACTCCATCATGCGGCGGTATCTGCGGATCCCGCAGATCGCCGCCGTGATGGGGCCGTGCATCGCCGGCGGCGCGTACCTGCCGGCGCTGTCCGACCTGATCGTCATGGTGAAGGGCACGTCGTTCATGGGACTCGGCGGCCCGAACCTCGTGAAGGGCGCCACCGGCCAGAGTGATCGACGCCGAAACGCTCGGCGGGGCCGTGGCACGCACACCGAGGTGAGCGGCGTCGCGCACTACGCGGTGGACGACGACGCGGCGTGCATCGCCAGGCTTCGCGATCTGGTGGCGCGTTTGCCCGACGCACGAGGCACGTCGGACAACGGCGCCTCGCAGCGACGCGGCGACCGGCGAGGCGCTGTACGATCTGCTGCCGGCCGACCACCGGATGTCGTACGACATGCACGCCTTGATCCGCGCGCTCGTCGACGGCGGCGAGCTCGACGAGTTCCAGGGCGACCTGGCGCGCGAGATGATCTGCGGCGACGCGCGCATCGAAGGCATTGCCGTCGGCGTGATCGCGAACCAACGTGGGCTCGTCAAGGGCCGCCAGGGCGAGAAGCCGCGGTTCGGCGGCATCATCTACGCCGAGAGCGCGGAGAAGGTCGCGTACTTCATCGACCGCTGCGACCGCGAGCGCATTCCGCTTCTCTTCGTGCAGGACGTGTCCGGCTTCATGGTCGGACCGGAAGCCGAGCACGAGGGAATCATCCGGGCCGGCGCGCGCTTCGTCGAAGCGATGGCGACGGCGCGTGTGCCGAAGATCGTGCTCACGGTGAATCACGCGTCGGGCGCCGGCTACTACGCGATGGCGGGCCAGGGATTCGATCCCGATTTCATCTTCACCTGGCCGACGGGTCGTATGGCGGTGATGGAAGGCGAAGCCGCGGTGCAGGCGGTGCACGGCCCCGCGATCGAGCAAAGCGAAGGCCAAGAAGGCCAACGTCTCGCCGGACACGGCCGAATCGATCGCCGAGATGCGCGCCGACTACGAGCACCAACTCGATGCACGCTACGCCGGCGCGCGCGGTTTCATCGACGCCATCGTGTATCCGGAGGAGACGCGCGACGTGCTCGCGATGGCGCTGCGCGCATCGCTGCAGAACTCGGGTCCGCACCTCGGCGCATTCGTGCTTCCCGCTCACCTCGACGACGCATGACAGCTCCGACGCAGATGTTCACGCGGGTGGCCCGACGAGCAAAGTGGTGCGCGTCGCGGCCGGGCAGGGCTTCTGGGGCGACTGGCTCGAGGCGCCGCGCCGGCAGGTCGAGGGTGGCCCGATCGACTATCTGATGCTCGACTACCTCGCCGAAGTCACGATGTCCATTCTGCAAAAGCAGAAGGAGCGCGACCCGAACATGGGGTACGCGCGCGACTTCGTCGGTGCGATGGAAAGCGTGTTGTCGGGGGTGGCCGAGCGCGGCGTGCGCGTGATCGCCAACGCGGGCGGCGTCAATCCGCCGGCGTGCGCCGCCGCCGTGCGGCAAGTCGCCGTCAAGCACGGCGTATCGGACAAGGTGCGCATCGGCGTCGTGACCGGCGACGACCTCCTGCCGCGCATCGACGAGCTGCTGTCGCAGGGCCACGCGCTCGCCAACATGGACACCGGCGAGCCGCTTTCGACCGTGCGCGACCGTGTGCTCTCGGCGAACGCCTACATCGGGTCCGTGCCAATCGTCGAAGCGCTGTCGCAAGGCGCGAACATCGTCATCACGGGGCGATCGACCGACACGGCGCTCACGATGGCGCCGCTGCGTTACGAGTTCGGCTGGCGCGCCGACGACTGGGACCGCCTCGCCGCGGGGATCATCGCCGGACACATCATCGAGTGCGGCGCGCAGTGCTCCGGCGGCAATTGCCTGTACGACTGGCGGAACATCCCCGACCTCGCGAACGTCGGCTATCCGATCGTCGAGGCCTCGGCCGACGGGACGTTCGTGATCACGAAGCATCCGAACACCGGCGGCCGAATCTCGGTGCAGTCGGTGACGGAGCAGCTCGTCTACGAAATGGGCGACCCGCATTCGTACATCACGCCCGACGTCGTCGCCGACTTCACCTCGATTCGCCTCGAGCCAATGGGGCCGAATCGAGTGCGTGTGTACGGCATCAAAGGCCGTCCGCCGACCGACAAGCTCAAGGTGTCGATCGCCTATCGTGCCGGGTTCAAGGCCGTCGGCACGCTCGTGTATGCGTGGCCCGACGCGCTCGAGAAAGCGCAGCTCGCCGACCGCGTGCTGCGGGAGCGACTGGATCGTCTCGGGCTCCGATTCGATTCGATCCTCACGGAATTCGTCGGCGCGTCGGCCACGCACGGCCGTCTCGCCGGCGACGCGCACGACCCGCCGGAGGTCCAGTTCCGCATCGGCGTGCGCGGAGAAGACAAGGCAGCGGTCGAGCGGTTCACGCGCGAGATCGTTCCGCTCGTGCTCAACGGGCCGCCGAGCGTGACCGGATTCGCGGGCGGCCGCCCGAAGGTCGAGGAGATCGTCGCCTACTGGCCGGCGCTCATCGACAAGCAGGTCGTCCGCACGAAGGTCGAGGTGCTCTCGTGAAGGTACGGCTTCTCGACATCGCGCACGCCCGGTCGGGCGACAAGGGCGACACGGCCAACGTCGGCGTCATCGCGCTCGAACCCCGGTGGTACGCGCTCCTCGAGCGATATCTCACGCGCGAGCGCGTCGCGCAGCACTTCGACGGACTGATCACCGGCGGCGTCGAGCGCTTCGAGCTTCCCAATCTGAACGCGCTGAACTTCCTCCTGCACGGCGCGCTCGACGGTGGCGGAACGCTGTCGCTCAAGACCGACGCACAGGGCAAGGTGTTTTCGACCGCTCTGCTTCGCCTCGTTCTCGATGTGCCCGATGGCGAAGCGCGAGACGCCGGGCTCGTGGCCAGGTAGCCGGAGCCGACGCCCGCGCCACGGCACTATTTGTCCAGTGCCGCTCCCATTCGCATCACGACGTGAAGCGTGCTGTCGGCGAAAACCCCTGTTGCTCGAGTCTGATCGGGATCTCGCGCGTAGAAGATCGATCCCACGCGCAACACGGCGAGCTTGGTGTTCAGAGAAAGCGTGTGATCGAGTTGCGACGCGAGGCGCCTGCACACCGAGCCGTCTTGGACGGGGGACACCGTGACCTTTGCGGGGGAGTCGGGAATGCCCTGTTCGTGCCGGAGCTCGACAATGAGCCGGCTGCCGCTGAACAGGATTTCCGCGACGTCCGCGCGAGCGCTGTCGAGAACTGCCTCGCTGATGGCACAGGGTTCCTGCTCGCGCGCTCGCTGCGCGGCGAAGGCGCCAGGATTGCCCTGCGCCGCGGCGACGCTCGTGCTCAAGCCGACGGCGGAGATTCCCAACGATACGGCGAACGCGACAGTCGTCTTCATGAGTAGCCCTGGTCCGCGACAAAGTTAGATGGGTGACTAGCAAGCCGAAGGCCAAATCGGTGTGGCATGGGTCACGGACGAGCGATCGACTAACGTTCGGGGCGTGATCGAGATCAAGCGTCGGACGGAGATTCAGCTCGTCCTCGCCGCGGCGGGGCTAATCGTGTGGGGCTACGGCGCGCGCAACGACGACCGGCGGCTGACGTGGATCGGGATCGGGTTCTTCGCCGCAGCGGCGGCTCTCAGGTTCTTCAAGAGGCCGCCGGAAGGGTAGAGGTCGTCGAGAGTGCGGGGTGCGTGGCGGGGTGCGGAGAACTGGGACGCGTGCGGTGGCGGGGTGCGGCGGCGAACGCTGTAGCGCTCTCGCTTTTCTCCAGACGCGGCACCCCGTTCTCGTTCCAGGTCCCCGCACTCCGACTTCGTCCTCGTCCCAAGTCCCGGCACCCGTTCTCATCCCAAGTCCCCGTCCCCGGCGCCATCGCCTTATTCTTCCACGATGTCGTCACGCCACGTTCCTGAGCTGCTCGCGCCCGCTGGTTCGCTCGACGCCGTTCGCGCCGCCGTCGCCAACGGAGCCGATGCCGTCTACCTCGGCGCGGCGCGGTTCAATGCGCGCGACGAAGGGGCGCAGCTGTCGCTCGACGAGCTGGCCGAGGCGTGCCGCATCGCCCACGAGCGCCAGCGGCGCATCTACCTCACCCTCAACGTGCTGATCAAACCGGCCGAGTTGGTCGACGCGCTCGCGTTTCTCGGCGAGGCGGTCGATCGCGGCATCGATGCCGTCATCGTGCAGGACATCGGGCTCATTCGGCTGATTCAGGCGATCTATCCCGAGCTCGAGATTCACGGGTCCACGCAGACGACCGTCCACGACGAGTCCGGCGCGCGGGTGATGCTGGAGCTTGGCGTCGATCGCGTCGTGCTCGCCCGCGAGAATACGCTCGACGACATTCGCGCCATCCGCGCCGCCGTTCCGGGCCTCGGGCTCGAGTCGTTCGTGCACGGAGCGCTCTGCATCGCGTACTCCGGCCAGTGCTTCATGTCAGGGATGATCTCGGAGCGGAGCGCGAACCGCGGATCGTGCGCCCAATCGTGCAGAAAGGACTACGTGCTCACCGACGCGGCCAACGGATCGGAGCTGGACCGCGGCTACCTCATTTCCGCCAAGGATCTCGCGGCGCACGAACATCTGCCCGCCATCGCGGACGCGGGGATCGTCTGCCTCAAGGTCGAAGGGCGGAAGAAAAAGCCCGAGTACGTCGCCACGGTCACGAAGACCTACCGCGATTTTCTTGACCGAGTCGAACGCGGCGACGACACGCCCGCTTCGCCCGAGGAAGTGCAGCCGCTGGTGCAGATCTTCAGCCGAGGATTCACCGGCGGCATGTACGGCGGACGCGCTGGGCGCGACTACGTGACGCGCACGCAACCGGACAATCGCGGCATCGAGCTTGGCGTCGTCGTCGGCCAGGAGCGCGGCGAGCTGCTCGTCGAGGTATCATCGCCGATTCGCGAGGGCGACGGGCTCGGCTTCGAAGCGCCCGACTCGCTCGGCGGGCCGACGATGGGATTCACGGTGGCCGCCGTGCGGACGCTCGCCGCGCGGAACGTGGTGAAGCAGGCGATCGAGGCGCGCGTCCGCGTTCCGGCCGGCTGGCGTGTGATTCGCACGTCCGAGGCGGCGCTCCTTGGACAGGCCCGCGCGAGCTTCTCGTCGATGACGCGCGAAGTCCGCACCAAGCGCTCGCGCCTCGACGTGCGCCTCTTCGGCGCGCCTGGGACACCGCTAAAAGCGGTGTTTGTATCGAACGGCGACTCGGTGACCGTGCGGAGTGAGGCCACGCTCGCTCCGGCGACGAAGCGTCCGCTCGACGCCGAACTGCTCCGCGATCAGCTGGGACGACTCGGTGAGACGCCGTTCTCGCTCGGAGCGGTCGACACGCAGGGACTCGGAACAGGGCTCTTCCTGCCCGTGAGCGAGTTGAACCGTCTGCGGCAACACGCGGTCGACGAGCTCGCGCAACGGCGCGGCTGGACGCACGACGCGGGCATCGCCGAGCGCACGACGCGCATCGAAACCGCGGTCGCCACGATCAGCGTGTCTCAATCGCGCCGCGAAAACGAATCCTTGCCCGACGCCGCACGGTTGACCGCGCAGGTCTACCAGCTCGAGGACGCCGATCGCGCCGCGGCGGCGGGCGCGACGGAGGTTTGCTTCGATCCGTTTCTTCGACATCCCGCACCGCCGCTCGCGCGGGTACGCGCGCTAGGCGAACGACTCGCTGCCGCGGGGATCGCGCTCCGCCTTCGCACGCCGACGATCATTCGGCCCGAGGACCGGAGGTCGACCGAGAAGTGGCTCGACTCGGGGCTGCCGCTGCTCAGCGGACACCTCGGTCTCGTGTCGGAATGGGGACGCGAGGGACGCGACGTCGTCGCCGATTACGCGACGAACGTTTTCAATGCGCATTCGGCCGTCGAAGTGTTTCGACTCGGCGCGCGCCGAATCGTGGCGTCCGTCGAGCTCACCGTCGAGGAGCTCGCGCAGCTCGTCGCGCCGTGGAAGGGGCGGGGGTTCGACGTTTTCTTGTACGGCCGCCCGGAGGGCATGACGATCGAGCACTGTGTGCTCTCGGCGGCGTTCGACCGCGAGCCGACGACCTGTCGCGACCTCTGTGTCGTGAAGCACGCGAACGTCGAGCTGACCGACCCGACGGGCTACACGTTCCCGGTCGCCACCGACTCCGCGTGTCGAAATCGCCTGTTGCACTCGCGCCCCGTCGATGGCTCGGAATTTCTGCCCGATCTCTGGCAGGCGGGCATTCGCGGGTATCAGCTCGTGTTCAACGTCCCCGGTGAAGACGTCGGCGAGATCGTCGCGCGCTATCGCGCGATGATCGACGCGCTGAGCGCGGGGACGGAGCCGGACACGGCGCAGATCCGCCGCCTGCTGGGTACGTCGTTCACGCGCGGGCATTTCGCGCGCGCGGTCTAGCGATTCCGCCCGCGGCGTTTCGATGACGGTGTTTCGCGCCTATCGTGGCACGCTGAGATCGTGACGGCGACAGAAACTCCTCCGACGCTCGAGCAGGCGCGCGCCGCGCTGCGCGAGCGGTTTGGCTATCCGGCGTTTCGCCCGGGGCAGGAGGCCGCGGTCGAGTCCGTGCTGGCCGGCCGCGACACGCTCGTCGTCCTGCCGACAGGCGGCGGCAAGTCGCTGTGCTATCAGGTCCCGGCGCTCATCCTCCCGAAACTCACCGTCGTCCTCTCGCCGCTCATCTCGTTGATGAAGGACCAGGTCGACGCGCTCGCGGCGCGCGGGCTGCCGGCGACGTTCGTCAACAGCACGCTGACCGGATCACAGATCTCCGATCGCCTCTCGCGCGCGATGCGCGGCGACGTGAAGCTCCTCTACGTCGCGCCGGAGCGATTCGATTTCGGCTCAACCGCAGAACGGCTGCGCGAGGCGGGCGTGTCGTTGCTCGCCGTGGACGAGGCGCACTGCGTCAGCGAATGGGGGCACGATTTCCGGCCGAGCTATCTGAGGATCGCCGGCGTTCGCGAGCGGCTCGGCTGGCCGCCAACCGTGGCGCTGACGGCGACGGCCACGCCGCACGTGCGCGCGGACATCGTCACGCATCTGCGCCTCGAAAAGCCGACGACGATCATCACGGGGTTCGACCGGAAGAATCTCTCGTACCACGTGGTCCCCACGAAGACCGACCGCGACAAGGACGACGCGCTCGTTCAGCTGCTCGATCGACCGACGGACTCGCCGTCGTGTACGCAGCGACGCGAAAGGCGGTGGAGCGGATCGCCCTCTTGCTCGAGCGCGCGCGCATCGCCGCCGCCGCGTACCACGCGGGCCTCGACGACGACCGCCGGCACGCGGTGCAGGACGCCTTCATGACCGAGAAGGTGCGCGCGATCGTCGCGACGAACGCGTTCGGCATGGGGATCGACAAGCCGAACGTGCGGCTCGTCGTGCACTACGCCATGCCCGGCACGCTCGAGGCGTACTACCAGGAGGCGGGGCGCGCCGGGCGGGACGGGATGCCCGCGACCTGCTATTTGCTGCACGCGTTCCCCGACCGCTTCACGCACGAGTTTTTCATCAAGGGCGCGTACCCCGAGCGCGAACTCGTCGAAGAGGTCTACGAGCTTCTCCGCCGCAACGCCGACGAGGCGGGCAGTGTCGAGGCGGCGCCGGCCGACCTCGCGGCGCGCCTCAAGACGAAGGCGAGCGATCGAGACGTCGAGTCGGCGCTCCGGATTCTGACACAGGGCGGCGCTTATCGCGTCGACGCGGAGTCAGGTGCGCGCGTCCTCGTCCGGCTTCTCGCGACGCCGGAGCGGATCAAGCGCGAGCTCGATCCCGACGCGTCGTCGATGGAGCTCGGTCTTTTGCGCGCCATGTGGCGTGTGGCGGGCGCGGCGCTCAACGACGGAGCGCCTATCGACCTCGACGGTCTCCCGCCTGGCTTCGGCGGCAGGTCCGGCGCGATGCCGACCCTCGACGCGCTCCAGTCGCGACAATTTCTGATGTGGAAGCGAGTCGGCTCCGGCTCGTCTCTCGTGGCCCCGAAGAAGCCGCTCACCGCCTTTCGCATCGACTGGGTGACGATCGACCGGCGGCGGAAAGCCGACCTGCAGAAGCTCGACATGATGCAGCAGTACGCGTACACCAAGGGGTGTCGCCGCGGACTTGTGATGCGCTACTTCGGCGATCCAGCCGCCCGCGCCAAGTGTTCCGGCTGCGACAACTGCATGGGCACGAAGGTCATCGTCGAAGCCGGGGCCGCGCCAAGCCTGCGGGGCGGGGCACGCGCCGACCGCGGAACGAAGCGGCGCCCCGCCGACCGGTCCCGCGACGCGGCCGTCGCCGACGAGGTGCCGGCGCTCTCCGGCGCCGACGAAGCCCTGCTGGCCCGCCTCCGTGACCTGCGCCGCACGATCTCGCGCGAGGAACAGGTGCCTGCCTATGTAGTTTTCCCTGATAGGACCCTGGCCGAAATCGCCGTCCGGCGTCCGGTGGACACCGGCGCGATGGGCAAGATTCGCGGCGTGGGTCCGGTCAAGCTCGAGAAATACGGGGAACGGTTCCTCGACGTCGTTCGTTCGTCGGACGATACCGAAGCCGCTTAGCGAAGGCCGCCCCAATGGATGATTCGCTCTACTTCTCCGAGCAGCACCTCGCGACCCGCGAGATGGTGCGCCAGTTCGCCCGCGACGAAGTCGCGCCGATCGCTGCCAAGTACGACGCGACGGCCAAGTTCCCCTGGGAAAACGTCCGCAAGATGGGCGAGCTCGGCCTCCTCGGCGTACCGTGGCCCGAAGAGCTCGGCGGCGCTGGGCTCGACATCCTCAGCTTCATGATCGTGATCCACGAGCTGGCGAAGGTCGACGCGTCGCACGCGATCACGATCTCCGCGCACACGACGCTCGGCACGTCGCCGATCGTGAAGTTCGGCACTCCGGAGCAGAAGCGCCGCTACGTGCCGTTTCTGGCGGCGGGCCACGTCATGGGCGGCTTCGGACTCACCGAGCCCGAGGCGGGGAGCGACGCCGGCGGCACGCGCACGACCGCCGTCCGCAGAGGTAACTGCTACGTGCTCAACGGCGCGAAGCGCTTCATCACGCACGGCGGCGTCGGCGAGATCTTCGTCGTCACCGCGGTGACCGATCCGTCGAAGGGAACGCACGGCATCAGCTCCTTCATCCTGACGAAGGAGACGAACGACCTCGAGGGGACCGCGGCGGTCGGAGTCGGCCACGAGCCGTCGCTCGTCGCGATGAAGGGCTTCCGCGCCGGCAAGAAGGAGGACAAGCTCGGCTGGCGCGCGTCGGACACCGCCGAGTTGATCATGGAGGACGTCGAGGTCCCGGTCGAGAATCTGCTCGGCGAGGAGGGCCAGGGCTTCGTCAACTTCATGAAGACGCTCGACAACGGCCGCATCGGCATCGCCGCGCTCTCGCTCGGCATCGCCGAGGGCGCGTTCGAGCAGGCGCTTTCATATACCTCCGTTCGGAAACAGTTCGGCCAGCCGATCGCGAACTTCCAGGGAGTCCAGTTCCAGCTCTCGGACATGGCGACGGAGATCGAGGCCGGGAAGCACCTGATGTATCACGCCGCGTGGCTCGCACAGCACGGCCAGCCGTTCGGCAAGGAAGCGGCGATGGCCAAGCTCTTCTGCTCCGAGCTTGCGATGCGCGCCACGATCACCGCGGTGCAGCTGCACGGCGGCTACGGCTACACCAAGGACTATCCGGTCGAGCGGTTCATGCGCGACGCGAAGATCTGCGAGATCGGCGAGGGCACGTCCGAGATTCAGCGAATCGTCATCGCCCGGCAGCTCCTGCGCGACGCGCTGGGCGATGCAGCGGCCGCGTTCTAGAGGCGCGGAAACGCCTGGACCGACAGGCCGGCCAGCGTTCTCGGCTCTCTAACTTGTTGCGAAAACGACAGTTCACCGCTTAGATTCTAGTACGGTGATATCTGTCGCTTTTTCTCCTGCGCTCGTCTCGTTCCGCGACTCGACACGGACGGAGCGCATTCCACGCCAGCCGGCGGCCAACGCGTTCTTGGCCCGTTTGCTGGCGTTCGTCCTGCTTCCGGTGCGCGGCCTGACCCGTTGGGCCGATCGCACATCCCTCCGTACCACGCTGAACGACCCGGCCGGGCAGCCGGACGCGCTTCAGCCGGAGCCGATGTGGACGATCACCCGGAAAGCTCGGACTTCCCATCCACGAGACGTCGCGCACGCATGTCGGCGGCGCGACACTCACCCCACAATTTGAAACGCCATCGCGCCGATTCCGCCGAGTCGCCGGAGCCAGGACGCGATGGGCACGATGAAAAGAGAAATTTTGATCAACGCGAACCCGCGCGAAACGCGGGTCGCCATCCTCGAGGACGACCAGCTCGTTGAACTTCTGGTCGATCGTCCCGAAGCGCGCCGCATGGTCGGCGACATCTACCTCGGACGAGTCGAAGCAGTGCTGCCGGGCATTCAGGCCGCGTTCGTCGACATCGGCACGGAGAAGAGCGCGTTCCTCCACGCGTCGGATCTCGTCTATCCCGACGACGAGGGTGAGGACGACGAGGACGAGGACGACGAAGCGGACGGCGAGGCCGAGACCCCGCGCGGCCGGCGACGGCGCGCGGCGGCCCCGCCATTCAGGACGTCCTCAAGCGCGGCCAGGACCTCATCGTTCAGGTCTCCAAGGAACCGATCTCCACGAAGGGCCCGCGCGTCACCGCGCAGATCTCGCTCGCCGGGCGATTCCTCGTCTACATGCCGTTCGCGCCGAGCGCGTCGGCGTGAGCCGCAAGATCGGCGATCGCGCAGACGCGCAAGCGCCTCCGCGCGCAGGTCGAGGAAGTGCTGCCGAAGGACTCCGGCGGCGTGATCGTGCGGACCGTCGGCGAGGACGTCACGCAAGGAGACGTTCGAGCGCGAGCTGACGACGCTCATCGGCGACTGGAAGAAGATCAAGCGCAAGACGCACTTCGTGCGCGCCCCGACGCTCGTGCACCGCGAGACGAGCCTGACGCGCGGGCTCATCCGCGACGTGTTCAGCACGAAGGTCGAGCAGGCTGACCGTGGACTCGAAGCAGGTCTACAACGAGATCATCGAGTACCTGAAGGGGATCGCGCCGGAGCTGATCGACCGCGTCAAGCTGTACGAGGAGCAGATGCCGCTGTTCGA
The DNA here is from genome assembly GCA_963789315.1 of uncultured Gemmatimonadaceae bacterium. Taxonomy (GTDB): domain Bacteria; phylum Gemmatimonadota; class Gemmatimonadetes; order Gemmatimonadales; family Gemmatimonadaceae; genus JAQBQB01. The sequence goes on along the minus strand of CAWBKI010000019.1, from coordinate 149,456 downwards.
CAAGGCGAACATCGAGCAGGAGATCCGCGACCTCTTCAAGCGGCGCTGCGATCTGCCGTCGGGCGGCTACCTGATCATCGAGCCGACCGAGGCGCTCGTCTCGGTCGACGTGAACTCCGGCCGCTACACCGGCAAGAAGGATCCCGAGAAGACGATCCTCAGGACGAACATCGAGGCCGCGCGCGAAGTCGCGCGTCAGCTGCGGCTGCGCGACCTCGGCGGCATCATCGTCTGCGACTTCATCGACATGGAGACGAAGGCGAACCGCGAGAAGGTGCTGCAGGAGCTGCGCACGCACCTCGGCCGCGACCGCGCGCGCACCAAGGCGTTCGCCGTGAGCGAGCTCGGGCTGATCGAGATGACGCGCCAGCGCGTGCGCCAGAGCCATTTCCAGAACATGACCGAGGCGTGCCCGACCTGTCACGGCACGGGTCGCGTGTTCACCGCCGAGACGATCGTGCGGCGGTCGAGCGCTCGGTGCGCCGCATCGGCCGTCGAAGGCCGGAAGGACACCTGGTCGTGCGACTGCACCCCGACGTCGCGATGTACGTGCTCGAGAACGAGAAGGATCTCGTGAAGAAGCTGGAGAAGGCGGTGGGCTTCGCGCTCGAGCTGCGCGACGATCCGCTGCTTGAGGCCGGATGAGTTCAAGCTGGTCGTGAAGTCGGCGGGGAGGGACGTGACGCAGCAGTACGCAGTGGCGTGAACGGCTCGGCTGGCGCGCGATGTAATGGCGATCGGCGTCGCGGAAAATCGAGTGTGATGAGGGCTCGGGTCCAGGCGTTAGGTGTCAGCCAACGGACACCACGCGAGGCCGTGAGTCGCGGATATCGCATCGCGACTGATTGTTTGGCAGAAGAGCGTGGACCTCGCCGTTGACCTATTATGCTCTGCGACTCGCGATTTCCGTTGGCGCGAACGGTTCGGCCTGTCGCCAGATTCGGCGAGCGGTGGTGTCGATTCCGTCCAACATCGCCGAGGGGCACGCGAAGCGGTCCGGGCAGTTCCTGTATCACCGTCGCACGCGCGAGGGTCGCTGGGCGAGCTCGACACGCAGCTGATCATCGCGCAGCGTCGGCTTCCTGAGACGCCGCGACGCTTCTCGCACTCTCGCCGGACGCCGACGAGATCGGTCGGATGCTTCACGGCCTGACGGCACCGCGGTCGCCGCATCGTGACCGACGAGCCGCGTCGCCGTCTCGCTGACGCTGACGCGCTGCCGACGCCGCCTAGAGGCCGACCTCCGGCAGCTGATCGCCCTAGGCACCTCGCCCCCGCAGTCCCAGTTGACACAACCATCGGTATTACCTAGCTTTAGAGGCTCACCGATTACGTATCAAGCCCTATGCCTTACGCAATCATCAAAACCGGCGGCAAGCAGTTTCGTGTCGAGCCGGGCCGCACCTACAAGATCCCCTCGCTCGTCGGCGAAGAGGGCGGCAAGATCGAATTCAACGACGTCCTCCTCGGCAACGACGGCAAGCAACGTCAAGACCGGCGTGCCCTCGCTGAGCGGCGCCAAGGTCACCGGCGAGATCGTCCGCACGGACGCGGCGACAAGATCATCGTCTTCAAGCAGAAGCGCCGGAAGAACTACGCGCGCAAGCGCGGACATCGGCAGGGCTTCACCGAAGTTCGCATCAACGACATTTCCCTCGGCTGAGCGAGACTCCAATGGCACATAAGAAAGGCGTAGGCTCCTCGCGCAACGGCCGCGATTCGAATCCGAAGTACCGCGGCATCAAGAAGTACGGCGGCGAGCAGGTCGTGCCGGGCAACATCATCCTGCGCCAGTGCGGCACGAAGTGGCACCCGGGCAGCAACGTCGGCCTCGGCACGGACTACACGATCTACGCCCTCATCGACGGCGTCGTGAAGTTCGAGCACAAGAGCAAGGCGCGCTTCAAGGTCAGCGTCTATCCCCCTTCGGGCGACGCGTCGGTCGCGTAGTCCGGTGACGGGTGGACCGGTGGACGGCTAGACCGGTCCATCGGGAGGGAGAGTCGGATGGCGTTGCTCGACAAGCTGCGCCAGGAACTGGATCGCGCCGGACGCTCGGCGCAACGCGCCCTCGACGAAGGACGCCTGCGGCTCGAGCTGTACCGCGCGCGGCAATCCGTCGATCGCTTCGCGCAGCGCTTCGGCTACGCCGTCTTCCGCGCGCAAAGGCCGGCGGCGAGCTGCCCGCCGACGACTTGACCGCGCACATGAACAACCTCACGGCCGCCGAAGCCGAGGTCACGCGGCTCGAGACGCTCGTCGCCGAAGCGGCGCGAGGGCGCAGAGACGCCGCTGCAACCCGACGGAGTCCAGCCGCCGCACCGCCGGCCGGACCGTAGACGAGCGTCGAGGCCGTCCAAGAAGCCGAACGTCGTCGGTGCACAGGCCGTCGACGCCGAGGCCGCGAGCCGCGCGGCCGTCGCGCGCGTCGTTGACGGTCCACGCGATCACCGCGCGCCGAGCGCGCGGGCCCGGCGTCGACGAGCGCGGCGTCGACGAGCGTGCAGTGCGGCCAGACGTCGCGCGCGCCGATTCGCTGGACGCTCGACGTCGAGCAGCCGCGTCGCCCTCGAACAGCACTCCGCGCGGTATCTCCGGCGCGATCTCTCGCAGCGTTCGATCGCCGCGTGGTCGAACGAGTGCACGGCGCAGCGGGCGCCGAGCGCCGGATCACGTCGGCGACCAATGCTCGATGCCCAGACCCTTGATCTCGACATAGACCGTCGCGTTCGGCGGCGCCATCGCCAGAACTTCCGCGAGCGTAGGGACCGAAATCCCCGTCAGCAGGCGAGTTGCGTCCACCTCCTGCCAGGTCAGCTCGGCAATCGGGCGGCGGGCGTGCTGACGGGAACCGCGAGGTCGGGGTCGTGGTGGACGACGACGACCCCATCCGACGTGGCGTGGACGTCGAGCTCGATCGCGTTCGCACCGCGCTCGAACGCGCGTTCGAACGCGGCGAGGGTGTTCTCCGGGAGCTCGCTTCGGGCGCCCCGGTGGGCGATCCGTTCATGGACATGGCTCGTCAACTGGAAAACACCGATCGCCACGGTTTGTTCAGCGGGGGCGCCGGGTCGCGTCTCCCAGAGGAGACAACGCGTCGCAACCGCGCCGATCTGGACCTTAACGGCCCAACTCCTGTGACGTCTACCGTTTGGACCGAATGAGCGACGCAGCGCGCGACGGCAGCTCGGAGACCGGAGAGACGCCGATGACGGGCCGGATCCGAGCTCATCGCACGATGGAAGTGCGGGAGACGAACGCGCGGCGACCGCGCTGGTCGAACGCCACGCGTCGGCGCTCGCCCGGTTCGCGGTGCGCAGGGAGAACGGAACGAGGTCGACGAGCTGGTGCAGGACACGTTCGTGCGAGCGTTCAACTCGCTCGACGGGTTTCGAGGCGACAGCTCGTTTCGAACATGGTTGTTCACGATCGAGCGACGGTTGCTGGTCGACCGGCGGCGGGCGGAGAAGCGACGACGGGACAGGGTCGAGATTCAGGAGGACGACGCGGCGACCGAGTACGATGCGCTCGACGGCGTGGTCGCGGACGAGACGGAGCAGCGAATTCGGCAGGTCACTCGAGCCGGCTGTCGCCGACGCAGAAAGAAGTGTTCACGCTTCGAGTGGCGGAAGGATTGTCGTACAAGGAGATTGCCGAGGCGGTGGGCACGACTGAAGGAGCCGCGCGGGTGCATTACCACAACGCGATGCGCGCTGTGAAGGAGTTTCTCGATGAATGACTGTCCGAACGCGGAGATCCGCGATCGACTGCCGGACCTGGTGCACGACCGCCTCGACGCGCGCACGCGCGCGCGGGTCGTCGCGCACGTCGACGGCTGCGCCGACTGTCGCTCGGAGCTCGAGCTGTTGCGGTCGCTGCGAGGCTCGTTGGATCGTGCGACACCGCGTGTCGATGTGGATCGCATCGTCGCGGCTCTGCCGACGCCGGCGTCCGTTCGACCGGGACAGCATCGACGCGCATGGCGCGTGTTGAGTGACTGGCGCATCGCCGCCGCCGTGACGTTCATCGTCGCCGGCGGGACGTCGGTCGTTGTGATGCGCAACGTTCGTGATGTCGGAAGCGATTCCACGAGCGCGCCGGCGATTCGTCATGTCACGGGTGCCGCCAGCGAGACGACGGCCAGCGTGTCCGCACCGGCTCCGGCGGGGAGCACCGTTCGCTCCCCCGCGCCGAACGCCACGACAGCGGCGGTGCCGAGTCGTCCGCGGCCTGAGTCGACGTCGCTCGCTCCGCGGGGCAAGGCAACGCCGAGTCCGTGGCGTCGACCGACGAGCAGAAGGACGAACAGAGCGCCGGCTTGGCGAACAGCCGCATCGGCGATTTGAACGCCAAGCAGCTCAAGTCGCTGCTGAACGCGATCGAGCACATGGACGCGACGCCGATCACCGAGCCCGAACCGGTGACGCTGCGTGTCGGCGCGAAAGCGTCGTCGCCGACGGGACTGTGAGAGTGAGCACGTGAGAACGATCGAACGCTTGCTGGTGATTGCATTCGCGTCGGCGCTGCTGCCGGCAGTCGGCTCGGCACAAGGCGGACGAGCGGTGATCCCGCCGCCTCGTCGCCCGGCCGCCCGCGCTGCGCTCAAGGCCGAGCGTCAGGCGCAACGCAACGACTCCGCGCAGCCACCGCTCGGCGAGCGCGCGCTGTTGCAGCGACAGGTGCGTCAGGCGTGGATGGGCAACGTGCGGCGCCAGCTCAATCTCAACAATGTGCAGATGCGGACGCTGAACCAGGTGAACACGAAGTACGAGCGTCAGCGCGGCGAAATCCAGCGCGACGAGCGGCAGGCACGCCTCGGCCTCAAAGCGGCGATGGAGGATACGGCGGCCGCCGATCAGAACGCCCGCATCGAGCAGCAGATGAACGTGCTGGTTGGGGCGCAGCGGCGGCGTGCCGATCTTTTTCGAGAACGAGCAGAAGGACCTCGCTGGATTTCTGACGCCGCTCCAACGCGCGCGGTATTCGGTGCTACAGGAGCGCTTGGCGCAGCAACTTCAGAAATTGCGGCAGAACCAGCTGGATGCGCCGGCCGGCCCGCCGCCGCCGGAGAATCCGCCCGACCACGTTGAGCGGGCTTGGAGCCGCGACTACATTCGAGTCCCGGCCCGGGTGGCGGAATTGGTAGACGCAGGGGACTCAAAATCCCCCGAGCTTCGGCTCTTGCGGGTTCGAGTCCCGCCTTGGGCATCGCCGGATAGGACAAACAGTCGCGTGCGTTTCATCGTCCCTCCCGCACGCCAGTGTCTCTGGTTTGGCCGATTCGCGCCTCGGCTAGCGTCCCGCGAGCAGTGCCGCCAGGTGGCTCCGTACCCGGTCCACCTCCGGCCGCACCGACGGCTCGGGATCGTAACGCAACATCAGATAACGCTGATAGGCGCGGATCGCACCAGCCTTGTCTCCCGTGAGCGCCGCGAGACGACCCTCCTCGCGCAGAAAGGTGGTCAGGTAATTCGGCCGTCCCATCAGCTGCCCGGGCCCGCGGCGCGCCGCACGAAGCGCGCCGGCGAGATCTCCGTGCCGTTCCCAGAGCTTGGCCAACAGAACGTTCGCGTCGGCAGCATCCTCATTATATGAGGCTTCATAGGGGAACATGGCGCGCGACAACGAGTCGGCGACGACCAGCTGCCGCTCCGCGTCCGGGAGCCGAAGCCCCGTGGCACGCTGCGCATCGAGTAGCGCGGCGCAGAGCGATGTGATGCGGGCCAACCGGCCGGACTCGTAGGCGCCAAGACCAGACACGTTCGCCGCGCGCAATCGTTTGCTCGCCGTCTCCGCGGCGCCGAAATCGCCGTGGGCCACGCGCCATCGCGACACGGCGCAAAGATCGTAGTACTGCGGTTCGGCCGCCGGCCCGGCCGCCGCCGGCCCGTCGGCGAAAGGCCGAAGTTGTTCGGCGGCCGCCTGTGCCGCGCTCGTGTCGCCTCCCCACGACAGCGCCTCGAAAATCCGACTCCGGACACCAGCGCGCGGGGTGAAAGTCGGAACCCACGACGGTCCGTCGCGTGCCTGGGCTGGGCGGCCGGCGTTCAGCGCAATCGCCAGCGCCGCATACCCCACGTTCCCTGCATCGACCATCCTGCGGCGACGTTCGCCTTCCACCATCAACGCGGGAAGGTCTGCACCGTCAATTCCGGTGAACGTGATGAACAGGCCGATTGAGCCCAAGGCGCGTGGGCTCGTCCCTTTCAGATTCGCCAGGAACGCCCGGTGTGCCGCGGGTCCGTCGAGCGCGGCGACGTGCCATCGGACGACTCCCGCGAGGTCGCTGGACGAGTCTCTCTCGAGGACTCCTTTCGCGATGTGCCGAACCTCGGCGGCGTCGCCGCGCATGCGCGCCATTTCCACCAAGCTGATCGTCGGCTGTGTCACTTCGGGCACCGCCCGCCGGATCGCGGCGTCGTCGGCGGCGGCCGAGTCGAGGGCGCGCCCTTGCCGCAGTGCATCGCGCGCTCGCTCGAACGAGCTGTCCACGCCGGAGCCGACGCCATTGCGATAGTACGCCTCGCCCAGCGCATACCACAGCTCGGGCACCAATGGGTAGCGTACGACAGCGGAATTCGATTCTCGAAACAGTGCAGGAGAACTCTCCCAATTCAGTTGCGTCACGGCGAGCAGTTCACGATCGCCGCCACTCAGCTGCGACTGATTGGCCAGAGCCAACGAGCGCGCGTGCGCGAAGGTTCCCGTTCCTCCGCCGGCGACGAGCAGTGCCCGGGCATAGTCCAGAGCCGCCAAGGCAAACGTCGTGTCCATCGTGAATGCCTCGCGAAAGTGTTCCCGCGCCGGTTCCGCCCGGCCCTTTCGCCACTCCTCGAGTCCGCGGAGATACAAGCGTATCGACGGAAGCGATGCGTTCGTGATCGACTCGAGGCGGTAGCCCTCCACCCCAGCGCTCAGCGCCAGCAACTGCCCGGCGAGCCGATCGACGAGAAAAGTCAGACTGTCGAGAGGTCCTTCCGCTCTCGCCGGCCGGCCCGTGCGCCGCTCCGTCTTCGATCGAATCGACGCCGTGAGCACCATGTGGCTCGAGGTGCCGGTGACGCTTCCTTCGATGATCCGATCGGCATTCACCGCGTCAATACGAATCCCGCCGTCGGCCGCCAGCGGCGCCGCCAGCAGCTCGCCCAATCCATCTCGGATCCGCCCGAGCGCCGTATCGCGCGAGGTGACCTGGAACCGCATGATGGCCGCGACTCCAGGTGACGGGGCAATCGGCGGACGCCTCGTCCCGACTCCTCTCACCAGCGCCGAGGCAATCGTGAAGATCGCGACGCCCCCGACAGCGGCGGCGACGAGCGGTCCGCGCCGGCGAACTCGCCGAGTGCTCGGCTCGAGAACGAGCGCGAGGGGATCGGGTCGCGCTCCCTCGGCGGCGGCCGCGCGCCGTGGGATGAGGGGGATGGGGAGGGAGAGGCCGAGGGAGTCCGTCGCCGTCGAGGTCCGCCGTACTCGGGTTCGCTCGATGAGATCGTGAGATTCAGCCGATGGCTCGGCGCCGTGCTCGGCCCAAAGCCGCCGCGCGAAGTCGTCGTAGGTTCGAATCGCCCCGGCGCGATCGCCCGCCCGGTTGAACAATTGAACGCGTTGCCGCAGCAAGCGCTCATCGAGGTCGGAAAGCTCCGCGGCGCGCTCGGCGAGTTGTAGCGCTCGCGGGAGGTCGCCGTCGTCTTCGGCTTGTTGCGCGCGCTGCTGCGCGCTTTTTCCTGCCATCAAACGAAGTCGGTGCCGCTCACGGCTGAGCCAATCGTCGAATTCGGGCGAGTCGTTTGCGAAGAAGCCCTCCAACAACGGTCCGCGATAGAGCTCGAGCGCTGTCTCTCCGTGTCCGGTGTTCACCGCGTCGACGAACGCGGTGACGTCGCACCAGAGGACGCGATGGTTGACCGACAGCTCCTCCGCACCGCGACTAACGAATACGGGGTCGTCGGAGACGAGTCCGCGTCGCAGGTGGCTGAGGGCTTGCTTCAGCGCGTCGCGTGCGTGGGACTGATCCAGATCGGGCCAGAACACCGCGAGAAGGGTGTCACGCCGAACGAATCCACCGCAGACCGCCAAGTACGCGAGCAGGGCGAAGCGCTTCGGCTGGACCAGCACGTCGCTGTGCTCCTGGCCGTCCGCCCCGCGGAGGTCGAGCTGACCCAGCATCCGAAGCTCGATCATCGGCCTTGACTTCAACGTTTCGACAAAAACTGCCGAGTTTACGCCGAAGTCACCCCCTGGTTACCCAGCGATCCCGCTCAGGTCCCAACCGCTCGGCAAGTTGCCGTGCGTGCGCCGAATCTACGGCGCGCCTCGCACTAACTCAACCGACGGGGGGGCCATGGGGTCGATCAAAGGATGTGTATCTCGGCTCCAGCAGATCGGTCTCGTTGCCGGCCTGCTGGTCGGTTGCGCCACCATACCGAAGCACCCGGCGGAGGTCACGAGCCGATTCTCGGATGACAACGTGCTCAAGGGCACCGATTTGGCAAAGTTCGCAGGGAAAGGCTCTCTAATGGAAGCGATCGAGTCGGCGCGACCCCTCTGGCTCTCCGCCCGCGGCGGGGGGAAGCCGATGGTCTTGGTGGACGGCGCCCCGGCGACCGATCTCTCCGTCCTTCGAGGCATTCAGGCATCCGACGTCGAGGAAGCACACCTCGACCGACCGACGACGAGCGTGGGCCACCTGGCGATTGCAATGAACGGCGCGCCGGTGGACGGGCCCATGATCGTCGTCAAGACACGCCGCGGGCGCAACGGAGTCAAGTGAACTTCGTCGGAGGGCTCGGCTGATCCGAAGGAATCGACACCTACAAATGCTCATTGCTCCGAAGGCTCGGTTCGAGGCATCGCCATGTGAGTGGTTCGCCCCTTGAGATCCCCAGATCCAACTAGTCGCTCTGCCTCGAGCCCAGCCTGGGAAACGGTCGATTCGCGTCCCCCCTCGACACTTCCGATTGGCCTCCACGCGGCCGCATTCGCCTATGTGCAGACTTATCAGTATCGAAGGTCGCTCGAGCGATTTGGCTCGCCGGACGGTCCGGCGCTCGGGTGGTGGCTCGCGGCGCTCTCGCCGGTACTCGCCGCCCTCGAAGAGAACATCGCGAGCGGCGCACGAGACCACGTCATGTGGCCCTGGATTTCAGGTCGCGTCGAGGCGAACCCGGTCGTCGCCGGACGGCTTCTCGCGCGCTTGCAGCCGGGTCGGGCGCCAACGCCATCCGCCTTTTGGCGCTTCTGCGGCCTGGCAACGGTGCCCGGCGTCGAGTTGAAGTGCGATCGCTGCGGCCGCGTGGTGCATTTGCCGAGAGCTCGACCGACTGCGTGCACCCGCGAGATCAAACCGGGCCGACGATGTGGCGGCGCGTGTGTTCCGGCGGTCGGGCGTTTTCCGACGCGGATCGCGCAGCGCTGGATCCCCAATCCGCACGTAGGACGGGCGGCATACGACCCCGAGGCTCGAACGGCCGCGTACCTCTTCAGCCACGACCTGGTCGCGCGATCGCCCCATTACGCGACGCTCAACCGAAAGGAACAGGAGCGGCTCCTTGCGGCCCGGCCAGAGTGGTCGTTCCAACATCGCCTCCGCGCCGCCCGACGACGCACGACGAAGACTTTTCTCGCGGACCTTTGGCTGGAGTGGCGGGCAATCGACCAACCTGTGGGGGGCGCTCTGCCGGAAACGCCGACTAATCACAGACGCGTCGTAGCCCGACAACGGATCCGCAGCTGAGAGAGCGAGCTGTCCCCCGATCGTATGAAGCACCTCGCGTTTGGCGCGGCTAGCAACGCCTGTCGAGGCTCGTTTCCCGAAGGAGCGCGCGCGAGACTTGGGCATTTGATAGCCTGACAACGCTTAGCTTTAAAGAAGGGGTGCCGGAGGCTCCCCCATCGGCGTTTGGTCATAGTCTTGGTCACATCGGGGCGGAGCGCATGCAAAAAAAGATCGTGGCCGTAGACGCCGAGGCCGGACCGGTAACGGTCGTTCTGCGCGACGCGCACCAGCAGCACCGCGACTTGAAGTACGGCGTGGAGACATTGGCCGCGCCCGGCGTGCCGGGCTGGCAGCGCGTTACGCTCCGCGCTGACGACCCTGCGACGCTGCGCGAGGTGATTGGCCTACTCGCCAAACAGTTCGGCGAGGCGAAGGTCGACGAAACCATGGCCGCGTTCGCAAAGGGCCAAGTCCCATGAACCGCGCCGCCAGCGACTAATACGCGAACGAGAATCCGGCTTTGACGTCGCCGTGCGATCCAGCCTCGACCATCGAGCCGAGGAAGAATCGGTCGATCTTATTCGACGGGTGGCCGTGGTTGTAGCGCACGACTTTGATGCCGGCGAACGTGCCGATCGCCGCGCCGGAGACGATGTCGCTGGCCCAGTGCCGGTCGTCGTACATGCGTGAGAAGCCGGAGAGCGTGGCCGCGCCGTACATCAGCGGACCGACAATCCAGGTCGCGTGCGGCCACCATCGCGCTGACTCGCTCGTGACGGTCGAGGCGAACGCGAACCCCGACGTCGCGTGGCCCGACGGGAATGACTGACGATCGTGGTTGCCGAAGCCGTGGCCAAAATGGAAGTCGGTCGAGTTGGTGTCGCCGACGACGAACGGCCGCGCACGAGCGAACAGGCCGTCCAATACGACCGTCGTGAGACCCGCGACCGACAGCGCCTCCACGGTATGGAGTCCCAAGTCGGCGACGTTCTTCCATCCGGCCACACGCCCGACGCCGTACGCCGAGAAGCCGACGATCAGGCCACCGGGATCGGCGACGAGTCGCAGATCGGTCGCCCCGTTCGTAAAGAACCGGTTCGCCTGAACCGTCGGGTTTTGCAGCCGGCGCGCGACGGACTTGTCGATCGGAAACATCGCGACCGTGAGCCCGGCGAAACCGGCGGCTAGCGCGGCGTCCCGATACGTGAACAACGGCGCTGCGTGCACGCTGTCGCTGGGCGTCGGCGTCTGCGCCCGCGCGGGGTCGGACGCGCCCAGAAACAAGGCGGCGATCAAGACGATTCCTATTGGTCTCATTGTGGGGCTCTCGTGGCAGGCTCACGAGGCAAGTTCCAGACCCCATGACCCAACGACGGAGCGCCCTGCGCCTCTTAGCGCGACTATCAGGGCGTCATGCAGGGCGACGCGTGCGCCGGAGACGCCGCGCCGTACGACGAGTGGATCAGCCGCACCGCTTTGTCGTGCTCGTCGAGCACGAGAGTATAGAGATTCGAATACTCGTACCCGCACACCTCGGGAATCGCGGGACCGCCGAGCGCCTGGATGATCGGACCGACCGTCTCGCCGTGACCCACGACGAGCACGGTCTTGCCGCGCAGTTTGTGCACGGCCGCGGCGACTGCCAGCGCATGCTGCGTGATGTCCGCCCCGTGAGGCACCGTGATCGTAGTTAATCCGAGCGCCTCGGCCAGCGGCCGAGCCGTCTCGCGCGATCGAAGCAGCTCGGTGGTGATGATCCCCTGTACGCCGGCGTCGGCGAGCGCGGCGGCCAACGCTTTCGCCCGCACGACACCGGCCGCCGTCAGCGGCGGGTCGGCCTTGGGAATCGTGTCCTTGTCGGCGTGCCGCACGACGATGACGACGGTGGAAGTTTGCTGCGCCGAGGTCGCACGAACGCAGACAAGACTGACGACGAGGGTGAGGACGAAGCGGGCAGGAAAGCGCATAGGTGAGACCATCCGGGGGGCAGGAATCGGGATCGCTGCAATGAAATCACCGCAGATTAGATCCAGAGGCGCACCGTCCTTCAAGTCCCACCTTAGCCACAAGCCGGCCTTTCTCGCACGCTCGCCGCCGTCCTCCCGGCTGCCAGACAGGTCGGATCGTCGACGATCGCTTCAGGTTGGCGGCTTCAAACACTTGCCGCCGGGGCACTTTGGCGGCCCGGATTCGCCCGCGGGCGCGCCGCCCGGGTAGTAGACCATCACATACAGGTCGGCGCTCATGTAGTCGGTGCCCTCATAGCCGTTGCCGAATGAGAAGCTGAACTGGAAGTGCGTCGCGGCCGGGTCGGGCCCGCAACCTTTTCGGTCGTCACCCAGGCAGCTCCAATACAAGTACGGCTGAATGTTGTGAAACGGGCCCACCGCGATGTCGGGCGTCGTCACGACCGGTTCGCCCTCGGGGACCTTGAGCAAATCGTAGTACAACTTTCCCATCGCGCTGTTTCGGCAATGATAGCCGAAGTTCGGCTTCGGCCGGCAGCCGGCGTCGAGCGTGTCCGCGGATGGCAGCTGCCAGTGCGACTGACCGAGATATCGCCGGGCGTTCATCGCGTCCACGAACTTGACCGCGGTCGCGTGATCCATCGCGCCGTCGCGATTGATGCCGGGAACGCCGAGCGTGTCCGTCGCCGCGAAATTCGCGTTGCGAAGCCACGTGACATCCTGCCCGGCGTCGTAGAGAATCTCCTGCGCGAGCCGCACGGGGAGCGTGACTTTCCCCTTGATCATCGGCAGCACGTAGAGAAAATCCGGCACGACGTTGCTGCCTTTGTAGCCGGTGTTGAATGAAAAACTGATATACCCGTTCGGGTTCGCCTCGCTGTCCGCTCCCTTGTGTTCACTGAGCGGCTCGGCCCAATACAGATAGGGCTGAAAATTCCTGAACCCCTGAACCGAGTTTGCCGGGATCGCCACCGCCGTATTCGGCTCCCGGAAGCCAAGGCCGAAGTAGAGCGATCCAAGCATGCTGCCCGTGCAGTTGTAGCCGAAGGAATTGTTGTACGGGCCCGACTTTCGTGAACACGTCTTGTCGGTCTTGGGGGAGGTGGGAATCGTCCAGGTATGGTGGCCAAGATAGTTCTTGGCGTTCAGCTTCCCGACCCACGCGACCGCCGCGTCGTACGTCATCGAGCCGGAGGCTCGGATGCTGTCGACGCCGAACGCACTGTCGCGCGCGAGATTGCCGTTGGCGAGCCAGGTGACGTCGAGCAGCCTGTCGTAGGCGGTCTTGCCGTTGTCGCCCGGCACGAATCGGGGACCCACTTGGGACGTTACCCCGTGGCCCTTTACGACGGGGCTGGTCACTTGCGCAACGCCGGCAATGACCGGGAGCGCGACGAGGGCGAACGAGAAACGAAGAGCGCGACCGCACTGTCGGCCGATCGCGTCGAGGGAAATCGCGTCGAGAGAAATCGCCATGAACCGGCTCCCGGGTTGTCGTTGCCGCGTCCCGCGATGCCTGCGTCCTGCCTACAGTCGAGGGCAAGCTTACAAGTCCGTCAGGTGGGCGACAGAGAGCGGGGCAAATCTTAATGTCGAACACGCTGGCCGGAGACCAACGGCTCGGCGTGCGAAACCGCGCGCTGGTCGCGCGGGACGCCGCCGCGAGTGCGGGCGCTCCACGGCTCTTTCGGCTGACTGACGCAGAGTCCAGGTTCGCGGACCTGTTCTGATCCGACCCGGACTCGAAGAAAGTCCGAGCAGACGGGGATCACGCTCGGGACAGGTCTCAACTTGAAGCGATTTTCGCCGCCGCATAGCTTTCCGCGGCTCAGATCGATCCGCACTCAATCCCTCGTCAATGGCGTCCTACAAGCTCGCGACCGTTCCGTCGGCCGGCGAACGCATCACATACGAAGGCGGCGTCGTCAAAGTCCCGGACAATCCGATCATCCCGTACGTCGAGGGCGACGGGACCGGCCCCGACATCTGGCGCGCATCCGTCCGCGTGTTCGACGCCGCCGTCGAGAAGGCCTACGGCGGCCAGCGACGCGTCGCCTGGATGGAAGTCTTCGCCGGCGAGAAGGCGTTCACCAACTACAAAGACTGGCTGCCGCAGGAGACCGTGGACGCGATGCAGGACTTCCGCGTCTCGATCAAGGGGCCGCTCACCACGCCGGTCGGCGGCGGCATCCGGTCGCTGAACGTCACGCTACGCCAGGTGCTCGACCTCTACGCGTGCATTCGCCCGGTGCGCTACTTCGAGGGCGTCGGCAGCCCGATGAAGGATCCGGGGAAGCTCGAACATCGTCGTCTTCCGCGAGAACACCGAAGACGTCTACGCCGGCATCGAATGGAAGGCGGGATCGCCCGAGGCGGAGAAGCTGCGCACGTTCATCGAGCGCGAGTTCAAGAAGACGATTCGCCCGAGTCGGCGATCGGCATCAAGCCGATGTCGGCGTTCGGATCGAAGCGCCTGGTCGAGATGGCGATCCGTACGCGCTCCAGCGCGACAAGCCGTCGGTGACGCTGATGCACAAGGGCAACATCATGAAGTTCACCGAGGGCGCGTTCCGCGACTGGGGCTACGAAGTCGCGCGCGACAAGTTCGCGCGAGAGCGTGGTGCCGGAGGCGGACCTCGCCAAGGGCGGCGCGAACGCCCGCGCCGACGCGGTCATCATCAAGGACCGCATCGCCGACTCGATGTTCCAGCAGCTGCTGCTGCGCCCCGATGAGTATTCCGTGATCGCCACGCCGAACCTCAACGGCGACTACATCTCCGACGCCGCGGCGGCGCAGGTCGGCGGACTCGGCATCGCGCCGGGCGGCAACGTCGGCGACGGCGTCGCCGTGTTCGAGGCCACGCACGGCACGGCGCCCAAGTACGCGAATCACGACAAGATCAATCCTGGGAGCGTCATCCTCTCGGGCGTGATGATGTTCGAGTACCTGGGCTGGAACGAGGTGGCCGCGCTCATCATCGCGTGGACTCGAGAACGCGATCAAGTCGAAGCGCGTCACCTACGACCTCGCGCGGCAGATGCCGGGATCGACCGAAGTGTCGACGACGGCGTTCGGCGATCAGATCATCAAGGGAATGACCGCGTGACGCCACGCCGGCGCCGCGCGCGACAAAACTCCGCATGAACCGGCATGAAGCCAACGATCTCGGGCGCCGCACCGGATTTCGGAACGCTCGACGTTCCGCTCCTCGTCGTCGCGTTGCCGACGCGCGCCGTCGCTCGCCGGCGGAGCTCGCGGCCGGTCGACGCGGCGACCAATGGCGCGCTCGGGCGCGCGATCGCGCGCCGTGACTTTCGCGGCGGCCGCGACGAGACGCTCCACCTCGCCGGCGGTGAACGCGGCGTTCAGCGCGTGCTGCTCGTCGGCATGGGCCACGCGGCGGATCGCGCCGGCCGCGCTTCGGCGCGCCGGCGCCATCGCCGCGCGACAGGCGTCGCGGCTCGGCGTCGGCCGGCTCGCGTTCTACGCCGGCGCGCTGAACGCCAGCGGAGGTCGAAGCGGTCGGGCTCGGACTCGGAATCGGCGCGTGGGACTTCAAAGAGATGAAGACAGCGCCGCCGGCCGACGAACAGCGCGCGCCGCTCGACGAGGCCGTGATCCTCGCCGCCGACGCCGGGGCCCGCACGACAGGCAACGCGTCGCGGCCGCCGCACTCGGCGAAGGCATGCGCTCGCGCGGCGCCTCGGCATGCTGCCGGGCAACGTCTGCACGCCGGACTATCTCGCCGACACGGCGCGCGACATCGCCAAGCGGCTCGGCATGAAGACGACGGTGATCGGTCGCGCCGCGATGCAGGAAGCCAAGATGGGCTCGTTCCTCGCCGTCGCGCAGGGCACGACGCAGGAGCCGAAGCTCATCGTGCTCGAGTATCGAAGGGCGCGAAGGGCGCGAAGCCCGTCGTGCTCGTCGGCAAAGGGCTGTGCTTCGACTCCGGCGGCATCTCGATCAAGCCGGCGCAGGGCATGGAGTGGATGAAGTTCGACATGTGCGGCGCGGCGGGCGTGCTCGGCGCGATGGAAGCGATCGGCCGGTTGGAACTTCCCATCAACGTCGTGGGTCTCATTGGCTCGACGACCAACATGCCGTCGGGCGAGGCGATGAAGCCGGGCGACGTGGTGCAGGCGTCGAACGGCAAGTTCATCGAGATCATCAACACCGACGCCGAGGGCCGGCTCGTGCTCGCCGACGTGCTGGCGTTCGCGAAGCGGATTCGCCCGCGGCGGTGATCGACGCGGCGACGCTGACCGGCGCGTGCGTGATCGCGCTCGGCCACACGGCGACGGGCGTCATGGGCAACGACGAGCCGCTCGTACAGGAAGTGCTGGACGCGGCAAAGCGCGCCGGCGAACCCGGCTGGCCGCTGCCGATGTGGGACGAGTACAAGGACCTGATCAAGTCCGACGTGGCCGACATCAAGAATTCGGGCGGGCGGCCCGCGGGCACGATCACCGCCGCACTGTTCCTGAAGAATTCGCCGACGACTATCCATGGGTGCATCTCGACATCGCCGGAACCGCGTACACCGAGTCCGATCTCGGCACGGTGCCGCGCGGCCCGACGGGAGTGCCGGTGGGAACGTTCGTCGAATTCGTGCGAGGGCGCGCGCGCTGAGCCGTTCGATGCACCGTGTATTGCTGGTCATCGGCCTCGGCCTGTTGGCCGGGGCCGTTTTGCAGGCGCCGCTCGAGGCGCAGGTGATCGACACGATCAAGCCGAAGGTGCCGGCGCCTCCGGACACCGTCAAACCGCGTTTACCCACGCGCGCGGATACGCTGCGCGACAGCCTGTTCAGAGTGGACTCGATCCGGCGCGCGCGCATCCGCGCCGACAGCATCAAGTCGCCGCTCGCTCACGCCGAGGATCCGCAGGAGCTGCAAGTCGGTCGGCGGCTGTACTGGCCGCGCGATTCGCTGTTCGCCACGGGCGCGCTCACTGTCGCCGACCTCCTCGAACGTGTCGCCGGCGTGTCGACGTTTCGAGGCGGGTGGCTTCCTCCGCCACAGGTCGGATCGTACCTCGGCGACGTGCGCCGAGTTCGCGTCTTCTACGATGGGTTCGAGGAGGTCTCGATCGACCCGCGGACCGGCGGCATCCTCGACCTGACACAGATCAACCTGTGGTCGGCGGAAGACGCGACGATCGAGCAGACGGCCGACGAGATCCGCGTGTATCTGCGAAGCTGGCGCGTGCGGAACACGCACACTGAAACGCGCACCGACGTTTCGACGGGCGACCAGAGTACCAACCTCTATCGCGGCTTCTTCGGCGCGCGGCTGAACAACGGCGGCGCGTTCCAGTTCGGCGCGCAGCAGTACGGCACGACGCCTCCCGCGCAGTTCGGAGGCAGCAGCGATCAGGTGGGCATCGTGGTGCGCGCGGGTTGGGCGAAGCAGAAGTGGAGCGTCGACGGGTTCGGAACGCGAGTCGGCCGGCACCGCGGCGAGATCATCGGCGAGTCGTCGTTCGACGTGCAGGGCGACTCCATTCCGGAAACGTCGTCGACCCGCACCGACGCGTATTTCCGCGTCGCGTACGCCGATCCCGACGTCGACAAGGCGTGGGCGCAGGTCATGACGGTCGCGTCGCGGTACGTCTACACGGGGTTTCGCTCGTCGCTCACCGGAATTCCCACGACGCCCGCCGAGTCGTTGCTCGCCGTCGCTCCGCTCGACACGAGCCGATACATGGCGCAGTACATCGCGACCGCGGGAACGGTGCAAGGCCCGTTTCGCGCGAGCGCCACGGCACGAGCCTTCGTCTCCGGCGGCCAGACGATCTTCGCCCCCGCGGCCCGCGCGAGCTTCACGACCGAGCGGGTGAGCGTGTCGGGATATGCGGAGGCGAAAAGCGCGGATTCGATCGCCCGCGCCGACGTGACGTTCCGGCTGCAGCCGCTTTCATTCATCTCCCTGCTGGGAAGCGTCGCTCGCTCGACGAACTATCGGGCGAACGGCATTGGATTGACGACGACGTATCTTCGCGGCGAGGCTGGGCTGCGCCTTCACGAGCTCTGGCTCATCGGCGGCGTTGTGCGGCGGGACAGCGCTCTTCTCGCGCCGGCGGTGGAGTACGACACGAGTTACATCGCGCAACACGCGCCCGGCGCAACCGGATTCGAGGCGGCGATTCGCGGCAAGCTGTGGGGTCCCCTCGGCGCCGACGTCTATGGAATTCGGTGGAACGATTCGACCGGCGCGTATCGGCCGGAGTATCAGTCGCGCGCCGAGCTGTACGTGCGGACGAACCTCGCCCACCGATTCCCGACGCACGACTTCGGGCTGATGGCGTCGGTGATTCACGAGTACCGGTCCGACGTCCATTTCCCGTCGCTCATCTCGAGCCAGCCGTCGCTCGGCACGGGGTTCCGGACGCTTTCGCTGCTGCTCGAGATCCGCGTGTTGAACGCGACGGTCTCCTGGCAGTTCCGAAACATGCTGGGCGAACGCTATTCGGAGATCGGCGGGTTCATCATGCCGCGGCAGATGAACTACTACGGGGTGCGCTGGTCCTTCGTCGATTGACAAATCTTCTTGTCAGTCCGTAGCTTCGGCCCTTCGATATGATAAAAAGCATGACGGGCTTCGGAGCGGCGGACGGCGAGGTGGGCGGAGCGCGCGTCTCCGTCGAGATTCGCTCGGTCAACCACCGCTTCTTCAATCCCGCGATGAAGCTTCCGGCCGAGCTGAGCCGCTGGGAGCCGGAAGTGCGCGACGCGCTGAGGCGCGGTGTCTCGCGCGGCCACATCTCCGTCACCGCGCGCCTGAATCGCCCCGAGTCGGAAGGAACGATCGACGAGACGCGCTTCGGGCAATACGTCGATCAGATCCGGCGATTGCAGGAACGTTTCGCGCTCGACGGCGCCATCGACGCTGCAACGGTGCTACGATTGCCGCACGTTGTCGCCGCTCCGGCGGAGGAGACCGCCGGCAACGCCGACGAGCTGGTGAAGATCGTCGATCGCGCGATGCAAGCGCTCGATACGATGCGATCGGTCGAGGGCGCGCGTCTCGCGGGGTACGTCGGCGCGCGACTCTCGGTGATCGAGCAGGCGGTCGAGCGCATCGCCGCGCGCGCGCCGCAGCGGCTCGTCGAGCAACACGAGCGGCTGCGCCACGCTGTGGAGGAGCTCGCGTCGGGCGTCACCGTCGACCACCAGCGACTCGCGCAGGAGATCGCGATTCTCGCCGACAAGCTGGATGTCTCCGAGGAGATCAGCCGCTTCCACACCCACGTGGCGGCGTTTCGCGCGACCCTCGCCGCGCCGCCGGCCGATGGGGTGGGCAAGCGGCTCGGCTTTCTGCTCCAGGAGCTGCTGCGCGAGGCGAACACGACGGGCAGCAAGGCGAACGACGCCGCGATCGTGCAGGACGTCGTGT
Organism: uncultured Gemmatimonadaceae bacterium; assembly: GCA_963789315.1. Classification (GTDB taxonomy): domain Bacteria; phylum Gemmatimonadota; class Gemmatimonadetes; order Gemmatimonadales; family Gemmatimonadaceae; genus JAQBQB01. Next base: position 130,376 of record CAWBKI010000019.1, on the reverse strand, counting down.
TGATCAAGGAGGAGCTGGAGAAGATCCGCGAGCAGGCGGAGAATCTCGAGTGACGGGCGCGCGAGAGAACGAGGAAGACTCAGGCGCCTGGGGCCAGGTGATCTTTCCGATCATCCTCTCGTCGCCGTCCGGCGGCGGGAAGACGACGATCGCGCATCGCCTCCTGGCGCAGCGGGCGGACGTCGGGTACTCGGTGTCGTGCACTACGCGCGAGCCGCGGCGGGGCGAACAGGACGGCGTCGACTACCACTTCCTGACGCGCGACGAGTTCGTCGAACGCCGGCGCCTCGGCGAGTTCATCGAGTCCGCGGAGGTCCACGGCAACCTCTACGGCACGCTTCGGCGCGAAGTCTCGCGCGTGCTCTCAGGGGGACGGCACGTCATCATGGACATCGACGTGCAGGGCGCGCGGCTCATCAGGGAGAGCTTTCCGGCGGCCGTAAGTGTATTCCTCCTACCGCCTTCCGCCGACGTCCTCCTGGAACGTCTCAAGCGGCGGCACACCGAGTCCCCCGCGCAGCTCCTCGATAGATTACATTCTGCTCTCCACGAGCTCCGCGCCGTGAACGAGTACGACTACGTCGTCGTGAACGACGACCTCGACCAGGCGGTAGCGCGCGTCGGCTCGATCGTGGACGCCGAGGTGGTGAGCCGGGAACGGATCTTTGGATTGCAGCGGAACGTCGAGCAGCTCGTCGGGCGGCTCGAGTCGGAAATAGAGCGCCACTCACAATAGATCGGAGTTGATCGATGCGAGTTTTCACCCCGGACGAAATCGCGGGCCATGCCGCGAACAAGTACCTCGGAGTTCTCGTCGCCGCGAAGTATGCCCGCGTGCTGAACGAGTTCCCGCGCGACCGCTCGTCGTCGCGCGAAAAGAAGCTCACCACGCGCTCGCTCGAAGAGCTGGCGAAGGGTGAGATCGAGTACCACGTCATCCCGCGGCGACGCGCCGAGTAGCTCCATCCGCCCGTACGCGGGGAGTAGAATCCTCCTCGGGGTCACGGGAGGGATCGCCAGTTACAAATCGGCCTGGCTGGCGCGTCTGCTCACGAAAGCGGGCGCGGAAGTCGACGTGGTGATGACGCGCGCGGCGACAGAGTTCGTCGGCGCGATCACGTTCGAGGCACTCACCGGACGGCCGGTACACGCGGGAATGTTCGAACAGGGGCGCGCGCTGGATCACATCGCGCTCGCTCGCAGCGCGACGGCCTTGGTCGTCGCGCCTGCCACGGCCGATTTTCTGGCGCGCGCGGCGACCGGACAAGCCGACGACCTGCTCACCTCGATTCTCCTCGCTACAACTTCGCCCGTGCTGCTCGTACCCGCGATGAACGATCACATGTGGGCGCACGCGCAGACGAAGCACAACGTGACCCACCTGACGACACTCGGCTACCTCATCCTGAACCCGGACGAAGGCGATCTCGCGGCGGGCGAGGGAACCGGTCCGGGGCGAATGCCGGAGCCCGAAACGATCTTCGCGCACGTCGGGAGACTGCTCGAGCCGCGCCGATCGCTCGCCGGCAAACGAGTGCTCGTGACCGCCGGGCCGACGCGCGAAGCGATCGATCCCGTGCGGTTCATCTCGAACCACAGCAGCGGCAAGATGGGCGTCGCGCTCGCGTCGGCGGCATGGCGCCGCGGCGCCGACGTCACGCTCGTCTCCGGCCCGATGAGCGTCGCCGCTCCGCCGGCCGTCGCCGTGACGACGGTCGAGTCGACCGACGACATGAAGGGCGCGATCGACAGCGCGCTGCCGTCCACCGACGTGTTGATCATGGCGGCCGCGCCGGCGGACTTTCGTCCGTCGAACCCGGCCGACGCGAAGATCAAGAAGAGCGACACTCGCCACGCCGATCGCGCTCGCGCCCACGCCCGACATTCTCCAATCGACGCGTGGGAAGCGGCGGCACGACTCGGTCGTCGTCGGATTCGCGCTCGAGACGAACGACGTGCTCGCCAACGGCCGCCGAAAGCTCGCGTCGAAGGACCTCGACCTGATCGTCGTGAACGACGCCACCGAGCCGGGCGCGGGATTCGGCACGGATACGAACCGCGTCACGTTGATTTCGCGCGACGGAGCGGAGTCGCGGCTCCCGCTCATGTCGAAGGCTGAAGTGGCCGACGCGATTCTCGATCGCGTGGAGGCGTTGCTCGATGGACGCTAGGGAACAGCTCCGCCGCTACCTGGAGCAGCGCCGCGAGATGGGCGAGACTGAGCTCGTGCTCGACCGCATGACCGTCGACGAAGCGATGCGGTTGCTCGGCGGCGGCGCACCGGGAAAAGGCGCCGCGCCCGTTTCGGCGACGACGAAGAGCGGTGCTCCCGCGGCCGCGCCCGCAGACCCGAACGATTGGCGCGCAATTCTGCGGGCGGCCGATGCGTCGATCGAAACGTCGAAGACCGCTGGACAGCTGGACGGCGGGACGGCTGGACAGCAAGCAGCACGAACCGCGAATCCGGCCGAAGACACGTCGTTCGTCGCGCCGGCCGGCGGGAGCACGGAGCCGCCGCCGGCGCCGATCGTGTCGGTCGCGCCGGGGATTTCAGTCGGCACTCCGTCATCCGAACTGTTTGGCGGGGCGATGGCGGCGCTGGATTCGCTCGAGACGCTCGCGTCGCACGTCGCGACGTGTACCCGGTGCCCGCTCCATTCGACGGCGACGAATCCGGTGCCCGGCGAGGGGAATCCCAACGCCGACTTCATGTGCGTCGGCGAAGCGCCGGGTGCGACCGAAGATCAAACCGGCCGCCCGTTCGTCGGCGCGGCGGGGCAACTGCTCACGAAGATCCTCGCCGCGATCGACTTCAAGCGCGAGGACGTCTTCATCTGCAACGTCCTCAAACATCGTCCGCCGGGAAACCGTAACCCTCTACCCGACGAAGTAAAGGCGTGTAGTCCGTATCTCATTCGCCAGATCGAGCTGATTCGGCCCAAGGTGATTCTCGCGCTCGGAACATTTGCCGCGCAGACGCTCTTGAACACGACGCTCTCGATCGGCAAGTTGCGCGGCCAGGTTCACCGCTATTACGGTGTACCGCTCGTGGTCACGTATCACCCTGCCGCGCTTCTCCGGAATCCGGGTTGGAAGCGTCCCACTTGGGAAGATGTCCAGCTCGCCCGTCGAATTCTCGATAGCTCCAGCGCACGCGCCGACGCGTGACCCGTACCGCGATCGGCGTCCTCCGTATTCCGAGGACGCCGAGCAAGCGGTGCTTTCGGCGATGTTGATCGACCAGGACGCGGTCCTCCGCGCGGTCGAATTCGTCGACGACACGATGTTCTACGCGGAGCGCCACCGCCGGATCTTCCGCGCGATGGTGGGGATCGCCGAGCGCGGAGGCGTCGTCGATCCGCTCACGCTCTCCGACGAGCTCCAGCGACGCGGCGATCTCGAGGGATCCGGCGGCAAGGACTACATCGGCTTCCTCGTCGACGCCGTGCCGACGGCGGCGAACATCGAGTACCACGCGCAGATCGTGCGCGAGAAGTCGATCCTTCGCCGGCTGATCGAGGTTTCGACGACGATCGTGACCGAGGCGTTCGACGGCCACGTGACGGCGCGCGAGCTGCTCGACGAAGCCGAGTCGAAGATCTTCATGGTGAGCCAGCAGCAGACGCGCGAGGGGTTCACGCGCCTCAAGGAGCTGCTCTGGCCGACGATGGAGCGGATCGAGAGGCTCCACGCGGGCGGCACGACAATCACCGGCGTCGCCAGCGGCTTCGGCGATCTCGATGAGATCACGTCCGGCTTCCAACCGTCGGATCTCATCATCGTCGCGGCCAGGCCGTCGATGGGGAAGACGGCGTTCACGCTGAACGTCGCGCAATACGCGGCCATCGAGCACAAGGTTCCGGTTGCGCTCTTTTCGCTGGAAATGAGTAAAGAGTCTCTCGTGCAGCGCATGCTCACGTCCGAGGCTCGCATCGATGCGCAACGGCTCCGCAAGGGATTGCTCCGCGACGACGACTTTCCGCGCCTCGCGCGCGCGGCCGGTATTCTGGGGACCGCGCCGGTATGGATAGACGACACGCCGGGCATCACGCTGCTGGAAATGCGGTCGAAGGCGCGCCGCCTCAAGACCGAGTCGGGCATCGGGCTCGTGATCGTCGACTACTTGCAGCTCATGCAAGGACCGTCACACGCCGAGAGCCGACAGCAGGAAGTCAGCCAGATCTCGCGCGGACTGAAAGCGCTCGCCAAGGAGCTGAACGTTCCGGTCATCGCGCTGTCGCAGCTCTCGCGCGCCCCGGAGCAGCGCACGGGCGACAACAAGCGTCCGCAGCTCTCCGACCTGCGCGAGTCGGGCGCGATCGAGCAGGACGCCGATCTCATCATGTTCCTCTACCGTCAGGAGTTCTACGACGGCCCGACGGACAAGGACGGCAACTCGCTCGAAGGAAAGGCCGAGGTGATCGTCGGCAAGCAGCGCAATGGCCCGACCGGCCTCGTGAATCTCTTCTTCCACAAGCAGTACACGCGCTTCGAGAGCTATTCGCAGAAAAAAGGCTAGGTCCGCGGCGCGCTCGCCTTTCAACGCGCCCGTTGGAGCTGTACGAATTGATACTGCAACGATTTCGGAACTGCAACGATTTCGCGGAGACGGCGGATTTCGCGGAGAAAATCCTCTTGGCAACCTCTCTTGGAAGTTGCTTTAGCAAATGCTTAGTATCCCCGCGAGCGGGCTGTCCCAAGGCTTTGTTGTTCCCCAAGTCTTTCGTCGTTTCCGCGCTACTCCGGGTAGTCCGCGAAATCGTTGCAGTTCCTCTAGTCGTACAGGCCCGCTCGCGACATCCAGCGCCAGCCCGCAAGAGATCTCCATCAGCCGTAGCCCGCTAGGCTTCGAGATATGGCGAAAGTGAAGACGGCCTACCGCTGCACCGAGTGCGGCGGCGAGCACTCGAAGTGGCAGGGCCGCTGCGACACGTGCGGCGAGTGGAACACGCTCGTCGAAGAGATCGTCGCACCGCGGGTCGCGGCGGGCGCGATGAGCGCGCGACGGGCTGCCGGCGCTCGAGGGCTCGCCGAAGGCGGAGCCGTCGCGGTTGCGCCGCGGCTGCGCGACGTCGAGGGGTCGCAGGCGCACCGATGGCAGACTGGGCTCGACGAATTCGATTTCGTGCTCGGCGGCGGGATCGTCCCTGGCTCGATGATTCTCGTCGGCGGCGAACCCGGCATCGGCAAGTCGACGCTGCTGCTCCAAGTCGCCGCACGCCTCGAGCAGACCGGACGACCGGTGCTCTACGCGTCGGGCGAAGAGTCGGCGCTCCAGGTCCGTCTGCGCTCCGACCGGCTCGGCGGAAACGCCGGCGACGTCGCGCTCCTGAGCGAGACGAATCTCGAGACGATACTCGCGACGGCGTCGGCGGCGCCGCCCGCGGCGCTCATCGTCGATTCGATTCAGACCGTGTTCACGACCGACCTCGAGGGCGCGCCGGGCAACGTCGGACAAGTGCGCGAGTGCGCCGCGCGGCTGATGCGCTTCGCAAAGGAGAGCGGCACGACCGTGTTCGTCGTCGGCCACGTGACGAAAGGCGGTGGCATCGCCGGGCCGAAGACGCTCGAGCACATCGTCGACACCGTACTGTACTTCGAGGGAGAGAACACGCTCGACCATCGCGTGCTGCGCGCGAACAAGAACCGGTTCGGCAGCGTCGACGAGATCGGCGTCTTCCGCATGACGGAGCAGGGCCTCGACCCCGTCGCGAATCCGTCGGAGCTGTTCGTCGGCGACCGAACGCAGACCGCGTCTGGCTCCGCGCTGACGGCGCTGCTCGAGGGGACGCGGCCCGTGCTCGTCGAGATTCAAGCGCTTGTCGCGAAAGCGGGATTCGGCACGCCGCAACGCGTCGCCACGGGATTCGACGGCCGGCGCCTCGCGCTCCTGCTCGCGGTGCTCGACAAGAGGGCCGGGTTGTCGTTCGCGCAGCTCGACGTCTTCGTCAACGTCGTCGGCGGCATCCGTCTTCAGGAACCGGCCGGCGATCTCGCCGTCGCGGTAGCGCTCGCGTCGAGCGTGTACGATCGCGCTCTCCCGCGCGACTCGGTGTTCGCCGGCGAGGTCGGACTCGGCGGGGAAGTGCGCGCTGTGTCGCAAGCCGAGCGGCGGATCGCCGAAGCCGCCAACCTCGGGATGCAGCGGATCTATCTCGCCGAGCGCGGCGTTCCGAAACGCGTGACCCGGGAGATCGAGGTCGTCGGAGTGAAAACGATCGGCGACCTGTTTCAGCGCGTGTTTGGATGAGTCGAGACGTGGGCGTGGTGATCGTCGCCGGCGGGAGCAGCAGCCGGACCTCCGGAACCGAACTGAAACAGTTTCGATGGGTCGCGGGAAAACCTGCCTTGCTCCACAGCTTGCAGACTTTCATGGCGCGCGAGGACGTCGTCGCCGTGGTTGTCGTGCTGCCGCGGGAGTACGTCGCCGATCCGCCGCCCTGGGTGTTTCAGTGCGACGTCGACCGTTTGATGGTGTCGATCGGCGGAGCCACTCGCACCGAATCCGTGCGCAACGGCCTCGAAGACCTGCCCGACGAAGCGGAGATCGTCCTCGTGCACGACGCGGCCCGCCCGTTGGTGGGCGACGCGACGATCGATCGCGTCGTCGCGTCGGCGCGCGACGGCGTCAGTGCGATCGCGGCGCTGCCCGTCGTCGATACGCTCAAGCTGGTGGACGAACAGGGCGCCATCGTTCGGACCGTCGACCGCGAACGCTTGTGGCGCGCCCAAACGCCGCAGGGCTTTCCGCGCGAGGTGATCGAGCGCGCGCACCGTCACGCCAAGTCCGCCGGGATCACGGCGACGGACGACGCCGCGCTCTGCGAGGCGATCGGCGCGCCGGTGCGGGTCGTGCGCGGGAGTGAGCGCGCCATGAAGATCACCGAGGACGCGGACTTCGACCGCGCGGAGGCGCTCTTCCCGCTCGCCGAATGAGAATCGAGTCTCTCTCGATCCCGTTCTGGTCCGCCGAGGAAATCGGCGCGGCCATCAAGCCCGCGCTCGAGCAGATCGCCGCACGCAAGGTGCTCGCGTATCCGACGGAGACCGTCTACGGATTCGGCGGCGGCATCGATCGCGAGTCGGTCGACGCGCTGGTCCGCCTCAAGAACCGGCCGCCGGGGAAGCCGTTTCTGCTGCTCATCTCGGGACCGGCCATGATCGAGCGGCTCGACCTGCGGTTGCCCGCGTACGCCGCGAACCTCGTGACGCGACACTGGCCCGGGCCGTTGACGCTCGTGCTTGCCGGCGGCGAGCGGCGAGTCCCCGATCGGTTGCGCGGTCCTGAAGGTGGAATCGCCGTTCGCTGGACGAGCCACGCCGCCATGACGCGATTGATTCACGCGCACGGCGACGCGATCACGTCGACGAGCGCCAACCGTCCGGGGGTTCCCCCGGCGATGCGCGCCGCTGAGATTCTGTCGCAATGGGGCGACGCGGTGACACGTGGGGAATTGCGAGTGCTCGACGGCGGTGCCTTGAAGCCATCCAAGCCGTCGACGGTGATCGATTGCATGGGACGATTTCCGCGTGTCATACGGCCCGGGGCGATCTCCGCCGCGACGCTGCGTGAGAGCGTGCCCAATTTGATCGGAGACGCCTGACCGCATGAAGATTCTCTTCGTCTGCACCGGCAACACGTGCCGCAGTCCGCTCGCCGAAGCGATCGCGCGGAAAGTCGCGATCGAACGCGGCCTTGTCGACGTCGAGGCGATCAGCGCCGGAACGAGCGCGCACGCGGGCACGCCGGCCAGCGACGGCGCGCTGCTCGTGGGAATGGAGCGGAGCATGGACCTCACGACGCACCGCGCGCAGACGCTCACGCGCGAGCTGGTGCAAGGGTCCGACCTGGTGCTGGCGATGGGACCGCACCACCTGGAGCGCGTCGAGGCGCTCGGCGGCGGCGGACGGGCGTACCTGCTGTCGGACTACGCGTCGCACGGCGCGTCGGTGCGCCCGATCAGTGATCCGGTCGGCGCGGAGCTCGACGTGTATCGCGCGACAGCGAACGAGCTCGAGGAAGAGATTCGTCGCGTTCTGGATCGCATCACGGCGGAGCGGGGCACCGGAGCGGCGTGATGCGACGGCCGCCGCCCGAGCGTCTCGTGCTGCTCGGGCATCCCGTCGCCCACTCCCGCTCACCGCAGATGCACAACGCGGCGCTCGCCGCCGCCGGCATCCGCGCACGCTACGAGGCGATCGATGTCGCGCCAGAGCAGTTCGACTCGACGGTCCGAGAACTCGTGCGCGAAGGCGCCGCCGGGAACGTCACGATCCCGCACAAGGAGCGCATGTACGCCGCGTGCGCGACGGTGTCACCGATCGCGCGACGTGTCGGGGCGGTGAACACCTGGTGGATGGATGACGACGGCGCGCTGTCCGGCGACAACACGGACGTTGGCGGAGTGCACGAGGCCGTGCGACGACTCTTCAGCGTCGAGACGATTCCACAGAACTTGAAGGTCGGTTTGCTCGGCGCGGGTGGCGCCGCGGCTGCCGTCGTCGCCGCTGTCGAGTCCTGGCCGTCGGCAACCGTGCGCGTCTACAACCGCACCGGTGAGCGCGCCCGCGCGCTGTGCGAACGATTTGGGGCCTTCCCGCAATCGACCGATGATGCTCGCTCGCTCGCCGATGCCGATCTTCTCGTGAATGCGACATCCATTGGCATGCGCGACGACGCGACTCCGTTCGACGTCGCGACGCTCAACGAGGGCGCGCGCGTTCTCGATCTCGTGTATCGGCACGGCGGAACGCCGTTTGTCCGCGCGGCGCGCGCGCGCGGCTTGGCCGCCGCCGACGGCCTCGCGATGCTCGTCGAGCAGGCGGCGCTCGCGTTCGAGCGATGGTTCGGCGTAGCGCCGGATCGCCCGACGATGTGGCGCGCGGCGGAGGACGCCTAGCTCCACACCTCGGGCGTCTGACGGCGGCGGCGCGACCCGCCGCGGCGGCGCTCGCCGATTTCCTGCTCCCGCGCGCGTGTACCGTGTGCGAGCACGGATTGGATCACGGCGAGCGCGGCCTCGTGTGCGGACGATGCTGGGCGCTGCTGCCGGGGCTGCCTTGGCCGCGCTGCGACCGTTGCGGGCACCCCACCTACGGCGAGCGATGCCGCTGGTGCGAGCTCCTTCCGCCGTTCGTGCGCGCGGCGCGGAGCGTCTCGTGGGCGGCGGGGCACGTCGGGCTTGGCGTCGTTCACGCGCTCAAGTACGGCGGCTGGCATCGCGTCGCCGGCGAGATGGCCGCGCGAATGGCGCGGTGCGATTGGCCACGCGACGTGGCCGAGGAACGCGCCGCGATAGTGCCGGTGCCGCTGTCACAGAAGCGCGAACGCGAGCGCGGCTACAACCAGAGCGAGCGTCTGGCGCGCGGGCTCGCGGCGGCGTGGCGCATTCCGGTGTGGACCCACGTTCTCGCGCGCACGCGGCACACGGAAACGCAAACGCGATTGGCCCCGGGCGAGCGATTCCGCAATGTCACGGGCGCGTTCAGCGCGCCGTCGTCGGCGCGTGACTCTCTGCGGGGCGCGCACGTGGTGATCGTCGATGACGTCGTGACGACCGCGGCGACGCTCAACGCGTGCGCCGCCGCGCTCTGCGCGGGCGGAGCCAGAATCGTTAGCTTTGTCACCTTCGGACGGGCGCCGGCCTTGGGCGACCGTTTGTAACCACCACCGAGGGTACGGAATGGCGATTCGCGTCGGAATCAACGGCTTCGGGCGCATCGGACGGCAGGTCCTGCGCGCCTCCCGCCTGCAGGAAGTCGCGGACATCGAGTTCGTGGCGGTCAACGACCTGACCGACACCAAGACGCTGGCGCATCTGTTCAAGTACGACTCCGTTCACCGCACGTATCCCGGCGACGTCTGCGCCGAAGACGGTTCGATCTCCGTCGACGGCCACGAGATTCGCGTCTTCGCCGAGAAGGATCCGGCCGCGCTGCCGTGGAAGGACCTGGGCGTCGATATCGTGCTCGAATCGACGGGGCGTTTCACCAACGCCGACGACGCCAGGAAGCACATAGACGGCGGGGCGAAGAAGGTCATCATCTCCGCGCCGGCCAAGGGCGAAGACATCACGATCGTGATGGGCGTGAACGAGACGAAGTACGACGCGGCGAAGCACACGATCATCTCCAACGCGTCGTGCACGACGAACTGCCTCGTGCCGATGGTGAAGGTCGTCAAGGACGCGTTCGGTTTCGTGCGCGGCTCGATGACGACGATCCACAGCTACACGAACGACCAGCAGATCCTCGATCTGCCGCACAAGGACCTGCGGCGCGCGCGCGCCGCGGCGATGTCGATCATTCCGACGACGACCGGCGCCGCCAAGGCCACGTCGCTCGTCATGCCCGAGCTCAAGGGCAAGATCGACGGCATCTCGATCCGCGTGCCGACGCCCGACGTCTCGCTGACCGATCTCGTGGTCGTCGTCGAGAAGCCGGTGACGATCGCCGACGTCAACGCGGCGTTCAAGGCCGCGGCCGAGGGCCCGATGAGCGGCATCGTCGCGTACACCGACGAAGAGCTCGTGTCGTCGGACTACATCGGCAATCCGCACTCGTGCATCTTCGACTCGAAGTGCACCAACGTCGTCGACGGCACGCTGATCAAGGTCTCGGGCTGGTACGACAACGAGTGGGGCTACGCGTCGCGTTGCGTCGACCTGCTCCGGTACGTCGGCGCCCGCCTGTGACGATGAACAAGAAGACGATCCGCGATCTCTCCGACCAGGAAGTCAAAGGCAAGCGCGCGCTCGTGCGCGTGGACTTCAACGTGCCGCTCGACAAAGGGCGCGTGACCGACGACACGCGCATCCGCGCCGCGCTTCCCACGATCGAGGCACTGCTCGGCCGCGGCGCGCGCGTCGTACTGCTCTCGCACCTCGGCCGTCCGAAGGGCAAGCCCGAGGCGAAGTACTCGCTCGAGCCGGTCGCTCGCCGGCTCGCCGAACTGCTGCCGAAGCAGCACGTGGTGTTCATCGAGTCCACGGACACCGACGAAGCGGTGAAGGCGACGCACGACGCGAGCACGCCCGTCGTCGTCCTCGAGAACACCCGCTTTCTCGACGGCGAAGAAAAGAACGACGAGGGCGTCTGCCGGGAGCTGGCCGAGCTCGGCGACTTCTTCGTGAACGACGCGTTCGGGTCGGCGCACCGCGCGCACGCGTCGACCGAAGGGATCGCGCACTGTCTGCACCCGGCGGTCGCCGGGCTCCTGATGCAGCGCGAGCTCGACTACCTCGGCTCGGCGCTCGCCAATCCGGGACGTCCGTTCGTCGCGATTCTCGGCGGCGCGAAAATCTCCGGCAAGATCGACGTCATCGAGCAACTGCTGCCGCAGGTCGACCGGCTCGTGATCGGCGGCGCGATGGCGTGCACCTTCTTCAAGGCGATGGGGCTCGAGATGGGGAAGTCGCTCGTCGAGGCGGATCGCGTCGACATGGCCAAGGACCTCCTCGCTCGCGCCGGCGCGAAGTTGCTGATTCCATCGGACGCGGTCGTCGCTAAATCGCTCGACGCGCCGCAGATCCGCGCGCGCCGTTTCGTGCGACGGGATTCCGCCGACGAAGCGATGTTCGACATCGGTCCGCAATCGGCGGGGCAGTTCGCGGGCATCATGGAAGGCGCGAAGACGATTCTCTGGAACGGTCCGATGGGCGTGTTCGAGACGGCACCGTTCGACGCGGGCACGCGCGCCGTCGCCGAAGCGATGGCGACCGCGACGCAGCTCGGCGCGACGACGATCGTCGGCGGCGGCGACTCGGCCGCGGCCGTCGCGAACATGGGCCTCGAGGCGGCGATGAGCCACGTGTCGACCGGCGGCGGCGCATCGCTCGAGTTTCTGGAAGGGAAGGTGCTGCCGGGAGTTGCCGCGCTCGACGACAGGATCTGAATGCAACGGCCGGTTTTCGCGGCAAACTGGAAGATGAACCACGGCCCGCACGCCGCGCGCGCGTTCGTCGCCGAGTTCACGGCGAAATGGCCGGCGCGCCGCGACCGCACGGTGATTCTCTTTCCGCCCGCGCTGTCGGTGAGCACGGTCGCCGACGCGCTCGGGTCGCGCCCCGATATCGGGATCGGAGTCCAGAACATCTGGACCGAGGACAAGGGCGCGTTCACCGGCGAGAACTCCGCGCCGATGGCACGCGACGCGGGCGCGCTTTTCGCGCTCGTCGGGCACTCGGAGCGGCGACACGTGTTCGGCGAAACAGACGAGCAGACGGCGCTAAAGTGCGCCGCGGCGGCGCGCAATGAACTCACGCCGATCCTTTGCGTCGGCGAACTGCTTGCTCAGCGCGAGGCCGGCGAGACGGAGACCGTCGTGCTCCGCCAACTCGGCGCCGGACTCGCCAAGCTTTCGTCGCCCGCAATCGCATCGATGGCGGTCGCGTACGAGCCGGTCTGGGCCATCGGAACCGGGAAAACCGCGACGCCGAACGACGCGTCGACGGTGCACGCCGCGATCCGACAGGCGTTGCACGCTCGCGTCGGTGAGGCGGCGGGGACGATTCCCATCCTGTACGGCGGCAGCGTCAACGCGGGAAACGCCCGCGCGCTGCTCTCCGCACCCAACGTCGACGGCTTGCTTGTCGGCGGAGCGAGCCTGGCGGCCGAGGAATGGGCGCGTATCTGCGGCACTTGACGGCAAGCGCTAAGTGTCGTGATATTTTAGGCTTACACTCAGTCACATAGAGCGGCCGAACATGCTGTACACGTTCCTTCTCATCCTCCTGATCCTCGACAGCCTGGTGCTCGTCGCCGCGATCCTTTTGCAGTCGGGTCAGGGCGGCGGCCTGGCCGCTTCCTTCGGCGGGGTGAGCAGCTCGACCAGCTCGTTCATGGGCACGCGCCAGGCGGGCAACCTGCTCACGAAAGCGAGCTGGTGGTGCGGTGGTCTGTTCCTCGGATTGTCCTTCCTGCTCGCGATCGCCGGGACGAGAAGCCGCGCGCCGAAGTCGGTGCTCGACCAGACCTTCCAGCCGGCGCCTGTTTCGGCGCCAGCTCCGGTCACTGCGCCGGGTGGCGGCGCGAACCCGATTCCCGGTCTGACGCCCGCGAATCCGGCGCCGACTGGCGCGGCACCAACAACGCCGGGCGGCGCGAAGCCGACGACGACGAATCCGGCCACCACGAAACCGGCTCCGACACCACCGAAGCCGGCGCCGAAGAAGCCTTGATCGCGTCGTGACGCGCTCTTCGAGCAACACTCCGGGGTTCCTTCTTCTCGAAGACGGAACCCTTTTTCTGGCGAGCTGGCCGCGTCGCAGGAAGCGCCGACGGTCGCCGAGGTCGTGTTCACGACGAACATGAGCGGCTACCAGGAAGTGTTCACCGATCCGTCCTACCGCGGCCAGATCGTTGTGATGACGGCGCCGATGATCGGCAACTACGGCGTCAACTCGGATGATCCCGAGTCCTCGCAACCGCAGATCGCCGGTGTCGTCGTGCGCGAGCTCTCGCGCAACTACTCCAACTGGCGCGCGGACGGCGATCTTCTCTCCTGGCTCGAGCGTGCTGGTGTGCCCGCCCTCGAAGACGTCGACACGCGGAGACTCACGCGGCACCTGCGAAGCGCCGGAGTCATGCGCGGCGTCGTGGCGCGCGGAACCCAACCGACGCGCGAGGCGTTGCTCGCGCTCGACGCTTGCCCGGCGATGGAAGGTCTCGACCTCGCGTCCGTCGTCTCGACGCCGGATCGATACGACTGGGGCCAGGCCGACGCGCCGTACCACATCGTCGCGTACGACTTCGGCATCAAGCGCAACATTCTGCGCCTCTTCGCCGAGCACGGATGCCGAGTGACGGTGGTGCCCGCGAAGACCACAGCCGATGAGGCGCTGCAACTCAGCCCCAATGGAGTCTTTCTCTCGAACGGTCCCGGCGATCCGGCGGCGGTGAACTACGCCCCCGAAACGGTGCGGAAGATCGCGGATTCAGGCGTGCCGATTTTCGGGATCTGCCTGGGGCACCAGATCCTTGGGCTGACCTACGGCGCCCACACGGTCAAGATGCCGTACGGCCACCGCGGGGGAAATCACCCGGTGAAGGAGCTGGCGACGGGCCGCGTCCTGATCACGTCCCAGAATCACGGATTCGCGGTCGAAGGGGGAGGGTCGGATCCCGGGATTCCAGGGGCCCCGGAGCTCGAGTTGACCCACGTGAACCTGAACGACGGGTCCGTCGAGGGTCTTCGGCACCGGAACAGGCCCATCTTTGCCGTCCAGTACCATCCGGAGGCGGCTCCCGGCCCGCACGACGGGAGGCCGCTGTTTGACGAGTTCCTGGAAACGGTCCGTTCCCACGCCGGGCCGGCTGCGGGCTCAGGTGGTCCAAACTCTTGACACACAACAGTTAACGGCGATAAGTTCGGTTGTCTCCGCCATCCCCACGGGCGTCAGCACACCGAGGCTTTTCAATGACCAAAGCCGACCTGGTCGAACGAGTTACCGCCCAGATCTCGCAGACCGCTGGGCCGATGATCTCGAAGAAGGATTGCGCTCGAGTCGTCGATGCTTTTCTCGACTCGATCAAGGAAGCGTTGCAAGCACAGAAGAACATTGAAGTTCGCGGCTTCGGCACGTTCAAGATTCGCCACCGCAAGACGCGAATGGCGCGGAATCCGCGGACGGGCTCGCCTGTCGAGGTGTCCGCCCGGCCGGTGCCCGTGTTCAAGCCGTCGAAGGAATTGCGCGCGATGGTCGCCGGTCTTTCGATCGACGACATGGAGGCTGACGAAGAGGAAATGACGGAGGCGTAAGCACTTCGCCGCTGGGACTTCACGGCTCGACGCAACACGTGCGTCGGGCCGTTGTCGTCTCGAGTCGTCTAGGTCGCTAAGCTATGATACTGGCCTCTCGCTTCGGGGATGACCGCTCGACCATGACGGTGACAGTGTTGCTCTTCGCGTCGTACGCCGACGCGCTCGGCGAGCGGATGATTCCGCTCGAGCTTCCGAACGGCTCGACCGTCGCGGAGGTGGTTCGCCGCGTCCGCGAGATGGGGGGGGCTGCTCGGCTGCCGGCCGAGCCAATGGTCGCGGTGAACGAGGAGTACGCTCGGTCCGACCGCGCTCTGGTCGCGGGCGACGAGGTCGCGATCATCCCGCCGGTCGCGGGCGGCTGATGCGCAGCGCGATCGTCGATCGAGCGATCGACCCGGCGGCCCTCACCGCCGAGGTTGCGCACGACGGCAACGGCGCCGCCGTGCTCTTTCTCGGAACCGTCCGCGACACGAACGACGGGCGTTCGGTCTCGGGGATCGAGTACTCGGCCTATCGATCGATGGCGGAGCGCGAGCTCGCCGCGATCGTCGCCGAGGCGAGCGGCGATTTCGGCACGACGGACGTCGTCGTCGAGCACAGAGTGGGGACACTCGAAATCGGCGAGGTGAGCGTCGCGATCGCCGTGGCGCACCCGCACCGCGGCGCCGCGTACGACGCCAGCCGGTACGTCATCGAGCAGATCAAGCGCCGCGTGCCGATCTGGAAGCGCGAGCACTACGCCGACGGGACGCGCGAGTGGGTCGATCCCACCGCACACCGCGTGACGGCAAACGCGGCGGGGGCCCGGTGATGCAGATGCAGCGATCGCTGGACCAGTTCGGACGGAGCATCGAGTATCTGCGAATTTCCGTCACCGACCGGTGCAACTTCCGCTGCCTGTACTGCATGCCGGAGGCGGGCCTCGCCTGGCTTCCCAAGTCCGACATTCTCTCCTACGAGGAGATCACCGACGTCGTCCGCCAGCTCGCGCCGCTCGGGCTTCGCCGGCTTCGCATCACCGGCGGCGAGCCGACGATCCGCCCGCAGATCCACGAGCTGATTCGCATGTTGCGGGCGGTTCCCGAGATCGAGGACATCGCGCTTTCTACGAATGGCGCGCGGCTGCCGGAGATGGGGCTGACGCTCCGCGAGTGCGGCCTCGACCGGGTGAACATGAGCGTCGACAGTCTGCGCCCGGAGCGCATAGCCAAGATCGCCCGCCGTAACCTCGGCTTTGATCCGATTCGCTCGGCCCTGGCCGCGCAAGCCGCCGGCCTCGACCCGATCAAGCTAAACGTGGTCGTGATGCGAGGGATCAATGACGACGAAATCATGGATCTCGCGCGTCTGACGCTCGAGCACCCGTGGCACGTGCGGTTCATCGAGCTGATGCCGGTCGGCGACATGCGCGAGCTGACGTGGGAGCACATCGTGCCAAGCGACGAGATTCTCTCGCGGCTGAGCGCGGTCGCGCCGCTGACGCCGGCGTCGGGACCGACGCGCGGCAACGGCCCTGCCGCGTACTACACGTGGCCCGGCGCGGCGGGAACGATCGGCATGATCACGCCGATGACGCATACGTATTGCGCGTCGTGCAACAAGGTGCGTCTCACCGCCGACGGGCGTCTTCGCACCTGTTTGTTCGGCGATCACGAGGTGGACCTCCGCGCGCCGCTGCGCGCTGGGCTCGCGCTCGAGCCGTTCTTCCGCGACGCGCTCGCCAACAAGCCGAAGGAGCACGAGCTCCTCCAGATGCGCGTCGGCGGACTGCGCGCGCTCTCGCAAGTCGGCGGCTGATCGGCGGGAAAGTGGCGGCGGTACAACGGCCCAGCCGGTCGTCTTAGCTTTCGCGTGGGTACTCAACCTCACAGCGAAACACTCACGGACATGGTCAACAAGATTACGGTCGTCGGCGCCGGGAACGTGGGCGCGACGACCGCGCAGCGTGTGGCGGAAAAGGAGCTGGCGCGCACGGTCGTGATGGTCGACGTCGTCGAGGGAATTCCGCAGGGCAAGGGCCTCGACCAGTGGCAGTCGGCGCCGATCGAGAGCTTCGATTCGCGAATCATCGGCACGAACGGCTACGACGAGACGGCCGACTCCGACCTGGTCATCATCACGGCCGGTATCGCGCGCAAGCCCGGCATGTCGCGCGACGATCTGCTCAACACGAACGCCGGCATCGTCAAGCAGGTCGCCGAGCAGATCAAGGCGACGTCGCCGAACGCGATCGTCATCGTGGTGTCGAATCCGCTCGACGTGATGTGCTACGTCGCGAAGGCGGTCACCGGGTTCCCGCGCGAGCGGGTCATCGGCATGGCGGGCGTGCTCGACACGGCGCGCTACCGCGGCTTCCTCGCCGAGGCGCTCGACGTCTCCGTGCGCGACATCCAGGCGATGGTGCTCGGCGGACACGGCGACACGATGGTCCCGCTCATCTCGTACACGATCGGTGAGCGGCATCCCGATCACCCAGCTCATCGACAAGGCGAAGCTCGACGCGATCGTCGACCGCACGCGCAACGGCGGCGCCGAGATCGTCAAGCACCTCAAGACCGGCTCGGCGTACTACGCGCCGTCCGCGGGCGCGGTGCAGATGGCCGAAGCCATCGTCAACGACCAGCGGCGCATTCTCCCGTGCGCGGCGTGGCTCGAGGGCGAGTACGGCATGAAGGGACTCTTCCTTGGCGTGCCGTGCAAGCTCGGGCGCGGCGGCCTTCGAGAAGGTGATCGAGGTCGAGCTCACCGCCGACGAGCGCGCGGCGTTGGCGAAGAGCGCTGAGGCTGTCCGCGAGCCGATGAGCGCCGTGAAGTTGTAGCCTGGTAAGAGATGTCCCTCACCGCGTTCTACCGGTCGACGATCGGCAAGAAGATCATCATGGGGGTCACGGGGCTGATCGGCATCGGCTTCGTGATTCTCCACGTCGCCGGGAATCTCCAGGCGTTCGAGGGACAATCGAAGCTGAACGGCTACAGCGCGATGCTGCACGGGCCGCTCAACGAGTTGTTGTGGGTGTTGCGCGTCGTGCTGGTGGTCGCCGTCGTCTTGCACGTCGCGATGGCCTACCAGCTGACGCGACGATCGGCCGGCGCGCGGCCGATCGGGTACAAGCGCCGCGAGCCGCAGGTCTCGACGCTCGCCGCGCGCACGATGAAGTGGGGCGGGGTGCTGCTCCTCGTCTTCATCGTGTTTCACATCCTGCATTTCACGACCGAGACGTTCGACCCGGGGCACGCCGCGGGGATGGCCGACCCTCACGGCGACCACGACGTCTATGGCAACCTCGTCGCGAGCTTTCACGTGTGGTGGGTCGCGGCCTTCTATCTCGTGGCGATGGCGGCGCTCGGACTGCACCTCTATCACGGCGCGTGGAGCTCGCTGCGCACGCTGGGCTACGCCAAGCCGTCCGACAATCCGCTGCACCGGCGAATCGCGCTCGTCGTCGCCGTGGCCATTTGGCTCGGGTTCAGCCTTCTGCCCGTCGGCGTCATCGCCGGCGTGATCCATTGAGGCGACCATGGCCGAGTTGAACGCGAAGGTTCCACCGGGGCCGCTCGAGCGAAAATGGGAACGGCATCTCGCCGAGATGAAGCTGGTGAATCCCGCCAACAAGCGGAAATACACCGTCATCGTCGTCGGGTCGGGGCTTGGCGGGCGCGTCGGCCGCGGCGTCGCTTGGCGAGCTCGGCTACAACGTCAACTGCTTCTGTTTTCAGGATTCGCCGCGGCGGGCGCACAGCATCGCCGCGCAAGGCGGCATCAACGCCGCAAAGAATTATCAGAACGACGGCGACAGCGTTTACCGGCTGTTTTACGACACGATCAAGGGCGGCGACTTCCGGTCGCGCGAGGCCAACGTCTATCGCCTCGCGCGAAGTGAGCGTCAACATCATCGACCAGTGCGTCGCGCAGGGCGTGCCGTTCGCGCGCGAGTACGGCGGGTTGCTGGCCAACCGATCGTTTGGCGGCGCGCAGGTTTCGCGAACATTTTACGCGCGTGGGCAGACCGGCCAGCAATTGTTGCTCGGCGCGTATCAGGCGCTGGAGAAGGAGATCGCCAAGGGCAGCGTGACGATGTTCCCGCGCACCGAAATGCTCGACCTCGTCGTCGTGAACGGGCGGGCGCGCGGCATCGTCACGCGCGACCTGGTCACCGGGCGAGATCGAGACGCATCTCGCCGATGCGCGTGATTCTCGGCGACCGGCGGATACGGCAACGTCTATCTACCTCTCCACGAACGCCAAGGGATCGAACGTCACGGCGATCTGGCGCGCGTACAAGCGCGGCGCGGCGTTCGCCAATCCGTGTTACACGCAGATCCATCCGACCTGCATTCCGGTGAGCGGCGACCACCAGTCGAAGCTCACGCTGATGAGCGAGTCGCTGCGCAACGACGGCCGCGTCTGGGTGCCGAAGCGAAAGGAAGACTGCGCCAAACCGCCGAAGAGATCCCGGAGCCGGATCGCGACTACTACCTGGAGCGCAAATATCCCAGCTTCGGCAATCTCTCGCCGCGCGACATCGCGTCGCGCGCGGCGAAAGAGGTGTGCGACGAAGGGCGCGGCGTCGGGCCCGGCGGACGCGGCGTGTACCTCGACTTCGCCGACGCCATCACGCGGCTCGGGCGAGCACGACGATCGAAGAGCGTTACGGCAATCTCTTCGAGATGTACGAGCGCATCACGGACGAGAATCCGTACGAGGTTCCGATGCGCATCTATCCGGCCGTGCACTACACGATGGGCGGCCTCTGGGTGGACTACAACCTGATGAGCAACGTTCCCGGCCTGCACGTGATCGGCGAAGCGAACTTTTCCGATCACGGCGCGAATCGCCTGGGCGCGAGCGCGCTGATGCAGGGTCTGGCCGACGGCTACTTCATCGTGCCGCTGACGATCGGCGACTACCTCGGCTCGACGAAGCTGGAGCGCGTCGCCGAGGACGACGCCGAGGTGCGCGCGACGGAAGAAGCGGTTCGCCAGCGCACGGCGCGTCTCCTCGCCATCAACGGCAAGCGGACCGTGATGTCGATCCACCGCGAGCTGGGAAAGTTGATGTGGGAGTACTGCGGCATGTCACGCGACGCAGCCGGCCTGAGGACCGCGCTCGGCCGAGATTCCGAAGTTGCGCGACGAGTTCTGGCACGACGTGCACGTCCCGGGAACGGGCGCGGAGCTCAATCAGTCGCTCGAATACGCCGGGCGCGTCGCCGATTTCCTGGAGTTCGCCGAACTGATGTGCCTCGACGCGCTGGACCGCGAGGAATCGTGCGGCGCGCACTTCCGCGACGAGCATCAGACGCCAGACGGCGAAGCGCTGCGCGACGACGACGAGCTTCGCGTACGTCGCCGCGTGGGACTTCGCCGGCGAAGGGAAGCCGCCGGCGCTCCACAAGGAGCCGCTCGTGTTCGAGAACGTGCACCTCTCGCAACGCTCGTACAAATAGGAGGCGCGCGTCACTCTCATGAACCTGACTCTCCTCGTGTGGCGGCAGGCCGCACCGACGCGCCGGGCGCGATGCGGCGCTACGAGACGGACGACGTCAGCCCCGACATGTCGTTCCTCGAGATGCTCGACGTCGTCAACGAAGCGTTGACCGACAAGGGCGAGCGAGCCGATCGCGTTCGACCACGACTGCCGCGAGGGGATCTGCGGCTCGTGCGGCATGATGATCAACGGCGTCGCGCACGGGCCGATGAAGGGCACCGCGACGTGCCAGCTCCACATGCGCAGCTTCGACGACGGCGCGACGATCTACATCGAGCCGTGGCGCGCGCGGGCGTTTCCGGTCATCAAGGATCTTGTCGTGAACCGCAGCGCGTTCGACCGGATCATCGCCGCCGGCGGCTTCGTCACGCGCCGACCGGGGCGCGCGCAGACGCGAACAACATCCCGATTCCGAAGCACGACGCCGACTCGGCGATGGACGCCGCGGCCTGCATCGGGTGCGGCGCGTGCGTCGCGGCGTGCCCGAATGGGTCGGCCTCCCTGTTCACGGCCGCGAAAGTCTCGCATCTTGGGCCTTCTGCCGCAAGGCCAACCGGAGCGACAGCGGCGCGCGCTCCGCATGGTGGCGCAGATGGACGCCGAAGGCTTCGGGCACTGCACGCTCTACGGCGAATGTATGGAAGCGTGCCCGAAGGAGATCAGCATCGACACGATCGCGCGGATGAACCGCGATTACATGACCGCCACGATTTCGCACCGCCCCCCCGAAGAGCGCGTGCAGGCAGGCACAGGATGACCGTGACGACGTCGCCGATCCCGTCGGTGCGAGAGTGGACCGAGAGCGCCCGCGAAGAACGACGCTCGTAATCGGCGCCGGACCCGCCGGGCTCACGACGGCGTACCTGCTCGGCAAGGCCGGGCACGACGTCGTCGTGCTGGAGGCCGATCCCGACTACGTCGGCGGCCTGTCGCGGACCGTCGAGTACAAGGGCTTTCGCTTCGATATCGGCGGCCACCGCTTCTTCTCGAAGTCGGCGGAGGTCGAGGCGCTGTGGTCCGAGCTCCTCGGCGCGGAGCTGCTCGAGCGGCCGCGCCTGTCGCGCATCTACTACAACGGAAAGTTCTTCGACTACCCCGTGCGCGCGGGGAACGCGCTCCGCAACCTCGGGCCCCTCGAGGCGGCGCGCTGCGCGTTGTCGTACTTCAAGGCGCGGCTCGTTCCCGTCAAGGAGCCGCGCTCGTTCGAGGACTGGGTCTCGAACCAGTTCGGATGGCGGCTCTATCGCACCTTCTTCAAGACGTACACCGAGAAGGTGTGGGGGATGAAGTGCAGCGAGATCTCGGCCGACTGGGCCGCGCAGCGCATCAAGGGACTGTCGCTCGCGACGACGATCCGGCACGCGATTTTGCCGCGCGGCCGCGGTGACAACTCCGTTCGCACGCTGATCGAATCGTTTCGCTATCCGCGGCTCGGGCCGGGCATGATGTGGGAAGCCTGCCGGGACGCCATAGTGGCGCAGGGGAACGCCGTGCTCATGGGTCGCCGTGTCGTGCGATGCCGGTTCGACGGCGACGAAAGCACGTGGGAGGTGACCGCGCGCACGAACGACGGGGGCGAGGAGGTGTTTCGCGCGAACGACGTCGTTTCGTCGGCGCCGATGCGCGAGATCATCGCCTCGATCGAGCCGGCGGTTCCGGCCGACACGCTGGACGCCGCGGGCGGATTGCGCTACCGCGACTTCATGGCCGTCGCGCTGATCATGAAAGAACGGGCCAATCTCCCCGACAACTGGATCTACGTCCACGACCCGTCGGTTCGCGTCGGGCGCATTCAAATCTTCAAATCGTGGTCTCCTGATCTCGTTCCCGATCCCGAGCTGTGCTGTTACGGCATGGAGTACTTCTGCTTCGAGGGCGACGATCTGTGGTCCAAGCCCGACGCGGAGGTCCTCGCCGTGGCGGCCGGCGAGCTGGCGCGCATCGGCCTCGGGCGCCGCGAGGACGTCGTGGACGGTTGTGTCGTGCGGGAGCGGAAAGCGTATCCTGTATACGACGACGGCTACGCCGGCCGCGTGGCCCGGATTCGCCGCGAGATTGCTCATTCGTATCCCGGGATGCACTTTGTCGGACGGAACGGGATGCACAAGTACAACAATCAGGATCACGCCATGATGACCGGGATGTTGACGGCCCGGAACATCATCGCGGGCACGACGCTGTACGACGTGTGGGCGGTGAACGAGGAAGCCGAGTACCTGGAAGGAGCGACTCTCGGAGGCGCGACAGGTGAGAGGCTCGTCCCGCAAGAGATCCGCGCACGCCCCCCGGGGCGCGGCGCAGGGAAGGAAAGCCGCACGTAAGCATCGACGCGACCACACCAAGGGCGCGTCGGGCGACGCTGGCGGATCCGCACTGGCGCGCGCCAGCGCTGCGTTGCTCGCGGTCGCGTGCGCCGCGCCGTTCGCGCTGACCGGAAATCGTTACCCCGACGAAGTTCTTTACTACTGGCTGTTCGGCGGCCTCGCCGTCGCCGCCGCCTTTCTCGTTGCCGCGTCGACCGATGACCGCGCGTTCGATCTCCCCGCGTGGTGCGGGCGGATGCTCACACGCCCGCCGCCCATCGTCTTCGCGGCGATCGTCGCTGTCGCGGCGATCGGCCTGAGCGTCTTCTTCGCGCGCTTCGCGTTCGACAGGTCGGCGAGCACGCCCGATGAAATCGCTCAGCTTTGGCAAGCAAAGATTCTGATGCACGGACACTTGTCGCTGCCCGTCGATCCGAATCGTGAGTTCTTTGGACTAGAAACTGTCGTGGATGTAGGGCGATGGTACTCGCAGTTCCCGATCGGCGGACCGCTGGCGATGGTTCCGGGCGCGATCGTCGGCGCGCCATGGCTCGTGAATCCCGTGCTCCTCGGCGCGGCAGCGATTCTGTTGTATTCGTTCGCGCGGCGCGCGTACGGCGAGATGCAAGGCCGGGCGATCGCCGCGCTCTTCGTCGCCGCGCCGATGGTGCTCATCCTCGCCGGAACGTGGATGAACCACGTCCCGGTGCTGTGCCTCACGACCGGCGCCCTCGCGCTGCTCGTGAGGTGGGACGGCGCGACGTCGGCCGCGCGTTCGTTGTGGCTCGCTGTCGCGATCGGCGTCGTGCTGGGACTCATCGCGACGATTCGCCCGCTCGACGCCGTGGCTGTCGCGTTGGCGATCGGCCTCTTTCAAGTGTCCGTCGCCTGGGCGAGACCCGCCAAGTGGCGAGACGTTCCGGGAGAAATCGGCGGCGGGATCGTCGGCGCGTTGCCGCTGTTGGTGGCCAATCACAAGACCACGGGGAGCGCGTGGCGATTCGGGTACGACGTGCTGTGGGGGGCGGGGCATCGCGTCGGCTTTCACGCCGATCCGTACGGCAACACGCACACGCTCGCCCACGGGCTCGACCTCATCACGACGTACTTGGGCGAGCTGAACATGTTCCTGCTCGCCTGGCCGGTCCCGGCGCTGCTCGTGCTGCTCGTCGCGCTTGTGGCGATGCGCCGATTGTCGCGCTGGGACGGTTTGATGCTCGCCCTGTTCGGCACGCAGCTCGCCGCGTACACCGCGTATTGGGGCGAAGGTGAATTCCTTGGTCCCCGCTTCCTGTACACGGCGATGCCGGCGCTCGTCGTTATCGCGGGCCGCACGCCGTTCATCATCGCGGAGCGACTGGATCGCCGAATGCTGCGTGGGACCGTGGCCGCGATGCTCGCCTGTTTGGCGATCGCGTGGCTGCTTCCGCGGCTGCCGTTCAGTGTGCTCGGCCTGGCGGGCCAGGCGCGCGACTCGCGGCAGACGCTCAAGGTGGACATCGCCGGCGCGGTGAGGGATGCGAACGCGCACCACGCGCTCGTCTTTCTTCGCGAGCCGTTCACGATGCGCCTGGCGCGGCGGCTGTGGGGGATCGGCATGACCCGCAGCGACGCCGCGCAGCTCATCGCGCGTAGCGACGCCTGCTCCATACTCGGCGCGCTGCGCGGCGTCGAGGACGACTCCATCGGGCTCGACTCGCGCGCGACGCGAGTGCGCGATGCCGTCATTCCACTGGCCAACGCGGCGCGCGCGGCGCAGCAGGGATCGCGCGTCGGAGCTGAGGTCCGGCTCGTCTCGCGGAGCTCCCTCACGCCCGAATGCCAGGCTGAGCTCGACGGAGACAAGACGTTTGGCGGTGCGCCCTTCGGACCGGCGCTTCCGCTCGAGGAAATCGGGGCCGACGGGCGAATAGGCGGCGACGTGGTCTACGCGGCCGATCTGGGCGCGAGGAACGAAGCCCTCCGTGCAAGGTTCGGCGACCGTCGCTGGTATCGGCTGTCGCTGCACCCCGTGGGCCGCGGGCGCCTTCGGGCGACAGTCTCGCCATATTAGAACCGCGGCCGAAGGGGCCGACTGCGGGTCCATGCGCGAGCGTTGAACTTTTCGCGCGTCGGGCCGTACGACTACAAGACCTTCCTGGAACACGGAGTCTTTCTGTGACGCTCTCGATTCGACTCGCAGCCATTCGCGCGACGATCGGTTTCGCGGCCTTCTCCTCAGCCGGCGCGGCGCCGCTCTTCGCTCAGATGTCCGGGCACGACATGGCCGGCATGGACCACTCGACGACTATTTCTGCGAAAGCGCAGAAGGAAATCGCCAGCGTCGCCAAAGCCACCAGCTCGCTCGGCACCTCGAGCGCGGCGACCAGCGCCGGATACCAGCCCGTTTTCGGCTGGATTCCCACAATGGGCGTGCACTGGGTGGACCGGAGCCGCATGGTGAAGGACAAGCAGAGCGACGTCACGGCGCCGGACAACCTGATGTTCTCGAAGATCGGCGGAAAGGACTCGCTCGTGGGCGCGGCGTGGGCCTACGTGGCGCCTGTGAGCGACACGACGCGGCCGAGTTTGTTCGACGGCACGCCGCCGTGGCACGAGCACCAGAATCTGGCGCCGCCGGGACAGACGCTCGTCATGCTGCACGTGTGGTTCGTCCCGTCGCCGGACGGCCCGTTCGCGGGCACGAATCCGAACCTTCCGTTCTGGGCCGCGGGTCTCGACGCACCGGATGCGTCGCGCATGCACGACGCCGCGTTCAGCACGCGCGTCCGTCGCGCGTCGTTGGCATTGTCCGAGGTGATCGACACAACGGCGATCTTTCGCGAACCTCGAATCGCGGCCGGCCGTACACGCGGTGTTGGCGGCGCGACGCGACTCCGTGCGTGCGTTGATCCCGCAACTGCTCGCGGCGCAGAAGGCGAAGAACGCCGCGCAGTGGGATCGCGTCGCCGATCGTCTGGCCGTGCAGTGGGACGCGATGCAGTCCGCGTACTACGACAGCGCGCTGACGCCGGCGGGGAAGGAGCGGATGGAGCACTTCGTCGAAATGCTGATGGGACAGCACGGCGAGCGGTAGACGGCTCGACCGCTCGACAGCGAGACGGGCGCGGCGGTTTAGCCGTCCAGCTGTCAAGCCGTCACGCTGTCCAGCTATAACTTCGGCAGCGTGACCCCGACCTGGCTCTGGTACTTGCCGCCCTTGTCCTTGTACGAGACCTCCGGCTCTTCCTCGCCCCGGAAGAAGAGCACCTGCGCGATGCCTTCGTTCGCGTAGATCTTGGCGGGCAGCGGCGTCGTGTTCGAGATCTCGAGCGTCACGAAGCCTTCCCACTCCGGCTCGAACGGCGTGACGTTGGTGATGATGCCGCAGCGCGCGTACGTCGATTTGCCGACGGTCACCGTGAGGATGTTGCGCGGAATCCGGAAGTATTCGACCGAGCGCGCCAGCGCGAACGAGTTGGGCGGCACGATGCAGACGTCGCCCTCGAACTCGACGAACGACTTCGGGTCGAACGCCTTGGGGTCGACGATCGAGTTCAGCACGTTGGTGAAGATCCGAAACTCGCGCGCGACGCGCATGTCGTAGCCGTACGAGCTGACCCCGTACGAGATGACGCCCGTCCGCACCTGCCGGTCCTCGAATGGTTCGATCATCCCGTGCTCGTGGGCCATCCGAGTGATCCAGCGGTCGGACATGATGGTCATCAGGGGGCGAGGGTGCGGGCGGCGGGGTGCGCGTGACGGACGCGGCGTACGCGCTGCTGCGCGCGAAGCGCGCGAAGTCTATTCGCGCGGGTCGCGAAGCGCCACAGCGCGAGCGCCGTGTTCGCGCCGTTGACCCACTCTCAGGCCACGGATAACTTTCCGCGGCTGGACTTAGTGAAAGTTTTCACGAAGTGGGAGACACATGCTTCATACGTACTTCCCGGTCCTGCTCCTGCTCGGCTTCGTCATCGCCAACGCGGTGCTGATGCTGGGGCTCTCCCACCTCACGCTTCGCCCTCGGCCCACCCCGGTCAAACAGACGCCCGTACGAGTCGGGCATTCCGCCGCTCGGCGACGCGCACGAGCGCTTCTCCGTGAAGTTCTACATGGTGGCGGTGCTGTTCATCATCTTCGACATCGAAACGGTGTTCATGATCCCGTGGGGCGCGTACTACCGGCAGCTGTCGTGCGCGGTGCCGCTCGTCAACGACGTGTGCCCGGCCGGGCAGCTGTCGCTCTTCGGCCTGTCGGAGATGCTCGTGTTCATCGTCGATCCTCCTCGTGGGATTCGTCTACGTGTGGAAGAAGGGAGCGCTGCAATGGGATTGAGCCCGACGTCCCGATCGCGCCCGCAACATCGTCCGAGACCACGGGCAACGAGCCGTGGATCACGACGAGGCTCGACTTCGTCAACTGGGGCCGCAAGAACTCCCTGTGGCCGATGCCCTTCGGCACGGCGTGCTGCGCGATCGAGTTCATGGCGACCGCGGCGAGCAAGTACGACCTCGCGCGCTTCGGCATGGAGCGCAGGCGTTCTCGCCGCGCCAGGCCGACCTGCTCATCTGCGCCGGCCGCGTGCCGTTCAAGCTCGCGCCGGTGCTGCGCCGCATCTGGCAGCAGATGCCGCAGCCCAAGTGGTGCATCTCGATGGGCGCGTGCGCGTCGAGCGGCGGCATGTTCGACAACTACGCCGTGGTGCAGGGCATCGACAGCATCATTCCGGTCGACGTCTACGTGCCCGGCTGCCCGCCGCGTCCGGAAGGGCTGCTCTACGGCATCATGATGCTGCAGAAGAAGGTCGAGAGCGGAGCGCTCAGCCGACAAGTCGCTGCGCGACGAGATGGAGCCGGATCCGAAGAGCCAGCTCTACATCGCGCCCGTCGGTCATCGACGAAGTGTCGGAGCCGTTCGGCAACTCCGTTCATCAGACGCGTTCCGGCCTGTGAGCAGCGAGCGTTCACGCCGGTCGTCGCTGGACAGCGCGCTCGGCACCGGACGCCGCGGCGCCGGCGACGCCGCAAGAACGTTCCCGCATCGCGGCGGCGCAGCCGAATCCGTCGGCCGACGCGCTCGCGCAGCAGTTCGGCGGCGCCGTCGCTGCGCGTCGACGTCGTCTGGGGCGAGACGACGGTCGTCGTCGATGGCGCGCAGCGCGCACGACGATCATCCGCTGGCTGCACGACGACCCGACGCAGCGCTACGACTATCTGTCCGACGTCACCGCGGTCGAGTTCCGCGACCTCGAGCAGCCGATCGAAGTCGTCTGGCATCTTCGCTCGCTTCCGTTCCGACGCTTTCTTCGCGTCAAGATGCAGATCGAGAAGGGCGCGACGCTCGAAGTGCCGAGCGTGTGGGACGTCTACAAGAGCGCGGATTGGCTCGAGCGTGAGTGCTACGACATGTTCGGCATCACGTTCACCGGCCATCCCGATCTGCGCCGCATCCTGATGTGGGAGCAGTACAAGGAGGGCTATCCGCTGCGGAAGGATTTCCCGCTGCGCGGCCGGTTCAGCCGCTCCGAGCAGCTGCGCCAGGCGCTCGCGGCGAATCCGGAAGCGCGCTACTCGAAGGAAGAGCTCTCGATCGCCGATGCGTTCGAGGATCTGCCCGTCGGACATGCGGCGCCGGCTCGGCGCCGGCGAGAAGACGGGAGAGTAAGCATGGCGACCACGAAACGCACGGTCGAAGTCGAGCTCTCGACGACCGGGCTCGATGCGCAGGGCCGGCCGCAGCGCGTGCCGCTCGCGGTCGACGAGAGCGGCGCACGGTCGCGCGTCGACGCGCCGCCGTCGATCGAGCCCGATCTCGACGGTGAGCACATGCTCATCAACATCGGGCCGCAGCACCCGGCGACGCACGGCGTGCTGCGCCTCGTGCTCGAGCTCGACGGCGAAACGGTCGTGCGCTGCATTCCGCACATCGGCTACCTGCACTGCGGCTTCGAGAAGATCGGCGAGTACCGCCAGTACAATCAGATCATCCCGTGGACCGATCGTGAGGATTATCTCAACTCGCCCGGCAACAACGTCGCGTTCGCGCTCGGCGCGGAGCGGCTGTTCGGGATCGAGATCACGGAGCGGTGCAAGGTGCTGCGCGTGATCGCGTGCGAGCTGTCGCGCATCATCTCGCACCTCGTGTGGCTCGGCACGACCTGCATCGACATCGGCGCGTTCACGCCGTTCCTCTGGGCGTTCCAGCAGCGCGAGAACGATCTACGACATGCTCGAAGGCTGGATCGGCGCGCGGCTCACGACGACGCTCACGCGCGTCGGCGGCATGGGCGCCGACATCCCGGACAACTGGACTCGAGACAGCTCAACGGCGTTCATCAACGACGTTCCCGAAGCGTCGTCGACGAGATCGATCGCGTCGTCACGCGCAACGGCATCTGGGTCGGCCGCACGGTCGGACTCGGCGTGATGTCGCCGGACGAAGCGATCAACTACGGACTGTCCGGCCCGATGGTTCGCGCGTCCGGCGTCGCGTTCGACGTGCGCAAGGATTTTCCGTATCTCGACTACGAGACGTACGACTTCGACGTGCCCGTCGGCACGAACGGCGACGTCTACGATCGCTTCCTCGTTCGCATGGAAGAGCTGCGTCAGTCGATGCGCATTCTCGACGCAGGCGGTCAAGCGCCTGCCCGACGGTCCGGTGAACGTCGACGACCACCGCGTCATTCTGCCGCCGAAGAGCAAGGCGACGAGCGACATGGAATCGATGATCCATCACTTCAAGCAGGTGATGGAAGGTCCGCGTCCGCCGATCGGCGAATGCGTACGTCGCGGTCGAGAGCCCGAAGGGCGAGAAGGGCTACTACATGGTGTCGGACGGCTCGTCGAAGCCGGTGCGCTGGCGCATCCGTCCGCCGTCGTTCGTGAACCTCTCGGCGATTCCGAAGCATGGTCGAAGGCCACCTGCTCTCCGACGTCATCGCGATCAACGCGTCGATCGACATCGTGATGGGAGAAATCGACCGATGAGCGCCCACGCAGCATCCGCGCGAGGCGTACGCGCCACGTCGTTCACGCGTCGGGCACAGTGCGCGACGCGAAGGAGCTCGACGAGCTGCTCACGCGCTATCCGACGAAGATGGCGGCGCTGCTGCCGGCGCTCTGGATGGTGCAGCACGAGCGCGGCTGGGTGAGCGACGACGGCATGGCCGAAGTCGCCGAGCGTCCTCGAGCTCACGCCGGCGTACGTGAAGGGCGTCGTCACGTTCTACACGATGTACCACCAGCATCCGGTCGGACGGCACTTCATCCAGGTGTGCACCACGTCGCCGTGCAACGCGTGCGGCGCCGAGGCGGTGGTCGATGCGTTCCTGCGAGCACACGGGCTGCCAGGAGCTCGGCCAGACCTCGCCCGACGGCAAGTTCACGCGTGATCGAAGTCGAATGCCTCGGCGCGTGCGGCTTCGCGACGCCGGTCATGATCAACGAGGACTTCATCGAGTCGGTGACGCCCGAGACGCGTGCCCGGAGATTCTCGTCCGGGCCTTCAGCGCTGACGCATGGGATATCCGCACAAATCGCACGCCGCGAGAGCGCTCGTCCTCTCCAAGTACTTTGGCGAGACGCGAGGCGATGACGCTCGACGGCTGGAAGAAGCGCGGCGGCTACGCGGCGCTCGAGAAGGCGCTCGGCATGGCGCCGGCCGACATCGTGAACGTCGTGAAGGACTCCGGGCTGCGCGGTCGCGGCGGCGCCGGCTTCCCGACGGGCGTGAAGTGGTCGTTCATGAAGCCGGGCGACGGCAAGCCGCACTATCTCTGCTGCAACGCCGACGAGTCCGAGCCGGGCACGTTCAAGGATCGCGAGATCATGCGCTGGACGCCGCACGCGCTCGTCGAGGGCTGCGCGATCGGTGCGTACGCGATCGGCGCCGAGACGGCTACATCTACATTCGCGGCGAGTTCACCGAGCCGATCGCGCGCGTCGAAGCGGCGCTCAAGGAAGCGTACGCCGCCGGCATCCTCGGCAAGAACGCGATGGGCACGCGGCAAGACGGTCAACGTCTGGGTGCATCGCGGCGCGGGCGCGTACATCTGCGGCGAAGAAACCGCGCTCATGAACTCGCTCGAAGGGCAAGCGCGGCAACCCGCGCATCAAGCCGCCGTTCCCGGCGGTGTCGGGCGTGTTCGCGCAGCCGACGACGATCAACAACGTCGAGACGCTCGTCGCGGTGCCGCACATCCTCAACAACGGCGCCGCGTGGTACAAGCAGTGGATGCGCGCCGACAACCCGAAGAGCACGGGCACCAAGCTCTACTCGGTGTGCGGCAACATCGCGAAGCCCGGCAACTACGAAGTGCCGATGGGCTTCCCGTTCAAGGATTTCTTGTACGACCTCTGCGGCGGTCCGCTGCCGGGTCGCAAGTTCAAGGCGATCATCCCCGGCGGCATCTCGGTGCCGATTCAGACGGTCGAAGAAGCCGAGGCGAGCCTCATGGACTACGAGGGCTTCGTCGCGCAGGGCACGATGCTCGGCTCGGGCGGCGTGATCGTGTTCGACGACTCGCAGAATCTCGTGAAGCAGATCGCGCGCGCCGCGCGCTTCTTCGCCCACGAGAGCTGCGCGCAGTGCACGCAGTGCCGCGAAGGCACGGCGTGGACGACGAAGATCCTCGAGCGCATCGTCGCGGGCGACGGCACGCCCGAGGATCTCGACACGCTGCTCGCGATCGCCGAGAACATGACGGGCAAGACGATCTGCGTGCTGAGCGACTCGTGCGCGACGCCGGTCGTGTCGCGGCATCAAGAAATTCCGCGCCGACTTCGAGGCGCTCATCAAGAAGAAGACGGACGATCCTCGTCCCGGCGGTGGCCTGATGGCAGACGCACCTGCGGGTGTAACCTCACGATCGAAGGACGCGCGGTCAGCGTCCCGGCGGGCACGTCGATCCTCGAGGCGGCGAAGTACGCGGGCGTGCTCGTGCCGCACTACTGCTACCATCCGGGGCTGCCGATCGCCGGCGTGTGCCGCATGTGCCTCGTCGAAGTCGAGAAGGCGCCGAAGCTCGCGCCGTCGTGCGCGACGGCGGTGGCGGAAGGGCAGGTCGTCCACGTGCACTCCGAGAAGGCGCTCGAGGCGCGCAAAGGCGTGCTCGAGATGCTGCTCATCAACCATCCGCTCGATTGTCCGATCTGCGATCAGGCCGGCGAGTGCGAGCTGCAGGACTACACGTATCAGGAAGGGCGCGGCGAGGGACGCTACCGCGATCCCAAGCGCTTCAATCCGGTCGAGGACTTCGGCGGCGACGTGATGTACACGCCGAACCGCTGCATCCTCTGCACGCGGTGCGTGCGCTTCATGGAAGACGTCGCGCACGATCCCGTGCTCAACGTGAGCGAGCGCGGCGACCGCGCGGTGATCGGCAAGTTCGAGGGGCAGGACCTCACGCATCCGTGGGCCGGCAACGTCATCGATCTGTGCCCGGTGGGTGCGCTGCTCTCCAAGGATTCGCTGAACAAGGCGCGCGCGTGGGAGCTCGACCGGACCGCGTCGGTCTGCCCGAACTGCTCGCAGGGCTGCAACATGATCGTCGAGACGCGCGACAACGTCGTCGTGCGGCTTCGTCCGCGGCCCGAACGACGACGTGAACAAGTACTTCATGTGCGACCACGGGCGCCTGAACTACCGCTGGATGAATCGCCAGGATCGCGTCGACGTGCCGATGGTGCGTCGCGGTGACGGGCTCGCCGGGATCGACTGGGACCGTCGCCGTCGCCGAGGCGGCGCGCGTGCTGAAGGGCAAGAAGGCGTTCGTGCTCGCGTCGCCGAATCTGTCGAACGAGGCGCTGTTTCTGCTCTCGAAGCTCGTGAAGAAGACGGGCGGCCGCGGCGCATTTCGCGTGGAGCAGGGCGACGAAGCGCCGCTGCCCGGCGTCGAGGATCTCTCGCTGCGCGAGGATCGCGCGGCGAATGCGACGCGGCGCGGAGCTGCTCGGCTTCACGCGGAGCGACGACGCCGCTCGCCGGCCTCGGAGCCGGCGACGTGCTCGTCGTCGCCGACGAAGAGCTGGTCGGGGCCGACGCCGCCGACGTCGCGAAGGCAGGCGCGATCATCGTGATCGGCACGACGCTGCCGCCGTGGGCGCGACACGTCGCCGCCGTCGTCCTGCCGATCGCGAACATCGCGGAAGAAGAAGGAACGTTCACCAACCTGCGCGGTCGCGTGCAGCGCTTCATGCAGGCGAAGGCCGCGCCGGGCTTCGCGCGCCCGAGCTGGTACGTGCTCGCCGACCTGCTCGCCGCGCTCGGGCGCGACGACGAACTACTCGCTGGCGAGTGACGTGTTCGGGGCACTCGCCGGCGCGCAGTCCGAGTTCGCCGGAATGTCCTACGACACGCTCGGCCTGCGGGCGTAACGGTGATCGGCGGCGAGCAGACGGCGGGAGCGCCGGGCGTGACCGCGCTCGCGCTGCTTCAGGCGGTCGCGCAGACCTCGACGGCCGCGAATGGACTCGCACGTCCTGCCGCCGCCGGACGCCGGATTCGCGTGGTTCTTCGCCACGGTCGTGAAGATGCTCATCGTCTTCACGATCTACATGGTCGGCGTGATGCTGGTCATCTGGGCTGAGCGCCGCATCTGCGCGTTCATCCAGGATCGTCACGGCCCGAATCGCGTCGGGCCGCACGGACTGCTGCAGTCGGTCGCCGACGGCGTGAAGAACATCATGAAGGAAGAGACGTACCCCGGTCAGGCGTACTTGCCGCTGTTCATCCTCGCGCCGGTGATCTCGTTCATTCCGGCGCTGCTGACGTGGGCCGTGATTCCGTACGGCGCGCCGTGGGACTCGCCGTGGGGCACGATCGACATGGCGCTCGCGCCGATGCCGATCGGCTTCCTGTTCATCCTCGCGATCTCATCGCTCGGCGTGTACGGCATCGTGCTCGCCGGCTGGTCGTCGAACAACAAGTACTCGCTGCTCGGCGGGCTGCGCTCGAGCGCGCAGATGATCTCCTACGAGATCGCGATGGGCATGTCGACGATCCCGGTGCTGATCCTCGCCGGCAACGTCTCGCTGAGCCAGATCGTGCAGCAGCAGGCGGGCCGAGGGCTCACTGGAACGTGATCAACACGACCGTCGCGTTCTTCGTCTTCATCGTCGCCGCGTTCGCCGAGACGAACCGCCTGCCGTTCGACCTGCCGGAAGCGGAGTCGGAGCTCATCGCCGGCTATCACTCCGAATACAGCGCGATGAAGTTCTCGATGTTCTTCATCGCCGAGTACGCGAACATGATGACGGCGAGCGCGCTGATGTCGACGCTGTTCTTCGGCGGCTGGGACATTCCGTTCACGACGTGGGACAACGTCGCCGCCGCACACGGTGCATCAAGACGCTCGTGACGTTCGGCGTTCTTCTGGGCGAAGATGCTGTTCTTCCTCTTCGTCTTCATCTGGATCCGCTGGACGCTGCCGCGCTTCCGCTACGACCAGCTCATGTCGCTCGGCTGGAAGTTCATGCTGCCGCTGGCGCTCGCGTACATCGTCGTCGTCGCGACGGCGACGCTCGGGCTCGACGCGCGCGGGCTTCCACCCGACGTCGTGGCAGTTCGCCGTCGTGATGCTCGTGCTCAACATCGTGCTGCTCGGCTTGCTCTTCGGCGTGATCGACCGCGGTCGGCTCATCAGTCCCGCGTACTCGCGCCTCGACAAGCGGAATCTCGACAAAGTGCGCCGCGCGACGTTCGAGCGTGAGCGCTATTCGGACGCCCGCGCCGCCGTCGGCGCCGGTACCGCACCGGAGGAGTCGACTGATGGCGATCGGCGTGAAGGTGCTCGAGCGGCCGATCGCGCAGACGAGCTACGTGCGCGCGACGCTGAAGGGCATGGCGCTCACGCTCAAGCACCTGGTGCGACCGATCCGAGAAGGTGACGATCCAGTATCCGGAGGAGAAATGGTCGATCTCTCGCCGCGCTGGCGCGGCACGCACCGCATGCTCACGACCGAGGACGGCAAGGCGAAGTGCGTGGCGTGCGGTCTCTGTCCCGACGGTGTGCCCGGCGAACTGCATCAAGCTCGTGCCGGGCGAGGACGAGAACGGGAACCGCTATCCGCTCGTGTTCGAGATCGACGAGTTCCGCTGCATCTTCTGCGGCTACTGCCAGGAAGTGTGCCCGGAGGAGGCGATCCACGTCGGGCGGCACTACGAGAACTCGGAGTACAGCCGCGACGGGTTCGTCTACGATCTCGAGCGGCTGATGGCGCAGACGCATCCGGTGTCGCGAGCTGTGGGATCCCGCCGACCCGAAGGGCGAGTGATGGTCGCGCCTTCTCAAGGGATTCCGATGGCGCACGGAACGTTGCCGCTCCTCTACACGTTCCACTTCTATCTCTTCGGCCTCATCGCCGTCGTGTCGGCGCTGCTGTTCGTGACGCGCAAGAGTCCCGTCGCGGCGGCGCTCTGGCTCGTGAACACGATGTTCTGCCTCGCCGCGCTGTTCGTGATGCTCGACGCGCAGTTCATCGGCGCGATCCAGGTGCTGGTGTACGCCGGCGCGATCATGGTGGTGTTCCTGTTCGTGATCATGCTGCTCAACCTCGGCCAGTCGCCGCCGGCGGACATGCGCGGCATTGGCTGGAAGATCGCGGCCGGAGCGGTCGGCATCGCGATCCTCGCCGAGGTGCTGGCGGTGACGCGCGCGAAGACGCCGCCGATGCTCACGCTGCCGCATCGGGTTCGCGGCGAAGCAGGTCGCGACGACCGGCGCGATCGCGCCGATCGCCGGCCCGCTGTTCAACGAGTACCTGCTGGCGTTCGAGGTCACGAGCGTGCTGCTGCTGGCGGCGATCGTCGGCGCCGTGGTGCTGGGACGCCAGCACGGAGAGAGACCTATGCTCGCTGAAGCGCTCTTCTTCTCGGCCGTGCTGTTCGCGATCGGCGTCGTCGGCGTGCTGATGCGCCGCAACGCGATCATCGTGTTCATGTGCGTCGAGCTGATGCTCAACGCGGTGAACCTCACGTTCGTCGCGTTCGCGCAGGCCGTACGGCGTGGGCGGGCAGGTGTTCGTGTTCTTCGTGATGACCGTCGCCGCCGCCGAGGCGGCGGTCGGACTCGCGATCATCATCGCGCTCTTCCGGCATCGTCAGACGGTGAATCTCAAGAACATCAACCTGCTCAAAGGCTGATGCACTCGCTTCTTCACGCGGCGGTCGCGACGACGCAGGCTTCGCACCCGCTGACGGCACGGCGGCCCACTGGCTCTGGCTCGTCCCGCTGCTGCCGCTGCTCGGCTTCGTGATCAACGGCGCTGTTGTCGATCGTCGCCGCGTACAGCCCCGGCCCGGCGGATCCGTCGGCCGCGCACGGCGCGGAAGACGTCGCACGCCGGCACGGCGAAGGGCACGACGACGCGCGGCGAGCACGACGCACCACGAGGTTCCGACCCACCGCTTCGCCGGAATCACGAGCCTCGTCGGTCCGGGCGTCCTCGTGCTCGCGTTCGTGCTCGCCGTCGCGATCTTCATGGCGATGCGCGCGGCCGGCGGCGGCGCGATGGCGCAGCCGTTCGTCCAGACGCTACTTCTCGTGGATGCCGGTCGGCGACCTGCAGATCGACGCCGCGTTCCAGCTCGACCAGCTGTCGATGATGATGGTGCTCGTCATCACGGGCGTCGGCGCGCTGATCCACCTCTTCAGCGTCGGCTACATGCAGGACGATCCGGGCTATCCGCGCTACTTCGCGTACCTGAACCTGTTCGTCTTCTTCATGCTGCTGCTGGTGCTCGGCGCGCAACTACCCGTGCATGTTCATCGGGTGGGAGGGCGTCGGGCTCTGTTCGTACCTGCTGATCGGCTTCTGGTTCAGCGAGAAGGCGAACGCCGACGCGGGCAAGAAGGCGTTCATCGTCAACCGCATCGGCGACTTCGGATTCCTGATCGCGATGTTCCTGCTGTTCGCGAACATCGGCACGCTCGATTTCGGCGGCGTCGCCGAGGCGCGCGAAGGCGCTCGCCGTCGGCGGGCCGGTGGTGACGGCGATCTGCCTCTTCCTGTTCCTCGGCTGCACCGGCAAGAGCGCGCAGATCCCGCTCTACGTCTGGCTGCCGGACGCCATGGCCGGCCCGACGCCGGTCTCCGCGCTGATCCACGCGGCGACGATGGTGACGGCCGGCGTGTACCTCATCGCGCGCAGCTCGATGCTGTTCTCGCTCGCGCCGGTGGCCGCAGCTCGTCGTCGTGCTGATCGGCGCGCTGACGGCGGTCTTCGCGGCGTCGATCGGTCTCAAGCAGTGGGACATCAAGAAGGTGCTCGCGTATTCGACCGTCTCGCAGCTCGGCTACATGTTCGTCGGCGTCGGCTCGGGCGCGTACGTCGGCGGGCATGTTCCACCTCGTCACGCACGCGTTCTTCAAGGCGCTGCTGTTCCTCGGGTCGGGCTCGGTGATCTACGCGATGCACGCGGCGTATCACCACACCGGGCAACCACGACGACGCGCAGGACATGCGCAACATGGGCGGACTCCGGCAGTACATGCCGATCACGTTCGTCCTGATGTGGATCGCGACGCTGGCGATCGCCGGCATTCCGCCGTTCGCCGGCTTCTTCTCGAAGGACGAGATCCTCGGCGCGCGTGTTCGCGCGCGCGCAGGGCTCGACGATCGCGCAGGCGCACCTGTTCGGCATTCCCGGAACGCGTGTGGCTCTACGCCGCGTACGTGCTCGGTCTCGGCGCCGCGCTCATGACGGCGATCTACATGACGCGCATGATGCTGTACACCTTCCACGGTCCGAACCGCACCGGCGAGGCCGAGCGGCAGCATCTGCACGAAGCGCCGTGGGTGATGACCGGTCCGCTCGTCGTGCTCGGCGTGCTCACGGTCGTCGGCGGATGGCTGAACCTTCCGGAGTTCGCGCCGCTCGGACCGGTGGGCGGCTTGGACAAGTGGCTCGAGCCGGTCGTCGGCGAAGCGACGAAGCGAGTCATCGGCGGCGCGGACGCCTGTCGCGCCAGGGCTGGAACTCGGACTGGTGGCGCTCGCGGTGCTCATCGCCGTCGTCGGCATCGCGATCGCGGTCACGCGCCTCAAGCCCGCAGACGCTTCGTCCCGAAGAGCCAGTCGCCGCAGGAAGAAGGCTTCGAGAAAGTGCTCGTCAACAAATACTACGTGGACGAGATCTACGACGACGCGATCGTCAAGCCGATCGTCGGCACGTCGCGCGGCCTGCTGTGGCGCGGCGATCGACGCCGGATTGATCGACGGACTCGGTCGTGAACGGGCAGCGCGTACCTCGCGCGGTTCGTGGGCTGGATCGGTTCGCAATTCCAGTCGGGACAGCTCGGCACGTACGCGTGGGTGCTGGTCATCGGCGTGCTCGCGGTGCTCGGCGCCGTCACGGTGCGTTGATTCGCTCTCTACACCGGAATTCATGCTCGGCTTTCTGACGTCGATCGGCTATCAGCAGCTGGATCCTCCCGGCGCTCCTCGCCATCCCGGTGATCGGGGCGGCGGTCGATCTGGGTGCAGGGCGTCGGACGATCCGCCGCTGGCGAAGACGAGGTCGCGACCGGCGCGGCGCGCGCGCCGCGCATGCTCGCGCTCGTGACGTTCGCGATCGAGTTCGTCGTGTCGCTCGGGCTCTGGTGGAGCTTCGATCCGTCGCGTCGCCGCGTGGCAGTCGGTCGTCGACTGGTCGTGGATTCCCGTCGTGGGGCATCCGCTTCACGCTCGGCGTCGACGGCATCGCCGTGATGATGATCCTGCTCACGACGTTCATCATGCTGCTCGCGGTCGGCGGAAGCTGGACGAGCATCCGCTCAGCGCTCGCACAGCTACTACGCGCTGCATGCTCGTCCTGACGACGGGCATGCTCGGCGTGTTCATGGCGCTCGATCTGTTCCTGTTCTACGTGATGTGGGAAGTGATGCTCGTGCCGATGTACTTCATCGTCGGCATCTGGGGCGGCGAGCGCCGCATCTACGCCAGCATCAAGTTCTTCATCTACACGATGGTCGGCTCGATGCTCATGCTGGTCGCGATCGTGTACCTCGGACTCTCGGCGCGCGACCCGGTGACCGGGATCGCCGAGCTTCAACTACGACTGGGTGCTCCAGCACGCGTCGATCACGTCCACCGCGGCGAAGTGGCTCTTCGGCGCGTTCTTCCTGGCGTTCGCGGTGAAGGTGCCGATGTTCCCGTTCCACACGTGGCTGCCCGACGCGCACGTCGAAGCGCCGACGGCCGGCTCGGTCGTGCTGGCGAGCATCATGCTGAAGCTCGGCACCTTCGGGTTCCTGCGGCTCGCCGTGCCGTTGTTCCCGACGGCGGCGATGAATCCGACGATCCGCACGATCATTCTCGCGCTCGCCGTGATCGGCATCGTGTACGGCGCGCTCGTCTCGCTCGTCCAGCCCGACTTCAAGAAGCTCGTCGCCTACTCGTCGGTGAGCCACCTGGGCTTCGTGATGCTCGGCATCTTCGCGCTCACGGTGCAGAGCGTTCAGGGCGCGCTGATGGTGATGATCAACCACGGCATCTCGACCGGCGCGCTGTTCCTTCTCGTCGGCATGATCTACGAGCGCCGGCACACGCGGTTGATCGAGGCGTACGGCGGCATCGCCCGCGTCGTCCCGATGTTCGCCGCGATGCTGACCATCGTCACGTTCAGCAGCATCGGCGTCCCCGGCACCAACGGGTTCGTCGGCGAGTTCCTCGTTCTGATCGGCGCCTTCCGCACGCAACCGATCTTCGCCGTCGTCGCGACGACGGCGGTGATCATCTCGGCCGCCTATCTGCTGTGGGCGATTCAGCGCATTCTCTTCAATCCGCTCGACAAGCCGGAGAACGAGCACATTCCGGATCTCAACCGGCGTGAGCTCGCGATCATGATCCCGATCGTGGCGGCGATCATCTGGCTTGGCGTGTACCCGGCGCCGGTGCTCCACCGAATGCAGAGCGCGGCGGCCCGGTTCGTCACGCAGGTCGACAGGGGCCGCGCCGCACAGCTTCCCGAGGTGGTCGTCGGTGGAGGCACGCGATGACGCCGCGGGTGCTCGACGTCTCGATCCCGACGCAGCTGACGCTCGCGCTCGTGCCCGAGCTGGTGCTGATGGGCGGGGCGATGGTGCTGCTCGTCTGGTCGGCGTGGCGACGCGACAGCGACGAGCACCAGCGCACGATCGGCATGGCGAGCATCATGCTGGTCGGCTTCACCATGCTGTTCACGCTCTGGTGGGCGGCGCGATTCGTCGCCGCGCCGGGCCCCGGGGTGATCGCGCTCGACAACTTCCGCTGGTTCGCCGACGTCGTGATCCTGCTCGGCACCTTGTTCACGATCGCGCTGAGCATGGACGACAACATGCGCTCGGGCATCAAGGCTGCCGAGACGCACGTGCTCGTCCTGCTGGCGTCGTCGGGCATGATGCTCCTCGTCGCCGCGCGCGATCTGATGATCGTATTCCTCGGCATCGAGCTGATGTCGATCTCCGTCTACGCGCTCGCGGGCATCAACCGCCGCAGCGAGCGCTCCGCCGAGGGGGCGCTCAAGTACTTCCTGCTCGGCGCGTTCTCGACGGCGTTCCTGCTCTACGGCATCGCGCTCGTCTACGGCGCGACCGGTTCGACGAACCTCGTGCTGATCGCCGAGCGGACGGTGCAGTACGATCTCATCCGCAGTCCGCTGCTCGTGGCGGGAATCGCGCTGATGTTGATCGGCTTCGGGTTCAAGGTCGCGACAGTGCCGTTCCACATGTGGGCGCCGGACGTCTACGACGGCGCGCCGTCGCCGATCACGGCCTACATGGCGGCGACGGTGAAGGCGGCGGCGTTCGTCGCGTTCGTGCGCGTGTGGCTCGAGGCCTTTCCGACGAGCTTCCATACCTGGCTGCCCGCCGTCAGCGGGCTGGCGATCGCCACGATGGTGCTCGGCAACGCGATCGGCATCGTACAGAAGAATCTCAAGCGCATGCTCGCATACTCGAGCATCGGACACGCGGGATATCTCCTCGTCGCGCTGGCCGCCGGGACCCAGCAGGGGTCTTCGGCGCTGCTGTTCTATCTGTTCATCTACACGCTGGCGACCTTCGGCGCGTTCGCCGTCGTCGTGACGCTCACGCGCGACGGGCAGGACACAGTGATGCTCGACGACCTGTCGGGACTCTACAGCGTGCGGCCGGGACTGTCGGTCTGCATGGCGGTGCTGATGCTCGCCGCTCATGGGTTTCCCGATCTTCGGCGGCGCGGGCTTCTTCGCCAAGTGGTACGTGCTCCAGGCGGCGCTCCAGGCGCCGGTGAAGCAGACGACGCTCGCCGTCGTGCTCGTGCTCACGACCGTCGTGTCGGCGGGCTACTACCTGTACGTCGTGATGCTGATGTTCATGCGCTCGCGGCCGGACAACGCGCCGGCGCCGGAAGCGTCGGGCGGCATCACGCGGATGGTGCTCGGCATCAGCGTCGGGTTGATTCTCCTGTTCGGTTTCTTCCCCGAGCGGGCGATCGCCATCGCGCGGCTCGCCGGCCCCAGAGTGGAGATGTTGCCGCCGACGTCGGCGACCGCACCGCCCGGCCAGAATGTGGCGGCGGGTCGCTGAGACAACCGGCCGCCGGGGGGGTCTATTTTCTTAGGACCATGGCCATCGCCCCGGGGATCTTTCGCCAGTACGACATTCGCGGCGTCGTCGACCGCGACCTGACGACCGACGCGGCCCACGCGGTCGGCGGGGCGTACGCGGCGTATCTCGCCGAGCACGGAGTGACCGGTGCAATCGCCGTCGGCCGCGACAACCGGCCGAGCGGCGGGCGTCTGCGCGAGGCGCTGGTGGACGGCCTCACCGCTGCCGGCGTCGACGTCGTGGACATCGGCATCGTGCCGACGCCGCTCAACTACTGGGCGCTCAACAAGCTGCCTGTCGTCGGCGGAATCCAGATCACCGGATCGCACAATCCGCCGGAGTACAACGGCTTCAAGCTGTCCGTCGGCACCGGGTCGCTGCACGGCGACGAGATCCAGCATCTGTACCGCTCACGCAACAGCCCGCAGCGGCGGCGGCGCGGCGCGGAAGCGTCCGCGAAGAGCAGGTCATCGATCGATACGTCGACGACGTGGCGCAGCGCATCGGCAAGCTCTCGCGTCCGATCCGCGCGGTGTACGATTGCGGCAACGGGGCCGGTGCGCTCGTCGCGTCGCAGCTGTTCGCCCGACTCGGCCTGCGAAGGGGAGCCGCGGATCTTCTGCGAGAGCGACGGCACCTTCCCGAATCACCACCCCGATCCGACGGTCCCCGAGAACCTCGAGGATCTGATCCGCGCCGTGAAAGCGGACGGCGCCGAGATCGGCATCGCGTTCGACGGCGACGCCGACCGCATCGGCGTCGTCGACGGCAACGGCGGCATCGTCTGGGGCGATCGGATCCTGATCCTCTACGCGCGCGACGTGCTGAAGCGGACGGGCCCCGGACAGCCGATCATCTTCGACGTGAAGTGCTCGCAAGCGCTTCCGGACGGCCGTCGCGCGCGCGGGCGGCAAGCCGCTCATGTGGAAGACGGGCCACTCGCTCATCAAGGAGAAGATGCAGGAGACGCACGCGCCGATCGCCGGCGAGATGTCCGGCCACATGTTCTTCAGCGAAGGATTCTACGGCCACGACGACGCGCTCTACGGCGCGGCGCGGCTGCTGCGCATCCTCGCCGACTCGGGGCAGACCGTCGCGAAGGCGCTCGCCGACGTGCCGGAGCTTCGTCTCGACGCCCGAGATTCGCATCGAGGTGCCGGAGGAGCTCAAATTCGGGATCGTGGATCGGGCGGTCGCGCACTTCCGACGAAGCACGACGTGATCGACGTGGACGGCGTCGCGCGTGCTGTTCGGCGACGGCTGGGGCCTCATCCGCGCGTCGAACACGCAACCGGTCATCGTCGCGCGGTTCGAGGCGCCGACGCAGCAGCGCCTGGCCGCGATCCGCGGCGAGATGGAGGGCTGGCTGCGCGCCCAGGGCGTACGTGTCTGACATGACGACGCGGCGGTGGTTCGTGGTGGCGTTGGGCGGAATCGCGATCCTGTTGCTCGCCGGCCGCGCGTTGTCGGCGATCTACGCCGACTATCAGTGGTACGAGGCGCTGGGCGCCGGCGCGCTGTGGCGGCTGCGGGCCGGGACGATCGCCACGATCGACGCCGGCGCCTTCGCCGTCACGACGATTTTCGCATATGCGAACTTCTACGCCGTCCGGCACTCCGTCGTCTCGCTCGTGTTCCCGCGACGAGTCGGCAATCTCGAGATCGGCGAGGAGGTGCCGGGCAAGTACATGATCGCCGCGGCGGCGATCCTGGCGATCCTCCTGGGGATGCTGCTGCTGCCATCCGGCGACGGCTGGACGTCGGCGATCCTCGCGCGCTCGGGACAACTGTTCGGCGAGCCGGAGCCCAACTTTCGCGCGGACCTCGGGTTCTTCGTCTACTGGCTGCCGTTCGAGAACACGCTCTGGGATTGGTCGTTCGTCGGCGTGGGCGTCGTCGGACTCGCCGTGATTCTGTTGTACGCGCTGACGCCGAGCCTCCGGTTTCAACGCGGAACGCTCCACATCTCCGGCTACGTGCGCCGGCACCTCACGGTCCTCGCGGGCATCCTGTTGCTGCTGGCGGCGTGGAGCTTTCGTCTCGACATGTACGCGCTCGTCACGTCGGGAACGGGCCCGGAGGGACTGTTCGGGTTCGTCGACGACAAGGTCGGCGTGACAGGAGACCTCGTGCTGGCGCTGGCGACGCTGGGCGCCGCGGCGGTGGTCATCTGGGGAGGCTTCGCCGGACAGTTTCGCCTCGCCGGCGTCGCGGTGCTCACGATCGTCGTCCTCGGGTTGCTCGTGCACGAGGTGGCGCCGTTCGCCGTCGACCACGTCGGCCCCGATGCGTACCGCCGTTCCCGCGACAGCGACTACGCGGTGACTCGCGCCGCCTTCACAAAGCGCGCCTTCGCCATCGACTCGACGGTGCTCGACTCGGCGCGCGTGTATCCGACGCTCGCCGCGGCGCTGCCGTGGATTCCGGTGTGGGATGGGCCGTCGCTCAACCGCGCCATCGATCTCAATCGTCCCGACGACGCGAGCTCGGCGATCGGGTGGCGAACGTCGCCGCAGGGAATCGTCGCCAACGTGGTGAGCGCGCCGCCGACGGGTGCGTCGCCGCGCGCACCGTGGACGGCGGCGCGCGTCCTCGCCGCCGACGCGGACGAGCGTGGCGCGCCGATGCGCGTCGCCGGTTCGGCCGCGTCGGCGACCGACGATAGCCCGCTCGACCTGCCGATCGTGTTCCCCGGCGCCTCGCCGGTGGCGGTCGTTTCCGATTCTCTGACGCACACGACGGGCGTCGCGCTCGACACGTTCCTGGCGCGGCTCACCGCCGCGTGGTCGCTGCAGAA
Organism: uncultured Gemmatimonadaceae bacterium; assembly: GCA_963789315.1. GTDB lineage: Bacteria > Gemmatimonadota > Gemmatimonadetes > Gemmatimonadales > Gemmatimonadaceae > JAQBQB01. The sequence continues at coordinate 86,479 of CAWBKI010000019.1, read as the reverse complement.
TCTGCGAATCTTGTCTCGGGACATCGTTCAGCCGCACCCGACGCTCATCACGCACCGGGACATTCGCGACCGGCTGCACCGATACGCGCCGTTCTTCTTCCAGGGGCGCCGCGTCGCGCCGCTCCTCTCGGGCGACACGCTGTATTGGACCGTCGATCTCTACTCCGCGTCGTCGGACTATCCGCTCAGCCGACGGGTGCAGATCGGCACGGACGAATTCAGCTATTTCCGCCACGCCGCGACGGCGGTCGTTCAGTCGTCGACGGGCGAAGTCATCCTCGTGCGCGACTCGTTGCTCGATCCGATCGCGTCCACCTGGGTGCATCTGCTGCCGTCGATGTTCACGACGTGGCAGTCGCTCTCACCCGGGTTGCGCTCACTCGTCGGCCCGCCGCTCGACGGCCTCTATGCGCGAGCGACGTCATTCGGCTGGTACGGCCCGGGCCCCGGCATCGGACGACGCGTTCCGCTCTTGAACGGCGCCGACAGCGCGCTCGCGGGAGACGAGGTGCCGATCGCGCTGCGCGGCGGCGGCTCGACGGCCGTGGCGCTTCCGCTGGTTGACGACAACGATCATCTGCGCGGACTGATCATCGGAACCGGCGGCGCGTCCGACTCGGTGTTGTGGTATCCGCTGGCGACGGCGGGCCCGCGCTGGGGCGCCGTGCTCGACAGGCTTCGTTCGGTCGACAGCGCGGGCGGCGCGGCGCACGATGCCGCGGGGTCGCTCGCAACCGGCCGCGTGCGCGTGGTTCCGACGCGGTCGGGAATCGCGTTCCTCCAGCCGTCGTATCGCTGGCGTTCTCAGAACGTGCCGTCGATCGGTCGAGTCGCGCTTCTCTCCGACGATATCGCCCGCTCGGTGGCGCCGCCGTTCGGGCTCGTGCCACCGGTCCCCGCATTGCCCGCCACGGCGTCGCCCGAAGTGAAGAACAGCGCGAGCGCGCTCTACGCCGAGATGCGCGACGCGCTGCGCCGCGGCGACTGGGTCGCCTTCGGCCACGCGTTCGACGCGCTCGGGCGATTGCTCGCGCCGGAGAAGCGGAAGTGACCGACTTCGCGCCGACGGGCCCACGAGCCGGACGACGCATCGCCGTCGTGGCGCTGGGCGGAAACGCGCTCGCGCCCGCGGGGGAGCCCGCGACGATCTACAGCCAGTTTCGCCATACGCGCGAAAGCCTCGCGCCGATCGTTGAACTGATCCACGACGGTTGGAACGTGTGTGTCGTCCACGGCAACGGTCCGCAGGTCGGCGACGAGCTGGTGCGCAACGAGGCAGCGCGTGAGGAAGCCAGTCCGCTGCCCCTCGGAGTTCTCGTCGCGGCGACGGCGGGCTGGATCGGCTACATGATCCAGCAATCGCTCGAGAACGCGCTGATGCGCGAACCGGGCGGCCCGCGCATCGCGCGCAGCGTCGCCACAGTGATTACGCAGGTGCAGGTGGACCCGAACGATCCCGCGCTCACGGAGCCGACGAAGTTCATCGGCCACGCGCTCTCCGCCGAGCGCGCGCTGGAACTCGAGCACGAGGGCTTCGTGATCAAGGCGGACGGCCACGGCAACCGGCGCCGCGTCGTCGGCAGCCCGATTCCGCTCGGCATTCGCGAATTGGACGTGATCCGCACGTTGATGGACTCGGGAACGCCGGTGATCGCGTGCGGCGGCGGCGGCGCTCCCGTCTACCGCCATCCGACGCTCGGCTGGGAGGGGATCGACGCTGTCGTCGACAAGGACCTCGTGGCGGCGGTGCTGGCGCGGGACCTGGGGGCCGGGCTGCTCCTGATTCTCACCGACGTCGAAGCCGTCTACGCCGATTGGGGAACGCCCCGTCAGCGTCCCCTGGCGAAGCTCACCGCCGACGAGGCGACGGACATGGACCGAGAAAAGGCTTTCGGCGAAGGAAGCATGGCGCCGAAGATACGGGCGGCGATTGATTTCGTCCGCCGCACGGACGCGGCGCGCTTTGGCCTCGAACCGCCGCGGGCGATCATCACGTCGCTCGCCCGCGGGCGGGCCGCGGTGCACGGCGAAGCAGGAACCACGATCACGGCATGAACGACACGACGCATACGGAGAACGCGTGAACATTCACGAGTATCAGGCGAAAGAGCTGCTGCGAAAGGAAGGCGTTCCGATTCCGCCCGGCGAGGTCGCGACGACCGCCGCCGAGGCCGAGGCGATCGCGCGCAAGTTCGGCGGCACGGTGGTGGTCAAGGCGCAGGTGCACGCCGGCGGCCGCGGCAAGGCGGGCGGCGTGAAGCTCGCCAAGTCCCCCGAGGAAACGCGCGAGATCGCCGGCAAGATCCTCGGCATGCAGATCAAGGGGCTGACGGTCGAACAGGTGCTCGTGACTCCCGCCGCGGACATCGCGACCGAAGCGTACGTCGGGCATCATCCTCGACCGCGCGTCCAAGAAGCCCGTGTTCATGGTGAGCCCGGCCGGCGGCATCGACATCGAGGAAGTCGCGGCGAAGACGCCGGACAAGATCCTCAAGCTGCCTATCGATACGCGATACGGCCTGCAGCCGTACCAGGCGATCCGGCTCGGCTTCTTCCTCTACGACGACGTCAAGCAGGTGCGCGCCGCGGCGAAGATCATGCAGCAGCTCTACGCCGCGTTCATGAAGAACGGATGCTCGCTGGCCGAGATCAACCCGCTCGTCACGACGCCGGAGGGCGACGTCGTCGCGCTCGACGCCAAGATGGTGATCGACGACAACGAGCTCGATCGGCACCCCGAGATCGCCGCGCTGCGCGACGAGAGCGCCGAAGCGCCGAGCGAGGTGCTGGCGCGCGAACGCCAACCTCACGTTCATCAAGCTCGACGGAAACGTCGGCTGCGTGGTGAACGGCGCCGGACTCGCGATGGCGACGATGGACCTCGTGAAGTACTACGGCGGCGACCCGGCGAACTTCCTCGACATCGGCGGCTCGTCGAACCCCGAGAAGGTCGTGAACGCGCTCAAGATCATCACCGAAGATCCCGAACGTGAAAGCGATCCTGTTCAACATCTTCGGCGGCATCACGCGCACCGACGACGTGGCGAACGGCATCGTGACGGCGACGAAGCAGAATCCGCTCAAGGTGCCGATCGTCATCCGCCTCACCGGCACCAACGAAGAGATCGCGATGAAGATCCTGCAGGAGAACGGCTTCTCGGCGTCGTCCGACATGGACGAAGCGGTGCAGAAGGCCGTCGCGCTGGCGAAGGGAGGGAAGGCCGCGTGAGCATCTTCATCGACAAGAACACGACCGTCGTCGTGCAGGGGATCACGGGCCGCGACGGCTCGTTCCACGCCAAGCAGATGATCGAGTACGGCACGCGCATCGTCGCCGGCGTCACGCCGGGAAAGGGCGGCCAGAAGTTCGAGGACAAGACGCCGATCTTCAACACCGTCGCCGACGCCGTCGCGGCGACCGGCGCCAACACGATCGGTGATCTACGTGCCGCCGATGTTCGCCGCCGACGCGATTCTCGAGGCGGCCGACGCCGGCGTCAAGTTGATCGTCGCATCACCGAAGGCGTGCCCGTGCTCGACATGACGCGCGTCTATCCGTTCGTGAAGGAGAAGGGCGCGCGGCTCATCGGTCCGAACTGCCCGGGGCTCATCACGCCGGGCCAATCGAAGGTCGGGATCATTCCGGGCGCATCTGCACGCCGGGCGGCGTCGGCGTCGTGAGCCGCTCGGGGACGCTCACCTACGAAGTCGTCTACCAGCTGACTCGCGCCGGGCTCGGCCAGTCGACATGCGTCGGCATCGGCGGCGATCCGATCAACGGCACGAACTTCATCGACTGCCTCGCGGCGTTCGAGGCCGATCCGGCGACGAAAGCCGTGGCGATGATGGGCGAGATCGGCGGCACCGACGAGCAGGAGGCGGCGACGTTCGTGAAGGAGAACATGAAGAAGCCGGTGGTCGGCTTCATCGCCGGCCAGACGGCGCCGCCGGGACGCCGCATGGGACACGCCGGCGCGATCATCTCCGGCTCGGCGGGCACGGCGGCGGAAAAGATCGAGGCGTTCGAGGCGGCGGGGATGGGCGTCGCCAAGCGGCCGATGGATTTCGTCGAGCTACTAAAGAAGAAACTCTGATTGGCAAACGGCGTGAAAACATATGGCTCGCCCGTTCGGGCGAGCCATATGTTCGATTTCTGGTTCCGGTCATGAGAAGATCTACCGACGGCGAAATTCCTCGAGGCTGAAACCGAACTCAAGCGCCCACGGTCGAACGAGCGTCGAGCACGGGGCAACCTGGCCGACGCAGTCCGTGGAGACTCGATGCCCGACGACAGCCGTGACAAACGGTCGCCATCGTTTCCTGTCGTCGGACAACTGATACCCGAGCGTCGCTTCCCATCCCTCGGCGTGAAGAACCTCGGGCCCGTCGAGGGCCGTGCCGCGGGGCTGGTGCACGTATCCGGCGACCACGTACGGCCCGTTGCCGGACCTGAGCCTGCCGAGTTCCGCGTACGGCATCGGGGCGGTGGACGCCAGCGACGGCACGAGCGCCGCCACCCCGACGCCGCCGTCCAGTCCGAGCAAAGTGCGCCGGGGAAGCTGGACGTACGCGTCGGCGTCCAGTTGAAGCAGCGTGCTAACGCCGCCGCTCAGACGCGCCGCAAAATCCGTCGAATCGTCGCGCCAGCCGTACCCGACCGTCATGCTGGACGGAGAAAAGAAGAACGGCGGCCAGATTGAAATCTTCGCCTGTTTGGGAGTCCCAAATCCAGCTGATACCTGCATCGCGAGGCCCGGTTCGACGCGCGGCGAATGCGTCACGGACGGTAAGCAGCCGCCGGCGCAGGTGAGCGCTACGGCGAGGGCCGCTACATTTGTGCGGCGCCGTCGCGCGACATCCGGTCGCGCGAGGCCCCGCTCGAATTCACAGGCACACCACATGGCCGGCAACTATACCCTCACCATCATCAAACCCGACGCCCTCGGCTCCGCCAAAGCGGGGAAGATCATCGCGCACCTCGAGCAGCAGGGCTTCAAGATCCGCGCGAGTCGGGTCATGCACATGAATGAATCCCTGGCCGGCGAATTTTACGCCGTGCACCGCGAACGTCCGTTCTTCAAGCCGCTCGTCTCGTTCATGACCTCAGGCCCGTGCATGCCGATGGTCCTCGAGAGGGAGAACGCCGTCGCCGCGTTGCGCACCGCCATCGGCGCGACCGATCCCGCGCAGGCCGAACCGGGTACGGTTCGCAAGCTCTACGCGGAGACCAAGGAGCGCAACGCGATTCACGCGTCCGACTCCGACGAAAACGCCGAGCGCGAGGCGCGGTTTTTCTTCGCCGAATCCGACGTCCTCGCCGCCGTCTAGCGTCGATCTAAGCTCTGTCGCTCCAGCAACTTGTAGCGAGCATCGTGACGGGCTATTTTTGAGGGATGCTGTCATTCGACATTCGATCCCTCGAAGCACACGCCGCGGTTGTCGACGACGTGCTGTCGGCCGACGATCCGGTGTGGGAAGAAAGCGATCGAAAGCCCGTCGACGGCGTGCGGGTCACGGGCCGAATCTCGTCTGCAGGCCAAGGCCGTTTCTACTGGCATGCGCACCTCCACGGCGACGTCGTCCTCGAGTGCAGCCGCTGTTTGGCTGACGCCGGGGCTCACGTGGACGAGGAGGCGCACATCATCTTCGCCGAGCAGGGAGGCGAAGACGCCGACGAACCCGACGTGTACGTGTACGAAACCACGGCCGCGGACCTCGACCTCCGCCCCGCGCTCCGCGAGCAGTGGCTGCTCGCGGCGCCGGCCTTCGCGCTCTGTCGCCCCGACTGCAAAGGGCTCTGCCCGCGCTGCGGGGCCGATCTCAACGCCGGGCCGCACGAATGCGCGACGCAGACGGCCGACCCTCGGTGGGACGCGCTGAAGAAGCTCAACGTCTCGTCGCGATAGTTTCTCGCCCCAGCACAACGCGCCCGCCGGACCCCAAACCACCAGCAACTCTCCACGACCATGGCCGTCCCCAAGAGACGCACCTCGAAGCGAAAGAAGCGCGCCCGCAACACGCACAAGACGGCGCCCCCCGTCATTCTGCAGGAGTGTCCGAAGTGCGGTTCGCCCAAGCGGCCGCACCGCGTGTGCGCCGAGTGCGGCTACTACGCCGGTAAACAGCGGGTCGCAGCCAGGGAAGCGTAGCCTTGGCGCGGATCGCGTTGGACGCGATGGGGGGCGACTTCGCCCCCCAAGCGACCGTCGCCGGTGCACTGCTCGCCCTCGGCGAGATCGATCCGCGACACACCCTGCAGCTCGTCGGCCGCTCGAGCGTCGTCAGCGAGCAGCTCGACGCGCTGCTGGTCGAGCCGCAGTACGAATCGCTGCGCGACCAACGTAGTCGCGCGGAAATCATCGACGCGCCCGACGTCATCGAGATGACGGACAAGCCTGCCGCGGTGATCCGCGGCAAGCCGAACAGCTCGATGCTCGTGGGGCTCAAGCTCCAGGCCGAAGGAAGATCCGACGCCTTCGTGTCGGCGGGCAACACCGGCGCGCAAATGGCGGCGTCGATGGTCGTGCTGCGCCTCCACGCGGGAGTCAAGCGGCCGGCGATCGCCACGCTGTTTCCCACGGGCCGGAAACCGATCGTCGTGCTCGACTCCGGCGCCAACGTCGACTGCTCGGCGGACGAGCTGGTCCAGTTCGCGCGGCTCGGCGTCGTCTACGCCGAGGATCTGCTCGGCCGAGAGAATCCGGCGGTCGGCCTCCTCAGCATCGGCGAGGAGCCGGAGAAGGGGAACGCCGTCTCGAAGGAAGCGCACCAACTGCTCCAGTCGGCCGGCCTCAACTTCCTCGGCAACGTCGAGGGGCGCGACTTGCCCGCGGGAGCGTGCGACCGCGGTCCGATAGACGTCGTCGTCTGCGACGGCTTCGTCGGAAACGTCGTGCTCAAGTTCTACGAGGCGGTCGCGCCGCTCATCATGCGCTTGCTCGTGAAGGCCGGCGTCGACGAGAAGACTATGATCGGCGCGCTCAAACAGCTCGACTACTCCGAGCACGGCGGCGCGCCGCTCCTCGGCGTCAACGGCGTCAGCATCATCTCGCACGGAAAGTCGTCGCCCCGCGCGATCAAGAACGCCATCAAGGTCGCCGTGCAGGCGGTCGAGACGCGCATGAACGAACACATCGGCCGGCACCTCGCATGAAGCGACCAGTCGCGTATTTCGCCGGCACCGGACGCGGCATCCCCGCGACAGTGATGACGAACTTCGATTTCGCGAAGATCGGCATCGAGACGACCGACGAGTGGATCGTCGAGCGCACGGGCATCAAGGAACGTCACATCGCCAAGACCGAGAGCGCGACAGATCTCGCGGCGATGGCATCGCGCTCGGCGATGGAGAAGGCCGGCGTGCATCCCGGCGAGATCGACATCATCGTGCTCGGCACGGCGTCGCCCGATCGGCTACTGCCGTCGGCCGCGGTCGATCTTCAGGCCGCGCTCGGCGCGAGTCGCGCCGCCGCGTTCGACGTGGGCGCCGCGTGCTCCGGATTCATCTACAGCACGACGGTCGCCGAAAGCATGATCGCGTCCGGCAACGCCGACACGGCGCTCGTCGTCGGCGTCGAGAAGCTCAGCGCGATCACGGATTGGACCGACCGCTCGACGTGCGTGCTGTTCGGCGACGGCGCCGGCGCCGCGGTGCTCAAGCGCTCGAAACACGGCAAGGGAATCCTCTCGACGTTCGTCCGCAGCGACGGAACGCTGGGCGACTTGCTCTGCCGGCGCGGCGGGGGCGCCGCCCGCCCGTTCTCGGCCGACGTCCTCGCCGAGCGCTCGCAGTTCGTCAAGATGAACGGCCGCGAGGTGTTCAAGAACGCCGTGCGCTCGATGTCCGAAGCGTCGACACGCGCGCTCGACGCCGCCAAGCTCACGGGCGCCGACATCGACCTGATGATCCCGCACCAGGCGAACATCCGGATCATCGAAGCGACGGCGAAGCACGCGAACATCTCGATGGACAAGGTCTACGTGAACGTGGACCGATTCGGCAACACGTCGGCGGCGTCGGTGCCGATCGCGCTCGACGAAGCGATCGAGAAGGGCATCATCGGCGAGGGCTCGACGGTGCTGCTCGTCGCCTTCGGCGCCGGCTTCACGTGGGGTTCGATGGTGGTCCGCCTCTGACAATGGACGTCGTCCTCCTTTTCCCGGGCCAGGGCTCGCAGAAGCCGGGCATGGCGAAGGATCTCGTCGACGCGTTCGCCGAGGCGCGCGACGTGTTCGCAGCGCGCCGACGCAGCGCTCGGCGCGCCGCTCAGCACGCTGTGCTTCGAGGGTCCGGCCGAGGAACTGACGCTCACCCACAACGCCCAGCCCGCGCTGCTCGCGCACGGCGCCGCGGTGTGGGCGGTCGTGAAGGACGCGATCGGATCGCGCGTCGTCGCGGCGGCCGGTCACTCGCTCGGCGAGTTCACGGCGTATCACGCGGCGGGCTCGCTCGACGTCGAAGACGCGGTTCGCGTCGTGCGACGCCGAGGCGAGCTGATGTACGAGAGCGGCGTGAAGCGCCCGGGCGCGATGGCGGCGATCCTCGGCGACATCGGACGTCCGATCGAAGAGATATGCGCGCGAGGCGTCGAGCGACGCGGGTCTCGTCGTGCCGGCGAACTACAACTGCCCGGGCCAGGTCGTCGTCAGCGGAGAGATCGCCGGCGTCGAGCGGGCGATGGTGCTGGTCAAAGAAGCCGGCGCGAAGCGGGCGATGCGGCTCGAACGTGAGCGGCGCATTCCATTCGCCGCTCATGGAAAGCGCTGCCGATGGACTCGCCGAAGCGCTTGACGCCGCGACGTTTGGCGACCCTGACTTCCCGGTCTACTCGAACGTGACGACGGAGCCGGTGACCGACGTCGCGAGCGCGCAAGGCGCTGCTGCTCGCGCAGCTCGCCAGCCCGGTGCGCTGGAGCGACGAGATCCTGGCGATCGCCGCGCCAGCATCCCGAACGCGCTCTTCGTCGAGATGGGTCCCGGGCAACGTGCTCGCGGGACTGGTGAAGAAGATCGACGCTTCGCTCAAGACCGCTGACGTGCGGCACGGCCGCCGACGTCGACGCAGCTCGCCGAGCTGCGCCGTCGCGTGAAGATCGATCTGACCGGCGGGTCGGCGCTCGTCACGGGGAGCACGCGCGGCATCGGCCGCGCGATCGCCGAAACGCTCGCCGGCGCCGGCGCGCGTGTCGCCGTCGTCGGCCGCGACGCGGAACGCGCGACGGCAGGCCGCCGCGGCGATCTCGCCGGACGCGCGAGGCTTCGCGTGCGACGTCGGCGACGTGGCCGCGATGACGTGCGCTCATCGAGAGCGTCGAGAAGGACTTCGGCGCGCTCGACATCCTCGTGAACAACGCCGGGCTCACGCGCGACAACCTGCTCCTGCGTCTCAAGGACGACGACTGGGACGCCGTCCTCGACGCGAACCTGCGCGGCGCGTTCGTCGCGATGCGCGCGGCGACGCGCGGCATGATGAAGCGGCGATGGGGACGGATCATCAACATCGCCAGCGTCGTCGGCGTCGTCGGCAACAAGGGCCAGTCGAACTACGCCGCGAGCAAGGCGGGGCTGATCGGGCTCACGAAGTCGGTCGCGAAGGAGCTGGCGTCGCGCAACATCCTCGCCAACGTGGTCGCCCCGGGGTTCATCGAGACGGACATGACGGCCGCGATGACCGACGAAGCGAAGAAAACGCTGTTCACCCAGATCCCGCTCGAGCGGCTTGGGCACGCCGGCAGATATCGCGAGCCTTGTCACGTTCCTCGCGTCCGATCTACGCGTCCTACATCACCGGCCAAGTGTTCGTCGTCGACGGCGGCATGGTGATGTGAGCGCCCTGTAATGAGCCTATGAAGTCGCACAGAAAGCCGGGTCGCATCTTCCAGCGCCGATTCACGTTAGCTGACGGCGACCGCCCTGGCTGAGTAGATTATTCGCACACCCCCGCTCCCATTTCTCCTATCCGACCGAGGACTCGATTCAATGGCCGACAACGCTCAGAAGGTCCGCGACATCATCGAGAAGGAACTCGGTGTCGAGCGTGAGAAGCTCACCGACGAGGCGAGCTTCATCGAGGACCTCGGCGCCGACAGCCTCGACATCGTCGAGCTGGTCATGGAGTTCGAGAAGGAATTCAACATCGACATCCCCGACGAAGACGCCGAGAAGCTCCGCACCGTCGGTGACGCGATCGGCTATCTGAACCAGAAGATCGGGACCAACGCGTGATGAAGCGTCGGGTCGTCGTCACCGGGATGGGGGCGATCACGCCAGTCGGCAACGACGTGGCGGCGACTTGGCGCGCGATCACCGAGGGCAGTCTCGGGCGGCGGCGCCGATCACGAAGTTCGATGCGTCGCACGTTTCCGGTCCGGTTCGCGTGCGAGGTGAAGGGCTTCGACCCGCTCATCTACATGGAGCGCAAGGAGGCCAAGCGCGCCGACCTGTTCGCGCAGTACGCGATCGCCGCGTCGGTGCAGGCGATGACCGATGCGGGACTCGACGAACGGCTCGGCGTACGATCCGGAGCGCACCGGCGTCATCATCGGCAGCGGCATCGGCGGGCTCAAGACGTTCGAGGAGCAGCACGACGTCTACCGCGAGCGCGGCCAGAGCAAGATCAGCGCGTTCTTCATCCCGATGTTCATCTCCGACATCGCCGCCGGTATCGTCTCGATGCGCTTCAACGCGAAGGGTCCGAACTACGCGACGATCTCGGCCTGCGCCACGAGCGCGCACGCGATCGGCGACGCGTTCCGGACCATCCAGTACGGCGACGCCGACGTCGTCATCACCGGCGGGTCGGAAGCGACCGTCACGCCGATGGCGATCGGCGGCTTCGCGAACATGAAGGCGCTGTCCGAGCGCAACGACTCGCCGGAGACGGCGTCGCGCCCGTTCGACGCGACGCGCGACGGCTTCGTGATGGGCGAAGGCGGCGGCATCGTGATCCTCGAGGAGCTCGAGCACGCGCGCAGCCGCGGCGCGCGCGATCTACGCCGAGATCGTGGGCTACGGCGCCACGGGCGACGCGTATCACCTCACGGCGCCGGCGCCGGAGGGCGAAGGCGCGCAGCGCGCCATGCGGCGCGCGATGAAGGACGCGAGGCTCGGGCCGGGCGACATCGAGTACATCAACGCGCACGGCACGTCGACGCCCGCCAACGACCTCAACGAGACGAAGGCGATCAAGGCCGTCTTCGGCGACGCACGCGTCCAAGCGTGAACGTCAGCTCCACCAAGTCGATGACCGGCCACATGCTCGGCGCCGCCGGCGCGGTGGAGTTCATCATCGGCGCGCTCGCGACGCGCGACTGCGTCGATCCCGCCGACGATCAACTATCAGACGCCGGATCCCGAGCTGCGATCTCGAACTACACGCCGAACATCGCCGTCAACCGGCGCCGTGCGCGCCGTGTTGAGCAACAGCTTCGGCTTCGGCGGACACAACGTCACCCTCGCCATCAAGCGCTTCGAGGAGTAGCGCCGTGCCGTCGCCGGCGGTCTCACTCGACTTGGCGCTGATCAGCGATCCGTCGCTTCGCCCGTCGCGACAAGGTCGAGCGCGGCGAGCGCCTCGCCGACGGCGGACGGCGTCGCGCTGTTCGAGTCGCACGACCTGCTCGGCGATCGGCCACATGGCCGACGCGGTGAACCGCGCGAAGAACGGCGACCGCGTCACCTTCGCCGCGAACCAGCACATCAACCCGACGAACATCTGCATCGCTGCGGAAGACGTGCGTCTTCTGCTCGTACGCGCGCCTGCCGAAGGAAGACGGCGCGTATCGCTACACGATCGACCAGGTGCTACGCGGAAGCGGCGAGCGCGAACAGCACGCTGACGCGCGAGTTCCACATCGTCGGCGGGCTTGGACATGAAGGCGGGGCTCGCGTACTACAGCGAGATGTTCCGCGGCGCTGAAGGCGCGCTTTCCGCACGTGCACATCAAGGCGCTCACGGCGGTCGAGATCGCGCACATCGCGCGCATCGAGAAGATGACTCGATGCGCGACACGCTGATCGCGCTGCGCGAGGCGGGCCTCGACACGATGCCCGGCGGCGGCGCGGAGGTGTTCAGCCCGGGCGTGCGCGCGACGATCGCCGACAAGAAGCTCGTCGGGCGAGGAGTACATCGACGTGCACCGCGTGGCGCACGAGCTCGGCATCCGCACGCAACTGCACGATGCTCTACGGCCACGTCGAGACGTACGCCGGACCGCATGGCGCACCTCGACGATGCTGCGCGACCTGCAGGACGAGACCGGCGGGTTCCTCGCCTACATCCCGCTCGCCTATCACCCGGACAACAACGAGCTGGGCGAGACGCTGCACCGCACTGGGCACGGCGACCACCGGCTTCGACGACCTCAAGAACCTCGCGGTCGGCCGGCTGTTCCTCGACAACTTCGAGCACATCAAGTCGCACTGGATCATGGTGCACGCCGTTCGTGTCGCAGACGTCGCTGCACTTCGGCGTGAACGATCTCGAGGGCACCGTCGTTCGCGAGAAGATCTACCACGAGGCCGGCGCGCACACCGCGCAGGCGATGACGCTCGACCAGCTGCTGCGGCTGATTCGCGGCGCCAGGAAGGTGCCCGCCGAGCGCGATTCGTTCTACAACGTCATCCGCACGTTCGACGACGCGGCCGTCCGCCGCGCCGGCGGCCGCATGACGCTCCATGCGAGTCGGGCGGATCCCGTACATCAACTGCTACCCGGTCTACGGCGCCATCGACCGCGGCGTGGTGCCGCTGAACGGCGAGCTGGTCGACGGCGTTCCGACCGAGCTGAATCGCGCAGATGGCGGCCGGCACGCTCGACGTGAGCGTCGATCTCGGCCGTCGAGTACGCGCGCGACGCGAAGCGCTATCTGCTGCTCCCCGATCTCTCGATCTGCAGCGACGGTCCGGTGCGCAGCGTCGTGCTGTTCTCCAAGCGGCCGGCGTCCGAGCTGCACGGCCGCCGCGTGCTCGTGAGCCGCAGCTCGATGACCAGCGTCGCGCTGCTCGAGCTGCTGTTCGAGAACGTCTGGGACGCGAAGACCCGCCTTCGTGCCGAGCGACGCCGAGCTCGTCGACGTCGCCCGCTTCGGCGACGAGGAGCACGACGCCCGCCTCGTCATCGGCGACGCGGCGCTGCATCTCTGGTCTCGCCTGCGTGCGCCCGAGCTCGGTCACGGGCGACCACGCGCTCAGCCAGTATCGGTTCGCGTACGACCTCGGCGCCGAATGGAAGGCAGTGGACCGGGCTGCCGTTCGTGTTCGCCGTGTGGGTCGCACAACGCACGGCGCCCGTGCGATCGCGCTCTGGCGATCCACGCCGGCTTGATCGCGTCCCGCGACTGGGGGCTTCAGCACCTCGACACGCTCGCCGCGCAAGCGGCGATGGCGACCGGCGTCCTCAAGCCGGTGTGCGCCGAGTATCTGTCCGGGCTCGACTACGGCCTCTCGTATCAGCACCTCGGCTGGACTCACCGAGTTCTTCCGGCGGCTCGTGGCGGCGGGGAAGGTGCCCGACGGGTCGCTCGCGTTTCTTCCGGCGGCCTGAGTCACACACGACATGCGCGACATGAAAGACGTTCTCGACTTCTACACGAACGCGCTCGCTCCTCGAGCTGGGCGCCGAGGCCGATCGCGTGCGGCGCGAAAGGCATCCGCACAACGTCGTCACGTACATCGTCGACCGGAACATCAACTACACGAACGTCTGCGTCGCCGACTGCGGCTTCTGCGCGTTCTACCGCCGGCCGAAGCACAACGAAGGCTGGACGCTGTCGTACGAGCAGATCGGCGCCAAGATCGACGAAGCGAAGGCAGATGGGCGGCGATCCAGATCCTCATGCAGGGCGGGCACAACCCGTACATCCCGTTCGAGTGGTATCTCGGACCTGCTCAGCTACATCAAGCAGCTACCATCCGATCCACATCCACGGGTTCAGCTCCGAGCGAAGTCGACTTCTTCGCGAAGACGTTCCGCATGGACGCGCGCGACGTCATCCGCGAACTGATGAAGGCCGGGCTCGACTCGATTCCCGGCGGCGGCGGCGAGATCCTCGTGCAGCGCGTGCGCGACCTCGTCGCGAAGAAGAAGGCCGGCGCCGACCGCTGGCTCGAAATCATGGAAATCGCGCACGACGAAGGGCATGAAGACGTCGGTCACCATGATGTACGGCATCGGCGAGACGCTCGCCGAGCGCATCGAGCACCTCGAGCGCGTGCGCGAAGTGCAGGCGCGCACGGACGGCTTCACGGCGTTCATCTGCTGGCCGCTCCAGCCCGAGAACACGCCGACGATGTCGCACATGCAGAAGACCGACGCGCGTCGAGTATCTCCGCACCGTCGCCATCGCCCGCATCGTGCTCGACAACGTGCCGAATCTCCAGGCGAGCTGGGTGACGATGGGCATGAAGATCGGCCAGACCGCGCTGCGCTTCGGCTGCAACGACTTCGGCTCGCTCATGATCGAGGAGAACGTCGTCTCGGCGGCGAACACGACGCATCGCACGACGACGGAGGAGATCGAGCGCCTCATTCGCGACGCCGGGCTTCACCGTCGCGCGCCGGCGGCAGGACTACACGATCCTGCCGATCGAAGCGGCCGGCGCGGCCGCGTGAGCCTCCTCCGTCGAGCCGCCGCACCGCGCGTCGGCATCGGCTACGACTCGCACCGGTTCGCCGCCGCCGGGCCCCCTCATCCTCGGCGGCGTCCCCATTCCGAGCGACGTGCATCTCGTCGGACACTCCGACGGCGACGCCGTCGCGCACGCGATCACCGACGCGATCCTCGGCGCCGCGGCGGCCGGCGACATCGGTGAGATGTTCTCCGATCAACGATCCGGCCAACGACGGGCGGATTCGATCGAGATGCTGCGCGTCGCGGTGGAGCGCGTTCGCGCGCTCGGGTGGCGTCGTGCAGCAGGTCGACGTCACGATCATCGCCGAAAAGCCGCGGATCGCGTCGCACCGCGAGTTGATGCGCGTTCGGCTCGCCGCGGCGTTGACGCTCGACGCATCGCAGGTGAGCGTCAAAGGCAAGACCAACGAAGGCATGGGTTGGATCGGCCGCGGCGAAGGCATCGCCTGCATCGCCGTGGCGACGATCGTCCCGGCCGATTCGCTGAGCGTCGGCGTGCTGGACGAGGGCGCGGTGCTTCGGTTTCAGCTCGACCGCTTCGGCGACTTCCTGACGCTCGAGCAGGGGACGTCGCCGCCGCACGCTCGAGGCCTATCGCCGCGACATCGAGCGGCTCGTCGACTACGTGCGGACGAAAGCGCGGATCGTCGCCCGTGGACATCACGAGCCGCACCCTCCGCGAGTTCGTGTATCACTTGAAGGACGTCGGCCTCGCGCCGTCGTCGATCCGGCGCAACATCTCGGCGATCCGCACCTACTTTCGCTTTCTCCTGGCCGACGGCGTCGTCGCACGCGATCCGAGCGAGCGTCTCGAGACGCCGAAGCGCTGGCGGACGCTGCCTGAGGTCCTCACCGTCGACGAGGTCGAGCGGTTGCTCGCGTCGCCGACGCTCGACGATGCGCTCGTGTTCCGCGACCGCGCGATGCTCGAGCTGGCGTACGGCGCCGGGTTGCGCGTCTCGGAGTGGATCACGCTCGGCACGAAGGACGTTCTGATGGAGGACAAGCTCGTGCGCGTGTTCGGGAAGGGAAGCAAGGAGCGGCTCGTCCCGATCGGACGCTCGGCGATCGGCGCCGTCGCGACGTACATCCGCGAGCTGCGTCCGCGGTTGGAGGCGAGCGGCAAGGGCGGGAAGGGAATTCTTTTCCTCAACTCGCGCGGCGAGCCGCTGACGCCGCATGGGCGCCTGGAAGATCCTGCGGCGGCACGTCGACCGCTCGGGAATCGACAAGGCCGTCTCTCCCCACACGCTTGCGTCACTCCTTCGCGACGCACCTGCTCGAGGGCGGCGCCGACCTGCGCGCCGTGCAGGAAATGCTCGGGCACGCCGACATCTCGACCACGCAGATCTACACGCACGTGGACCGGGAGTACCTGAGACAGGTCCACAAGCAGTATCATCCACGAGCCTGACCTTGCACCCCCCGCGCCCGATCTACGTCCCCGCACTCCGCCTCGGCCGATGCTTCTCGTCATCGACAACTACGACTCCTTCACCTACAACCTCGTCCAGTATCTGGGCGAGCTTGGGGCGGACGTCGTCGTGCGCCGCAACGACGCCGTGAGCGTTGACGAAATCGGCGAGCTCGCCCCTTCGGCCATCGTGCTGTCGCCGGGTCCCTGCACGCCGAAGGAGGCCGGCGTCTCGGTTGAGACGATTCGGCGCTGGGGCCCGACGATACCGATCCTCGGCGTGTGCCTGGGACATCAGGCGATCGGCGAGGCGTACGGCGGCGAGGTAGTGCTCGCCGACCGCGTCATGCACGGCAAGACGTCGCACATCTGTCACGACGGGAGCGGCGTGTTCGCCGGGCTGCCGTCGCCGATGGAGGTCATGCGCTATCACTCGCTGATCGTCGAGCGAACGTCGATGCCCGAGTCGCTCGAGATCATCGCGGTGGCGCAGGACGATCCGTCGGAGGTTCACGCGGTGAAGCACCGCGAGCATCCGGTGTACGGCGTTCAGTTTCATCCCGAGTCGGTCATGACGCCGCACGGCAAAGCGTTGCTCAGGAATTTCCTGGAGCTCGCGCGGTGATCCGCCGCGCCGCCCTCGTCGCCTTTCTCGTCTGGGGCGGGGCGGCGCGGGCAGAATCGCAAACGCCCGACTCGCTGCGGCCGACCGTCGGTTTGACGGGACTGCAAGGCATCGCGATGCCGACGTACGAGCGGGTGAGCGGTCTCGGGTTCCCGGTCGGGTTCGACGTCGCCGTTCCGACGCTGCGATTCAAGGCGACACCGCTCCTCACCTACCGGTCGCAGATCGGCGCCGTCGATCCGAGCGTCGAGGGGAGCGTCGACTTCCCGCACGGCATCACGCTCGACTTTTCCGCGTCGCGCGCGGTATTCACCAACGACGCCTGGATTCGTAACGATCTGATCAACGGCTTCGAGTTTCTCGCGTTCGGACAGGACACACGCAACTACTCACGCGGCACCCGGGGCGAGTTGCGTTTGAGTCACGAATGGAATGGCCCGGGCTGGCGCGTGAAGCCGGAGCTCGGCGGGCGCTTCGAGCATCTCGAGAGCGTCCACGTCGGGCCGATCGTGAACAGCGCCCCGTTCACCTTTCTCGACTACAGCGACTCACTCGGCCGCTTTCGACCGAACCCGGCGGTGCAGGGCGGCGGCATCCAATCGGGGCTGGCCGGGGTTCGTATCGAATGGGACAGCGCCGCGATCGAGACGCGCCTCCGCATCGGCGTCGAGGTCGCGCACCAGTCATCGACCGCTGTCGGATTCCCGGTCAGGGATCCGTTTTTTGGACAGCTCACGCTCGACGGCGACGTCAACTTCCCGACGTTCGGCCGCCAGACGCTTCACGTGTACGCACGCGTCGTCGCCACGACCGGTGGCGACACGCCGCTCCAGCGCTGGGCGTACCTCGGCGGGCCCGGCACGCTGCCGACGATCGACCTGCTGTCCCTCGGCGGCGACCAGCTCGTCTACATCGACGCGCACTACGCGATCCCGATTCGGCGCTGGACCATCCGCGGCATCGGCTCTCCGTTGTTCGAGCTTCGCGAAGCCCTCGGCGGCGCGGCGTTCCAGGAGTTCCCGAAGCTCGAGCAGCTGAGCGGAGTGCGGCTGGCCCTGAGCTATCTCTACGCCGAGTGGCTCGTCGACCCGTCCCGCCGCACATCGAAATTCTCCGCCGGAATCTCGGTCTTCTAGCCGACGGACTCCACCGCGTCCGAAACGGCTCCAACGAGGTGGACGGGTGGATGGCTGGACAGGTGGACAGCCAGCCCAACGTCGTTGAGTGGCATCGCAAGGGATGCCCAACGCACGGGCAGTTCGAGACGCGAGCCTCTCTACTTGGGTCTTATGGCCGGGGGGTGTTTTGGCGCCAAAAACGTTACAATTCTCTCACGAATGACGCTCGCTTGACATTTTCGGGCGCGTTTCGGTCGGCGTGATTGATACCACTTCGGGGGTCGGCCATAAGACCCAAGTAGAGGGGCTGATGATTGCTGCTCACTGGCCCCGCGACCCGGACAAGTCCGGCCGCAACCTCTCGTCTCCAGTCTTCCGCCTGGTTTTTCGGTCACCCGACATTTCCAACCGGCCACCGCACTTTTCCGCGCGGGCACCTCACCGAGTCGCGCATTCACCGATCCGCTCTCCTCGATCATGCGATCAGTCACGCCGGCTCCCGCAATTTGTCGATCGCGCCAGGCGACTTTTCCCGGTCAGACAGTCGGCTGGACCGACCGGGCAACGAATCAGTCGCGGTAGCCGGCGCACTCATCGCGACAGACGGCGCACCCGTCATGCCGATCAGTTGATCGTGAGCGCGAGGCAGGCGACTCGTGGCTCGAGCGAACGGACCAGACGCTACATCCAGTGCACCGGTCGTATCGCCCAATTTGTCGTATCGATTCGCCGGCTCACTCGCCCGCGCGGCCAACGAATCGGCGATGTGTCGCGACTTTGACTTTCTGCTCGCTCCACCGGATCGGTCGTTCCGGACAGCCCACCGCAGCGCGCGGCCAGTCCGCTTTGCTCGGCGACGAGTTGGCCCGACCCGACGGCGATTGCATGGGACTGTTCGGCAAGACGACGTGCCAGCCCGGCTGATTCATCGCCGCCGTCGGACGGGCGACCGGTCCAGCCGAAAACCGACCGTCAGCCGCAGCCGAGTCAGTGGCCGTTGGCCCCCCCGGCCCGTTGATTTACATTTAGGGACGTGACCGTTGCGGCCGTGGGCGTGCTTTCCGCCGTCCTCATCCCTCCCGAGCGCCGCACATGAGGGCGCTCGCCGTGATCCCAGCCAGGCTGGGCGCGACGCGCCTCCCCCGAAAACCCCTTCGTCTTCTCGCGGGCCTTCCACTGGTCGTCCGCGTCTGGCAGCGCGTGACGGAACTAGGCGTCGCCGAGCGTGTCATCGTCGCGACGGACAGCGAGGAGGTCGCTCAGGCGGCGCGCGAGAACGGCGCCGACGTCGTCATGACGCGCTCGTCGCACCCCTCCGGCACCGACCGCGTCGCCGAGGTCGCGGCGCGGCCCGAGTTCCGGGACTTCGGCCTGATCGTCAACGTGCAGGGCGACGAACCGTTCGTCTCGGCGCAGGCAGTCGCCGGCGCGGCCCAGCTCGTGAGCGACTCACGCTTCCCGCTAGGAACGGCCGCGGTGCTCGCGCCGCGAGACGTCTTGAACGATCCGCACGTGGTCAAAGTCGTCGCCGACGACCTGGGCCGCGCGATGTACTTTTCTCGGGCGCCAATTCCGTTTCTGCAGAACGATCGGGACGCTGAGACGCAGCGGGCCCGCGTGTGGCAGCACATCGGCGTTTACGCGTACACGGCGGACGCGCTGCGTCGCTGGGTCGCGTTGCCGGTGAATCCGCTTGGAACAGATCGAGCGGCTGGAGCAGCTTCGGCCGCTCGCCGCCGGATTGGCGATGGGCGTCGCGTTGGTCGACGAGCCCGTCCGGCCGGGAATAGATACGGAGCAGGATCTCGAGCGCGCGAACGAACAGTGGACCGCTTTCACCACCGGATGACATCATCATGCAGCTAGCTCCGACCCCGCACCGCGCCGGCCAAGGACAGGCGACGACCAAGTACATCTTCGTCACCGGCGGCGTCGTCTCGTCGCTCGGCAAGGGAATCGCCGCGGCCTCGCTCGGGCCGGTTGCTCGTCGAGCGCGGGCTGCGCGTGTCGATGCTGAAGTTCGATCCGTACCTCAACGTCGATCCGGGCACGATGTCGCCGTTCCAGCACGGCGAGGTGTTCGTCACCGACGACGGC
Source organism: uncultured Gemmatimonadaceae bacterium (assembly GCA_963789315.1). Lineage (GTDB taxonomy): Bacteria > Gemmatimonadota > Gemmatimonadetes > Gemmatimonadales > Gemmatimonadaceae > JAQBQB01. Next base: position 66,594 of record CAWBKI010000019.1, on the reverse strand, counting down.
GCCGAGACGGACCTCGACCTCGGACACTACGAGCGATTCATCGACCGCGCGCTCTCGCAGGCGAACAACATCACGACCGGCCGCATCTACCTCAACGTCATCACCAAGGAACGACGCGGCGAATTCCTCGGCGCGACGGTGCAGGTGATTCCGCACATCACGGACGAGATCAAGGCCGCCATGCGCCGCCTCGCGCCCGAGACCGACGTCGTGATCGTCGAAATCGGCGGCACGGTCGGCGACATCGAGTCGCTGCCGTTCCTCGAGGCGATCCGCCAGTTCCGCCACGACGTGGGACGCGAGAACGCGCTCTTCGTCCACCTCACGCTCGTGCCGTTCATCGCGGCGGCGGGCGAGCTCAAGACGAAGCCGACGCAGCACTCCGTGCGCGAGCTGATGCAGATCGGAATCCAGCCCGACGTGCTCATCGTGCCGCACGGAGCGCCCGATCTCCGACGACATAAAGCGCAAGATCGCGCTGTTCTGCAACGTGGAGTTCGGCGCGGTCGTCGAGAGTCCCCGACGTGCGCACGATCTACGAGATCCCGCTCCGCTTCCACGAGCAGGGGCTCGACGACAAGGTCGTGCCAGAAGCTCGGCCTCGAGCTGCCCGAACCGCCGCTCGCCGGCTGGCGCGAGCTCGTGCAGCGCGTGCTGTCGCCGCACGAGCGAGTGCGCATCGCGGTCGTCGGCAAGTACACCGACTACGCCGACAGCTACAAGAGCGTGCAGGAAGCGCTGATCCACGGCGGCATCGCGAACGACGTCGGCGTCGACATCCAGTGGATCTCGAGCGAGACGTCCGCGTCGCCCGAGCGCGCGGCGCAGATCCTCGCGAACGTCGACGGACTCCTCGTGCCCGGCGGCTTCGGCGTGCGCGGCGTCGAAGGGATGGTCGAAGCGATTCGCCATGCGCGCGAGACCGGACTGCCGTTCTTCGGCATCTGCCTCGGCATGCAGACGGCGATCATCGAGTTCGCGCGCAACGTGTGCGGCCTCGACGACAGCCACTCGTCGGAGTTCGCGCCGGAATGCGACAATCCCGGTGATCTCGCTCATGGAGTCGCAGCAGCACGTCACCGACATGGGCGGCACGATGCGGCTCGGCGCGTATCCGTGCAGGCTCGCGCGCGGCTCGCGCGTCGCGGAGATCTACGGCCAGCCCGAGGTGAGCGAGCGCCATCGCCATCGCTATGAGGTCTCGAACAAGTACCGCGACCTCTTCGTGCAACACGGGATGCGGCTCAGCGGCCTCTCGCCCGACGGCCAGCTCGTCGAGATCGTCGAGCTGCCGGACCATCCGTGGTTCATCGGCTGCCAGTTCCATCCCGAGCTGCAGTCGCGTCCGACGCGCCCGCATCCGCTGTTCGCCGGCTTCATCGCCGCGGCGGTGAAGGCGAAGCGCACGCGTCGCCAGGGACGCGAAAGCTCGTCGTTCGTCGAAGCGGCCGACTGACGTGGCCACGCACTTCCGGCGGGATGCGCTCTTTCTCATCGCCGGACCGTGCGTCCTCGAAGACGATGCGCTGAATCTTCGCGTCGGCGAGCATCTCGCGCGGCTCGCCGAGCGGTGCCGGGCGGCATCATCTACAAGGCGAGCTTCGACAAGGCGAATCGATCGAACGTCGGGGCGCATCGCGGGCCCGGGCTGCGACGAGGGACTCGCCGCGCTCGACCGCGTGCGGTCGGCGACCGGACTTCCGATTCTCACCGACGTCCATCTGCCCGAACAGTGCGCACCCGCGGCGGAGGTCGTCGACGTCCTCCAGATTCCCGCGTTCCTCTGCCGGCAGACCGATCTCCTCGTCGCCGCCGGCGCAACAGGCAAGCGCCGTGAACGTGAAGAAAGGGCAGTGGATGCATCCGGAAGGAATGAGCGGCGCCGTCGACAAGGTCGCGTGCGCAGCCGACCGAGCGCAAATCGCGACGTCGCCGTCACCGAGCGCGGGACCTTCTTCGGCTACGGCGATCTCGTCGTCGACATGCGCGGCTTCATGCGCATGCGGGCCGCGTGCGACTGCTCCGGTCATCTTCGACGCGACGCACAGCGTGCAGCAACCGGGGCGGGGCGAGGGCGGCGCGAGCGGCGGCGCGCGCGAGTTCATTCCGCCGCTCACGTTCGCCGCGGTCGGCCGCCGGCGCCGACGGGCTGTTCATGGAGACGCATCCCGATCCCGACAACGCGCCGAGCGACGGCCCGAACATGATTCCGCTCGACCAGCTCGACGAGCTCGTGGATCGCGCGGTCGACATCTGGGACCGGGTGCGGCGATGATCGACCCCGTCTTCGCTCGCTCGATCAAGCTCGTCGGCTTCGACGTCGACGGCGTGATGACCGACGGTGGCATCTACCTCGGCGACGTCGACGGCCGCCGCGCTCGAGTTCAAGCGCTACGACATCCAGGACGGGCTCGGCGTCGCTATGCTGCGGCGCGCCGGCGTCCGCGTCGCGATCGTCACCGGCCGGGTCTCCGAGAGCGTCGCGCACTGCGCGCGCGAGTTGGGAGTGGACGACGTCGTGCAGGATCCCGACGGCCACAAGCTCGGCGGATTCTTGAGCATCCTCGAGCGCCACGGAATCGAACCGCAGGAGTGCGCGTTCGTCGGCGACGACTTTCCGGACTTGCCGCTGCTGCGAGCAGTCGGGCTTCCGGCGTGCGTCGCCAACGCCGTACCCGAAGTGCGCCGGGAAAGCCGAGTTCACCTCACCAGCCACGGCGGGCGCGGCGCGGTGCGCGAGTTCTGCGAGCTGCTCCTCAAGGCGCGCGGCGAGTGGGAAGGTGCGTGGCAGGGCTACGTGGCCGAACGGTCGTCGAGCGTCGATGCCGTCAGCGGCGGCCGTGTGAGCGCGAACGAGATCGTCGAGCGCGGAAAGCGGGTCGTGCGAATGGAGCGCGACGCGCTGTCGGCGCTCGAGGGTCGCCTCGGCGAGGAGTTCGCGCGCGCCGTACGGCTCATCGCCGACTCGCCGGGGCGAGTTATCGTGGCCGGCGTGGGGAAGTCCGGGCTGATCGGCCGCAAGATCGCCGCGACGCTCACGTCCACCGGCACGCCGGCGAGTTTCCTTCACCCCGTGGACAGCGTCCACGGTGATCTCGGGATCGTCGGCCGGAACGACGTCGCGATCCTGATCTCGAAGAGCGGCGAGTCGGACGAGCTCCTGGGCCTGTTGAGCCATTTGAAGGGCTTCGGTGTAGGAACGATCGCCATCACCGGGGACCGGGCATCGGCGCTCGCCAGGAACTCGGATGTGTCGCTCGACGCGGCGGTCGGCGAGGAGGCGTGTCCGCACGATCTCGCCCCGACGACGAGCACGACGGCGGCGCTCGCCTTGGGCGACGCGCTCGCCGTCGCCTTATTGCAGGAGAAGGGTTTCGAGCGCGAGGACTTCGCCCGGCTGCACCCCGGCGGCGCCCTCGGCCGACAGCTCGTCGTTCGTGTCGAAGAGATCATGCTCCGTGAGGATCTGCCCGTGTTGCGTTCGTCGGACACCATGAAGCAAGCCATCGTGATGATCGCCGAACGGCGCGGGATCGCCATCGCCTGCGACGCACGCCGCGGCATCGAGGGGCTGCTCACGGCCGGTGATCTGAGCCGCCTCGTCGAGCGCGGCGGCGACCTCTACTCCACGCCCGTTCACGAAGTCATGACTCGACAGCCCAAAGTCGCCCACGTCGGCGAGCTCGCCAGCGCGGTCGCGTACCGCATGGAGCAGTTCGGCATCATGGCGATGCCCGTGGTCGACGACAAGGAACGACTCGTCGGCGTCGTGCACCTTCACGACCTTCTGCGGGCTCGGGTCGCGTGAAAAAACTCGCCCTCTTCGCGCTCTTCGCCGTGGCGGTGCTCGCGGCCGGCGCGTGCAACACCGCCAAGCAGCCGCCGGTCACCGGCGGCCCTTCCGTCGCCGACAGCGCCGACCAGGTGCTGTTCAGCGCGAACTTCCTCCTCACGACGAACGGCGTGCAGCGCGGCGACCTCACCGCCGACACGGCCTTCGTGCTCGAGGAGACGACGCGGTTCGACCTCCGCCACGCGCACGTGAAGTTCACGAGCGAAACGGGCGCGCCCGAAGGGACGATGGAAGCGAAGCGCGGCGTCTACACCACGCGCACGCAGATTCTCGAAGGGTGGGGCGACGTGCGTGGTCAAGCTCGTCGACGGACGCACGCTCGCGCTCGCCGCACGTGACATACAATCAGATCTCGCACGTCATCTCGAGCGACACGAGCTACACGATCACGCGCGGCGAAGACACCCAGTCGGGGATCGGGTTCACGTCGACGTCACCGCCGGGCGCAAAGCTCACGACGCAGAGCGGCTTCACCTCGTTCCGCTGCCTGCGCAGTTGTACCGGGAAGTCGTCGGTGATGCTCCCCGAACGATGACGCGCCGTGTTCGGTTCGCCGGCCTCGTGCTGGTCGCGGCGCTCGCGCGCCTCGGAGCGGCGCAGCAGCCGGCGACTGCCCGCCCGCCAAAATCGACGCCGTGCAACTTCAGCAGCGACCGGCTGGCCAGCGACAGCGTGCCGGGCGTCGGGCAGGTGACGTTCTCGGCGGCAACGTCAAAATCCATTGTCCGCAGCGGAACATCGATCTCACGGCGACAGCGCCGAGTCACTATCCGGACCACTCCAGCTGTTGGGCCATGCCGCCGCCGACGAGCCCCGCCTCCACGTCACCGCGGACTTCCTCAACTACTTTCCCGAGCGACGAGCGTATCGTCGCCGTCGCCAACGTCCACGCGCGGACCGCGAGCGGTTCGACTCTCGTCGGGCCACAGGCGGAGTACAAACGAGCCGTCCCACGGATTCGCCCGCGCGAGCAGATGACCGCCGTTTCGCGCCCGACGATCACGGTCGTCCAACGAGACTCGACCGGCAAACCGGCGCCTCCGCTGACCGTCATAGCCGATCACGTTTTCATGGACGGCGACAGTCTGATTTACGGGGGCGGGCAGGTGGAGATCACGCGTCCGGCCGACAACCTCAAGGACACCGCGCTCACCGCGACGGGCGATTCGGCGTTCATCGATCAGGGCAAGGAGACGATGCGGCTGATGCGGAACCCCAAGGTGGTCGGCAAACGCGACCACCCGTTCACGCTCACCGGCACGCTCATCGACCTGTACTCGACCAACAAAAAGCTGACGCGCGTTCTCTCGCGCGCCAACGCCAAAGCAGTCTCGGACTCGATGACGCTCACGTCAGACACGATCGACCTTCGCGTCAAGAACGATCTGCTCGACCACGCGTTCGCCTGGAGCTCCGTGAACCGGGCGAAGGTCGTGTCGCCGAGCCAGAACATGATCGCCGACTCGCTCGACGTGACGATGCCGGGGCAGCAGATACGGCTCGTCCGCGCGTTCCGCCGCGCCTTCGCCCAAGGCAGGCCGGACACGACGAAGTACAAGATCTCGGCGCCCGACACGACCGACTGGCTCCGCGGCGACACTGTCGTCGCGCACTTCGATACATCCGCGCGCTCGCCGCGCGACACGTCCAAGGCGCCGCGTATCCAGCAGCTCGTGGCCCGCGGCAACGCTAGTTCGCTCTATCACGTCGCGCCGAGCGACACGAACGAACACCGCGCGTCGCTCAGCTACGTCACGGCGCGCGACATCACCATAGCCTTCAACGACTCGAACAAAGTGGCGACCGTGACGACCGTCGATTCCGTCACGGGCATCTTCATCGAGGCGAAGGCCGACACGACGAAGCGGCCGAAGGGAGCGTCGGCGACCCCGTCGAAAGCCGGCGCGACGCAGCAGAAAACGCCGCCCAATACACCCCCCAAGACACCAGCGAAGCCGCCGTCCTCCTCACCGCTCGATGAGCGGGCGATCGACCGGCCAACTCGAGATCTTCCGTGACCGTTCCGCCTCCGATTCCCCCCGAGTCCGACCCGCCGTCGGCCGTCCGCGCTCTCGCCGAGCAGCTCGCCAAGGGCGACCGCTCGATCGCCATGGCTTTGCACGCCCTGATCAGCGTCGCCGACGCGACGGGCCTCGCCAACGTCGACGCGGTCATCAGGGTGTACCGCGACGACTACCTCGCGGCGCTGCGCGCGACCGGCCGCGACGCCGAGCGCGAGGCGGGGCGCCTGAGCCTCGACGAGGTGCGGCAGCATCTCTCGATGTCGGTGTTCCCCCGTCTCGCCGGCGACGGCATCATCGTTCCGCCGCTCGGCGGGTTTCAGCGCGCCCCGCAGGTCTGGTTCTCGGAGCTCACCTGGCGCGACATCGTCGGCGCGCGGGAGGCGCTTGCCGCGACCCTGAGAGAGACCGGAGAGCACGCCGGGGTACCGGACGCCCGAGTCCCGACGCCGGTCCGCCCCGCAGCGGCCGTCAGCGGTAGTGTCCTGGAGGCACATGGGCTCGTCAAGTCATATAGACGGAGGCGCGTCGTAAACGACGTGGCCCTGCGATTGCAACAGGGGGAGATTGTTGGACTGTTGGGCCCGAATGGCGCGGGGAAGACGACGACCTTCTACATGATCGTCGGCCTCATCGAGCCGCTTGCCGGGCGAATCGTGCTGGACGGCGCCGACATCACGTCGATGCCGATGTACAAGCGGGCGCGGCAAGGAATCGGCTATCTATCGCAAGAGCCGTCGATTTTTCGCAAGCTGTCGGTCGAGGACAACATCCTGGCGATACTCGAGACGCTCGACCTGCCGGCGAACGAACGACGCGCTCGGCTCGAGACGCTGCTCGACGAGCTCAGCATCAAGCACCTCCGCAGCAACAAGGCATTCTCGCTGTCCGGTGGCGAACGGCGTCGGCTGGAGATCACGCGCGCGCTCGTCACGCAGCCGAAGTTCATGATGCTGGACGAGCCGTTCGCCGGTGTCGACCCCATCGCCGTGCACGACATCCAGCAGATCGTCGGCAACCTGCGGCATCGAGGAATCGGCGTACTGATCAGCGATCACAACGTCGAACAAACCCTGGATATCGTGGATCGGGCATACATCATGTTTGATGGGCAGGTGAAGGTATCGGGAACCGTTCGCGAGCTCGTGTTCGACGACACGGTCGCGGACATCTATCTTGGTCCAACGCTCACGGCGCGTCTTCGCGCGCGGTTCGCCGCCGCGACCGACTCGGCGCCCGCGGCCTAACTTCGATTCATGAAAGCCGGACTTTCTCAGAGCACGCAGCTCAGGCAGGAACTCAAGATCAACCCTCGCCTGTATCAGGCGATGGATCTGCTGTACATGCCGTTGCTGGACCTGCAGCAACACCTCAAGCAGGAGCTGCTGAACAATCCCTTCCTCGACATGGTCGAGCTCGAGGACGACGAGACTGAGGAAGAGGAGGCGGTAGAACCCGAGGCGCCGACCGAACAGAAGGACACCAGCGACGAGATCGACTGGGAGGAGATCCTCCTCGACGGCTTCGACACAGGCGGCCGCCGCGAAGAGCACGAGGAGCGGGAGTACTACGAACCCGTCACCGTCGACACGCGGGACCTCTCGGACCACCTGTTCGACCAGATCACGCTCCTCGACCTCACGCCACGGCAGCAGCTGCTCGCCGACGAATTCATCGGCAACATCAACGAGGACGGCTATCTCGCCTGTCCGCTCGACACCCTGCTGCTGACCGTCAACGACACGATCGTCAAGGCCGCCGAGGCGATCGAGCGCGACACTGACGACCTGCCGCTGTACACGCTGCAGGAAGTCGACGACATGCTGCGCACGGTGCAGATGCTCGACCCGCCGGGCGTCGGCGCGAGAGACCTGCGCGAGTGTCTCATGCTCCAGCTCCGCGAGGCGGGGCTCGAGCAGTCCGTCCCGTTCCGCCTCGTCCGCGACTGCTTCGACGAGTTGATCAACCACCGCTGGAGCGAGATCTCCAAGCGGTTCGGCATCAGCCCGGGCGACGTCCAGCGGGCCGCCGACGAGATCAAGAAGCTCGACCCCAAGCCCGGGCTCGTGTACTCGAGCGCGAGCGACAACTACATCATCCCGGACCTCATCGTCGAGAAGATCGACGGGCGCTACCACGTCTTCCTGAACGACGCCAACCTGCCGCGCCTCAAGCTGAGCCGCGCCTACCAGGAGATCGCGCGCGACAAGAAGAAGTTCGAGGGCGAGAACAAGGAGTTCATCTCCAACAAGCTCAACTCGGCCAACTGGATGATCCAGGCGATCGAGCAGCGGCGTCAGACGATGCTCAAGGTGATGAACTACATCGTCGACCGGCAGCGCGACTTCTTCGAGAAGGGCGTCCAGTTCCTCAAGCCGCTCACGCTGCGCGAAGTGGCCGAAGTCATCAGCATGCACGAGTCGACGGTGAGCCGCGTGACGAACGAGAAGTTCGTCCAGACGCCGCGCGGCGTGCTCCCGCTCAAGTTCTTCTTCTCGTCCGGACTGTCGACGACGGCCGGCGAAGACGTATCGGCGCGCGGCATCAAGGCGCAGATCGAGAAGCTGGTTGGGGAGGAAGACCCGAAACATCCGCTCACCGACCAGGCCATCGTGAACATTCTCAAAGAGGGCGGGGTGCAGATCGCCCGCCGCACGGTGGCGAAGTACCGCGACCAACTCGGAGTCTTGTCCGCCCGAATGCGCAAGCGGGTATGACCTCAACGATCGGGGCGCCGATGAACCCGTACTCCGGCAGCAGCCTCGATGCGCAACGACGACGCCGGGATTCGGTCGACGTCTCCGTCCTTGTCCCGGCGAAGGACGAAGCCGAGAACCTGCCGCTCTTCATGGAGCAGGCGGCCGAGGCGTTCGCCATGTCGCCGCACAGCTATGAGGTCATCGTCATCGACGACGGCAGCGTCGACCGAACATGGGCCGTGCTCCAGGAGCTGGCCCACCAGTACCCGTTCGTGCGCTGCCAGCGCCACCGGTCGCGGCGCGGGATCGCCGACGCGCTGCGCACGGGCTACCTCGCCGCGCGCGGCGACGTTCTCGTCTTCTATCCGGCCGACCTGCAGTTCAAGCCCGAAGACATCCCCCGGCTCGTCGCGCCGATCCTCGCCGGCGAATCCGACATGGTCACCGGCTTCAAGGAAGGGCACTACGACAAAGCGTTCGTCTCCAGCGTCTACAACCGCCTCAGCCGGACGCTGTTCAACGTCCCGGTCAAGGACCTGAACTCGGTCAAGGCGTATCGGCGCGAGGTGATGGACAGCCTGCCGACGCGCCCCGATTGGCACCGCTACATGGTGGTGATGGCGGCGGCCCAGGGATTCACGGTTTCCGAAATCCCCGTCCCGCTCTACCCCCGTCACGCGGGGAAGTCGAAGTTCGCCACCTGGCACCGCATTCCCGTCGGCGTGCTCGACATGCTAGCGGTGTGGTTCGAGCTCCGCTTCAGCCAGAAGCCGCTGCTCCTGTTCGGGATGCTCGGTGCGGGGTTGTTCGCCGCGAGCACGCTGTTCGGCATCATCGCGTTGGTCTTCGTCCATTCGCTCGCCACTCGGCCGCTGTGGACCGTGGTTCAAACATGTCTCATACTCGGCAGCGTCTTCTTCGCGACCGGATTGATCGGCGAGCAGATCGCGGGGCAGCGCGCGCAACTGCGCGAGATCCAGCGCCAGGTCGACGCCATGGGCGCCGACGGGGAACGGCGCTGAGCCATGCGAGTTCTCTTTCTCACGCATTCGTTCCCGCGCGAACTCGGCGATCCACCCGGATCGTTCGTGCTGCGACTCGCGACGGCCCTGCGCGGCGAGGGGTTCGATACGCGCGTCGTCGCGCCGGCCGCGCCCGGCTTCCCCGAGCACGCGACCCTCGACGACGTGCCGGTCGACCGTTTCCACTACGCGCCGCGCCGTTTCGAGACGCTGGCCTACACCGGCACCATGGCCTCGCAGGTTCAAGCGTCGTGGAGCGCGCGCCTCACGATGCTCGGATTCCTCGGCGCCGAGTTCCGGTCGGCGGTGCGCGCGCGGCGTGAGTTCAAGCCCGACGTCGTGCACGCGCACTGGTGGTTTCCGAACGGCCTCGTCGGCACGTGGCTCGGACGCCTCGCCAACAAGCCGCTCGTGACGACGCTGCACGGCAGCGACGTGCGACTCGCGCGTTCCGTGGCGTTCTCGCGTCCCGCGTTTCGACATGTGTTGCAGCGCTCGGCCGCGGTGACGGCGGTTTCGAGATGGCTCGCCTCCGAAGTGCAGCAGGTCGTCTCCACGCCTGCTCCGGTGGTCGCACCGATGCCCGTGGCAACCGACTTGTTTTCACCCGACGGCGTCGCGGGGCGCGGAGACCGGCTGCTGTTCGTCGGGCGGCTCAACAAGCAGAAGGGAATCGAGATCCTGCTGCACGCCATGTCGAAGTTGACCGACACGTCGGTGGGTCTCGACGTCGTCGGCGACGGCGAGGACCGCGAGCGGCTCCTCCAACTCGCCGCCGGTCTCGGAATCGCGGACCGCGTGACGTGGCACGCAGCGGTGCCGCAGGACCAACTCGCCGCGTTCTATCGGCGTGCCCTCGCCCTCGTCGTTCCTTCGGTCGACGAGGGGCTCGGTCTGGTCGCGGTGGAAGCGCAGCTGTGCGCGACGCCGGTCGTCGCGTTCGCGTCGGGCGGTCTCACCGACGTCGTACAGGACGATCGCACCGGAGTCCTCGTTCCCAACGTCGACGCGGGCGCGCTCGCGGCGGCGATCACGTCGCTGTTGGCGCGCGATGACCGCGGCGCGTCGCTCGGCGCCGCCGGACGCCTTCATGCTCTCGCCACCTTTGCCCCAGAGTCGGTTGCCCGACGCTACGCCGACGTCTACAAGTCCGCCATCGCCGCCTCGCCAAGATAGGCCTCCCCGCGATAAGCGGTGGCTGGCGGTGCAGGTGGTGGCGACGATCGTCGTCGCCTGGTTCATCGTCAAGACGCTCGTCGGCCAGTGGCGCGCGGTGGAGGGGCAGCCCCTCGAGATCCATCCGAGCTGGACGCTGATCGCCGCGTCGGCCGCGGTGGTGCTGGCGACCTATGCAGTGCTGATTGAAGCGTGGCGGCGGATCCTCGTCGCGTGGAAGGCGAAACTCGCCTTCTGGCCGGCGGCGCGCATCATGAGCATTTCCAGATTGGGCCTCTACGTTCCCGGCCGGATCTGGCAGATCGGCATGATGGCGAGAATGGCGCAGAACGCGAAAGTGAATCCTGTCGCCGCCGCCGGATCGTCCGTGTTGAACACGGTCGTGAACATCGCCATGGGGTTCCTCGTCGCGCTCGTGGCGGGCTGGCGCTCGTTCGACCGGCTGTCGCACGGAAGGACGAGTGTCGGCGTGGCACTCGTTGTCGTCGCGGTAGCGGCAATCCTGCTGCTGCCGTTCGCGCTCCCGATCATGTTGAGGTTGGCGCGGCGAGTCACCGGGCGCGATCTGGCGGACGTGACCCTTCCGCATCGTGCGGTGTATGTGGCCGTCGTCGCGAACATCGTCGCGTGGCTGTTGTACGGCGCGGCGTTCCAGTTGTTCGTTCGCGGAATGACGGGAAGCGCGCCCGGGTCGTACGCCGACTACGTCACCGCTTTCGCCTGGCCATACCTCGTCGGTTATCTTGCGGTCGTCGTTCCCGGCGGGCTGGGCGTTCGCGAATTGGCGTTGGCCGTCGCCCTCGATGCGTTGAACTTGGTAGGTCCGCCGACGTCCGTCGTCGTCGCCGTCAGTTCTCGTCTTTGGCTGTCCGTGTTGGAGTTGGTGCCCGGCTTGTTGTTCTTGATCGCCGATCGGCGATCGCGTTCTCGAGACCAAACGTCCTGAATGGCCACGGCCCCCACGCAATCCACACGCACGCACGGTTCTGCGCCGCCACCACCGCCGTCGCGCTCAGCACCGCCGACATCGGCGGCACTCCCGGCTCCGCGCTTTGCGACCGCCTGGGCCGCGCTCGTGTATTTCGTCGCGTCGATGACGCTCGCGTATCCCGCGATCGCCGGGCGAATCCTGCTCAATCCGATCAGCGATCAGTTCAAGGCCGGCTACGCGTTCCGCGAGTTCGCCGCGCAGTCGCTGCGCAGCGGCCACGGGTTCCCGCTATGGAACCCGTACCTCGAGGGCGGTCTGCCGTACGTCGCCGCGATGCACGGCGACATTTTCTACCCGACCTTTCTCCTGCGTTGGATGCTCCCCACGGACATCGCGATGACGTGGGAGTTTCCGATCCATGTTTTTCTCTGCGGGCTCTTCACCTACCTGTTTCTCCGCGCCTGGGGCTTCAGCTTCTGGGGTGCGCTGACCGGCGGCCTGGCCTACATGCTCGGCGGATCGATCGCCGGCTACGCGTACGCGGGGCACGACGGCAAGTTGTTCGTGAGCACGATGCTCCCGGCCGCGCTGCTCCTGCTGACGCGCGGCATTCGTGACGGCAAACGATGGAGCTGGGGCGCGATCGCGATCGTCGTCGGGTTGGCCGTGCTCTCGCCGCATCCCCAGTTGTTGCAGTACATGCTGCTCACGGGCGGCGCGTTCGCCCTGTACGTGGCATTCGCCGACCACGGGTCCGGGGGGGGGCCGCTGCCGCGCGATCTCGCGGTCAAACGCTTGGCGCTCGCCGGCGCCGCCGTCGTCGTCGGGCTGTTGATCGGCGCCGTCCAGTTCATGCCGGTGTTCGAGTACAAGCCGTGGTCCCCGCGCGCCGCCGGGCACGATTGGGCCACGGCGACGAGCTACTCGTACCCAATAGAGGAAACGATCAATTGGTATTGGCCGCAGTTCTCGGGAATTCTTCAACAGTACTGGGGCCGGAACGGCATCCATTTTCACAGCGACTACTTCGGCGTCGTCGTGCTGATGCTCGCCGGCGCGGCATTCGGAGCGACGCGCCGCCGATCGTTCCGGTGGTTTTGGGTGGGGACGGGCATCGTCTCACTGCTGTGGGCGTACGGCGGATTTACGCCGTTCTTCCATCTGGTGATGGCGTTGGTTCCAGGAACGAAGTATTTCCGCGCGCCTAGCACGATCATTTATGTCACGGCGTTTTCAGTGGCGACGCTCGCCGCGATGGGCGTCGAGCGCATCCTCGCCGGACAAGTATCGAAGAGGTACGCGATCGGGTGGCTCGTCGGCGCCGGCGTCCTCGCGGTGGTGATGTCGGTCGGCGGGTATGGTGTGCTCGCGAGCGCGGTTGGGTCGTCGGCCGCCGACAGCTTCATTCAATCGCAAGGATATCCAGCCTCGATCCGCGACCGAATCGTCGCCGACGTGGTCCAACGCGCTCAGGGGAACTCGGCGGCCGCCATCGCCGGAATCTGGCGATCGTTTCTCGTGGCGGCTCTCGCGGCGGGAATTCTGTTCGCGTTCGTCACCGATCGGTTGAAGGCGAAGGTCGCGATGGTCAGCCTGGCCGTGCTGCTGGTCATCGATCTCTGGAGCATCGAGCAGCAGTACTGGGTGTTCTCGCCGCGGGCAGCGCAGTTGTTCGCGACCGACCCGGCCATCGAGGCGATTCGCGCCGACATCGCGAAGAATGGACCCGGCCGCGTGTTCAACGCCGCCCTGAGCACCAACGTAGACCCGCTCGATCGCTTCCTCTGCGTCGGGCTGTGCGACGACGTGAATCGGGGCGGCGACCTTCTGATGATCCACGGCTTGCGGATTCCCGCCGGCTATCACGGCAACGAGCTCGGGATCTACCAGCGACTCATCCAGTCCGACTCCGGCCGTGCGCAATTGAACCCGCGCTTCTGGCAACACGAGAACGTTCGCTACTTCTACACGGCCGCCGACTCGAGCCAGATCGCCTCGGCCGGCACGCAGCTCGGCGTGGCCCCGTTCGTGAAGCTCGCGGGCCCCGTGAAGGACGCCGCCGGCACCACCGTGTACGCGTACAAGGTTTCGGCGGACGATCCGCCGGCGTGGGTCGCCTCGGCAATCGTGCAGGCGCCGGGAGACCCGGCGCTGGCGACGATACTCGATCCACGATTCGACCCGCGAGCGGTTGCCATCGCCGACACGTCGATGAAGGGAGTCGTCGGGGCGGAGCTCAAAGCGCCTCCCGCGCCGGCGACCAACGCGGCGAAGGTGATCGCGTACGAACCGGGTCGCATCGACGTCAGCTTGAGCGAACCGGCCGCGCCGGGGCAGGCACTGGTTGTGTCAGAGAACTATTTCCCCGGCTGGCAGGCGACGGCCGACGGCAAGCCCGTGTCCGTCGGATTGATGAATTACAATCTCATCGGCCTGGCGCTCCCCGCGGGGGCGCGAAGCATCCAGCTTCGGTTCACGGACGCGGCCTACGAAACTGGAAAAGTGGTCACGATAGTCGCATTGCTGGCGGCGTTCGTTGCTTGGATTGGCGGCGCAATCGTCGATCGTCGCACCTCGGCTCCTCGGACGGTCTGAGCGCCAACCGTTGGCGCGTGCCGGTCAATGTCGGCGTGGCGAGGCTGTCTCCGTGTGCATCGAGGAACCGTCGATGTCGCAGAGCGAAAGGAAGGTGCGCCGCCGTCGTCGGTTCATGTGTGCCTGCCGGCAAGTGTGCCAATTGAGGTTTCGGGTGTGTCATTCTTGGTTCGGAGTCGCGAGATCGGCGTTCGACATCCGGTGGTCACGGCGGCCGACCGCACGATCGGAAATTCAAGAAGGCCGGCCGGCGTTCGCGGTCGAGTGGGAACACGGGAAAGTCGCTACGTCGAGTGTTCGCGCCCGAGTCGCATACCAGACCGCCGCCGCATTCGCCGTTCGGGGTTGCGTGGTGGACAGGCGGAGCGAGGCGATCGTGGTTCGGGCACGGGTGACCACCCGATTCACTCAAGTCGCTTGCTGTTCGTATCAGCCGTTCCAGGCGGTCAAGTTCCTCGTCCAAGGTCCGCGTCGGTCTGACTGGCGAGACCGTCCGTCTAGTCGCCGTTCGGAGCCAGCACGTCGGCCACGCCGGTGACTCGTCCGTTGTTCGCGCTCGACTACGCCTGCGCTCAAAGCTCGGCGTCGCTCGTTCGCGCTGTGCTCGGATGCCGCGCCCGTCGCCTGGCCAATGTTCGCGGTCGACGCGCACCCACCTCGACCGCGCGCGTCAGCGTTCGGGCCTTCGTGAGATTCGCGCCGACCTGGGCGACACCCGGAAATAGTCCGCCGACCGATGTTCGGAGCACCAGCGCTCCGCACTCGCGGCGGTCGGGGGATTCGACCGGAGCGAAAGGACGGAGAGTCACGTGTGCGGTCCATTGTTCGGACCGACGTCGCAGCGCCGCCGCGTCGCCCGGGCGTCATTCGCCGCCGCGTGGCGGCTGACGTGGAAGTCTCGACGTGCTAGAATTGGAGCGTGGAAAGCGATCGCTCCGGCGATGACGAGGGCGCGCTCAACGCTGAGCGCGCCCTCGTCATCGTCCCGACCTTCAACGAGTGCGAGAACATCGCGCGGCTCATCGAGCGTGTGCTCTCGCAGGACGGCCGCCTCGAGATCCTTGTCGTCGACGACGGATCGCCCGACGGCACCGCGGCGATCGTGCAGGGCATCATGGAGCGCGAGCGGCGCGTCCACGTTCTCTGCCGGCCGAGAAAGATGGGACTGGGCACCGCCTACATCGCCGGCTTTCGCTGGGCCCTGGAACAGGGGTACGGCTTCGTCTTCGAGATGGACGCCGACTTCTCCCACGACCCGAACCACTTGCCCGAGTTTCTGACCGCAATCGACGGCGCCGATCTCGTGCTCGGTTCGCGGTACCGCGACGGCCGAGTTTCGGTGGTGAATTGGCCGATCAGCCGGCTGCTGCTGAGCTACTTCGCGAACGTGTACGCCAGGTTCGTCACCGGCTTGAACGTGTGGGATGCGACAGGCGGCTTCAAGTGTTTTCGCAGATCTGTTCTGGAAGCGATTGATCTGAATGCTGTTAGATCGAACGGCTACGCGTTTCAGATCGAGATGAGCGTTCGGGCGTCGAAGCGCGGATTTCGCATCGTTGAGATTCCGATCGTCTTTGTGGACCGCACCGAGGGCACCAGCAAGATGTCGAAAGCGATCGTTCGCGAGGCCGTCTGGATGGTTTGGCGGCTCAGATGGTGGGCAATACGCGGAAAGCTGTGATCGACTCGGAAAACGGGTACCGCCTGGAACGCGCGTTGGGCGACGGCGAGCCGTTCTACAAAATGAGCGGCTCGGGCAACGACTTCGTCGTCATCGACGCCAGGGGCGCCGGACCTGGTGCTCTCGAGGACCCGCGAGCCATTCGGCGAATCTGCGCCCGAGGCACCGGCGTCGGAGCGGATGGCATCGTGTTCCTGGAGCCATCGACGCGCGCTTCTATCCGCCTCACGTATCTCAACGCCGACGGCTCGCGCGCCGCCTTTTGCGGGAACGCCACGCTCTGCGGCACGCGACTCGGCTTCGAGCTGGGGATGGCCAGGGACGGAGCCTTGTCGATCGAGACCGACGAAGGCGTCGTCAAGGCGCGAATGCGAGGGGCGGACCCGGAGATCGACCTCGAGCCCGTGGTGGACGTGCGGGCGACCGTGGATGGACTCCCGCTGTCGGTCGGCGAGACCCGACTCGGCTTCGCTCAGGTCGGCGTGCCGCACGTCGTCATCCGCTGCGGCGATTCGAGGGTCGTCGACGTCGTCGGCCGGGGCCGGCCTCTGAGGTCTCACAGCGCCTTTCCGGAAGGCGCGAACGTCAACTTTGTCGCCGAGGCCGCGGGTTCCGCCGGCTGGTCGATGCGGACCTACGAGCGGGGTGTCGAAGCCGAGACCCTGGCGTGCGGCAGCGGGGCGGTGGCCGTCGCCATTCTGCTGGCGACCTGGAAGGAAGCCGATCCGGCCGAGCCGATCAGGATCCAGTCCCGGTCCGGCTTGCCACTATCGATCCGCCTTCAGCGATCCGGCGACGCCTGGCTGCCGAGCCTGTCTGGCGAAGGCCGGATCGTATTCCGCGGAGCGCTGGGAGAGCTCTGAAGTCTTGGAGAACGGGACTTCTCCACACTTTTCCCCAGTCTTGGTTGACATAATACATCTTATACGTACAATCGCTGGGGACAGGTGGGGACAGGTGAAGCCGTGTGCCGATGGACCACTAGTCAGCTCGAGGTCTATCGAGCCGGGCCTACCGCTTCGCCGTTTGCGCCGTCAGCTCGCCGAGCCGTACACGAGCCTCGGCCGCGACGCTGATCGCCGCCGGATCGGTCGCCAGCGCACCCCAGAGCTTGTGCGCGGCAGCTGTGTCGCCGGCCTGCTGGTACACTCGTGCCGCCTTTGCCCTGAGCCCCGCCTTTTCCGTCTCGAACGACGTCGCCGCAGCCGCGGCTTCGTACTTCTTGCCCGCGTCGCCAAGCTTCTTCATCTGGGCGTACCCGTCGCCCTCGAGGCTGAGGATCGTCGACTGGACGTTGGATGCCGCGCCGCTTCCTGACGCCTTGTCGAGAAGATTGATCCCATCCTGGACCTTGCCGGCGTCGTAGTCCAGCCCGGCAAGCAGCAGCGCCGCCTCGACCCCTGCCGGCGTCGAACCGTACTTGGAATAGACCTTCTCCAGGTCGCTCTGCGCCAGCGGGAGGTTCCCCGAATTGAGCGACTGCTTGGCGCTGCCGAGCGCCCGCTCCGCGTTGGTGTTCGTGATCAGCTTGAGGCGACCGACGAACAGGTAGACGAGCACGGCGGCGACGATCACGCCGGTGGCGACCATCCAGATCGTCGAGTTGTTGCGTGCCCTGTCGACCAGGACCTGAATCTTGTCCGCCGTCGTTACCGGCGTCTCTGCTTGAATGCCTGTCATGAACGATGAGAGATGTAAACTGTACCGCGCCTGATGCGCCCCGAGCCAATACCCCAGAGTGCCCCTGGCGTGACTCGAACACGCGGCCAACGGTTTAGGAAACCGCTGCTCTATCCATCTGAGCTACAGGGGCATTTTCACGATTCCCGAGCCAGCCCCCGGCCCGACGCCCCGGCCGGGAACCTCTAAAGTTACCCCGTCCGCGCGGGCGATGGCAGTAGGTCCATTCCCCGCTCAGTAGGTGAGAATCGAGCTCACCCGTCGGCCGACGAGCCGCTCCGCCCCGGAGAGAAACGACAGCGCCAGCAGGAACGACAAGCCGACGACCGTCGCGCCAAGGGACTCGACAAGGCGGCAAGTCGCCGATGCCGTGCCGCCCGTTGCGAGCACGTCGTCGACGATCAGGACGCGCGCCGCAGAGTCCACGGCGTCGTCGTGCACCTCGAGCGCGTCGGTGCCGTACTCGAGCGCGTATTCCTCGCGCCGCTTCGTGTGCGGCAGCTTCCCTGGCTTTCGTACCGGGACGAAGCCCGCGCCGAGCTGCTGGGCGACGGGCGCGCCGAGGATGAATCCGCGGCTTTCGATGGCCACTACGTGCGTCACGCCCGCGTCGGCGAATGGCTGTGCCATGAGGCGCGTGGCCACCGCGAACGCGTCGGCGTCGGCAAGCAGCGGCGTGATGTCCTTGAACAGGATGCCGGGCTTTGGGTAGTCCGGGATGTCGCGGATCAGTGACCTGACACGCGCGGCGTCCCCGGTTTTGCCGTCGCTCACCGCGCTCGAATCGCTGCCTCTCTGGACGGACGGCGTCATCGCGCGATCTCGAAGGGGTGTGGCAGCGGTCTCGTCTCCGTCGGCACGTCGTCGACCGAGACGACCATCGCATGCGGCGGACCCTTTCGCAACAGCTCTCGAAAGCGCGTCACGATCGCCTCGTCGCCATCGGCCGCGACCTCCACGTTCCCGTCGGGCCGGTTCCGAACCCATCCCGCCAATCCGAGCTCGATCGCGGTCTCGCGCACGAACCAGCGAAAACCCACGCCCTGCACTCGGCCCGATACAACGACGTGCATTCGCATCGAAAACGAGGCGATTACGATTCGTCGGACCGCGCCCAGCCGTGATGCCCGAGGAGCGGCACGAACCGCACGGGCGCCTCTTCTTTCATTTCCATTCGTCCGCCCTTTCGCTCGGCGACGATCAACCGCTGCTCGTCGCGGTCGCCCACGGGAATCAGTAGCCGTCCGCCTTCGGCGAGTTGATCGAGCAGCGGCTGCGGCACCGACGGCGCGCCGGCGGTGACGAGAATCGCGTCGTACGGCGCATATTCGCGCCACCCGATGGTGCCGTCGCCGAGGAGGAGCGAGACGTTGTTGACGCCCGTGCGATGGATGTTCTCCCGCGCTTGCTGGAGCAACGCCGGAATGCGCTCGATCGAGAAGACCTGCGCCACGAGATGCGCGAGCAGCACAGTCTGGTATCCCGAACCGGTGCCGATCTCCAGCACCCGCTCTTTGCCGGTGAGATGCAGCAACTCGAGATAGCGCGCGTGCACCCACGGTTGCGAGATCGTCTGTCCATTGCCGATCGGCAGCGGCGCGTCTTCGTACGCGCGATGCCGGAGGCCCGTCGGCACGAACGCGTGGCGCGGCGTCATCTCGATGGCGCGCAACACGGAGAGATCGCGAATTCCCTTGTCGCGCAGCGCCTCGACGAGCCGGTGCCGCGCGCCGAGCAGCTCGCGGTCGTTCGTCGCTCCATTGCCCGGCGTCATGGCTCGCGCCACCAGCGTTCCGCGCCCTGCAGCGCGCTGTGGTGCGTCAGGTCGAGGTGAAGCGGCGTCACCGAGACGTACCCGTCCTCGACAGCGCGGAAGTCGGAATCCGTTTCGCCGGTCCAACTCGCCTGCCCTCCGCCGATCCAGTAGATCTGCCGCCCGCGCGGATCCTTCATCGGCGCGACGGACTGCGAGTAGACCCGGCGGCCGAGCCGCGTGAGCTTCACGCCCTTCACCTGGTCGCCGACGAGCGGCGGCAGGTTGATGTTGAGCAGCGTGTCGGCGGGAAGCGCGGGCAGCGACGTGAGATGCCGCAGCAGCGTCGTGATCGCCGGCACCTGCGCGCGCAGCCGCGCCGGATCCGCCCGCAGATGGCTGCCGGCCGCCGAAATCGCGATCGACGGTACGCCCAGCGCGAGTCCTTCCATGGCGGCGGCGACGGTGCCGGAATACAACACGTCCTCGCCCATGTTCTGGCCGTGGTTCACGCCGCTGAGCACGAAGTCGGGGCGTTCCGGCATCAGCGCCTCGAGCGCGAGCATCACGCAATCGGTCGGCGTTCCGTCGACCTGCCAGCGACGTTCGCCGCGGCGAACCGGATGGAGCGGGTGATGCAGCGTGAGCGAGTGGCTCGTCGCGCTTTGCTCGCGATCGGGCGCAACGACGGTCACCTCACCGAGCGGCTCGGCGGCGGCGATCAGAACCTCGATCCCCTGCGCGAGAAATCCGTCGTCGTTCGTGACGAGAAGGCGCATCGAGCGGCGTCAGTCCGCGAGCGCGAGCGAGTCCAGCATGGTCACCAGGTCGCGCAGATCCATCTCCAGCGACTCCAACGCTTCGACCGTGAGCGCGCCGCGCGCGATGACTTTCAGATCGCCGCTCTTGCGATGCTCGTCGACCTTCTGGCGCGCGCCTTCGATCGTGTACTTCTCGTCGTAGAGCAGATGCTTCACGAGCATCACCAGCTCGACTTCGCGCCGCTGATAGACGCGATTTCCGGACCGGTTCTTCGCCGGATTGAGAAAGCGGAACTGGCTCTCCCAGTAGCGAAGAACGTGCGGCTTGAGACCGGTGAGGTCGCAGACTTCGCCGATGGAGAAAAATTCCTGAACGGGCTCCGAGTGTGCGGCGCGCGGCGCCGACTGCGAACGAGGGGTCACAGATCTTGCTCCGATCGAAGTTCACGGGTCATGAGCTCGGGAACGGCTTGTCGCGCCGTGTGTCCGTCGAACAGAATGCGGTGCACCATTTGAACGATCGGCATGTCGACGCCGCATCGTTCGGCGAGCGCCAATCCGCTGGCGGTGGAGGCGACGCCTTCGGCGACCGTCTCCTTGCCCGCCAGCGCCTGCTCCAACGTCGCGCCGCGGCCGATCTCGAGGCCGAGCGCATGATTGCGGCTGAGCAAACCCGTGCACGTCAGCACGAGGTCGCCGATTCCGGCGAGACCGGCGAACGTGATGGCCCGCGCGCCGAGCGCGACGCCGAGGCGCGTCATCTCGTGCAGCCCGCGCGTGATGAGCGCGGCGCGCGAGTTGTTGCCGAGCCCCACGCCTTCGACGATGCCGGTCGCGACGGCCATCACGTTCTTGAGCGCGCCGCCGAGCTCGACGCCGACGACGTCGTCGTTTGTGTAGACGCGGAACGTCCGGCTGCTGAGCGCGTCCTGCGCGATGCGGGCCGCGTCTCGATGAACGCTCGCGGCGACGATCGCCGTCGGCTGGCGCGCGGCAACCTCGGACGCGAAGCTCGGCCCCGACAGGCCGACGACGGATCGGCCGGGCACTTCGTCGCCGACGACCGACGTCATGAGCGCGAGCGTCCCGCGCTCGATTCCCTTGGTGGCGACAGACAGCACCGCGTCGCGATCGACGAACGTCGCGCCCTCGGCGGCGATGCGCCTCAAATGGTGTGACGGCGTCGCGTAGACGACGAATGCCGCTCCGTCGACCGCGGCCCGCAGCTCGTTCGTCGCGCGCAACGACGGCTCGAGCTTGAATCCGTGGAGGAATCGCTGGTTCTCGTGACGCGAATTGATCGACGTCGCGACGTCGGTCTCGAACGTCCAGACCATCGTGTCGTGCCCGTTCGAGGCCAGCAAGTCGGCGAGCGCGGTTCCCCACGCGCCGCCGCCGATCACCGCCGCGCGCATCAGCCGAACCTCGCCGCGACGACGATCGCCGCCGCGACGACAAGCGCGATCGGCACGAACGCGTTTGGGCGCTTCGACCCGTTCTTGTCCCCGAACCGATGCTCCTGCCCGGTGCGCAGCCGGTGGATGTTCGCGCGATGCGTCCAGAAGACGAAGACGGCGAGGAGCAGGCTGATCACGAACAGCGGCGACCGTACGCCGACCGTGAGCCACAGCAGCACCGGCAGCAGCGTCGCGCTGGTCAGCGATCCGAGCGAGACGTAGCCGCTCGACCAGAGGACGACGCTGAACACCGCCAGCACGAGAAGCGTCTGTATGGGCGCGAGCGCGAGGAAGACGCCGGCGGCCGTGGCGACGCCCTTCCCTCCCTTCCCCAGCCCGAGAAACACGGGGCGCGTGTGTCCGGCGATCGCGCAGACTCCGCACAGGAGCCCGAAGATCAGCGGGTCGTGCATCGGCATCACGTCGGGCGACACCCATCGCGGAAAAACGACGACGGGCACGGCGCCCTTCAGCATGTCGAACGCGAACACGAGCAGACCGATCCGGGCGCCGAGCACGCGAATCACGTTCGTCGCGCCGAGGTTGCCCGATCCGTGTTTTCGCAGGTCGATCCCGCGGGCGCGGCCGGCGATGTACGCGGCCGGAATCGATCCGAGTATGTACGAACCGATCAGCGCGGCCGCGAGGCGAAGCATCAGCCGGTTTTCCGCTTCATCACGATGCGCAGCGGATTGCCCGTGAATCCCCAGAACGATCGAAAGCCGTTGTGGAGATAGCGGACATAGTGCTCTTCGACGAGGTCAGGCGCGTTCCCGAACACGGCGATCGTCGGCGGCGCGGTCTCGATCTGCGTCGCGTAGTTGAGCTTGATCTCGTGACCCGCCGCCTGCGGCGGTTGACGGCGCGCCAACAGCTCGCTGAGCTTCGCGTTGACCTCGGCCGTCCCGATTCGCTTGGCGCGCTCCTGCTCCACCTCGAGCAGCACCTCGAGCACGCGGGTCACGCGCTGGCCGGTGAGCGCCGACGTGAACAGGAACGGGACGAACTTCAGGAAGGGCGCCTTCTCGCCGGCGGCCGTCTGATATTTTGCACTCGCCTTGTCGTCCTTGGCGGCGAGATCCCACTTGTTGACGACGACGATCAGCCCTCGACCGGCCTCCCAGGCGAGCGCGGCGATCTTGAGGTCCTGGTTCTGCATCTCGCCCTCGGTCGCGTCGACCATGAGGATGCAGATATCCGACCGCTCGATCGCCCGCCGCGTGCGCAGCGACGAGTAGAACTCCACACCGTCGTCGATCTTCGACTGCCGCCGCAGACCGGCCGTGTCGACGAACACGAATTGGCGGCCGTGATAGCGCATCGGCGTGTCGATGGCGTCGCGCGTCGTTCCCGCGACGTCGTCGACGACGAGGCGCTCCTCGCCGAGCAAGCGGTTCACGAACGACGACTTCCCCACGTTGGGCCGGCCGATCACCGCCACGCGGAGCGAATTCTCCGGTTCCGCGGCGACCTGAGGCAGCCGCCCGACGACAGCGTCGAGCAGATCGCCGGAGTTCTTGCCGTTGATGGCCGAAACCGGGAAAACCTCCCCGACGCCGAGCTGGTAGAACTCGTAGAAATCCGTATCGCGCGGATCGTCCACCTTGTTCGCCACGAGCATCCACGGCTTCTGCGAGTTCCGCAGTATCTCGGCGACGTTGAAGTCGGCGGGGTGCAGCCCGGCGCGTGCGTCGACGACGAACAACAGCAAGTCCGCTTCGCCGATCGCCTCGTCCACTTGCCGCCGAATCTCGACGTCCATCGGCGCTTGTGGGTCGTCGGTGATGCCGCCAGTGTCGACGAGCCAGAAGGCCCGCCCCGCCCAATCCGTCTCCGCGAAATGCCGGTCGCGAGTCGTGCCGGCCTCGTCGTCGACGATGGCCTTGTCGTCGTCGATGATCCGGTTGAACAGCGCCGACTTGCCGACGTTCGGCCGTCCGATGAGCGCGACGACCGGAACGTTCACGCCGCGACTCCGGTCAGGCGCGGATCGCGCTCGCGCGACAATACGTCGACGAAATCGTACGATGGATACACGGGCATCGGGAGCTGTTCGCGCAGCGCGATGAACGACTCGTCGTCGAGGAACACACCGGAATCGTTGATCGACTCCGCGGGAATGAGCGCGAGGTCGAGATCTTCGCGCTCGGCCAACGCCCGGCGAATGTCGGCGCCCACGAGCAAGCCGGCCGTCGTCGTCGTCGGGCCGAAGAGCGAGTTCGTCGCGGTGAGCATCTCGAACGTGCCACCGGTCGCGGACGCGATCTGCTCGAGCAGTTCGGGCATGATCCCCGCCATCGAGACGCCGGTCACGACGCCGATCCGTTTTCCGTCGAGCCGAGGCAGCTCGCCCAATCCCTCGCGCAGACGCTGTCGCAGCGAAGCCACCGAGCCGACGCCGTTCTCGATCTGGGGGAAATCGCCGTAGTACTCGGCGGACGGAAGCTCGCGCTCGGCAAGGAGAAACAGCTCGTCGGAGCCGTACACCCAGGCGTGCCCGAGGTCGGGCCGCTCGATGCGGGACCGATCGGCCCACGCTCCGACCGCCGCGAGCAGCGTGCGCGCGTTGTCGCGGTCCATCGGCTTGCCGGTGTACAGGTGCGAAAACTGGGTGAGGCCGACCGGAACCACAGCAACTGAGAGGACGGCGTCGCCAAGCGCCCACAGATCGCGAAGGGACTCTTCCAGAACAACGCCGTCGTTCAGCCCGGGCACGATCACCATCTGGCAATGAAACTGGATGCCGCCATCGGCGAGCCGCGTGAGCTGCTCGACGATGTTCGGGACGCGCGGGTTGTTGAGCAGCACCTTGCGCGCTTCCCAGGGCGTCGCGTGAACCGAGATGTACAACGGCGACAGCCGGTACTCGACGATGCGCGCGAAGTCGCGCTCCTTGAGGTTCGAGAGCGTCGCGAAGTTGCCGTAGGCGAACGAGAGCCGGTAGTCGTCGTCGCGCACGTAGAGCGGCTTGCGCAGCCCCTTCGGCAGCCCCTCGATGAAACAGAACTCGCAGCGGTTGGCGCAGCGGCGGATGGTGGGCGGCTCGAGCTCCACACCGAGCGACTCGCCGTCGGGGCGATCGACCTCGTAGACGACCGCGTCGCCACCCGGCTCGCGGGCCTCGATCACCAGCTCGTCGTCGGCGGTGAGGAATTCCCAGTCGAGGAAATCGGCCAGCTCGCGGCCGTTCACCGTCAGCAGTTCCGTGCCGGGCGCGATCCCGAGCTCGCTGGCGATGCTTCCCGCCTGAACAGCTTTTACGCGAACCATGCGAGCTGCCTTGAGCGACGAAGCGGGAGGGTAAGAATTGCGAGTGCGCGGCAGTGTGAACAGCTCATGCAATGTAGGAGATCAACGGACCGAAAACAAGCAAAACAATTGACTTGCACGCGGCACCTCCAGCCCGTTATGCGATCGCGGCTGGTCCAAAAACAACAGCGCGCCCGCCGCGTGGCGGGCGCGCTGCAATCCAAAAACTGTGGCTAGTTCAACGGCGCGTAGCGGAAGGCGACGATTCCCGCTCCAGTGCCGGTCGCCTTGAAGCTCGCCCGCTCGTGCGCCGCCACCGGCCCGACCGCGACGTCCTGCGTCGTCACGGCGTTTCCAGCCTTGTCGATGAACTCGAGCTTGATGGTGTACGACTTCGCCGCGTCCGACTGGTTCGTGATCGAGCCGCCCAGCGTCGTCTTGCCGTCGGCAGCGGTCGTGAACTCGGTGAACGTCACGCGGACGGGAAGCGCCATCGCCGTCTGGTACTTCAACGCCGAGTCGATCGCGCTCTTCGACGAATCCGCGTACGCCTTGATCAGCGGGTTCACCTTCGCCGCGGAGTCGATGTTGGCCTTCACGACGCTCGCGACCTTCGACTTGTTGGCGCGGTCGCCGTAGACCTTGGCCTTCGCCTCGTATTCCTTCTGCTTCGTGTCGTAGCCCTTCTTGATGCTGCCGTACCCGACGGCCAGGAGCTGGAAGTTGTCCGGGTTGTCCGGATCAACCTTGACGAGTGTGCTGGCCGTCTCGATGCCCTTGGTGAAGTTGCTGTCGAGGAGATAGAGGCGGCTCAGGTTGTACAGCACGTCGCGATGGTACGGATTCACCGCACGGGCCGCTTCGAACAGCTTCATCGCGTCCTTGCTCTGCTGCGCCTTGGCGGCCGTAACGGCGGCCATCATGAGCGAGTTGTAGGAGAAGGCGCCCGGGTTCGCGAGCTGGTCCGAGTACGAGCTCTTGATCGCGGCGGAGTCGCCGGCGAGCATCGCGAGACGAGCCTGTCCGCTGCGCGCGTTGTCCGCGTACTTGGTCCCCGGATCCTTCGCCAGCTGCTCGTACGCCGCCTTCGCGTCGGCGATGAACGCGGCCTTGTCGGCGCCCTGGGCGCCGTCGGCCTGGTCCGACGCGTAGTTGCCGAGGAAGGCAAGCAACTGGCGCTTCGTATCGACCATCGTCGTTGCCGTATCCTTCGCGGCTTCGATCGCCAGCTTCAACTGAACGATCGCTTCCTTCGGCTGGTTGTTCTTCATCGCGGCCTGCGCGAGGACGTTGTAGCCGTAGGGTGCGCTCTTCGAGAGCATGAGCGACCGCTTGGCCAGCACGACCGCGGAGTCCATCTGTCCGTTTGTCGCGAGCTCGTTCGACTGGTTCACGAGATCGACCCACGGCTTCTGCTGCCGGTAGGACGCCGTCTGCGCAGCGCACTCGGGGTTGGCTGTCTCGACCACGGTGAACGCCGAGTCGATGCCCGCGACGAGGTCGAACGCGGCCGTCGTATCCGTCACGAAGCCCACGGCGCCGCGGGTCGTCTTGCCGCTCGTCATGTTGGGCTGCGCCATCCAGAGTACGTACGTCTTCCCCAGCACCATGGCGCGTCCCGCAGGATTCTTCTTCAGGTCGCCTTCCTGCAGCAACTTTACGGCGTCGCGCAGCCGCGCCGGCTGCTCTGCCGGCTTGGCCGAAGTAGCCGAAGCCGTCTGGATGTCGAGATAGGCCCGTGCGACCTGGTTGGGCGAGCCCTCGTCGATTTCGCAGGCCTTTTGCTGTGCCGAGGCGGCAACGGAAGCGCCAGCGAGCATGACCGCGGGCAAGAGCGTTTTTCCCAGACCGTACATCGTTGTCTCTCCTGAGTGTCCCGTAGTTCAGGTGGGTAGAACACCCACCGAAATCCCTACCCTAAGCGTCAGCGAGCCGTTCCGCCTCGGCGGCGGCCAGCCTGAAAATATCCTGTAGCGGTCTGCCCGTCGCCAGTGCGACGTGCTGAACGTCGGCGAACTCTGGTTTGGCCCGTCGCCGACCGTCGGGGAGCGTGACGCGCTTCGCCGAAACCTCGTGGCCGAGCACGGTGATGTGGATCACGTCTCGCGCGAGCGCTCGTCGGACGACCTCGCGCCGGCGCACGCCAATGGTCGTCGTCTCGACGAGCAGCAGCTCCTCGAGGCGCGACGCCACGCCCGGACGGCAAAGGAGCTCCACGCGCACCGCCGGCCGGCCGTGCTTCGTCGTCTCGGCGAGCAGCACGACGTCCAGCGCGCCGGCGTCGCGAGCGCGCTCGACGATCGGCGCCAGATACTCCGGGCTCATGTCGTCGACGTCGCACACGAGCTCGACGAGCGACTCGCGGGAATCGCCTGAGCCGTTGGCCCGATCGCCAACGCCGATGTCCTGCGTGTCGGCGAGGATGACGCGCAGCGCGTTCGCGCGGTCGCGGAACTCCTTCGTCCCGGCCCCGTAGCCGCTCGCACGCGGCACGTACGCCGCGGGCGGCGCACCCTGCGACAGGATGCGCACGAGCGCCGCGCCGGTCGGGGTCACCAGCTCGCCCGAGCCCTCAGGTCCCGGCGAGACCGGCAGCCCCTCGAGCAGCTTGAGCGTCGCCGGCGCGGGCACGGGCAGGACACCGTGCGCCGCGCGCACGGTCCCGTCTCCAAGCGCGATAGGCGCCGCAGTACACCGCTTCGACGCCGAGCCGATCGAGTCCCCAGATCGTGCCGACGACGTCGAGAATCGCGTCGACAGCGCCGACCTCGTGCAAGTGCACCTTCTCGATCGGCACGCCGTGAATCTCGCCTTCGACCGTCGCGATGGCGGTAAACACGCGATCGGCGAGCTGCTTGACCTTCGGCGGCGCGCCTGTCTTCTCGACGAGCGATCGGATGTGGTGGATGTGTCGCCCATGCGGCTGCGGCGGGATCTCGAAGTCCACCTTCGCGCAAGCAATTTCGCCGCGACGCACGTCGCGAATCGTCACGCGCACACCCTCGAGCCCAAGCACCTCCGGCAGCGACGTCAGCCACTCGCGCTCCAGTCCCACCTGGACCAGAGCGCCGAGCGCCATGTCGCCGGCGATGCCGCTGAACGGATCGAAGATCGCGACGCGCATCGACGCCTCAGAACCTGTACGAGGCGCCGCTGCCCGTATTGAACACCAGCACCTCGGCGTCGCGCGGGATTCGATTGGCGGCGACGAGCTCGCGGGTCACGGCGAGTGCGCAACCACCCTCTGGCGCGGTGTCCACCCCGCTCGCGCGCGACAGCTCGAGCGTCGCCGCACGAATCGCGTCCTCGCTCACGGCGTGCGCGTCGCCCTTGCTCTCGTACAACGCGCGGAGGATGAGCCGGTCGCCGAGCGGACCGGGCACGCGCAGACCGCTGGCGTGTGTCGTCGGATTCTCCCACGGCGTCGCGCGGTCGGCGCCGGCGAGGAACGCACGGACCATCGGAGCGCAGCCGTCGGCTTGCGCGACGATCATGTGCGGCAGCGCGATGTCCTTGGCGAGCCAACCGCCGCGCTGCATTTCAGCGAACACCTTCCACATGCCGATCAAGCCGGTGCCGCCGCCCGTCGGATAGATGATGTGCGTCGGCAAGCGCCAGCCGAGTTGCTCGGCGAGCTCGATGCCCATCGTCTTCTTTCCCTCGATGCGGTACGGCTCGCGCAGCGTCGAGACGTCGAAGAATCCGCTCTCCGCCGCGAACGCGCGCGCCTGTTTTCCGGCGTCGCCGATGTGCCCCTGCACCAGTTGGAGATCGGCGCCGAGCGCGCGGATCGTGTCGAGAATGGGTTTGGGGGTCGTGTCCGGCGCGTAGACGCGCACCGGCAACCCGGCTGCGGCGGCATACGCGCTGAGCGCCGCGCCGGCGTTCCCCGCCGTCGGCACGACGAATCCCGGAACGCCCGAGCCGCGCGCGCGCGTGACGGCCGCGCTCATCCCGCGCGCCTTGAACGACGCGGTCGGATTGAGCCCCTCGTCTTTGACCCAGAGGCGCGCGACGCCGATTTCGCGCGCCAGCTTCGGCAGCTCGTGCATCGGCGTGAGTCCTTCGCCGAGCGAGACCGGCTCCTCGCCGGCTTCGAGCGGCATCACCGAGGCGTAGCGCCACATGTCCCACCGCGCGGTCATCGCGCTGCGCGCCGGCATGGGCGAATCGTAGATGACGAGGAAGGGCTGCCCGCACTTCGGGCAGACGGTGGCGCGCGCGCTTCCCTGCTCGTGCGTCGCGCACGACGAACATTCGAGATGCCAGGTGCTCACGTGATGTCGGACGAGTTGTCGGCGGTGTGTGAGGCCGCGTGGGTTTCGGATTGATCCTGCTCTGTCTCTACGGTCGACGCTTCGACTGGAGCGGCGGTCGGTGAGCTGCGCTGCAACGCTTCGACGATGCGGTCGGCCGTCTTGCGGCCGAAGCCGGGGAGCGCGGCGATCGCTTCCGGAGATGCGTCGCGGACGCCCTGCAGACTGCCGAACGCCTCGAGCAGCTGGCGTCGCTTCGCTTCGCCGATGCCCGGCACCCGCAGCAACTCCGACGTCATCGTACGCAGCGAACGGCGCTTCCGCTGGAATGTTATCGCGAAACGATGCGCCTCGTCGCGCGCCTGCTGGAGGACGCGAAGCGCCGGCGACCGCCGCGGCAGGCGAAGCGGATCGGGGCGCCCCATGAGAAAGAGCTCCTCCTCGCGCTTGGCGAGGCTGACGATCGGCATCGCGCCGAGCGACAACGACTCCAGCGCGGCCGCCGCGGCGTTGAGCTGACCCTTCCCCCCGTCGATCAGCACGAGATCGGGGAGCGGGCGATCCTCCTCGAGGCGCCGCGTGAAGTAGCGCGTCACGACTTCGTGCATCGACGCGAAGTCGTCGATCCCCTCGACGGTCTTCACCTTGAACTTGCGATACTCCGCGCGATACGGCCGCCCGTTCTGAAACCAGACGCACGACGCGACCGTGTCGGTCCCCTGCGCGTGCGAGATGTCGAAGCACACGATCGCCCGCGGCACCTTCTGCAGGCCGAGCGGACGCTGCAACTCGTAAATCGGATCGCCGGCGCGCTCGTCGGCTTCCTCGCCGGTGAGGCGAAGCTCCTCGAGCAGATGACGCGCGTTCTGGGCCGCGAGGTCGACCAGCTCGCGGCGCGGCCCGCGCTGCGGCGCGATGATCTTCGTGTTCTCGAGCGACGCCTCGACGAGCTCGCGCTCGTCGGGGTCGAACGGCACGAGGAGCTCCGTGGCGCGGTCGTCGAGCGGCAGATAGCCGCCGGCGAGATACGCCTGCAACACCGCGCCGTCCGTCTCCTCCTTCGACGTTCTCGAGAAACTGGTGCTCGCGCGCCAGCAGCTTGCCGCCGCGAATTCGCATGAGCGCGACGCCGCGTCGTCGCCGTCGCGCGCGTAGCCGAGCACGTCGCGATCGCCGCCGTCGATCGACAGCACGACCGTGGGCTCGTCCATCGACTCGAGGTGGTGCAGCGCGTCGCGCAGCTCGGCGGCCCGCTCGAAGTCGAGCGACGCCGCCGCTTCGTCCATTCGCTCGTCGAACGCGGCGCGCCACTTCGTCCGTACGGCCCTCGAGAAAGACGAGCACCTCGTCGATCATCGCGCGCGTACTCGGCTTGCGTCTGCGCGAGAATGCACGGCGCCTTGCAGCGCTTGATGTAGTAGTCGAGGCACGGCCGCTCCGGCATCTGCTTCGGCATGTCGTAGTTGCACGACCGCACCGTGAAGATACGCTTCACCACGTTGAGCGCGCGTCGCATCGCGCCGACGTCGGTGTACGGGCCGAAGTACTGGCTCCCGTCGTCGATCAGCCGGCGCGTGACGAGCACGCGCGGAAACGGCTCGGCGACCGTGACCTTGATGTACGGATACGACTTGTCGTCGCGCAGCGCGATGTTGTACTTCGGCTGGTGCTCCTTGATGAGGTTCGCCTCGAGGATCAGCGCGTGCGCTTCGCTCGGCACGACGATCGTCTCGAGGTCCGCCGCGGCGATCATCAGCGCCTGCGTCTTGATGCTCTCGGCGTGGTCGGCGGCGATGTAGCTGCGCACGCGCGACCGCAGCCGTTTGGCCTTCCCGACGTACAGGACCGTCCCCTCCGCGTCGCGCCAGAGATACACCCCGGGCGACTCGGGCAGGTACGCGATCTTGTCGAGCACGGACGACTTCAGGGCCATGCCGAAAATTACCCCCGGCGCTTGCCCCTTCGCAGACGTCGAAGCGCGCTCCGAGCCTCGGGAACGCCCAGGGCAAGGGTCGCGGTCAGGTAGACGACGCCGAACACCAGCAACACGAGCGCGCGCGTCACGAAGGTCGAGTCGCCCAATCCGTACACGCGCATCGCCCAGCCGGCGGCAGCCGCCGCGATCGCCGCACCCCACAGGGTTGCGACGAAGCCGGCCGGGAGGCCGGTGACGCCGATCCGCTGATTCAGCCGGGATCGGAGCAGCGTGAACTCCACCCAGCCCGCGATGCCCGCCGACGAGGTGAGCCCCGCCGCGCCCCAGTGCTGGTCGATACCGAGCAGCCGCGGACCCTCGAACGCGAACAGCGCGCCGAGGATCGTGGTCAGGGCGACTCGCACGAGCGCGAACCGCAGCGGCGTGCGCGTGTCGTGCAGCGCGTAATACGTCGACGAGTAGAGGCGCCCGAGCGTCGACGCGAGCAGCCCGACGGCCGAACCGGCGAGAATTCCCCACGCGTACATCGACTCCGTCGCCTGAAACTGGCCGCCGTTCTGGAAGAGCAGCGCCGCGATCACGTCGCCGAGCGCGAGAAACGCCATCGCCGACGGAATGACGAAGTACGCGATCTGCCGAAGGCCGGTGCCGATCCGCGCGCGCAGCTGCGCCGCGATCTCGTTCCTCGCTCCCGACGCGTCCGCGACATCTCCGGCAATTCGCGCCGCGGAGACCGCCATGCCGAACAGGCTGACCGGCAGAAGGTAGACGTCTGAGCGTAGCTCAGCGTCGCGACGACGCCGCCAGGGAGAAAGCTCGCGAGCCACTGATCGATGTAGCCGCTGATCTGAACGACGCCGCGGCTCGTCGAACACCGGCACGAAGTTCTTCGACACGCGGCGCACGTTCGCCGACTCGTCTCGAGCGACACACGCAACGGACGCGTGAGCGCGATCGCCGTCGGCAGCTGCACGAGGAACTGCAGCAGCGCGCCGGCCACCGACGCCCAGGCGAGAATCACCGCGAGATCCGCCGGTCCGCGCTTCGGGCCGAATCCCACGAGCGCCGCGATCATCGCCACGTTCCACAGCATCGGCGCGGCGTACGAGATCAGAAACTTCCGATGGCTGTTGAGAACCCCGAGGCACCACGACGAGATGACGAAGATCCCGGCGCCTGGAAAGAGAATCCGCACCAGCGTGATCGTGAGCGCGCGTCGCGCAGGGTCGAACCCGGGGCGATGAGCGGAATGAGCCACGGCGTGATGAGCACGCCGACGAGCACGGCCACCGCGACGACGAGCGACAAGAGTCCGAGGACCGCGCCGGCCAGCTTGCCGGCGTCTTCCTCCCTGCCGTCTTCGAGCAGGCGCGAATAGACCGGAATGAACGACGCCGAGAGCACGCCTTCGCCGAACAGATTGTTGAGAATGTTCGGAATCTTGAACGCGGCCGTGAACGCGTCGCCGGCGAGGCTCGCGCCAAGGAAATGCGCCATGAGCATCTGTCGCCCGAGGCCGAACACGCGCGACAACAGGATTCCCGTCGCGACGATCGTCGCCGCGCCGCCGGTGCGGCGGGGAGGTGGTGGTGGAGGTACGCTCGCGTCGCTCGTCGAACCGCGAGCGGTCACGGTCATACGCGCGCGGCGGTCGCGACCGACGGCGCGGCGAGCGTCGGAGAGTCGCCGATCAACCCGCGCGCATGGGCGCGGGCCGCGGCGAGCATGTCGTCGAGAAGCGCGGGGCCGTACTTGGCGAGCAACGGCACGAAGGCCAGCCGGCGCTCCTGTCGAATGCCGCCCGGGAAGAGCGACCCGCGCACGACGGCGATGTCGCGCATCAACGCCGACTCGCGGCGCTTCACTCCGGCGAGCACCCGTCGCTCGAGACGCTCGATGCGATGCTCGATACCGCGCCGCGCCCCGTCGAGCGCGCGCGCCGACAGCAGGTCGCCGTCGGCCGCCCGCAACGCCTCGATGGCGCGAGCCAGGTCGGCGCGCAGGAGCTGAATCGCCGCGTCGACGCCCGGGGCCGTGCGTTGGTGCGCCATCCGCGTCTCGGCCGCGTGCGGGTCGACGAGGTCCTCGGCCGACAGCCGGAGCTCGTCGAGGCACTTCCGAATGCGCGGCTCGATGATCGTCGTCGACCAGCGCGGCGCGACGAGCGGAACGGCGGCGCGCAGCGACTCGGCGACCGCGCTCACCTGCGCGAAGTACGCGATCTCGCCCGGTCCACCGATGTACGTGGCGGTCGGCAGGATCGCGCGCTCGACCACCGGACGCAGCAGAACCGTCGGAGAAAGATGCCCGTTCGTGAACGCGATCGACGCGTGCGCGTCGGACGTGCCTGCCGCTGCCGCCTCGCGAATCGGCAGCCGTCGCTTCGTGCCGTTCTCGGTGATCGACACGAGCGAGAGGCCGGCCACCTCTTCCACCTGCGCGTGGAAACCGGCGGCGCGAATCGCCTCCGACCGCGCGTGGACGGCGAGCGCGAGCGTCTCCGCGGATTGCGCGGCCTGCACGAGGATGCCGCGGGCTCGCGCGATCACCGCCTCGTGCGACGCGTCGAGCACCGCGATCTCCAGCGGCTCGAGCAACTCGCGCAATACGTCGACGTACGCGCCGCCGATCGTGTTGCCCTCGCGAGAGTAGGCGCGGATCGCCGCCTCGAGGTACGACGAGTGCGGCGCCGATCCCGACGCCGCGCGAAGGCGCTGGACGAGCGGTCGAATGGCGTCGTCGAGCGGAGCCAGCGCCATCGGCGTGCCGACGGGAGGCTTGTGCGTGAGCCGGAGCTCATCGGCGCCGCTGTCGGTGGCCACCCACACGCCCGCCGTCTCGGCGAAGTCGGCGTCGTCGGTGGCGGCCCAGAACACGGGGGCGACTGGAATCCCGGTCGCGTCTCGAAGAACGTCGGCGATCGCGCGCGCGGTGATCGCCTTGGCGAGCGTCATGATCGGACCGCCGAACAGCCCGGGCTGCTGGCCCGTCGTGACGACGATGCCCTTTCCGTTCGCGCTTTCCGCCAAGCGCTTCGCCGCGGCGCCGCGCGGCGAAAACGCCGGCGACAGAGCCTCGAGCCAATCCGAGCCGACGTCGGCGGCGACATCGCGCGCGTGAGACCGCCACCCGCGCGCGTCGCGCGGCAGCGCCGCGTACCAGTCCGGCGCGCGTCCGGCGCGCGCCGCAACCGAGAGCGGCGACCCGCCGAGCGACTCGGTGCGAACCTCGGGGCGATTCATGCGCGCGTGCCCGCCCGACCTACTTGTGATAGGGCTCGCGGCGGACGATCGTCCCCGCGCGGTACAGCTGTTCCGCGAGAACGAGGCGCGCCAGCTCGTGCGGCAGCGTCCACGGCGCGAGCGAGAGCGTCATGACGCTCGGCTCTTGAGCGACTCGCCGAGTCCGAACGCGCCGCCGATCACGAACGCCACGTCCACCGCCCGCTCGCGCATGGACTGCAGCCACTCGGCGAACTCCTCCGACGTGAACGCTCGGCCGCTCACGTCGCATGCGACCACCTGCGCGGCCGGCGGAATCGCGGCGAGCAGACGCTCAGCTTCGGCCTCGCGCGCACGACCCGCGGACGGACCGGCGGCCGATTCCTGGCGCACCTCGCGGACGTCGAGCGGCCAGTAGCGTGCGGCGCGAGCTTCATAGTCCCGAATCGCTCCGGCGAGGTTGGCGTCGCGCGGTTTGCCGACCACGGCCACGACGACACGCATCGACTGGAGCGTCGCACATCAGCGGAGCGCCCCCTGGCGACGACACCCCCGGCCCGCCGCCGGCGCCTTACGCATAAATGCCGCGCAGCCGGTGCACCGTCGCCACGCGGCTGATCGAGAGCATGTACGCCGCCGTGCGCATGTTGACCTTGTGCTGCTTGGACAAGTGCAGCACGTCGCCGAAGCTGCGACACATGATGTCGTGGAGCCGCTCGTTGACGGTGTCTTCCGTCCAGAAGTAGCCGCCGCGGTCCTGCACCCACTCGAAGTACGAGACGGTCACGCCGCCGGCGTTGGCGAGGATGTCCGGGATCACGAAGATGCCCTTCTCGTCGAGGATCGAGTCGGCGCCCGCCGTCGTCGGTCCGTTCGCGCCCTCGCAGATGATCTTCGCGCGGACCTTCGCCGCGTTCTTGCTCGTGATCACGTTCTCGAGCGCGGCCGGCAGCAGCACGTCGACGTCGAGAGCAGCAGCTCGTCGTTCGTGATCTGGTCGCCGCCGTCGAAGCCGTCGAGCGATCGCACGCGCTTCACGTGCTTGATCGCCGCCTCGATGTCGATCCCGTTCTGGTTGAAGTAGCCGCCGGTGCGGTCGCTGATCGCGACGATCTTGCACCCCTCGCGCTGCAGCAGCTCGGCCGCGATCGAGCCGACGTTGCCGAATCCCTGCACCGCGACCGTCGTGCCCTGGATCGGCATGCCGAGATGCTTGAGCGCTTCTTGCGTCACGATCATGCAGCCGCGTCCCGTCGCCTCGCGGCGGCCGAGCGAGCCGCCCATCTCGACCGGCTTGCCGGTGACGACCGCCGTCACCGTGTGGCCCATGTGCATCGAGTACGTGTCCATGACCCACGCCATCACGCGCTCGTTCGTGTTCACGTCGGGCGCCGGCACGTCGGAGTCCGGACCGAGCGTGTTGATGATGCCCGCGGTGTAGCGGCGCGTGAGCCGCTCGAGCTCGCCGGCGCTCATCTTGAGCGGGTCGCAGACGACGCCGCCCTTCGAGCCGCCGAACGGAATGTTCACGACGGCGCACTTCCACGTCATCCACGCGGCGAGCGCCTTGACTTCCTCGAGCGTCACCTTGAGGTCGAAGCGGATGCCGCCCTTGGCCGGTCCGCGCGACGTGTTGTACAGCACGCGGTGGCCGATGAACACCTCGACCTCCCCGTTGTCCATCATCACCGGGATGGAGATCGATGATCTGCTTCTCGGGGTGGCGAAGGACCTTGTAGAGGCCGGGCTCGAGATCGAGCAGCTCGGCGGCGCGGTCGAAGCGCGACATCATCGCCTCGAACGGATTTTCTTCGTTGAGAAACCGGTCTTTGTCCGGTCGAACGATTCTGTCGGTTGGGAGTCGGAGATCGGTGGCCATGTGGAAGCAAACAGGCCGGCGTCAGCCGGCGATCTGAGAGGGCGTTCGGGGGGTTCGCGTGCGTACCACACCGTCGAGCACGGAGTCCAGACCGCCGACGCCGCGCTCGACCTGCACATCTTGAGAAACATACCACAACGGCGGTCCAAGGCGAGGCCAGCGCGCGCCGAGCTTGACCGCGTCCTTGAGCGTGCACAACACCATATCGACGTGCTTGAGATCGCGCGCGACCTCGGCGACTTCGCGATCGGTGAACGCGTGATGATCCGGGAAAAGCCGCGCGTCCACTTTGGCGTTGAAACGCGGGCCCTGCGCGCTCACTTGCGCCACGAACGACGCCGGATCGCCGATCGCAGCGACGACGCCGACGCGAACGCCGGCGAGCGACGACAGCGGAGCCGTCTCGCCGCGATCGAGCGTGTTCACGAGGTCGAGCGGTGCGATTCGCACCGACACGCGCGGGACCATCGGCGCCACGCTCGCCAGACGATCGTGCACGCGGTCGACGGCGTCGTCGCACGACGCCTTGCACGTCACGACGACGAGCGTCGCGCGCCGAATCGCGTGCAGCGGCTCGCGCCAGGGACCGGCCGGCAAGAGTCGCGCGTCACCGGCTCCTGCCCACTGGTCGGCGCTCACGAGGACGATGTCCAAATCGCGCGCGATGCGGCGATGCTGAAATCCGTCGTCGAGCACGGCGACGTCCGCGCCGTCGGCGGCCGCGCGCTCCACCGCGGCGAGCCGGTCGGCGCCGACGATCACCGGAATGGATCTGTTGAGCGATCGGTGCACCAATGGCTCGTCGTCGCCGTAGCCGCGCAAGACGATCGCCGGATGCGCTCCGCGCGACGACAGTCCGCGCGCGATCCATGCCGCGACGGGCGTCTTCCCCGTGCCGCCGACGGTCAGGTTGCCCACGCTCACGACGGAGATCGGCGCGCGGTGCGCGCGGAGCCAGCCGATGTCGTAGAGCGCGTCGCGCGTGCCGACGACGCCGCCGTACAAGAGCGACGCCGGCGTCAGCAGCGTGCGCGCGAACGCCGACGCGTAGTCCTTGCCGTACCAGAGCTGCTCGATCGCGCGCGGATCAGGCATGCGCCGCCCGCTCGGCCGCCGCCATCGTCTCGGCGACGCGATCCACCGACTCGGCCGCCTCGCGCGCTTCGGCCGCGGTCACGAACAGCGGATCGCTGTACGCGATCGTGACGCGGCTGAACGGCCGGGGAATCTCGAAACGGTCCCACGTCGACAGGCGCCACGGCGAGTGCGCGTGGGCGACCGCTCCGATCACCGGTGCGCCCGCGCGGTGCGCGACGATGGCGACTCCGGGCGCGACGGTGCGCGCCGGGCCCCGCGGCCCGTCCGGCGTGAGCGCCAGGTCGCCGCCCTGTTCGACGACGCGCGACGCCTCGAGCAGCGCGCGCGCCGCATTGCGCGACGTCGAGCCGCGCACCGTGCGAAATCCCAGGCGCTCGGCGACGCGGGCGATGATCTCGCCGTCGCCGTGCTCGCTGATCAACACCGTGACTCCCTCACCGCGATGATGATACAGCAGTGGCAGCAGATGGCCATGCCAGAGCGAGAAGATGATCGGCTGCTTGGCCGTCCGGCGCCCGCGCACGGACTCGTCGTTCCGAACCCTGATCCGCCACGTCGCTCCGAGCACGCGGACCAGCCAGGTTCCGAGGCGCGCCAACCGCGCGATGCGCCGTTCGGCGCGCGCGTCGGCCGCGACGCGAGGCGCGTCAGTGGCCATCGCGACCTCGGTCGGCGAGCGCGAGCGCCATGTCGGCCACGCGACCCGCGGCGCCGGGCTGCCCCAGCGACGCCCGGACGCGCGCGAGACCCTCGATCATCGCGCGCCGCTCCGGGCTGCCGCGGTCGAGCAGCGGCATGAGCGCGTCGGCGACGGCCGCGGCTGAAACGCATCCTGCACGAACTCCGGCGCTACGCGCGTGCCGGCCACGACGTTCACGAGACCGATATTCGAGATCTTCACCAGGCGCCTGGCCGCGGCGTAGGTGAGCCGGCTGGTGCGATACGCCACGACGAGCGGGCAGCCGGCGACCGCCGCCTCGAGCGTGGTCGTGCCGCTCTTGCAGAGCGCGGCGTCCGCGGCGCGGAGAATCGTGAACGACGCCGATCGCACCATCGGAAATGGGCACCGCCGCGAATCGATCTCCACGTGCGGCGCCGCGCTGACGACGACCTGCACCGACGGGTCGCGGCGCTGCAGCTCGCGCGCCGTCTCCACGAATCCGTCGAGGTGGCGGCGGATTTCCTGCGCGCGGCTCCCCGGGAAGAGCGCGAGCACGCGGGCGTCGTCGGCAAGGCCGAGGCGTCGACGCGCGTCGCACGATCGGGGAGTTGGTCGACGCGGTCGAGCAGCGGATGTCCGACGAATGTCGCGTCGATATGGTGCGCACGGAGCAGCGGCTCCTCGAACGGCAGAATCACCGCCGCCTTCGTCACCGTCTTGGCGAGACGCGCGAGCCGGTCGGCGCCCCACGCCCACACCTGCGGCGTGATGTAGTAGAGCACCGGCACGCCGGCCGCGGCCGCCGCGTCGGCGACCTTCATGTTGAACGTCGGGTAGTCGATCAGAACGACGAGCGCCACGTTGCCGCTCTTGATCGGCGCTCGAGCCTCGCGCAGCAGCGCCCAGTGCTTCGGCACGTGCTGGAGCACTTCGACGAAGCCCATCACGGCGAGCTGTTCGACGTGCTCGATGAGCTCGACGCCGGCGGCGCGCATCTCGTCGCCGCCGATGCCGACGGCGTGGAAGCGCGCCGTCGCGCCGCGTGCCGCGAGCTCACGCATCACGCC
This sequence comes from uncultured Gemmatimonadaceae bacterium, assembly GCA_963789315.1. GTDB lineage: Bacteria > Gemmatimonadota > Gemmatimonadetes > Gemmatimonadales > Gemmatimonadaceae > JAQBQB01. Next base: position 27,598 of record CAWBKI010000019.1, on the reverse strand, counting down.
CGCCGCGTGCAGGTCGCCGGACACTTCTCCGGCGACGAACAGAATCTCACGCACGAACGCCTGCCGCTCCGGCCAGCGCGTCGCTCGCCATCACTCCTGGCGGCATGCCCCCGAGACGAGCACCCGTTCGCTCGATGTCGTGGACGATCGGAAGCGCGACGGCGAGCGCCTCGCGGCCGTCCTCGCCCGTCACCGGCGACGGGCCCGTCGCCGCCCACCGCGCGCGACGAACGCCTCCAGCTCGAGCCGCAGCGGTTCGCCGTCCGGTGCCTCGATCGCGATGCGCTCGACGAACGACTCGATCGCCTGCGCGCCGCGTGCGTCGCGGACGAGCGCCGCGAGGTCCACGTCGCGCCGGAGCCGGTAGAACTCGCCGGTGCCGGCGGCGAGATCCAGCGACAGATATCCGCTCTGCTGGAAGATGCGGAGCTTGCGCATGCGCTCGCGTGACACGCGGCTCGCCGTGATGTTCGCGACGGCGCCCGCATCGAACGTGAGGCGCGCGTTGGCGATGTCGACGAACGGCGTCAGCACGGGCACGCCGACCGCCGCCACCGACGCCACGCCCCCGCCGACAAGCGTGTGCACCAGATCGATGTCGTGGATCATGAGGTCGAGCACGACGGCGACGTCCGACCCGCGCGGATTGAACGGCGCGAGCCGGTCGCTCTCGATGAACCGCGGCGATTCGACGTACGGCAGCGCGCGCGCGGATCGCGCGATTGAACCGCTCGACGTGCCCGGTCTGCATCACCGCCCCGGTGCGCTTGGCGATGCGCGAGCAGCGCGTCGGCTTCGTCGAGCGTCGCCGCGATCGGCTTCTCGATCAGCACGTGCAGCCCGCGCTCGAGCGCCGGCGCGGCCACCGCGAAGTGCGCGGGCGTCGGCACCACGATCGTGACCGCCTCCACGTCGTCGAGCAGCGCGTCGAGCGACGCGAACGCCTTCACGCCGAGCTCCGTCGCGACCGTCGCCGCCCGTGCCGCGTCGGACTCGTGAAATCCGGCGAACGTCGCGCCCGGTACGTCGCGCAGGATGCGCGTGTGATGAAAGCCGAGCGCGCCCGCGCCGATGACGCCGACCCGAAGCGTCATCGCCACTACCGATCCGCGGTCGCTGCGCGTCGAAGAACGCGAGGAACTCCGTGATCTCCGGATACGGCGTGAAGCTCGGCCGCCGCGCGCTCGCGCGCCTGCGTGAGATTGAGCTCCGACTTGAAGAACAGCCGGTAGGCGCGCTTGAGCTCCGGCGCACCTCTTCGCGGAAACCCGTTGCGCTCGAGACCGACGCTGTTGAGGCCATACAGCTTGATCGGATTGCCGACCGCCTTCACGTACGGCGGCACGTCCTTCGCCACGCGCGAGCATCCGCCGATGAAGCAGTAGCGGCCGATCGTCGCGAACTGGTGCACGGCGACGAGGCCGCTCAGATGATCGCCTTCGCGTCGATCGTCACGTGCCCGGCGAACTGCGTGCCGTTCGAGATGATCACGCCGTCGCCGACGTGGCAGTCGTGCGCGAGGTGCACGTACGACATGAGGAAGCAGTTCTTCCCGACCGTCGTCTTGAACGACTGCGTCGTGCCGCGGTTGATCGTGGTGTACTCGCGGATCACCGTGCCGTCGCCGATCTCGACCGTCGTCTGCTCGCCCTTGAACTTGAGGTCCTGCGGATCGCCGCCGAGCACCGTGCCGACGCCGACCTTCACGTCGCGGCCGAGGCTGACGTTGCGCTCGAGCGACGGCGCGCGGCGCGATGACGCAGCCGTCGCCGATCGTGCAGTGCTCGCCGACGATGGCGAACGGGCCGATCTCCACGCCTTCGCCGATGTCGGCGCCGTCGGTGTACGATCGCGCGTTGGATGAATGCGACTCGCTCATTTGTCGCGCACCATCGCGCCCATCTCCGCCTCGCAGACGACCTCGCCATCGACCTTCGCGACGCCCGACATCTTGCACATCATGCCGCGGACCTGCAGCAGCTCGAGCTCGAAGCGGAGCTGGTCGCCCGGCCTCACCGGCCGGCGGAACTTCACGTTGTTGAGCGACGTGAAGTACACGACCTTCGCGCTCGGATCCGGCACCGCGCCCATGAGCAGCATCGCCGCCGACCTGCGCCATCGCCTCGATGATCAGCACGCCGGGCATGATCGGATGGCCGGGAAAGTGTCCCTGAAAGAACGGCTCGTTGATCGTCACGTTCTTGATGCCGACGATCCGCTTTTCGTCTCGATCTCGAGGATCCGGTCGACGAGCAGGAACGGGATATCGGTGCGGCAGCACCTTCATGATGTCTTCGATTTCGATCACGGTCTTTTCCCTCGCGAGCGTCGCTGCATCGCGCCGAACCAGTCGAACCGTTCCGCGATGACTCGGTTTGACGGCCGTGATCCGCGCCCGTACGCGCGTCGCCGGCGAGCGCGAGATCGCCCACGACAATCCAGCGTCTTGTGTCGCACGAACTCGTCGGGCCAGCGCAGTGGTGGCCTCCACCAGCACCGCGTGTCGTCGAGCACGACCGCGTTCTCGAGCGACGCGCCCTGGATCAGTCCCATCGCCCGCAGCGCGTCGACCTCGCGCACGAATCCGAACGTTCGCGCCGGACCGAGCTCCGTGGCGAACGCGTCGCGCGCGTGCGCGGTACGAGCAACGCTGCACGCCGATCATCGGATGCGGAAAGTCGATCGTCACGTCGAACTCGAGCTCGCGCGACGGGATCGCCTCGTAGCGCGACTCGCCGTCGGCGAACGACAGCGGCTTCGCGCAGCGTGAGGTATTGCACCTCGCCCGGCTGCTCCAGCGACACCGGCCGCTGACGAGCGCCTCGACGAACGGCGCCGCGCTGCCGTCCATGATCGGCGGTTCGGGCCCGTCCAGCTGGATCTCGATGTCGTCGATCCCGCGCCCCGCGACCGCCGCCAGCACGTGCTCCACCGTGTGCACGGACACCGGATCGTTCCCGAGCTGCGTGCGGCGCTCGGTGAGCAGCGCGTGCTCGGCGAGCGCCGGGATCGTCGGCGCGCCCGGCGAGATCGATCCGCCGGAAGGCGATGCCGGCGCCGCTCGGCGCCGGATGGAACTGCGAGGCAGCACGGTTCGCCCAGGTGCAGCCCGACCCCGTCGAGCGACACCGGGTCGCGCAATCGTGCGACGATTCATTCTGTGTCGGGTGTTGAGTCGAGCAGGCGCTCGATGCGGCGAATGAGGCTGGGAAGCTTGAACAGCGCGGCCTGGGCCCGCAGCGCCTCCTTGTGCGGACGCGCCGGATAGCCGGACCACGTTTCACCGGCCGGAATATCGCCGAATACACCGGCCTGCGCAGCAAGCCGAGCCCCGGCGCCGATCGTATGGTGCCCGGACACGCCCACCTGCCCGAGGAGCATCGCGCCGTCCTCGACGCGCACCGAGCCCGCGATCCCCACCTGCGCCATGATCAGGCACAGCTTTCCGATGCGGACGTTGTGCGCGATCTGCACGAGATTGTCGATCTTCGTCCCCGCGCCGACGACGGTGTCGTCGATGCTGCCGCGATCGATCGTCGAGTTGGCGCCGATCTCGACGTCGTCCTCGATCAGGCAGCGCCCGACGTGCGGAATCTTGAGGTGCGCGCCGTCCTTCTGCACGTAGCCGAATCCGTCGGAGCCGATTCGCGCGCCCGCGTGGACGATCACGCGGCGCCCGATCCGCGATCCGCTGTAGAGCGTGACGGTCGGATAGACGCGACAGTCGTCGCCGATCTCCACGCCGGCGCCGATCACCGTGTGCCCGCCCACGACACGCGGTCGCCGAGGTCGCGCGATCGCCGACGATCGCGTACGGTCCGATCGAGACGCCGCGTCCCAGCCGCGCTCCGCGCCCGATGATCGCCGTTGGATGCACGCCGGCTCCCGCCTCGGCCGGGCGATGAAACCGCGGCAGCAGCGAGAGCAGCGCCTCCTGCGGCTGGGCGACCACCACGCGGCTCGCCTGCCCGGGCGTCTCCGCGAGCTCGGGCGACACGAGCACCACGCCGGCACGCGACGCGCTGAACGCGGCGGCGTACTTGGCGGCGCCGAGGAAGCTCAGATCCGTGGGCGATGCGCGGTCGAGCGGCGCGACGCCGCGGACGGTCGCGGTCGGATCGCCGACCAGGCGGCCGCCGACCGCCTCCGCAATAGCCGCGGCGGTGAGGACGACTCCGCCCTCACCGCCGCTTACCGTACTCGACCTCGTCGTCGGGTCGTCTGTCACTGCGTCGGCGGCCTCGGCTTCGTCACGCCGGCCGGGGCGGCGGGCGCTCCGCCCTTGGTCGCGGCCGGAATCACCGGCGCCTTCGTGGCCCGCAAGCGCGAGATCGCCTTGTCGGTGATGTCCAGATTCTTGTCCGCCGACACGATCGGCGGTCTGCCCCGGATCGTTCATGAGGATCATCGAGTAGTTGCCTTCTTCGCGCAGATCGTCGAGCACCTTCTTCACCATGTCGATGATCGGCGCCAGCACTTCCTGCTTGCGCTGGTCGTACTGCTGCTGGAACGCCGTGTTCTTGGTTTGGAGGTCCTGCTCGAGCGCCTGGATCGCCTTCGTCTCCTTGTCCTTCTGGGCGGGCGTCATCGTCGGCTCGTCCTTCTGGAACTTCGTCAGCCGCGCGTTGACGGAATCCCGCAGCTTCGCAAGCTGCGCCTCGAACGCGTTGCCTTCACGCGTGAGAATGGCTGTCGCGGAATCGCGCCCGGGGGCCGCTTCCATGAGGGCCGCGGTGTTGACGTAAGCGATCTTCACCGGCCCCTGAGCCCGGCCGCCGCTCCCACGCCGATGGTGGGGATGAGCGCGATCAAGGTCGCGCGCACGATCGAGTGCATTGAAAACTCGCTGTTAGAAGATCTGACCGAACTTGAAATGCACCTGCCAACCGGTGCCGGTTGACCCAGCGCATTGGTCTTGTCGAACCCGTACCCCAGATCGACCCCGAGCGGACCCAGCGGCGTGACCAGCGACGCGCCGAAACCGGCGCCGCGGAACAACTGCGTCGGATCGAAGTCCCGCGGACGCTGCCACAGGTTGCCGGCGTCGTAGAACGTATCGAAGTAGAGCTGCTGGTTCATGCGGAGTCCGAGCTCCGCCGTCGCGCGGAAGAAAGCGTTGCCGAACGACGTCCGCTGCGCCTGCAGCTGATCCGCGTTCGGGATGTACCCGAGCGGCGTGATCGAAAACTCGGGATAGCCGCGCAGCGGCTCGCCGTACTGCACGCCGCCCAGCGTGAACGACTGCGAGACGAAGAACGGTCCCGGATCTCCGAACACCGCGCCGGCCTTGCGCCGTCAGCCCGAGGACGACCTGCGCCGGCTCGGCGCCGATCGCTTTTCCCAGCGTGGCGATCGGCGTGTATCCGTGCATCTCCGTCGTGAGACGCTGGAAGCTCGCGGTTCCGCCGAGCGGACCGCCGTTGAATTGCAGCGACACGTTCTCGTGAACGCCGGCCACGGGGAACGGCATTCCCAGCCGCGTGTCGTGGTCGAGCTGCATGCCGAGCGTCGACCGGAAACAGCCGTTGCACTGGATCGTCGCCACGAGGCCGTCGCCGCCGTATCTCACCTTCTCGCCGCCGTAGCTCGCGTAGAAGCGGGTCGACCGGGAGTTGAACACGGGAAGCCGAACTGCAGCTGGCCGCCGGTCGTGTCCGACTGGCCGATGTCGCGGATGATGAAGCGCGACTGCTGGTGGTACGCCGAGATCGTCCCCGACACGTTCGACTGCTTGATGCGGGGATCGGTGTAGCTCATCGAGAAGTCGTTGATGTACTGGCCGAACTGCCACTGGAGCGAGCCGCGCTTGCACTCGCCGAACAGGTTCGGCTGGTCGAAGCCGATGAATCCGCCGAGGCCCGTGCCCTGTCCCACCGACGCGCCGAAGTTGACGTTGCCGGTGCGCTTTTCCTTCACGTGGAAAATCGAGGTCGATGTCGCCCTGGTCGTTGGCCGGCCGCGTCTCGGGAACGGGCATGTCCTGCTCGAAGAAGCCGAGGTTGGCGATGTTCCGGTAGCTGTCGATCAGGCGCTGCTTGTTGAACACGTCGCCCGGAAGGACGAAGAGCTGGTCGCGAATGCACGTCTCGGTCGTGACGTCGTTGCCGAGGATGTCGACGCGATTGATGATCGCCGGCGTGCGCTCGTCGATCTCCCAGCGGAGATCGACCGTCGGGACCGGAATCGGTCCGACCTTGCGGCGCTCGACGACCGGGCGCATCGTCGCGTAGATGTAGCCCTCGTTCGCGTACGCGTCGCTGGACCTGCGTCCGTCGCGTCGTCCCACGCCGACTGCGTCGAACACGTCCTTTCGGCGCGCCGCTCCCGGCCCAGTATGCCCTTCGCGACGTCGCGCCATGGTCTTGGTTCGCGCGCCGAACGGATAGAAGCGCGCGATCTGGTCGGTCGAGAACCCTTCGCGCCGTTGACCTCGAAGCTGCCGATCCTGGTACTGCGGCCCTTCGTGCACCGTCAGGTCGAACGAGCGCCTTTCCCTGCGTTCCGGTCGACGATCAGCGTGTCCTTCACGCACCTGCATGTCGATGTAGCCGTGCGACGCGTACAGCTGCGGGATCGACTTCGACGAGGTCCTTCGCGTACTTGTCCTGGTCGAACTCGCCCTTCTGCCACCAGAAGAACCCTTCGGGCTTCGTGTTCATCGCGCCGCACGATGTCCTTGCGTCGGTGACGCGCCTTGTTGCCGTCGACCTGCGACGCCCGAGATCGCGAGTCGGCGTCCCTCGTCGACGGAAAGATGAGCGTGGTCGCGGCGCCGTCGCTGACGGTGTCCACGGCCACCTTGCGCGAGGATAGTAGCCCTCGCTCTGGTAGAGCGAGTCGATGCGCGGGACGTCCTGCGCGACCTGCGCCGGGTCGATCGGCTTGCCGATCAGCAGGTCCACCCGGTCCTTCACCGACGACGCCGACACCTTGTCGGCGCCGACGACCGACACCTCGCTGAGGATCCGGCGCTCGGTCAGGTTGAAGACCAGGACGCGTCTTGCCGCCGATGACCTCGCAGACGGCCGTCCCGTTCGCCTCGAACTTGTTCGTGGCGTAGAGATTCTTGAGCGCCTGCGTGACGATCCGCCCGCTGATCGTGGACTTTGGAGTGATCCCGATGTCGGACCTGACATCGCCCTCCGGAATGCGGGACAGGCCGCGAAACGCGACGCTATCGGGTGTAGCACAGGGTCCTGTCGCGGCACTCGCAGCGGCTGACGATGGCTGCTTGGCGCGGACGGCCGGGAGGGCCGCGACCACGCCGATCAGGCTGGCGATGAGGCGCGCAGGTCGCATAGTCCGGCAATATACACAAAAAGCACCCGGTCAGGTCCCGCAAATCGCGGGCTCCTGGCCGGGTGCAATGCTTGGAATTCTTTACGCTTGTGTCGAGCTGGTCAGTACGCGGAAGTCGAGCTTCTCCCCATCCGCCGCGACGTCGACCTCGATCTCGTCGCCCTTGCGAGAACTCGGCGAGCAGGATCTTCTCGGACAGCGGATCCTCGATGTACTTCTGGATCGCCCGCTTCAGCGGCCGAGCGCCATACTTCTCGTCGTAGCCGTGCTTGACCAGGAAGTCGGTCGCCGCGTCGGTGAGCCGGAGCGTCAGCTCCTCCTCCGACAGCCGCGTCTGCACGTCCTTGAGCAGGATCGCCGACGATCTGCGCGATGTGCTCGCGGCTGAGCGGATGGAAGACGATGACGTCGTCGAGCCGGTTCAGGAACTCCGGATTGAAGACGTGCTTCATCTCCTCCTTCACCTTCTCGGCGCATCCGCTCGAAGTTCTGCCGCGTCGTCGCGCTGCCGTGAAGCCGAGCGACTTGCCCTTGGTGATGTCGCGCGCGCCGACGTTCGACGTCATGATCACGACGGTGTTCTTGAAGTCGATCACGCGGCCGTAGTTGTCGGTCAGGTGCCCTTCGTCGAGCACCTGCAGCAGGATGTTGAACACATCCGGATGCGCCTTCTCGATCTCGTCGAGCAGCACCACGCTGTACGGCTTGCGGCGCACGGCCTTGGTGAGCGTGCCGGAATCCTCGTAGCCGACGTATCCCGGCGGCGCGCCGATCAGCCGCGACACGGAGAACTTCTCCATGTACTCGCTCATGTCGACGCGGATGAGCGCGGACGCGTCGGCGAACAGGAACTTCGCCAGCGCGCGCGCCAGCTCCGTCTTGCCGACGCCCGTCGGCCCGGAGAAGATGAACGATCCGATCGGCCGCTTGCGGATCCTTGAGCCCGGCGCGGCTGCGGCGGATCGACCGCGAGATCGCCCTGATCGCCTCGTCCTGCGCCGACCACCGTCTCGTGCAGCTCGTCTTCCATGCGCAGCAGGCGCGCCGTCTCCGCTTCCTGGAGTCGCGTCACCGGAATGCCGGTCCACCGGCTCACGATGAACGCGATCTCCTCCTCGCCGAGCACGGGGCGGTGCGACTGGCGACGCTGCTCCCACTCTTCCTGCTTCGCGTCGAATGTCGCCCTGCAGCTCGCGCTCCTTGTCGCGCAGCGACGCGGCGCGCTCGAAGTTCTGGTCGCGCACCGCGGCTTCCTTCTCCGCGTTCACGCTTCTCGAGCTTGGCCTTGAGCGCCGCGACTTCCGGCGGCGGCGCCTGCGCCGCCAGCCGCGCGCGCGCGCCGGCCTCGTCGATCACGTCGATCGCCTTGTCCGGCAGGAACCGGTCGGTGATGTAGCGCTCCGAGAGCTTGGACGCCGAGACGAGCGTGTCGTCGGGAATCGTCACCCGGTGGTGATCCTCGTACTTCTTGCGCAGTCCCTTGAGGATCTCGACCGTCTCGTCGACCGACGGCGGCTCGACGATCACGGTCTGGAAGCGGCGCTCGAGCGCGCCGTCCTTCTCGATGTACTTGCGATACTCGTTGAGCGTCGACGCGCCGACGCACTGCAGCTCGCCGCGCGCCAGCGCCGGCTTCAGCATGTTGCTGCGCGTCGATCGCGCCTTCGGCCGCACCCGCGCCGACGAGCGTGTGCAGCTCGTCGATGAACAGGATGATGTTCTTGTTCTGCGCGATCTCGTTCATCACGGCCTTGAGCCGCTCCTCGAACTGGCCGCGGTACTTGGTGCCGGCGATCACCGCCGCCATGTCGAGCGAGAGCACGCGATGGTCGCGCAGCGACTCCGGGCACTCGCCGTTGGCGATGAGCTGCGCGAGCCCCTCGACGATCGCCGTCTTGCCGACGCCCGGCTCGCCGATCAGCACCGGGTTGTTCTTCTTGCGGCGCGTGAGCACTTCCATCACGCGCTCGATCTCCTTGGCGCGGCCGATCGTCGGGTCGAGCTGCCCTTCGGCCGCGAGCTGCGTGAGGTCGCGGCAGAAGTGGTCGAGCGCCGGCGTCTTGGACTTCTTCTCGCCCTTGGCGGACGGCGACTGCGGCGCGCGGCGCCGCGCCGGCTGCCGTCGCGCTGCCGCCCTGCGGCATCTCCGTGCCGAGCAGGCGCAGCGTCTCCGCGCGCGCGGCGTCGAGATTGACGCCGGCGTCGGTCAGCACCTGCGCGGCGATCCCCTTCTCCTCGCGCAGCAGCCCGAGCAGCAGGTGCTCGGTGCCGACGTAGCTGTGATTGAGCTCGCGCGCCTCGCTCATCGCCAGCTCGAGCACTTTCTTGGCGCGCGACGTATACGGGAGGTCCGGGCCCGGTCGTCTGCGCGGCTTTCCCCTTCTTGACCGTCTCCTCGATCTTCTGCTGGATCTCGTCGAGGTCGACGCTCAGGTTCTGCAGCACCGCCGCGGCGACGCCCTCGCCCTCGCGAATCAGTCCGAGCAGGATGTGCTCGGTCCCGACGTACTCGTGGTGCAGGCGCGCGGCTTCCTCGCGCGCCATCGCGAGGACCTTCCGGACCCGTTCGGTGAAGTTGTAGCCGTTCATGAGTCTCCCCTCACTCGCACGAGCCGTCGACTCGCCGGATGCGCGTCAGCCGCGACGCTAGTCGCGCGTTTCCTCGTTGGCGAGCGCCTGACGCACATACCGCGCGCGCGCCAGGTTCGCCTCGCTCTCCGTCAGCGCCCGCCCGCTTCTGCGTACGCCAGGTGCGCCGACTGGCTGAAAAGATCAGGAGCTTGTTGAGAGTATATACACTGAGGCCAGGAGATCAGTTTCAGCCCGACGGCCAACCGCACGCCGCTCAGATAGTTCATCGCCTCGTCGAACGTGAGGCTTCGTGCGTATCGCAAGCGTGCCGTACGCGCGCCACAGCTTGTCCTCAATAATATAACCGGCGTCGCGCAGCAGACACGACGCGCATCCTCCTCTCGCTCGATCACCGTGCTTGACGACGCGCACACAGCTGGTCGAGTAACTCCTCCTCCGAACGTCCCAAGCGTCGTCTGGTTCGAGATCTGGAAGAAATTCCCGACGACCTCGCTCCCCTCGCCGTACAGCCCGCGGTAGGTCAGCCCCATCTGCTGGAGGCTCGCCAGCACCTTGCTCATCTCCTTCGTGAGCACGAGTCCCGGCAGGTGGATCAGCACCGACGCCCGCATCCCGGTGCCGACGTTCGTCGGGCACGCGGTCAGAAACCCGAACTCCTCGTGAAACGCGTACGGCACGCTCGAGCCCAGCTCGCGATCCAGCTGGTCGATCGCCGCGAACGCCGCCGGCAAGCCGAATCCCGAGCGCAGCGCCTGCAGCCGGAGATGGTCCTCCTCATTCACCATGACGCCGACGTCGGCCAAGAAACACCGCCGCCCCGCTCCGCACCGGGTGCTGCGCGTCCAGCCCCGCCAGTTCCTTGCTCACCAGGTGGCGCTCGTGCAGGAGCGACGGGCGGTCGACCGCCAGTTCGTCGAGCCGGTACATGACCGAGTCGGCCAGCGTTGGGATCGACGTCACCGCCTCGCGCACCTGCGCCAGCACCCGCAGCCGCTCGCCGTCGCGCGCGCGTCCGGTGAACGCGTAGCCCTCGACGTTGCGCGCCAGGCGAATCCGCGTCGACAGCACGATGTCCGCGTGCTCGCCCGACGCGTCGAGCCAACTGACGCCGCCGTCCGGCAGCAGCGACAGATCGAGCGTCATTCGAGCACCCGAATCTGGTCGCGCAGATCCGCCGCCAGCTCGAACTGCTCGCTCTCGATCGCGCGCTGGAGTCGCTCGCGCAGCTCCCCGATCGCGGCGACGCGCTCCAGCGCCTCGCCCATCGGCGCGCGATAGGCGCGTCCGACGTGCCGGTGATTCCCCTGCACGCGACGCAGCAGTTCGCGAATTGCCGCCTCGAAATTGGCGTAACAATGCGCGCATCCCAACCGGCCGGTCGTGCGGAAATCCGCCATGGTCGTGTTGCAGAACGGGCACCGCGCCGATTCACCCGAGGTCAAGCCGGTCAGCGCGACCTGCTGCTGGACGTCGTGGAGAAACTCGCCCAACGGGTGGTTGGGCGCCGCGGCCGTCGTCTCGACCCCCCGCTCCGCCGCGCACTTCTCGCACAGATGCAGCTGGTGCACCGCGTTGTCCTCGATCGTCGTGAGGTGCACCGCCGCATCGCGCTCCTTGCATTCGTCGCAGAGCATCAGGGAACGACCTCCCGCACGTCCGTCGCCGTAAGATGGCCGTCCTCGAGCAGCAGGGTGCGGTCCGCCCGCGCCGCCAGCGATCGGTTGTGCGTCACGATCACCATCGCGATCTCCAGATCGCGCGACAGCTCGGCGAACAGGTCGTGCAGCCGCTCGCTCGTCGTATGGTCGAGGTTGCCCGACGGCTCGTCCGCCAGCACGACGGCCGGATCGATCGCCAGCGCACGCGCGACCGCGGTGCGCTGCTGCTCGCCGCCCGACAGCTCCGCCGGCCGATGCTCCATCCGCGCGCCGAGCCCGACGCGCTCGAGCAGCTCGGCGGCGCGCCGATGCGCCCGCGCCTCGTCCCATCCGGCGATGCGAAGCGGCATCATCACGTTCTCGAGCGCGGTGAACTCCCGCAGCAGGTGATGGAACTGGAACACGAACCCGATCGACCGGTTCCGAAGCGCCGACACCTCGAGATCCCGCTTGCCGGCGATGCGCCGACGGGCCCGCCGTTCGCGAAACCGCCGGACACCCGAAGTGGAACCGTCGCGGTCGGATGAAACGTCACTCCCGGCACGCGCGCGGGAGCCGGGCAGTCGAACGCCGTTGATGAACACCTCGCCGCGCGTCGGCTCGTCGAGCGCCCCGAGCAGGTGCAGCAGCGTGCTCTTGCCCGCGCCGCTCGCGCCGACGACCGCCAGCATCTCGCCGCGGGCGACTTCCAGGTTCACCCCGTCGAGCACGGTGATCGTCCCGCCGTCGCCGCCGCGGTATTCCTTCCCCAGTTCGATAGCCTGGAGCACCATCATTCGTGTCGGATCGCCTCGACGGGATACAGACGGGCCGCCTGCAACGCGGGATAGACCGTCGCCAGCGCGGCCACCGCGAGGCTCGCGACGACGATGAGCGTCACGTCGAACGGCTGCGTCGCGACCGGCAGGTGATCGATGAAATATATGGTCGGGTCGAGAGCGATGAGTTTGTTGCGCCCGATGATGATCGCCGCGGCCATCCCGACAACGAGCCCCGCGCCGGTCCCGACGACGCCGATCACCAGCCCCTGCGCGAAGAACAACCGCCGGATCGACCGCGCCGGCATCCCCATCGCCCGCAGGATGCCGATCTCCCGCGTCTTGTCGGTCACCACCATCACGAGCGTGCTGATGATGTTGAACGCGGCGACCAGCACGATCAGCAGCAGGATCACCGTCATCCCGAGCTTCTCGAGCTTGAGCGCGCTGAACAACTGATTGTTCTGCTGATGCCAGTCGAGCACGCGCAGGGGGCCGAGGCTGTCGGCCAGCTGCTGGCCGATCTCCGGCGCGACCCACCGCGTCGGCGTCCTCACCTCGATCCCCGTCACGGCGGTCCCGAGCTGCGCCAACTGCTGCGCCGTCTCGAGCGACACGACGACATACGAATTGTCATACTCGTACATCCCGGTGTCGAAGATGCCCGTCACCTCGAGCTGCAGCGACTTCGCCATCGGATAGCCCGTGACGGCGTCGATGTGCTTCTGGTCGATGCTGAGCAGCGTGATCGAATCGATCCCCGGCGTGACGTTGAGCTTCTCCGCCAGCTTCGACCCGAGCACCGCGCCCCTGTGCTGACCGTCGAGCGTCTCGAACTTGAAATTGCCGGCCGTGGCCCGCTGGCGGATGGTCGTCACCTGCGGCACCCCGGGTCCGTCGGGCGGCAGCCCCTCGACGAACACGCCCTCCATGTACTTGTGGTGACCCGCCAGCACGAGCGCCTGCGTGTGCACGAACGGAGCGGCCGCCACCACGCCTTTCTGCCGCAGCACCTTCGCCAGCACGCCCTTCCAATCGTTCATCACGAGGTCTTCGCCGTACGTCATCACGCGAATGTCCGGACTGCCGATCAGGATCTTCTCCCGCAGATCGGTCTGCAACCCGTCCATCACGCCGATGATCACGATGAGCGCGCTCACCGCGACCGCCACGCCGAGGATCGCGATCGTACTGATGAGCGACAACAAGCGGGATCCCCGCCGGCTGCGCATGTACCGCCAGGCAATCGAGATCTCGAGACGAGTCATCATGACGGGAGTACCGGCATCACTCGGGCCGCAGCGTCGGAAAGAGAATCACGTCGCGGATGTTGGGCGTGTTCGTGAGGTACATGAACAACCGGTCCATGCCGATCCCGACGCCGCCCATCGGCGGCATCCCGTATTCCATCGCCCGCAGATAGTCCTCGTCCACGCCCACCGCTTCCTCGTCGCCGGCGGCGCGCAAGACCGCCTGCGCCTCGAGGCGCTGCCGCTGGTCGATCGGATCGTTCAACTCGCTGAACGCGTTCGCCATCTCGCGCCCGCGCGCGAACAACTCGAAACGCTCCGTGAGCGCGGGGTTGCCGCGCTTCGGCTTCGCCAGCGGCGAGAGCTCCACCGGATAGTCCACCACGAACGTCGGCGACTCGATCTTCGATTCCACGAGGGTCTGGAACATCTCGTCGAGCACTTTCGGCCGGCTCATCGACTCCACCTTCTGTACGCCGGCACGCCGCGCCGCGTTCCGAAGTTCCTCGTCGCCGAGCGCCGCGGCATCGGCGCCGAGCGCGCGGTTGAGCGACGGAAGCCACTCGACGCGGGGAAACGGCGGGTTCAGCTCGGGAACGGGGTCGGTGCCGTGCTCCACCGCCCCCTCGGTCGTGGGCGGCGACCAGACCGACTTCACGGCGGCCGCGGCCCGCGTCACCAGCGTCTCGACGCGCGACATCATTCCGGTATAGTCGGCGTACGCCTCGTAGAACTCGAGCATCGTGAACTCGGGATTGTGCGTCCGGTCGATCCCCTCGTTCCGGAAGTCGTGCCCGATCTCGTAGACCCGGTCGAAACCGCCCACGATCAACCGCTTGAGATACAACTCGTCGGCGATCCGCAGGTAGAGCGGCATGTCGAGCGTGTTGTGGTGCGTCGTGAACGGCCGCGCCAGCGCGCCGCCGTACAGCGGCTGCAACACGGGCGTCTCGACCTCGAGGTAGTTCCACTCGTCGAGGACGCGCCGAATTCGGCCACCATCTTCGAGCGCGCGCGAAAGAGGGCGCGCACCTCCGGATGCACCGCGAGATCGGCGTACCGCTGTCGATAGCGCTGCTCCGCGTCCGCGAATCCCGAATGCCGCACCTTCACGCCCTCGACCTCTTCCTCTTTCCCGAAGGGCAACGGTCGGAGCGACTTGGCGAGCAGACAGACTTCGGTCACGCGCACCGTCACCTCGCCCGTGCGCGTGCGAAAGAGCGGCCCGGTCACGCCGATCACGTCGCCGATGTCGAACAGCTCGAGCGTCGAATACATCTCGTCGCCCAACGCGTCCTTCTTGAAGTAGAGCTGGATGCGGCCGCTCTCGTCGGCGAGATGCGCGAACGTCGTCTTGCCGTGCGCGCGCCAGGCCACGATCCGCCCGGCGACGCGGACGACGTCGCCTTCGCTTTCCTGATCCGCGGGGTGCAGGCCACCGCCTCGGCCGCGGCGTGGGTGCGGTCGAACGCGTACGCGAACGGCTGTACGCCGCGCGCGACAAGCGCGTCGAGCTTCTCGCGGCGCGCGCGACGGACGAAGTTGCGCTTCGTCGCGTCGACGTGCCCGCGTTCCTTCCGTTTCCGCCGAGCGACGTGAGGTACGCCTCGATGAACGGATCGATGTCGCCGTCCATGACCTCTGCACGTCGGGAATCTTCAGTTCGGTGCGGTGATCGTTCACCATCGTGTACGGCTGGAAAACGTAGCTGCGAATCTGGCTGCCGAAGCTCACGTCCGATTTCGTCGCGTCGAGCTCCGCCTTTTTCTTCGCTTGTCGCTCGGCCTCGAGCTGGTAGAGCCGGTTCTTGAGCATCTTCATCGCCGTCGCCTTGTTCTTGTGCTGCGACCGTTCCTGCTGCGACGACACAACGATTCCCGACGGGATGTGCGTGAGGCGGACCGCGGAGCTCGTCTTGTTCACGTGCTGCCCGCCCGCGCCCGACGCGCGGAAGACGTCCATCCTGATGTCCTCGTCGCGGATCTCGATGTTGATCTCGTCGTTGACGACCGGATACACGAACACCGACGCGAAGCTCGTGTGCCGCCGGGCTTGTGCGTCGAACGGCGAGATGCGCACGAGGCGGTGCACGCCGCTCTCGGCCTTGAGAAATCCGAACGCGTACGCGCCCTTGATCTCGAGCACGGCGCCCTTGATGCCGGCCTCTTCGCCGTCGCTCATGTCGAGGATCTCGACGGCGTAGCCCTTTCGTTCGGCCCACCGCGTGTACATCCGCATGAGCATCGACGCCCAGTCCTGCGCCTCCGTGCCGCCGGCGCCCGCGCTGATCTCGAGCTGCGCGTCGCGGTGATCGTCCGGCCCGGCGAGCAGCGAGCGAAGGCGGAACGCCTCGATCTCGGGCCCCAGCGCCGACGTCTCACGTTCGAGCTCGGACGACATCTCGGCGTCCGGCTCCGATTGCAGCATCTCGTCGAGCTCACGCGCGCTCTCGATCCGGCCACCGATCGAGTCGAACGGCTCGACCCATCCCTTGACGGATTTTATCTGTTGCACCGCGGCCTGTGCCGCCTGCTGGTCGTTCCAGAAGCCCGGCGCCGCCATCCGCTCTTCGAGCGAGCGAAGCACCTCGCGCTTTGCGTCGAGGTCAAAGGTACCTCCGCAACTCAGCCAGTCGCTCGGCGTATTGCCTGAGCTGGCGTGCTCGCTCGCTCTCCGCCATCGGTCGTTCTCCCGGGTATGAGACGAGCCGTCCCGCGGTCGCGACGGACGGCTCGCACGTGATCCCTCACACCTTGGCAACCTAGCGCCACCTCCCGGTCGGCGCAGGTCCGGCGCCTCAGAAGATCCGCTGTCCTCCGGCGAGAATGTCGTTCAACGCGTCCTGAAAGTGCGTCGTCGATTCCGCGAAGTCGCGGCCGACCTGCTCGACGTACTCTTCCTGAGACTTCTTGATCTCGTCGCGAAAGAGCTCGCGCAGCGTTCCGTCGCGAAGGCCCTCGTCGCGCCGCTGCGGAAAATACGTCACCAGATCGGACACGAGCGCGCGCGCCAGGCGGCGAGCCTTCGCGTTCGGGTCGTTGGCGAGAAACGGATTGATCGGCGCGCGCGTCGGCGTAGTCGATGACCCGCCAGCCGCCGCGCTCGGCGGGGGCGCCGCGGCCGGCACGGGTCGGGCCGGGATGATCGGCGTCGCGGGTCGCGCCGGAGTGCTCTGCGCGGGTCTCACCGCGGGACGCGGCGCGCCACCGGGCGCAACCGCCGGAGGCACGGGCATCGAGCCGGACGGCCGAGGCGCCAGAGGCGGGCGCTGAGTGCCCGTCGGTCCCGCGAACGGCGGTTGCGTCGGACGCGGCACCGATGAAACCGGCGGGGTCGCCGGTCCGCGCGCCGCGAAGACGACCGGCCGCGAAGACGGGGCCGACTGAATCGGCGCGGAAGCGGCCGGTGCGGCCGGAGTCGCCGGCGGCGGCTGGTTTGCCGCCGGGCGAGGCGGCGGGGCGGCAGGCGTTGCCGACCGCGAAACGGGCGTCGGAAACGGTATCGCGGCGGCCGGTGGAGCCGGCGTGGGAGTCGCTATTGCGGGCCGCGGTGCCGCGGGCGTTGGCGTGGGCACCAATCTTGGCGCCGCAATTGGAGAAGCGGATGCCGGTGCCGGCGTCGGCACGGAACTCGGCGGCGGAGCGGCGATCGACACGGGCGTCGCGGCCGGCGTGGGCGCGAACTCCTCCTCGATCGGAGCGCCCGCCCCGACGATGATGACGCCGCCGCACACGGAGCAGCGCGCGCGGACGCCGCCCGACGGGACCTTCGCCGGATCGACGCGGAAGACCGAGTTGCATTCCGGACACGAGACGTTCACTTGACCTTTTTCCCTCCGGTTTCGGATCGAGCGCTTCCCTCTGTTTCTCCACTCGCCCCACCCGCGACGCCGCCGTGCGACAGCGCGCGCTCCGGCTCTCCCGGGCGCTCGGTCACGGCGTCGGTGCGGCGGTCGATCGAATACACTGAACCGGGCAACGTCTTGGCGTAGCTCTTCATTTCGGTCGCCAGCGAACTCACCTGCGCCGCGTGACCGAACCGGCGTCGCTCGTTTGTCACCACGCCGATCGAAACCGTCATCAATGGTACGCGGTGGAGCTGGCCGCGGCGATCCTTGCCGAAGAAATAGCCGGCGCGCCGGTCCTGCTCGGAGTACTGGTACGGAATGAGAGTATCGAAGATCGAAACGATCTCCTCGCACACCACGTTCACGTCCGGCAGCGGCACGATGAAGATGAAATCGTCGCCGCCGATGTGCCCGACGAACCCCTGCTCGTGACACTGACCCTTCACCACGTCGTGGAGGATCTGCGCGAGAATCCTGATGACGCGATCCCCCTCGTGGTAAGAGTATCGGTCGTTGAACTCCTTGAAATGATCGAGGTCGGCGTAGCACGCGGCGAACAAGGCCCCGGCCTCGAGGCGGCGGGCGATATCCGCCTCGATCTCCACGGCGCCGGGCAGGCGCGTGGACGGGTGCACGTACAGGTCCCGGTCCGACCGTCGCAGCACGGCCGCCAGGCGCACGGCGACCTCGTTCGGCGAAATGCCGTCGCGAATGACCTCGTCGGCGCCGGCCTCGAACGCGGCCTGAAACATCGCGGTGTCGTCTCTGACGAGCGCGACGGCCGGCACGATCCCTGTGTAGGAGTCCAACTTGAGCCGGCGCAGCGCGTCGAGGATTCGCGGCGTGGCCCCACGCGCGTCGAACACCACCACGCGCGGGCGGCTGCGGAGGGCGATCGACATGAGTGCGTCGACATCTGTGAGCGCGACGACGGGGACGTTCAGTGCCGCGAGCCACCGGTCGATTGACTCGAGAGGCGCGGCGCCTTCGCCGGAGAACAGGATCGCGCTAACGGTTGCCACTCTGTTGCGTCGTCGGCGGGTTGGAGCGGCGTGAATAAGCGCGCCCCGTTGCGGGCGCGAACTCGAATCAAATCAAACGAAGACGCACCGACAGTTCCAGCACCTTCTCGCGGCTCGGCGCCGTCATCCGGATGAAATCGGTCACCAGCGCGCGCTCGCGCTGAACGATGCGCCCGGGCGTCCTCCCCCCCCCGGTTCAGGACGAATCTGCAACCGGAACGTCGCGAACGCGTCGACCATGCTCAGCACGTGATTCGCGGCGATGAAGAGCAGGTCCTGAACCGCGGCGTGGGCCGCGTCGTTGCGCTTGTCGGTCGTCCGGATGAACTGGTCGTACTGGAGCTGAGCGTTCCGCCACGACCACTGGAAGTTCGGCTTGATCGCCTGGGTCTCGTATGCCGCGAGCGCGGCGGCCGTCGTCGGATTGGTCGCGAGCAGTTGCTGCCAGAGATGGCCGTTGTACGTCGTCACGTCCGTCTCGGGAACGACCGAGCCGTTGTTGCTCATCGAGTACACGCCGCTCTCGAGAAAATCGCGCATGCTCTCGTAGTACGTCCAGCCGCCGTCGGGCGGCGCGCTCGAGAAGTGAGACCGCGCGACCGTGCGCGCGATCGCCTTGAACGCCGCCTCCTGCTGCGACTGCTCGTGCCAACTCTTGCTGAGCCGCCACCACCCGACGAGCTCCGCCGCCGTGTAGACGATGAAGCGTTGGTTGCCGAGCGCGAGCTGTCCGCTCCCCGGAACGAGGACCGACGCCACCGGCGCGAGACGACGGACGCGCAGGTCCGACACGCCGGGCGTGTCGCCCCCGACCGAATCGCCTGGAAGCGTGAGCGTGGAATCGGTCGGCGCGCGTCCGGCGCGCGTCACGCCCGCGGGCTCGACGCCGGCCCCGCGCTGGGCGAGAGCGCGATCCGCGGAGAGCACGGTGACTCCCGCCGCCAGCCAAACGATCGCGGCGATTCGCCCGACGGTCCGCATCCGAATCAATCGCATCCGAATCAATAGAGATATCTCAACGCGACGTACGTCGGCGTCACGCCCGACTGTTGGCTGACGTCGTTCAGCATGCGCGCGAAGTCGATGTGCAGCTTCCCCGTCGAGATGCCCGCGCCGAACGTGAGCCCCGATCCGGTCGGGCCATTCACGACGTAGCCTCCGCGCAGCTGATACCGTTCCATGAACGATAGCTCACCGCCAAGGTTGAGCCCCGGCGTGCCGGCGTCCGAGAGCCGCCAGACGAAATCGGCGGCGGCGCGGACCCGCACGTCCTTCGGCAGCTGCGCGAACTTCGGCGCGGCGGCGAAGCCCAGGTACAAACGGCCGGGCAGCGCGTCGGCCTGCGGCGTGTCGTTCACCTGGAGCTTGAACCCGACGTTCCGGACGGCGGCGCCAATGGTGAAGAGGGAATCGTCGGTCACCAGATACTGCGCGCCGAGATCCAGCGCGCCCGTTTGCGGCGATGCCGTATTGCCGATCGTGAATGAGCAATCGCCGGTGCACGGGAAGCCGATTCGCAGGAGCTTCGCGGTGAGCCCGAACGCGAACCGGTCCCCGAACGGAGCCGCGAACGTGGCGGCGAGAATCATCCCCGTCTGCGAGAACTTGCCCGTGATCTGTTGGGTCGTGTCGGTCGCGTCCTGCTCGCCGTAGTTGAGATAGCGCAGGCTGAGTCCCACCGCTCCCACGCGCGGCACGCCGTAGATGACGGCGACTCCCGCGTCGGCGCCGGTTTGCGTCGCGAGCGTCTGCGTGATCTGCATCGACGCTTCGCGCGGACCGCGCGCGATCAAGGCGGGATTCCACCAGAGCGCGTCGGAGCCGACGGCGAGCGCGGTGCCCGCCTGACCCATTCCCACCGTGCGCGCGCCGATCGGAAGCAGAAAGTCCAAACCTCCCTGCGCCCCATTCCCGCTCTGCGCGCACGCGGAGCGGGGGAAAGCCATGACGGCGACCAGCAACGACATCCACAGGAGGCGGCCGCGGCGGAACGACAGCCGGCGGCGCGCCGATACCAACTTCGTCAGAACGGCGTCGCCTCGTCGATGAGCATGACTGGAATCCCGTCGCGCACGGCGTAGCGCAGCCGGCACTTGTGACAGACGAGCACCGATTCGGCCTCGACGAATTCGAGATCGCCCTTGCACTTCGGGCAGACGAGAATGGCGAGCAGTTGTTCGGGCGGACGCGTCGTCATGGGGATCTGTCCTCGGGAACCGTGTAACCAAGCCGCGCGAGCGCGCTCGGATTCCGTCGCCAGTTCGGTAGGACCTTGACCCACAGGTCGAGGTAAACAGGCGACCCCACGAGCGTCTCGATCTTCCGGCGGGCGTCGCGCCCAATGTCGCGAATCCGCCGGCCCCCCGAGCCGATGAGGATGCGCTTCTGACTGTCGCGCTCGACATGGAGGACCGCTCGAATGTACACCGGCGTTTGCGATTCTCGGAACTCCTCGATGACGCACGCCACGCCGTATGGCAACTCTTCCTCGAGCTGCTCGAAGGCCGTCTCACGGACCAGCTCGGCCGCAAAGAATCTCACGGTCTGCGTGCTGAGCTCGTCTTCCGGGTAGAGGAAGGGGCTCTCGGGGAGGAGCGACGCCAGACGAGCGACGAGGACGTCGATACCCTCTCCGGTGGCCGCGCTCACGAGGGCCGCGTCGGGCAGGCGGGCCGCGACTGCGGACCGTTCCGTCGCCGGCAGGACGTCGAGCTTGTTCAAGGCGAGCACGACGGGCGCACGCGGCGGACGGTCGAGGCCGGCCACCGCGGCGAGTGACTCGGGCTCGCCGGACATGGCGTCGACGAGGTAGAGGATGACGTCCGCGTCGCGGAGCGCGGCGAGCGCCGTGGCGCGCATGGCGCGTTGGAGCGCGTAGCGCGGATCGAGGAGCCCCGGCGTGTCCAGGAGGACGATCTGGGCGTCGGCGGTGGAGTGGATGCCGACGATGCGATCGCGCGTGGACTGGGGCTTCGGGCTCACGATCGCGAGCTTTTCGCCGACGATGCGGTTGAGCAGCGTCGACTTTCCCGCGTTGGGCTTTCCGGCGACGGTGACGATTCCCGCTCGAGGCACAAGTGGTCGGAAGGAAGGCGCTGGACGGTTGGGCGCGGGACAGCTCGACGGCGACCGATCAAACGGCTGTCGGGAGGTCGAGCTGTCGAGCGTTGGTCCGGATATACAAATGCCTCAGCCGAAAAGGGCTGAGGCATTTGAAGGTCAACGACCGGGTGGTCGAGGACCAGGGGGTGCCGGCGACGGCCTACTCTCCCGCGCTCTCGCGAGCGGAGTACCATCGGCGCTGTAGGGCTTAACGATCGTGTTCGGAATGGGAACGAGTGTGGCCCCTACGCTCTAGTCGCCAGCGAAATCGGTTGTCAAAGGAACGACAAAAAACGAAGACAAAAACGAAGCAAAAACGAAGATAGAAGAATGACGACGGAGGATTTGGTAGATGGTATTTATGGATCTTTCAAATTCAAGATCGTGCGCTCTGCTTGCAGTATGCTTGGTTCCTAATGGCCGAAGCCACTGGGAGTAGTCAAGCCACACGGGCGATTAGGACCGCTGCGCTTGGAACCCTTTGCAGGGCGTCCACGTGCGGCCTATCGACGGGGTAGTCTTCCCCGGCCCTTTAGGAGGCTCAAGGCCTCGGGAGAGTTCATCTTGGGGCGTGCTTCCCACTTAGATGCTTTCAGCGGTTATCACAGCCGACCATCGCTACCCGGCGTTGCCCTTGGCAGGACAGCCGGGACACGAGCGGGTCGTCCGACTCGGTCCTCTCGTACTAGAGTCCGCTCCCCTCAACTCTCCAACGCCCACGACGGATACAGACCGAACTGTCTCACGACGTTCTGAACCCAGCTCATGTACCACTTTAACCGGCGAACAGCCGGACCCTTGGGACCTTCTCCAGCCCCAGGATGTGATAAGCCGACATCGAGGTGCCAAACCGCATCGTCGATGTGAACTCTCGGATGCGATAAGCCTGTTATCCCCAGCGTACCTTTTATCCGTTGCGCGATAGCCGCTCCACACCGGGCTACCGGATCACTACGGCCCACTTTCGTGGCGGCTCGATCCGTCGATCTCACCGTCAGGCTGGCTTTTGCCGTTACACTCTATAGGCGCGAGTACCGTCCGCGCTGAGCCAACCTTGCGCGCGCCTCCGTTACTGTTTCGGAGGCGACCGCCCCAGTCAAACTGCCTACCTGCCACGGTCCTGGAAGGGGTTTTCCCTTCTCAGTGAGGGCGTCGCACGACGCAGGGTGGTATTTCACTGTTCCCTCCCCTCGAGCTAGCGCCCGAGGTTCAACGGGTCCCACCTATGCTACACAGCGATGTGCAACGTCCAATGACAAGCTGCAGTAAAGGTGCATGGGGTCTTTTTGTCCTGTCGCGGGGACTCGGAATCCTCACCGAGACTGCAATTTCGCCGAGCACGTGGTCGAGACAGTGCCCAAGTCGTTACGCCATTCGTGCAGGTCGGAACTTACCCGACAAGGAATTTCGCTACCTTAGGACCGTTATAGTTACGGCCGCCGTTTACCGGGGCTTCGGCTCAAGGCTTCGCCTTGCGGCTAACCTCTCCCCTTAACCTTCCGGCACCGGGCAGGCGTCAGTGTGTATACGGCGCCTTGTGCGGCTTGGCACACACCTGTGTTTTTGCTAAACAGTCGCTTGGGCCGATTATCTGCGACTCGAGAAAGCTTCACTGTTCATGTCACCTTCTCGAGCATCCCTTCTTCCGAAGTTACGGGATCATTATGCCGAGTTCCTTGACCACGTTTCACTCGTTCACCTGAGGCTGCTCGCCTCACCCACCTGTGTCGGTTTCCGGTACGGACGTCGCACCGCTCCCCACAGAGCTTTTCTCGCCTGTCGACTCCACGAGAATTGCGCTTGCCTTGCGGCGCGCGCTTTCGGTACGGTCTCGGCCATTTTTAAGGTGACCTACACCATTCGACGGTCAATCCACAAGACCGATCTCGCTTTGTTCCAGTGTCCCTCTGTGGTTCATCACGGTACGGCGGGACGGGAATTTCAACCCGTTGTCCATCGGCTACGCCTCTGGGGCCTCACCTTAGGATCCGCCTCACCCTGCGCTGATTGCCATGGCGCAGGAACCCTTGGGTTTCCGGTGTCTGGGGTTTTCACCCAGATTTGCGCGTACTCATTCCGGCATCCTCACTTCTGGTCGCTCCAGGACAACGTTTGCCACGGTCCCTTCACAGCTTCCAGAACGCTCCCCTACCCCTGTTGCTTACGCAACAAGGCCAAGCTTCGGCGGGCCGCTTAATCCCGACCATTCTCGGCGCATCCACGCTGGACGAGTGAGCTATTACGCACTCTTTAAAGGAATGGCTGCTTCTAAGCCAACCTCCTCGTTGTCACGGCACGGACACATCCTTCGCTATACTGAGCGGCCACTTCGGGGCCTTAGCTGTGGCTCTGGGTTCTTTCCCTCTCGCCGTTGGACATTATCGCTCAACGACTGCCTCCCGAGGTCCATTAGACAGGTATTCGGAGTTTGGTTGGGGTTGGTAGGCCGCTCTGGCCCCCGCGCCCATCCAGTCGCTCTACCCCCTGCTAACAATTCTCGAGGCTCTACCTCAATAGATTTCGGGGAGAACCAGCTATCTCCAGGCTTGATTGGCCTTTCACCCCTACCCACAAGTCATCCGAGCGGTTTTCAACCCACACCGGTTCGGGCCTCCACTGGGTGTTACCCCAGCTTCACCCTGCTCATGGGTAGATCGCCCTGGCTTCGGGTCTGCACCGCGGTACTTCAAGCGCCGTCTTTGCACGACTCGCTTTCGCTATGGCTCCGCCGGAAACCGGCTTAGCCTCGCACCGCAGTAGCAACTCGCCGGATCATAATGCAAAAGGCACGCAGTCAGGAGACATCACGGCCGAAGCCGCGAGCTCCCTCCTACCGCTTGTAGGCATGTGGTTTCAGGATCTCTTTCACTCCCCGCACAGGGGTGCTTTTCACCTGTCCCTCACGGTACTCGTCCACTATCGGTCACACGGGAGTCTTTAGCCTTGGAGGGTGGTCCCCCCAGATTCACGCCCGGACTCTCGTACCGGGCGTTACTCAGGAACTCCACCGCCTGCGACACCTAGCCTTTGCCTACCGGGCTTTCACCGTCTCTGGCGCCCTATTCCATGGGACTTCGGCTGGCGTCGTCGCAAGGTTCTGTGGGTCCTACAACCCCGTCCCCACGAGGAGGACGGTTTAGGCTTGGCCCCTTTCGCTCGCCGCTACTAAGGGCATCTCAATTGATTTCTCTTCCTCGAGGTACTGAGATGTTTCAGTTCCCTCGGTTCGCTCTCCTTTCGGAGTGATCGGGCTCGCGCCCGACCGGGTTTCCCCATTCGGCCATCCAGGGATCAATGCGTGTGTGCCGCTCCCCCTGGCTTATCGCAGCTTACCACGGCCTTCATCGCCTCCGTGTGCCCAGGCATTCCCCACATGCCTTCGTTCGCTTGACTACAAAACTTGATGGTTCCTCGCTTCGGCGCTTGCGCCCCTCCGCTCGGAATGCTGGTCATCCAGTTTGTTATAGCAAGCAGATTACGCGCGATCTTTTTCAGATCAATTTTACGAGTGACAATCATTTCTAAAAAACGAAATAGAGAGTCTCTCTTCAGATTCACAAATCCGCGATCTACCAAATCCATCCGTTGTCAAACAGCGTCGACGCTCGCGGCCTCCCAAGGCCGGGCGTCTCAGCGAAAATCAAACGTGGGAAGAGAGATGTACGAGACGAGCGACTTACGGACTCTTTCAGTCACACGAAACGCCGAAGCGCTCCGGGACCTACTCGACGGTTCCGTTAAGGAGGTGATCCAGCCGCAGGTTCCCCTACGGCTACCTTGTTACGACTTCGCCCCAGTCACTGCGCTCGCCTTCGGCCGCTTAGTCCCTTGCGGGTTCCGACACGGACTTCGGGCGCTCACAGCTTCCATGGCGTGACGGGCGGTGTGTACAAGGCCCGGGAACGTATTCACCGTGGCGTAGCTGATCCACGATTACTAGCGATTCCAGCTTCATGGAGGCGAGTTGCAGCCTCCAATCCGCACTGAGGACGGCTTTAAGGGATTGGCTTGCCATCGCTGGCTCGCAACCCTCTGTACCGGCCATTGTAGCACGTGTGTAGCCCTAGACGTAAGGACCATGATGACTTGACGTCGTCCCCACCTTCCTCCGGTTTGGCACCGGCAGTCTTTCCAGAGTCCCCGGCTTAACCCGCTGGCAACTGGGAACGGGGGTTGCGCTCGTTGCGGGACTTAACCCAACATCTCACGACACGAGCTGACGACAGCCATGCAGCACCTGTGCACGAGTCCCGAAGGAGGGCTCTGGTCTCTCAGAGCTTTCCCGTGCATGTCAAGCCTAGGTAAGGTTCTTCGCGTTGCGTCGAATTAAACCACATGCTCCACCGCTTGTGCGGGCCCCCGTCAATTCCTTTGAGTTTCAGCCTTGCGGCCGTACTCCCCAGGCGGGGCACTTAATGCGTTAGCGCCGGCACTCAGGGGGTCGCTCCCCCAAGCACCTAGTGCCCATCGTTTACGGCGTGGACTACCAGGGTATCTAATCCTGTTTGCTCCCCACGCTGTCGCGCCTCAGTGTCAGTTGTGGCCCAGCAGACCGCCTTCGCCACCGGTGTTCTTCCGGATCTCTACGCATTCCACCGCTACACCCGGAATTCCATCTGCCTCTACCACACTCGAGCACAGGAGTATCACGGCCGACTCGGGGTTGAGCCCCGGACTTTCACCACTGACTTACCCGCGCCACCTACGCGCCCTTTACGCCCAGTGATTCCGGACAACGCTCGCACCCTCCGTATTACCGCGGCTGCTGGCACGGAGTTAGCCGGTGCTTCCTCACCCGGTACCGTCAATCCCCTCGAAAAGGGATGTTCGTCCCGGGCAACAGTGGTTTACACCCCGAAAGGCGTCATCCCACACGCGGCGTCGCTGCGTCAGCCTTTCGGCCATTGCGCAAGATTCCCCACTGCTGCCTCCCGTAGGAGTCTGGGCCGTGTCTCAGTCCCAATGTGGCTGGCCATCCTCTCAGACCAGCTACCCGTCGTCGCCTTGGTGGGCCGTTACCCCGCCAACTAGCTGATAGGCCGCGAGCTCCTCGATTTCCCCCGGAGGTTTCCTCATCAAGAGACTCCTCTCAACGAGCGTATGCGGTATTACCCGGCCGTTGGGCCGGCTATCCCCCAGAAATCGGCAGATTGCTCACGTGTTACGCACCCGTTCGCCGGTTGCCCTTGCGGGCCCCCGTGACTTGCATGTGTTAAGCACGCCGCCAGCGTTCGTCCTGAGCCAGGATCAAACTCTCCACAAGAGTATTTGACTAGCTCTTCAGACTCCGCTGTCTCACGCTGTCGCGTTCCTTCGAAGACAGCGCGTCCGAATCACGAAATGTTCAGGTTGAACTCTCCCCGCGCGCCCGAACGAGCACGCGGATCAACGAGTTCGCCTCGCACATCCGTTCTTCCCACGTTCGATTATCAATCAGCGATTGCAATAACCTGTCGCAAACTGCGACAGCCTTCAATTATATCCGCGCGTAACGCTTGCGTCAAGCGCGAACAAAGAAGTTTTCGAGGATTTCCTACCCGCCGCTTCACTCTCCCGGCGCCAGTCGCACGACCTCCTGACGGACTCGTGCGCCGCGTTTCCCCAGGTTCTCGGCGGGCCTTGATTCTACCCACGGATCGCCGCCGAAACAACCCCTATTTCAGAGGCCTTCCGCGCGCATCCCAATTCGTTCGAGCATCTCTCCACGGCAATCCCGAGCCTCGAACAATTCTCGAACTCGACCGCCAAGACGCTCGCCGGAAAACCCCGCTCTGCCGCCGAGGTTCCGTCGCACCTGTTTCACACAACAACGGCCGGCCATTCATCGGCCGACCGCAATGGGCCGTGTAGGAATCGAACCTACAACCTAGCGATTAAGAGTCGCTTGCTCTGCCAATTGAGCTAACGGCCCTTTCCAGGGCTCTTCTCGCGTCCGCAATCGTTCAGCTGGTCGTGTGGTGCGCCAGGAGGGAGTCGAACCCCCGACCCACAGCTTAGAAGGCTGTTGCTCTATCCACCTGAGCTACTGGCGCTTCTCACCAATGGTGCCACACGATCGTGCCGCTTTCTC
>CAWBKI010000018.1:0-99181 GCA_963789315.1 uncultured Gemmatimonadaceae bacterium | reverse complement strand
CGCGCCGATGCCAACCTGACCCTCCCCCCAACGCGGGCCATGACCAGACCATCAATCCGCTTACGCCCAGCGCCCGTAGATGAGTGGCGGTGGTTGCGCGATTCCGTACCGCGCGACCTATTGAGATTGTCTGCGGGTTCAGCCTCAGCCGTTCAACCATGGTGGAATCCATCCGGGACGACGCGGTCTCGACATGAGCTGGATCACCATCCTCTGTTCCATGATCGCGGCGTCCTGCCTCACGGTCGCCGTCGTTCACTTGTTCGTCTGGCTGCGCTCTCGCGATGCGCGGACGAACCTCCTTCTGAGCAACTGCGCCTTCGCCGCGGCGGTCGTTGTCGCGTTCGACGTCGCGCTGATGCACTCGCGGACGCCGGCGGAGTTTGCGCACGACGCTGCGTTGGCTCCACATCCCGCTGGCGTGGGCGCTCATCTCCGTCGTCCTCTTCGCCCGAGACTACCTCAAGGCCGGCCGAGACTGGCTCATGTGGTCGGTGGTCGTGGTGCGCGTCGTCGCGCTGGTGCTCAACTTCGCGATCCCGCTCAATCTGAATTTCCGCGAGATCACGGCGATTCAGACCACCTCGATCCTCGGCGAGCAGATCTCCATTCCAGTCGGCCGAACGAATCCGTGGATGCTGGTCGGCAACTCTGGGGATAGTGTTGTTCCTCGCCTATCTGACCGACGCCTCCATCACGGCCTGGCGGAAACGCCGGCGACTGCAAGCGCTGCTCATGGGAGCCATCCTCGGTCCGGCGATCTTCGCCGCGTTGATCCGCGGAATGGAGTTCGTGGTGGGCGCGTCGGACTACAAGAGCCCGTATTTCATCAGCCTGGTTCCCCTCGGCTTTCTCGTCGTCGTCTGTGTCGGGTTGAGCAGCGATCTGCTCCGCGCCACGACGCTCGCGCGCCAGCTGAAGGAAAGCCACGAGCAGATGAGCCTCGCCCAGGCGGAGCTCGACCGCGTCTCCCGCCTCACCGCCATGGGAGAATTCGCGGCCGCGCTCGCGCACGAGTTGCTCCAGCCGCTCACCGCGATTCTCCTGAACGCGAAGACCGCGTTGCAAACACTTCCCGACGCGACGCCCGGCGCCGACGAGATCAGAGCGTCTCTGCGCGGCGTGGTCGAGGCGGGAGAACGCGCGGCGGAGGTGACCCGGCGAAATCGGGAGCTCTTCCGCTATCGCACGGTGCGAAGCGCGCCGGTCGACATCAACGGCGTGATCGAGGAGACCCAAACGCTTGCCGCGAGACGCCTGTCCGACAGCGGCGTGCACGTCGCCACGGCGCTCGCCGCGAACCTGCCGGAGGTGCGCGGCGATCGGGTCGAGCTGCAACAAGTAATTCTCAACCTCATCGCGAACGCGATCGACGCCACCGAAGCGCGGCCGGCGGCGCGTGTCTGATCCGCTCGTACGAGGATGCCGACGGCATTCGCGTCGAAGTGGGCGACAACGGCGTCGGGCTCGCCCGCGTCGACACGGGTGCTGTCTCGCTGTCGTACACGACGAAGCCCGACGGAACCGGCGTCGGCCTCTCGGTCAGCCGAGCGATCGTCGACGCGCACGGCGGCCGGATCTGGGCCGAGCCCAACGCCGACGGTGGAGCGAGCTTCTACTTCACGCTTCCACAGGGCGGCGCCGGCGGTGACCTCCCTCAATGACGCCGCCCCTCCGCGACGTCGCGCCGAATCGCCTAGCCGCTCGCGCGAGGAAGGATCTCGCGACGCTCAGGCACCATGACGTGCCGACGGTGCGGTCAGTTCGCCGCCGTTATTCGAAGTTGCTAAAGGAGCGGCCGGCGCATGCGGTCGTCGAGTTCGCGCTTGCTTTGTCGGCCGGGGGGTGTTGGGAGGAGCGGTTGATCGCGTACGAGGTCGTCGCCGCGCACCGTGCCGCGGCCGCGTCGCTCAACGAACGACACGTCGCTTCGATGGCGAAAGGTCTCGAAGGATTGGGGCACGGTGGACCTCTTCGGCGTCACCATCCTCGGCCCCGCCTGGCGCGACGGGCAAGTGTCCGACACGACGATCGATCGTCTGGCGCGATCGACGGATCGCTGGCGCCGTCGCCTCGCCCTCGTCGCCACAGTTCCGCTCAACTCGAAAGCGCGCGGCGCTTCGGATGGAGGCGACGCTCGGCGAACGCTCCGCGTCTGCCGGCAACTTCTCGCCGATCGCGACGACACGGTCGTGAAGGCGCTTTCGTGGGCGCTGCGCGAATTGGCGAAGCGCGACCCCACCGCTGTCAGAGTGTTCGTCGATGCGCACGACGGCCGGGTCGCGGCCCGTGTGCGCCGTGAAGTCTCCAACAAGCTGCGCACGGGATTGAAGACGCCTCGCCGGCAATCAGGGGTCGTGCTTATTTTCTCGGCGTGACAGAGATTCGCACCGCGACACCCGCCGACCTCCCCGCACTCGGCCGGCTCGGCGCGCTGCTCGTGCGGGCGCACCACGATTTCGACGCCAAGCGGTTCATCCCCGCGACCTCGGAGACCGAGGCCGGCTACTCGTGGTTCCTCGGCACGCAGCTCGAAAAGCCGTCCATCTGCGTGCTCGTGGCCGACGACGGCGGCGACGTTGTCGGCTACACGTATGCCGGCGTCGAGGGACGCGACTACATGTCGCTGCGCGGGCCGGCGGGAATACTCTACGACGTCGTCGTCGATCCGAGCCGGCGCAACAACGGCGTCGGGCGGAAGCTCGTCGAGGCGGCTTTAGGATTCTTGAAGAACCACGGCTCGACCCAGGTCGTGCTCAGCACCGCGACGCATAATGACGCCGCCCAGCATCTCTTCGAGAGCGTCGGATTCCGCCGGACGATGATCGAGATGACCACGGAATTGACGGACTGACGCGTTTCTTTCAGTCCGCGGGCCTAGCCGAGCGTCGCGGATCGGCCGATCTTCACTGACCCTTCGAACCCCAATCTCGCAGCGAGGACAGATACGTGACCGACCCGATGACGCTCACCGCGGAATTCCGCTCCTCGGAGTGGGAGCTGGTGCTGAAGTACGAGGACGGCTCGCTCCCTGCCACGCAGTGGAACGTCGAGACGCTCACGATCGTCGCGCGATGGTACGCCAAGAATCTCGATCGCGACGCGGCGACGGCGCGCTACCGCGAGTCCTACGAGCGGAACCATCGGCGGCTCACGAATCGGCGCGAAGGAGCCGAGGTGGCGACGGCCGCGATCGAGGCGGTCGATAAAGTTTGGGAATCGCTGCTGGCTCAGGCGCTCGAGGCGAAGGCTTAGGGCCGGCGTGAGTGGCCGACCTCGCTCTGTGCACCGCCGCCGCCGCCTCTTTCGCGCGTCGAAGCGTAACTAGCGTCACCTCTGGCCGAGCGCCGATCCGGAACGGAATCCCCCAGTACCCGGTCCCCGGGCTGATGTAGAGAACCGCGTCCTCACTCGTGTGCGCCCCCATCGCATGCGAGAGGAATGGCGACGCGAGGCTCCAGCCGAGCTTCGGGAGCGCGAACTGGCCCCAGTGCGTGTGCCCGCTGAGCGTGAGCGCCACTCCGCGCTTGGCGAGCGACGGCCATAGCGACGGATTGTGCGCGAACGCGACGACTGTCGCGTCCTCCGGCACGCCGGCCAACGCGCGGTCGATGTCGGGCGCGGCGCGCGACGTTCCTCGGCGACCGCCCGCGGGATCGCCCGTGCCCACGAGCACGATCGCGTCGCGCCCTCGCCGAATGACGTGCGCTTCGTTCACGAGCACGGTGCCGAGTTGCGCTCGGCGCAGCGCGTCCTCGACGTCATCCCAGCCCGCGTAGACGTCGTGGTTGCCCGGGATCATGAACACGCCCAACGGCGCCTCGAGTGAACCGAGCAGCTCGGCGTAGATGGCGACGTCCTCGGCGCGGTCGTCGATGAGGTCGCCGGTGATCGCGATGAGATCGGGCGCCAGCGCGTGCGTCGCGCGCACGACTTGGTCGATGAAGCGACGCGACGTGTGCGGACCGACGTGGAGGTCGGAGAGCTGGCCGATCTTGAGTCCGTCGAAGTTGGGCGGCAGCTCCGGCACGAACGCGTCGACGTGGCGGACGACGAGTGACCGCGAGCCGATGTAGCCGGCGACGAGGAAGATCGCCAACGCGACGACCATGACGAACGCGAACGCGCGCCCGGCGACGAGCGCGTGGCCGAACAAAGCCCCGCCGAGCGCGCCGATGAGGCCGGCGCCGGCGACGAGCGGAAGCATCAGGTTGGCGTAGAGAAAGGGCCGGACGACGAGGAGCCGGAACGCCGCGCTCGGATAGAACGGCCACCCGCGCCACCGGAGAAACACGACCAACGGAACGATGAAATACGCCGCGACGGCGAGCGTCACCCACAGCGCGCCGGGAAAGAGCCCGGCGGCGAGCACCGCAATCGTCGTCCAGGCGGTGAGGAAGTACGCGACGACGCGCACCAGGACCACGGCCGGCGAGCGGCGGCGGCGGGCAACGGGGCGGGCTGGTTCTGGGTTCGACATACCGAAATTTGCCGGCGAGTGGAAGCCGTGGCGGACAGCCGTTCCGCCCCGTATCCTATCCCCCTGGTCCCAGACTACCGTACCCATGTTTACCTCCAAAAGATTCCCCGCGCTTCTGGCGGTCACCGCGGTTCTCGCGTGTACCTCGAGCAAAGCGGCCGACAAATCGGTCGTCCAGCAATCGATGGCCGACATGTCCGCGCCCGTGACGATTCCCAAGGGCGCGATCTACACCGACGCCGACGTCCACTTCATGCAGGGGATGATCGCGCACCACGCGCAGGCGATCTACATGTCGCGGATGGCGGCAGGCGCACGGCGCCAATCCGCGCGTGCTCAAGTTCGCGAACAAGATCGACCAGTCGCAGATGCCGAGATCCGGCTCATGCAGGACTGGCTGCGTGCGCAACAACCAGTTCGCGCCCGACACGTCGTCGTGGCACCACGATGCAGATGCCGGGGATGCTCACGGCGGCGCAGCTCAAGGAGCTCGACGCGGCCAAGGGCGCCGACTTCGACCGCGAGTTCCTCACGCTCATGATCCAGCACCACGAGGGCGCGCTGAAGATGGTGGCGGATCTCTTCGCGACGCCGCTCGCCGGCCAGGACGTCGACGTATCAGTGTTCGCGAACGACGTCGTGACGGTGCAGACCGCCGAGATCGGCATGATGCACGCACATGCTCGACGAGATGTCAAACTGAGACCACCCAATGGAGCTTCGACTGATGGGAACCACTCGCAGGACGCTTTCGCTCGCCGCCGCTCTCGTCCTCTCCTGCGGCGCCGGCGCTCGTCGCGCAGACGTATCCGACCGCCACCGATCCGCGCAACGGACTCAAGCCGGGCCGGCTCGACGCCGGCACGGCGCAGAGCGGCATGAAGCTCGTGTCGTTCTCGCCCAAGCCGGCGGCGTTCGACTCGACGTCGGGCCTGACGTTCATCAACTCCGACCTGGCGTTCGGCGACCACTACGTCTATCAGGGCAACTTCGCCGGCTTCACGATCTGGGACGTGAGCAATCCGGCGAAGCCGAAGCTGGTCGCGTCCGTCGTCCTGCATCACGTCGCAGGGCGATCCGTCGATCGTCGGCAACCTGCTCTTCATCTCCGCCGAGGGCGACGGCAATCGCAACGACTGCGCGAAGGGCGGCGTGAAGGACCGACCGATCACAGGTCGCACATGGCCGGCGTCCGCATCTTCGACGTCTCGAACCCGAGCGCGCCGAAGCTGATCAAGAACGTGCAGACCTGCAAAGGCTCGCACACGCACACGGTCATCCCGAGTCCGAAGGACAAGAACATCGTCTACATCTATGTGTCGGGCCACCAGGGCGCCCGGCCCGACACGGAGCTCGCCGGGTGCAAGAACGGCAACGATCCGGCCGACGCGACGAACTCGCTCTATCGGCTCGACGTCATCAAGGTGCCGCTCGAGCATCCGGAGCAGGCCGAGGTGGTGACGGGCGCGCGCATCTTCACGGGCCTGACGCCGGCGCCGACGAGCGCGGCTCGTGCGAATCGCGGCGGCAATCGTGGTGGGCGTGGTGGACGCGGCGCTACGCCGACTGACACGACGCTCCCCGCCCCGCCGCCGACCGGCCCGCGCAACTGCCACGACGTGACGGCGTATCCGGCGATGCACCTCCTCGCCGGCGCGTGCGCGAGCTACGGGCTCCTCGTCGACATCTCGAATCCTGAAAAGCCGGTGCGTCTCGACGCGCTGGCCGACACGAACTTCTCGCTCTGGCACACGGCGGTGTTCAGCAACGACGGCTCGAAGGTCGTCTTCACCGATGAGTGGGGCGGCGGCACGGCGCCGATGTGTCAGGCGACGAGCATGATGGAGATGGGCGGCAACACGATCCTCACGATCAGCGCCGACAAGAAGAACACGCAGCACGCGTACTTCAAGATTCCGACGGCGCAGACCGCGCAGGAGAACTGCGTCTCGCACAACGGCGGGCTCATTCCGGTGCCGGGGCGCGACCTCATGGTGCAGGGCTGGTATCAGGGCGGCGATCGACGTGATCGACTTCACGGATCCGGATCATCCGTTCGAGATCGCGTACTTCGACCGCGGTCCGATCGACTCTCCGGCGGATTCAATGACGGTGGCTGCCGCGGGCAGTCCCGCCGGACTCCTGCCGCCACTCCCGCGGGCGGCGGTGGCGGCGGCCGCTTCCGGAACACGATCGGCGGCTCGTGGGGCGCGTACTACTGGAACGGTATGATCTACTCGTCCGAGCTCGCGCGCGGCTTCGACATTCTCGAGCTGCTGCCGAGCGACAAGCTCTCGGCGAACGAGATCGCGGCGGCGAAGCTGGTGAGGTTCACGGAGTACAATCCGCAGAGCCAGCCGCAGATCGTGTGGCCGGCGGCGTTCCCGGTCGTGCGGTCGTATCTCGACCAGCTCGTGCGCGACAACGGGCTGGCGGCCGAGCGCACGACGGCGATCGCCAAGGCGCTCGACGCGGCCGAGAAGCAGACCGGCTCGGCGCGCGGCGCGGCGCTGACGAAGCTCGCGAAGCAGGTGGACGGCGACGTGGCGGCGCGAAGGATCAGTCGCGCGTGAAGTCGCTCTCGTCGGAGATCAAGCGGTTGGCGGCGGTGTCGAAGTAGCGTTTGCCGCTCGATGCCGCGGTGCGGCGACCGGCGACGAGCTCACACCGCTATGGTGTGGGCTCGTCGCTTTTCTTGCGCGGCTGATGCCGGCATTCACTGACTATGGGTAACAACATATGAGACGCGATATCCGCCGCGGGGTGGCGACTGCGCTGATCATTCTCAGCGGGATGACGGGTGCCAGCGCAGCGGTTGGTCAAGCGACAGGCCGAGGCGCGATGCCGCCCGCCGAGCGGCTACCGGGGCCGTCGCCGACTGCGCGAGACATTTCCTACGCGGCGTCCGACCCCGCGTTGCACGACGCGCATCTGCTCGATCTCTATCTCCCGCCGAACTCCCGTGGCGCGACGCCGGTCGTGATCTTCAGCCACGGGTCCGCCTGGATGGCGAACAATGGTCGCGACGGTGCTCAGGCGCTCGCGGCCGTGCTGAACAAGAGCGGCTACGCCGTCGCCGGAGTGGCAATTCGCACCAGCGCGCAGGCCACATTCCCGGGCCAGTTGTACGATCTCA
Organism: uncultured Gemmatimonadaceae bacterium; assembly: GCA_963789315.1. GTDB lineage: Bacteria > Gemmatimonadota > Gemmatimonadetes > Gemmatimonadales > Gemmatimonadaceae > JAQBQB01. The sequence goes on along the minus strand of CAWBKI010000018.1, from coordinate 91,565 downwards.
AAGCCGCTATCCGGTGGCTGCGTGCGAACGCGGGAAAGTACAATCTCAACCCGGACCGTATCGGCGTCGTCGGCGAGAGTTCCGGCGGATGGGCGTCGGCGATGGCGGCGGTCACGGGCGACGCGCCCGAGCTGGAAGGGAATCTTGGCGTCACGGGCGTTTCCAGCGCCGTGCAAGCCGCCATTGCCTATTATCCGCCAACGGACTTTCTGCAGATGGACACGTGGGCGCTGAAGCCGTGTGATCCGGCCGCGGGGGCTTCACCTCTCAGCGCATTCTGTCACGACGGGCCGGAGTCCCCCGAGTCGCGGCTCATCGGCTGCGCGCTCCAGACGTGTCCCGAGAAGGTGGAGCGGGCCAATCCGATCCGGTACATCAGCAGCGCGGATCCCGCGATCATGATCATTCACGGGGAATCTGATCCGCTGGTGCCGCATGCGCAGGGAGAGTTGTTCTACCAGGCGTTGAACAAGGCATGCCGCGACGCGGTGTTCATCAGCCTGCCCGTCGCTGGACACGGCGTGTGGCAGTCGATGATGACCGACCCCGCGCTCGCCGCCGGAGCCACGCGGAGATCCACCTCGTCGAAAGGCTGTGTGGTCGAGAACCCGAAGCCGTACACGCCGACGTGGGCGACGATCGTCGAGTTTCTCGATGCGTACTTGAAATAATCGTCGAAGCGTCGATCATGGCGCCGCGGCGGAAACGGCGGGTAGCGATGGCGGCCTAGTCCTGCCGAGCGCCCGGTCGCCGGCCGGTGGTCGTGGCACCCTGGAGCGAGGCTCGGCCCAAAAACGACGGCGGTGAGTGTTATACTGCAAGAGCTTCGCAGTATAACACTCTCAAGTTGTTTCGAGCCTACTCGCGAAGTGGGGTGGGCCCGGTCGCAGCAGCCTCACTCGGTTGCAAGAATGCACTGAGTGAGCCTGTGGCTTCGGCAACGTCACCCACTGGTCATCGCGGCAGTCAACGTCGCTCTGTTCGCGAGCGTGAACTGGGAACGCTCGACCTCGGCAGTTGTCGTGCAGCGATTGCGTCAGCGCCCGTACTGGCGAACATGGCCGTCCCTCGCAGGCGGGATGTGGATCGGCGTGCCTCCTGCGACGAGCTCAGCGGGGCCATTGACCGTCGTCGCGCTACTCGCGATCGAGCAAGCTCTGGCGCACGCTGATTCTTGCGGATGGGATCGGGCTCCCCGACTTCGCCATGAGTCGCACTTGGCGCTGACATATCCAGGGCGCTCACCCAGCCGCTACGCCACTCAGTTCTCGTCGAAGATGCTGCTTCTGTCGGAGGAAGCCTCCTCTTCTCATCGGCGGTGTCGCCCTCGCTGCTTCGCTCGTGAGAGTCGGGCCGGGCCATGCGACGAACACCGCCTAACGAACGCTGAAGCTGACAAGGGTACTTGCACCAGTTTCGTGGACATATTCACCTAACGACGCTCGAGTGTCAGGATGGTTCTTGCACCAGTCTTGTCGACACTTCCACCGCGACGCATCTGGGAAATTCTCGATGGGAAGCAGTAGCCCAGGCTGTCTGACGAACGGCGCTCTTGCTTGATTCCTTCGCAGATAAACTCGGGCGTTAGACGCGCTCTATAACGCTGAGCCAAAATGTCCCTGGTCGTCGTCAGTGCGTATGATCCCGAATGGCAGAGCACCTTTGAGCGCATTCGCGCCAACGTGTGGCCTGCCGTGCAGCACGCAGCACTGAGCATCGAGCACGTGGGCAGCACGTCCGTGCCCGGGCTCCGAGCGAAGCCCGTCATTGATGCTTGTATCGTGGTAGCCTCCCGGCGCGATATTCCGCACGTCGTGAAAGGCCTGGCCAAGATTGGGTACGTCCACCGCGGCGATCTGGGCGTGCCGGGACGCGAAGCGTTCAAGCAACCAGGGGCATTCCCGAAACACCATCTCTACGCAAGCCATCGGGGCAGCCTCAACTTGAAGAACCAATTGGGTCTGCGCGACTACCTCCGCACCCATCCCGAGGCCGCCACTGAATACGGCGATTTGAAGGAAATGCTCGCCAAGCGATTCCCCGAGGATATCGACAGCTACATCGCTGGGAAAACCGAGTTCATCATTGGCATCCTGCAACAGACCGGACTCACTGGTGAGGAGCTCGCAACAATCAGAGACATCAACAAGCTGGAGAATCTCGTACGGCCGTCTTCGCATTGAGCCGGTCGCCATTCGCCAGCCGCATTGTTGTATTCGCGCCGCAGCAGAATTGCGGGCGTTGGGCCGCAACATAGACCCGATCAAGAGAGCGGCATTGCGAAACATTCTCCGTCGCACGACACACTGGCCTGCGCTGCACTTCGTTGCCCTGAGCAGCGCGCTCGCCGCGTGCACCTCGGCGGGACGCCCGGCGCCGCCGCTGGCCGACCAGGCGAGCCCGGCAAGCTCGGAGACCCGAGCCGTGCGTGACGCGCGTGCTGCAGCAAAACCGCGCGATCGCGGCGCTGGATACCGCGGTCGTTGCCGGCTTCTGGACCGAAGACGTCGAGATCCGCCGCGGGCTCGGCGCGCTGGTCATGGGCCGGGATGCCTACAAGCGCCTCTTCAACCCCGACTCGGGGGCGGTGGCGCGCGGGGAGGAGCTCATATACCAGCGGGAGCCGGTGAGCGTGATCGTGAGCGCGCGCTGGCCGCTCGCGTACGAGGAAGGGACGTGGGTCGGGCACCTCGGCCGAGCGGATGGCCCGGCACTGATCGGCGGGCGCTACGCCGCGCAGTGGGTCAAGCGCGGCAGCCGGTGGCTGATCCGCGGCGAAGTGTACGTAGCGCTCACCTGCTCGGGCGCCGGTTGCGCGTCGTCGGCCGTCCCGTGAGAATGTCAGCGCCGCTGGGCCTAACGAATCGTTGGAGGTAACGCGTTAGAACTATTTGATAGACGGACCCGGCCGGAGAGCGCGTACATCTCCCGGGCGATGGCCTTGTACAAGCCCCAGGGGTCGTCGCCCACGGCGTAGAGGTCGAAATGGCCGCGCCCTTCGACGTAGCGAAAGTCGGTCCTCGCTCCGAGCTCCTTCATCGTCGCTTCGAGCCGATGCGCCGAACCGTCGAGATAGAACGTGTCGGCCGAGCCCACGGTCAGGTGGATCTTGCCGTCGAGATCACGCCTGAGCTCCGGCCAGTGGCGGCGGAGTCGCTCGGCCACGTCGTAGTGCTCCTTCCAATAGCCGATCACGGCCGAGTCGACGGCGCCTGTCGTGCGGTCGAACATGGGCATCGGGAGTCCGTCGGCGCCGCGCGGGGAGAAGACCCAATCGAATGAGGCGATCTGGCCGCCATACGCCCCGACCACGACTTCCCGGCGCGTGAAGTCCTCGATGGAGACCAGCATTTCCCCCTTGTCGCGCGCCAGCGGCCACGGCGTGCCATCGGGCTTGCGATAGACGTTGGCGCCGGGGGCGTAGAGGTCTAGCCCCAAGAAGTCGTGGAAATCGCTGGGGTCGGGCGAGGTGGGCCAGGCGCCGCCGAACAGTTTGGGATAATTCACCTGCAGCCACAGCGCCGCCCAGCCGCCGGAAGAGTGTCCGGTCAGGAAGCGGCCCGAGGGCTTGGCGTCCATGCGGTATTGCCTTTCCAGATCTGGAATCAGCTCGGCCGTCAGCGCCTGGCCCCACGGGCCGTTGTTGACGCTCTCGACGAACTCGCTCGTGCCGGTGGGGCTCGACTGATCGATTCCCACCCAGATCATCGGCGGCGCCTTGTCCGTATTCATCTCATCCCACCGTGCGACGGCGATGTCGTGGAGGGAGCGCAACGAGCCGCCGAAGCCCTGCGTGTAGTAGACCGTCGGATAGCGCTGGGTAGGATGGGCGGCATAGTCCGGCGGAGTCATAACCCAACCGCGCAGCACGACCGGCCGACCCCAGAAGCGGCTGAGTGCCGGACTGACGAAGTTGATCGAGTGGATGTCGGCTTTGGCTGCCGGATAGACCTCCCTCATTGCCGCCGGCACGTTGGATAGCGGCTGAACGGGATCGCTTTCAGGGACGACGGTCGCAAGCGTCACTGTCTGCGTTGCGCCGCCGGGGAGGTCCATCTCCACCACCCCGCTCACGAGATCGCCAGGTCCGCGTCCAGTGTAGTTGTAGCTATGGTCGCGATCGAGCACCGCCTGCACGGCGTAGCGGCCGGGTTTGAGTTGCGAGAACGGCGTCGGGAACGCCGAGACGTCGGCGTCGAGATCCACCGTGGCGCCGGGCTCGAGGTGCGCGACTTCCTGCGCGGCGATGGCCGTCGCGTGCGTATCGATCTGGTCCATGTCGACCCGTGCGACGGGCCTCTTGTCGCCGGGACCGAGTCGCTTGGCGAAGATCAGCAGCCTGCCGGAGACCGACGTCGCCGAGGCTTGGCCCAAGGTCACATGAAACACCACCTGCGCGGACAAAGCCGGCGTGGCGATGAGGGTCGCCGCGACGGCAAGCAGGTTGTGCGCGCGGCGCCAAGGATGAGCGCCGGTCGAACGGGCGGCGAGCTTCATGATTTTCCTCCAGCGTAGGCTACGAGAGGCGACAAGTCCGCGCGAGAGAGAAACTGGACTCGGCGAGCCTTTGCTCGCCGAGCATTAAACGCCAATCGGCGTGAATCGCGGTCATTCGAGGCTCGGGGTGGGGCTGTCCTCCGCGGACCAGTGCACTATGCCGACACTGCCCGGCAATAGTGCCCGGCTCCGCTCCGGACAGCCCCACCCGCTCGCTCACGCGAATCGGCGAAACGACAAACTGAGTGCGCGCGCCGATCTGCGTCGCGCTTCAGCCCAAGCGCGCACGATGAAGCGCTATCGAGCCCGACACGCAGTCCCGCACACACACGGAGGCAGCGCCGAGACGGCCCGGGGTCTGGAGCGCGAGCCGAGGCAATGCTGCCGGGCTGTGTCGGCAGCATTGCACTGGTCGCGCGGAACGACCCCGGGCGGCTCGGCGCGTGTGAGGCCGAGCGCGGAAGACCTCGGGCGGCTCGGCGCGTGTCGGCATGCACCGTGCCCCTCAGTTTCGGCTCGGGAAACGCGGAGCTTGCTCGTGGGAAAGGCGAGAGTTTGGCTGATCACTCCGAGCGTTCTGATCGGGCTTGTCGCCGGTGCGGGACTCGGCCGCTACACGCTGAACGCCGTAGCGACACGAGTTGGCTCAACGAGTGCGGGCGTACCCGTCGCGGCGGCGAACGACGTCAGCTGCTTCGATACCTCGCCGCACAAAACGATGTTCGTCACCGTCGCCCCCGATGTCCGATTGGAGGTGCTCGATTGGAGCGGCGCCGGGGATACCATGGTGTTGCTCACGGGCTCAGGGGACAACGCCCACGTTTACGATGAATTCGCTTACCAGTTCACTGATCGGTTCCGCGTCATAGGCATCACGCGCCGGGGCTTCGGGCGCTCGAGCCAGCCCGCTCAGGGGTATGACCTCGACACGAGAGCGCGCGACGACATCGCGGTCCTCGACAAACTCGGCGTTCGCCAGGCTGTATTCGTCGGGCACTCGATCGCCGGAACGGAGCTGAGCAAGCTCGCCGCCATCTACCCGGATCGCGTCAAGAAGCTCGTCTACCTGGATGCGCTCGACATCGGATCCGGCGGGTGGGCAAAGCTCCCTCAGCCGCCGGGAAGTCCGGAGCTCGCGGCAACGGATCTGGAATCGGTGCAGCGTCTTGCTGCGGCGTCGGCCCGCGACGACGGGTTCCGAAAGCCGCTCGCCGCCATCTGCAACATGATCCGTAGGGATGCGTCGGGCAAAATTCTCGGACCGGTCACGCCGCCCGAGATTTCGGGCAAGCTGCTCGCGGGCCTCCAGCCGGCCGCGTACGGCCGCATCCAAGCGCCGGCGCTCGGCATTTTCAACGACATCTCGGCGCAGTTCCGCATGCCCTACTACTCGGCGTTGAACTCCGCCGAGCAAGAGGAGTTCGACCGCAGCATCGACGCGCTGTCGAAGTGGAACGAAGGGGCGATCCAGCGCTTCCGCTCCGAGGTGAAGGGCTCGCGCGTCGTCGAGCTACCGAACACGAACCATTACGTGTTCATCGTGGACGAAGCACTGGTCGTTCGAGAAATGCGCAAGTTCTTGCTGGGCGGTGAAGCGACGCCCTAGTCGGACTAGGGGCTCGGAGCGCTCGCTCACTCGAATCGGCGAAAGGGCAGACTGCCTGCGCGCGGCGACGTGTGTCGCGCTCACGGTGCGCGCGCGGACACGGAGGCAGCGACGAGACGGCCCGGGGTCTGGAGCGCGAGCCGAGGCAATACTGGCCGGCTGTATCGCCAGTATTGCACTGGTCGCGCGGAAGACCTCGGGCGGCTCGGCGCGTGTCCGGCCCCACGATGCCGATGCGCGCCGTAACGACGTGCCAAGGCCTTGACTCGGCGCGTCCGGCGAGCGTAGGCTCGGCCATGCGAGAGGAGCGGATGGCGCACATGGCCACGGCGAGGATCTGGACGGTGGACGACGTCCACGCCCTTCCCGACGACGGCAATCGGTACGAGGTCATCGACGGCGAGTTGCTCGTGACGGCGGCGCCATCGTTGGACCATCAACGGCTCGTCTTCCTGCTCGCGACCAGCTTACGCGATTTCCTCGAGCGGAATCCCGTCGGCGAAGTCGTCATTTCACCGGCGGACGTCGTCTTCTCCGACCGGCGTGGCGTTCAGCCCGACGTATTCGTGCTCCCGATCGTGGGCGGGCGGCGAGCGAGAAACTGGTCTGATGCACCCCACCCGATCCTCGCCGCGGAGGTACTCTCGCCGTCGACGAGGCGAGCGGACCGCGTCACCAAGCGCACACTGTTCCGTGAGGAGAGGACTCCGGAATATTGGATCGTCGATGCCGAAACGCGCGTGTTCGAGCGATCGACTCCCGCCGACTCTCGAGTCGAAGTGCTGGGCGACAGGATCGCGTGGTCGCCGCCCGGGGCTACTGAGGCATGCGAGATCGACATTCCCGCGTTCTTTCGACGGGCGCTCGACTAGTCACTCCGTCGACAACGGCGGCTGGCGACAGGCCGAGCGCACTGGAACGCAGAAAGCCTGACAGTGTTGAAGAGGCGACCTAGCCACCCCGAGCATCCTATGGTCCGCATCCGGTCGATCGTCGTGGGCGCGCTGTTTCCGGCCGTTCTTTTCGCCCAACAATCGCCATCCGATCGAGAGCCCAACAACATCCGCGCGTCGTTCGCGTACTTCGCCGAACACTATGGCCGCCTCCTCGTCGCCGCGCTCGACTCCATCCCGGCCGCGAAATACGGCTTTAGCCCGACGCCGGCCCAGCAAACGGTTGGCTACATCGCGCAACACCTCGAGGATGCCAATTTCGGCCTGTGTTCAGCACTCGGCAGACCCGATCCACGAGCGGCGGCGGAATGGCGCATCAGCGATTCGGTGCGAGCGAAGTGGCCGAAGGATACGCTCGTTGCGCGGCTCCGCGCGTCGATCGTCTTCTGCACCGCCGCCATCGCCCAGCTCAATGACGCGCGCATCGGCGAGGTGGCGACAATGCAATCCGATTCCGGCAGAACGGTCTTGCCGGCACGCGTGCTGCTTGCGTTCACGACGGACCTGGCCGAACACTACGCGCAGCTCGCCTCTTACATGCGCCAACTAGGCCTCGTTCCGCCCTCATCTGCTCCGCCGCACAAAGCTCGCGTTGCCATCGACCTGCCCGTCAGCACGCTCTCCGCGTACGCCGGCAAGTACAACTTGTCCCCGGCCTTCGCGGGAGTCGGCGTGCTGCTCGACGTGCACGTACGCGACGGCGCCTTGTATCTCACGCCCAGCGGACAGCCGGAAGCGCGACTATGGCCTGAGAGCGCGACGGATTTCTTTTTCAGGGAGATCGACGCGCAGATCACCTTCACGCGAAACGCGAGCGGGGTGGTGACGGGGCTCGTGCTTCATCAAGGGGGCGAGGACCGGGTTGGGCCGAAGGTGAAATAGACTCGCTGGTAGGGTTCGCGAGACGCAAAACACGAGTGGACCTCCATCGCGAGGAGCATCGAATGGACGACATGAGTCCCGTTTGCCCGAAGTGCGGTGCAGCCATGGAACGCGGCCACATACCGGACGCCGCGCACGGGATAGTTGTTCAGTCGCGCTGGTCCCGAGGGGATCCCGAGCCTCGCCGGTTCGTCGGTGGGATCAAGTGGGATGAGGACGATCAGATTCCCATTGCGGCCTATCGATGTTCCGGGTGCGGCTACGTCGAGCTCTACGCCCGGCCTGCCTAAAGAACGCTGAAGGTGACAGGCGCGGCATTCAACCCGTCTCGGCGCCACGAATCGGTGGACCCGTTCTTCGAGTGGCATCTCGAGGGTTCTGCGAATAAGCTTCCGGTGGCGCGTTGGGGCGCCTCCGTGTCCGCGGAAAGGACCGTGTCCTCCCTATGTAGCGCCAGGTTTTACATCGCGTTGGTGAACTCTTTTCTGCCCGAACGAGCGGACACCGGGCCAACGGGCTGACATAATCAGCCAGGAAAGGAGCTCATCGTGAACGACTCTCTGCCCACTCGCGCCTTCCGCGAGCACACGGACCTCGCCCAACTCAAGCGGCAAGCGAAAGAGTTGCTGGATGCCTTTCGCGCCGGCGAGGCAGCCACGACCACCGAGGTCCACGCCCACTATCGCAACGCGGACGTTAACACATTCGCATTGCACGACGCCCAGCTCGTCATCGCGCGTGCGTACGGATTCGCGAGCTGGCCGAAACTCAAGGCGTTCGTCGACGGCGTCACCGCGAAGCGCCTGGTTGACTCCGTAAAGGCTCGAGACCTGACCGGCGTCGAGGCGATGCTCCAGCGTCGCCCCGAATTGGTCAACATGGATATGGGAGGCGACGAGCATCGCGCGATTCACTTCGCCGTGGTGGCGCGCTCCCCGGAGATGACGCGGCTCCTCATGCGGCACGGCGCCGACGCGCGAAAGGGCGTCTATCCGCATCGCGAGGCAACATCTGCGCTCACGCTCGCCATCGAGCATCAGTACGACGACATCGCCGCGATCATCCGCGAGGAGGAAGCACGCCGGCCTAAAGTCTCAAAGAGCGCTGACGTCGTCACGAAACCTTCGGCCGACAACGCCACCGGTTTTGGTGGCGGCCGCGGTCCACTGTCGATCGCCGTCCTACAGAACCGCGCGGACGAGGTGTCGCGCCTGCTCGATCTCGGTCTGGATCCGAACGAGCGGGAGCGCGTGGGGGGAATGGACGAGATCGTTTTCTCGGCTGGAGAACCGCTGTACCTCTGTGTCGAACGCCGCAACCGGAGAATCGCCGAGCTGCTGCTGGCGAAAGGCGCCGACCCCAACGCGAGCGTGTTCACGGCCGGCTCGCCGCTCTTTCTCGCGTATTCACGGAAGGCATGGGACTTCGTCGAGCTCCTCGAATCCCACGGCGGGCGTCTCGACGCGATCTCCGCCGGCTTCGCGTGTCAGACCGAGGCGGCGCGACAGCTGCTCGCGGACGAAGACGCGGGACGCCTTCGCGCGGACGCGGTCACCCCAGGCAGTACGGTCGCCGAGGATCTCCTGTGGACCGCATCGGGCGGCGGCGACGCTGAGATCGTGGCGATGGCTCTCGGCCGCATCGGCTGGCCGCGCGAGGACACGCGTTGGGGATGGTCGCTCTGGCAGGCGTTCACCTGCGACGCCGGCATCGATCGCGGGTTCGCGTGCTTCCGGCTGCTGCTCGACCGTGCCGATCCAAACGCGACCGGTGGCGGCCCGACCATCCTCCACACCGTGATGGCGCGAGGTGGGCCCGAGCATGTGCCATTCGCCGAGATGCTGCTCGATCGCGGCGCGCGGACGGATATTCGCGATGATCTGCTGGAAAGCACTCCGCTTGGTTGGGCATGTCGCTGGGGCAAAGCGCACTTCGTGAAGTTGCTCTTGGCGCGCGGGGCTGATCCTGTCGAAGCAGGCGCCCCTGCGTGGGCCACTCCAGCGGCGTGGGCTCGGAAGATGAATCACCGTGACGTGCTGAAGCTCCTTCCCACGTCATAGCCTTGCGATTCGGCGGTCGGGGATCGCACCGTTAGCCGGCATCCCGGTTCCCGCTACCATGAGCGCCCGCATGCCCACTCTCCAGGAACAGTTTGGCGCCATCGACATCTACCTCTTCGATCAGCTTCTGCGCGGGCAATGTCTCGAAGGGGATGACGATCTTCGACGCCGGCTGCGGCACCGGCCGGAACATCGTGTACCTGCTCCGCGAAGGGTACGAGGTCTTCGGCGTCGATCCCGATCCGCAGGCGATCGACGCCGTGCGCCGCCTCGCGCCGCACCTGCCGGCTGGCAACTTCCGCGTCGAATCCGTCGAAGCACACTCGTTCCCGGATCTCTTCGCCGACGTCGTCATCATCAACACCGTCCTGCACTTCGCGCGAGACGACGATCACTTCCGCGCGATGCTGCACGGCTGCTGGCGGACGCTCAAGCCGGGAGGGCTTTTCTTCTGCCGGCTCGCGTCCACGATCGGCGCCGAACGTCTCGTCCGGCATCTGCACGATCGCTGGTACGCGATGGCGGACGGCACCGAGCGGTACCTGGTCGACGACGCGATGTTGATGCAGGCGACGAACGACCTCGGAGCCGAGTTCGTCGACCCGATCAAGACGACCGTCGTGCAGAATCTGCGATCGATGACGACGTGGGTGTTGCGAAAACGGTAGCATGTGGCGCGGGAGGCCACGTATTTATGCTGCGCGACGGACATCGATCTCCAGAACAAGCCGCGCTTTTTGGTTTCCCGCTCGGCGCGGTTCATATAGTAGCATCGCGCCAGGCCGACGACGTCGCTTTCGTGCTCCTCGACGCGAGCCCACACGGCTGGCGCTACCTCTACGGCGTCAATTGCGAGCGGGTTGACGGGCAGTGGACCGAGGGCGGTTCGGGCAATGGCCCGGGCTGGTCAGAAATCGGTCCGAATGGCAGCCTTGGCACTCTCACCTTGTGGGGCGAGGTCACGCGTGACGCCGATCGAATTCGCGCCCGCTTTGACGGCCAGCCGTTCGAAACAACCGTGGACGACGGTGTGTACTTGTTTGTCTGGTGGAGCATTCCGTGCCCCGAGGATCAGTGGCCGCGTCTCGAAGCCCTCCGCGTTCGTGGCGAATGGGTACACGTTTCGTCGACGCTCCCTAACTAGCCTCCTTGTTTGTGTCGCGACGTGGTGCACGCGAAGGTTCCGTTTTTCAGCGCTATCCCTAAGCATTTTCACAGTTGACGCTCGGAGGTTCCATGCCTCGACTCAGAAGTGTGCTGCGCCGCGCAGCCGGGCGCTTCATCCCTCGCTTTGCGCCGCCCGTGAAGTGTCTGAGTTGCGGCCGCGATCGCGATGCGGGGGCGCGGTTGATCGCCGGACCCGACCTCTACGTCTGCACCGAATGCATCGCCGCCGAACTCCCGACGCCGGCGCAATCGGACGCAGCCGTCACAGTCGGTGTGTGCCGCTGGTGCCGCGCATGGCGGTTCTCATCACAGTTGGTACCGGTGCGCGGCATCCCGACCTGCAGCTGCTGCCGCGAGAATCTCGCCGTCCTCGCCGCGAGGGGACGTTCGCGATAACGACTGCTTCATGCTTCGTGTTCGCGTCGTTGACAAACACCTTGGCGATGCCGTGCGGGCGCGCGTGCTCGAGGGTGGGCGCGCGTTGAAGACTTGCTGTCCCCTCGCCGACCGCCGCGTGCGTCGCTGGGTGCGCAACGTCGTGGTGGTCGACCAACGACACATACCTATGCTCGTTCGACGACACACGCTATTTCTCGACCATCGTCTCGTTCAAGAATCGCCGCCGCAGGTGATCGCGCTCGCCATGGTCTACGGCGCCACGGCAATGCGCCTGCACCGTCATATCCGCTACGCGCCCCGCGATCGTCACGCACAGTTCTGGCGTCGTGTGGCAAACGAGGTGATCGACGTTGCTCGTCGATTGGATCATGCCGACGATCCGGGTGGCTACATACCCGGCGTCAGCAGCGGGTTCTGGGAGCAGTGGGCTCGCTCTTGGTTAGGCCGAGCTGCCCTCACGCGCCGGTCGCGGCTCCCGTCGAGGCTGATTCTCCGTGAGTTGCGCCGGATTGGAGTGCCGAGGTGGCTCAGGCGTCCGATCGTCCTGGTCGCGGCTTGGCGCTCGGCGCCGTATGTCGAACGCTGAGCGAACGCGTTAGATAGCAGGCGTGTGCCTCATCTCGATGGAGAAATGACATGGTCAAGCCAGCAAAGAACACGATTTGCCTCTGGTACAACCGCGACGCCGAAGATGCGGCGCGGTTCTACGCTGCAACCTTTCCCGATTCGTCCGTCGACGCCGTGCACCGCGCTCCGGGAGACTTTCCCGTCGGGCAAGAAAGGCGACGTGTTGACCGTCGCAGTTTACGGTGATCGGCATTCCGTGCCTCGGCCTCAACGGCGGGCCGATGTTCAAGCACAGCGAAGCGTTCTCGTTTCAGGTCGCGACCGCCGACCAAGCCGAAACGGATCGCTATTGGAATGCGATCGTCGGCAACGGCGGCCAGGAGAGCGCGTGCGGCTGGTGCAAGGACAAATGGGGACTATCGTGGCAGATCACGCCGATCGCACTGACGAAAGCGATCACCGATCCCGATCCCGCCGCCGCCAAGCGCGCGTTCGATGCGATGATGCCGATGAAAAAGATCGACATCGCGGCGATCGAAGCGGCGCGCCGCGGTGATCGCTGACGCTGCCAACGTGTCGATCCCCGCACTCGGGACGCGAATGTCTCCGCAGTTGACGGCCCTCCTCGTCAGTGGACTCGTCCTCATCGGCGCCGGCATCCCGCTGATGCGTCGTCGCGTACCACCCAACCAGTGGTTCGGCGTCCGCCTTCCGTCGACGCTCTCCGATGAGAGCGCGTGGTATTCCGTGAACGAGCGAAGCGGACGCGATTTGATCGTCGTCGGCACCGCGGTCGTGCTCCTAGCGCTGAGTGCACCCGTCGTATTTTCTCGCTGGGCACCGGAATTTCACACGCTTCTCGTCGCGGCCGTGCTCATCGCCGGCCTCGCGGCCGTCACCGGTCGCGCGATTCGCCACGTCAAGCGCCTGCGCAGCGAATAGTCGTCGTCGTCACCGCAACGTCGTTGAGAAAGCAATGACGGGGGCCGATGGAGGCGTAACCGGGTGAACGTCGCTGACGCGATAGAAGATCTCGTCGTCGGCGACCTGCGCGTCTCCGTCATAGTCGATCTCGATCGGGAACCCCTTCACGTCGTCGTAATCCGCGCGAATGAGGTGGGCGTGATGGTCGATCGCGTTCTGCACGAAAGTGAAGAGGCCATCGACCGTCTCACCCAATTGCCGGTCGGCCGTCTCGCCGGTCTGGAGGTCGATCACGCCGGCGACCGTGTCGCTCAGCACGAGAACGTAGAGCGGATGGATGTTGGCGCAGAAACAACTGCGCTGGAGTCGTGAACGCGTACGTGTGGAGGTTCTGCGCCTGCCACCGTTGGCGCGCCGCTTCGAGGTCGGTGGGCTGATGCGCAGGGCTGGTGGCGTCGCTGCACGAAATGGCGGCGGCGAGCAATGCGAGCCCGGCGTGTCGAATTGGATTCATGTCCGCATAACCGGCACGCCTGCACGAGCGTCACCCTCGGCAACTAAGCGCTGTTCATTCGCACCGGATCGCCACCAAAGGATCGACGCGCGCCGCGTTGCGTGACGGGATGAGCGCTGCCAGAGCTCCAACAACGACGAGCACGGCCGCACCCGACGCGAGCGGCACCGGATCGAAGGGCGTGATGCCGTACAGCAATGCCCGCAGCGACCGCGCTCCGGCAAGCGCGAACGGAATCCCAATGCCGACGCCGATGGCCACCACCAGCAGCGCCTGGCCGAGCACCATCCGCATCACCTGACTTCGCCTCGCGCCGAGCGCCATGCGCACGCCGATCTCGCGCGTGCGCGCCGAGACCTGGAACGCCATCACACCGTAGAGTCCGATCGCCGCGAGGAGCAGCGCGACGAAGCCGAACGCCACCGACAACGACGCCAGCGCGCTCTCTCTACTCACCGTCATCGAGAGCAGATCGGTCATCGGAAGCAGATGGCGAATTCGGATCTTCGGCAGTTCGCCAAGAATGATCTCGCGCGCCGGCGCCACGAGCTGTGCCGGCGACACGTTCGTGCGAATGGCGAAGACCGCGCGATCGGTCAGGTCCGGCCACTGCCGGCGCCCGAGATAAACGGTATTCGGCGCCGGCGACCGGAGATCGCTTTGCTTCGCGTCGGCGACGACTCCGACAATCGTCAGATCTCGCCCGCCCCCGCCCGTCGGCACCGCGAAAACCGATCGACTGTCCGAGCGGCGTCCGACCGGGAAAGAAATCGCGCGCGAGATGCTCGCTGATCACGGCAACGCGCGGACTGCCCAACACATCGTGATCGTTGAAGTCTCGCCCGGCGACGAGCGGAATTCCGAGTGTCTCGAAGTAGCGCGGCGCGACGGCGAAGCTCGCGACCTCGACCTGATCGTCGGATGCGTTCTCGAATCCCGGAGCGTCGAGGACTCTCGTCGGCAGGCCTCCATATATGAGAGGCACCACGAACGACTCGGCGACGGACTTCACGCCGGGCATCGCCGCGAAACGAGCGTGAAGCGTGGGCACCGTCGCCTGGAGCAGCGTGTCGCTGTGCGGCGTATCGCGGGAGTCGAGCTGCACCACGAGCAGCGTTTCGGGATGGCTCCCGCCGACGGAGTCGGTGAGATGCCGGAGCGTCGCGCTCAACAACCCCGCGCATGACAGCAGCAGCAACGCGAGGCCGACCTGAATGGCGACGACTCCCTTGTCCAGTGCGCGCACGCGCCTGCCTACCGCGTGATGATCGCGAAGGCCGGCGACGACGTCGCCGCGCGTCGCACGAATGGCCGGCACCACGCCGAAGATCAGGCCGCACGCCAGCGCGACCGCCGCGGTGAAGCCGAAGATCATGAGGCTCGGGCGGGTGGCGACGAAGGGCTCGAGTGTGCCCAGTCCGGCCGGCATGTTTCGCGAAAGTGCCGCCGAACCCCAGATCGCAAGACAACATCCGGCCGCGCCGCCGAGCAACGCCAGCAAGAGCGACTCGGCGAGTAGCTGTCGGACGATCCGGCCGCGCGATGCGCCGAGCGAGAGGCGAACCGCCATCTCGCGCGCCCGCGCCGCCGCGCGCGCCATCAGCAGGTTGCCGACGTTGGTGCACGCGATCAACAAGAGGACTGCCACGCCACCCATCAGCGCGAGCAGTACGCTCGCATACTGTCGGCGAACGTCGATCTTTCTCCCTTCGGTGATGCCGCTGCTGATGTCGAGGAATCCGATGCGTTGGACCTCCGCTCCCCGACGAGTGCCGCGCAGAGCGAGCGCGCCCGACGCACAGCAGCGGGCGAAACGCGCATCGAGCGCGGACTGGAGCCGCGACGAGTCGGCGCCCGGTCGCGCGATGAGAAACAGATCCGGACGTTGCTCGTCGGCGGGACGGTGCTGCATCGCCGGCACAGCGGTCGTCGGCACCGCCATCTCGTAGTCGCCGCCGAGCGACAGGCCGTCGTATCCGTCGCCGCTCACACCGACGATCGTGAAGAGCACGTCGTTGAGTTTGATGACCTTGTCGAGTGCGGCACGGGCGCCGCCGTAGCGCGCGTTCGCCGAGCGGCTCGAGAGCACTGCGACCTGGGCGGCGGTCGCGACGTCGGCCGCGGAGATCGGACGGCCGGCCGACATGCGCACCCCGGCGACGCGGAAGAACGCGCCATCCACGGCGTTGATGTTCACACCGCTGACGCGCACGCCGTTGATCTCGCCGTTGGCCGCGACGGTCGTGTGGAACGTCGCGAGATCGAACTGCCGGTCGGCCGTCAGCGCCCGGACCTCGCCGGATGCGAAGAATGCGCGCATCGGATCGGTCGGCGAATGGATCACGAGACGCAGCGCGTCGGGCTTGTCGACGGGCAATTTCGCGAGCAGCAGCGAATGGACCATTCCGAAGATCGCCGCGTTCGCGCCGATGCCGAGTCCGAGCGATGCGATCGCGACAAGAGTGAAGACGGGCGAGCGACGGAGCGCGCGCGCGGCGTAGCCGAGGTCCTGCCGCGTCACGTCGAGCCAGCGCGTCATTCCCATCCAGCGCGCTTCTTCCTTGAGATAGGTCGGGTTGCCGAACTCGCGCCGCGCCGCGAAGCGGGCGTCGTCGGATGAGGCACCATCGTGCGTCCGCTGTTCCTGCGCGAGGCTCTGATGGACCGCGTATTCCTCGGCGCGCTCGCGGTCCGCCTGTTCGGTGCGGAGAGCGGTCCGGATTCGGTGGCGAAGGGCATCGATGAAAGACACGGGGGAGGAACCTCAGGTCGTTTTGAGGACGCGGGAGATGGCGGCGTACATCGACTCGAAGTCGGAGACCTCGAGTCCGAGCGAGCGGCGGCCGGTGGCGGTGATCGTGTAGTAGCGCGCGCGTCGGCCCGTCGGCGATACGTCCCACTTTGCGGTCACGTGACCGGCGCGGAGGAGGCGTTCGAGGGCCGGGTACAAGGATCCTTTTTCCACCCGGATCACGTCGGCGGACGTGCGCTCGATGTGCTGGACGATGCCGTAGCCGTGCATCCGCCCGAGACTCAGCGTGCGGAGGATCAGCATTTCGAGGGTGCCCGGCACCAGATCCTGCGACTTCTCGGCCATGGATAGACTGTCTGTCTGTGATGGTAAGACTGTCTATCCGTCGCGCGCGTTTGTCAAGAGCGAGCTGGCGACGGTGCGGCCGAGCTGTCTGGCCGAAGCATCGGGGGCTTGCCACGTTCCCCCGGCGAACGCCATGGTTGGGATGGTTCGACGAGCCGATGCCGGCACGCCTCAACACCGCTGTCCACCTTGGCCGCCGCCACCCCACACCAATCGGCGCCAATTCGCGAGGAGGCACCATGTCACGATCCGTACGTTCGGCCGGCATTGTCATTGTCGCGACCCTGATCACCTTCGGCACCGCCGCGAAGTCCCCGGCGCCCGACGACGCCTGCTCGCCTTGACGCACCCCGGTCCCGATTGCAACGTCCGAAAACAACCGGATCAAGGATGCATCGCGTGCGCTTTTTCTCCGCGATCGCTCTCGTCGTCACCGCGACGAGCGCCCTCGCGCAAACGCCGGCGGCACCGCAGCCGGACGGCCATCGTCTTCGTCTCGCGGCCGATTCGCTCGAAGTCTACGTCGTCCGACTCGGCCGCCCGGAGCGAACCGGCTTTCTCATCGACCGGCTCGACACGGTCCGTGTCGACGGCGAGACGATGCTGCGCCGAATCCGCCGGACGACGGACGCCGCGTTGGGCAGCGGCGCGGACACGCTCGTCCAATCGCTCGCGACGCTCCAACCGCGGAGCGTGCGGTCGCACTCCGATCGCGGCGTGGAGCGCCTCGATTGGCAGACGAGTCGCGTCGTCGGCGTCGTCGAAGATCCCGACAGTCCCGCGCGAGCCATCGACTCACCGCACCCCGCGGGGTGGTACAGCAGCGCGAGCTTCGACCTGATCCTGCGCGCGCTGTCCGCTCGCCGAAGGATATGGAGTCGTCGTTCCCACTTTCGGACGAGAGGGCTCGCACGTTCTGACCGCGACGGTCGCCGGTTCAGAGGTCGTCGAGGGTCACGGGGACACGTGGCGTGTCGAAGCCGACGTCGGCGGCCTTCCGGTGACGTTCTGGATCAGCAAGACCTCGCGCCGCCTCGTGCGCCAGATCATACACCTGTCGCCCGTGTTTGAGATCATGTTCGTCGCCCCACCGGCTGGTTCTTCCGCGTGAGGCGCCCCTGACCGCGGTCCGCCACGGCGTGGGCGGACGCGCGGCCAGGAGATAGGACTGCGAATCAAGCGGTGAGGAACTTCCGGATGTTCTCGATCTGGCTATTCCAGCCGTTGCTGTTCATGCTGAACGCCTTCGCGCGGCGCGATTCGGGAATCGCGTCGAAGCCCGACTCGACGATCGTGAGGCGCGTGCCGCCGGCGACCTCCTCGAGCGTGAACGTCACCAGCGTCGTCGGCTCGGCGGCGTAGTCGACGCCCTCTTCGATCGCGTACGGATGCCAGCGGAACGCGAAGACCCGCTCCGGCTCCATCGTCTCGATCCAGATCGTCATCGTGAACTGCTCGTACTTGGGGTGCGAAAACTTGCCGCTGACCTCGGCGCCGGTGGCGAAGGGCGACGTGAGCGTTACGCCGAACCATTTGTTGAACTGGCTGACGTCGGTGAGCGCGCGCCACACGCGGGAGCGCGGTACGTCGTAGGTCACTTGCTTCTCGATGCGATCGGTGGAGGTCTGGGTCGTGGCGGTTGTCGGCATGGCGGTCCTCACTCGGTGTCTGAAGGGTTGTTGTCGGGATGACGGAGCAGCTCGGCGAGCCGCTCGAGGCGCGTATCCCAGAGGCGTTCGTAGCCGCGGAGCCAGTCGTCGGCCCGCTCGAGCGGCCGCGGGTCGATCCGGCAGTAGTGGATGCGTCCGCGCACGGTGCGTTTCACGAGGCCGGCCCGCTCGAGGGTCTGGATGTGCTTCGACGCCGCGGCCAGCGACATCCGGTGCGGCGCGGCCAGCTCGCCCACGGTCTGCTCGCCCCTGGCCAGCCGCTCGAGCATGGCGCGCCTTGTGTGGTCGCCGAGCGCGCGGAAGACGAGGTCGAGTCGCTGCTGAGTTTGTTCAACCATGTGGTTGAATATATGGGCTGAGGCTCGATTGTCAACCATTTTGTTGAATGTGCGGGCCAGCTGTTGCGCGACCTCCTGTCGCGCTTCCTATTTGCTCGCTTGCAGCCCGGCCATCCTTCTCTCGATCGCGAAACCATGCCAGAGCTCGCCGCAGAGGCGATGATTCCGAACCCACGCCTCGCCGCATTGGCGCCATTCATCGGCGCATGGACGAGCGTGGGCGCTCACCCGATGATGCCCGGCGTCACGCTTCACGGACGCGCGTCGTTCCAATGGCACCAAGGAGGAGCGTTCCTGCTCATGCGCACGGAGATCGACGAGCCCGGCATTCCGAGCGGGATCGCGATCATCGGCAGCGATGACGAGATCGACGTGCTCACCATGCTCTATTTCGACGAACGGTCGGTCTCTCGGCGCTACGAGATCGCGATGCTGGACAACGGCCTACGGTGGTCGCGCAGCGCGCACGACTTCTCGCAACGCTACGCGCTCACGGTGTCCGCCGACGGCAACTCGATCCACGGCGCCGGAGAGATGTCGAGAGACGGCGCAACGTGGGAGTCCGACCTCGAACTGACCTACACTCGAGTGAAATGAAGGCCATCCCTCACCACAAATGAGATGACCACTCCAAAGCAGGCCACTGTCGTTCGGCGCTCTTTCCTCGCCCGCCTGGCGGCGTCGGCCGGCGCTCTCATCGGCGTCGCCGCGGTTCCGTCGACGTCAGCCGCGCAATCGTCTCCGTCGCGTGGACCGACGCATCCGGCTGACGCGTGGCTCGACGACCTCACCGGCCAGCACAAGAACATCTACGATTGCACGAGCGTCGAGAACGGGCCGACGGGCTGGACGTTCGCGCGCAACTTTCTCGCCGCGAACACGGGCCCGATCTACCAACTCAAGGATGCGGACATCAACGCGATCGTCTCCGTCCGCCATCTCGCGACCGCGTTCGGCTTCAACGACGCCATGTGGGCCAAGTACAAGCTCGGCGAGTCGCAGAAGGTGAACGACGGCGGCGTGCCCGCGGTGAGGAATCCGCACACCAACACAGCCGTCGATCTCGCCAAGCGCGGCGTGATCGTCACGGTCTGCGGCTTGGCGACGGGACGCATCGCGCGCACGGTCGCGGGCGAGGCCGGCCTCAACGCCGCCGACGTCGAGGCCGACCTGCGAGCGAATCTCGTGACGCCGACAGCGCGCGTCGTCGCCGCGGGCGTGATCGTCACAAATCGGGCGCAGGAGAAAGGCTTTACCTACACCTACGTCGGCTAGCGGCGGCCCTTCAGGACAGTCTGACGGCTGGACAGCTCGACAGCTCGACAGCTCGACAGCTCGACAGCTCGACAGCCGTCAAGCTGACAAGCTGACAAGCCGTCAAGCGTCACCGCCATACCCGCGCCACCTGCAGAGTTTTATTTGAGCTGGAACGCAAACCGCCAACCGAACCCCGCGTCGTAGAGCGCGGTGGTCGGCATCAACGTGACGCCGAGCTCGGAGAAGAGCGTGGTTCCCGTCGCGCGCACATTCGCCGACGCCTGCGAACGACGCATCCATTCCGGCCCGCTGAACTCCGATGCGCGAGTCGGGTCGGTGCCGGACAGCCGGCTGTCGAGCGATCGGGCTGTCGAGCTGTCGGACGGCGTGGCCGACCCGTCGATGCGCCCCGCCTTCGTCGCGACAGCGAAAGTCACGCGACGCGGTGACGCGACGGAGTCGACGCCGAGCGTGACCGACGCGGAACGTACGGCGAAGGCGTGTGAACGAAACAACTCGGGGACCGGTGCCCCCGAATCGCCGAACACCAACGGCACGACAGGCGCGCGCGCGCCTCCGGGGGCATCGGCTCTTGCGACTCGACAGCGAGAATGACGGCGGCGATCGTCGCGCTGCCGATGCGCCGACTCCCAATGGTGCTCGTCGGACATCTCGTGATGAACAACGACGCGGCTGCCATGCCGTCTTTCGACGGAACGACTCGCCACCGCGGACCGACGAGCGCCTGCATCCTCGCCGCGTCGGCGTTGATGGAAACGGTGATCCCAACGCATGGCGCCGTCGTGTCGGTGGCCCAGACGACCGCGGGCAGTTGCGCCGCTCCCATCGACGGCGCCGCGATGGAAATGGCGAGAGTCAGGAGCGCTCGACCCATGACCGGGCGACGATGCAAGTGTCTCATGTCCGTCAATGATGCGCTCTCCTGATCGGGAATCAAGCACGCGCTTGCTGCGAAGACCATCGCCGCCGGAATCGAGCGCCGAGTCAGGCCGCGCTGGCGACGACGAAGACACCTGCGCCGTGACGGATCTCGATCACACGTTGCATCTCGAGGCGCATCAACGCCTCCCGCACCGTCGCCGGCGCGACGCGAAATGCGCGGGCCATCTCGTTGATCGGCGGCAGTCGATCGCCAGGACGAAGCCGGCCGGCCGCGATCGACGCGAGAATTCTCTCGGCCAACTCCTCCGAGAGGCGCCGGCGCCGTACCGGGATGAAGGCGACGTCGTCGCTCATGGATCTTCTCTCATCCGCCGCGAAGCGCCTCGATCGCCGGAATCCCGGCTGCGCGCCGCGCCGGCACCCAGCTCGCGACCACCACCGCCAACGTCAACAGGACGACGATGCCCGCGAGGGTGACGGGGTCCGCGGGCTCGACACCGTAGAGCCGCGCGCGGATCAAGCGCATCGCGAGAGACGCGCCAACCAATCCCAACACGCCGCCCGCGGCGGCGAGCAGCATTCCCCGCCCCACGACGAGGCGGGTCAGGTCGCGGCGCGTCGCGCCCAGAGCGGTGCGAATGCCCATCTCGCGCGTGCGCTGCGCGACGGCGTACGAGATCGTGCCGTACGCGCCGATCGTCGCCAACACGAGCGCGAGCACGGCGAACAGCGACAGCAATTGCGCCAGAAATCGCGCATCGGCGAGCGAGCCGCCGATCCGTGTCTCGAGCGTCGCGACGTCGTAGACGGGAAATCCGGGTGCCACCTCGCGCAACGCACGACGCGCCAGTTCGGCCACGCCCGCGGGGTCTCCGCTCGTGCGCAGGGTCAGCATCATCCGATAACTCATCGGAAACTGATAGTACGAGATGTAGATCTCCGGCCGCGGCGGCATCTGAATGCCGTGGTAGCGGACGTCGCCGACGACGCCGACGACACGCGCCGTGTCGCTGCCAAGCACGACGCGTTTGCCGATCGCGTCGCCGGCCGGCCAGAAGTCGTGCGCGGCGCTCTGGCTCAGGACAGCGACGAGGGGCGCGCCCTTTCGATCCGCCGGTTCGATCGAGCGCCCGCGCAGCACCGGAACGCGAAGCACCTCGTTCCAATCGGCAGTGACCCAATGCACGCCGGCCTCCGTTGTTTGCGCTCCTACCTCGCCATCGAGAATCACGATGTCGCCGCCGGTGCAACCACCGGCCTGCGGCGCACAGTCCGCGATGGCGGCGCGCGCCACGCCGGGTATGGAACGCAGACGATCGAGGGCAACATCGTAGAAACGCGCGATCGAGTCTCGCGACCACGCCGGCGCGCGATTGACGCGCATCGTTAGCACGCCGCGCGGCTCGAACCCCGGATGTACCGCAGTGAGGTTGACCAGACTACGCACCAAGACGCCCGAGCCAGCAAGGAGCACGACGGCGAGCGCGATCTCGAACGCGGTGAGCGCGTCGCGCATCGACACGCGCCGGCGGCCGGTCGATCGCATTGCGGCGCCAGTTTCGTTCTTGAGGGACTGCGCCACGTCGGGGCGCGTCGACTGTATCGCGGGTGCGAGCCCGAACAGGAGGCCTGTCGCGATCGCGATCGCGCCGGCGAATGCGAACGCCGCGACGTTCAGCTGGATCGGGTCGACGAACACGGTGCCGATGCCGCTCGCGCTCTGCCCTCCCCACAACGCCGGCCGTGCGGCGGAGATCACGTTGACACCGATGCGCGCCACGATGAGACTGGCGACGCCGCCGGCCAACGCGAGCAACACACTTTCCACGAGCAGCTGGCGCACGATGCGGCCGCGCGAAGCGCCGATCGCGAGTCGCACGGCCATCTCGCGACGCCGGCCCGCGGCCCGGACGAGAAACAGGTTCGCGACGTTGGCGCAGGCGACGAGCAGCACCAGTCCCACGGCGCTGAACAAGAGGAAGAGGGTCCGGCGGTCGCTGTCGTCGATGCGCGTCGCGTCGAGCGTGTGCGCGGCGACACCCCAATGCCGCGCGCGCGGCCCATGCTCAGGAAAGCGTGCGTCGATGCGCGGGCCGATCTCCCGCGAGATCGCCGAAGCGCGTTCGGCGGTCACGCCCGGCGCGAGGCGGCCAATCACGAAAAAAGTATGTCGCCCGCCGTCGAGAAATTTCGCGGGCTCCCATGCCGCCGGCCCACTGAGGAATGGGATCCAGAATCGCGCTTGCCCGCTCACGCCGGCGAAACGAGGCGGCGCGACGCCGATGATCGTGAACGAAGTGCCGTCGACATTGAGCGGCTTGCCGACGACGGAAGGATCGGCGTTGAACGTGGAATGCCAAAACTCGTCGGAAATCACGGCCACGGGCGAACCGCCGAGCCGATCCTCGTTCGGGGACATCGCGCGGCCGAGTGCCGGCACCACGCCAAGTGTCGGGAAGTAGCGTGCGTCGACGAACTCGCCGAAGATCCGCAGCGCATCGTCGCCGACACGCACCGTGTACTGGATGCCGAACCAGGCAGTGAGCTCGCTGAAGACGTTCTGACTCTCGCGGAACGCCTCGATCTTCGGATACGACCAGACGAGGTCGTCCCGCGCGCGGCTGTCGGTGGTCGCCGGGATCGTGAGCGAGACGCTCATGAGCCGGTCGGGAGCGCGAAATGGAAGCGGCGTCAGAAGCAGCGTGTCGACGGCGCTGAAGATGGCCGTGTTCGCGCCGATCCCGATGGCGAGCGTCGCGACGGCGACGGCTGTGAACAATGGCGCGCGCGCGAAGGTGCGGAGGGCGAACGACGCGTCCTGCGCGAGCGTGTCGATCAGGTCGAGGCCCGAGATGCGGCGTGCTTCCTCGCGATAGTACGTCGCGTTGCCAAACCGACGGCGTGCCCCGTCGCGCGCGGCCTGGGCCGACAGCGCCCCGTGCGCCGCGTGTTCCCGCTCGCGCGCCTCGGCGCCGACGAAGAATTCCATCTCCTCGGCCAATTCCCGTTCGTGCCGGCGCGACCGTGCGAGCACCCGCAGCCGGTACCGGATCGAATCGACGAGCGACATGTCGTGTCCTCCCCCGGTGGCTCAGGCGCGCCGCAGCACGCGGTTGATGGCCACGAGCATCGCGTCGAAGCTGTTGATCTCGTTGCCGAGTTGGCGGCGGCCGGCGACGGTGAGCGTGTAGTAGCGCGCGCGACGCCCGGTCGGCGATTCTCCCCACCGCGACGTGATCCAGCCTTTCTTCTGGAGTCGCTCGAGGGCTGGATAGAGCGAACCTTGCTCGACGCGTAGCGCATCCTCGGACAGCGCCTCGATCTGCTGCGCGATGCCGTAGCCGTGGAGCGGCCGCACACTCAGCGTCTGGAGGACGAGCATGTCGAGCGTGCCTTTGAGGAGCTCGTTCTTCTTCTGCGGATCCGGAGCGGCCATGGCGGGAGGTCGCGGAGCTGATATGTAGGACTTCTATTGGTTGATAAGTAGGAGTCCGACAGGTCAACTGTCAAGCGTCATGAGACGAGCCGGAGCCAGGGTCTGGTTTCTTGGGAACGCGATGGCCAATTTCGTACTCCTGACCGGCATCGGGCCGGATCGGCGGTGGCGACGCTGACGATCGCCAAGGAGGGCCGCTCGCGTATGAATGAAGAGGAACTGTCGCCGGACCAGCGGCGAGACGTCGAGACGATGATGGCCGATCTCATCGCCCACTCGACGCGCGCGGGCGTGGATATCCGTGCGGCCATGCAGAGCATGAACGAGATCGAAGCTCCCCGGCGAAGCGCGATCGAGAGTGACGAGAGCGGCGAGTCGTTCACGGAATCGTTCACGATCGACGTCACGGGGATTCTCGAGACGCTGCGCGGTCTTCCCGACGGCGCCGGGACGTCGGCCTTCGTCGCGGCGTACAACCGCACGCATCCGGATTGGCGCGACCGCACTTAGACGGCGCTTCGCCAAGCGCGCGTTAGGAGGGAATCAGAAATGCCCGAAGTGAAGGCCAAACCGCGACTGACGTCGCTCGCTCCACAACTGCTCGTCGACGACCTCGCGCGCTCGATGCGCTACTACGAGACAGCTCGGCTTCACGTTCGGCACCCCGTGGGAGGGGTTCTACGCGATCGGAGAGCGGGACGGTTTGGAGCTTCATCTGAAAGAGGCGCCCAAGGACGCCGCCTACCGACAGTCCCGGCGCGAACACGAACACCTCGACGCGGCGGCCGGCGTCGACGGAATCGAAGCGTTCTACGAGCTGTGTGTCGCAACAGGCGTGACGATCTTCAGGCCGCTTCAAGCGACGGAGTGGGGGACGAAGGACTTCTACGTCGAAGATCCGGATGGCAACATCATCTCCTTCGGCGGCCGGCCGTAACGAAATCGTCATCGAAGCTTCAGCGGCCGACCGGCGCGCGCGCGACCGAGTCGCGTATCTTGTGCGGGAACGCCAGCGAGGAGAGTCGGGATGCGAGCTACCATTTGGGCAGTCGCCGTAGCCACCGCCGCCGCCGTCGCGGCATGCGAACGACCGTCCGCCGGGGTTGAACTTCGCGCCGACGCGGCTCGTATTTGCCGCGACGGGCAATCGCTGCTCCTTGCCAAGGGCCCCAGCGAGGCGGAATACCGCCTCGGTCGTGCCACGTTCGACAGTGCGAAGCTCCTGCGGACGATCCCGGCGATCCTTGGGCCGCGGCCGAACAAGGTTGTTCTCGTCGACGTCGAGCCGGAACACAAGCGCGCGCCGCACTGGCTCGTCGCCGCAATCCAGCAAGCTGGTGGCGACGCTTTTCAGTTGGACAGTGCGTGCCTTCGGCCGGCGTTCCGCATTGGCGACCTCGGTCACCCGACGACACGCTGACGGCGTCGAGGAGCCATGCCGTGCGTCTTCTGTGAGATCATCGCCGAGCGGTCACCGGCCAGCTTCGTCTACCGGGACGAGCTCGTGTCGGCGTTCATGACTCTTCAGCCCACGGCGCCGGGGGAATGCGTCGTCATCCCGAACGCGCACGTCGACCATTTCAGCGACGTTCCCGAGTCGGTCGCGGCCCACATCATGACCGTCGCCCAACGCATCGGCAGACGGATGCGCACCGCCTTCCCTCTCCAGCGTGTCGGGTACCTGGTCCACGGCTACGGCGTCGCCCATGCGCATTTCATCATCGTTCCCCAACAGGGTCCGCACCACCTCACGTCCGACCGTTTCGCGCGCATCGTCGACGGGCAGGTGGTGTTCGACCTGAGCCGAGTGCCGGTCGCGGATCGGCGGACGTTGGATGCTCACGCGCGTTTGTTGGCCGAGGCCGGGAATCGATGAGTCGATTCACTCTGCTTGCGGTAACGTTCAGCGCGCTCACACTCGGTCTCGGCTATGAGGCCGTGCGCTTCTCGATCAATGGCGTCGCCGCGGTGATCGGCATCGGCATGCCACGCGGACTAATTCCAGGGCTAATGAGTCTTGGTCTAGCCGCATTGGGGTTCAACCTCGCGTGGCTGATGCTGCGGCTGGCACGTCAGCAGGTGACACTCAGCCGACTCACGTCGCAACAACATCGCCGCTTGCCCGACGCGCCCGGGGATTCTGACACCTAGGCAGGCGAGATTCGTAGGTCTCTCATGACGATTCCGATTCGACCTGCCGACGTTGTCGATCCTGGACTTGTCGAAACAGTCGAGCGGACGTTCGGCGGTCAGCGAACGCTCGCCGAGTTGCTGCGCTGGGCCGCTGCGCAGACGCCGCGTGTGGAGATCGCCGAGATCGTCACGCAGGACGAGTACACGCACGACGTCGTCCTCCCATTCGGCGCCGCGTTCTTGAGCTTCGATACCACGTGACTGGGCTCCATCACGGCGGTCGCCGTGTGGGCGCATCGCCCGACTGCGGACGAGCTCTTGGCCGATCGACTTCGGCGCGGTTGGCGACCAACGGCATCGGGCCTCAAATCAGGCGATCGCGTGCTTGGACACGCCGCGTGCGTCGTTCGGGCGAATCCCCATGATTGATCGGTCCCGCGTGGCACGCCCTCGCCACGCCGTTGTGCTCCACGGCCTCGGACGATCTCCGGCCTCCATGCGACCGATCGAGCGACTGTTGTCGGCGCACGGCTATCGCGTTCTCAATCTCGGCTACCCGTCACGCTCGGCGAGCATTCCCGAGCTCGCGCGACGCGTCGCGTCGGAGATCGCGCGATGGGCGCCGGCCGAGCCGCTCGATTTCGTGACGCATTCGCTCGGGGGAATACTGATCCGGCAAGCCGTGGCCGCGGGGGATCTGCCGACTGAGCGCACGCGCCGCGTCGTGATGCTCGGTCCGCCGAACTCAGGGAGTGAGCTCGCGGACCAGTTGCCGCGCTGGCCGGTCTTCGGCCCTGTCT
The DNA here is from genome assembly GCA_963789315.1 of uncultured Gemmatimonadaceae bacterium. Classification (GTDB taxonomy): domain Bacteria; phylum Gemmatimonadota; class Gemmatimonadetes; order Gemmatimonadales; family Gemmatimonadaceae; genus JAQBQB01. The sequence continues at coordinate 64,362 of CAWBKI010000018.1, read as the reverse complement.
ATCGTATGTTCACCGGACCAGCAGGCGTTCAACTGGGCACCGACTCATCGAGCGTTCCCGCCGGACTACCGCCCGTTCCCTTCGAGACCGGCGTGATCGCCGGGACGCGCAGCTACAATCCAATCTTTGCCGCGGTGCTCGGCGGCCGGAGCGATGGAAAGGTGAGAGTCGAGCGCACTCACGTCGCGGGGATGCGAGATTTCGTCGAAGTACCCTACTGGCATCCGCTCCTCATGGTGCCAAGCTCGGTTCACGCGCTCGTCGTGCGCTTCCTCGAGACAGGACGCTTCCTGAGCGCGGCGACATGACCGATGCCACGCCGTTCGGGCGTCCGCAACACACCCGCGCCGTCGACACGGTGACGCTCCCGCGGGAGCGTCTCAGCCGGAACCGACGCTCGTCAGCAGCGCGTCTGCGGCGATTCGCGCTCCGTCGCCTCGCGTCTCCGCAGCAACGGCTCGGGCTCGCGCCGCGACGTCCGGTTGAAGCGTTCGCTCGAGCGCGGCCGTGAGCGACTCAGCCGATGGCGTCGCCGTCGCGTGTGCCATTCCGACGCCGAGTTGCTGCATTCGCTGCGCCCAATACGGCTGGTCGTAGTGCTGCGGGATGACGACCTGCGGCGCGCCGGCGCGAGCGGCCGCTGTCGTGGTGCCGGCGCCGCCGTGGTGGACGACCGCCGACGACGCGCTTGAATAGCGCTTGCTGATTCACCTCGCCGACGCTGAGACAGTCGGCCCCGTCGTCGATCAGCGGCAACTCGGCCCATCCGCGCAACACTATCGCACGGCGGCCGAGCGCGCGCGCCGATTCGATCATCACGCGACTCAGATTTGCTGGGGCGCCGATGCTGCCAAAGCCGAAGTAGACGGGTGGCTCACCTGCGTCGAGAAATGCCTCGATCGCCGGGGCGAGCGGACGGTCGTCGGCGAGGATCCAGGCGCCCGGTTGGAAAACGCTCTCGTCCGCGGGATCGGGCCACGGCGCGAGCGTCGTGTCGGCGGCCAGCCAGGGCCGGGAGGTGAAGACGTGGCTCCGCACGTCGTCGATCGGCGCGAGGCCGAGTAGCGCGCGCCGCGCGTTGAGCGGCGGTCGCCACGTGTCGTTCGAGCGTTGCGTGTCCTGGGCCCAGTGCTCGCTGTAATCCGCGACCGCCGGCAGCGGCGTGTCCCCCAACGAGACGAGGACGGGTGGCGCGTGGTGGCGCGACGGAAGGACGGTCGGGCAGTACGCCGTGAACACATATGGAATGCCCATCAGCTCCGCGATCGACGGAGCGGCAATCTGGATCGCCGTCGCTCCGACGATGACGTCGCGCCCCCGAGCGGCCGCCGCGATCGTCTCGAACTGCTCGGCGACCGTTCCTTCGATCATCTGACGCCGCTGCTCCGGTGTGATTCGCGCCGCCGATGGGCTCGTCTTCCCGGTCGACCGCACCTCGGGACCGATCGGCGTGACCGCCATCCCCAAGCCTTCGATCCAGCCGCGAAAGTCGGGTGGCACGCAAAGGTGCACGTCCTCGCCCAGTGCCTGGAGTTCGGACGCCAGGGCGACCAGCGGCTGGACGTCGCCGCGCGAACCAATCGTGGATAGGAGAATGCGCATGGGCGCCAAGTCTGAGCTGGCGACGGGCCCTTGCCGCAAGTCTCCCTGGGGTGGATATAATCCAATGGCGCGGAGACACACGGTTCTCGACGTGATTCAGTTTTCGCTCGACCAGCGTGGCGCGCCGCCGCCCCGCCCCCGCCCCGCCACAGACGGCCGGCTTGCGCGTCCGCGATCGACCCGCGCGCCTTCTTGCTCAGCGTCGCGGACACGAGATAGCGCGGCGCGCCCGGCGGCAGCGTGACGAGCTCGGTTTTCTCACCGCCGTCCATCTCGAGAGCCAGCGTCTTGAACTCGAGCAGGTCGCTGAACCCGATCGACACGAACTCGAGTCGGCTGCCGTCGGGGTCACGCATCTCGACTTCGCTGAGCGTGCGGCCTATGTCGATGACCTTTTGGCCGGCGGGGATCGTTTCGAAGATCGTCTCGATCTCCTCTCGGCTCATCTCTTCCGGCGACAGGCCGTTGGCCTCGAGGTACGACTTGAGCTCGTGTCCCGCGGTGAGAATGCCGGTGAGCCGAGGGAAGAGCTCGAGTCCGTAGGGCGTCGGGTCGAAAGACCCCGAGAGATGTCGCGGGCGGCCCGGCTCTCTCTTCATCCTGGATTCGCCGATCAGGATGCCGCAGTGCCAGAACGTGTATGTCATGGCCCGAGAGTAAGGCCGCCGGCGCGAGGTGCGTCACCGAAAGGCCTCGCGTATCATCATTCCATCGCGTGTCGTCTTCGGCGATGCCGACGAACGTCGCTTATCTTGGCGTCGAATGGAGATTCAGGAAGCGGTCGATCTGCTCCGCGACGCGGTGGGAGAGAGCACCGGCATCTGGGCCGACCTCGGCGCCGGGACCGGCACATTCACGCTCGCGTTAGCCGAGCTGCTCGGCGGCGGGACGATCTACGCCGTCGACGACGATGCGAGCGCCATTCGCGCGCTCGGCGAGCTGCAAGCCGTTGGTGGCACCCGCATCGTACCCGTCAAAGCCGACTTCACGCATCCGGTCGAGCTGCCCGGCCTAGGCGGCACACCGCTCGACGGACTGCTGATGGCCAACGCGCTGCACTTCGTTAGCGACGCGACGGGCGTTCTGTCCCGACTCGTGCAGAAGGTGCGCGCCGGAGGGCGAGTCATCGTCGTGGAATACGACCAACGGCGGGCGAGCCGGTGGGTGCCGCATCCAATTCCGGCGGCGAGTTGGCCGACGCTGGCGACCGCGGCAGGACTCGTCGACGCGACGATCACGGCCACGCGACCGTCGATGTATTCGGGAATTCTTTATGTCGGTGCCGCGACGCGACCGTGAGTCGTGACGCGGCGGACCGAACGGCGGTTCAGTGAGTATGCGCTACTTCTTGCTCGCCTTGCTCGTGTGCGTGGGCTGCGGCGATGAGCCTTGCGTGACTCCGCCCTGTAACCAACCTCTCGCGCTCGAGGTCAGCGTCCCTCGGCGTCGGGCGGCCGTGGTAGCCACCGTCGCGGTCACCAGTCCGGTCGTCACTACGTTCTCGTGCAGCGCGACGTGTCCCGTCTCCGGGCCGTCCGGCAAGTACGAGTTTGACGTTACGGCGACCGGTTTCGCCCCGGTCCACGAGTCAGTTCAGGTGAGCGGCACCCAGCGGAAGTGCGGCTGCGAAATCGTGGAGACTCAGAGCGTGCAGGTCGCGCTCGTCGCGACGCCCTGAACCGCGACAGCCCGCATCGGCGTTGCCAGATTCAGCGCATCATGCGAGACCGGACTCGGTGACGTTCGCGTGAGCCAACCGGGGTTGGCGAAGCCGCGACTGTTCGCTGAAGCGTCGACTCCCAGACGTCCGTCACATGATCCCAGTTGTAGCGTGCCAGCACCTTGGCGCGCCCACGCTCGCCGAACGCCGCACGCTTCGCGGGATCGGCGAGCAAGTCGAGGATCCGCCCGGCGAGACTCGACGCGTCGAACGGCTTAGCCGTCCATCCGTTGACTCCGGAGTCGATGATGCAGCGCGTCGAGGCGATGTCGGCGCCGATCACCGGCTTGCCGCACATCCACGCTTCGATCATCACGAGACCGAACGCTTCCTCCACGGACGGCAAGGCAAGCAGGTCGCACGCATCCATGATCGACGGGCCGTCCTCGGCGGCGAAGTCGTCGATGGTTACGACTCTGCAGCGGTCGGCCGCCGTGGGTTGGGTCAGCATTCTCGTGACCGTCGGCTCGCGATGCGCGCGCTGGCCCGCGAGCAGTAGCACCGCCTCGGGGAAATGCTCCCACACCGTGCGCATCGCCTCGATGAGCGTCGGCACACCCTTCGCCGTATCCTGTCGACCGATGAATCCGACGACAGGCCGATCGGTGATGCCGTAGCGAGCCCGAATTGCGGCCCCGTCCCGGCGCGCGAAGCGACCGGGGTCCACGCCGACTCCCGCGACGGAAACCGGGTGTCCGCCGCGCGCCTCCACGAAGTCGCGCTCCGCGTCGGTGAGGACGATCACGCCGTCGCAATCTTGAAACATTCGCGGGTAGCGCGAGTTGTTCGCCCACTCGCGTTCGATGTGCAGCACAGGAACGGCGACGCGCGGTACGCTCCGCAGCCGGCGTGAGCGACACACCCAGAACGACATGCCGAAATGCCAATTCACGGATACGATCACGTCGGCCTTGATCCGCGCGAGCGGCATGACCATGCTCGGCCCGTTCGGTACTCCGAGCGGCCAGAGATCTTCGCCGAACAGCCACGCCGACGTCCGATAGCCCCCGCGCCGTCGCAGCCACCATCGATGCCATTCGTGGATGTGCGCGGTGGACGGACCGACTCGAATCACGTTCACGCCGTTCAGCGTCTCGCGCCGAGGAAGCCCGGCACCTCGCAGCGAAGTGAAATCGAGCATCGTCTCGGAGTCGGACGTGAGCACGGTCACATCGTGCCCGCGTTCGACGAGCCGCTCGGAGACGGACTGCAGCATTCGCTCCGCCCCGCCGATGAGCGGAGCGTAGGCCGGCGACACCTGCACGATGCGCAGCGGACGCGTTGGACTCGACCTGTGCGGCACGGGTGTACCTACCGAAGTCGCGTGGGACTTGAACCGGGACCGGCGACGATGCCTGCCACCTCGCCGGCCGCATGACAACACGAAAGCAGAAACATGAGCGGGATGCTGTTCCGAACCACCGGCGTCTGGCGCGCCTCGGCGCTCATCGAGCCCAGGGCGGCGCGCAGCAGGTTCCACGGCAGCTGGCGGCGCGTCAACGGAACGCGATGCAACCCAGTCGTCGAGCGGCCGTTGTCGAAATGAGCTCGAAGCGTGAACCAGAAGCCGTGAGACTGCACGTGGGTTACGGTGATTCCGTCGTGAACGTGGAACAGCCCTTCGTCAAAGAGTCGTGGACTGATTTCGAGTTCGATGCGGCCTGCAGGAATCGGTCCTGACCCGATCGCACAGCGCCGGAAGGCGACGTTCGCCGGCGGAGGGCAGCGGTGGCGCTGCGCCCTGTTCACCGGAGGGACGCAACTCGCGAAGCTGTGCAGAAAGTTCGCGTGATCGATCATCCGATCGGTGGATCCATTCAGTACGGGGCCGGTGACCGCCATCACGTCAGGTTTGGTCGAGAAGACGTGGAGGATTTGCTGGCACCAGTCGCGACCGACCAGGCAGTGATCTTCGGTGAGCGCGATGATCTCTCCGCGCGCTCGTTCGACCGCGCGCGCGCGAAGCTCGAACACCGATGCGCCGGGAAGCCGAACCCACGACAGTCCACTCGACTCCGCGGCGCTGCTCGCGTCGAGCGCGGCGCCGTGGCCGTCACCGACGATGATCTCGCCGCCAACCGCGGCGACCTGCGGCGCCAGCACCTCCAGACAGTTCGCCAGGTCGGGCCAGGGCTCGATCGTGGCGAGGATGACGGAGAGCGGAAGGCTTTCGGGCATGGGGGAGGTCACAATCAACCACGGTATTCCGACGACGTGCAAGACGCTCGGCCGCGTGTATCGTTAACGTCACGCCGACAGACAACCTTCATCGCAGGGCTTCCAGCATGTCGTACGTCGACTCGCAGTTGCTGACGGGCGAGACGGTTCGCTATCGAGCCAGGCTGCATAGAGGAATCTTTACGACGCCGTCCGTCTTTGGCGTCCTCACGGTCGGCGCGCTCATCGGCGCGATTGCCGCGGGTCATTGGTGGTGGCTGCTCGTCGCGGTCACGGCGATCATCGGGGGATTCACGTTCAGTCAGGCCTGGCTGACGTACAAAACCTCCGAGTTCGCCGTCACCGACAAGCGAGTCGTGATCAAGGTCGGTTGGATTCGCCGGCGGACGCTGGAGACGATGCTCTCCAAGGTGGAAGGAGTCGGCGTGGACCAGAGCCTGACGGGACGCCTGCTCGGCTACGGCTCGATCGAGGTCACGGGCACCGGCGGAACGAGAGAGGAGTTCACGCGCATCGCCGATCCCCTCGAGTTTCGCCGGCAGGTGCAAGCCGCGATCAGCGCGGCCGACGAAGCGCGCGCGGCGGTCTCGGCGCCGTCCGCGGCGGCGGGCTATCTGCCCAGCGACCGGCAGGAACGCGAGTGCCCCTACTGCGCCGAGCGAATTCTCGTGAAGGCGAAGGTCTGTCGGTTCTGCGGCCGCGACGTGAGCGCTGTCGCGCCGACGTAGACGCCGATCAGCCGCCTTCGAGGGGCTTGGCGTCCTTGTCGCTGCGCGTCGACACGCGCAACAAGAAGTAGAGCAGAGACCAGCCCGTCAGCGCCGACACGAGGGCGATGACGCACGCGATGCCGACCACGACGCCGGCTGTGCCGTGCGGCAGGTTGAAAAAAATTACGCCAAGGATCGCGCCGGCCATCATGCGCAGCGTTCGATCCGCGTCGCCGAGGTTCTGAGTCACGTCAGGGGAATCAGCGTGCAGAGGGGTCGGTTGTAAATACCCCGGTAGCTATAACGCCTGCTTGGTGGAGGGCGCGGCGGCCTTTGACGCGTCGGCGGCGGCGAACCCGTCGCGCGTCAGCTCGAAGACCTCGCGCGCGGCGCTCGTCGCTCTGAGAAGACCGCCCTTCTCGAGCTCTTCGATCGCGCCTTCCCATCGCGCGAGCGTCCGTGGACTCGAGTCTTCGTTGAACACCTTGTCGTTCGAGCTGATCTCGGCACCGCCACCGTATCGCTCGAAGAGAACCAGCCCCGACCCATCAGCGCCGGCGGCGGAGAGCAGCAGGAGCGCGTCGGGCGACAGCGTCGCTCGTGTGACAGTCGAGGTCGTGGTCGACTGCGTAGCGCCTCCGACCGAAGCAAATGGATCGGAATTCATGACGAGTTGCAGGTCTTTGGAAACCTTACGCCGGAAATCGTCGACGTCGGAGTAGATCTGGAAGAGGCCGCGCGTTTTGCATGAATCCTTGAACGCCTTGAGCGCCTGATACTGCGTCGGATCCACCGAATCGAGCGGCGCCGGGGCCGACGAGAAGTAGAGCATCGCCGGCTTGCCGGCCTTGAGGTGCTCCTCGATCTCTTCGACCGCTCCGCTCGCATATGACGCGGTCGGCGTGCCGAGGCGAGTCCAGAACATTCCGACGAGGAGGTCCGCGTCTTTCAAGATTCGCTTGTCGATGATGCTTTGCGGCGCGTCCCCCATTTCAGGAGCGACGTCGGTCTCCCAACCCGTGGCCAGCAGCATCACGTTTCGATGCGCGCCGTTCGTGGAGTTCCACTCGCTGACCACTTCGCGAACCACGGCGCGTTCCTTCTGAACGTCGCCGGGCGAGGCGATCATCACACGGAGGACGGTGGCGCTGAATGGCATGCGTCGAAGCTACTCCAACAATGGACCGCCGGTCGCACCGGCCGGCTGGAGCGTTGCGCCGGCCGCCGACTGGTTTCCGAGCGCCTTCCAGTCGCGCGGCGTGTCCGTCACGCGGCGCAGAATCGCGAACGCGACGATCACCATCACGAGAAGCGACAGAATCGCGAACGCCTCGCCGGTGAGCACGGGCAGGCCGCTCCTCTCGACGACGAGCCATGTCGTCGCGGCCCAGATGAGCGGCCCGATCACCGCGGAGAACCGTGCCGACCATTCCATAGAGTCCGTAGAACTCGCCGACGCGATCGGGCGGCGTGAGTCGCAGCATGAGCGGACGGTCCGACGCCCACGTGCCGCCGAGGAAGATGCCCGCCGCGCACGCGACGACGAAGAGCCAGATGATCGTCGAGGTGCAGGAAGCCGATCGATCGCCGCCGCCGACGAACGTCAGACATCCAGCCGGTGAGCACGATGTTGAGCGTGCGCTTCGGGCCGATGCGGTCGACGATGAAGCCCCAGGTGATGCCGCCGAGGATCGCGAAGGTGATGGCGACCATCAGCACGAGCTTGGCCTTCGCCTCGCCGTCCTGCTTCGTGAGGCCGGTGGAGATCGCCACGTTCACCGTGTAGAGCGACATGAAGAGGATCACGGTGTTGATCGCGTCCGTATAGAACGCGCGGCCGACGAGGAAGCGCAGCGAGCCCGGGAAACCGGTGGCCCGACTTGAGCGTCTGCACGGTCTGACGCGTCGACTCGGCCACGCGTCGTACGTGAAGATCGGGCGCGGATGGGCGTTGCCGCGCTCGCGCACGAACAGGAAGCACGGCGTCGCCAACGCGAGGAACGCGACTGCCGATGAACAGGAAGTAGTTGGCGAACGGGAAGTCGTGCGTCTTGGACGTCATCAGCAAGCCGACGCCGACGGCGATGTACGAGCCCGAGGTACCCCAGGCCGATCGCGATGCCGTTGATGCGCCCGCGGTTCTCCTCGGTCGTCACCTCCGGCAGCAGCGAGTCGTAGAACTGCACGCCCGCCTGGTAGCCGCCGTTCGCGATCACGAACGCCAACATGCTCAGCGCGAACGGTCCGCGGCCGATGAGCGCCGTCATCGCGCAGCAGATGATCGTCGCCCACATCAGGAACGGCATCCGCCGGCGCGCGCGGTCGGTCATGGCGCCGAGCAGCGGCGAGAGGCAGAACATGATGCCCATCGAGACGGCGCTGACCCGGCCGACGAGGCTGTCGGCGTGCTCGGAGCCGACGACGGCGCGCACGAAGAGCGAGAAGTAGAGCGACGTCACGCCCATCGAGAAGATGACGTTGGCCAGATCGTAGGTGATCCAGCTAACCACTGCCCGGCGGGGGATTACTCGGGTGGGTTCAGACATCGTCGGTCGCCATTCCGTGAATAATGGTCGCCCGAACGATGCGTCCGCGAGCGTCGGCGAGACAATACGCAGGACGACGTAGAGATCACCCTTCCGGGTCTCCGGGGCGTCGCGTAAGGCCTTGCGGTTTGGCGAGATGGCCGACCGGGGGTTTAGTCGTTCACTAGAGTTCCCTGCAGGTCTCTGATCGCGCTCGGCGATGTCGAGCCGGCGCCGCCAACATCGGCTGCCTACCATGACGCTGCCCGTCGAAGCGACTTGGCATCGCCCCAGCCGGATCTGGGGCTACACGTTGCGACATTTGAGACGCCCGACGGCCGCGACGCCGAGCGCCTTACCCGAGTTGACACAGCCGTGACACGGCGACCTCGTGGACGAGTCGTGCTCGCGGTGGTTTTCGCCGCGCTTGGAGTGGCCGGGTGGGTCGAGCTGTTCACCAACATTGTCCATCACGACTTGCTCGCGCTGATCGCCTTTCACGCGGTCATCGCGATCGCCGCCAGCGCGGTCGCGGTGGGCAGTTGGACCATGGCGCGGTGGACTCTGATCGCGGCTCTCGTCTACGGCGTGGCAACGGCGGGGCTGCTGTTGTCGCTGCCCCCTCTGCTCAAGCTCGACCCGAGCGCGGGCGGCGGTCTGCGAGCCGGCGCGGCCATCATTCTTGCCTTCTCGCTGTGGATCGCTTGGTATCTGCGACGCTCGTCGAGAGCGCGCGGAGCGTCGGAGAACCGCGCAGGCTAGACGCGGCGGGACGCTATTTGTGTTTGGCGCCCGCCCACTTGTAGACGACGCCGCCCCGCATCACGAACACGACGCGCCGCACCGCGGTGAGATCGGTGAGCGGGTCGCCGTCGAGCGCGATGATGTCGGCGTCGTAGCCCGGCGCGAGCGATCCGATGCGATCGCCCATTCCGATCGCCTCAGCCGCAAGGGAGTTCGCCGACACGAGCGCCGCCATCGGCGTCTGCCCGCAGTGCTGCACGCGTCCGAGAAACTCCTCGGCGTTGCGGCCGTGGGCGCCGGCGGTGGCGTCGGTCGAGAACACGACCTTCGCGCCGGGCGTGTGCACCGCGATCGTGCAGATCTCGAAGTCGCGCGGCAGGTCGCGCTCCATGATCGCCATGCCTTCGTCGGTGAAGCCGCCGATGCCGACGTAGCGCGCCCGGTTCTCGAGATAGTTCTGGACGACGAGACCGACCTGCGGGCTGATGTACGCGCCCGCCTTCACCGCGGCGTCGATGTCGGCCTGCGTCGAGTACGTCGCGTGCTCGAGCTCGCGACAGCCGGCGCGCGCCGCGGCCCCCGTCTGCGAACGGTACGCGTGCACCATGCTCCGCAGTCCGACCGCCGCGGCTTCGTCGCAGAGCGCGTGCAGTTGCTCCTCGGTGATCGTCGGCCCCGCGCCGACTCGCTCGCTCTTCGATGCGAAAATTTTAATGAGATCCGCGCCCTGCTCCTTGCGACGCCGCACCATCGCGCGCAGCGAGTCCAACGGGACCGAGGAATCGGGTGAAATCGGGGAAAGCGACGTGAGCACGCGCGGACCGGGGAAGCCGCGATCGCGAATCATGTCGCGGAGCGGCGCCTCGGACGGCGCGCCCACCGACTGCACCGTTGTGAACCCCGCCATGAGCGTGACCCACGCGTTGTCGGCGATGGCGAGGGCCGCCTCCGCCGCGGGCTCGCCGCGCGTCGCGATGTGACCCGTGCGGTCGAAATGCGAATCGAGGTGGACGTGCGTGTCGATCCAGCCCGGCAGCACGGTGTACCCGCGCAGGTCGATCGTCGGCTCGCTCGAGGCGGGCGCCGAGAGCGAGGTGATCTTCCCTTGCGACACGCCGATGCGCGCGTCTCGCAGGATCCCGCCTCGGCCATCAACGGCGCGGTCTACGAGAATGGTCACCGGTGCGGCGGCCGCGGGAGCCGCGACCGGGCCGACTTGGGCGCCGAGCGCGGACGCCAGAGGGATGAGCGGGAGGAGCGCGAGAAGAGTTCGCATCGTCGTTCGAGAGTTTGTGTCGTCAGTTCGGTCGAAATGACGAACCGAACGCTGCGGCTACAGCCGTCTCACAACAAGGGAGTCGGTCATTCTCGAATGCCGAGCCCGCCAACCGAGGGTGGATGGACGTATCGGACCAAAGGTGTAGTTCTCTGGCGAACTCCCGCGCGAGTCGGCACAATCTCCGGGTACGACGGTATCAACATCCCCCGCGCACGACGACGGTGTCCAATCGTCGTGCGCTGCGCTCGACGCTGGGCGTGACGCATCGGGATCGCACCTCTACCAAGGTGGTCTTCGAAAAATGCGCGCCGTGCGATGCGATGCCTGCGGCACCAAGGCGCTCATGGCTGCGTCTCAGTGTCCCAAGTGCAGCCACCTCTTCGAGGTGCGCGACGGATTCGGCGAGCTCCTCCCGCTGGCCTTCTGTTCGAGCTGCCAGTCGTACTATCCGGCGCACGTGGGATCGTGCAAGTGGTGCGGCACCGTGCCCGAGCCGGTTCGAAAGCCGCTCCCGTGGACACACATCACCGTCGGTGGACTGATCGCGATGGCGTGGCTTGGCGGCGTGCTGCTGCGCGACCCCAGGGGAAAATCCCACGCGCGCAGCTCGGCGCAATCTCGAGCGAGGTCGCGCGCGAAGAGCGCGGCTGACGACAGCGTGCTCCAGGTCGTAGCGAGCGCGCCGGCCGACACGTTCGGTGCGCGCGTCCCGGCCGACACAGTCGTCGTTCGCGATACGATCGCCGCCTGGACGAACATCGACGCGCCTGTGCCCGCGCCGGCGACGGCGCCCGCGCCCGAGGTGTCGACGGCGGTCGCGCCGGAGCAGATCGTCGTGCAGACCGGGGCTCGTGCGACGCCGACTGTTTATCCGCCGGCGCCGGCCACGTATTCCGCCGCGCCAATCGCGTCGCGCTCGCAACCGTTCTTGGCGCAACCGAAGTCGCGTGCGAGCTCGCGGTGGGTCAACCTCGTCGCGAAGAACTGGATCATCGTGCGCACGAGCGCGAGCCAGGACTCGCACATCGTGGCATCCGTCGGCCCCGAATCGCGCGTTCAGCTCGGCGAGGTTCGCGGGTCGTGGCGACGGCTCCGCTCACGCGACATCTACGGGTGGGTCGATCTACGACGGGCGACGTTCGCCGAGGCGCGGGGCTCGTCGCGGGCGAGCGGCCTGGCGTCGCGCTACTGACCGCGAGACCGGAGCTCGAATCGACGCTCCGGTCTCGCGCACGAGCTACGGCGTTGGTTTCGGCCGAGGCAGCGCCGACGGCGGCGTGATGCCGTTCAGGCGCATGTAGTTCGCGAGCTGGCTGTAGTGATCCGCCATGTCGAGCGCGTGGCCGAGCACCATCGATGCACGCGTCACTTGCCGCGTCTGGCCGCCGAACGTTATCGAGGTTTGCTCGGCCAGCTTCGCATCGTCGAGCTGCGCGATCGCGTCGTCGCAGTATTTGAGCGACTCCTTGAGCTTCGAGACGAGCTTGTCTTTGGGCCATAGCGCCTTGACGCTATCTGGGGTCGTCTTGTCTTCCGCGGGCTGCGTGGGCTGCAGCGGACCGAACGTGGTGCAGAAGAGGTAGTCGTCGCTCGCCACGTGCTGCGCGATGTAGCCGATGGTGAGCTGCGCCGGCGTCGGCTTGTAGCCGAACTTCGATTCCGGAATCGAGTCGAACGCCTGCGCGATGTTGCGGTGCAGGCCGGTGATGCGACCCTTGAACGCGGTCGTGATCGGATTCGGCTGAGGGCCCGCGGGCTGCTGCGCCGCGAGGGTCAGCGGCAAGGCCAGAGCGAGCAATGTCGCATGAACGATCTTCATAGGTGCTCCCATGGAGGTGGCGCGAGCGAGCGGACGGTCTGTGATAGTGAATACGCAGGCCGAGTTGCGCAACGGTCTCGCTCGCCGCCGCGTTGTTCGAATCGTGGGCGACGACTTACACTCTCCTGACATTCGGCGCTCGGATCCGCCACTCATTTCGGGCGGAAACGCGAGGCCTCGGAGGCCGCCGTGCAAGTAAGCGTGTACCTCAGCTTCAACGGGGACTGCGAAGCCGCATTCCAATTGTATGAACGTTCACTCGGCGCGCGCATCGGGCCGATCTTTCGATACGGCGACTCGCCGCTGAGCGATCGCGTTCCGGCGGACTGGTCGGACAAGGTGATGCACGGAAGCATCACCGTCGCCGATCAGCTGTTGATGGGTGCCGACGTCGCGCCGGACCAGTACGAGCCGCCGAAGGGCATCTCGCTTTCGCTGCACACGGAGAGCGTTGAGGATTCCGAGCGAATCTTCGACGCGCTCGCGCAGGGCGGCCGAGTCTTGGCACCCCTCGAAAAAACGTTCTGGGCGGAGCGGTTCGGCATGGTTGTCGACCGCTTCGGCATTCCGTGGATGATCAACTGCGAAGCATCCGCGTTGCCCGAAACCTCCGCGCCGCTATCGTGATGACATTCGAAATGGGTGGCGCTCTCGCTACAAATGTTTCAGCACGTCGAGCGCGAGCGCTTTCTCGTACTCCACCTGCTTGTCGACCGACGGGACGCCGTAAGTCTTGACGATGAAGATGGTCCCCCCCTTCTTGACGGCGAGCGGAGCGAAGGTGCCGATGATTTGGTAGAACGCATCGTCGCCGACACCACTCACTGGGTTAGCGGGAACGCTGGGCAAAACGGTCTTCAGGTGCTCCCACGAAGCCGTAGACGGCTGGAGCGACACGGTCACCATCTGGACCTTCGTGCCCGTCGACTTCCACATGCAAGAGCTCTTGCCCGGGGGCGGCCCGACAGCGATTGCCACGCCGAGAACGGCCTTGACCTGATCGGCGGTGAGCAAAGTGCAGGGATCGATCTGCGTGGACCTCGCGACCGCGTTGTGCGCGCTGGACGCGACCAGAGCGCAGGCGATGGCGACGATCGCGCTTCGCGACTGTTTCGAACTCATTGACGGCCTCCTTGAATCACCGGGAATCTCGTCGAGGCGTGCGGCGTCGCCCGCGCATCGATGGCGGTCGGTGATTGGCGCCAAGAACATGGACCCGACCTCGCCAAGTCGCCAGTTCAGCCGGAGGTGAGGCCGAAACGCCTCCGGATCCTTCGGGCCCGATGCTGAAGGGGATTCAAGCCGACGACGTCTACGAAATCCCCGTGATCGGCGAGAGCCAGTCGGTCGGGAATCAGGGCGAGGTGGAGATCGTGGACGATCGCCCGACGCGATGCGGCCGTACGCATGCGTCGCACACCAGCGCGCCAGGCGGCTGCGCTGCTGGCCGTTACAGGATCCTCACCAAGCCCGGACGCTGCCCGGCCGCCTCGTGACAACTGGGGCGACTCGGATCTCGGTCGCCCTGACTCCGATTGCGGCCGGGGCAGACCGGTCCGCTCGTCCAGAGATCCACGACACCGCCCGCTAACGCCGCGGTAAACGATCGTGTCATACAAGAGCACCAATAAGAAGACAGAAAATCGGAGGTCCGATGAGGTTCGCCAATGCTCTTCTCGTGACGCTCCTTCGTGCGTTCACTCCGGGATGCATCGGCCGCCGGTGCCCGCCGGCCGGGCGACGCCGGCCTCTTCGTCAACCTCGGTTCTGCGAGCCAACCGCCTGCAGAAGATGCCCAGCTCGTCGGCGTTCGACGCATTCCAGACCCTCGCGAGCTACATGGGAAGAGCCATGCGCCAACCGGTGCCGCGATTCATTCTCATGCTCGACGGCACGCGCACCACCAACCTCGAAATGCCGAAAGGGATTCATGCGAGCGAGGTGTTTCGAGATTCGCATGATCGGCGAGAGTCAGTCCATCGGAAATCCCGGCGAAGTCGAGATTGTCGTGACGACGCTCGCGTCGCACGCGAGGATCGGCTGACGGACGCTCCGAGCCGCATCACGGCAGGCGAAAGATGTTCAGCGTTCCGCCCGTCGCGTGGCTGTTCGAATTCCCATCGGGAATGGCGATCATGCGGTCCACGATGATCGGACTGTTCCAGTGCCCGCCGCCGCAATCGAGCTTGTGACGAGCGCGCCGCTCTCCGGCTGATAGACGCGCAACCCGCCGTTTGAGTCGAATACATATAGAAGGCCGCCCGCGAGCACCGGGCTCGTACCGCGGTTGGCGTTGCGCCAGGCCTGGTGCAGCTGGCCGCCGCTCACCGTCCACGCCGCCGTGCCGCCGCCGTCCGCCGCGAACATCCACGTCGTCCCGCTCGGCGCGTGCCACACGGCCGGCGCGGTGAAGAGCATGCCGCTCGACGGCGTCGGGACCATCTGCGTCTCGCCGCCGCGGTGCGAGCCTGCCTGCCAATCGCGTCGACGCCGAGAAGGCGAATCGTCGCGTCCTTGCCGCTCTGCGCCAACAGGCCGCCGCCGAGCAGCACGGGTGACGTCGATCCGACGTCGACGTCGCCGGCGTTGAGCTGCTCTGTATTCGAGGGTGTGTAGTTGCCGACCACGCGGGTGGCGTTCGCGTCGAGCTCGAGCACGGCGTCGCCCCAATTCGTGGCCCCGTCCCACAGGCCGTTGCCGGTCGCGACGAACAGATCGCCGGTGGCCGAATCGACGACGGCCCCCGAGCGGCCCCAGATGGCCGAGCCGGACTGGGCACAGGATGAGGGATCGATCAACCCTGGCCGGTCGCTGCAGAGGGAGTTCCACACCGAGAGAAGGCTGCCGCTCGCGGCGTCCACCAGCGCGACGTGCCCCTGATACGGCGGTGCATCACCAATGTATCCGCCGGTCGCGACGAGGATGCGGCCGTGAAAGAAGTTCAGGGCTGACGCGATCTTCTCGCGGGTCGGCAAGAGCGTGATCGATGTGCTCCAGATGACGGTCCCGTCGGCGACGGCGAGCTTTCGGATCTCCCCGTCGGGCGACGCCGCGTAGATGTACGGCCGATCGGGATCGGCGACTGGTGTCGCTGTCGTGATCTGGGGTGACGACGGCGGAATAGTTGGACCGGCGTATACCGCCACAAGACCGCGCCGGTGTTGGCATCGACGGCAAGCGTCTTCCCATACGTCGTAGTGACAAAGAACACATCGCGCGTCGTGTCGTGCACGCTCACCGCGTGCAGATAGATGGCCGAGGCGTCCACCGTACCGTCGAGCAGCACTTGTTGCCGGGCCATCGTCTTGACGTTCGTCGAGTCGATGCCGGTCGGATCGGCCGACGCGTTGGAGCGAGCGGCGTCCCACCCGAAGCGCGTCCAGTCGTGCGTGCTGTTGGCGTTCGCCGGTTGGCCCGGCGCCCGAGTCGAGTCGCCATTGGACGCGGCCGGAGCCGACTCCCAGCACGACGTTAGACCGAATGCCGCGGCGACGATCGCGATCGTGGCAGTGCGCATGTGAGCCCCCCATGTGTCTCTGATGCTTCGTCGGAAGATAGCGTAGCGTCGCGATGCGCTGACGCCGACGCAGTAGGAGCATCCTCGGCTCGCGACTCTGCGGGTGTGAACGCGATTCGATCTCTCTTCGGGCGTTTCTCGGGCGGCGGGGTGATGCCATACTCGCGCAAGGCAACGCGAAACACGCGCTGCGCGTGCGAGACATGCTTGCCGACCATCTTGCCCGAGATGCCCAGCGCCTTGGCGGCCTCGGCGTAGGACAGTCCGTCTTCCCGGACGGCGACGAACGTCTCGCGGACCTGCGGCGGCAGCGACGCCAGCGTTTTCGCGTAGAGCGCGTCGCATTCGCGCTCTGATCCACTGTGCTTCGGGGTCCATCCACGTGTGAACGCTCGCCATGCGCTCACGCAGGTATTCGGCGTCGCGCTCCGCGCGGCGCCGCCATTCCCGCCAGAGCTCCGCGTTTCGTCTCCGAATCATTGTCGCGACGAGGCCCTTGAGCCCCTCGTAGCCCGGTGGCTCGTCCGCTTCCGGCGTCTTACCGCCCTCCAATTGAGTCAAAGTGTCCTCCGTACAGGTGAGTGACTGTGTTCCGCGCGGCCGGGGTGGCGGCGCGGAAGCCGACGACATCATGCCCTCTATATGTGAATTGCCGCGGGTCGCGGTTTGCTACCGCGCCGTTACAATGCCCGGGCGAAAACGCCCCTTCGGGCGGCAATATGGGATCGGCGCGTCAATCGATCGTCAAGCGTGGTCGCCCAACGAATGAGATTGGTAGCAAATCGCCCCCCGCGGCAATTCATAAGTAGAGGGGCGAGAGACAGAGTTTGCGCCGCGGCGGCCGCCCGGCGCTCTCGCTCGTCCGGTGACTCACTTGCCGGCATTGGGCGTGAATTCGCTCGCTTCTCGCGCGCAAACGCGCCAGCCGCGATTCAACGCGGCACTAGCCCGGTTGTAAATCGCGCCCGCCCGACGTGCACGTGGCATGCGGGACCCTCACGTCGCAAGAACTCTCATTCACTCGAGCGTGACTGCGATTCACTCGGCTCGGTCCGCGATTCACTTCGCCCGATCCGTGATTCACTCCGTACTGTCCGCGATTCACGTCGCGACAGCCGGTGACGACGACGATCGCGGAGCGCATGGCGGTCGCCGCTGATCGCCTGAAGTCGCGTTCGACCCGCGTGTAGTTCGCTCCGCCCGACGTCATCGCAGCTCACGACGACGTCACGACGCGACGCGACCGCTCATCGCCCGCTTCGGCCGGCATGCCGCCGCGCGGTTCCTACGAGAAGTCACGTTCGCCCCAGTCCAATTCCATCTCGTCCGACCCACACGGGACTCGAGACCACTCGCCGTCCCGCACGCCGTTCGGCGCGACACCTCGCGCCGAACATTGCGCCCGGCACATCCCGTGTCCGGGCGCTTTTCCCTCTCTCCCAAAGGAGAAACCGCAGTGAAAGCTTCCCATGCATCGACCCTGAACACGCTGACCCGAGTGCAGCGGTTCCTGGACCAGAACGGTCCCGCACTCGGAGACATCAACAAGTCCGGCTATCGCAAGATTCTGGACGACGTCGTCGACAAGTTGAGCGGCCACGCCGCCGACCAGACGACGACGAAGCGGGCGGCGGCCGCCGAGGCGGCGAAGGAGCGTGTGTTGCGCAACGCGCTCAAGCTGAACCACATGCGCCCGATCGCGACGGTCGCCAACGCGCAGCTGCGCCAGGTGCCGGACTTCGTGGCCCTCAAGATGCCGGCCAAGACCGCGACGTCGCGCACGCTCATCGCGTGGGCGGCGGCGATGAAGGCCGCGGCCGGCGAGTACGCGAGCGCGTTCGTCGGCGCGGGGCTGCCGGCGGACTTCCTCGATCAGTTGCAGTCGGCGGCGGACGCGTTGAGCAACTCGCTGACGAGCCGCACGTCGAACGGCGCCGCGCAGCGCGGCGCGACAATCGGCCTCGACGCCGAGGCGACGCGCGGGCGGCAGGCGGTGAAGGTGCTCGATTCGCTCGTCGAGCCGCTCATCCAGGGCAACCTCGCGTTGCTCGGCCAATGGACCGCGGCGAAGCGGTTCGGTGGCAAGGCGAGTGCGCCGACCAGCACGTCGATCGACGCCGCGGCGCGAGGGCCGGCGACGTCGGTTTCAAACGCAAGTGAGTCGGGGACCCCGGTAGCGGTTCCGAGTACGGAACCCACGGGGCCATCTGGCGGCGACGGCATGGCGGCTAGCTCGGCTGCGTAGTCGCACTCCTGTCGAGGAGTCGTTGCCGGCTCCTCGACAGTCCGGCGGACCCGCAGCGCGGCGCTGCTCGGAATGGTTACGCCGTCGGAATGCGCCGAGTCTTTGGAGCGCTTAGGATGCGACGATCTTCCATCGAACACGGCATGCATCTTTCTCCAAACAGCTTCCTTCGGCGGCGCAAGAGAATCACCCTCGTTGCGGCGGTTCTGGTCGTTGTCGCGGTTGCGGCGGCAGCGGGTCCGGACGCCCCCAGAAACCACTCGAGCAGAGCAAAGAGACGCATTCGGCCTCGCAGGCACGTGCGAAGCCAAGTTTCCTGACGGTCGATAGCATTCCTCGGGGCGCCCGCGACGCACTTGCGGCCCAGGCACCGGACTTCGTTCCGTGGTCCGCAGATGGCTATCAGCCCGCCGACCGCGATTCCACTCGCGTGTCGAGCGCCGGAGGCCTAAGCCTCGTGCGCGCGAGGTTTCGGGCCGCACAGTGCTGTAGACTATGCCGTCGCCGGCTACGACCGTCGACTGCGCGGTCTACGAATCGTCGCCATTCTGACCGAGCCGGCCGCCACCTACAAGGTGATCAGCATCTCCGAGGGCCCGGAACGCCCCGACTCTCTTGGCGCGAAGCCGGACCGATATCTCGGCGTCGACAGCACGACCGTCGCCGGGAGAATCGACCTGCTCGTCACCCCCGTCGGTGGCGGAGCGCCGGCGAACACCCAGCGCTACACGTGGGTCCCGGCACGAGCCCAGTTCCTACTTGTAACGCCGAACTGACGGCACAATCGGCCCCGCACTAACTGATCTTCGTCGCCGCCTGGCGGAGGCCGAGACCAGCATCATGCCCTCCGCGCTATTGGGGAATCCTGGGCTCCTCGCCCGGACGTGTCTTGAGAAACGTCAGACCCACCATACGCTGGGTCTCGTACGCGGTATCGGGAAGTACGGGCCGCGTTCGATCGGTGTGAAGCACGTGCACGGATTGGATCGTCGATGGAACCGAGATCGACGGCACGATCTCTCGAAAATCGGTCACGACCTCCACGGCGGCGATCTGTGGCGCCTCGTCCGGAACGCGCGTGAGGCGCAACGTCGACCGCCGGATCTGAAACGTCTCCCGATCCAGATACATCGATCCCGAGACGTCGGGCGGTTTGATGCGCGCCGAGGCGTTGAAGTCGATGCGCACCACCGCGTGTCCGTCGACTATGTCGGCGCCGGCGTTGCCAAAGCAGTGGTTGTCGAGAAAGCTCCGATCGGCAAACTGCAGCAGCGTCGGAATGTTGAAGAGAACCTGGCGGTTGAACGGTCCGGATCCTACGGTGACGATCGTTCCCGGCACGTAGTGCGACCGAACCCCTGTGCCGATGCGCATCGTGTCGATCGACGTGGTGATCGTCTCGCCGCCGACGTAGTGAACCGTCGACCTCCGTTCCATCGCGTACGCGAAAGGGTAGGACTCGGCGAGCAACCGATAGCGATCCGCATTCTCGCGCAGCTCCTCGAAGATCGCCGCGAACGCAGGGTCGGTGGTTGCCGTCGGTGGCCCGGGCGACGTGCAGCGTCCAAGTCCCTGGATGGTCACCTGATTCAGCTGGACGGCGATACGCGAGAGCACGACGCGCACCGTGTCGGTCACGCCGGCGCGCACCTCGACCGTGAGGCTGATCGGAGAGTACCCGATGTGTCTGACGAGTAGTCGCACGCGGCCTGCGGGGATGGCGGCGAGCGTAAACGCGCCGCGTTCGTTCGTGAATCGCTCGCGTCCCAGGGTCGCCAACGACACCACGCTGTAAGGCAGGGGTGCGCCCGATTCCCTGGCGACTACGGTGCCGGCGATCGATCCAGTGGAATCGCGCGCGGCCACCTGTGCTCCGACGGCCGAAGCGGCAATCCAGAGGCTCGTCGTCAGGAGACAGCGCATCCGTCGCATCCTCAAGAATGGGCACACGCCGCGCGTGAGTGCTCACCACAGCGCTAAGAATGACGCCGAGCCCATGGATCGATCCGCCGTTGCCCCCTCCTTGCACTTGGCGAGAGAAGGCATCTGAAGGAGGCACCAATGAAGAAACGCTTAGGGCCGTGGCTCATAGCCGGCCTCGTCACCGCCGGCGTGGTCGGAGCATGCTACCATCAGCCAGCGAGTTACGCAGTCGCGGGCGTCGCGACAAGGCCACCGCCCACCGCCCGCCTCGAGGTGATTCCGCCCTCCCCCGGGCTCAACTACGTCTGGATCGCCGGCCGCTGGGGCTGGAGCAACAACAATTTCGCGTGGGTTCCGGGATCCTGGGTCCTACCGGCGTCCGGGCAGTCGACATGGGTGCCGGGCCATTGGGAAAGTGATGGGCACGGCTGGCGCTGGAGTGACGGGCACTGGCTGTAGTCCAAGCTGAGCCGTCGTCCTCGTGCCAGCTCTACGGCACTCGCGGTCCTTCGATAGTGGCCCCACCCTGCAACAGCGTCACCTTCGTTGCTTTGCCGGCGTCGATCGTGAACGTGAAGCGGAGCGCTGGGTCGAATGCGACGCCAAACGCATAGTTGCCAAGGTAATGAATTTCGATGGCCGCCTGGCCCTGGGCCTGCGACATGAGACGCGTGCCGTCGACGAAGAACTTGATGGGCAACGGCTGCCCGCTCGGCAATTGCAGCGTGTACGTGCCGACGATGGCGTCGCGATCGGACGGTGAGAGCGCCGGCGCAGTCTCTCTGGCCGGAACAGCCCGCGCGGCGACGAGCGAGTCTCCGTAGGCGACGCGAAGGAGGTTCTGGACGAGCCGCTGGGGCGACTCGCGATCGTAGTTCGTAAATACCACGACGCTCAAGCTATCGTCGGCAACGTACGCCGCCGCGGTCGCGAACCCGGGAATGCCGCCCGTATGCGATACCGTCTTGTGACCATCGAGCATCCCGGGCACGAGTCCGAAGCCGTAGTTGATCTTGCGCCCGTTGTTCAGCGTGTCGGCGGTCGACATCAGCGCATACGACGCGGGCGACACCACCCTCCCGCTGGCCAGCGCGCGTTGCCATTTCGCAAAGTCGCCGACCGTGGAGCACAACGCTCCGGCGGCGAAGGGGTGTGTGAGATCCATGAACTGCGCGTGCTCCGTCCCCCCAGTCGGTCCCTTGGTATATCCGAGTGCGAACGCAGGATCCGACGTTCTCGATGGGCAGTACGACGTCTGTCGCAGTCCCAGCGGCTTGAAGAACTGCGCGTCGACATAACTCGCGTATTTCTGACCGGTCGCCTTTTCGATCACCATGCCGAGCAGGACGTAGCCCGTATTGTCGTATCGGTATGCGGTGCCGGGCGCGAAGTCGAACGTATCGGCCGCGACGAACCTGATGATCGCGTCGGGCGACAACGCGTCGTTCCACGTCTTCGACCATTCCGGCGACGACGTGTAGTCGTGAATCCCGGACGTGTGCGTCAGCAGCTGACGAATCGAGACCTGCTTTCCGTGCAACGGGAACTGCGGTACGAACTTCGAGAGATCATCATCCAGCTTCACGCGCCCCTGCTCCACGAGCTTCATGATCGCGGCGGACGTGAACTGCTTCGTGTTGGAGCCGATCTCGTAGATCGTCGCGGCGGTCGGCGCGCGCGCCGCCTCGACGTTGGCGAGACCATACGCGCCATAGGCCAGCGTATCGTTCCCGCGAATCACCGCGAACGACGCGCCAGGCGCGTGGGACTCGGCGAGATACGTGAGAACGAGCGAATCGGCGCGCGAACGAAATGCATCGCGCGCGATCGTCGAACGTTGGGCGCCGGCAAACGAGAAGCCGGCGAACATCGCGATGCCGGCGAAGCGGACGGAACGCAGCATGTGAATGCTCCGGGGGATGGGACGGCGTTTGGTATACCAAACTTGTATTCTTCGGTGCCCGGACGCTACTATGTCGCTGAACATCCCCGTCCAGTGTCCTCCCATCGTGAGCTCGCCCGTCAATGCCTGACCGCACCATGCATCGAACTCGAGATCGCGTCGGCGCCGCTTTGTCGACAACCGCCCTGTGGATTGCGGCAGCATTCTTCCCCGGGGCCGCACGCGCACAGACGCCGTCATTCACGCTCGAGTCGGCGCTCAGCGCACCGTTCCCCAGCGGCCTGATCGCGGCACCCGCGGGCGGAAGGGTCGCGTGGATCTTCGACGCCGAGGGCAGCCGTAACATCTGGGTCGGGGAACCCGGCGCGAATGGATCGTTCGCCTCGAGACAACTGACCAGGTTCACCGGCGACGTCGGCGTGGAGATCGGAAGCCTCGCCTGGACGTTCGACGGCGAGGCGCTCGTGTTCGAGCGCGGCGGTGAAGCGAATCCGCGCGATCTCCCGCTCGGATCCGCGCCCGGTCAGCTCTGGACGATCTCACTCGGCGACACGATGCCGCGGTTGATCGGTGACGGCAGTTCGCCGGCCACGGCGCCAAAGACGAATACCGTCGCCTACATCGTCCGCAATTCCATAGTGCTTGCGCCGTTGGACGGCAGCGAGAAACCGCAGACCGTCGTTCGAGATCTTGGAAGAGACGGTGCGCTCGCCTGGGCACCCGACGGCTCGCGTCTCGCATTCGTGAGCGGCCGCGGCGATCACAGTCTCATCGGCGTATACGACCTCGCACGTAAATCGATCATCTGGCTGGCGCCGAGTGTCGATCGCGATGCCAGTCCCATCTGGTCGCCCGACGGTGCGAGGATCGCGTTCGTGCGCATTCCTCCCGGTGCCCCCGGTCCATTCTCGTCGACGCGGACCGCCGAGCCGTGGTCCATCTGGATCGCCGACCCCGCGACTGGAAAGGGACACGAGGTCTGGCACGCTGATGAGGGCCCCGGCAGCCGATTCTATCCGCTCGAAGGAAACTCGGCGTTCGCGTGGGGCGCCGACGACAGAATCGTTTTTCCGTGGGAGAAAAAGGGTTGGGTGCATCTCTACAGCGTCGCGTCCGCGGGCGGCACGCCGACGCTGCTCACTCCCGGCGACTTTGAGATCTTCAGCGCCGACCTGAGTCCGGACCGCCGTCGTGTCGTGTATTCATCCAACCAGGACGATTTGGACCACCGGCACATTTGGCAAGTGGCGGTTGCCGGCGGAACGCCAACGCCAGCGACGACGGGACAAACGATCGCGGACCTTCCCGTGTTCACGAGCGACGGCCACTCCGTCGTGTTTCTAAGCGCGGACGCGAGGAATCCGATGCGACCGGCCATTATCTCGCAATCTGGCGATCGATTCGGTGCAGCACGCGACATCGCGCCGCAAACGGTGCCGGAAGAGTATCCTGGCGCGCAGTTCGTAGTCCCGCAGCCGGTGATTTTCCGCTCGCCCGACGGCGTGATGGTCCACGGGCAGCTCTTTCTCCCCCGCCGACTGGTAAAGCGGGTGAACCGCGCGAAGCGCGCAGCACGCGTCACCCCGCCCTGCTTTTCTTCCACGGCGGCCCGTATCGCCAGATGCTCCTCGGCTCGAATCCGATGGGCGCGTACGCGAACATGTACGCGATGAATCAGTATTTCGCGAGCCGCGGATACGTCGTCCTGTCGGTCAACTATCGAGGCGGCACGGGGTACGGCCTGAATTTTCGCGTGCCGCCAAAGTTCGGTCCCTCGGGGGCGAGCGAGTTCAATGACATCGTGGGTGCGGCGAATTTTCTAAAGGCCAGGGCAGACGTCGACTCGAAACGACTCGGTGTCTGGGGTGGGAGTTATGGCGGCTACATGACCGCGCTGGCGCTCGCCCGCGCGTCCGACACCTTCGCCGCCGGGGTGGACTACGCGGGCGTGCACGACTGGAGCGGCGTGCTGAAGGTCTATGCGGCCGCCGGAGCGCAATCCGCGACGGACAGCCTGGCGCGGGCGTCTTCGCCGCTGTCGTCGATCAAGCGTTGGCGTTCACCGGTGCTCGTGATTCAGGCCGACGACGATCACAACGTGCCGTTCAATCAGACGGTGCAGCTGATGACGGCGCTGCGAGAGCAGAAGGTGCCGCACGAACTGATCGTCGTGCCGAACGAGATTCACGATCTGTTGCTGCATCGGTCGTGGCTCACGTACTTCCACGCGCAATCAGACTTCTTAGACAAGTACTTGCGCGCGACGACGAGGGGAGCCGTCCTCTTCTACGCCCTAGGGCACGGCTTGCGACGCATCCCGGGGTCGCCAGTGAGTGGTGAAACCTCCGAGGTCGAGTGGGAGCTCGACTCGATGGCGATGCGCGGCACCCTCGTCCGGCCGCCGGGAGGTGGGCGCTTCGCGGGGGTCGTGTTCGTCGCCGGGAGCGGACCCACCGATCGCGACTGGAACACGCCGCTCCTTCCGGGCACCAACGGCAGCGCGCGACTGATCGCCGACGCTCTTGCCCGAGCGGGGTTCGCCTCGCTGCGCTATGACAAACGGGCCTCGGGACCGCACGCGCGTGAGAACGTCGAGCGGATGATCGGCACGGTGAGCATGCAGAGCCATCTCGACGAACTCGCGGGCGCGGTACGCGAACTCGCTCGCCGATCGTTCGTTCGCAGCGACCGAATCTTCGCACTGGCCAACAGCGAGGGGACGCTGCACGCGCTCAACTATCAGATTCGCGAGCCGCAGATCGGTCTCGCGGGACTCGTATTGATCGCGCCACCAGGCCGGAGCGTGGGCGACGTCGCGCGTTCACAGATCGCGGCGCAGACAGCGAGCCTCCCAAATGGCGGTGAAGTGATGGCGCTGTACGACGCGGCGATCGCTCGATTCCTCGCAGCCGAGCCGGTCGCGGCAGACCCGTCGCTTCCAGCCGGCGTTCAGGCGTTGCTCCGAGGTCTCGCCGCGCCGGTCAACCTGCCCTTTGCTCGGGAGCTCTGGGCAGCGGATGGTGCGCCTCTACTCGCCGGGGTGAACGTCCCCGTACTGGTCATTATCGGCAAGAAAGACATCCAGGTCGACTGGCAGGCCGATGGCGAGCCGCTCGCGCGCGCGGCTCGAAACAGCCCGCGGGTTGCGTTCCTGTTTCCAGAGAACGCGAATCATGTGCTCAAGCACGAGCCGAAGCCGCGCGCCGAGTTGAACGCGGCAAATGTGGTGGCGAGCTACAACGCTCCGGACGCGACGCTCGACTCGGACGCGCTAGCGAGCATCGTCGAGTGGCTCATTCCCCTCGCGAAGTGACAGACAGTGCCCGCTCAGGGAGTGGTAGCCACCTTGTCCTTGAATAGAGTTTCCCCCTTGATGAACCACGAGACGCCGAACGCCCACAGGGCGAGCGTCTCGAGCGCATAGACCGCCGGTATCGCCGATCCAAAGCGTACCGTCGAGCGAGATCCTTGAACAGGCCGATCGTCGCGATGCAAACGCTCATCACGATCGCGCACGTCAGATAGATCGCGTTGCGCTTCTGCTTCTCCCGGGTCATCCATCCCCGCGATTGCCGGAAGAGAAGCGCGAAGATCGTCAGCGTGACAAACAGGCCGCCGGCGGCCAGGTAGTGGTACTTTGCGACCGCTGGGATCGTACAGGGAACGAGCGCGACGCCGAGCGCGAAGACGCACGCGAAAACTCCCGTCGTGCGGTCGCGCCAATCGAAGCCGCGATACGTGAACAGGAACCACGCGATCGTGAAGAGAATTCCGACGAACGCGTTGCGCGCCGAATCGATCGCGTAGTAGTCGCTGATCGTCGGCTCGAACCGCCACCATCCCATCACGACGAAGCCCACGATCGCGACGACGATCGGCAAGGCGACGCCGAGAAGGCCGACGACTCGTCGCAGCGTGGCGTACGAGACGAGCTCGCTGCCGTCCTCGCGGCGGTCGTGGTGCGGGGTGAGCGGAGGAAAGACGCTGGCTGCGGCAACGCTGTCGGCGGTAGTCACGACGACGGCCTCTCGAGGAAGGACCCGCTAGATGTACTGGCGAGTGGCCCACGCCGCAACGCGGGCCCAGCGATTGACGGCGACACGAGACGTCCAGTACTTACAGGTTCTCGAGCCCGGACAACGATGGACTTCGCTTCGACCTTTCTCGAACGCTCCCGCTACTACCTCGCGACCGAATACCGGATCAAGATCCGTGCGGCCGTCGAGTCGCTGCCCGACGGTGCGGTGTGGAGCCGGCCCAACGCCGAATCGAACAGCGTCGGCAACCTGCTGATGCACCTCGCCGGCAACGTTCGACAGTGGATCGTGAGCGGCATCGGCGGCGCGGCCGACCTGCGCAACCGTGCCGGGGAGTTTCAGGCGCGTGACGGAGCCGGTGCGGCTGCGCTGCTCTCGGCGCTGGATGACGTGCTCGACGACGCGGACGCGGTCCTCGCCGAGCTCACGGCCGCCGATCTGACGGCCTCGCGCATGATCCAAGGACGCGACGTGAACGTCATGGAAGCCATCTACCACGTCGTCGAGCACTTCGCCGGCCACACGTATCAGATCGTACTCATCGCCAAGATGCACTCGCCAGGCGCGATTCGCTTCTACGAAGATGCCGGGGGCCTGGCGCGTCCCGTCTGGCCGGGGCTCACCCGTAGCTGACGCCCTGCGGTGTCGCTGAGGGGCGAAAGGTTTGACTGCGCAGATGCCGAAAGGCGCGGACTAAGTAGAGGCGCGACTAAGTAAGGACGCGGAAGCCAAGAAGCGCGAAGCGCGCGACTGCCAAACGACGTTAGCGGGGAATTGAATTCCGGCACAAGCCGCCGCTGTCATCCCACCGTCAGCTACCGCCGGATACTATAGAAGTCCCGGCGAACGGACCCCCGCCGGCTCCCGCCCACCCGAACAACCTCGCCGAGACCACAATGCATCGCTTTTTCGCACGCGCGACCTTCGCGGTCGCGGCCGGACTGCTCGCCGTCCCCGCCATCGCGAGCGCCCAGAAGTTCACCGCCACAAAGTTCGACATCGGCGGCGCCGGAAACTTCGACTACCTCACCGCCGACAGCGCGACAGGCCGAGTGTTCGTGTCGCGCGGCAACCGCATCCAGGTCGTGGATGGCGCCACCGGCAAGAACCTCGGCGAGATCCCGAACACGCCGGGCACGCACGGCGCGCTGCTCGTGAACTCGACGAATCATGGATTCACCACGAATCGCGCGGATTCGACCTCGACGATGTTCGACGTCACGACGCTCGGCGTGCTCAAGCAGATCCACGCCGGCAAGGCCGGCCTCGATGGCTTCATGTACGAGGACGCCACAAAGAAGGTGGTCACGATCAACCATAGTCCCGAACCGACGCCGGGCACGATCGTCGTCATCGATCCGCAGAGCGGCGACGTCGTCGCCACGTCGACGACCACGGGAGCCGCTCCCGAGGGCGGCGTGAGCGACGGCAAGGGACGCGTCTTCATCAACCTCGAAGACAAGAACGCGATGGACGTGATCGACACGAAGACGTGGAAGGTCGTCGCGACGTGGCCGCTCTCGCCGTGCGACGGCCCGACGGGCATCGCCATGGACCGCGCCGCCAACCGCATCTTCGTCGGCTGCGGCAAGACGTCGCTCGTCGTCGACGCCGCGAACGGCAAGATCGTCGCCCAGATCACCAACGGCGACGGCGTGGACGGCATCGCCTGGGATCAGTCGCAGAAGCTGCTCTACATCCCCAGCGGCACTGATGGCACCGTCGCCGTCGTGCACGAAGATTCGCCCGACAAGTACACGACCGTCGCCACCGTGACGACGATGAAGGGCGCTCGCACGATCAGCGTCGACCCGAAGACGCACACGGCCTACGTCTTCACGCCGGAGTACGGTCCGGCGCCGACGCCCGCCCCCGGCTCACCGCCGCCGACGGGACGCGGCCGAGGCCCGCGCGGCCCGATGGTCGGCGCGTGGCTGTTCGCGATCAAGCATTAGATAGACGGGTGGACCGGTGGACCGGCAGACCGGTCCACCGCGAGACCTTCCATACAGTGAAGCAGTGACTCTCGAGATTCTCCTCGTCGCGTTGGCGGCGCTGAGGGCGAACAAGCTGCGCTCGCTCCTCACGATGCTCGGTATCGTCATCGGCGTCGCCGCCGTGATCGCCGTAGTGGCGCTCGGCAGCGGCGCCCAGCAGGCGGTGAAGGACAGACTCGCCAAGCTGGGCACGACAACGCTGCAGATCGACGCGAACCGCATTTCGCAGGGCGGCGTGCAGCTTCAGGTCGCGAAGAAGCTCACGATGCCCGACGTCAACGCCATCGAGGCGCGCGGGCTGCACCTGGCGGCCGTCGAGCCGCAGCAGGACCAGAACCGCCAAGTCGTCTGGCACAACCGCAACACGAACATCACGATCATCGGCGCGACGGCGAACTATCTGGTGGTGCGAAAATACGACCTCGACGTCGGCCGCATGTTCACCAACGCCGAGGACGAAGGACGGCAGCGCGTGGCGGTGCTCGGCGCCGGCGCGCTCACTCAGCTTGGCGTCGACAATCCGGACGCCATCGTCGGGGACAACATCCGGATCGCCGGCACGCAGTTCACGGTGATCGGAACGCTCGTCGCGAAGGGGACGTCCGGCGGTTTCGGCAGCCCCGACGACCAGATTCTCATTCCGTTCAACACCGGGCGCTTTCGCACATTCGGAACGGACAAGATCGACGACATCTTCGCCATGGCGACGAGCGAAGAGGACATCCCGGTGGCGATGGAGGAGATCACGCTCGCCCTCCGTCGCACGCATCGCATCGCGCAGGGTGCGCAGGACGATTTCCGAATTCGCAACCAGTCCGACGTGCTCACCGTGC
Organism: uncultured Gemmatimonadaceae bacterium; assembly: GCA_963789315.1. Lineage (GTDB taxonomy): Bacteria > Gemmatimonadota > Gemmatimonadetes > Gemmatimonadales > Gemmatimonadaceae > JAQBQB01. The sequence continues at coordinate 35,330 of CAWBKI010000018.1, read as the reverse complement.
TCAGCGACACGACGCAGGTCTTCACGTTTCTCCTCGCGGGAATCGCGGCGGTGTCGCTGCTCGTCGGCGGGATCGGCATCATGAACATCATGCTCGTCTCGGTCACCGAGCGGACGCGCGAGATCGGCGTGCGGAAGGCGTTGGGCGCGACCCGACGCAACATCCTCGTCCAGTTTCTGATGGAAGCGGTGACGCTGTGCCTCACCGGCGGCGCCATCGGCGTCGGCCTCGGCGTGGGAGCGTCGGTCGTCATGCGGCAGATCGGCGGCTGGTCGACGCAGGTCGAGCCGCCCGCCATCGTACTTGCCTTCGCGTTTGCCGCGATCATCGGCGTCGTGTTCGGTGTGTGGCCGGCGCGTCGCGCCGCGCGGCTCGATCCGATCGAGGCGCTGCGCTACGAATGAACCTGCGCGCGATGATCCGGCCCGCTGTGATCGTCGGCGCCATCGCCGTCGTCGCCTCGATTCCCGCCGGCGGCGATTCGGTCGGCTCGCGATTCCTCGCCTCGCTTCGCATCGCTAAGCCCAAGACCGTGACGGCCAGCGCTCCCGCGCCCGGTGGAGCGCGTCGGCTGAACGAGGTCGCCATCGGGATCATGGCCGAAACGACGGCTGTGGCGACGACCGAAGAGGACCGCCCGGCGCCGACGGCCGATTCGGCGAGCCGGGTCGCGGGGTTCCGCGTGAAGGTGCTGCGCGCGCGGCCCGATGCTCCGTCGGTGAGCGTGCTCGGCGCGCAGACGGTCGGCGCGCGCGTGAACCGAGGACAGCTTACGACGTTGCTCGCCGAAGCCGGGCGGCGGGGGGCGGACGCGCGCGTCGATCCATCGATCGACGGCGCGAGTGTCACGCTCGACGGTGCCGCGCGGCGTCCGCGTCCAGTACGGCAACTGTCCCGCGCCGGTCGCGAACACGCTCCAGAATCAGATTCAGGGTCCGCCGCCGCCGTCTACGGACAACGGGAACTGCGTGATCCTCACCGAGGTTCCGATCGCGACGTCCGCGGCGCCGGCGGCGCTTGATACGACAGCGGTTCTCGAGATCTCGCTCGAGCTGATGGGCATGAGCCCCAATCAAGCGCGCGACTTTCAGCGTCTCTTCGGCTGGCGCGCCGCCGTGGCGATGTCGCCGCCGCGTTTCATGCGCTCGTACGAGGTCGTGCCCGTCGGCGACAATCAGGGAATGCTCATGATCACCGGCGGCCGCCGCGGTCCGACGTACGTGCTCGCGTGGGTGGCCGACGGCATCGTCCACACGCTCACCGGGTACGGCAGCTCCGCGGACGCTGTTTCCCTGGCGAAATCGGCCAACTGATGTACCCCTTCTCGCCCCCCGACCTCGCCATCGACGCTCGCGGCCTGCGAAAGGAGTTCGGCGGCCGGCCCGCGGTGCGCGATCTGACGCTCTCCGTGCGTCGCGGCGAGATCTTCGGATTCCTTGGCCCGAACGGCGCCGGAAAGAGCACTTCCATAAAGATGCTCCTCGGCCTCGTCCGCCCGACGGCCGGGCAAGCCACCGTACTCGGCGCACCGATCGGCGACGTGAGCGTTCGAAGCCGCATCGGGTTCCTGCCCGGAGGATTTCCGGTTCTACGACTGGCTCACGGCGACGGAGTTGTTGCAGTTGCACGGGCGACTGGCGGGAATGACGCCTGACCGCGTTCGCTCGCGCGCTCCCGAAGTGCTCGAGACCGTCGGCATGAGCGCGCACGCCGACCGTCGGCTGCGCGGATTCTCGAAGGGAATGCTGCAACGACTCGGGCTGGCCCAGGCGCTGATTCACGAGCCGGAGCTCATCTTCCTCGACGAGCCGACGTCAGGGCTGGATCCGATCGGCCGGCGCATGGTGCGCGACGTGATCCGCGCCCAGCGCGACCGGGGCGCGACTGTCTTCCTCAACTCGCACCTCTTGAGCGAGATCGAGGTCACGTGTGATCGCGTCGCATTCATCAGGGATGGCGAGATCGTCGACAGTCGCGACCTGCATCAGGATCGGTCCACGGCGGTGCGTCGCGTACACATCACGGCGCGGCAGATCTTGCCCTCTGTGGTCAGCCAGCTGACGCAATGGTCGCGAGTGACCGAGTTGAGCGAGAGCGGCTTGCTGGTCGACGTCGCTACGGATGACGCGATTTCGGCAATCGTGCGGCACCTCGTCGGCGCCGGCGCCGAGGTGTCTCAGGTGGTGACGGAATCGACGTCGCTGGAAGACGTGTTCGTGCGACTGGTCGGCGAGGACCGCGGACTGTGAGCGGCATGTGGACGATGGCCGGCATCACGCTCCGCGAGGCGGCACGACGTCGCCTGTTGTGGACGGCGGCGGGCGCCGCCGCGTTGCTCCTGCTGATCTTCGCCGTCGCGCTGCACTTCCAGGTCGTCGAGTTCCAGGGGCGGCCGATGTCGCCGTTCGTTCGCTACCAGGTCGAGAGCGGGATGCTGATGATCGGCCTGTACACCTGCGATTTGCTGGCCGTCGTGATGACGATCCTCACGTCGATCGACACGATCGCCGGCGAGATCAGCTCAGGGACGATTCACGCCATCGCGACGAAGCCGATCGCCCGCTGGCAGATCCTCGCCGGCAAGTACCTCGGTTTCGCCGGGATGGTGATCGCGTTCGTGATCCTGACGTTCAGCGGAACGGTGGCAACTTCGACCTACTGCTTCTTGAAGGCGTAGACCTCGTGTTTTCCAGTCAGAACAGTTGGGTCGAGTTGATCGCCGGGAGCGACAGGTCTTCCTGTCCGTCCGGCCTCAGATCGAAACGCTGTATAGACCATAGAAGTGTTCCGTTCAGATCGAAGGCGCCAAACTGGCCGCCTGCCGCGCCAGCGTATAAGCGATCCCCAACTTTAGCGATTCCCAACGGCCGCAATGTTCATCGCGATCCCCAGGGGAATGGCCGCAATGTTCATCGGCGATCCCCAGGGAATGGCATGGTCCAGAGATGATGAAGATCCGACGCCGAAAGCGCAGTGACGCTCCGAAGCGTGGGCGATGCGGTGAAAAAGAATCCGTTCGCGCTCGCAAACGACGGTAAGTCCTCCGGGAGCCTGGATTTCCAGACGCCGCCGACTCAAAAATGGTTATTGGTATGGTTGTAGTGAGCTGACCGCTTTGGCGGTCAAATCCGTACATGATGTCGTCCGACGCCTGCGCGACAGCCTGCGACGGAGTGAGGAAGACACCGTTGAACACGGCGGTTTTGTTGAGCGAATCGCCGTGGGGCAGAATCTGCTCCCACAACAGACGCCCTGTCTGCTGGCTAAGTGCTGCCACTCCCCCTCGAATCTCGAGAGCGGCTGGGTTGTCGAGCGAATCGCCGTGGGGCCGGAGTACCTCCGCGACAGACGCCCTGTCTGCTGGCTAAGTGCTGCCACTCCCCCTCGAATCTCGAGAGCGGCTGGTTGAAATGCGTGAAGCCGACGTACACGACGCCATTGGACACTTGGGGTTGGTATACGTTCGTCGCCGTGTCGCTTGACAGAGCGCTCGCCCACAGTTCGACGCCGCTGTTCGCGTCGACGGCGTAAACGTGTCCGCTGGCCGATCCGCAGTAGATGACTCCGTTGTCCACAGCCTGTTTGTCAAATCCAGGCCAAGCCCCGACTGAAGGTCGATAAGCAGGTCACGATTCCCGTCGAGCTGAGCCTCGCGCGGATTGCCGCACAACGTGCGCATGTTCTCGCACACCCAGTTTGGCCTGTCGTTCATCGTGCTCACCTTCGACGACAAGGTGACCGACTACTTCGCGCGGCAGCAGGTGCTCGAGCGGCTTGCAGAGCGCCGACTCTCCGACCCGGACTCACGCCGCAGCTCGCGCCGCTCTCAACGCCGATCGGGGAGATCTATCGCTATCGGCTGCGCGGCGCGGGCATGAGCCCCACCGATCTTCGCACCCTCCAAGACTGGACGGTCACGCGCTATCTGAAGATGACGCCCGGCGTCGCTGACATCACGACCATGGGCGGCCTGGTCAAGCAGTACGAGGTCAACCCGGATCTGCGAACAAGCTGCGCTACTACGACATTTCGCTTCTTACAACTCTATAACGCGCTCGGCCGCGGCAACGCGAACGCCGGCGGCAGCTACATCGAGCAAGGGTCGCAGCAGTATCTGGTGCGCGGGATCGGGCTGCTCCGCTCGCCGGACGACATCGGCAATGTCGTTGTCGCGTCACGCGCAGGGACGCCGATTCTGGTCCACGATGTCGCGCGCGTGAGCGTGAGCGCAGTGCCGCGACAGGGCATCGTCGGCCAGGATCAGGACGACGACGTTGTCACCGGCATCGTGCTTCATGCGCAAAGGGCGAGAATCCGTCCGAGGTGCTCGCCGCGCTCAAGCAACGCGTGAACGACCTCAACACGTCGATCCTGCCGAAGGGCGTGAAGGTCGACTCGTTCTACGACCGCACCTGGCTGATCGACACGACGCTGCACACCGTCTTTCACAACCTCGCTCGAAGGCGCGCTGCTCGTCGCCGCTCGTGCTGCTGCTTTTCCTCGGCAACCTTCGCGCGGCGGCGATCGTCGCCGTCGTCATTCCGCTCGCGCTCCTCGCGACGTTCATCGGCCTGACGCTGGCGCGGCATTCCCGCGAACCTGCTGTCGCTCGGCGCGATGGACTTCGGCATCATCGTCGACGGCGCGGTCATCGTCGTCGAGAACGTCTTCCGACGTCTGTCCGACGGCACGCGACGCGACACGAACGCGCTGCGCGAGACGATCATCGACGCGACGGCGGAGGTCGGCCGGCCGACGTTCTTCTCGATGCTCATCATCATCGCCGCGAACATTCCGATCTTCACGCTGCAGCGCCACGAAGGGCGCATCTTCGCGCCGATGGCGTGGACGATCACGTCCGCGCTGGTCGGATCGCTGCTGTTATCGCTGACGCTCGTTCCCCTGCTCTGCTACTTGCTTGCTGCGCTCACCGCTTCCGCACGAGGAGAATCGCCTCGTGCGTCTGTGCAAGCGGATCTACGAGCCCATTCTCCGGTCGGCGATGCGCGCGCCCGGCGCGTGGTTGTCGCGGCCGTCGTGCGCGCTTGCCGCGAGCATCGCCGTCGCGCCTCGGCTGGCTCGGAGTTCTTGCCCGAGCTCAACGAAGGAACGATCTGGGTCAACCTCAATTTGCCGCCGGGCATTTCCGTCCCTGAGACGATGACGCAGGTCGCCGCAGGCGCGCCCCGCGTTCTCGAAGATTCCCGAGGTGACGACCGTCGTCTCCAAGGCCGGCCGCCCCGAAGACGGCACCGATCCCAAGCCGATCAACATGGTCGAGATGTTCGTCGGCCTCTTGCCGCCCGCGCAATGGAAGCGCCACGTCTCGAAAGACCAGATCATCGCCGAGATGGACAGCGCGCTCGCGCCGATTCCGGGCATCGAGGTGAGCTTCTCGCAGCCGATCCGTGACAACGTGCTCGAGAGCATCTCGCAGATCGACGGACAGATCGTCGTCAAGGTGTTCGGCGACGATCCGGCGCTGCTGACAAAGACGCACGCGCCAGGTGCTGAACGCAGGTGAGCGACGTGCGCGGCGTCGAGCGCGCGTTCATCGACCGCGCCGGCGAGGTTCCGCAGGCGCGCATCGACATCGACCGCGCTCGCGCCGCGCGCTACGGGCTCAACGTCGCCGACATCGAGGACCAAATCGAGATCGCGCTCGGCGGCCGCTCGGCGACGGATCTCTGGGAAGGCGAGAGGCACTTCGCTGTCGTGCCGCGCCTCGCGCCCGCCGATCGCGGCGCTCGCCGCGCTCGACCGCATTCCGGTCGACGCGGGCGACAACGTGCGCATACCGCTCGGCGACGTCGCGAATGTCACCGAGACGGCGGGCGCGATGAACATCAGCGCGCGAGGACGGCCGGCGCGTCATGGCGGTGGGCGTGTTCATTCACGGCCGCGACATGGGCAGCGTCGTGAAGGACATGCAGGACCGCGTCGGGCATATCACGATGCCGACGGGGTTCGCCGTGACGTGGAGCGGCGAGTTCGAGAACCAGCAGCGCGCCATGCGCCGGTTGATGGTGATCGTGCCGATGAGCGTGTTCCTGATCTTCCTGCTGCTCTTTCACACGTTCAACTCCGTTCGCTACACGGCTCTGGTCTTGCTGAACGTTCCGTTCGCAATGATCGGCGGGATCTTCGCGCTGCTCATCACCGGTTTTCCCGTGAGCGTCTCAGCCGCGATCGGTTTCATCGCGCTGTTCGGCCAATCCGTGCTGAACGGCGTCGTGATGATCAGCGTCTTCAACCATCTGCGCAGCCAGGGCGCCGGCGCCGAAGAGGCCGTGCTCGAGGGTTCGCTGATGCGGATGCGGACGGTGCTGATGACGGCGTTGCTCGCCACGTTCGGTCTTCTGCCGATGGCTCTGTCGCATGGCATCGGCTCCGAAACGCAGAAGCCGTTGGCGATCGTGATCATCGGCGGACTGACGACCGCGACGCTGCTCGTCCTCGTCGTTCTACCGGCGCTCTATCTCGTGCTTGCCCGGCGCGAGTCGCGCGTTCACGCCGGGAACACGGCGTTGGCGGTCGCCGGTGCGCTCACGCCCGAACCATCACACCTTGGCGAGGCGCCCCGTGAGATCGATGCGGCGTAGTCGGCGTGCGGCGCTGAACCTTGCCGCCGCACTCACCGCGAGCGGATGTGCCGGCCACATCCCGATCGCGCACTTCGAGCGGCCCTCGCCGCTCGTGGGCGAGTGGATCGACGTCCGCCACACGTCGCTCGGCGACACCGCGCTATGGGTGTTGCGCGACAACGGCTACGACGGATCGGCGCACATCGTCGCGACGACGCGCAGCGAGAGGCACTACGGCTCCTGGTACTTCACCGGAACGCTCGCCGACTCGTCGCACCGCGCGCTCTGTTTCTCCAAACGACTCGGGCGTGACGGTCCGACGTGTCTGGCGTTCGCCATTGACACGCCGACCGTCGACGGCACCGAACGCCGACGCCTCACCATTCGCGGCTATCAGGGCGAGCACTACACCGGCGATCGCACGCTGCTCGAGCGGCACGTGAGCGTGGTCACGAAGTAGCGCGGCGGCGCGCAAAGAATCGTTAGTCGCTTAACGACCGCTGCGTCGAGATCGTCCGCCACTCAACGGAGGCTTTCCACCATGCATCCGACTTCGCGCGTATTCCCCGCGGCCTACCGGCTTGCCCTCGTGATCGGCTCGATCACGGCGTTCGCAGCCTCGTGTTCCGACTCCTCGAGTGCCACGTCGTCGTCGGGTAGCGGGGCGACCTCGCTTTCGGGGCCGATCCGTCCGGAGCTCGCCAAGATCAAGCACATCGTGATCATCATGCAGGAGAACCGGTCCTTCGATCACTACTTCGGAACCTTTCCCGGCGCCGACGGAATCCCGATGGCGAACGGCGTGCCGACGGTATGCGTGACCGATCCGGTGGACGGGTCGTGCATCAAGCCGTTTCACGACACCGCGCGAAAGAACAACGGCGGCCCGCACGGGCAGTCGAACGCCACGGCCGACATCGACGTCGGCAAGATGGACGGCTTCATCGAGCAGGCCGAGAAGGCGCAGAAGGGGTGCGCCGACCCCAACGATCCCGCGTGCGCCGGCGCGGGACTCGTCGACGTCATGGGCTACCACGACGACCGTGAGATCCCGAACTACTGGGCATACGCCCAGAACTTCGTGCTCCAAGACCGCATGTTCGAGGCGAACGCGTCGTGGAGCCTGCCCCAGCACCTGTTCATGGTGAGCGAGTGGTCAGCGCACTGCAAAACGGTCGACGATCCCACTTCGTGCGTCAACGCGCTTCAGAATCCGCTCGTCGGCACCGGCGTCTCGGGGTCGTACGCGTGGACCGACCTCACGTATCTGCTCCACAAGGCCGGCGTGAGCTGGAAGTACTACGTCGCCGAAGGCTCCGAGCCCGATTGCGACGACGACGCCGCGCTCTGTCCACCGGTGCCGCAGAAGACGACGACGCCGAGCATCTGGAATCCGCTGCCGTTCTTCACGACCGTCCGCCTCGACGGCGAGCTCGGCAACATCCAGACGATCGACGCGCTCGAGACCGACGCGAAGAATGGAACGCTGCCGTCGGTGTCGTGGATCGTGCCGAGCCAGGACGTCAGCGAGCATCCGACAGCGTTGGTCAGCACCGGGACAGAATTACGTGACCGCCGTCGTCAACGCGATCATGCAGAGTCCGAACTGGAGCAGCACGGCGATCTTTCTCGCTTGGGATGACTGGGGCGGATTCTATGATCACGTCGCGCCGCCCACCGTCGACGTCAACGGGTACGGGCTTCGGGTGCCGGGGCTCGTCATCAGTCCGTACGCGAAGCACGGTCTCATCGACCATCAGACGCTCAGCTTCGACGCGTACGTCAAGTTCATCGAGGACGTCTTCCTTCGCGGCGCGCGGCTCGACCCCGCCACCGACGGACGACCCGATCCACGTCCTGCGGTCCGCGAACGAATCAACCTGCTCGGCGATCTATCGGTGGACTTCGATTTCAGTCAAACCCCGCGGGGCCCGTTCATTCTCCCCGCGACACCGCTGGCCAGTTTGGTCCCCGGCTTGGTGCTGAGTCACGCGGTGGGGCGATCGAGTCGATGAGTCGCGGGTGGCGCGACCTTTGACCCGTCGACCCGTCCACCCCTCAGCGCAGCATTCCCCGCTCGCGCAGCCAATCAATCGTCGACGAAATCGTCTCGCGAGCATTGCGAAATGTGACCCCGAGCTCCCTTCGCGCCTTATCACTCGTCACGAACCAGTAGAGCGTCGCGTACGGCACGACGTGCGGATTGAACGGCACGGGAACGTGCAGCCGTATCGCCGCGCTGGCGACGAATCGCGAAATCCCGTTCGGCACCGGAACGATCGGCATATGGCGCCCGGTCAACTCGACCGTCAGCTCCGCCATCCGGCGAATGGTGATGTTTTCTCCGCCGAGGATGTACCGCTCGCCGGGACGGCCGCGCTCGAGCCCGGCGACGATGCCGCGCGCCACGTCATCGACGTGAACGACGCTCGTGCCGCCGTGGCACACGAGCACCGGAATCGCTTTCGCGAAATCGATCAGGTTCGCCGACGTGCCGAGCGCCGTGTCGCCCGGTCCGTACACCTCGGCGGGATTCACCACGATCACGGCCACGCCGCGGCTGAACGCTTCGCGCGCCACAAGCTCCGCCTTGTGCTTGGCGTGCGCATAGTGGAGCTGCGGGTTCTTCACGTTGAATTCCGCGCGCTCGTCGAAGACGATCGGTTCGTCCGACGCGTTGATCGCCGCGCTGCTGGAGACGAGCAGCACGCGGTGCCCGGGGAGCGTCGAGGCGGCATCCAGCACGTTGCGCGCGCCGTTCACGATCACGTCCTCGAGACCCGCCGCGTCGTCGGCGTGCCAACCGCCGGGCGCCGCGAGGTGCGCGGTGCCGCCGCAGCCGGCCATTCCCGCGCGCACCGACGCGAGATCGCGCACGTCGCCCTCGGCGCGCTCGAACGGCAGCGCGTCGATTCGTTTTGTGTCGCTGGTCTTTCGCAGCAGGCACACGGGCGTGTGTCCGCGCGCGACGAGTTCGCGCACGACCGCCGATCCGATGAAGCCGTTGCCGCCGGTCACGAAAACTTTCATTGTCGAGTCGATGGGTAGAAGGGCCCGTCCGCCGAGCCCGCCATCCCGGCAAGCTCCTTGATAGTAAGGACTACGGAGTCACTTCTAGTTCCTTGGCGTACGGCGGCGTGATCGTATGACAAACAGAAGTCTGTTCCTTGTGACAGCATGTCTGGCTCTCGTCAACGATCGCGCCGCCTTCGCGCAGGACAGCCCCGCCGGCCTGTGGAGCACCATCAGTGACCGCGACGGGAAGCCCACCGGAGTCGTGGAAATCCGCGAAGTGAACGGTGAGCTCGTTGGCGTCGTCCGCGGGATTCTCGTCGACGCCGGCCCTGAGGACAGCGTGTGTGACAAATGCACCGACGACCGGAAAGGGCAGCCGATCATCGGGATGGAGATCCTCCGTCACATGCGCCAGAACGGCGACGAGTGGAACGGCGGCGAGATTCTCGATCCCGAGAACGGCAAGACCTATCGCGCGACGATGAAGCTGGGCGAGGACGGGAAGAAGCTGATCGTGCGGGGGTACATCGGGATGCCGATGTTCGGCCGCTCGCAGACGTGGGTGCGTCGCGACCAGTAAGGTTCTGGCGCTTCGCTCTGGCGTCGGCGCCGTACGGAAGCTTCAACGGACTCGTCGCCGTCGGCCTGCCGTACATCCTCCGCCAACGCGGGATCCCCGTCGAACGGATCGCGATCGTCGAAGCGCTCGTGCAGGCGCCGTCGATCTGGTTCTTTCTCTGGGGCCCGGTCGTCGATCTCGCGCTTCGGCGCAGGACGTGGATCGTCGTCTTGAGCGTCGCGTCGGCACTCTGCGCGGCGGCGGCGCTCGGCAACTCAACCGCAACGGTGCGATCACTGACGGCGCTTCTCGTGCTGGCGTCGGTGTTCAGCCAGCCCGTCTCCAGCGCGCTCGGCGGGCTCGTGGCCGCCGTCGTGCCGAACGAGCATCGCGGCCGCACCGCGGGCTGGTCGCAGGCGGGAATCTTCATCGGCGGCGTTGTCACCGGCGCGACAACCGTGTGGCTCTCCGGTCACGCATCCGGCAAGATTGTCGCGCTCGTGGCGGCGACGCTGATTGCCGTTCCAAGTCTCGTCGCGCTCACGATCGACGAGCCCAAGCCGGAAATCGCCAGCTGGAGCCGGCATTTCGCCGGGATGTTGTGCGACGTGCGCGCCACGTTGGCGAGGCGCGACGTGTGGTTGGGGCTGGTGTTCTTTCTGAGCCCGATCGGCGCCGGCGCGTTGACGTATCTCTTCTCCGGCCTCGCTTCCGACTTTCGCGCGTCCACGGCCGTCATCGTGTGGACGGTCGTCCTCGGCGGCGCGCTCACGCCCGTCGGCGCGCTGATCGGTGGAATGATCTGCGATCGCTTCGACCGCTGGTTGATCTACCCGACCGCCGGCCTGTTCGCCGCGTTGAGCGCCGGTGTCATGGCCTTTGCGGCGCTTTCGCCGGCGACCTTTCTGGTCGGCGCGGCGGCGTACGCGCTCTCGGTCGGATTCTGCTACGCCGCGTTCATGGCGCTGGCGTTCCAGCTCGTGGGTTCCAGCTCACCGGCGAGTGGAACGCGCTTCACGTTGTTCATGGCTGCCGTGAACGTTCCGGTCGTCTACATGCTTAGGCTCGACGGGTGGGGACACGCACGGTTCGGTGTGCGCGGAATGCTCGCCGTCGACGCCATCTCGAACGCGGCGTTCGCGGTGCTGTTCCTGGTGGTCCTTTACATCACGAACGCTCACGCACGCGTCGCCGGCCGCACCGACTCGGAGAGCGCGCCGACGAGCCGGTCTATGTCGTCGACCCTGTGATGCGCATTCATGATGAAGCGGAGCCGCGCCTGCCCGAAGCCGACGGCGGGGTAAAGCACCGGGTCTACGTGAAAGCCGGCCTCGCGCAATTCGCGCGCGACGCGCGTGCACTCGACCTCATCGCCCAACACCAGCGGGACGATGGCTGTCGTGGTCGCCGGCAGGTCGAACCCTGCCGCGAGCATGCTCGAGACGAAGTGTCGCTGATTGGCCCATAGGCTTTGGCGGCGCTCCGGCTCGTCCTCCACCATGTCGATCGCCTCGAGCACCGCCGCGGCCTGATCAGGCGGCAGCGTCGACGTGAAACCGTAAGCCGCGCAGCCCGCGTGGAGGAGCGTCCGCAGATACGACTCCGTCGCGATGAAGCCGCCGATGCACCCGTACGCCTTGCTCAGCGTGCCCATCGTGATGATGCGCGGACTGTCGATGCCGAAGTGCTCGGTCGGTCCCGGCGCCGTTCGGCCCGAGCACGCCGGTCCCGTGCGCGTCGTCGATGTACACCACCGCGTCGTGTCGCTCGGCGAGAGTCATCATGTCGGGCAACGGCACGACGTCGCCGTGCTGGCTGAAGACGCCGTCGGTCACGATGATCCTGACGTTCGCCGACGACGACGCGAGCTTTCGCTCGAGGTCGTCCATGTCGAGGTGCTTATACGCGATCGAAGGAGCACCCGACGCGCGAATTCCCTCGCGCAGGCTGAGGTGGTTGTACTCGTCGGTGAAGAACGCGTGCTTCCAGCTCGTGCTCGGCGCGTACCCGATCGCGCGCGCGAGATGCGTCGAACGCGTCAGCATCGGCAGCACGCCCAGGTTCGTGAGGAATCCCGTGGCGAACAGCATCGACGCTTCCTTACGCTTCAGTCGCGCGAGACGCGCCTCGAGCCGGTCGTACAGATCGAGATTCCCGCCGAGCAGCCTCGACTCGCAGTTGCCGACGCCGTAGCGATCGAGCGCCGTGCGCGCCGCGGCTTTGAGCCGCGGGCTGGTGGCGAGCGCGAGATAGTTGTTCGTGCTGAACGAGATCATCGTCCGGCCGTCGCAGACGAACGACGGGTCCGGCAGCGACGACGGCACGAGTGGGTCGTGCGCGTTGGGCCGCTCGTCGAACCATGCGGCGAGCTCGCGAAGATCGCGCATCAGTACCGCCGACGCGACAAGCACGGAGTTCATTCCCCCGAACCCGAACGAATTCGACATCACGGCGTCGAGTCGCTTGGATCGCGCTTCGTTCGGCACGTAGTCGAGATCGCACGCGGGGTCGGGGCGATCGAGGTGCGCCGTCGGCGGCACGACGTCGCGCCCGAGCGCCATGATCGCGACAACCATCTCGAGCGCGCCGGCACCGCCGAGGAGATGTCCGTGCAACGCTTTCGTCGACGACACGCAGAGCGCGTGCGCGTGGCAACCGAACGTCTGTTTGATGGCGTCCGTCTCGACGACGTCGCCGACCTGGGTCGCGGTTCCGTGCGCATTCAAATACCCGACGTTCTCTGCGTCGAGCTTCGCGTCGGCGAGAGCACGGCGCATCGCGCGGATCTGGCCGCCGGCGTCCGGCCTCGAGATGTTCGCCGCGTCCGACGCGTTGCCATAGCCGGCCAGCTCGGCGTATACGCGCGCGCCGCGCCGCTCGGCGTGTTCGGCGGATTCGAGGACCAACGCCGCCGCTCCCTCTCCAAGCACGAGTCCCGTGCGGTCGGCCGAGAACGGCTTGCAGCTCCGCGCGGGATCGGCGGCGTCGGCGTGCGCGAGCGCGCGCATCGCGTCCCACGCGGCGAGGTTCCCCGGCGTGATGAGCGCCTCCGAACCGCCGGCCAGCATCACGTGGGCGTCGCCGTTTTTGATTAGCCGATACGCTTCGCCGATGCTCGCGGCCGACGACGAGCACGCGGTCGAGAAGTTGAGCATCGGTCCGCGGAAGCCGTGGGCCATCGAGACGTGCGCCGCCGCGGCGTTGTTCATGCCGAGCACGACGGCCGTCGGACGCACGCGCTTGCCGGCTGACTCGAAGTACCTCCTATATGAATCTTCGATCGTCGCCGCGCCGCCGAGGCCCGTGCCCCAGTAGACGCCCGCGTCGAGCAGCTCGGCTTCGCTGAGCGACAACCCGGCGTCGGAGATGGCTTGCGACGAGGCGACAAGCGCGAACTGCGCGACGCGGTCGAACTGCGCCGATTCGTTCGGCGGCCAATGCGCGGACGGGTCGAAGCGCACCTGGGCCGCGACAAGCGACGAAGACGCGTTTTGGGCGCCGTTCGATACGGGCGATACCGCGGAGCGTGCTTCGACGAGATTGCGGAACAGCTCATCCGCGGTGCGGCCGCATGGCGCGATGACGCCAATCCCCGTGACGAGGACGCGCGTCACGGCGGGCTAGCCCAGCGGGGGAGTCGGCACCGTCGCCAGCAGCTGATCCACCAGCGAAGCGAGCGCGCGAACGGTCTTCGCGTTCACTGCCTCGTCCTGCGGAATGGAGATGCTGAAGTGATCCTCGAGCTCGAATAAGAACTCGAGCATGCCGAGGGAATCGGCGCCGAGCTTGTCGAAAGGCGCGTCGACGTCGATCTCCGCTGCGTCGCGGCCGAACTGTTTGGAGGCGAGCTCGGTGATGGCGCTGAGGGTGGTCATTTGAGGCTCAAGATATCCCGCGGACTCAGCTTCTCACGCTGCCTCCCCGCTAAGATCCCTCAACATGCATGACGGCAAGCTGTCAGTCGAGTGGGCCGGCCACTCTGGGTTCGAGCCGCCCGTTCGATGTATCGGCGTTGCCCTCGAAGTCTGAGGTCCGACGTCTGACATCGGACATCAGACCCTGCGTTGCGCGGCGGGGTCATGGTGTAGACGAGGATCACCGCGTCACGCCTGGTCTGATGTCCGATGTCCGATGTCAGTCACTGATTTCGAGCGCGCAGCCGTACCATGCAGGGCGACGACAGACGCCAGAATGGCCGCGAACCCGCTGACAGCTCCAAGCTCAAGGCTCAGCGGATGGAGCTGAGATGTAGAATCCCACCCAGCACGTTCGCCAGAATCGAGAACGTCCCGTTCGATCCGCTCCCATACTGGCGCCGGCTGTAGTAGCCGTCCTGGTAGCCGCGGCTGAACCCCTGGCGGAAGTAGTAGCTGTAGTCGCCGAGATCGACGTAACTGCCGCTATAGCCGAACGTCGCCTCGCGATATTCCGGCGAGTCCTGATAGTCGAAACGCCAATGGTCCTGGCGGTCGGCCGCGCCCGACTGGTAGCCGCGCTGGTATCCATAGTTGACGGCCTGCTTCAGCATGTCCACGCCGTACTGATTCGTCTCGTGGTAGGCGCCGTTGAACTGGTAGCGATAGGTCGGTGCGGCGACCACGTACGGCTCGTTGTCGAACCGACGCTCGGCGCGAAGCTGCTCGCGCTGCCGGTCGAGCTGCGCGGCGTATTCCTGCTGGACCCGGGCCTGCGCCGCCCGCTTGGACTGCTGCAGCTGCGCCGCCTGTTGCTGGGCGACCCGCGTCTGCTCGTCGAGGTGCTTGCGATAGTCGTCCGTCCGGCGCTGCTCATCCTTGACCCGTTTGTCCCGATCGTCGGACTGCTGCTGCCCGCGCCCTCGCCCGCGTCCCTGGTCACCCTGCGCCTGCGCGACTCCCGCCAACGCGGTCGCCGCCACGAGTGCGGTGACGATGGGCCCGATGTGATAACGTCGCATTGATTTTCTCCCGGCCGCGGCCGTTTTGAGGTATGAAGCGGCCGCCATGGGGTGGGGGGAACGGCGCCAATTGGCCTTAAGGGCAACGCGCATGCCGTTCCGTTTACAATTCGCCGTGAAACGGTCTCGGCAGCGGTTCGTAGGGGTCGCCGCCGACGTTTGCGTGAACCTGCCGGCACACCGAGGTGTCGAATCTCCATGCTGACCCTGCTAGCGTCCGCCGCGCTGAGCCTCGCGCCTAGAGTCGCGCCGAGCCCGGTATCATTTGTCGCGAGTCGGGAGCCGGCGTGCGCGGCCGCGCCGGCGCAGAATTCATCGCTGCCGGCGACGATTCCTGTCGAAGTGTGGGGAAATCACATTTTCGTGAGAGCCTGTGTCGACGGACGTGAGCTGGACTTCATACTCGACACGGGCGCCGGAAACACGTCGCTCGACCTCAACACCGCGAAACGGCTCGGCGTCAAGCTCGGCGCGACGTTCAGCGTCGGCGGAGCCGGTCCGTCACAGGTCTCCGCCGCGCGAGTGGACGATGCGTCGGTCTTGGTCGAGGGCTCGTCGATCACGCAGGCCGTTGTGAGCGCGATCGATCTCTCGCGGCTGCCCCGCATCGAGGGACATCGCATGGACGGCATCCTCGGCTACGACTTCATCTCGCGCTACGTCGTGGCGATCGACTACGCGCGGCACGAGCTGCGGATCTACGACCGACCCGCGTTCCACTACGACGGTCCCGGCGTCTCGGTCCCGGTGACGCTCATCAACCGTTTTCCACACATCGACGCCGACGTGAAGCTCGCCGACGGTCAGACGATCCGCGGACGCATGGTGATCGATGTCGGCTCGAGTGGGTCGCTGTCGCTCACGAAGGCCTTCGTCGACAAGAATCGCCTGCGCCAGCGCGTCGGTCCGACGGTCCGGCGGACGGGCGGCGGTGGAGTCGGCGGCTCGACGACGTCGGACATGGGACGCGTCGCGTCGGTCTCGATCGGCGGCATCGAGCTGGTGCGCCCGCTGGTGAATCTCTTCGGCGACTCGGCCGGCTCGCTGTCGGTATCGAGCTCGTGGGAGGGAAACATCGGCGGCGCGATCCTGCGGCGATTCACCGTGTTTCTGGACTATCAGGACAAGCGCATGATCTTCGAGCCGAACGCGACGATGCACGACGCGTTCGAGGCCGACATGAGCGGCTTGCTGCTTCGCCTCGACGACTCGTTGACGACAATGGTCGTCGAAACGGTCGCGGCGGGATCGCCGGCCGCGGAGGCGGGCATCGTGCCCGGCGATGAAATCGTGTCGGCCGACGGAGTGGCGGGGAGTCAGAAGCTGCTCGGAGAGCTGCGCGAGCGGCTGAGAAAGCCGGAAGAGCGAATTGTGTTCGTGGTGCGGCGAGGCGCGGAGGAGAAGCGGATCGAGATAGTGACGCGGCGAATGGTCTGACGGCTGACAGCGGCGGGTACTCGGCCACTCTGAGTTCGATCGCCTGGTGGACTGTCGGCTGCGCGCTCGAAGTCGGAGGTCTGACGTCTGATTTCCGATATCAGACCCTGCGTTTTAGGGAGGAGCTCTCGATTGCCGTCTGGGGTCGTACCACGTCACGCCTGGTCTGATGTCAGATGTCCGATATCAGACCTCCGACTTCGAGCGCGCAGCCGTACCATCCTCGCGAGACAGACCGTAGAATGGCCGCGATCCAACCGCCTTTAGCTCTATTGTTTGGCGACCGCCGCCCCCACTCCGACTCGACTCACAAGAGCCAAGAACCTCGGGTCCGCTCTGATCGGATCGAAGAAACTCTCCGCCAGCGATTCGCTCGAGAAGAACGAGTCCCGATCCGTCGCGGCGCGCTCGAGCAGCGTCAACGCCCGCGCCCGGTCCCCGAGCCCGATGTACACCCGCGCCGCCGCGGCCGCCGCTCCAGCCGAACGCCCGACCTGGTTCTCCAACGACTTCGCGATGTCGCTCGCCTGGCGGGTCTTGCCGGATTTCGCATACGCGTATCCCAACAAGCCGAACGTCTGCGTCGATCTCGAGTCGAGCCGCGTCGCCGTCTCCAACTCGCGCACGGCCTCGGGCAGCCGGTTCGCCTGGAGATACACGGCGCCGAGCATGAACCGCGTGACGACGAGCGTCGAGTCGAGCTCCACGGCGCGCTTGGCCGCCGCGATCGCCGAGTCCGGCTGTCGCGCGACGGCGAGCGCGAGCGCGTACGAACCGAGCGTCACCGGCGACAGCGGATCGAGCTCCGTGGCGCGCGTCAGTTGCGTCCGCGCCTCGGGCGTGCGCCCGAGAATCAAGCAGCAGCTCGCCGTACCACTGGTGCGGCGGCGCGGAGTTCGGGTCGAGCGCTAGCGCGCGCTTGTAATCGCGCTCGGCGTCGGTCCAACGCCATGCCGCCTGCAGCAGCGTCGCGCGCGACGCGAACGATTCGGCCAGCGTGCTGTCGAGCTGCGACCGCGCGGTTGATCGCCGACATGGCGAGCGGCATCAGCGAGTCGACGCGCACGTTCGCGTAGAGCGGGAGCAGCGCGTACGCGTTGGCGATTCCGGCGTACGCGCGCGCGAAGTTCGAGTCCCGCTGCGTCGCCTGCTGGAAGTAGTCGAGCGCGCGACGCAGGCCGGCCTCGCCGCGCTTGTCGAAGAAGTAACGACCGCGCAAGTACAGATCGTACGCCTGGAGGTCGGACGTGCCGTGCGGCGCGGAGGTGGCCGAAGCCGCCGTGCCCGTCTGCGCGGGCGCGGGCGCCGCAGCCTGCCCGGCGCCCGACAGCTCGGGCGAGATCGCGGCGACGATCGCGCCCGAGATCTCGTCCTGCACCTTGAAGACGTCGCTTCGAGTCGCGCTCGAACATGTCGGACCAGACGGTGAATCCGTCGGCCGTGTTCACGAGACGCGCTGTCACGCGCAGACGCGTCTTGTCGCGCTGCACGGTGCCGGTCAACACCATGTTCACGCCGAGCGACTTGCCCAGCTCGATCGGGCTCGCCGCCTGCGTCGCGCGCCGCGCTCTCGCGATCCGGCGACGCGCACGCCGGGAATCCGGCTGAGCGCGTTCGTCAGATCGGACGTCATCCCGGCCGCGAAGTACGCGTCGCTCGTGTCGCGGCTGATGTTGACGAGCGGCATCACGGCGATCGACTTGCCGGCGGGCGCGGGCGTCGTCAGCGCCGGGGTCGGTCGCGCGCCGGCGTGTTCGCGGCGTGGCGATTCGTGAACCACGCGCCGCCCGCGGCGACCGACGCGAGAATTCCCGCACCGGCGAGCGCCCACAGCACGCGCTTCGGGCGCTGCGCGCTCGGCATCGCCGCCGGCGTGAACGTCCCGCTCACGACCGCCGGATCCTCGAGCGATCGCACGACATCGGCAGCGCTCTTCGGACGCTTGCCCGGCTCCTTCTCGAGCAGCTGCATGAGCAGCGTGGTGAGCGCCGCGGGCACGTCGTAACGGCGCGAGCCGATCGGCGACGGCGTCTCGGTCAGCTGCGCCGCGAGCAGCTGCTGCGGCGCACGCCCGTGGAACGGCGGCGTGCCGACGAGCATCTCGTAGCCGACGATGCCGAGTGCGTAGAGGTCGGCGCGGTGGTCGGTCGACGGATCGCCGGCGGCCTGCTCGGGCGCCATGTACGCCGGCGTCCCGATCGACGTGCCGACGAGCGTGATCGTGCCGCTCCGGTTTCCCTGCGGCAACGCGACGCCGCGTTTCGCGCGACGCCGAGATCGCCTTGGCGACGCCGAAGTCGGTGACCGTTGCCGACCCCGTCGAGAGCAGGATGTTGTCCGGCTTGATGTCGCGGTGGATGATGCCGCGCCCGTGGGCGTAGGCGAGCGCGCGCGCGACGTCCTTGAGAATGCTCACCGTCTCGCGAACCGAGAGCGGCCCGCGCGACGAGGCGGGTGCGCAGCGACTCGCCCTCGACGAACGGCATGATGAAGAACGGCAGCGGCGTCGGCGGCGACACGGACGCGTCGGCCGGTATTCACCCGCCGCTGAGCACCGGCACGATGTGCGGATGCTGGAGCGCCGCCGAGAGCATGATCTCGCGCTTGAAGCGGTCGACGGAGACGGTCGCGGCGAGCTCGTACGGCAGCACCTTCACGACGACGGCGCGCCCGAGCGCGTTGTCGCGCGCGACGAACACGGTCGACATGCCGCCGCCGCCGAGCTCTCGCTCGAGGGTGTAGGTGCCGCCTAAAGTGCGCTGGAGCTCGTCTCGAAGAACGGTCACGTCGTGTCGCCGGGCCCGCGAGGCGTCCCCATTAACGTCCCGCTCAACACGTAAGACACCCGTCGCGCCGACAAAGGTTGCGGAAATCGAGGGATCTTACGGAACTCGAACCTGGACTCCCCTCGGGGGTCGCCGCGGCGTCGCGGTTTCGCGGTCCGATTTGGGCGGTTACATTCCGCCCCCATGGCACCCCACGTCGATCGATACGTTCCGGCCGTGACCAACGGCGGCAAGGGCTTCGCCGCGTTCGTCATTGCGCTCGCGCTCGCCATGATCGCGACCGTCACGTACATCCATAAGCAGACGTACCGCCACCCGACCGACGCCACCTGGCACGGGAAGGGTTCGGGCGATCTCGCGGCGCCTGAAGGGGGACCGTAAACGGGTGACCGGTGGACCGGTGGACCGGGAAAGGCGATGGGACGCGCGACCATGGCGGGGCCTTAGGGTCCCGCTTTCTTTTTAGGCCGTGACACATCCCTTCGAATACCGCGCGGCGACGTCGCTCGAAGACGCAGTCCGCGAGCTCGCCGAGCCTGGCGCCATGCCGCTCGGCGGCGGAACCGACCTGCTCGTCGCGATCGACGAACGGCTCGCCGCGCCGAGCACGCTCGTTGATCTTCGGACGATCCCCGGAAGCGCGGACATCGTGATGCATCGGGATGGTTCCGTCACGATCGGCGCGGCCGCGCGCATCGCCGATCTCGCAAAAGATCACCGCATAGCGGCGCAATTCCCCTCGCTTGCGCAGGCGTGCGACGTCGTCGGCACGCCTGCGTTGCGCCACATGGGCACGCTTGGCGGGAATCTCTGCCAGCGACCTCGATGCTGGTATTTCCGGCGAGGGATCTCTTGTCTCAAGAGCGGCGGGTCGTCGTGCCCGGCGAAGGATGGCGAGAACCAGTATCTCGCGATCCTCGACGCGGGACCGTGTTACGCCGTGCATGCTTCGGATCCGGCGGTGGCGCTGACGGCGCTCGAAGCGATAGCGATCGTTTCGTCGTCGCGCGGGAGCCGGAAAGTCGCGATGGCTGACCTCTATCTCGTGCCGTCAGGCCGCGCCGACCGCGAAACGACCCTCGAGCGCGACGAATTCATCTCGGCGATGACGATTCCGGCGGAATCGGTCGGCGGTGCGCAGCGCTACCACAAGCTGATGCAGCGAGACGCCTGGGATTTCGCGCTCGTCAGCGTGGCGGCCTGCAAGCGGATGGACGGCGACGTGCGGATCGTCCTCGGCGGCGTCGCGCCGAGGCCGTGGCGAGTGAATTCGTCGGTGGAGGAGGACGTCGCGTCCGGAGGGCTCGACGACGACGCGATCGCGACGCTCGCCGACCGCGCGTTGCTCGACGCGAAGCCGTTGTCGAAGAACGCTTATAAGGTCGACCTCGCGGCGTCGCTGCTGCGCCGGGACTCGGAGGTCGCGGCTGAGTGATCGGCCACTCGGAATCGATGGCCGTTGGATCTATCGGCTTGCCGACTGACGAGTCGAGCGCGGACTCAGACCCGGCGTTTGCGCCCGAGGCCGATGGAACGTGCTGATCGAGCAGACGTCGGAGATCAACGTCGTCGGACACGTCAGAGCCCGGCGACCTGCAGAGTCCGCGACGGAGTCCGCGCTCCGGGCATCGATCGCGTGCGACGTCACCGCGAGCGAATGGCCGAGTGACGGAACCGGATCTCTGACCCGGCCGGATTCATGTCGCATCAATCTGCCGTCATTGCTGCCGCGGTCTAGCGCGCGTCGGTCGGAGACAGGATCGCGAGCCGCAGCGTGCGTCATCCCAGCCCGCGACGACGGGTTCGCCGATCTACTCGATGGCCGTCGAGCCGCACGGTCATCTGACCGTCACCCCACTTCGCCCCGGATGCGAGCAACGGCGTTACGTCGCGATCTCATTCGTGGTGGATTCGCTCGGCCGGCCCGAGGTGGCGACCGCGCGATCGGCTCGAACTGAGCTCGACCGCCGTGCTCGAGACGCTGCGGTGGAAAAGCCCGCGATGCGCGACGGGAATGAGGCGATCGTCGCGACGCATCGACCGCGGCCTCCATGATCGTCGTGTCCAGGGCCCTGGGCCGCCGCCTCGCGCTCGCAGCGCGCCCGACGTGTTAGCGGGAACCGGCGATATCGGCCACCTGGGTTCGGGATCGAACCCCCGCTGATCGATACCGCCGCTCTCCCGCCGGCGTCGGACCCCGAGAGACGCGGGCTGGCGGCCAAATGGCCTTAGCCCTCAAACCCGATATTTTATCGACATGGTGGATCGCCCCGTCGCGACTCCACGGTGCTGACCGCTAAACCACTCGCCTATAGTGAGTTGGCTGGTCGCCTCCGTCGGCACAAAGCTCTTGTGGAGCATAGATGAGTAGCTCGATCGAATCGCTGATCAGTCGGGAATACGAGGCGGGGTTCGTCACCGACATCGAGTCGGACACGATCCCGCCCGGTCTGAACGAAGACGTGGTTCGCGCTATCTCGGCGAAGAAAAACGAGCCGGCGTTCATGCTCGAGTGGCGGCTCAAGGCGTACCGGCGCTGGCTCACGATGAAGGAGCCGCACTGGCCGAACGTCAAGTACACCCCGATCGACTATCAGGCCGTCAGCTACTACTCGGCGCCGAAGACGAAGAAGCCGCTCGGCAGCCTCGACGAAGTCGATCCGGAGCTGCTCAAGACGTACGAGCGGCTCGGCATTCCGCTGAACGAGCAGAAGGTGCTCGCCGGCGTCGCGGTCGACGCGATCTTCGACTCCGTGTCCGTCGGCACGACGATGCGCACGGAGCTCGCGAAGTACGGCATCATCTTCTGCTCGCTCGGCGAAGCGGTGCGCGAGCATCCGGAGCTCGTCGAGAAGTACCTCGGCTCCGTCGTGCCGTACAGCGACAACTTCTTCGCCGCGCTCAACAGCGCCGTGTTCTCCGACGGCTCGTTCGTCTACGTGCCGAAGGGCGTGCGCTGTCCGGTGGAGCTGTCGACGTACTTCCGCATCAACTCGGCGGACACGGGCCAGTTCGAGCGGACGCTGATCGTCGCCGACGAAGGCTCGTACGTGAGCTATCTCGAGGGATGCACCGCGCCGAAGCGCAGCACGAACCAGCTGCACGCGGCCGTCGTCGAGCTCGTCGCGCTCGAAGGACGCGACGATCAAGTACTCGACCGTGCAGAACTGGTACGCCGGCGACAAGGAAGGCCGCGGCGGCATCTACAACTTCGTGACGAAGCGCGGCAAGGCGCAGAAGAACGCGAAGATCTCGTGGACGCAGGTCGAGACCGGCTCGGCGATCACGTGGAAGTATCCGAGCGTGATCCTCCAGGGCGACAACTCGGTCGGCGAGTTCTACAGCGTGGCCGTCGTGAACAACAAGCAGCAGGCCGACACGGGCACGAAGATGATCCACATCGGCCGCAACACGAAGTCGACGATCGTCTCGAAGGGCATCTCGGCCGGCGAAGGCAACAACTCGTATCGCGGCCGAGTGCAGGTGCTGCCGAAGGCGGACGGGGCGCGCAACTACACGCAGTGCGACTCGATGCTCGTCGGCAACCGCTGCGGCGCGCACACGTTCCCGTACATCGAGGTCGGCAACAACAGCGCGATCGTCGAGCACGAAGCGTCGACGTCGAAGATCGGCGAAGACCAGATCTTCTACCTGAAGGCGCGCGGGCTGTCGGCCGAGCAGGCGGTGTCGATGATCGTCAGCGGCTTCTGCAAGGAAGTGTTCAAGGAGCTGCCGATGGAGTTCGCGCTGGAAGCGCAGGAGCTGCTCGGCATCACGCTGGAAGGCTCCGTCGGGTAACGCGCCAGAGACCTACAGACCATCAGTCACGACTGTCACTGTCTGTGCTCGAATCAAGGACCTCGAGGCCAACGTCGGCGACAAGGAAATCCTAAAGGGCGTCGATCTCACCGTCGAAGCCGGCGAAGTCCACGCCATCATGGGCCCGAACGGCTCCGGCAAGAGCACGCTCGCGCAGGTGCTGGCGGGCAATCCGGCGTACGAGGTCACCGGCGGCTCCGTGACGTACGACGGCAAGGATCTTCTCGCGATGGCGCCCGAAGAGCGCGCGCAGGCGGGCATCTTCCTCGCGTTCCAGTATCCGGTGGAGATTCCGGGCGTCTCGAACGCGTACTTCCTGCGCGCGGCGTACAACGAGATCCGCAAGGCGCGCGGCGAGGAAGAGGTCGATCCGCTCGAGTTCGCGGATCTCATGGAGCAGAAGCTCGAGCTCGTCGACATGGATCCGTCGATGCTGAACCGCTCCGTGAACGCCGGATTCTCCGGCGGCGAGAAGAAGCGCAACGAGATCCTGCAGATGGCGGTGCTCGAGCCGAAGCTCGCGCATCCTCGACGAGACCGACTCGGGGCTCGACATCGACGCGCTGCGCGTCGTGGCCGACGGCGTGAACAAGCTCAAGCGGCCGGACAACGCGACGATCGTCGTCACGCACTATCAGCGGCTGCTCAACTACATCGTCCCCGATTACGTGCACGTGCTCGCGAGCGGCCGCATCGTCAAGTCGGGCGGCAAGGAGCTGGCGCTCGAGCTCGAGGAGAAGGGCTACGACTGGGTCAACGACGCTCGCGGGAGCGGCAGCGTCGTGAGCGCGCCCGTCATGGTGGCTGACGCGTACGTCGCGGCATTCGACGCCGTCGCCGGCGGCGACCAGGCCGTTCCCGCGGCCGTGCGCGAATTCCGACGCGCCGCGTTCGACCGTTTCGCCGCGCTCGGCTTCCCCACGACGAAGAACGAAGACTGGCACTTCACGAGCGTCGCGCCGATCGCCGATCAGGAATTCGCGCTGCTCGCGGCGCGCACGGGGGACGTCGGCCGCGACGACCTCGCGCCGTTCGACTTCGGCGCCCGCGACTGGCACACGATCGTTTTCGTGAACGGCCGCTTCGCGCCCGAGCTGTCGGATCTCGAGAACCTGCCGGCCGGCGTGCGAGGTGAGCGATCTCGCGACCGCGTGGGCCACCGGCGACGTCGCCGACCGATTGGGCTCGGTGGCGAGCCATCAGTCGCATGCGTTCACGGCGCTCAACACCGCCTTCGCGCCGGACGGCGCGGTCGTCCACATCGCGCGCAACGTCGAAGTCGCGCGGCCGATCCATCTGCTGTTCGTGACCGACGCCGCCGCGGCGCGCGCGATGATGCATCCGCGCAACCTCATCATCGTCGAGCGCAACGCCACGGCCACGGTGATCGAGAGCTACGTGTCGGCGACGGACTCGATCTACTTCACGAACGCGGTCACCGAGGTGTCGTCGGCGACGGCGCGTCGCTGCGGCACTACAAGATGCAGCGCGAGGCGCCGCGCGCGTTCCACGTCGGCACGATCGAGGTCGAGCAGGGGCGCGACAGCCACTACGTCTCGTTCTCGTTCGCGACCGGCGCGGCGCTCTCGCGCACGAACATCTACACGACGCTCGACGGCGAAGGGTGCGGCGCGACGCTGAACGGTCTGTACATGCTCGACGGCGAACAGCACTGCGACCACCAGACGCAGGTCATCCACGCGCAGCCGAACTCGTTCAGCCGAGAGCTGTACAAGGGCATCCTCGACGGGCGGTCGCACGGCGTGTTCAACGGCAAGGTCTACGTGCGACCCGATCGCGCAGAAGACCGACGGCAAGCAGACGAACAAGACGCTGCTGCTCTCCGACACGGCGCACGTCGACACCAAGCCGCAGCTCGAGATCTTCGCCGACGACGTGAAGTGCACGCACGGCGCGACGGTCGGGCAGATCGACCAGTCCGCGCTCTTCTACCTGAAGAGCCGCGGCATCGCCGATCAGTTCGCGCGGCGCCTCCTCACCTACGCGTTCGCCGCCGACGTGCTGGAGACGATCGAGGTCGACGCCGTGCGCGAAGGACTCGAGCGCGCCACGCTCGAGCGGTTCGTCTGACGCCGGAGCAGCAACAGTGTCCACCGAGGCGCTGTACCAGGAGCTGATCCTCGAGCACAACCGGAAACCGCGAAACTTCCGCGAGATTCCGGACGCCGACCGCACGGTCGAAGGCCGCAATCCGCTCTGCGGCGACGCGCTCAAGCTCTGGGTGAAGCTCGACGACGACCGCATCGCCGACGTGAGCTTCATGGGAGAGGGCTGCGCGATCTCCAAGGCGTCGGCGTCGCTCATGACGGCGCGGTCAAGGGCAAAAGCCGCGAGGAAGCCGAAGCGATCTTCGACCGCTTTCACCGGCTGGTCACGGGCACGCTCCCCGAGAAGGAACGCGAATCGCTCGGATCGCTCCGCGCACTGGGCGGCGTGTCGAAGTTCCCGCTGCGTGTGAAGTGCGCGAGCCTCGCCTGGCACGCGCTCCACGCCGCGCTCGCGTCCAAGGCCGACGAAGTGCCGGTCGTCTCGACGGACGCCGACGGCGGCTGGTCCGGGAGAGGGCGCATGATCGTCGACCGAAGGGATTTCCCGCTGCTCGCGGCGAACCCGGAGCTGCACTATCTCGACTCGGCGGCGACGTCGCAGAAGCCGCGCGCGGTGCTCGACGCGATGCTCGAGTACTACGAGCGCGACAACGCCAACCCGCATCGCGGCGCGTACGCGCTCTCGGCGCGCGCGACGGAGCGCTATCACGACGCGCGGCTGCGCGTCGCGCGGTTCGTCGGCGTGAAGGACGCCGACCGCCTCATCTTCACGCGCGGCACGACCGAATCGCTCAACCTCGTCGCCACGGCGTGGGGACGCGCGAACGTGCGCGCCGGCGACGAGATCGTCGTCACGGGGCTCGAGCACCACGCCAACTTCGTCCCCTGGCAGCAGCTCGCGATCGAGAAGGGCGCGACGCTGACGCATCGCGAGCCTCACGAGCGATGGTCGCATCGACGTCGATCATTTCGCGTCGCTCGTCGGGCCGAGGACGAAGGTGGTCGCCTTCACTCACGTCTCGAACGCGCTCGGCACGATCAACGCCGTCGCCGAGCTGACGCGCGATCGCGCGTCCGGTCGGAGCGGTCGTCGTGTGCGACGGCGCGCAGGCCGCGCCGCATTTGTCGCTCGACATCGATGCGCTCGACGTGGACTTCTACGCGTTCAGCGGCCACAAGATGCTCGGGCCGATGGGGTGCGGTGTCCTGGTCGGAAGGCGAGATCTGCTCGAGGCGATGCCGCCGTACCAGACGGGCGGCGACATGATCGAGTACGTCGGCGACGAGCGCACGACGTGGAACGTGCTGCCGCACAAGTTCGAGGCGGGCACGCCGAACGTCGGCGACGCGGTCGGCCTCGCCGCGGCCTGCGACTATCTCGTCGCGGATCGGCATGGACAAGGTCCGCGAGCACGAGCATGCGATGACCGCGCTCGCGACGGCGCGGCTCTCGGAGATTCCGGACGTTCACGTCTTCGGCCCGCCGCCCGACCGTTCGCGGCGGCGTCGTGAGCTTCACGGTCGGCGGCATTCACCCGCACGATCTCGCCACGATCCTCGACGAGGACGGCGTCTGCGTCCGCGCCGGGCACCACTGCGCGCAGCCGCTCATGCGGCGGCTCGACGTTCCCGCCACGGCGCGCGCGTCGTTCTACGTCTACAACGACGTGGCGGACATCGACGCGCTCGTCGCGGGAGTTGAACGCGCGCGCGAGCTCTTCGGCGCGAGCGTATAGACGGCGCAGCTGCCAAACTGCGGGACGGACGGCGCCGACTAAGTAGGGGCGCAGCAGCCGAACAGCGCGAACTGTGCAACAGCCGAACCGCGCGAAAGGCGCGACCGCCGAACGTCGTTTGGCAGTCGCGCCTTTCGCGTCTTTTGGTTTCCGCGCCCCTACTTAGTTTGCGCTCCTACTTAGTTCGCGCCCTTCGGCAGCTGCGCTGTCAAGCTCTAACCCTGACGAGGGTGACCAACTCCGTCACGGATTCGTCAACCCCATATCATCTCTTCACCCACCACCCGGATCACATGCGACCATCTTATCTCGGAATTGCCGCACTCGGCCTCGTCGCCGGAATCGCGAACACGGCGGCCGCTCAGGTCTGCCAGGGAACGGCACCGTTTTCCGCCGGATCGGCCAGAGTCGGCGCCGGAATGCAGTTCACCGACGGCGCGAAGGCGTACGGCGGCGAGCTCGCTTTCGGATCGAGCAACAGCCTGTTCGCCAGCGCGGACGTTTCTACGACACGATTTGACGATGTGGATGCAAGCGCGACGGGATTCAGCGTGGAAGGCGGGTACTCGATCGCCATGAACACGCAAAGGACCGTTCAGCTCTGTCCCATCGTGGGTTTCGCGTACCAGTCGGGCCCCAATTTCGATACCGGCTTCGGCACGGTGAACACGTCGGTGCAATCGTTCGCGTTCGGCGCATTGATCGGCACGACCGTGCCCCTGTCGCCGACCTTCGATTTCATTCCGTTCGGCGGGGCGCTGTACGAACTCGATCGCGTTTCCGGCTCGTTGAGCGGCGTATCGAGCTCCAGCAACCAGAACTACACGAACATCCAGCTGGGAGCGGGGCTCGTCTTCAACAAGGTGCTGACGGTTCAACCGTCCGTGTCCATCCCCGCCGGGTTGGACGGCGCGAAGCCGACATACGGGATCGCGTTCGCCTTCAACTTCGGAACGCCGGCAAAATGACCGACGGGCGGGAGAGTGGCGCCCGAGCACGCCGGGCCTTCTATTGTATGGTAGTATGCGCCGGACGACGACGCGGCCGATCGGACTCGCTCTCCCGTTTCTCTCCCTCCTGCTCCTCGTCGCACCGCTGACCGGGTGCGACCGCGGTCCACGCGCGAGCGACACGACCCGCACTGACTCGGAATTCACGCTGCCGCCACCGGCGGCCGCCGAGACGTCGCGGTTCAGCGTGCCGCTCGACTACGACTTCAGCGCGATCCTGCGCGTCGTCGAGCGGGTCGTGCCGAAGACTTTTGGCTCGATAGACAGCGTGCGGCAGGCGGGCGACGACCCGCATCGCCACTACGCGTTCGAGGCCAAGCGCGGGCCGTTCACCGCGTTCGCCGACGGCCGACTCGTACATCTTCAGGCGACGCTCGACTACCAGGTCCGCGGCTGGTTCAAGCCGATCATCGGACCAACGATCGGCGCCGGGTGCGGCAAGGATCCGGCCACCCGTCCGCGCCTCATCATCGAGATGGCGACGCCGCTTACGCTCACCGACAACTGGCACCTCGCGTCGCACGCGCAGATCGTCCGCGTCGAACCGGCGTCGACGCTCCCGCAGGATCATTGCGACGTCAGCCTCCTGCACAAGGACATCACACCGCGCGTCGTCGAGGCGGCTCGGCTGGGCATCATCGACCATCTCCCCGACATTGACAAGAAGATCGCCGAGGTCAATCTCCGAAACCGCTTCGTCGAATGGTGGGGCCTTCTGGAGAGGCCGATTCGTCTCACCGATGGCCTGTGGCTCTCACTCGGGCCGAACCGGCTCGCGATGGGACGCGTGCGTGGCAGCGGCCATACCCTTCGAGTACCGGTCACGCTGGCCGCGTCGCCACGCATCATCACCTCCATCGACACGCCGACCGTCGATCGCGGCGCACTCCCGCCGCTGGGGCGCGACACTTTGGCGAACGGCTTTCACGTTCTGCTCGACGGCGTCGTCGGCTACGACGCGGCGACGAAGGCTGTCGCGGGCGCGCTCGAGGGACGGACCTTCACGACGAGCGGCCGCACCGTCCGCATCGACACAACGATCGTGACCCCCGCGACGCTCGGTCGGCTCGCGTTCACCGTCGCGTTCAGCGGCGACGCGCACGGACGTCTGCGCTTCCTCGGCACACCAGTCTACAACGCGAAGAAGCGCGAGGTGCTCGTCCCCGATCTCGACTACGACTTGCAAACCGATGACAAGCTGATCAACACGTACGCGTGGCTCAAAGCCGACGACCTGCGCGCGCAGCTCCGCCAGCGCGCGCGGTTCTCCGTGTCCGATGCGATCGACAAGGGCAAGGAGATGCTGCTCATGGGTCTCAATCGCACGATCGGCGACGCGATGACGCTCGGCGCGACGGTGGATTCAGTCGCGGTCAAAGGGTTGTTCGTGACGAGGAACGGGCTGATCGTCCGCGGCGAAGCGACGGGTCAGGCGCACGTCGCGGTGCATCAGCGTTAGAACTAGAACTGCCTCACCGCAGAGGCGCAGAGGACGCAGAGGACGGCCCCACCGGAAGCGCTCCTAGCGCAACGAGCCGGATGCTTTTGTTAAAGCCGCTCGGGATGCCCCGATGTGGCAATTGTGACCCCGGCGCGAGTGGGTGCCCGAGCGGCAGTTCCCCCAAAAATCCCGGCCGTTGCGCACCGACGCGAGACTGGTGTGCAGTCCTCTGCGTCCTCTGCGTCCTCTGCGTTGAGTTGTTCAGTTGCTGTTGCAGTGGTCGGCCGTCTAGCGCGCGATGCGTGTGAGGAAATCGTACGTGAAATCCAATCCGTCATCGAACGCGGAAACGAGAATGCGCTCGTCCTTTCCGTGCGCGCGCACGTCGTTCGTGGCGATGAACAGGCCGCTGAAAGCGTAGACCCCCAAAGAACACCGCCAGGAAAGCACATAGGCGTCGTGCCGTCGTTCCGCCCGCGATGCCACTTCGATCTCGCCTGTGGGAAGCCTTGGCCGGCTTTGAATTCCTTGCGGGAGCCGTCGGCGAACTCCACGGTCAGCGTGCCTTCGAGAACGTAGACGAAACCTTGAACCGGATGAGTCATCCAATCCGTCGTCGCGCCAGCCGGGATCGACATGATGGCGGAGGAAATCTCCGGATGGGGCGTGTTGAGGTAGACAATCGGTTCCCCCGCATCGGTGACCGAGTCGTTTGAAACAAGCGTCATCTTCGCTTTCTTGTCGTCCGTTTCCGCTGCGATGAGGGGATTGCCCATCATTCCCCGCTCCCCGAAACAGCGAGCACCGCGCAAGGCCAAAGAACTCCCGCCGGGACCCTTCGCGTCTGGCGATTGCCGGCTGATCGACGACCTCGCCGTTTCGTGTCGCACGCTGATTCATGAGAAATCTCCACATTTGAATGCCTCAGACCATTTTGCTCCGAGCGACTATGCCCGGAACCGCTTGACCGCAAAGGCGCCGAGGCGACAAACGCCACCAATGATACGATCTGAACGCCCAGGAACGGAGGCTCGGATTGCGTCGGGGCCAACGCATGGAGGGGGCCAATTTTCTGAAACGACTGAACGATCAGGACGACGAAGTTAAGGTAGAAAGCAAAGATCGCGCCGATGACGTAGACTCGGCGCCAGCCGCCCTCAAGACGGCGCGAGCAGGCGCGCATAATGACTGGGGCCAGTACAACCACCGAGATGACGCCGAACGCGAAGCCAGGTGTGACGCCCGTGATCGGGAACCCGAATCCGGTCACGCTCGTCAGGACCGTGGTCACTAGGAAGACTGCAGTCCATTTTTCCAGACGCTCGTTCGCGATCATCCCGAACAAAACGACGAACCCCGACAGGATCGCCGCCAGGCTGATGGCGACGTGGACGATCGTGAAGGCCGGAAGGACGGAAGTTGGGACAAGCACGGTTCAATTCTCCTATTGAGTTCTGGCTGTCGGGTTCGAGGCGTTTCATGGGAACTTCCTTTCGTTCCCCAAATAACTCGAGCAGCTAGCCCCTGTCTCTCAGCTCGCAGCGGTCTTGAGCAGACTCTCGACCTTCGCGTCGAGATCCATGGCGACCGCGAGTGCTGACTGGCTTCCGTAGGGAGCGAGCAAACTCGCCATCGAGTCGTACGATAGGTGTACTCCGTCTGCGCGCTCATCCACGAGAATCGTTACTGGCGCATAGCTTGCTGCATCGGGGACGGTCTTGGCCATCTCCTTCATGATGAGCGGATTCCCAACGACGAGACGGAGGATCTTGGGCCCGTGCCCGCCTTGCGATTTACGCAAAACCTCGCCGGCATCGAAGCGGGCGAACTCCATCAGGTCCGAGGATCCGATCGCCCCGTGAACCACCTTTTCCAACTCCGCAACGTTGGTTGCCGAGGCAATGGCGTCGTGAAACGCGTTTGTGTCTGGACGACCGACGGTTGCGGTAAGCCTTCGCACGACCTCGTCGAATGGCCTGGACGAGACAATGGTGAACCTCCGGACGCGGATTTCTCGCGTTGGCAAACCACCGGCAGACGGGTGCACAGCCCCCGAGGCGGGTGGCGCAAAGCGATCGTGCAGGTGAGCAGTCGGAGTTCGGTCGATCATCAGACTGAGCAGCTCCGGACGGCTGTAGTGGCCGCGCGAGTCCATCAATTGTTTGCGCTTGTCGATCAGGGTGAAGTCGAGATCGGCGATCACCACACCTTCACCGGAGCGGATCGGCTCCCCCATGAGAGATCCATCAGGTGCGACGATTGCCGTGAAGCAACCGCCGGAGATCGGGCCGATCGTGCAGCCGGTATCCTTCATGATTTGGGCCTGCTGATCGGGGTTCAGCCAGGCGGTCGCGCAGACGACAAAGCACCCCGACTCCAAGGCATGTTGCCGGATGTTGACTTGAGTCTGCTCTGAGAACAGATCGCCGAAGATCGAGCCGGGATACATCGCCGAGTGGATCTGCTCGCCATCGGCCATCATCGCGTATCGCGCCAAGGGGTTGTAGTGTTCCCAGCATGCCAGTTGGCCAATGCGGCCGACGTGACTATCGACGGCGCGCAACCCCGAGCCGTCTCCCTGGCCCCAAATCATCCGTTCGTGATAGGTGGGCGAGATCTTCCGTCGGCGCTGAATCAACGTGCCGTCGGCGTCGAAGAGAAGCTGTGTGTTGTACACAGTTCCACCGTCACGCTCGTTGATGCCGATCGACACGACAACGCCCGCTTGTCGGGCAGCTGCACCAAGCGCGTCGGTGGCAGCAGACGGCACCGTCACCGCTTGATCGAGCAGTTTCCGCTGCTCAGGTCCGACGATGTTTTGGAGAGGGGATTGGACGAACGAGAAGTACGGGTAGTAAGGGATCACCGTCTCAGGAAACGTTGCGAACTGCACCCGCTGTTGGCCAAGTTCGTGAATCGTCCGCACGATTTTTTCGACGGTTCCTTCGCGGCTATAGAGTACCGGACTTAGTTGGACCGCTGCAGCTTTAACTACTCTCATCGCTATCTCCCTGGCCAGTGAGACGGGGAATCGCTCCTGCCTGCTTCATTGCTACGGCACGGGGAGTCCTTCGACGAAGAAGCCCCGGGTCCGTGCGGATCGTTGGCGGAGCGGTGCAATTTTTTGATAGGCGGGCGATTCGAACCAGTCCCGTCCCGCCTGGAGGGACGGAAAAACGACAATTGCCGCTCTCGCAGTCGACCCGTCCATCCCTTCCAGGGGGACGATCGTTGCCCCGAAAGAGACCAGCCGTCCTCCAAACGGCGCGAGAGTGGCTTCAAATTGTTCGTGATAGGATTGAAATCCTGCTGGGTCATGAATCTCGACCAGGGCGACAAAATAGGCCGGCACTGTGACTGCGGATTCGAGTGGGGTCATCCGATCGGTTGATCCTTATCTTGGCAAGGCCATGCGGCAGAACTGGACGACTGTGACTCCGGCCTAGACTTCAGCCCGGCGGCGGCGGGCAGATCGGCACTGAAACGGCGGTACCGCACGGACGCCATGTTATCGCATTTGCGTCACATATGCGGTCCGCGCAGCGCACCGAAGACGTACGGTCCTGCCTCAGTCGCCGTCCCGCACGTCCGGCATCGCTGTCCCACAGAATTCTACGCGGCGGCGTGCCGAAAGGCAGCCATTGCCCGGTCGTAGGCGTCGTTGAGACGCAGGAAGCCCTCGTGCGTGCCGCCCTGGTCGGGCTGATGGCGCTTGGTCAGGAAGTCGAACGCCCGCTTCGTGGCCCTGGCGTTTTCTTCCGTTGGCTGGTGGCGCAGCCACTCGAAGCTCTCCCAGTACAGTACCTCCTCGGCCTGCTGCCCGCGCTTCTTCCGCTCGGCCTCGGCCTGGGGTCACCCGAAACTGGCGACGGGATTTGAACCACGTATTGTCCAGCAGCAAAGAAAGTTCCGTCGATTTGCGTGGAACACCAGACCATCGTCCCGAGCGAGTTGAACACGGGTTTTGGTCTGTAACTCTGGTCCCCACAATAAGAAAGCCCTTCGACGTTCTCGCCGAAGGGCTCGTTTCTGAAAAAAGTCGGGGCGACTGGATTTGAACCGACTCCGAAAGCCGAGGCCAACGAAAACCCGCGGCTGGCACGACGTAGGGCCTCTCCGTGACGGGGTTTTGTGCCTATCGCTCGGAAGGACCGTTCCGGCATCGCCCACGGATCACTTGGGACGGGTTTACAGGTGTGATCCGACATCGGCCACTGCCGGGCAGCCCATCACACATGATCAAGCCTGTACCGGCCTCTATTCGGGCGCGAGTTGGGAACAAATTGGGAACAGTATTGGCAACGTCAGCCCCATGCGGCCACAATGCGAAAACACCAAGGTGGCGACGTGCGAGCCTTGGATTCGCAGACTTTAAGCACCACCGCAACCTGTTTCCAATACGACGGCGATGGCAGACGTCCCGGACTCAAAATCCGGTCCTCGAAACAGCGCGCGGAACGACGACGTCGCCCGGCCCGCGAGCCCATCCACGACCACACTCCTAGCCCTTGGGGTAACGGCGCGGCGGCGCCGGCACCGACGCATGTTCCCCGGCGAGCCGGAAGGCGCGACGGACTCAGCGGGTAACGCAGTGAGTACCAGCGCGTAATGGAAGTGTCGACGAGATGGGAACGAGCCATCGTCATGGGCGAGCTCCTCAATGTGATCGGCGGAAGTTACCTAAATCGCCGGCGGCTGTAAAGAATGCGATGCATGTCCTTCCTCTCCGGGGACCACAGGCGTGTGCTCCGACAACCAGGGGCGGTCGCTAGCGCGACCGGCGGGCAAAAATTCCCCCCGAACCACTGGCAACGCGAAGATCGGATCCTACGAGCCCGAAGCGTCAGCGAGTGCATTCCGGCGCGGGCCCGGCCGCGGAGGAATTGCGCCGGAACGCTCAGGGGGCCTTTCCCGCTCCCTTCAGCAGGCGGTCCACCTCGACCCAGAGGGCCCGCCACTCGTCGCGCTCGGCCTCCGGCAGGGCCGCCAGGGCGGCGACGTCGCGGACGCCGGCCAGGTCGGGGTCCATTCGCCAGTGGTCCAGGGCCCGGCGGCACGCGGCGGCGTCGGTGTCGAGCTGCTTGCGGTGCAGCGCCAGGTCGGCCCGGAGCCAGTCCAGGGCCCGGCCCCGGAGCTCGGCGCGGGCCGACTCATCGGGCGGCGGGTCATCCTTGCCCCGCCCGCAACCGGCCAGCGCCGCGGCGCAGGCGGCGTCGTAGCGGCGGGCGGCCGGCAGATCGTCGGCGAGCTTCGGGTCGGCCTCGAACGCCTCGGCCCAGTGCCGGGCGGCGGCGGCGTGACGCTTCGTGGCGTAGAAAATCGAGGCCAGGGCCAGGCGCTCGGCGTTGTCCGCGGGGCGGTCGTCGCCTCGGAGGATCGCCGGCAGGCGGTCGGCGAGGGCGGCGAGCTGCTCGGCCCGGGCGACCCACCTGGCCGACGGGTAGCGCCAGTCGGCCCGCTTCGAGCCGAGCTCGTGTCCTACGCGGAACTCGGCCAGTGACTCGGCGTACAGCCCCTGCTGCCGCAGGGCGAGCCCGAGGTTGCAGTGGGCCTCGGCGTAGTCGGGCTTCAGCCGGATCGCCTCGCGATACGACGCGACCGCCCCGGGCAGGTCGCCCGAGGTGCGCAGGGCGTCGCCGAGGTTGGTGTGGGCCTGAGCGACGCCGGGCTTCAGCCGGATCGCCTCGCGGTACTCGGCGATCGCCCCGGGCCGGTCGCCCGAGGCCTCCAGGGCGAAGCCGAGGTTGGTGTGGGCTTGGGGGAGGTCGGGCTTCAGCCGGATCGCCTCGCGGTACTCGGCGACCGCCTCGGCCAGGTTGCCCGAGCCGTCCAGGGCGAAGCCGAGGTTGTTGTGGGCCACGGGGTCGTCGGGCCGCAGCCGGATCGCCTCGCGGAGCGCGCGATCGCCCCGCGCCGGTCGCCCGCGTCGCCCAGGACC
>CAWBKI010000017.1:0-429711 GCA_963789315.1 uncultured Gemmatimonadaceae bacterium | reverse complement strand
CGCGCCCACCGGGATCGCCGGCGTGGTCAGCGGCCTGATCGGGCTCGCGGTTCCGGATCGTCGGCGTCCAGCCGGTCGTGTCCCCGACGTCCATCATCCTCGCCTTCGGCGTGGCGGTCGCGGTCGGCGTGTTCTTCGGTTTCTACCCGGCGAACCGGGCTGCGTCGCTGCGGCCGATCGACGCTCTGCGCCATGAGTAGCCAGGAGGATCAGGTGGCCAGTCCGGACGTCTTGCCCGGGTCGATCCGGATCCGCAGGCGGCTGCCGGGGGCCGTTCCAATCCACCCCGAGGATCCCGACGACGATTGGTCAGCCAGCCACGCCCGAAGGGGCTTCGCCTGCGGACGTGCCCACTGCCGTGCTGCTCAGCCTGGTGGTCCTGGCCGGCGGGTTCTGGGGCGGCGCCCTGGCCGAGAAGCACCACGGATCGTCCACCTCCTCGTCGAGCGCCTTGAGCGCCCTGGCCAGCCGGTCTGGCGGCCGCCCGCGGGGCGGCTCCGGGACGCCCGCCACACCGGGGGCGCCGGTGCGGCAGGGGGCGCCGGCGGCTTCGCCGGGTTCGGGAGGCGGCGGCCCGGCGCCGGCGACGGCAGGCATCGTCACAGGCGTGCAGGGCAACGTGCTCTACGTCACGAATGCGTCGGGCAACCTGGTGAAGGTTGAGGTCGGCTCGTCGAGAGCGTCACCCGGACGGCGAAGTCCAGCCTCACCGGGCTGCAAACCGGCGACACCGTCGTGGTGCAGGGCACAACGGCGCTTCGGGCGACGGTGACGGCTACGTCCGTCCGCGCCACCGGGCAAGGCGTCTCCACTGCGGGCGGCGGGCGGCGGCGCTTCGGACCGGCTCTCGGCGGCTTCGGGGGCGGCGGCCGGACCCGGACGGGGAGTTAGCGGAGCCACCCGTCTCAGCCTGGCGTCCGGCCCCCTGATCCAGCGCCGGTCGACCATGCCGACCACCAGCCACAACCCGGCGGCGGCCAGCACCGCCCCGACCACGCCGAGCGCCAGGCTCACGCTGATGCTCAGGATCACCAGCGCCAGCCCAACCACCAGCGCCGGAACACCCCACCAGGTGCTGCGAACCCATGCTGGGATGGCGGGCATACGGGTGAACAGGCGCAACCCGTCTCGATCCCCGAAGCCGGCTCGCCAGCTGGGGGTCCTCGGCGGCCGCCACGGCCTCGAGACTGGCCAGGGCGGCGCGTTCCTTGGCAGTGAGGCTCGCGATCGTCTCGAGTGCTCATCTCACCTCCCCTCGGTCCTCACCGTCCACCCACAGGGTTACCTGCATCTATTCTTCACCCTATCCGCAGCATTAAGGCCAGCGTGAAGTCCAAAAAGCTCGGCAGAATGCCCTTCCTCCGCGGCCCTGGAGGACTGGCGGGCCCTAACGTTTGGGCCATGGTCACCTCCTCGCGTCACGCCGCGCCGGGCCTCGGCGCCCTCCGTCGGGGCGCCGGCGGCGCCCGGCGGGCCCCGACAGCCCTAGGCTCGCGCCCGGGCCAGGCGACCGGGACGGCCGAAAGCGGACTGTCCCCGCCGCCCGACCGGCGAGTCCGCGGCAGCCGCCCCTGGCCACCCTCGCGGTCGACATCGGGGGCACCGGGCTCAAGGCGTCCGTCCTCGACCACACCGGGCAGATGGAGCGACGACCGGGTGCGAATCCCAACGCCCTATCCGCTCTCCCCCCAGAAGCTGGTGACCGTTCTCGAGGACCTGATCAAGCCCCTGCCACCGTTCGACCGGGTGTCGGTCGGCTTTCCCGGGATGGTCCGCGACGGCCGCATCCTGTCCGCGCCGCACTTCGTGTCCCCGGACGGTCCCGGGGCGCACCCGGTCCCGAAGCTGGTCAACGCCTGGGCCCGCTTCGACCTCGAATCGGAGCTGGCCCGGGTCACCGGCAAGCCCACCAAGGTGGCCAACGACGCCGACCTGCAGGGCGCCGCCGTCGTGACCGGCAAGGGCTTCGAGGCCGTGCTCACCCTCGGGACCGGCGTCGGCACCGCGTTCTTCCTGCGACGGACGGCTGCTGCCCCACTTCGAGTTCTCCCACACGCCGTTCCGCAAGGGCGCGCACCTACAACGAGGAGCTCGGCGACGCCGCCCGCAGGGCCATCGGCACCAAGAAGTGGCAGCGGCGGGTCCTGGAGGCCATCGAGACCTTCCGGGCGCTGACCTTCTTCGACCACTGCTTCATCGGCGGCGGGAACTCCTCCCGTCTCGACGTCGACCTGCCTGACGACGTCAGCCTGGTCGACAACAGCGCCGGCATCCTCGGCGGGATCAAGCTCTGGGAGCGCACGTCCCGTAGGCCTGCAGCCTCCGAAGCACGTCAGACCCGCCGCAGCGTCAGGGGCTCGCCCTGGCGGCAACTCCGCCGAGCACGCGCTGGTGCCAGGCCCGCGACTCCTCCAGCGAGGGGCCGCCGCCGAGCGCGTTGCCCCCGGACACGACGAGCGACTGCAGCGGCCGGCCCCCGCCGGGCGCCGACGCCGGGCGCCAGGCCGACCACCTCCTCGGCCCGGCCGGGGACCCGCCAGGCCCACTTGCGGCCGCCGTGCGTCGCCTTGCCGGGTGACTGCTTGGCGACCGACCGCCCGCCGACGGCGACCAGCTTGTAGACCAGGCCGGCCGTGGGCGCGCCGAGCCCGGTGACCACTGCCGGTGCCGACGCCGTACCCGTCGACCGGGGCCGCCCCGAGGGCCCGGATGGCCCGGTCGTCGAGATCGCCGGTCACGATCGACCCTCGCTCCTGGTGGCGCCGAGCTCGTCCAGGAGCTCCCGGGCCCGGCGGGCGACGGCTCCCAGGTCGCCGGAATCGATGCGGATGGCGGCCAGCCCGGTGCCGGCCGCGGCCACCGCCCGGCGGATGCCATCCTCGGTGTCGTAGGTGTCCACCAGGAAGGTGGTGTCGGGCCCGAAGGCGGCGACCTGGGCCTCGAAGGCCGCCCGCTCGTCCCCGAACGACAGCACGAACGCGTGGGCCACCGTCCCCGCGGTCGGGACCCCGTAGCGGCGGCCGGCCTCCAGGTTGGAGGTCGACGCGAAGCCCGCCCAGGTAGGCGGCCCGGGCCGCCGCCACCGCGGCCCCGGAGTCGGTGCGCCGGCTGCCCATCTCGATCACCGGACGCTCGCCGGCCGCCTCGGGCGATCAGGGACGCCGCCGCGGCCACCGCCGAGTCGTGGTTGAGGATGGACAGCACGATCGTCTCGAGCAGGACGGCCTGCCCGAAGGGCGCCTCCACGGTGAGGACGGGTGAGCCGTCCGTGTACAGCTCCCCCTCCGGGTAGGCGTGGACGTCGCCCG
This sequence comes from uncultured Gemmatimonadaceae bacterium, assembly GCA_963789315.1. Lineage (GTDB taxonomy): Bacteria > Gemmatimonadota > Gemmatimonadetes > Gemmatimonadales > Gemmatimonadaceae > JAQBQB01. The sequence continues at coordinate 426,403 of CAWBKI010000017.1, read as the reverse complement.
GCGAACGAGAACTTCGCCAGCCAGTCCAGGGCGGCGGCGCGTGACCACGCCGTTCGCCGGCCAGCCACTCCAGCTCGTCCGGGCCGAAGCGAAACGACTCCAGGGCGTCCAGCAGCCGACCACCCCGGCGAAGACGCCGAAGCGTGCGACCGGGCGGCAGCCCGCGCGTGAACACCTCGAAGACCGCCGGCTCCGCCGCGGTGCCCGCCTGGAGGGCGGCGTCGAGCATCGTCAGCTCGTAGCGGTCGGTCAGCAGGGCCGTGGAGGTCATGAGCCGGGCTGCGGGCCCGCCATGCCCAGCCGCGCCCGTCGATCCGGTCGCGGCGCTCACCCGGGGCGCCACTGCCGCCCGGCCAGCGCGCGTCCTGTCCGCTGCGGCCGCCAGGCGCTCGGCTCGCAGGGCCAGCTGCTCGCTGTCGTCGAGCGGCGCCAGGTCGCCGACCACCCAGCCAGGAGCGGTCGGCCAGAGCCGGGTTGCGGGCGAGGACCGGCCCGTGCAGGTAGGTCCCGATGACGCGCCCGGCCCACACCCCGTCGGTCCGCGAACCGTCGCCGTTGCCGACTCCCCGCACGCACCCGGCCGGCGGCGGTCGCCGCCGGGCCGACCGAGGTGACACCGGCGTGATTCTCGTAGCCGCTCAACGCCGGCAGACCCAGCCCGGGCATCGGGCTCGACGACGATCTCCCCCACGGCTCGCGGCCCGCGGCCCCGCCGGGTGACGCAGTCGACCAGGCCCAGCCCGTCGGCCTCGACCCCGTCCGGGCCGACGAAGCTGACGCCGAGGATCTGCGAGCCCGGCGCACACGGCCAGCACGCCGGCGCCATTGTCAACGGCCCGGCGCCAGCGGACCGGACGCCCGCGGCCCGAGCTGGCGGGCCGGCCAGCGCCTGCGGCAGGTCCTCGCCGCCGCCGACGACGTACAGCTGGCAGCCGGCCGGCACCGGGTCACCGGACCGCACCGTGAGCACCTCGGCGTCGAAGCCCCGCCAGCGCAGCCGCTGGGCCAGGATGACCGCGTTCCCGGAGTCGCCGTAGGTCCCGAGCAGATCGGGAAAGAGCAGGGCCACGGTGATCGTCGAGTCGCGCCCGGACATCAGGCCAGCCTGGCTCGCAGGGCCTGGAACGACGTGTAGTTGGCCACGACGTCAACGCTCGGAGCACCGGCGGCCAGGATGGCCGCCACCGGATCGGGCTCGTGGAGGTGCTCCACCCCGGCGTAGCGCAGACGAACGGCCAGGTCGCGGCTGCGCTCGCCGCTCGCCACCACGAGCCGGCCGGCGGAGTCGCTCGAAGGGAACGTCCCACAGCCACGACGGATCCCTGCCGTCGGCGATGCGGGCGTTGATGACGACCACGACCGGCAGCGGGGCGGGACGCAGGACGTCGAACACCTCCAGCCAGCCGGCCGGGTTCTTGGCCAGCAGCAGGCGGGCTTCGCGCCCGTCGACCCGAACGCGTGCGTAGCGGCCCACCACCTCGGCCACCTCTGCCATGGCCGCGGCGGCCCGGCGCCGGATCGGCGCCGAGCAGCCCGGCGACGGTCAGGGCCATGGCGGCGTTGGCCCGGTTGGCCCGGCCGGGCAGGCTCAGCTGCAGCGGCGTGCCGCTGCTCATCGGGGACCGACGACCGTCGTGCCTGTCCAGGCGGACGTCGAGCGGCGGGCGGCGCAGGTCGCACTGCCGGCACGACCAGTCACCGCCCTCCGCCGAAGCGGATGCGCCCGCCGCAGCGGGGACAGCCCGCCGCGTCCAGGGTCCACGGCTGGCCCGCCCCGACCCAGCGCACCCGGGCGGCCTCGCCGGCCCCCCAGACGACGAGCGGGTCGTCGGCGTTGGCGACGACCACGGTGTCGGCCCGTCGCCGGCCAAGGTGCGCCGCCAGGTGGCGGCCAGCTGGCGGACCTCGTTGTTGCGATCGAGCTGGTCGCGGCTCAGGTTGAGCAGCGCCACGGCCCGGGGCGCGGTGGCGTCCACGACCCGTCCCAGCCAGGCCTCGTCGACCTCCAGGGCCGCGGCCGCGTCCGGCGCGCCGCCCGCCAGGGCGGCGGCCAGGCCGGGCGGCAGGTTGGCGCCGAGGGCGTTGGTGACCACCGGGCCGGCGGTCGCCAGGGCGGCCCGGAGCAGGCTGGTCGTGGTGGTCTTGCCGTTGGTGCCCGACACCAGAGCCACCGGGTGGCCGGCCGCCAGGCGCCTGCAGGGCGTCCGGGTCGACCGCCAGGATGGCCCGGCCGCCGACGACCGAGCCCGCCACCCCGACCCAGCCGCCGGGACAGATCGGAGACCACGCCGCCGATGCCGGCCGCCAGTCGGGTGCGGGCTGGGAGAGCGGTCGACGAAGCCACAGCAGTAGGTGCCACGGTCGACCCGAGGGTAGCGTGGCGCCGATGCGGCAGACGCTCCGCCTCCGACCACGTCCCGCCTCGACGGCGCCGGCGCTCATGCTGCGCCTCACCATCGGTCCCATGCTGATGGTGCACGGCTACAACAAGGTGTTCGGATGCGGCGGCCTCGAGGGCACGACCCGGTGGTTCGACGCGCCTGGGCCTCCAGCCGGCGCACGTGCACGCCCGGCTGGCGGCGGCCACCGAGCTGGGCGCCGGTTCCCTGATCACCCTGGGCGCCGCCAGCCCGCTGCCGGCGGCCGCCGCCATCGGGCTGATGACGACGGCGGCTCGCACCGACCATCGGGGCAGGGGCTTCTTCATGTTCAGGAACGGCTGGGAGTACGTCGGGCGTGGTCGGCGGCGGTGTCGGCGGTCATGGCCGCGCTGGGACCCGGGCCGCTACTCGGTCGACCATCTGATCGGCCGGGAGCGCAGCGGCCTGCGCTGGGGCCTGGCCGCCGCGGTCGCTCGGCGTGGCCAACGCCGCCGCCCTGCTGGCGATCAGCTACCGCCCGACAGCCTCCAGCCCGAGACCCGACTGAGTCCGATGGCCGCGCGACCCCGAGGGCGAACCGGTGCCGATCGAAGCGGCCGGCCGGGTGGTGGAGATCACCCACCCGCAGAAGGTGCTCTTCCGCGGAGGCGGCGCGCACCAAGCTGGATCTGGCCCGGTACTACCAGGCGGTCGAGCCGGCCCTCCTGGCCGCCATGGGCGGCCGCCCCGTGCTGCTGCAGCGGTTCCCGCACGGCGCCGGGGGCCCGTCCTTTTTCCAGAAGAGAGTGCCCGGAGAAGCGCCCGGACTGGCTGGAAACGACGATCGTGGCCACGCCCAACGGCACCACCTCGCAGGCCCTGGTCGCCGCCGACCTCGCCCACGTGCTGTGGGCGGTCAACCTGGCCTGCCTGGGGTTCCACGTGTGGCCGTACCGGGCGGACGACCCCGACCACGCCGACGAGCTGCGCATCGACCTGGACCCGACGCCCGGCGTCGACTTCGAGATGGTGCGCGAGGCGGCCCACGAGGTGGACGAGCTGCTGCGTGGCGCCGGGCCTCACCGGGTGGCCGAAGACCACCGGCAACCGGGGCATCCACGTCTACGTCCGGCTGCTGCCGCAGTGGTCGTCGATCGAGGTGCGGGCCGCCGCCGTGGCCGTGGCCCGTGAACTGGAGCGGCGCCGGCCCGACCTGATGACCGCGGCCTGGTGGAAGGAGGAGCGGGGGCCGGCGGGTGTTCGTCGACTTCAACCAGAACGCCCCGCACAAGACGGTGTTCGGCGCCTGGTCGGTGCGGGCCCGGCCCGGGGCCCAGGTGTCGGCGCCGTTCCGGTGGGAGGAGCTGGCCGAGCGTCCACCCGGACGAGCTGACCATGGACGTCGTCGTCGCCGCGCTGCCGGGCGGAGGGCGACCCCTGGGCCGGCGCCGAGCCGCAGTCGCTCGAGCCGCTGCTGGAGATGTCGCGCCGGGACGCCGCCGCCGGGCTGGCCGACGCCCCCTGGCCGCCGGTCTACCCGAAGATGCCCGGCGAGCCGCCGCGGGTGGCACCCAGCCGGGCCCGCAAGACCCCGTAGGGGCGGGCCGGCGCCGCGCCGCCCGCGGTGATCGCCCCGCCCCGCTCGCCGCAGGTCGGCTCGCGACAAGGCCGCTCGCCATATGGCCAACCGCCACGTCCCCGACCGCTCGCCGTGCTGCGGCGCCCAGGAGTCCGGTCCAGACGGCCGGCTCGCCGCGCTGCGGCGCCCAGGGCCACGTCCCCGGCGGCTCGCCGCGGTCCGCGCGCCCAGGAGTCCGGTCCACGGCGAGCTCGCCGCGCTGCGGCGCCCAGGGAGTTCCGGTCGCCTTTTTGGTATTTTTTACACCCAGGGGATGTAAAAAATACCAAAAACATTTCCGATAGGCGTGGGCGGGCGGCACGCCGGGCCGGGTTGGGGTTTGGGGGCTCTTCGCGTTGAGTCCGGATGGCCTGGCGGCCATCGCGAAGGGATGAAATGCTGGTGTGGTCGTCCGGGCGTGGCCGCCGTCCCTACTGTGAGCTGCGAGCTCGTTTTGAGTCTGGTGCGGGGGCCGAGGGAATCGCGAAGTGTTGCTGCGAGCACGAACCCCAGAATCCGTTTCATCTAGGTCCCTCCCCGGGCGGCGCTCCGGTTGAGCGAAGGGAGGGATTGGCGATGGAGAGGATCCGGAACCGAGTGGCCGGCTTGGACGTTCACCGTGACAGCGTGGTCGTCTGCCTGCGCGTCGCGGTCGGCATGGAGGTCGAGACGGTCAAGCGATCGTTTTCGACGACGTCGGCTGGTATCGCCGACCTCGGCGACTGGCTTGCCGACCATGAAGTGACCACCGTGGTCATGGAGTCCACCGGGGTGTACTGGAAGCCGGTGTTATTACGGGTTGGAGGGCCTGTTCGAGGAGCTGTGGCTGCTGCAACGCCCAGCACGTCAAGAACGTCCCGGGCCGCAAGAGCGACCTGAGCCGACGCCGAGTGGTTGGCCGATGTGGCCGCGCACGGGATGGTCCAGCCCAGTTTGGTGCCGGGTCGCCGAGTCGCGGGCAGCGCGGGAGCTGACCCGCTACCGCAAAACCCAGATCGACGACTCGGGCCAAGGAGATCCAACGCCTGGAGAAGGTCCTCCAAGACGCCGGGATCAAGCTGTCCTCGGTGGCATCGAGGGTCATGACCCAGTCCTCTCGGGCCATGATCGAGGCCCTCATCGCCGGGGAACGATCCCCGGCCGTGCTGGCGCAACTGGCCAAGGGTCGGATGCGGTCCAAGATGGACGCCCTCGAGGAGGCGTCTGGAGGGCCAGTTCAGGGCCCATCACGCCGAGATGGCCCGACGGATCCTGGACCACATCGACTTCTTGGACGCTCGATCGCCTCTCTGGACGAGGCCGTGCGCGAGTCCCTAGCCCTTTTGAGCCGGCGGTCACCCTGCTATGCACCATCCCGGGCTGGCAACGACGCACCGCGGAAGTGTTCCTGGCCGAGACCGGCGGCGACATGACCAGTCTTCCCCACCGCACAGCACCTCGCCTCGTGGTCGCACCTGGCCCCCGCCACCCACGAATCAGCCGGGAAACGACGACCAGCGGGAACCAAACCCGGCAACACCCACCTGTCCCGAGCCCTCATCGAGGCAGCCAAATCCGCCGCCCACACCCAGCGACACCTACCTCAGCGCCCAATACCGTCGCCTCGCCGCCCGCCGAGGCCCGAACAAAGCCACCGTCGCCGTCGCCCACACCATGGTCGTGGCCGCCTGGCACATGCTCACCACCGGCGAGTCCTACCCTTGAACTCGGCCCGGACTTCTACACGTTCCGAATAGACCCTGAGCGACAAGCGTGCCGGCTAACCCATCAGCTAGAGGAACTGGGCTACACGGTCACGATCGCCCCAGCGGCCTGACACCCCCAAACCTCAACAGCACCTCCCTCCCCGCTCAAGGGCATTTCACCCCAGTAGGGACGGGTAGGTCGGGGGGTATCCACCAACAGGGGCAGGGGTCCCGCCATCGTCGTGCTGTTCGAAGGCATTGACGATCAGGAGGACCCCTGCATGGATGACGGTACTGGGCTGGCCGAGGCGCTGCTGGGATTGGAGGGGTTCCGGATCCTGGCGGTGAGTGAGGGACCGGACGAGTTGGTGATCGAGATCGAGACGACCGCCGAGTGGACCGCGTGTCCCTGTTGCGGGGTGCGGGCGATCGCGCATGAGCGGATGGAAGTAGCGATCCGGGACGCGGGCAACGGGTCCGTTCCGGAACGGATTCATGGTGAATGGCCGTCGCCGGACCCTAGATTGGCCGCATGTCACACCCGACCGGCGCTGGTCCCGCAATTCCTCGGCTTGACGAAGGTAGCTTCTGGAAGCTACTTTATGGCATGCGAGCCGTCGGCCTGAAGGTCCTCAAGAACAAGCTCAGCGAATACGTCCGCCTCGTCGCGGGGGGAGAAACGGTGCTGATCACCGACCGCGACCGTGTCGTGGCCGAGCTGGTGCCCCCGCGCGAGGGGCGCAGTACCTGGCTGGCCGACGCCCAACTGGCGGAGGCGGTGCGGCAAGGGTGGGTAACGCCGCCCACCATGGTCGCGGCCGGTGCGCCGTCGCGCACACCTGTCGCCCCGTTGGCACAGCTGCTCCACGAGTTGGCTGACGATCGGGTGGATCGGTGATCTATCTCGACACTTCGGTAGCGCTGGCGCAGCTGTTTGCCGAAGACCGTACGCCGTCGCCGTCGCTGTGGTCGGAGCCGTTGGTCTCCAGCCGGCTTCTCGAGTTCGAGTTGTGGACGCGGGTCAACGCGCGCGGCCTCGGTGCGTCGCATGCGGCGCAGATCGGTGAGTTGACGGCGCGCATCGCGTTTCTCGAGTTGGCCCGCCCAGTGCTCGTGCGCGCGCTGGAGCCGTTCCCGACGTCAGTGCGTACGCTGGACGCGCTGCATCTCGCATCGATGGATTTCCTGCGATCGCAGGGACAGCGCATCGAGCTGGCGACCTACGACACCAAGCTCGGCGCCGTCGCGCGCAAAATGGGCATCCAGGTGCGAAACATCTGACTGATCGTACCTTATAGAAGGCTTCCCGCGCGGCCCTGCGCCACCAGACTCGTGCAACTCAAACCGATCACCCGCGAAGGCATTCCCGCCGCCCTCGAGAAGGCGGAACGCTATCGGCTGCTCAACGAGTCGTCGGCCGCCGAAAGCATCTGCCTCGACGTCCTGGCGATCGATCCGAAGAACCAGGAAGCGCTGATCTCGCTGCTGCTCTCGATCACCGACCAATTCGCCGAGGACATGGCCGGCGGCGTGCGTCGGGCGCGCGAAGTGGTGCCGCGTCTCGACGACGAGTACGAGCGCCTCTATTACTCGGGGATCATCTGCGAGCGACGCGCGCGGGCGCAGCTGCACCGCGGCGCGCTCGGCGCGTCGCAGGTCGCGGCGGAATGGTTTCGCGAAGGAATGACTTGGTACGAGAAAGCCGAGAAGATCCGCCCGGCCGGGAACGACGAGGCGATTCTGCGCTGGAACACCTGCGCGCGAATGCTCGAGCAACACGAGCGGCCGCGCGGGCACGCGGAGTACGAGCCCGCCCTCGAGGACTGAACGGGTTCTTTTTCCGCGTCGATCCGCGTAATCCGCGAAGCCCTTTGCTGTTCAGAAGGTGACGGCCTTCGGCGTGTAGGGCGCCTCGAGCTCGGCCGTCTCTTCGACGGTCAGCTTCACCTCGAGCGCGGCGAGTGCTTCCTCGAGATGCTCGAGTCGCGTGGCGCCGATGATCGGCGCGGTGACGTCCGGTTTGGACAGCACCCACGCAAGCGCCACCTGCGCCATCGAGATGCCGCGGGCCTTGGCGATTTTCTCGACCACATCGACAATCTCCCAATCGGCTTTCGCGTAGAGCCGGTCGGCGTGGACGTCGGTGTCGGAGCGAACCGTCGAGCCCTTGGTCTTTGCTCGGGGACGCGTCAGCACGCCGCGTGCGAGCGGCGACCACGGAATGAGCCCGAGGCCCTCCTTGTGGCAAAGCGGAATCATCTCGCGCTCTTCTTCGCGATAGAGCAGGTTGTACTGCGGCTGCATCGAGATGAACCGCGCCCACCCGTTGCGCTCGGAGACGCTGAGCGCGCGCATCAGCTCCCACGCGTAGCCGGAGCTGGCCCCGATGTAGCGCACCTTGCCCTGTCGAACGAGTTGCTCGAGCGCGCCGAGCGTCTCCTCGATGGGCACGGCGTGATCGAAGCGGTGGATCTGATAGAGGTCGATGGTCTCGACGCCGAGGCGCCGGAGGCTGCCCTCGCACGATTGCACGATGTGCTTGCGCGACAGGCCTTGCCTGTTCGGCGCGTCGCTCATCGGCCAGAAGACTTTCGTCGCGATGACGATCTCGTCGAAATTCGCCATCGCTCGCAGCGCGCGCCCGGTCACTTCTTCGCTCATGCCGAGCGAGTACATGTCGGCCGTGTCGAAGAAGTTGAAGCCTTTCTCGAGCGCGAGTCTGATGAACGGCTGCGCCTCGCCTTCGTCGAGCACCCACGTGCGCCAACGCGGATCGCCGTAGGTCATGCAGCCGAGGCACAGCCGGGAGACGGTGAGGCCTGTGTGGCCGAGCGTCGTGTATTGCATTCGGGGGCGTCGAGGGGAGAGAGCGGAAACCGCGGCGCAAAGGTAGCTCGTATAGACGCAACCTTCACGCCCTTCGGCGTAAAGCGCGAAACCACCGCAACCTGTCAGCCGGGCGAGCCGACGAGGAGGAGGAGGGCGAGCACGCGACCGCGCTCCTCGTCGTGGCGGCTTGACGCCTCCGGTCGAGCATGAAGCTCGCCGAACGCCGCGATCGACCGGAGCCACGCTTCGTCGGGGAGGTCGGACGCGACGAGCGAATCGAGGACGCGCTCCGCTCCCTCAGCGAGTGGCGCGACCGCAGCCGATCGCGCGGCGTGGGCCAAGGGTGCCAGGAGCGCGCGCCGGTGTCGTGGGGCGCGCGACAGCGCTCGCGCGACGCGAGCGAGGGCAAACCGCCGGGCGCGCGAGGCTGTGATGACCGGAAGCTCGACCGCGGACGCACCGAAGCGCGCTTCGAGCCAGCGATCGATTCGTTGGATCGCCGCGTCGAACGCCGTGTCGTGCACGTCGACGGTCGGTCCACACGCGGCTCTTAGCGCCGCGTCGATGGCGGCGGGCGATGCGTCGACCCCGCCGTGGACGTCGGCGATCAACTGCGGGCCGCCCGGTCGGACAACGAGCGCGATTGCCGCATCAGTGTCGCTCGCGACCGCGGCGACCACCGGCATCGGGGGGCCGCCATGGCTGCACGCTAACGCCGCGCCGCGCTCGATCCATGACCGAAGCCGATTTCGCACGTCGGTCGCGGCTTCGGCGGCGCCGCGAGGCTCGACGGCGAGAGGAACGAGCGACGGAAGAATGTGCCCGGCGACCCCGATCGTTCGCTGCGCGACGCGGAGCTTGTCGCGGAGCCGCTCATCGATGCGCAGCAACAATTCTGCCGACGCCGGCGGAGCGAGCGCGTACACGGTGACGACGTCGTGGCGCGAGCCGAGTCGACGCACGCGTCCGACGCGCTGATCCAGCCGCGCGGGGTTCCACGGATAGTCCAGATGCACGACCACGGACGCTTCCTGGAGATTCAGCCCTTCGCTCAATACGTCGGTCGTGATGAGCAGGTCGATGCGCTCGGCGCGCGGCGTCTCGCGGGCGGTGGCGCCGCGTGGCGCGAATTGTTGGAGCACCGACGCCCGGCTAAGACGTCCGCCGGCCACGCGCGCTCCCGACGCGGTGAGCGCCGCGACGCCGGCGTCGCGTCCAAGCGCCGACCAGAGCGCTCGAACTGTCTCGGCGTAGTGACAGAACGCGATGATCCGCTCGCCCGGATGCCGGCGCCGCAGGTCTCGGACAGCCGCCGCGCGATCGTCGTCGGGATTCGCCGACCGGCGAAGGCGCGCGAGCAGCGACTCAACCGCGCGCTGGTGCGCTCGCACGGCGGCGAGCAGTTCACCGACGACGTCGTCGCCGGAGCCAACGACGTCCGCGACAATTTCCGGAAACGCGAGCTGCACGGCCTCGCCCGACCACGTCCACGCCGCCAACTCGGCGCGGCTCGGATGTCGGCCCGTCTCGAGCGCGCTGATGAGCGCCACGCCGCGAGCCATGCGTCGCTCGAGCGCCGCGACAAGCGCCCGGCGGCTCGACGTCCATTGGTGGACGAGGCCGTAGAGGAGCAGCGCTGCCGCGGTCGATTCACCTCGCGCCGGAACCGGCGGCGGCAACGCGAGCAGGTCGCCGATGCAGTCGTCGTCGGTCGTCAGCGATACGGCGTGCGGACCGGAGAGGGCAGGCATGTCGAGTGAGCCCCTCTCGGCGCTCTCCCGCGCGGTGCGCACGACGTGAGCGGCGATCTCCGTGTCGGTCAGTGACCATGCCGCCCGGCCGAGGTACAGCGCGAGCTGCGCAGTGAGGTCGGCACGGGCGTTTTGAACCGGCGTCGCGGTAACGAGCAGAACGCGCGAACGGGCGCAGAGCGCCGCGACCGATGCGTATCGTCGGGTCGTCGGATTCCGAATTCTGTGCGATTCGTCGACGATCACCAGGTCCGCGTGGACCTCCGGCGCGGCGCCTCGGCTCAGCGCTTCGTGCGTCAGGAGAACGGCTTCGCGCTCGCACTCGCGCATCGCCGCGGTCCACATCTCGCGGAGCGACGCGGGGGCCGCGACGACGACGCGCGTTGCACCCAGTCGTACGGCGGCGGCGAGCGCGGTGTACGTCTTGCCGACGCCGACCGGCTCGGCAAGCATCGCCCCGCCGTGACGTTCGATGATGGCGACGAGCCGCTCGGCCGCGTCCATCTGGTGTGGTCGCAGCTCGATTCGTCCAAGCGTGTCCGACGCGACCGACGTGCCTTGGCCGAGGATGGTCGTCGCGATGAGCCGTCGAACGTCGTCGGCGGAGGCGCGTCGAAAGCCGCTCACGTGACAGCCCACGCGACCATCGCCGCGTGCTCCCGCCGGTCGGCGCCGTACGCGGCGAGCGCCGCGTCGAGCAACTCCTGGTCGCTCGGCGCCTCGCCGCGCGCGCCGGCCTCGCCGAGCGGGGCAAGGATGTCCCGCGCGCGATTCCAATCGCTCGGCACGGGAAGCAGCGACATCGTCCAGCCGAGGTAACGTCGGTATCCGCCGCGTGCCGGTTCCGCCAGCGAGTCGAGCCAGGCGCGCGCGAGCGGCCCGTTGAGCAACGCGGCCAACGCGAAGGCGTCGCGCGCGCCGTGGCAGCGCGCGACGTAGCATGTGTTGAGCGGCACGCGTGGATCGCCGGCGAGCAGGACCGACGCTCGCGGCTCGCGGCCCACGTCGCCCCAGACCACGCGAGCGCGGTCGCTCGCCGCGGCCTCCGTGCGAAAGAGCGACCACCATCGCGTCTCGTGACGCGCGTCGGCGCGCGCCGCGAGCCGACGACGCCAGCCGGACATCCATCGCGCCGTGCGCGTCGGCAGCGAGCGCAGCGGACCGGCGGCGTCGTGCGTCCAGATGATCGCGTCGGCGGAAGGCGGAACGATCCATCGTCTCAGTGCCTCGCCCTTGAGGAGCGGGCGCAACATGCAGCGCTCGATCGAGACGCGGCGGCGATCCACCGTCAGCACATCGACGATGTCGTCGTCCGAGCCGAGGATCTCGACGACGAACGCCGCGTTGCAGCCGCACTTCACGCCGAGGCGAGGACGTCCGAGCTCCGATTCGGCGAGCGGTCTGCCAAGTTCTCGCAGGCGGTCGAAGCCGCGTCGCGCGTCCGGCGGCAGCAGGATCCACGGCGCGCCGCGGCTCGCGTCGAAGGGAAGTTGCTCGGCGGGGACTCGCCACGCGACTCCGCACGAGGCGGTCTCGTGTACCGACGTCTCGACGAGTGCGTCGCGCGCGTGGGAGTCGCTCGCGCGGCGCCGAGCGACGATCAACGATGGATAGACCGCGGCGTCGAAAACGGCGGACGCACGCCCGTGATCCTCGACGCACACGAGCTGCGACCGGTCCGCGAGCAATCGTCGTACGCCTCCGCCAGCGAGCGACCGCCAGAGCTTCACCGGAAGTAGAAGCGCCATCGTCCCGCCGGGAGCCAGAAGCTCGAGCGAACGTTCGACGAACAACGCCGCGACGTCGACCTGCGCCGCGAATCCAAGTCCGGCGCCCGAGGCGCTCGCGCCGGGCTCCCAAGCCGCCGCCCGCGCCACCGCGTAATCGCGTCGATACGCTTTTCGCTGCGACTCCGGAATCCGATGGACACGCACCCACGGCGGGTTGCCGACGACGATCCCGAATCCATCGCGGGCCGCGACGTCGGGAAAATGCGTGGCGAATCCGAACGGGAGCGCGCCGCCGTCGAGGATCCGGCGTCGGAGTGTGCGTAGCGCGCGGGCGGCCGAGCGCAACTCGGCGGCGGCGCGCCGCTCGTCGGCCGACGGCTGATATCGGTCGCCGAACAAATCGCGCCCCCGGCGCGCAATGAGCACGTCGCGCCGTTTGGCCGCGACGGCGCGCAACTCGTCGCCGATCGCTACGACGGCGTAGGCGCGTTCGGCGCGCTCGAGCTGGCGCAGGCAGGTCGCCTTGCGACGCCCCGTCGAGCGAGCGTATCGCTCGCGAAGTCCGCGCAGTTGTTTGCCGTCGCGATGAGTGACCTCGAGCGACCCGAATGCGCGGCCGGAGAGCGCGTCGCCGGCGCGAACGTTCCGGTCGAGATTCGGAAGCGGCGTGACGGCGAGCGGATCGTCGACTTCACTCTCGATGACCACCGACAGCCAGAGCCGCAGCTCGCAAAGCCAGACCGCGGTCGGGTTGACGTCGACGCCGAAGATCGAGTGCGTCAGCACGTCGCGACGGATGGTGCTGAGGTCACGGCCGTCGCCCAGCGTCGCCCGCAGCGACGCGATTCGCTCGAGGGCATGCACGAGAAACGCCCCCGATCCGCACGCCGGGTCGAGCACGGTGAGACGCTCGACCGAGTCGAGGAGTGAACGCGCGCGGGCCGCCGGCAGCGGCTCTCCGGCGAGCGCGCGCGCACCGTCGTCCTGCAACGCCGCCGCGAGCGCGGACGTCGAGACGCGTTCCACGAGGGAGAAGGGAGTGAAGAACGCGCCGGTGCGCCGGCGCTCCGCGGGAGCCATGAGCGACTCGAACGCTCGGCCGAGCATCTCGGGATCGACGGCCGCTTCGGTCCAGGTGGACGTCTCCTCGCGCGCGGTGAAGCGGTATTGGCCGAAGACGTCGAACAGCAGCGCGCCGTACGCGTCATCGGAGAAGGTCAGGCCGCGGAGCGCGCGCTCGACCGATGTTCTTGCGAAGAGGCCGCCGTTGAGAAACGGCACGCGGCCGAACGCACGCGCCGTCCGCGCGCGCCGGGTGAACGGCGTGTTGAGCGTGCCGAAGAAGAGCGGGCGGAGCACGCGATCGCGAAAACGCCCGCCCGTCGCCGCGCATCGATCGAAGTGGCGAACGAGGAATCCGCGATCGCCGTCCAGCCAACCCTTTGCCTCGAGGAACGCGAGGAAAACCAGGCGCGATGCGTCGAGGAGCGCCGCCTCGTGCCGCTGCGCCGCCGTCCCGACCGGCGACGAGCTCGCGAGCGCCGAGACCGCGCGCTCGAGCGCTCGGTAGAATCGTGCCGTGAGCGAATCGCGCCCGAGGATCTCGACCCAGCGCATGTGCGTGAGCACGTCCCGTTCGCCGGCGGCGACCGACAGCGCGCGGAGCGTTTCCGCGTCGCTGTCCACGGGCTGGCGCCGGTCAACGACGATGGCGGCGACGCGCGGCGGCCGCCGCTCGGCCGACCACGCCGCGATGGCGACTTCGCCGCGGGAGCGTTGAGTCGCGACGATCACCCACAACACGTGCGCGGCGCGGGTGGCGAGGCGGCCGGCGTAGCGGGGAAGCACCTCGCGGATCGAAGCGTCGTCGCGCAGCGTGAGCAGGAGCGCCCGCAACGCTCCCCGGCCGGTGGCTACGCCCGCGTCGAGAACGGCGTCGTCGAGTCCGAGCGCGCGTCGCGTCTCCGGATCGAGTGGCGCGGGATCGCCGTCGCAACCAATCGAACGCGCGATCGCCGCAAGGCCGGTCGCGGAGTCGGCCGAGGCGAGCAACTCGGCGGCGGCGTGAAGCGAGGCGACAGGCACGCGCCGACTCTAGCAGCCGGCGGGCGCGGCTCCGCGATCACGCCATTGCGGATCTCCTCAATTCGATTGCGGCGTCAGCGCGCGATGTACTCGCGCGACTTCCACTCCACTCTCCGCCCGCGACGCAGCGCGCCTCCCGCGATGATCAGCAGTACGAGAGAGCCGAGCGGATAGAGTAGAGCGTACCACAATGGCTGGCCGAACCACCGGTACAGCAACGCCCAATATCCCACGCTTGCCACGTACACGATCGCCGACCAAACCAGCCACGCGCCGGAAAGGATGCCGACGGCGCACAGCATGAGAACGATCGGCGGGACGAGCGCCGAAATCGGCATTAGCGGCAGAACGACCGGATACAGCGCGCGCCCAAGGCGGCCACCCAGCGCCGCGTGACGACCGCTGGCGTAGATGTTCTTGCGCCAGCCTGATACGGCTTCGCGATAGCCGGAATACATGTGCGTGGAGAGCTGGTCGCGCCCCATGAGGAGGGCGATGCGCCGCCCTCCGCGCACCCACTCTTGCGCCAGCGCCATGTCTTCGGCGACGAGGTCACGAACGAGCTCGTGACCTCCCATCGCCATGTACCTGCCGCGACGCACCAGAATGAACTGGCCGTTCGCGATCGCGTCAGTCGGACGCTTCGCCTGGCTCACGTGCTCGGTGCCGCCGTATCGCACCGACAGAAGCGCAAAGAGCTGCGGCTGGATGATTCTCTCCCAGAATCCGCGCATCTCCTGTGCGCCCGCGACGGAGAGCAGGTCGACGTGGCGGGCGCGCATCTCGTTGACGGCGCGCGGAAGCAGGTCGGGCGCGTGCGTGGTGTCGGCGTCGGTGAAGCACAGGAGCGATCCGCTCGCCATTCGCGCGCCGCTCGCGCATGCCCACTGCTTGCCGAACCAGCCCGGCGGCAAGTCGGGCGCGGGAATCACTGCGAGGCGCGAATCGCTCTCCGCGATCCGCCGGGCGATGTCGCCGGTGCCGTCGCTCGAGTGGTCGTCGACAATGATGACTTCGAGGTTTGGATAGGTCGTCGAGAGCACCGAGCGGACGCACCGTTCGATGTTACGCGCTTCGTTGCGCGCGGGAATGATCACCGAGACGAGCGGCCCGTCGGGTCCGACGTCGGGTTGCGAGTCGTCGAGCGAGCACGACTTGAGCGAGCGGACTATCACCGCGATCGGAGGGACGATCCACGGCAGCGACCAGAGCAGACCGGTCGTGAACGCGCTCAAGACGCCAGCGCGGCTTCTCGCGCCGGCTCCGCGCGCCGCGCGACGATCGTCGCCGCGGTGAGCTGCCCGGTCACGTTCGCCGTCGTGCGGAAGATGTCGGGAATCGTGTCGACGCCGAGCAGGATGCCGAGTCCCTCGATGGGCAGGCCGATGCTGGTCAACACGGGAACCATGACGATGATCGAGCCGCCCGGAATTCCCGGGGCGCTGAAGCTCGTCAGCACCGCCGTCACGACGACGGTGCCGAGCTGCGCCGGCGACATCGTGATGCCGTAGAGGCGCGCGACGAACACCGCGCCCGCCGTCATGCTGAATGGCGCGGCGATGCGGAACATCGCCGTCGCGAACGGCAGGAAGAACCCGGTGATCTCGTCGGACATCCCGAGCCGCGTCCGCGCCGAGTCGATCAACGCCGGGAGCGCGGCGAGTGACGAACGCGACGAGAACGCGACCGCTTGGGCCGGCAGCGCGGCGCGAATGAACTCTCGCACGGCACGCGGCCGGCCAATGTCGCCGCCGGCATGAGCACGAAGACGATCAATCCGATCGCCCCCACCGACACGAGGATCACGTACACCGCCAGCGCGCTGACGGCGGCGAGGCCCAGCCGCGCGACGAGCGGCAACGCGAGCGCGAAGACGCCGAGCGGCGCGACGACGAGCAGCCATCGCACGAGCGTCAGCATCGACTCGGTGATCGCGCGAAAAAACAGAACCACCTCGGCGCGCGCCCTGACCTCCACCGCGCCGAGCGCGAGACCGAGCGCGAGGGCGAAGACGATCAGCGGCAGCATCGCGCCGTCCGCCGCGGCGGCGATCGCGTTCGACGGCACCAGCGACACGAGCCACGCCGCCGGTCCCTGAATCGACGCCGCACCCGCGGCGATGCTGCTCGCCGAGGGCGACGCCGCGCGCACCTGCGCCACCGCCGCCGGATCGAGCTGAAGGTTCGACATGAGCGGCGGCGTCACGAGCGCGGCGAGCCCGCCCGAGAGCGTGAGCAGCACCACGAACACGAGAATCCCGCGACCGCCGACGCGCGCGAGCATCGCGCGGTCTTCGGTCGACGCGACGCCGACGATCAGGCTCGACACGACGAGCGGCACGACCGTCATGCGAATCGCGTTCACGAACAGAGTTCCGAACGGCTCGACGACGGCGACGACCGCGCGCGACACGCCGGCGTCGACGAGACTGAGCGCGATGCCTGCCGCGATTCCGGCGCCGAGCGCCACGAGGACACGCGTCGAGAGGGACACGCGCACAACATACCGCCGCGCACTCCGCACGACGAACAGGTCGGAAGGCGGACAAAAAGGGGCCGCGAGCAGTGGCTACCGCTCGCGGCCCGCAAGGACCGGACAGACGATCCAATCAGTACATCAGCCTACCTGTTGCTCGGGTTTCCCGTGCCGGGGTTTCCCGTGCTGGGGTTTCCGGTGCCGGGCTTCTGCGTCGAGCCGCCCGACCCCGTGCCCTGCTGCGATGGGTTCTTGCCCGGCTGAGAACTGCCGGAGCCTGAGCCACCCATTCCACCGCCGCTGCTTCCGCCGCCCGGCGTTCCACTCATTCCGCCGCCAGGCTTCGAACCGCCCGACGGATTCGGATTGCTCGAGCCGCTCGAACTCCCCGGGTTTGCTGACTTACTCGGATTGTTTGGATCGTTGATGTTGCTGCGGTCGTTTTCGCGGTCCGCCATGGTCCTTCCTCCGATCTTGAGTCCATGCCGGGCACGGATGCGCCCGGCGGGTGCCCTCAGTCACGCACCAAGGGTGCCACATACGACCAAAGACAACGAATGACGAGATCGGCCGCGAGTTGACGAGTTCGTCCGTGCATGCGTACGTCCGTGCGATGCGTTTTCCGCCACTTCTCGGCGCCGGCGCGCGCGTCGCGCTCGTCGCACCCTCGGGTCCGCTGCGCGGCGCCGCCGATCTCGAGCGCGCCATCGACAACGCTCGCGCCTTCGGGTGGGAGCCCGTGCCCGGCGCGCACGTCCTCGAGCGCGACGGTTATTTCGCCGGCAGCGACGCGAATCGCCTCGCCGATTTCGCCGCCGCCGCGGGGGACGACTCGATCGACGGCGTGTGGTGCATTCGAGGCGGATACGGCGCGATGCGGCTGCTCGACGCGATCGACTACGACGTGTGGCGGTGGAAGCCGAAGACGCTGATCGGCTACTCCGACATCACCGCGCTCCACTCGGCGATCGGCGCTCGCGCGGACGTCGTCACGTATCACGGTCCGACGGCGCGGGCCGAGCTCACGGCCCTCACGCGCGAATCGCTGCGGGCGGCTGTGTCGTCGGGCGAGACGCCGTACGTGGTGCGACACGACGATGCGGTCACGGTACGCGCCGGTTGCGCGCGCGGCCGGCTGGCCGGCGGAAACCTCGCGCTCGTCGCGTCGCTCGCCGGGACGCCGTACGCTGTGAATCTCGACGGCGCGATCCTCGTGCTCGAGGACGTGAACGAGGCGGTCTATCGCATCGATCGCATGCTCACGCAACTCGCGCTGTCGGGCGCGTTGGCGAGGTGCGCCGGAATCGTCTTCGGACGTTTCACCGAAATCCCGCCGGACGCGACCGGCGCCGAACAGTCGCTGCCCATCGAGCGCATATTGCAGGAGGTCGCCGACCGCTGTCGCGTGCCGTGCATCGCCAACGCGCCGTTCGGCCACGTCGACGATCAATTCACGCTTCCGCTTGGCGCGACCGCCGTGCTCGATGCGGATCAACGAACCATAGTAGTCGAACGATAGGCCACGACGATGAAGACGTATCCGCAACTCATGTCCGAAGCGAAGGCGCGCATCCGCGAGGTCACGCCGCGCCAGGTACTCGACATGCAGAGTCGCGGCGAGAAGATCGTGCTCGTGGACATTCGAGAGATCCAGGAGGTGAACGCCGCCAAGATTCCCGGCTCCGTTCACGTCCCGCGGAGTCACCTCGAAAGCCGAGTCGAAGCGCAGGTCGCGCGCGACGCCAACGTCGTCCTCTATTGCTCGTCGGGCAACCGCTCGGTGTTCGCGGCGGATACGCTTCAAACCATGGGCTACTCGGCGGTCGCGTCGATGTCCGGGGGCATTCGCGGCTGGGCCGACGCCGGCGGCGAGGTGGAATGACCGGTGTCGGGGCTGGACGAGTTTCTCGAACGTCCTGACGTCGCGCGCATCGCTCGGCGCATCGTCGAGCGAACGCCGCTGGCGCTGCAAGCGACCGGCAACGAGCGCTACGCGGCGATCGCGCTGACGCTTCGACCGTCGGCGGACGGCGAGCCGGAGCTTCTCATGATTCGCCGCGCCGAGTACGAGGGCGATCCGTGGAGCGGCCACATCGCGTGCCCGGGCGGCCGCATGGATCCGAGCGACGTGGATCTCGCGCACACGGCGATGCGCGAGACGCTCGAGGAGACCGGTGTCGACCTCGCGCGCGACGGCCGCATCCTCGGCGCTCTCGACGACGTCGCTCCGCGCACGCCGGCGCTTCCGCCGCTCGTCATCCGCCCTTTCGTCGCGATCGTCAGCCGCGATGCCGTGACGACACCGAGCGACGAAGTCGCGGAATCCTTTTGGGTTCCGCTCTCGGCGTTCCTCCACGGACCGTCATGGGGCCGAGCCTCCGTACCCATTCGCGGCGTCGGGTCGAGAGAGGTGGAAGTGTTTCGGTATGGCGAGTTCGTCGTGTGGGGGCTGACGCATCGAGCGCTGACGCAGTTTCTGCAGTTGGCCAAGGAGTAAACTGCGCTTCGTCCCGCCTAGTCGCACTCCAGTTAAGGCCAGAAAAATTCAACGCAGATGCCGCAGATTTTGAAAAGCGATGCCGCAGATGACGACTAAAGGAAAAAATCCCCCGGTAGTTCATCTGCGGCATTGTTGTTTTCGTCTGCGTCATCTGCGTTGAGATTTGGTCGCGGTATCCGTAGCCGACGTCGCCACACGGAGCCTACCGAAAAGCGAAGGACCCCGCACCTGGTGGCGCGGGGTCCCAGCTCAAAAGCCCCGACTCTCAGCCGCAGTCGTTTCCCGCCACTACCAGCGGAATGCCTCGATGCCCGCCCGAACGGTCCGCGGCAACCCGATCGAATACACGAACGGATTCGCCGCCGTCCCGGCGCCCGCGATGTTCACCTGGTATTTCACGTCGCCGATGTTCTCCAAGGAGACGAAGCCGCGCAGGCCGGGGACCAGCTCGCGCTGAACGTTCGCGTCGACCACGCTGAACGGCGCGAGTCCGATGCCGCCGAGTGTCGTCGTGCGTCCTTCGTGGCGCCACATCAACGTCCAGTCGCCCATCTGACTCGAGCTGTACGTCGCGCGGATGGTCTGGCGCGGCGACGGCACGCGGTTGATGTGCGGTTTTGTGTCGTCGGTCGCGGTCGCGGGCAGACCGCTCTGCTGGCGGTCGTCGTCGTAGCTGACGCCGCCGCTGATGAACAGCTCGTGGATCGGACGCAACGCGATGTACGCCTCGCCGCCCTGGCTCCGCTCGGCGTTCACGTTCTGCCGAATGCGGCAGGTGGCGATCGTGCCGCACTCCGCCGGCTTGTTGGCCGTCAGCGTCACCGGGACGTTGAAGTCGTTGTATTCGGCGACGTAGTACGTGCCCTTCGCCTGAATCCAATCGACCGGCTGCCAGTCGAAACCGACTTCGCGTCCGAGCGCCGTCTCGGCGCTGAGGTCCGGATTCGGCACGGTGATCGACGTCGCCGACACCTGCTTGCGATACAGCTCGGCGAGGTTCGGCGCGCGGAACGCCTTGTAGACCGCCGCGTGGAGCGAGAATGACGACACGACCTGGTAGCGCGCGCCGAGTCGCGGCGAGAACGCCGTCTTCGACCGGTCCTGATACGTCGTCTGCGAGCCGCCGGTGAGGAACGAATGTCCGTCGTCGTTGTTCCACTGGTCGACGCGTCCGCTCAGCTCGATGCGGAGCGGTGAGATCGGCGCCGCGATCGCCTGCAGGAACGCGCCGCTCAAGCTCTGATTGCCGCCGGACGAGATCTGGCGCGCGATCGTGCCGCACGTCCCAGCGGGGCAGCCCGTCGTGTTGTAGTCGATCTCGTTGTAATCGCCTTGATAGTGGCGATAGTCGGCGCCGGCACTGAACGACTCCAGTCCGATCACGCCCGTGCGACTCCAGAGCGCGGATGCGCCCCAATCATGGCTCGGGAGCTGCGCGTTCGAGCTCGAGTCTTCGGCGTTGCGCAGCGTCGCCGAGCGAATCGCGCTCGCACGCTGGTTCTCGATCTGCCGGCCGTCCCAGCCGCGAATCGCCAACGTGCCGCCGCCGACGCCCTGCCCGTTGAGACCGAAATCGACGTCGCGCTGGTCACGATTGCCCACGCTCAACGGCGTGCCGAGTCCGCGCGAATCGCCAAAGAAGTGACCGGTGGCAAACGCGCTCCACGTCGACGACGGCGAGTAGTTCAGCCGCGCGTACGCGTTGCGCGTGATCGACGTCGAGGCGACGTCGACCGGGCCGATCGCACCGTTCTGGCCGATGAGCTTGTAGCCGCCGCCTTCCTGATAGTCGCCGTTGGCATCGACGCTGAATCCTGACGCGAGCGGCACGCCGCCCGCCGCGAACGCATGCCGTCCGGAACGGCTGCCGCCATCGACCTGCAGGTCCATCGACCCCGGCGACATCGGCCGGCCGAAGAACGAGATCACGCCGCCCATCGCGCCGTTGCCGTACAGGTTCGACGTTCCACCCTCGAGCACCTCGACGTGGTCGAGCATTCCCTTGGGCACGCGGCCCCAGTCGATCCACTCACCCCAGGCGTCGTTTACCGGAATTCCGTCGAAGAGAACGGCCGTGCGTCCCTCGTCCACGCCGCGGATCGAGACGATCTGCGCGGTGCCGCCCACGAGACTGCTCGTGCGCGGAAGCTCGACCGCCGGAATCTCTCGCAACATGTCCTGGCTCTCGCGCGCCGGCGACTGACGCACCTGTTCCGGCGTGAGCACGTTCACCGTCGACGTGACCTTGCTCGCCTCGACCGCCGTTTTCGTGGCCGAAACGATCACGCTCGAGAGCAGGAGCGAACCTTCCTTGAGCGACACCTCGTGCGACACCGTGCCGCTCGCCGGAACGACCACCGACCCGCTATCCGGCGCTCGCCCGATGGCGGTCGTTGTGACGATGTAGGTGCCGGCCGGCAAGTCGCGGAGGACGTACACGCCTTTCGGGTCGGTCGTCGCGACCCGCTGCGGGTTCGCGATGCTCACACTCGCGCCGGAAATCGGCGAGTGCGTATCGGCGCGGGTGACCGTGCCGCGGATCGTACCCTGGGCGGCGAGCGTCGATGCGCCGAGTGCGACCGCCGCGGCCGAGATGAGTGGCGTGCGGAACCAGACCTTCTGCAAAAATCTGCTGAGCATGCGGTTTCTCGTGGCTGGGACGGAAGGGTGAATCATGAATAATTCATGAACGCCATTCTACGCCCGGGGAAACGGCCCGGCAAGGGCGGCCTCAGCCCTCGATCGGCGACGCCGAATCGAGCGGCAACGTGAGGCGAAATTCCGTGTACCCGGGGCGCGATTCCACCAGCTCGAGGCGGCCCGCGTGGAGCTCCGCGATCCGACGCGCGATCGCCAGTCCCAGTCCGGCGCCGCTCGCGGCCGAGGAGTCGGATTCCACGGAGGCCCGCTGGTCACCGGTCGACCGCGCGTCATCGGCGCGAAAGAACCGCTCGAATACCCGCGGCTGCGCGCCGGAGGGTATGCCGCTTCCCGCGTCCACGACCCGCACGCTGCACGCGCCGTCCGACCGCGCCATCTCGACGCGGACGACGCTCCCCTCCGGCGAGTGTTTGATCGCGTTGTCCAACAGGTTGAGCAGGAGACGCCCGACCAAGTCGGCGTCGGCGTAGATGGGCGCGTCGACGACGGTCACTACCTCCACCCGCACGCGCCGGCTTTCGGCGAGCATTCGCACGCCGCGAGCGACGTCGTGCACGATCTCCTCGAGATAGACGTGCTCGCGGTGCTCGATCGCGACGCCCGTGTCGGCGCGCGCGAGCAGAAGCAGATCCTCGACGATGCGCGTCATTCGGCGCGCGGCGCCCTGCACCACGCCGAGCGACGCGCGGTAGTCAGCCTCGGAGCGTCGCGGCTGGGCCAGCGTGACGTCGGCCTCGGTGCGTACGATCGCCGCGGGCGTGCGGAGCTCGTGCGACGCGTCGGCCATGAATCGCTGTTGCTGCACGAACGACGCTTCGAGCCGATCGAGGAGGCCGTTCACCACGCGCGCCAGGCCGGCGAGCTCCTCGCCGCCCGCGACCGGTAAACGATCTTGAAGGTTCGCCGCGCTTATCTCCGCCGCGCGCGACGCCATCGCCGAGAGCGGCACGAGATTCCTCGTCGCGAGGAAGTAGCCGCCGGTGATCGCGCCGACGAGGAGCAGCGGCACAGCGAGGACGAGAATCTCGCGCACGTGCTCGAGCACCGCCTCCGTATCGCGCAACGAGTAGGCCCCGGTCAGCACGAATCGCTGGCCGTCGATGGTGAGCGATCGGCCGCTCGCGAGAAAATCGCCGTGCGCCGTCGCCACCGTTTCCGACACGGGCTCGTCCCCCGCGTGACCGTGAAGCGCGGCGGCCACGCGTTCGCTCAGTTCGTCGCGACGCGCGTCGTCGGCGGCGCGGTCCGGGTCCTCGCTCAATGCGATCTCGGTTTCCGGCGAGGCGGCGACGACCGCGCCGGTGCTGTCGAGCACCGAGATTCGAAGGTCGTGGAATCGAACCTCGTTCACCGTCGTCCGAATCGCGGCGACCGGGGTCAGGGCCGCGCGTCGCTCGGCGACCAGCTCGCGCGAGAACGCGGTGAGGGCGTCGCCGATGAATTGATCCGTCCGGTCGTGCAGCATGCGGGCGAACAGCAGGTAAAAGCCCAACGCGAGCGCGATGAGGGGCACGCCCAGGAGCGCCGTGTACCAGAGCGTGAGACGCGCGCGAAGTGTCGACGGCCAGGGAAAGAGGGCCACGATCTCGCTCGTTCGTTAGCCGCGTTCGCGCGACGATCTGGCGCGCCCCAACGCGACCGGCGCCGCGCGGCGCTGGGGCGACGGCGCATCCAGCATGAATCCCGTTCCGCGGATCGTCTTAAACAGCGCGACCTTTTCGCCGTCGTCGATCTTTCGGCGCAAGCGGCTCGCGTAGACGTCGATGATGTTCGAGTACGTGTTCTGCGCATCGTCCCAGACGTGCTCCATCAACTCGGCCCGGTCGATCGCTCGGCCCGCATTGCGCGCCAGGTGGAGCAGGAACGCGAACTCCTTTCCGGTGAGCGCGATCTCGCGGTCATTTCGGCGAACACTCCGCCGGAGCGTGTCGATCACGAGATCGCCTACCTCGACCGTGGCTGGGGCGACGGGGCCGCGGCGCCGAGTGAGGGCGCGCAAGCGGGCGAGGAGCTCCCCGAAGTCGAACGGTTTGGTGAGGTAGTCGTCGGCGCCCGCGTCGAGTCCCGCGATGCGGCGGTCCACTCCGTCAAGCGCCGTGAGGATGAGAATGGGGACCGCGCTCCCGCCGCGGCGAAGCTCGGCGCAGACGTCGACGCCCGTCTTTCCCGGCAGGAGCACGTCGAGGATCAGCGCGTCGTACTGACTTGCCGACGCGAGCGAGAGCGCCTGGGTTCCCGTGCCCGCTTGGTCGACGGCGTACGACGCCTCGCGAAGACCGCGCGCGATCGAGAGTCGGAGTTGCCGGTCGTCCTCGGCCAGGAGAATCCGCATTGTACGAATGCTACGCTCCGGACACACGGCGCGGCCAGTGCGCCGCCGACCAGCGTCGATTTTCGGTCGGTCGCCATTGCACGCCGCCGTGTCGCGGGCGACAATTCGCGGCCATGCCATCTGCGTCCGCCCCGGTCCAATTCGCCGAACCGCGAGCGGGAGCGAGCGCTTTCGACGTCATTTCGGTCGACAACCTCTCGAAACGCTTCGGCGATTTCTGGGCGCTCCGCGGCGCCAGCTTCTCGATTCGCCGCGGCGAGATCCTGGGGCTGATCGGACCGAACGGCTCCGGCAAGACGACCCTGTTTCAGTGCCTCGCCGGCGTCGCGCCGGCCACGCTGGGCAGCGTGGAGCGAGACGCGACGCGCGTACCGCCCGACGATCGCAAGGGTCTTCTCTTTTTCGTTCCTGACGGCGTTCACCCGTGGGCGGACCAGTCGGTGGCGTGGACGCTGCGCTTCATCGCCGGCGTGCACGGCGCATCGCGCGACTCGGTCGAAAACGTGTCGTCGTCGCTCGGACTCGCGCCGCTCGCCGGCGCGCGACTTCGCGAGTTGTCCAAAGGCGAACATCGCCGCGTCGTGCTGGCGATCGGCTTGCTGACGCCCCACCCGCTGCTCATGCTCGACGAGCCTTTCGACGGGCTCGATCTCAGGCAGACACGCGACGTGATGGCGGTCCTGCGCGCGCACGCGAAGCACCGCACGCTCTTCCTGTCGATACACCAGCTGCGCGACGCCGAGCGTGTATGCGACCGGTTCGTGTTGTTGAGCGCGGGGCGCGTCGCCGGCGAAGGAACGCTCGACGAGCTGCGCGCGCGCGCCGGCCTCGCGCCGGGAGAGCACGCCGGGCTCGAGGAGGTGTTCCTTGCCCTCACGTAGCGAGTGGCGCTGGCTGCTCGAGAAGGAGTTTCGCGAGCTCGCGTCTTCGCGCGCGTTCTGGCTGCTGCTGATCGTGACCGGCGCACTGGTCGGCCACGCGATCATGTCCGCCTCCGAGCTCTACGCCGAGGCGAGCGGCATCGGCGGCGGCCCGTCGGCGCTCTCGCAGGGATTGAGTCCGCTCGAGGGAATCGTCGTGCCCACCCTCGGCGCCTACGACCTCGCGGCGACGCTCCTGTTTCCGTTCGTCGTGATCCGCCTCGTGGCGGCGGAAAAGCAGAGCGGCGCTCTGGCGCTGATGCTCCAGGCGCCGGTTCGATTCGGCGCGTCGATCGTCGCGAAGGGCGTCGTGCTGCTCGTCGCGTGGGCCATCTCGTTGCTTGCCGGGGGCGTTGCGCTCGCGGCGTGGATGGCGATCGGCGGCCACCTGTACGGGCCGGAGACGTGGACGGTCGTACTCGGCTACCTGCTGCGCGGAGTTCTCGCGATCGGCATCGGCGCGGCGGCGGGTGCGCTCGCGGCGAGCGCGGCCAGCGCGGCGATCATCGCGCTCACGGTGACGATCGGAACGTGGGCGCTGGACTACGTCGCGGCGGCGCGCGGCGGGACGGTCGCCGCGGTCGCGCAATACACGCCGACGTCCGCGCTGGCGTCGTTCGAGCACGGCGATTTGCGCGTGTCCACGGCGCTCATCCTCACGACGATCGGTCTCGCGGGGCTCGGCGTTGCAGCGGCGTGGCTGCGCGAGGGCCGTCATCTGCCGCGCCGTGTGGCCGGCGTCGCGGCTGCGCTCGTCGCCGGGATGCTCGCGTGCATCCTCTTCGCGCAGGTCCGCGCGGACCGCGACGTGAGCGAGGATCGCCGCAACTCGTTCTCGCGCGCCGACGAAGCCGCGCTGCGCCGAATCGACGCGCCGCTCGCGGTCACGGTCTATCTCGCCGCCGAGGATCCACGCCTCACCGATCTCGATCGCGGCGTGCTGGCAAAGCTCAAGCGGACGATGAAGTCGGTGACCGTCGACTACGCGGCGAAAAGCCGGAGCGGTTTGTTCGAGGGATCGAACAGCCACTACGGCGAGGTGTGGTATGAGCTTGGGGGAAAAAAAGAGATGAACCGATCGAGCACGGAACCGATCGTGCTCGAAACGGTGTACCGGCTTGCGGGTGTGACGCCGCCAACGGCTGTTGACGAGTCGGCGTATCGAGGATACCCGTTGGCGAAGCGGGTGACGGCGGCGCCATGGATATTCTTCGTCGCGTGGCCGATGTTTGTCGCGCTGGCGTGGTGGCGGGCGACGGCGTCGAAAGGGCGCGAACAACGCAAGCTCGCGACGGCCGTTGTTGGTTCAGGGTGATCGGTTTTTGGTTTTCGGTGACTGATGACGTGACAGGTTCTCGACGGGGGCGGGGGGGGGAATGCGAACGACGATTTCAAAGAGCGCGTTGTTTCTTCTGACGGCGAGCGCGTTGGCGGCGCAGGCGCCGGCGGATGCGTCGGCGACGAGGCGAGTGAGCTTCGCGAACGAGGCGGTGGGGAAGGAGCCCGCGTCGTTCGCGCCGATGGTCGGCAGTTGGGTGATGTCGCAGGACGCGGGGCACAAGGTGCTCTTCATCGACGGCCGCGTGTGGAAACGCGGGCAGCCGGCGGGCGGATTGGCCGACAAGGCTCGCGAGCTCTACGGCGCGCGCAACGAAGAATTCATCGAGAGCATCAAGGCCTTCGCGTACTATCCGATCGCCGTCTACAAGGGCCTCGACAATTTCGAGAACGGCGAGATCTCGGTTCGCTTTCAGATGATCGGCGGCACGCTCGACCGCTGCGCCGGCATTCTCTTCGACGTCAAGCCGAACGGCGACTACCTCACCGTTCGCTACAACGGCACCGAAGACAACGTCGTGCTGTGGACGTTCAACAACGGCGTGCGGAAGTTCGTGAATCGCGCGCCGACCCTCACGCCGCTCGAGCTCGGGACGTGGCACACGCTCAAGATCAGCGTGCACGGCACATCGCTCAAATCGTGGCTCGACGACAAGCCGATGCACGACTACACGCTGCCGGCGCCCGTGTCGGGGAAGATCGGCGTGTGGTCGAAGACGGACAGCATGATCGAGTTCGACGACTTCACCGTCACGCCGGCGGCCAAATGAATCGCGTGCTGACATTCGTCGCGCTCGCCGCCGCTCCGCTCGTCGCGAGCGCCCAAACCAACCCGGCCGCAAAGTGCGATTGGAAACCGTCTGACGCGTGGGTCAAGCGTCAGGCCGAGTTCTTCGACGACTCGAAGCACGACTGGAGCGACGACACTTTGCGCACGGCTCTGCTACAGGCCGCGGGGCTCGGTTCCTCGGTCACCGCGCCGGTGCAACTCGGTGTTCAGGTCGAGGGCAGGGAACCGACGCTCGGCTCCGACGCGGCGGCGATGACGGCGCGTCTCAAGGCGCTCGCCGCGCAGCGCGGCGCGAAGTGGCCGACGCGCAGCGTCGTCGGCGCGGCCGGCGTGCACGCGGTGTACTTGCTCTCGCAGAGCGACACCGGACTCGCGCGCAACGTGCTGCACCGAATGATGGAGGCCGGTCCGGCCGAGTCCCCGGCCGCCGACGTCGCGACGTTCGAGGATCACTTGCGTCTCGTCTGGGGACGAAAGCAGATCTACGGAACTCAGTTCAAAATCGGCTCGGACGGGAAGGTCGGACTGTCGCCGATGGAGGACTCGGCGCACGCCGACATGCGGCGCGAGGATGCCGGTCTGCCGCCGTTCAAAGTGGGGATCTGCTTGGCTGGAAAGTGAGCGGCACGCCTATCGCTTTTCTTCCATCAGCGCCAGGGCGTTGCCCTCGGAGTCGTTGAACTCGCAGAGCCACAGCTCGTGGTCCGGCATCTTCGCGATCAGGTGCGGCGCGTTGGTGAAATGCACGCCCTTGCTCGCCAGCTCGCTCTGCACTCCCTCGATGTTCTCGACGAAGTAGTAGAGAATCGAGCTGAGGTGGTCGTCTTGCGGCCGCTCGGCGGTCGCCAGCATGAGCCGCGTCCCACCGCAATTGAAGAACGACAGGTTCGGCCCCGCGTCGAACAGATGGGGGACGCCGAGCACGTCGCGGTAGAAGGCCGATGCCCGCGCGACGTCCTTGCAGACGACGGCGATCTGGCCGATGCGAGACTTGGCGAGGTTGGGCATGGCGCACCCTCCGGTTGAGCGGCGCGCGGCCTTGCCGGCCGGCGGCTCGGGCGATTAGTTAGTCCAGCTAACGACCCAGCATAATACTTAGCCGAGCTAAATACAAGATGTCTTCGTCCAGCCGCCGGGCCGGCGCCCGCACCCGGCCGGCCGGGTCCTCCCCCGCCGCGACGCACGACCTCGCCGACCGCCTCCACTCGTCCGCGATCCACCTGCTCCGCCGCCTTCGCCGCGAGGACGACGCTTCCGGGCTGCCCGCGCCGCAGCTGTCCGCGCTCTCGGTGATCGTCTTCGCCGGCCCCGTCACGCTCGGCGCGCTGGCCCAGGCCGAACAGGTGCGTCCGCCAACGATCACGCGCCTCGTCGACAAACTCGAGGCCGCCGGCTTGGTGGACCGCGTCCCCGATCCCGTCGACCGGCGCGTCTCGCGCGTCGAGGCGACGGCGAAGGGCGTGAAGCTCCTTCACGACGGCCGCCGCCGGCGCGTCGCCTCGCTCGCCGCTTCCCTTCGCGAGCTTCCAACACGCGAACGCTCGGCGCTATCGAAAGCGGTTCCGATTCTGGAAAAGGTGGTTCGCGCCGGCTAGCGCCTCTTGCACCTGACGCCGCGTGACCCGTTACGCTGCGAGCATGCCTCCCTATTCCGAGCACCTCTCGTCTCTGCGCGTCAGCGGCTGGGAGATCCCGACCGCTCTCACGCTCCCGGCTCCTCTCGAGCAAGACATCGAGAGCGCCATCCTCCTGATTCCCGGGTCGCTGTTCAGCGACGTCAACGGCGACTACCCGACGTGGAATTCCTTCCCGCACGTCTACGCCCATCTCGCGCACCAACTCTCCACGCTCGGCCATGCGGTCCTTCGTTTCGCGAAGCTTGGCCCGGGCACGGGGAGCGTTCCCTTCGGCGCCGAGGTCGCCGCGACGATTCGAACGTGGGAAGGGCGTTTGATCATCGCGTCGGCGATGCTCGATGCGATGCGGCGCGCACTCGATGAAAAGGACATCCATGCGCGACGGGTGACCGTCGCGGGGCACAGCGAGGGTTCGGTCGTCGCCAGCCGACTCGCGGTCTCCTCGCACGGTGAATCGCTCGACGGCGTCGTCCTCCTCGCGGGTCCATCTGTCGGGATCCTCGGCATCATGCGCGAGCAAATCGGCTTCGGGCTGGAGCCGGGGCAGCTCGACGAAGCGCGCGCGCGTCTCGACATCGCGATCGGACATATCCGCCGCGGCGAATCCATTCCCGCCGAGTTGGGGAACGGCCCGGGCATGGGAGTCGGCGCGCTGATCTCGATGCCCGACGAAGGCCGCGGCTACATGCGCGACGTCGACGCCACGGACCCGCTCGAGCTCGCGCGAAGCATGGCGCAGCGCACGCTCGTCGTGCAGGGCGGAAACGACGGATCGGTCCCGGCGCACCACGGCGAGGCGCTGCGCGACGCGCTTCGATCCCGCGCCGGCGGCGAGTCGAAAACGTCGTACCTCTTCGTGCCGGACGTGACGCACATGTTCAAGGTCGTGCCGCCGGAGGTCACGGGACCCGACGCGTTCGGGTATCCCGGCGAGACCGACCGCAGGGTGACGGACGGCATCGACAAATGGATAAGACGCATCACTCCGACACTTGCTCAGAAAGTTAGTTCGCACTAACTTCTGTTTGTCTCCACCCTAATCCACTGGTCCTCCCCCGCCTCCTCCGCCCGGAAGCTCCGCCGCCGCCCGACGACGACCAGCCGCCGCACCCCGACAAGGGCTGGCGGCGTTCTCGCATCGCGCCGAGCCTGCAGGAGGTCTACCGCAGCGTCCCGATCGACGCGCGGGGGTTCTTCGGCAAGCTCCTCGCGTTCGCCGGACCCGGGTATCTCGTCGCCGTCGGCTACATGGACCCGGGGAATTGGGCGACCGACCTCGCCGGCGGCTCGCGCTTCGGCTACACGCTGCTCAGCGTCGTGCTGGTCTCGAACATCATGGCGGTGCTGCTCCAGGGCCTCGCGTCCAAGCTCGGCATCGTCACCGGCCGGGATCTCGCGCAGGCGTGTCGCGACCATTACTCGAAGCCGACCGCGATCGCGCTCTGGGTTCTCTGCGAGATAGCGATTGCGGCGTGCGACCTGGCGGAGGTCATCGGGTCGGCGATCGCGCTGAACCTCCTGTTCCACCTGCCGATTGCGGCCGGAGTGCTCGTCACCGGCTTCGACGTGCTGTTGCTATTGGCGCTTCAGAATCGCGGCGTTCGCGTCCTCGAGGCGCTCGTCATCACGCTCATCGCTTCGGTCGGCCTCTGCTTCATGTTCGAGATCGTCCTCTCCCACCCGAACGTGGGCGATCTCGCCAAAGGATTCGTGCCGAGCGTGGACATCGTCCGCAACCGCGAGATGCTCTACATCGCCATCGGCATCCTCGGCGCGACGGTGATGCCGCACAACCTCTACCTGCACTCGTCGATCGTGCAGACGCGCCGCTACGCCGAGACGAGCGAAGGACGGCGCGAGGCGGTGCGGTTCGCGTTTCTCGACTCGACGATCGCGCTGAGCTTCGCCTTCTTCGTCAACGCGGCGATTCTCGTCGTGGCGGCCAGCACGTTCCATACGTCGGGCCACGCCGAAGTCGCCGAGATCCAGGACGCGCACAAGCTGCTCACTCCGCTGCTCGGCGCCGGCGCCAGCACCGCGTTCGCGCTGGCGCTCCTCGCCTCGGGGCAGAACTCGACGGTCACCGGCACCCTCGCCGGTCAGATCGTCATGGAGGGCTTCCTCAACATCCGGCTGCGGCCCTGGCTCCGCCGTCTGATCACCCGCGCGATCGCCATTGTCCCGGCCGCCATCGTCGCCATCTTCTACGGCGAACGCGGCACCGCGCAGTTGCTGATCCTCAGCCAGGTGATTCTGAGCTTGCAACTCTCATTCGCGGTCTTTCCACTCGTCGCATTCACGTCCGATCGGGCGAAGATGGGGGCGTTCGTCAACGCGACCTGGCTCAAGGCGGCCGCCTGGATGACGGCGCTGGTGATCGCGGCGCTCAACGCGTGGCTGCTCGCACAAACCGTGGGCGGCTGGTTCGGCGGCGGAGGCGCATAGTGTACAAGCGCATCCTCGTGCCTCTCGAGCACTCCGACTACGACGCCGCGATTCTCGAACACGTGTCGGCGCTGGCGCATTTCTGCGGGGCGTCGCTCGTGCTCATCCACGTGGCCGACGGCTGGGCCGCGCGCAACCTGAAGCAGCTCAACCTGCGCGAGTCGGAGGAGATGCGGCTCGACCGCGAGTACATCGAGGCGCAGTGCGCGGCTCTCACGGCGAGCGGCTTGCGCGCCGATTCCATCCTTGCCGCCGGCGACCCGTCCAAGGAGATCGCCGCCGCTGCGGCGCGCGAATCCTGCGACCTGATCGCGATGTCCACGCACGGGCACCGCTTCATCAAGGACATCATCTACGGCAGCGTGGCGAACGAAGTACGGCACCGGTCGCGCGTTCCCGTCCTGCTCGTCCGCGGCGAGCGTCGTACGCCGCGCGACAATCCGCTCGCTTCTCCCCCCTCCCCCCCGTCGTCGCCGGTATGACCGCCGCGCGCACGACGCAGCCGTTGACCGCGCCGGTCGAAGACTACCTCAAGGTGATCTTCGAGCTGGAGAGCGCGGGGGAACCGGCAGGGACCAACGAGATCGCGGCCGAATTGGGCGTGGCTCCCGCGTCGGTCAGCGGAATGGTGCGGCGGCTCGTCGGCCAGCACCTCATCACACACGAGCGATATCGCGGCGTGCGTCTCACGCGCGACGGCCGCCGTGCCGCGCTGCGCACGATCCGCCGGCACCGCGTGATCGAGGCTTACCTCACTCAGGCGCTTCACTACCCGTGGGACCTCGTGCACGACGAAGCCGAGCGTCTCGAGCATGCCGCGTCCGACGAGTTGATCGACCGCATGGCGGCGGCGATCGGCGAGCCGACGACGGATCCGCACGGCGCGCCGATCCCGACGCGTGAAGGGACTCTTCGCGAACGCACGCTGACGAGCCTGAACGAGATCGAAGAGGGCCGGCGCGTGCGCGTCGAACGCGTCGGCGACCGCGATCCAGGTCAACTCCGGTACCTCGCCGAGCTCGGGATCATTCCCGGCACGCGCGTCGAAGTCGAGTCGCGTGCGCCCTACGACGGGCCAATCAAGCTTCGTGTCGGCGGCGGGAAAGCCACTCGCTCGATCGGCCCGGCGCTGGCGAGACAGATTTTCGTCTCGCGCGCCGAGTCTCGCTGACCCGGGTCAGCGCGTACTCTGACGGCGGTCGTCCTGCCGCCGATCCCACTCCGCATGCGACTGGCGCGCGCGGTTGTCGAGTTTCCTCCGGCCGCGCGTAAAGCCGGTCGCCGCAAGGTCGCGCACGGTCTCCCACGGCCCGGTCGTCGAAAGCTGCGACGTCCACCCTCGCTGGAGGTCGGACTCCATGTCGGCGAACTCCCGGGAGGCGAAATCCGGGTTATGGCTCGCGATCTGGCCTAGGTAGTACGCCCCGCGCACGTCGTCGTACGCGACGTCGGCCGGACGTTCGGCGAGCGAATCGTAGTGGTCGCGAAAATGGGCTTCGTCCTCCGGATTCACCGAATGCGCGGCTTCGATGACCGCGTGTCCGGCCCACCATCCACCGATCGCGCCGGCGATGCCGCCGATTATCGATCCCACGGGTCCTGCCGCCGAACCGATGCCCGCGCCGACGAGCGCTCCGGAAAGTCCTCCGATCCGGTCGAGGGAGGGGCCGCCTTCATTGCTCGCCCCCGCGCTCCCGCTACTTCTGTTCTCCTCGTCTGGCATGGTCCTGCCTTTCCTCCTCATAAACTCCTTGGTCCCTGCTATGACGTCCACTCGTCCACCTCTCTCAGAATAGCACCAGTGCAAATCCGGCGCTCAACCGAATCAACGCCTTGACGCACGCAATCTCCCCGTGCCGATTCCTCGCATGCCTGGCCGAATTCGAATTGGGACACAGGGTTGGAACTATGACGCCTGGGTCGGACCCTTCTACCCCGCCGGCACGCGGCCGGCCGACTACCTGACCGTCTACGCGCGGGGGTTCGACACAGTCGAGGTCGATTCCACGTTCTACGCCACGCCCGTCGCCAAGACGGTCCGCGGGTGGGCGGAACGAACGCCGGACGACTTCATTTTCGCCCTCAAGGTTCCCCAGGAGATCACCCACGAGCGACGCCTACGTAATGCCGATGACCTCATGGATGAGTTCGTTGACCGCGCGCGCGAGCTCGGCCGCAAGCTCGGACCGATTCTGATCCAACTCGGCCCCGACTTCGCGCCCAACGAGCTGCCGGCCGTCGCGCAGTTTCTCCCCAAGTTGCCGCGCGACCTTCGGTTCGCGATCGAATTCCGTCAGCGGGGCTGGATCCACGACGGCGTGCTCGCGCTCCTCGCCGAGCATCACGTCGCGCTCGCTTTGAGCGACGGCCGCTGGATTCCGCGCAAGCAGATGATGCAGCTCGCCACCCGTCCGACGGCCGATTTTCACTACGTCCGATGGATGGGCCCCGACCAGGGCATCGTAGACTACTCACGCATCCAGGTCGACCGGCGCCGCGAGCTCGAAGCGTGGACGCAGGTGCTCTGGCCCTACGCGGAACAGGGGCGCGAGGTGTACGGATACGTGAACAACCACTTCGCCGGCCACTCGCCCGAATCGGCGCGCGAGCTCCAGCGCCTGCTCGGCCAGGCCGCCGTCGAACCGGAACAGCTCGGTGAACAGATGAGCCTTTTCTAAATGAAACACGCTTACACGGTGGTCGTCGCTGCCTTCTGCGTGATGGCGGGCGTGTACTGGGACATCTCGTGGCACATGTCGATCGGGCGCGACACGTTCTGGACGCCCGCGCACCTGCTGATCCAGGCCGGCGGCCTGCTCGCCGGACTGAGCTCGGGTTGGGTCGTGCTGCGGACGACCTTCGGCGGCAGCGAGGCGGAACGCGCCGCGTCGGTGAACTTCTGGGGATTCCGCGCACCGCTCGGCGCCTGGCTCTGCATCTGGGGCTGCGGCGCGATGCTCACGTCCGCACCATTCGACAACTGGTGGCACAACGCGTACGGCCTCGACGTCAGGATCGTGAGCCCGCCGCACGCCGTTCTCGCGCTCGGCATCTTCTCGATCTGCCTCGGCGCGTTGCTGCTGACGCTCGCCCAGCAGAATCGCGCGACGGCCGAGACGCGCGGGCGGCTCGCGTGGCTCCTCGCGGCGACCGGCGGGCTGGTCATCATGAACGTCGCGCTGTTTCTGACGGAATTCAGCGAACGGCGGATGATGCACAGCGCGTTCTTCTATCAGGTGACGGCGCTCGTCTTCCCGATCGCGATCTGCGCCACCGCGCGCGCGATCAATCTCCGGTGGCCCGCCACGGCAGCGGCGTCGTTCTACACCGCCATCATGCTCGTGCTGATGTGGATCATCGAGCAGTTCCCGGCCACGCCGAAGCTCGGACCCATCTACCAGCACGTGACGCACATGGTCGCGCTGTCGTTCCCGCTGCTGCTCATCGTCCCCGCGTTCTGCATCGACCTCGTCTTGCGCCGTTTCGACAAGCGGCTCACC
The DNA here is from genome assembly GCA_963789315.1 of uncultured Gemmatimonadaceae bacterium. Lineage (GTDB taxonomy): Bacteria > Gemmatimonadota > Gemmatimonadetes > Gemmatimonadales > Gemmatimonadaceae > JAQBQB01. The sequence continues at coordinate 391,747 of CAWBKI010000017.1, read as the reverse complement.
ACGTGGCAACTCGCGCCGATCGTCGGCCTCGTCTTCGTGCTGGCGTTCCTGGCGGTGCAGTGGCCGTTCGCGACGTTCCTGGTGACGAATCCCGCCGCGCGCGGTCCGCTTTTCAACGGGGACAACTTCGTCTACTTCATGGCGCCTTCGTACGAGGCGATGACGCGGCGATTCGATTCGCCCGCGCCCGGCGCGTGGCCGCTCCCGGTACAGCTCCTGATCGCCATCGGGATCGCGACAGCGACGAGCGCCCTCGGTCTCGCGCGCGGCCGCTGGATGACCAAGGTTCGTCGATGAAGCGTTGGCCAGGCGTGGTCTTCGCCGCGGCGGCGTGGCTCGTCGCGTCGGCGCACGTCGGCAGCCCTGACGTCACGTTCGACGGCGCGGCGGGTCCATACACCATTCGCGCGATCGTGCGTCCGCCGAGCGTCGTGCCCGGTCTCGCCGAGGTGGTCGTGCGCGCGGCGAGCGACGACGCGGACAGCGTGAGCATCCAACCCGTGTTCTGGCGAACGGGAGTCGCCGGCTCGCCGTCGCCCGACAAGATGTCGCGTGTGGCGGGACAGCCGCGCGTCTTCACCGGCCAGGTGTGGCTCATGGCGCACGGATCGTACAGCGTCTACGTGCGCGTGGACGGCCGCAAGGGGAGGGGAACCGCGATCGTGCCGGTCGATTCGTTCGCCACGGGGCGACTCGGACTGTCGATGCCGCTCGGCGCGCTGCTGGTCGTACTCACCGGGCTGTTGGTGGCCGGTCTGATCACGATCGTACGCGTATCGTCGGGCGAGAGTCTGGTGCCGCCCGGAGAGGAGCTCACGCCGGCGCAGCGCAAGCGTTCGAACATCGTCACGGCGATCGCGGTTCCGATTCTCGCGATCGCGCTCTTCGGAGGCGCGCGGTGGTGGAACTCGGTCGACGCCGACTATCAGCGCACGATGTTCCATCCGCCGGTCGCCACGGCGGTCGTCACCGGCGATTCGACTCATCGCACGATGAGGCTCGTACTCAGCGACACGGCGGAGTTTCGATCCATCTTCGTTCCCGTCGCGCCCGACCACGGCAAGATGATGCACCTCTTCCTCGTGGGCGGGCAGAACATGGACGTGTTCGCGCACCTGCACCCGGTCGAGCGGGACTCACTCGTCTTTGTGGGCGAGGTGCCCTGGCTTCCCGCGGGGCCGTACCGTCTCTTCGCCGACATCATGCTCGACAATGGTTTGACGCTCACCGCGACGGAAACAGTCAATCTTCCGGCGATGATCGGCGCCGTCGCACCATCGGACAGCGACGACTCGTGGGCCAGCACCTCGGCCGTCGCACTCGGCGCGACGGGCGCGTCGGCTCCGCTCGGCGGCGGCTACACGCTCTCGACGTCGACGTCGTCCGAGTCGATCGTCGCGCGATCGCCGGTCGACCTCGCGTTCACCGTGCGCGACCAGACCGGCAACATCGTGCCGCTGCGACCCTACCTTGGGATGGCCGCGCACGCCGTCGTCGTCCGCGACGACGAGTCGGTCTTCATCCATCTCCACCCCATGGGCACGGTGTCCACGACGGCGCAGCAGGTCTTTCGCGTGCGCGACGCCGGCGACACGACGGCGCGCGGGCGACTCAAGGCGGGTACGCTCGATCAGCGCGCGATGTCGGACATGCCGATGTCGGGTGAGTTCACGCTGCCCTACGAATTCCCCAAGCCGGGCCGATATCGCCTCTGGGTTCAGGTGAAGCCGGCGCAGGAAGTGCTCACCGGCGTGTTCGACGTCACGGTGCGTTGAGCAAGCTTCGCGTTCCCGCGTTCGTCGCCTTCGCGGTGCTCTCGGCAGCGATCTTCGTTCGCTTGGGGTTCTGGCAGCTTCATCGGCGTGGCGAGCGCCGGGCGAGAAACGCGCTCGTCGTGTCGCGGCTCCAAGCGCCCGACGCGGACGTCACGGCGCTCGGCGGCGACTCGGCGTCGATGCGCTTTCGGCATGTGCACGTGAACGGCGCGCCCGACTACGACCACGAGCTCGTCTACGCGTCACGGTCGTACAAGGGATCACCGGGCGTCAACATCCTGACGCCGATCCATGTCGCCGGCCGCGACACGGCGGTAGTCGTCGATCGTGGTTGGGTGTACGCGCCGGACGGCGAGACCGTCGATCTCGCCAAATGGCGCGACCGCGATTCGGTTTTCAGCGGCTACGTCGAAGAGTTTCCATCGGTCGCCGGCGCGATGTCGGCGGGTCATCCGGGAGTGGTCACGCGGCTCGGGTACGCGGCGGTCAAAGGGGCGCTGCCGTTTCCGATCTCGCCCGTGTACATCGTGATGCTCGGCGATTCGGTGATCGCGCCGGATCGTCTCGCGCGCCTCACTCCGCCGCCGCTCGACGAGGGTCCGCATCTGAACTACGCCATCCAGTGGTTCGCGTTCGCCGCTATCGCGCTGGTGGGCGCGGGCGTGGTGATCAGGCAGCGCGGTGACGTGCGAGTCGAACCGATTCCGCTTCCGGGGGACGCCGCGCGCGGCGCGAAACGCTGAGCGCCGAGTCCGACATGACGGCGGAGCTCCTTTGGGCGCGTGGGTTGCATATTTGAGGTAGATCGGGAGAGCCCATGTCAGAGCAAGCGAACACGCACGCGTCGGAGCGCGAAGCACGAGACGTCGCCGAGGCGGCGCGCGAGAGCGAGTGGTCGGGTCCGAGCTTCGTGCGCGAGCTGTTTCTCGGCCGGTTTCGGCTCGACCTGATCCATCCGCATCCGCCCGACGACCCCGCGGAAGAGGAGCGCGCCCGGCCGTTCCTTGGCGCGCTGCGCGAGTTTCTCGAGCGGGTCGACTCGGACATGATCGACCGCACGGGCGAGATTCCCGAAGAGTACGTCCAGGAGTTGCGCGACATGGGCGCCTTCGGGATCAAGATTCCCAAGGAGTACGGCGGACTCGGACTCTCCTATTCGAGTTACGTGAAGGCGATGGCGCTCGTGACGTCGAAGGACGGCTCGCTCACCGCGCTCCTGTCGGCCCATCAGTCCATCGGACTGCCGCAGCCGCTCAAATTGTTCGGCACCGACGCGCAGAAGGCGAAGTATTTTCCGCGGCTCGCCAAGGGCGCGATCTGCGCGTTCGCGCTCACGGAAGTGGACGCCGGGTCGGACCCGGCGAACATGCACACGCACGCCGAGCCGACGCCCGACGGCAAGTTCTTCATCCTCAACGGCGAGAAGCTGTGGTGCACGAACGGGACGCGCGCCGAGCTGTTCGTCGTGATGGCGCGAACCCCCGATGCCGTCGTGAACGGCAAGACGCGCAAGCAGATCACCGCGTTCATCGTCGAGGCGTCGTGGCCGGGCGTCGAAGTCGTGCACCGCTGCCGCTTCATGGGGCTCAAGGCGATCGAGAACGGCGTCATACGATTCACCAACGTGCGCGTTCCACGCGAGAACATCCTCTGGGAAGAGGGCCGAGGGCTCAAGCTCGCGCTCGTCACGTTGAACACCGGGCGCCTCACGCTGCCGGCGAGCACCGCGGGCGGATGCAAGGCGCTGCTCGAGGCGTCGCGCACCTGGGCGGTGGAGCGCGTGCAGTGGGGCGTGCCGATCGGCAAGCACGAAGCGGTGGCGCAGAAGCTCGGCATGATGGCCGCGAACACGTTCGCGATGGAGGCGATCGCCGGCTTGACCGTGGGGCTCGCCGAGCGCGGCAACTACGACATCAGGCTCGAAGCGGCGATCGCCAAGATGTACAACACGGAGCACGGCTGGCGCATCGTCGACGACGCGCTGCAGATCCGCGGCGGCCGCGGCTACGAGACCGCGGACTCGCTCCGCGCGCGCGGCGAGCGGCCGATCCCGATCGAGCGGGCGATGCGCGACTCCCGGATCAACCTGATCTTCGAGGGTTCGTCGGAGATCATGCGGCTGTTCATCGCGCGCGAGGCGGTGGACCACCACTTCAAGACGGCGTTCGCCCTGGTCGACAAGAACGCGTCGGGGAAGGAAAAGGCCGCCGCGTTCGGCCGCGTGATGAAGTTCTACCCGATGTGGTATCCGGCGCGGTGGTTCGGCGCGGGGCAGATGCCGGGATCATTCAGCGAGTTCGGGTCCCTCGCCAAGCACATGCGCTTCGCCGAACGACACACCCGCAAGCTCGGACGGGCGATCTTCCACGCGATGGTGCGGCTCGGCCCCAAGCTCGAGCGACGCCAACTCGTGCTGTTCCGCGCGGTCGACATCGGCGCGGAGCTGTTCGCCATCGCCGCGGCGTGCGTTCGCGCGCAGATGCTCGCGAAGCAGGGGAATCGCGAGGCGGGCGCGTTGGCGGATCTCTTCTGCCGAGCGGCTCGCCTGCGCGTGAACCAGCTGTTCGCGAACTTCTACGGCGAGTACGACGCGCAGATGTACAAGGTGGCGCAGCAGGTGATGCGCGGGGAGCATTCCTGGCTCGAGACGGGGATCGTGAGTCTCGTCGATGACGAGCGCGCGCCGGAGCCCGTGCCTCGTAGCACCACCGGAGAAACGGTCGGCGCGGCGTAGGGGCCACGATTGAAGGCGAAAAAACTTCAACGCAGATGCCGCAGATTTTGAACGGCAATCCCGCAGACTAAGGCGTTGCTGATTTCGACAGCGCTCTCGCTTTTCATCTGCGTCATTGCTCTTTTATCTGCGGCATCTGTGTTGAGTTCTTCCTTCCCGTCCGGGCGAACTGTGCAGGGCGGATCGGCCCATGCGGAACAAACCCCAACCGCGACTATGAAAGTCTCCCCGACTCGGCTCTGCGTCGTCGCGCTGGCGACCGCCGTCGCCCCGGTTTGCGCGCAGCAGATAGTCGCGACGCCGTTCGTGAAATCCGACATCTATCGCGTGAACGAGGCCGTCGGCTGGACGATCGCGGTCGCCGCGGGCCAGAGAGTGCCCGGCGGCGTCTACACCTACACGATCACCGAGAACGGTCGACGCACGATCAAGTCGGGGACGTTCGATCTCTCCCGCGGCTCAGCGAGGATCGAGACATCGTTGGGCGAACCGGGCATGGTGCGCGTCGAGATCAAGCCGCCGGCCGGAACGACTGACTTCGGCGACGTGCACACCGGTGGCCCCGGTCTCGTTGCGCTGGCGGCCGCGGTCGACCCGACGAAGATCAAACCGGTCGTCACGCGTCCACTGGATTTCGACGCTTTCTGGAAATCCAAGCTCGATCTCCTCGCCAACCTTCCGATGAACGCGGTCGTCACGCCGAAGGAGAGCGGCGTCGAGGGCGTCGATTACGCCACGTTCCGCCTCGACAACGTCGGCGGCGCGCACGTCTACGGACAGATGGCGGCTCCCAAGCGCGACGGAAAATTCCCCGCGCTGATCATCTTCCAGTGGGCGAGCCCCCCGTATCCGCTCCCAAAGTCGTGGGTCACCGACCGCGCCGCGGAGGGTTGGTTCGCGGTCAACGTCGAACCGCACGACGTGCCGAGCGACATGCCCCAAGCGTTCTACGACGCTCTGCCGCAGATGCTCAAGGAGTATCAGCGGATCAACGACACGGACCGCGATCACAACTACTTCCTCCAGATGTACCTCGGCGACTACCGGGCCGTGGAATTTCTCACGGCGCGGCCGGAGTGGGACGGGCGCACGCTAATCGCCACCGGCATCAGCATGGGCGGCCAGCAGAGTCTCGTCACGGCGGCGCTGAATCCGAAGATCACCGGTGTCGTGGTGAACGTCCCTGCCGGTGCGGACGCCGCCGCGGCGCTCCACCAGCGCGACGCGGGGTACCCGTTCTGGGACACGACCAACCCGAACGTTGTCGAGACGGCGGCGTATTTCGACGTCGTGAATTTCGCGCCGCGAATTCACGTGCCGTCGATGCTGGCGATGGGCTTCCTCGATAAGGTCGCGCCGTCGATCGGCATCTGGACCGCGTTCAACCAGATCACCGGGCCAAAGGAAGCCGTGCCCATGATCGACTCGCCGCACAACCATCAAGCGACGCCCGAGCAGTTGATGCCGTTCACGACGCGGTCAGCGGCGTGGTTGACGGCGCTGCTCCACGGAGAATCCGCGCCGGTGAAGCCGCTGAAGTAGCGGAACTCGTCGACACGCCGTGGCCGGTCGCCAGGTAATGGCCACCGTTGAGGGTAAGAAAATTCAACGCAGATGACGCAGATTTTGAACGGCAATGACGCAGATGGACGAATGGGGGCGTGGAATCTGAATCCACTCCCCCATTTCAAAATCTGCGTCCTTGCTCTTCAAAATCTGCGTCGTCTGCGTCGAGCTTTTCCCAACGCCAATCGTAGCTCGCAGTCCCCCGCAGAATTCCGACTACGGGTTCGACTTCTCGACGCGAATCTTCTGACGCAGCGTTTTCCCGCCGACCGTCATCACGGCGACGTAGTCACCCGCGGCGACGCTGCCGCCTGTTCCGCCGAAGAACGCGGCTGTCGGATCGCCGAAGCCGAGCGTTTGCATGAAGTTCAATCCGAACCCGCCCGCGGGTGGACGACCCGGAATGTTGAAGAGCGGTGTCCACTGTTGCATCGCCGACGGATCGAGTGGCATTGCGGCTGCGGCGGCCGCAGGCGCTGCCGCCGCGGGCGTTCCCACTTGGCTGGCGGCACCGGGCGCGCCAGGTGCTGCTGGTGCGGTAGCCGCCGCTCCTGGTTGTGCACCGCCAGGCGCGCCACCCCGACCGCCTCCCGCTGCCGCAGCGCCCGTCGCCTGTTCTCCCGGCCGCGCGTTCCACGGCGGCGGCGCGCCAAAACCAGATCCCCCGCCGCGACCGGCGAACATCGTCGCGATCGGCGAAAGATCGCCCGTGTGCACGAGCTGCCGCATCATGCCGGTCATCATCTGATTCGCGCCGGCCTTGTCGAGCGAGTCGAGCACGAAGACGATGCGGTTCATCTGAAGCGCCGAGTCGCGCTTCTGCACCGCGCCGAGCGCGCGTCGCGGCGCGGGCTTGCCGCCGAATGTCCACGCGACGCGGTTGATCCCGGCCGCGCCCGGACCGTTCAGCACCTGCATCGTGTCACCAGCCGCGTCGAGAATGGCGATTCTCGCCTGCGACTGACGCGCGGCGAGACGATACGTGATGACCGCGCCGTACGGCGGGCTCGCCGCCTGGAACACCTGATGACCCTGCGATTGTCCCTCGACCGGCGGGTCGCCGAACTGGAACGCCGTCGGCGATGAAAACAGGTGGGCGTCCTCCGCCATCACCTTCTCGTCGATCTGCTGCAGCGCCGAGATGTCGGCGATCCAGATGCCGCGCCCATGCGTGGCCGCGATGATCTCGTGGTCGCGCGGGTGGATGCGCAGGTCGTGCACCGGCACCGTCGGCAGGCCCGTCATGAACCGCTGCCACGACTGCCCGCCGTTCATCGAGACGTACGCGCCAACGTCGGTGCCGAGAAAGAGCAGGTTCTTGTTGACGAGGTCCTGCCGGATCACGTGTACGTAGTCCGGGCCGCCGACGGGCAGATTCGCCGCGAGCGACGAAAACGTCTTGCCGAAATCGTGCGTCACGAAGACGTACGGCTTGTAGTCGCCGTTGCGGTGGTTGTCGAACGTCACGAAGAACGTCATCGAGTCGTGGGGCGACGGCTCGATGCGCGTGATGTACGTTCCGGCCGGCACGCCGGTCACGTGCGTCGTCAGCTCTTCCCACGTACCGCCGTCGTTCCTCGTGACCCAGAGCCTGCCGTCGTCGGTGCCGGCGTAGAGAATCCCGGCGCGAATCGGCGACTCGTTCAGCGAGACGACCGTGCAATACGTCTCGGCGCCGGTGGCGTCGTTGGTGATTCCGCCCGTCGTGCGCGTCGACACGCGGATCTTCACCGTGTCGGCGGTGCTGAGATCGGGCGAGATCGGAAACAGATCGTCGCCGCGCTTTGTGGACTTGAGTACGCGGTTCGCCGCCCACGTAGAGCGTCGACGGGTTGTGTGGCGAGATGAGATACGGCGTATTCCAATTGAAGCGCAGATCGAGCGCCGCCGAGTCGGTCTTCTGGCGTGCGCGAAGGTCGGCGATCGCCTTCTTCTGCGCGGCCGTCTGTGGCGCTGCCGTGTCGCCGCGCTCGATGAGCACGGAATCTTCGTACATGTCGTAACGCTGGCGGTACTGCGGCTTGAACAGAAAGTTGCTCTGTCCCGTCGCATAGTTGAGCCGTACGATCGCGCCGCCCTGCGACTCGGCGTAGATCGATGTTCGGGTCGGTCGGGTCCTGCTGCGTCACGAATCCGTCGCCGCCGCCGACGTGAACCACATCGCGTTGGTGATCGGTCCCTGGCGTACGCCGGCTCGGCCCGCACCACGAACCGTTGTCCTGCAGGCCGCCGCACACGCGGTACGGCACCTGGAAGTCGTAGCTGATGTCGTACAGCTGCGCGATCGGCGATCATGTTCGCGAACATGTACGTTGCCGCCCTGATCGAACGTGATCGCCACGCCGCCGTCGTCGCCGACGATGATGCGGTCGGGGTCGTTCGGATCGATCCACATCGCGTGGTGATCGACGTGAATGCCGTTCGTCGCGTTGACGACGGTCTTGCCGCCGTCGTTCGATACGAGCACCGGGGTCGACGACCAGTACACACGATCCGGATTCTTCGGGTCGCACGCGAACCTGCGAGTAGTAGAAGGGTCGCGTGTCCTGATCGTTCGTGCGCGTCCACGTCGTGCCGCCGTCGCTGGAGCGATAGAGTCCCGACGGCGACTTCGCCGCGGGCTTGCCCTTCTCGGGCTTTCGGATTCGCGGTGGTGTCGGCCTCGACCGTGCGTGTACATCACTTGCGGATTCGAGATCGAGATCGAGATGCCGATGCGCCCCTTCGTCGTCTCGGGGAATCCGCCGCCTTTGATCTCGGTCCACGTCTTGCCGGCGTCGGTCGATCTTCCAGAGCGCCGATCCCGGACCGCCGGAGTTGAGGAAGTACGGTCCGCGCACGCGCTCCCAGCTCGACGCCCAGACGGATGTTCGGGTTCGACGGGTCGATCGCGACGTCGACGAATCCGGCCTTGTCGCAGATGAACTTGACGAGCTGCCACGTCTTGCCGCCGTCGGTCGGTCTTGTAGAGACCGCGCTCCGGATTCGCGCTCCACGGAGCGCCGAGCGCGGCGACGTAGACGATGTTCGGGTTCGTCGGATGAACGACGATGCGCCCGATCAGCTGCGTCTTCTCGAGGCCCATCAGCTTCCAGGTGATGCCGCCGTCGGTGGACTTGTAGACGCCGCCGCCGGGGGAGATCGTGTTGCGCGAGTTCGGCTCGCCCGTACCGGCCCACACCTGCATCGTGTCGCTCGGCGCGATGGCGAGCATGCCCATCGAGATGACGCGCTGGTTGTCGAACACCGGGCGCCACGTGACGCCGTTGTTGGTGGACTTCCAGATGCCGCCCGCCGCCGCGGCTGCGAAGAACGTCTTCGACGGCGACGGGATCCCCGTCACGTCGGACATGCGGCCCATCGTGTTCGCGGGGCCGACGTTCCGCCAGCGAAATCCCGCGATCGTGAGGGAGTCGAGCTCGAACGGCTTGGAGGCAGGCGCTTGGGCGGCCGCGGCCGATGCGACGAGCGCCGCGACGGCGACGACGCGGGTTGTGCGAATCATGATCGAGTGGGGTGGGGGCGACGTTCGGACGACGATCGCTTTCCGGACTTGGCTAACGTATCACCAGCGCGCCGTACCGGACACCCCGGCCACGCTGTACGCGGAGAAAATGAAACGCAGATACCACAGACGCTCACCTGTCGGGCCAACCGTACAACCGGAGCGCATTCCCCCGCATGACCATCTTCGCGATGTCGGCCGCGCGCGTCGCGTGATCTCACCGTCGTTCATCATTTCCGTGAGCGCGATCGCGAGCGCGTCGCGGGCCGAGGTCGTCGTCTGACAGCCGATCTCCTCCCAATCGATCGCCGCGGAACCGCCGGGTGAAAGGTCCGTCCCGAACAGCACCTTCTCCGGATACCACTCGAGCCAGTAGCGAATCGACCGCGCGAGCTCGCGCGTCGGCAGCAGCCACGTCTGCTCGGAGAAGTCGGTGTACACGTTCGGCTTCATCAGCAGCGGCGCGATCTCCTTCGAGAAGGGACCGGCGCCGCCGTGCAGCAGCACGAACTTGGTCTTGCGCAGCGATGCGTCGTCGAGAATCGGCTCGAGCAAGAGCGGATTCGCGCCCGCGATCTCGAAGTAGCCGCCGCATCCGTAGCCGGTGTGAATGTGCACCGGCAGTCCGAGCCGCCCGGCCTCGACGGCGATGTGATGGAAGATCGACGTCCTGGATCGCGGTGTACTCCGCGTCCGTCGGGACGCCGGCGTTCGTGTACCGGGCGTAGGCTCGATCGGCGGCGGCCTTGTCGCCGCGCGTGAAATTGAGAGGACGCAGATAGGCCGCCTCGTACTTGATCGCGACGGCGCCCTCGCGCTTCAACCGCTCGAGCGTCGGCGTCACGACTTGCGAGAGATACGCGTCGAGCGTGGCGGGGCGGCGGCTCACGTTGAGCGCCGTCATGTAGCGCTTGAGCAGCGCATCCTCCCGTGCAAAAAAGATCTTGCGGTCCGGCGTGTACGTCGCGACGACGCTGTTGTCGAGCGGAAAGAGCAGCGCGTCGACGAACGGCACCCAGCGGAAGCTCGGGCGCGACGAGACCGCGTCCCGATCGCGACGCGATTGGCCAACTCGGTCTCGATGCCGAGCTTGTCGAGCACCCACGCGGGATAGCTGTCGCCCTGCGCCACCTTCACTCGCTGCTTGGCGGCGAGAAGCTCGCGCAAGTGCGCCGAGTCGGCGTCGTCGTACCGGTAACCGTAGAGCGCCTTCCACGCCGCGAGAAAGCGCGGGTTGTCCGGCCGAGCTCGTCAGCGCCGGATCGGTGGGCTCGAGCGGATCGCACGGCAGCGCGTCGAACTCGTCGTCCTTCTGGCCCGTCGCGACGAGCGCCGGCGGATGCGAATGATTGTCGATCGCGCGGATCGCGCGAATCGTCGACAAGAGCCCGGCGTCCGCCTGCTGGGCGCCGGCGCGGCTCAGAGCAAGAACGGCAACTAACGAGATGGCGAGTCGTTGCATGGCGAGGCAGAAGGGCGGAGTCGGCTAACGGTGTGGCTTGGACGGCTTGGTCGCCAGGACGGCCACTCGAGTCGGCAGCCGTCAGCGACAGTCGGCAGGGCATTTGCCCTTTTGCGGAGGTCGAGCCATCGTTTCCATGGGGCTCGCGTTAGCCGACCAGCCGCGATGTGAGAGGAGGGTCTCATGAAGCTTTCCCAGCTCTTTGCGTCCACGCGGACGCCGCGATCGACGCTCGCGGTTCAAACCGTCGAAACAGTGGCGGCGACCGACGAACATGGCGTGAGACCGACGGACAGTGCGCTGGACCTCTTCGGCGTCACGCACGTCGGAAAAGTTCGCCACGAGAACCAGGATCACTTCTTCGTCGGCACCGTGCACCCGGAGGTCTACGTGCACGGCACGAGCCTGACCAGCGCGGAGCGGCTGCCACTTCGCGGCCAGCGGATGGCGACCGTCTTTCTCGTCGCCGATGGAGTCGGCGGCCAGTTCGGAGGCGCGGAGGCCAGCCGGCTCGCTGCCGAGGCTGTCACGACGTACATCTCGTCGAGCCTGCGGTGCTACCACGCGGCCGGAGCGACGGACGACAAGCTGTTTCTCGATGGCTTGCGCGCGGCTGCGATGAATGCGCACGAAACGGTGTCGGTGGAATCGGCGATCCGCGGCGACAATCACATGGCGACGACGCTGACGTTCGGGATCGCCGTCTGGCCCTGGCTCTACGTGCTGCAAGTCGGCGACAGCCGCGCGTATTTCTGCTCCAACGGCGTGATGCGCCAGATCACGCGCGACCAGACGGTCGCCCAGGATCTCGTCGACCAAGGCGTGCTGACTCCCGAGCGGGCGGCCAAGTCGCCGTACACGCACGTGCTCTCCAGCGCGATCGGCGGGTCCGCGGCCGTACCAGTCGTGACGCGCATCGATGTGCGCGGCGAGCGGCCGGTGGTGCTCCTCTGCAGCGACGGCCTCATCAAGCACGTTTCCGATCGCGAGATCGAGCAGCACATACTCGGCCTCGAGTCGTCCGAACAACTTTGCCGCGCGCTGCTGGAGCTCGCGCTCGAGCGGGGCGGGTCGGACAACATCACTATCGTCGTCGGACGCGTGCGGTCGTCGCCACCCGCTGCGTGAACCGCGGCGTCCGCGCGGGCGCTAGCGGTACTCTTCCATCAACTCGGCCAGCTTGTCGCTCCCCGGGCACAGCTCGTCGAACGGCAGGTCGACCAGCGGCGTCTTCGCCGTCTTGGCGATGGCGTGCATGTCCGAGCCCTTCTCGTCGATGTAGAGCAGGCCCGTCACGACCTCGCCGCGCGCCATGTGCTCGCGCACGTGCGCGTACGCCGCGTCGCGGTCGCGCGGGTCGTATTCCTTTGCGACCTGTCGGAACCGCACGACGCTGCCGTCGTGCATTGTCACGCTGACCGCGCCGTTGTTCGACGCGCCCGCATCGGCCGTGATCTCGCGGCGCAACGGGACGAAGTCCACCGGCGCGAGCTCGTTGTAGTGCTCGCGCGTGTAGCGGTAGCTCTTGGTGGATGAATCGTGGTCGTTGAAGCTCACGCACGGCGAGATGACGTCGATCATCGCGAAGCCGTTGTGCCTCATCGCCGCCTTGATGATCGGCATGAGCTGCGTCTTGTCGCCCGAGAAGCTGCGCGCCACGAACGTCGCGCCGAGGGTGAGCGCGAGCAGCACCGGGTCGATCGGCGGCTGAAGGTTCGCCTCGCCTTTCTTCGATTTCGATCCGATGTCCGACGACGCCGAGAACTGTCCCTTGGTGAGGCCGTAGACACCGTTGTTCTCGAGTACGTACATCATGTTCACGTTGCGTCTGATGGCATGGCACAGCTGGCCGAGTCCGATCGAAAGCGAGTCGCCGTCGCCCGAGATGCCGATGTACGCGAGATCGCGATTCGCCGCGTTCGCGCCGGTCGCGAGGGCGGGCATGCGGCCGTGCACGGCGTTGAAGCCGTGCGACTGGCTGCATGAAGTACGCGGTGGTCTTCGACGAGCAGCCGATGCCGCTCATCTTCGCGGCGCGGTGCGGCGGAAGGTCGAGCTCCCAGAACGCCTGGACGAGCGCGGCGGTCACCGAGTCGTGCCCGCAGCCGGCGCAGAGCGTCGACATCGCACCCTCGTAATCGCGCTTCGTCAGACCGAACGAGTTCTTGGGGAGAGAGGGATGGCGGACGGCTGGTTTCGGAATCGAGGTCATGGGGGAGCGATTCTCAGACGCGCGCGGCTTCGCGGCGCGTCGGTTCGGGTCCGACTGGTTGTGCCTTCTTGCCGACGATGCCGGCGACGACGCGATCGGCTGTGAGTGGGAGGCCGCCGTAGTCGAGCACCGAGGTCATCCGATCGCGCGCGAGGCCGGTTTCGATCGCGAGCAGCGAGCGCAGCTGTGCGTCGCGGTTCTGCTCGACGACGTAACACCGAGGATGCGCCTCGATGAACTCTCGCACGCCCGGCCCGAACGGAAAGGCGCGAATGCGCATGTAGTCGACGTGCAGCGGTCCCGCTGTCGGGCCGTCGAGCTGTCCAGCCGCAAGGCGGTCCACCGCCTCCATTACGGCCGCGTGGCAACCGCCGACCGAAATGATCCCGACATCCGTCTTCTTGGCGGCGGAGCGAATCTCAGGCAGCGGGCACCGCCTTGGCGGCCGTCTCCATCTTCTTCACCAGCCGATCGACGACCTCCTGATACTCGGCGGCGTCCTCGGTGTACGTGCCGTACTTCGTCGTGGCCCGAGCCGCGCGTGAAGATAGCCGCCGCTCGGCGACGCGCCCGGGGAGCGTGCGCGCGGCGATGCCGTCGCCGTCGACATCGAGATAGCGAGAGAACTTCTCGACCTGCTCGAGCTCCGCCGGACCGAGCACCTTGCCGCGGTCGGGCCGATAGTTGTCGTTCCACGTGAAGCGCGGGCACATCCAGTCGTTCATCCCGATATCGAGATCGGTCACGACGAACACCGGCGTCTGGAATCGCTCGGCGAGATCGAATGCCTCGACGGCGAGCGTGAAGCACTCTTCCGGGTTCGCCGGGAAGAGCGCGATGTGCTTCGTGTCGCCGTGCGACGAGATACGCGATCGACAGCAGGTCGCCCTGCTGCGTGCGCGTCGGCATGCCGGTGCGACGGCCCGGTGCGCTGGATGTCGAAGAAGACGCCGGGGATTTCGGTGTAGTACGCGAGTCCGATGAACTCGCTCATCAACGAGATGCCCGGACCCGCGGTGGACGTGAACGAGCGCGCGCCCGCCCAGCCCGCGCCGATCACGATGCCGGCGGCCGCCAGCTCGTCCTCGGCCTGGATGAGCGCGTACTTGCGCTCGCCTGGTCGTCGGGTCGACGCGGATAGCGCTCGCAGAATTCCTTGAACGCCTCCATGAGCGACGTGGACGGCGTGATCGGATACCACGCGCCGACGGTCGCGCCGGCGTACACCGCGCCGAGCGCGCCGGCGGCGTTTGCCGTCGATCAGAATGCTGTCTTTCGTCTTGTCGACGTCCATCCGCTTCGAGATGGAACGGCAGCGGACAGTCGTAGTTCGCCTTCGCGTAGTCGTAAGCCGAGCCGGATCGCGCGTGAAGTTCGCGTCGAGCAGCGCTCTTCTTCTTGGCGAACTTCTCGGTGAGCATCTCGTTCGACCACGTCCATGTCGAATCGAGCAACGCCGCCAGCGCGCCGACGTACGACGATGTTGCGCAGCAGCGTGCGATCGCGGTCGCCGCTCGAAGGTCTCGACGCACATCTTGCCGAAGGGGATGCCGAGGATCGTGATGCCCTCGCGAATGAGCTCGGCGTCGAGCGGCCAGGAGGAATCGTAGAGCAGATAGCCGCCGGGGCGCACCGTGGCGACGTCCTTCGCGTACGTCTCCGGTGTTGAGCGCGACGACGAGATCGACCTCGCTCGGGCGCGCCGTGTAGCCGTCCTCGCTCACGCGGATCTCGTACCAGGTGGGCAGACCCTGGATGTTCGACGGGAAGATGTTCTTGCCGGTGACCGGGATGCCCATGCGGAAAATGGCCTGCATGAGCAGGCTGTTCGCGCTGGCCGAACCGGTACCGTTGACAGTGCCGATCTTGAACGCGAAGTCGTTAATGGGCATACTGGAATCAGCAGGTCGAACTTCCTCATGTCCCACGCGGCCGTCGGGCAGCGTTCGGCGCAGAGGCCGCAGTGGAGGCAGACGTCCTCATCCTTCACCATCACCCGCTTCGTCTGCGGGAGCGGAGCCGAGCTGTAGATGTCCTGCGACAGATTCGTCGCCGGCGCCGAGAGGTGCTGGCGAAGATCCGATCCGGCCTCAGCCTCCGGGAGTGATCGTGAGGCAGTTCACGGGGCAGACGTCGACGCACGCGTCGCATTCGATGCAGAGATTCGCCGTGAAGTTCGTCTCGATGTCGCAGTTGAGACAGCGCTGCACTTCGCGCGCGGTCTGCTCGGCGCTGAATCCGAGTTCGACTTCGACGTCGAGGCTCTGTGAAGCGCTTCATCAGCTCCTCGTGCTTCATCTTCATGCGCGGCGCGGAGCTGTAGTCGTTGCTGTAGCTCCACGCGTGCATGCCGACCTTCGAGCTCACGAGATTCATGCCGTAGGCCGGCCGCTCGGTGAGCGACGTGCCCTGGCAATGGTTGTGGATCGAGATCGCCGCCTGATGTCCGTGCTCGACGGCCCAGATGATGTTCTCCGGTCCCCACGCGGCGTCGCCGCCGAAGAAGACGCCCGGCGTGGTCGACATCATCGTCGTCCGATCCACCACCGGCATCCCGTGCTTGTCGAACTCGATCCCGACGTCGCGCTCGATCCACGGGAACGCGTTCTCCTGGCCGATCGCGAGGATGACGTCGTCGCACGGGAGCACCACCGTCTCGACGACCTCACTCTTTTGCTTTCCGTTCTCTTCCGTCCAGCGCAGAACCTCGATCTCCATCCCGACGAGCTTCCCGTTCTCGAGCACGAAGCGCTTGGGCGCGTGGTTCTCGACGATCGTGCACGCCCTCTTCCTCGGCGTCCTCGAGCTCCCACGGCGACGCCTTGAAGTACTTGCGTCCGCGCCGCGCGATGACTTTGACGTCCGCGCCGCCGAGGCGCCGCGACGTGCGGCAGCAGTCCATGGCCGTGTTGCCGACGCCGATGATGAGCACGCGCTTGCCGATCTTCTCGATGTGGCCGAAATGGACCGACGCGAGCCACTCGATGCCGATGTGGATGTTCGCCGCGGCTTCGGCGCGCCCGGGAATATCGAGATTCTTCCCGTGCGGCGCGCCGCTGCCGACGAACACGGCGTCGTATCCCTGCGCGAGCAGGTCGCGCATGCTCGTGACGGGCGAGTTGTAGCGGATGTCGACGCCCATGTCGAGGATGTAGCCGACCTCTTCGTCGAGCACGCTCGCCGGCAGACGGAACGACGGAATGTTGATCCGCATCAGCCCGCCCGGCTCGGCGATCTTCTCGAAGATCACGACGTCGTAGCCGAGCGGCATGAGGTCGTTGGCGACCGTGAGCGACGACGGGCCCGCGCCGATGAGCGCGACGCGTTTGCCGTTCTTCTGCGCCGGCGCCTTCGGCAGGAAGTCGCTGATGTCGTCGCGATGGTCCGCGGCGACCCGCTTCAACCGACAGATGGCGACCGGCTTTCCGTCGACCCGGCCGCGCCGGCACGCCGGCTCGCACGGTCGGTCGCAGGTGCGGCCGAGGATGCCGGGGAAGACGTTGGATTCGCGGTTGAGGAGGTAGGATTCGGTGTACTTGCCCTGGGCAATCAGCCGGATGTATTCCGGCACGTTGGTGTGCGCCGGACAGGCCCATTGGCAGTCCACAACCTTATGGTAGTACTGAGGATTGCTGACGTCCGTGGGGGGACGGAAAGGCTTCGAAGGAGGGGCGGTAGCGGACACTCGAGGAGGCTCTCCGGGAGGATGTCCGAATGATCGAGGAAGGAGGGGGCCGGGGCAAGACCGGAGGGGACGCAAGATCGGTCACGGTCGCGCGATTGCCTCGAGGCAACCTTCCTGAGATGAGTGCGGAGACGGAGTGCCCAAACGGAGTGCCCAGACCTGGAGCGAGGACGAGAGACCAGCGCAGTGGCGGACACCCGTTCCGCACGTTGCATGTCCTCGCGACATCATGCATGTTTTGCACATGTCCAAGATGATCCAGATCCGCCACGTCCCCGACGCGCTGCACCGACGCCTTCGCGCTCGTGCCGCCCTTGCCGGGATGTCGCTGTCGGACTACCTCCGACTCGAGCTCGAGGCCGCCGCCGAGCGGCTCACGCCCGGCGAGCTTCGCGAGCGGCTCGCGTCGCTCGAGCCGGCGAGAGTCCGCGAGCGCCCGAGCGCTGTCGTGCGCGCCGAGCGCGACTCGCGGTGATCGTCGCCGACGCGTCGGCGATCATCGAGATTTTCCTGCGCAGCGAAGCCGGGCTCCTCGCCGAGGACCGGCTGCTGCGCCGCGGCGAAACGATTCACGCTCCGTCACTCGTCGACGTCGAGGTGGCGCAGGTGCTTCGCCGCTATGTTCTGCGCGGCGACCTGACGGCGGGTTGGGCGCGCACGGCGATCGGGTTGTTGGGCGGCTTTCCGATGGAGCGATATAGTCACGAGCCCCTCCTGCCGCGCATCTGGGAGCTTCGCGACAACCTGACCGCATACGACGCCGCGTATGTCGCGCTTGCCGAGGCGTTACGCGCGCCGTTGATCACGTGCGATCGCCGCTTGGCGAACGCCTCGGGAATTCGCGCGTCGATCGAACTCGTTCAATAGAGACTGAACGCGTCTTACTCCGCGCGAAGCGCGCGTGCGGGGTCGATCCGCGTCGCGCGCCGTGCCGGGATGTACGCGGCACCGGCCGCCGTCGCGAGCAGCAACACTGCGACGCCGCCGAGCGTCGTCGGATCCGACGGGCGAATCTCGAACAGCATCGACGTCAGCAGCCGCGAGCCGGCGAGCGCGCCCGCCAGCCCGGCGACGGTGCCGGCCCCCGCGACGACCATCGCCTGCTTGAGCACCATATTTCGCACGCTTCCAACCGTCGCGCCGAGCGCCATCCGAATCCCGAGCTCGCGCGTCTGTTGGCTCACCGCCGACGCCATGATGCCGTAGAGCCCGACCGCCGCGACAACGATTGCCGCCAACGCGAAGATCGACAGGAGCAGCGCGTCGAATCGCGGCACGGCCAGCTGCGGCGCGACGAGATCGTCCATCGACTCGGCGCGGACGAACGTCGCACCGCCGGCGCCCTCCACCGCGCGACGCCACGCGTCCATCGGCATTTCGGCGCCTCGCGTCCGGACCGCGAAGTAGCCTTGCGCCAACACCTGCCAGTACGGTCGGAAGATCGTCGGGGTGCTCTCGCGGTGCAGGCGATAGTGGAAATCGCGTACGACACCGACCACGGTCACGAGCGAATCCGGAGAGTGTTGTTCGGGATCGTGAAGCCGTTTGCCGATCGCGGATTGGTTCGGCCAGAGGCGCCGCGCGACGCCCTCTGTGATCACGGCCACGTGCGGTGCGTCCTCCCGGTCGGCGTCGGTGAAGGCTCGGCCCGAGAGCAGTGGAACGCCGAGTGCGTGGAAAAAGTCGGGGCCCACGGCGTCGAATCCGAACCACGGATTCGTCTTGGCCTCCGCGTCTGACTGCTCCTCCGCGGCAAAGCGGCCCATCCACACGTTCGAGCCGAGGAAGGGCGGGGCAGCGGCCGGCGAGATGCTCACGACCTGCGGCAGCGTGCGCAAATTCGCCATGATGCGCTCGTGCGCGGCGAAGTTGACCCGAGCCGCGCACCTCGACCACGCGGTGGTGTCCGCCGCGGTCAGCACGGTGCCGCTCGGCCGACAGTCGTTCGCGTACGTCCGCCACGGCAGCGAGACATTCAGCATCGTCAGATGGTCGGTCGGATATCCCATGTCCATCGTGGCGAGGCGCGCGAGGCTGCGCACGAGCAGGCCCGCGCCCGCGAGCACGACAACGGCGAGCGCGAGCTGCGAGGCGACGAGCGCCTGGCGAACCTTGCGCAGGCGACGCCCCTCGGTGCCGGAGCGCGTGTCGGAGCGAAGCGGTGACGAGAGATCGAATCGAAGGGAAACGAGCGACGGCGCGACGCCGAACAGGATCACCGTCGCCGCTGTCACGAGCGAGCCGGTGAACAGCGGCGTTCCGGCGAGCACGATCAGATCCGTGCGCGGCAGCCCACTCGGCGCGAGACGAACCAGCGCGTCGAGCAGAATTCGCGCGAACATCACGCCCAGCAGGCCGCCGCCGAGGGCGAGCAGAATGCTCTCGGCGAACAGGTGCCGCACGAGATCCATCGCCGACGCGCCGATCGCGCGGCGAATCGACAGTTCGCGCACCCGTCCGGCGGCGCGGAGCAGGAGCAGGTTGCCGACGTTGGCGCACGCGAGCACGAGGAGGAGCACGACGGCCGCCGAAAGCGCGAACAGCGCGGCGCGAGCCTGGCCCGTGACCATGTCGTCGAGCGTGTGGACCTGCGCGCCGACCGAATTCGCGCCGAGGTTGCGCGCTTGCTCGGGATCGCGCTCGAGGAACGTGAGAAAATCCTTACGCGCTGCCTCAGGTGTTGTATTCGGCGTCAGCCGCGCGACGACGTCGATACTGCCGTACTCCGAGGCGATCCAGTATTCGACGCCGCGCGGATAGTCGAGCCCCGGCGCCGCGACGCCGACGATCGTCATCGTCCAGCTCATCTTGGGCGAGACGAGGTGGCGGCCGACCACCGACGAGTCGCCGCCGAAGCTGCGCCGCCAGGCCGCGTAGCTGAGAACGACGGGCACGCCGCCGTTCCCCGAGTTCGCTCCCCAGGGCACTTCGTCGCCCGGCCGGAACAACCGGCCCAACACCGGGTCGGCCCCGAGAACGGTGAAGAAGTTGTCGGTCACGACGGCCTCGCGGAGCACGAGGCGTCGATCGCCGTCGGCGAGCGCGTCGGCGAGAATGCGCCAGTGAGCCAACCCCGCCGCGTCGCGAAGCGTGTGCGTCTCGACGCGAAGCCGCTTGAGCTGTGCCGGTGTGATCGGCACCTCCGTCGCCGCACCGCCGGCGACACCCGACAGCTCGACGACCTGTTCCGGCTGTCTCGCCGGCAGACGGCGCAGCAGAACGGATTGAAAGACGGTGAACATCGCGCTCGACATCCCGATGGCGAGCCCGAGGATGAGTACGACCGTGACGCTGAACGCGGGCGCTCGGCGGAGGGAGCGGGCGGCGTGTGACAGTTCGCGGCGGGCCTTGTCGAGCATGGGGCTCCTCTCTGGCGGCGCGTGCATCAATCGAAGATACGCAAATGACACGTGACACCCTTGTCGTCCCGCCTTTACCCCATCACTTTCGCTTCAGGACTTGCAGGTTTCCTTCCGCTCATTTTCACCATTGTCTCTCTCCGCAAGCGACCGCCTCGAAGCCAGCCTTTCCTCCCTCGCCGAAAACCGCTCCCGTACCAACGCCTTCATCTACGCCGAGCCCGTCGCCGCACGAGCGGCGGCGCGAGCTGTGGACGAGGAGCGCCGTCGCGGAGTCGATCGCGGCCCCCTCCACGGGATGCCGATCTCGGTCAAGGACCTCATCGACATCGCCGGCCAACTAACGACCGCCGCGTCGAACGTGCGAAAGGGGCATCTGGCCGTTCGGGACGCGACAGTCATCCAGCGGCTCCGCGAGGCGGGCGCCGTCATCCTCGGCAAAACGAACCTGCACGAATTCGCGCTCGGCACGACGAGCGAAGAGTCCGCGTTCGGTCCCGTCCACAACCCGCACGACCCCACGCGATCGGCGGGCGGATCGAGCGGAGGGTCGGCGGCGGCCGTCGCGACGGGGATGGGACAGGCGTCGATCGGCACGGACACGGGCGGCTCGATCCGGATTCCGGCCGCGGCGTGCGGCGTCGTGGGACTCAAGCCGTCGCTCGGCGAGGTGCCGACGGACGGCGTGGTGCCGCTGTGTCCGACGTTCGATCACGTCGGCCCGATCACGCGTTCGGTGGAGGACGCGGCCGCGCTCTGGTCCGTTCTGGCCGGGCGTTCGCTCCCTCGGCTCAGCGCGTTGGCGAAATCGCCGATCATGCTTGGCGCGCTCGCCGGGTACTTCACGGCGCTGCTGGACGGCGACGTGCGCAGAGCGTTCGATTCGTCGCTCTCCCGTTTGCGCGCGTCTGGCGTCGCGATCGAGGCGCGCGCACTGCAGGGGAGCGAGCGCATCGTGGATGCGTACGTCAACATCTCGCTTCCGGAAGCGGCCCACTACCACGCGCCGACGCTCGATTCTCGCGCGAGCGACTACCAGCCGGCGGTGCGCGAGCGTCTCCTCAAGGGTCGCGCGATTTCGGCCGTCGACTATCTCGCGGCGCGCGACGTTCGCGAGGTGTTACACCGTGCGGTCGACGCGGCGCTCGAACGTTGCGACGCATTGGTTCTTCCGACGCTGCCGATCGTCGCGCCGAAGCTCGGCGCCGTCGAGGTCACGATGGACAACGGGCAGACGCTCCCCGTCCGCGCCGCGATGCTGCGGCTCACGCAGTTATTCAACATCACGGGGCATCCGGCGATCTCGCTGCCGATTCCGACATCGGGCTTGCCCGTCGGTCTCCAGTTGGTGGGCCGTCGAGACAGAACCGAAGAGCTGCTGGCTGTCGCGTCGCAGGTCGCGCGCGTCCTGGGCTGAACGAGGTCAGCGAGTCGCGAGCGCCGACGGGACCGGCCCGGCGTCGACGAGAATCTTCCGAATCGGATCGATCCGCAAATTGAGTCCCTCGAGCGATCGCGCGCCGAGGAGCACGAGGTCGCGCGGCTCGCCGAAGACGACATCATCCGTCGCCGTCGTGTCGGCGGCGTAGATGAACGCGGGTCCGGTCCAGCGCGTGAGGATCGTGCCGTCGGCCTGTCGAAAATGCAGAACCTTTCTTCGTTGGACGCCCAGCGAATCGAGGATCGGCGCCGGGAACCACGACAGCTCAGCGCCCGTGTCGACGAGCACGTCGCGCAGCGCGACGCGCGGTCCCGGCGACGCCGGGTTTTCGATCTCGACCTCGACGCGAAAGGTGCCCATGTCGGACATACATAACTCCGGTACCGTTTGTGTGCGGGCCGAGTCAAGCGAGTGCGGAAATGCGTGCCAAAGGGATTTCTGCTAGCGAGAGTGCCGGTGCGAGTCGAGTAGAGATTACCGAGGGTTGGATATTGGCGCGTACCCAGGGAGTTTACCGAAGCTTTCGGCGGCATGACGCGCCGCAGCGGGCGGTCGACGCGGCTTGTCGGAAGATTGACGTTCGGTAGCGGATGGTCGGCGTGGGTTGTCGCAAGGTTGCCGTTCGACAACGGGTGATCGGCGCGGGTTGTCGCAAGGTTGCCGTTCGACAACGGGTGATCGGCGCGGGTTGTCGCAAGGTTGACGTTCGGTAACGGATGATCGGCGCGCGGTATCGAAAGGTTGACGTTCGATAACGGATGATCGGCGCCGGTTGTCGAAAGATTCGCGTTCGGTTTCGACCGCGAGACGTCGTCTCAACTTTCGTTGGCGTGGTCTCACGGATGGTCGGCGTCGGCTCGCCGACGATTGTTGCGGTCTTGCCGGCGGTTAATGAAGCATTGCCGAAGCGTGTCGTGAGTTCGCGAACGCGTGACGTCGGTTCAACGCTCATCGATGCTCGCTTCACGGACACAGATGCACGATGCGCGAGACTTGACGAATGCTTGACGGAACGAGACGCTCGCCCCGAAAGCTGTCATGTCCGCTGATCGGTCCGAGATGTTCGGTGGCGACCGACTGATGTGCGTTCATCCGCGTCGAATGCTCGGTGGCGACCGACGAATGTCCGTTCATCGGCGGTTGATGCTCGCTTCGAACCGCCGAGTGTCCGCGCATCGGCGCTTGATGTTGGCTGCACACCGGCGAACGTCCGTTCATCGGCGTTGGACGAATGATGGATGAAAGAGAATGGTGTCTTGCTGCAGCTTGAGGACCCGTAGACTTTCGCCGATGTCCGCTCGTTGTGGCGCGATGTCTCTTCGGGGCGTTCGAATGGTCGCTCGCGGCGAGGTCATGTCGGGTGACCCCGCATCGGAGTCCGTTTCAGGGCGCGAAGCGCTAGTTTGATCAGCCGGTTCAACTCGGAGCGATTCATGACGGACGAAGATCTCAAGGCGGAGTTGGAGCGCCTGCGGCAGGAAAACGATGCGTTGAAGAAGGGCGCGACGCGCGCCGTGTCCCTCAAGGTGAGCGAGAAGGGCGGCGTATCCGTCTACGGCCTGGGACGGTTCCCCATCACGCTGTACCAGGAGCAATGGCTCAAGCTCCTCGACATGTCGGACGAGCTTCGCGCGTTCATTGCCGCTCACAAGTCCGAGCTAAAGGTCAAGCCTTAGCCCCGCTGCCTACGGAAACAGCGGCGGCGCTATTCGCTTCTTCGTCGCCTGCTCGAACGCGTACGCGAGCTCGATCAACTTCGGCTCGCTGCACGCGGTCCCGGTGAAGCTCACGTTGAACGGCGCGGGCTTCGGCTCGAACCCCGGCGGAAACGCGGTCGCGCCCTGTCCCTGCGGCACTGGAACGAACGCGAACGGCACGGTGACCGTCGGGTAGCCCGGCCGCGCGGCGATGTTGGCGCTGCTCACGCCGGGAAAGAGCAGCGCGTCGAGGTGATTCGCCTTGCAGCGCGGCGTCGATGCCGTTCGTCGCCGAGAGCAGATGTCCTTGCGGCGATCCGGCTCGTAGCGCGCGCGGTCGGCGTTCACATCCATCTCGTCGGAGATGTCGAGCTGCGCCTGCCCGTACTTGATCGCGCCGGCGCGCTGGTGCGCGATGTTCCACTCACGCAGCTCGGTCAGCGTCTTCACCGGCGCCGCGGTCCCGAGCGACTGCAGCCATGTGTTGAAGTCGCGCTTCATGCCGTACTTGAACGCGATCGAGCAGTCGACGTCGAGGCCCTTCGACTGGTCGCCGCTGCACGGATTCCAGTTGAGGATGTTGTTCGCCGGGTTCGGTTCGATGACGCTCGGGATGTCGGCCGGATCGACGATGACCGCGCCCTGCGCCTTGAGCACGGCGATCGCGTCGTCCATCACCTTGCGCTGCGCGGGGCTCAATCCGCCGCGCGGCGCGTGGCGCCGGCGGCGGTGCTGTCGTAGAAGAAGGCGCGCGGGATGCCGATGCGCGCGCCCTTGAGGCCGTTGGGGTTGAGAAACTTCGTATAGTCGCGACCCGCGGGCGGCGGACACTTGCGCGTCGCGTCGTCGTTCGGATCGGGCGACGCGCCCTCCAGTGCGCCGAGCATGATCGCCGCGTCCGACACGGTGCGGGCCATCGGGCCCGGCGTGTCCTGGTCCGCGGTGATCGGAATGACGCCGTAGCGGCTCACGCGCCCCACGGTCGGCTTGATGCCGACGAGCATGTTCTGGTTCGACGGGCTGAGAATCGATCCCGACGTCTCGGTGCCGACGTTCGCCATCCAGAAGCTGACGTTCGTGCCGGCGCCGGTGCTCGATCCGCCGGTCGTGAGCACGGGACGTCCGTCGAAGAACGCGTCGCGCGGGTCGCGGCGCGGATCCCACGGGTTCATCCCCTGGCCATTGAGCCCGTTGTAGTTGCCGGGCATTGCCGCGGCGACCCAGTTGGCGAGCTCGGTGAGCTGCGTCTTGGCGAGAATGATCGCGCCGGCGGCCTCGAGATTCTTCGTGAGCGTCGCTTCATACGGCGGCACGAGATCCGCGAACGCGAGCGCGCCGCCGGTCGTCGGCATGTCGGTCGTGTGGATGTTGTCCTTGAGCGCGACGGGAATGCCGTGCAGCGGGCCGAGGATTCGCCCCTGCGCGCGCAGCCGGTCGAGCGAGTCGGCGATGGCGAGCGCGCGCGGATTCACCGTGATCACCGCGTGCAGCTTGTCCTCGTACGTCGCGATGCGCGTGAGGTACTGCACGACGATCTCGTGCGACGTCGTGCGGTGTTGCTCGAGCGCCGAGCGCATGTCGGCGATGCTTGCTTCGACGACGGAGAACGGGGCCGCGGATTTGGGGGCCGGCCGCGACGTCTGGGCGCCGACGGGAATCGCGACGGCGACGGCGCAAAGGACTAGACGAATTGGGAGGGGCATGGCGGCGTGTGTGGTTGACGGAAAGTGGACGGATCGGGGCTTTGCGTCCACCTCCGAGCCCCCGTTCACTACGGAGAATCTTCGCGGTCGACGAACAGGTGTCGAGCTTCGAGCTCGCGGCGCAGCGCCGGAGCGTAGACGGTCTCGAGCAGTCCACAGCCGAGGTGTTTGTAGACCTCGTAGAACCCGCCGATGATCGTGAACGTGAGCTCGTGCCCGAACGGGCCTCTGCGCTGCGACATCGGCGAAGACTGCGCTCTGAATTGCGCGGAACCACAACCGATTTGTCACCTGCGTCATCGTTTGGCGGCGAGACAGCTCTGGACTCTGCTCCCCGGCCCTGAGGCCTCCCCCTCTGCCTGCAGAGAAACTTCAACGCAGATGACGCAGATGACGCAGATTCGGAACTGCGATGACGCAGATGCGCTCAGTCTCCGTACCGCGTCGTCGTCAGCAGCGCGCGTCGGTCGCGATACGAGATGACGTAGACCTGGTCGTAGACCTTGGCCTTCCACTTCGACGGCTCGGGCGTCACGCCGAGTGCGGCCGCGAGCTCGGGCAGGTACTCGTGGTTCCAGCAGATCACCACTGTCTTGCCGGCGAGCGTCGGGTCGGACATGACACGGCGGGCGAGCTTGTCGTAGTCCTTGCCGTGGTACGGCGTCTGTACCTGCAGGCGGAGCACCTTCGCCAGCGGCGCGACGGTCTCCTGCGTGCGCTGTCCATTGCCGTCGTTCGTCGTCTCGGTCGCGAAGATCGCGGCCGGCGTGCCGAGGCGGATCATCGCGGGGTCGTGGGTCATGAATTCCACCAAGCGGTCGGCCCGGGCCAGACCATCCTTCGACAGGTGCGGATTGTTCGGGTCGTCCGGTTCCTCGGCGTGACGGATCATGACGATCGTGGCCGGCCCCGTCGGCCGCATCTGCGCCCCAATCGGGGCCGTGAATCCGACGAACAGCGCCAGCGCACTTCTTAGCATCATTGCGTCCCCCTTTCCTCGATGGAAGGCAAGGCAAGTGCCCGTCAGGACCCTGTCAAGGCGGTCTCGACCTTGAATCCGGCCGTGTAACGCCTAACTTCGCCGAATGACCGATTCCGTCGAACGCCTTCGTGAGAGCCTCGCCGGAAGGTACCGCATCGATCGAGAGCTCGGTCGCGGCGGCATGGCGACGGTGTATCTCGCCGTCGACGAACAGCACGACCGGTCCGTCGCCCTCAAGGTCCTGCTCCCCGACCTCGCCGCGACGCTCGGCTCCGAGCGATTCCAGCGCGAGATCAAGCTCGCGGCAAAGCTTCAGCATCCGCACATCCTGAGCGTCTACGACTCGGGTGATGCGGGCGGTCAGCTCTGGTACACGATGCCGTTCGTGCAGGGCGAGTCGCTCCGCGACCGGATGACGCGCGAGGGACAGCTGCCGATTCGCGACGCGATGCGCATCGCGCGCGAGTCCGCGCTGGCGCTCGACTACGCGCACCGCAACGGCGTCGTCCACCGCGACATCAAGCCCGAGAACATCCTCCTGAGCGACGGGCAGGCGATCGTCGCCGACTTCGGCATCGCGCGCGCCGTCGCCGACGAGCGCGGGCTCACGCAGACCGGCATGGCGGTCGGCACGCCGGGCTACATGAGTCCCGAGCAGGCCACGGGAGAGCGCACGATCGACGCGCGCACGGACATCTACGCGCTCGGGTGCGTGCTCTACGAGATGATCGCCGGCGAGCAGCCGATCACCGGTCCGAACGCGCAGGCGATCATCGCGCGCAAGATGACGGAGACGCCGCGCGCGCTGAACTCCGTGCGAAACACCGTCCCGCCGGCGCTCTCGCAGCTCGTCGATACGATGGTCGCGCGATCGGCGGCCGATCGCCCCGAGTCGGCGAAGGCGGTCGCCACCGCGCTCGAGGAAATCACGGCCAGCGGCGCGACTGGTTCTGTCGTCGCCGCGCAATCGCCGGCGGGATCGCGCCGTGCGGTTTGGATCGGCATCGCCGCCGCGCTCGTACTCGTCGCGGGCGGAGGCGCGTTCGCGTGGCGGCGGCATGCACGCCGTGCACGAAGGCGGGCTTCCGCATCGCCGTGCTGCCGTTCGAGAACGAGGGCACGGCGGCCGACGACTACTTCGCCGACGGAATGACGGACGAGGTGCGAAGCAGGCTGTCGGCCGTACCGGGTCTTGCAGGTCACCGCGCGGACGAGCACGCGGCAGTACAAGAAAACCAGCAAGGACCCGCACGACATCGGGCGCGAGCTGTCCGTGGACTATTTGCTCACCGGCACGGTTCGCTGGAGCAAGGGCAACGGGCCCGATCGGGTACGCGTCACGCCGGAGCTCGTGCAGGTCTCGAACAGCCAATCCAAGTGGTCGGTGGCGTTCGACACCGTGATGTCGGACGTGTTCGCGGTGCAGGCCGCGATCGCGTCGCACGTCGCCCAGAATCTGACCGGTGCGCTCACCCCGCCGACGCAGCAGCGTCTCGCGTCGCGGCCGACGCAGAACCTCGAGGCGTACGACGAGTTCCTGAAGGGTGAGCAGATCACCGCGAACGTCGGCACCGGCGACTCGAAGGTGCTCAACGCCGGTATCCCGCACTACGAGCGCGCGGTCCAGCTCGACTCGAATTTCCTCGGGGCCTGGTCGCAGTTGTCTCGCGCGCTCTCGTTCATCAACAACGCGGGGCCGACCGTCGAGACCGTCGAACGAAACCGCGTCGCCACCGAGCGGGCGATGATGCTCGGCCCGAATCGCGCCGAAGCCCATCTGGCGATGGCGCAGTACCTCCGCGACGTGAAGCTCGACTACGAAGGCGCGCGAACGCAATACGATGCGGGGCTGAAGATCGACCCGAACAACACGGACCTGATGCTCGGCGAGGCCGCCGTCGACGCCATCCTCGGCCGGTTCGACGACGCGTTCACCCGCGCGCAGCAGGCGGCAAAGCTCGACCCGCGGTCGATTGCGACGATGCGTCGAGTTCCGGGGCTACTGCACGCTCTCCATCGATACCCGGAGGAGCTGGGGGCATGGGATCGTGCGCTGGCTCTCGCGCCGGACAATCTGTCGATGATCCAGGGCAAGGCGTTCGGGTATCTGGCGCTCGGGGAACTCGACAGCGTGCACGCGCTGGTCGCCCAGAAGTTGAAGTCGGGGGTCGACACAACGGCGCTGCTCGTCCGCTTCGCGTTGTACCAGGAGACGATGTGGACGCTGCCGTCCGAGCTATGGCCCAAGATCGTCAAGCTCACTCCCGAAGGACTTCGACAACGACCGCGGCCACTGGGGACTCAAGCTCGGGCACACGTATCGTCTGATGGGCGACACGATGCACGCGCGCATGTTCGGCGACAGCGCTGTCCTGGCCTTCGCGAAGCAACTGCACGACTTCCCGGATCGAGCGCAGGTGCGCGAGCTCATGGCTCGAGCGCTGGCGCTTGCCGGCCGCAAACAGGAAGCGGCGATCCAGGCCGACAGCGCGCTCAAGCTGCGCGAAACGACGAACGACGCGACGCTAAAGCCGTACGTGCTCTTTCAGGCGGCGCGCGTGTTCATCCAGTCGGGCGAGAACGAACGCGCGATCGACCTGATCGAGCGGCTCATCAACATGCCGGCGACCGACGTCACCCCCGCCTACCTCCGAATCGACCCGAGCTTCGCGCCGCTCAAGGGAAACCCGCGGTTCGAGAAGCTGATCGCGGGGAAACCGACGATCGCGCACTGACCCGGCCACTGGGCAGGGAGAGAAGAATTCAACGCAGATGTCTGCGGCATCTGCGTTGAACTTTGCCGGCCCCTGCTCGTAGCCGGCCAGGCGGAGAGGCTCTTACACGCCGACCGGTGCCGCAACGGGCGGCTGCGCGAACGTCGGCGTCGACTGCAGGATCGCCCGCTCTTCGTCCGTCATGTCCGCCGGAACGTCCGCGAACAATGGAGTGCTCAAGTAGCGCTCTCCCGTGTCGGGCAGCATGCACAGCACCGTCGACCCTTTCTCGGCCTCGCGGCACACCTGCAGCGCGGCCGCAAACGTCGCGCCCGACGACGTGCCCACGAAGATTCCTTCTTTCTTCGCCAACGCTTGGCTCGTCTTCATCGCCTCAGCGCCGGCGATCGTGATGACTTGGTCGACATTGCCCGCTTCGAGCGCGTCGGCGGTGAGTTTCGGGATGAAGTCCGGGCTCCATCCCTGGATCGGGTGCGGCTTCCACGACGGATTTCGGGCTGCCGGTGAGCCGTCGGCGTTGCGCGCCTGCTTCGCGCCGCTCGAGACCATCGGCGCGTCCGCCGGCTCGGCGAGAACGATCTTCGTCTCGGGCCGTTCTTTCGCGAGCACACGCGCCACACCTTTGAGCGTCCCGCCGGTGCCGAAGCCCGTCACCCAGTAGTCGAGCCGCTGCCCCGCGAAATCGGCGACGATCTCCTTCGCCGTCGTGCGCGAGTGGAAGTCGGCGTTCGCCTCGTTCTCGAATTGGCGTGTGAGGAACCAGCCGTTCGCTTCGGCCAACTCGTTCGCCTTCTGCACCATGCCGGTCCCGCCGGCCGGCGCGGGCGTGATGACCACCTTCGCGCCGAGGAAGCGCATCAGCTTGCGACGCTCGACGCTGAACGACTCGGCCATCGTCACGACGAGCGGATATCCCTTCGCGGCGCAGACCATGGCGAGCCCGATCCCCGTGTTGCCGCTCGTCGCTTCGATCACCGTCTGACCCGGCTTGAGCGCTCCCCGCTTTTCGGCGTCTTCGATGACGCCGAGCGCGAGTCGATCCTTGACCGAGCCGAGAGGATTGAAGGCCTCGATCTTCACGTAGAGATCGATTCCGTCGGGAGCGAGCCGTCGGATCTTGACGACGGGCGTGTTGCCGACCGTCTCGAGGATATTGGCGAAACGTGTCATCGGACGAACCTGGTTCTGAGAGAGAGGGAAAATCTGACGAGGGTGCCAAGCGCCGGGCGACCTGAACAGTGCGCGGCGGCCGCGGCCAATTTGCGCCAACGCCCGATGGCGAACACTTTGGGCCCGGCCACCACTCGAACGCTCATGTCCATGATACGTGCTCGTCGCCCGTCAGGGGCCATCGTGTCCCTCACGCTTCTGCTCGTCGCGCAGTCGTCGGGGCTGGCGCAGACCGTCCCGACCGACTGGGCCGCGCTCGCGCGGTATCAGAGCGCGAACGCCCAACTCGGTCCGCCCAAGAGCGGCGAGCAACGAGTGGTGTTCATGGGCAACTCGATCACTCAAGGGTGGGCCCCGCTCTTCGACTCGCTGTTTCCGGGAAAGCCGTACGTCGGACGGGGGATCAGCGGCCAGACGACGCCGCAGATGCTCGTGCGCTTCCGCCAGGACGTGATCGCGCTCAAGCCCAAGGTCGTCGTCATACTCGGCGGCACGAACGACATCGCAGGCAACACGGGCCCGTCGACGCTCGAGATGATCGAGGACAACCTGGCGTCGATGACGGAGCTCGCGAAGGCGAACGGGATTCGGGTGGTGCTCGTCTCGGTGCTTCCCGCGGCGGACTATCCGTGGAAGCGAGGGGTCGAGCCCGCGCCAAAGATCATCGCGTTGAACACGTGGGTAAAGCAGTACGCGGCATCGGCGGGTGCGGTTTACTTGGACCTGCACTCGGCGATGGACGATGGGCGCGGAGGCATGCGGGCAGAGCTGAGTGGAGACGGAGTTCACCCGAATGCCGCCGGGTACGCGATCATGGCGAGGTTGACGCAGCCGGCAATCGAACAGGCGCTTAGGCGATAAGCTTTGGCACGGACGAGAAGCGGTTGGTAGCAACGACAACGGCAAACGGCAACGGCACAGCGCTATCGCGGATGAACGCCGATGGGCGCGGATGGGTATCGATAAGCGACTAGGCGTCCCTCTTTGGGCGTCTGGTTGAGACCAAACGATGGAAACGCGCTCGGGGACCAAAGTGCAGGATCAGCCCAATCGGGAGCCGAGTAACGGTCAGATAGCTGAGCATCTGTCTGAATGAAAAACGGGACAGAACTTCAGTCGCCTTGACCTCGAGCACGAGCGTCTTGTCCACGATCAAATCGATCCGCTGGCGCGCGATGGGTTTGCCCTTGTAGTACGCGTCAACGAACACCTCGCGTTCTACAGTGTGCCCTCGCGTCACCAGCTCCTCAAACAGCGCTGCGGCGTAGACTGACTCGAGCAGGCCGTAGCCCAGCGCCTTGTAAACCTCGAAGAAGGCCCCGATGACGGAGCCCGTCAGGCCCTGCTCGAGGAGTTCCGATGGATTCCCCATTCGAACAAGATCTGTTTGCTTGACGCGGCCATCGCCAGCGATCCATCGCCACCGTCATCATTGCAGTTCAAATCCCTCTCCATCCGCGCGCATCCGCGATCGTGCTGTTCGTTCCCCAGTGACGGAATCGCAATGAGATCGGGTTGGAACGGAGGCCTCAACACGCGGAGCCGCGGTCATGGACCATAGGGAAGTAGGCCGCTACTGGAACGCCAATGCCGACAACTGGACTCGCCTCGCGCGCGCCGGGTACGACATCTACCGCGACTTCGTCAACACGCCGGCCTTTTTCGAGATGCTGCCGGACGTCGCCGGTCTGCGGGTCGTCGACATCGGCTGCGGCGAGGGGCACAACACGCGACTCCTCACCGACCGTGGCGCCCGCGTGGTCGGAATCGACATCGCCGAACGATTCATCGCGCACGCGATCGCGGCCGAGCGCGAGGAACCGCGTGGAATCGAGTACCGGATCGCGAGCGCGGTCGAATTGCCCTTCGCCGACGCGACCTTCGACGCCGCGACGGCTTTCATGTCGCTCATGGATATCCCGGAAACCGATCAGGTGTTCGCCGAAGCGTTCCGCGTGATTCGGCCCGGCGGCTTCTTTCAGTTCTCGATCTCACACCCGTGCTTCGATACGCCGTATCGCCGCACCGTGCGCGACGAGCGCGGGGTGAAGATCGGCGTGGAAGTGGGCGACTATTGGGGCAAGGTGGACGGTCGCGTCGAGCAGTGGATCTTCAGCTCGGCGCCGCCGGAGGTGAAGGCCGAACTCGAGCCGTTCAAGACGCCGCGATTCACGCGCACGTTGTCCGGCTGGCTCAACCTCGCGCTCGACACCGGATTCGCGATAGAGCGACTCTGTGAGCCGTACGCCAGCGACGAAGCCATTCGCGCCCGGCCGCGGCTCGCGAGGGCGCGTCGTCGCGGACTTTCTTCAGGTTCGGCTCAGACGACCCGCCTGAGTCACCCGGTAACGAAGGCGGTGTAGCCCTCGTCGGCAATCGCTTCCTCGATGTCGTCGACGCTGGTCTTGCTCGGGTCGTACTCGAGCACCGCCGAGCCGATTTGCACGGACTTCACGTGCACGCCCGGAGTCTTCTCGAGTCGTCCGCGCACGGCGTGCAGACAGTGCGCGCACGTCATGCCTTCGATGGTCAGGTTGAGAGGCTGCATGGTGAGAGGGGGACAGGTGGACCGGTTGACCGGAACGAACAGACATCGAGAAAAGAAACAGGTGGACAAGGTCTTTGCCTGTCCACCTGTTTCCGCTTTCGTTGTCTCGGTTCACCGGTCCACCGGTCCACCGGTCCGCCAGTCTACGCTGTTACCGTCGCGGTCTCGTCCTTCGAGACGTAGCCGACCCACACGAGCAGCACGCCGAGCACCGTGTGGAGGAACACGTCGTTGCCGCCAATCGGGATCAGACCGAAAGTGGTCGGGGCGACGAGACCGAGGAGGGCGAGACAGAGGTAGATGAACCCGCCCAATTTGCAGAACGTCTGAGCCGACGCGTAGGCGCGCGCCGCCATGATGCCCCAGATGCCGAACAGGATGTGAACCACGTTGTGAAGCAGGTTCACCGGGAACAAACCGAGCAGCATCGACGGATGGGTTGCGTCGCCCATCGCCATTCCGCCGGATACGGTGAAACCCAGTAGTCCGACCAGAATGAAGACGACACCGAAGATCATTGCGACACGCTTGACCATCTGGACCTCCATGAGGGCATGGGTGACCATCTGAATCGAGATCTCTGTCCGGAACACCGGGCACCCGATTTCGATGATGGGGCGCCGCACTTCACCATATGGTAGTGCGGCGGATGTGTCCAGATGGAAAAAGGTGGACAGCCCCACGCCCTTCCGACGGCTCACCAGTTTCTCAGCGCCCTCCACGTCCATCCGCGGTTCACGTTGCACGTGCTTCCGTTGGCGGTGGCGTCGCCGACAAATGGTTTGAAGATCCCGATGTGGCAATCGCCGACGCGATCGACCGCGATCGAGAGATCCGTGATCTCGCTTCCGACCATCGTGAACGTCACCGGCCGACTATCGGCCGCCTGTCCGCTCGACCTTTCGTTCCAGAGAGGCCGCTGTCCCGGCTGGGCCTGCGGCGCGCCCGCTCCGCGGTAGAACGTAGGATCGGCGGGATTGGCGCAAGCGGCCGCGATCACGAGGGCGGCGACAGCCGCGGCGACTCGACACGTGCGCTGGCGACGAAGCGGACTACGCATGGCTCCTCCATCGTGCGTGCCGGCGTCGGGTCCACGCGACACGCGCGATCGACGACACCAGCCACACTATGGAGCACGTCAGCCATCGCTTGAATGCGACACGCCGTTGGCATCGCCCGTCGGGGGACTACCTACAAGAGCGTGCCGTGCAGGACGATCAGCGCGACAAGGAAGTAGATGCTGAGCCCCGTGACGTCGACGAGCGTCGCGACGAAGGGGGCCGACGCGCTGGCGGGGTCGAACCCCAGGCGTCTCAGGACGAACGGCAGCATCGAGCCGGCGAGGGACCCGAACGTCACGATGCCGACGAGCGAGAGGCCGACGGTCGCCGCGATGAGCGACCAATGCGGACCGTAGTTGTATCCGATGGGTGAGGACGGATAGTTCGTTTTCAAGTACTGCCAGGCCGAGATGCGAATGACGCCGATCACGCCGAGGATCGTGCCGAGGCTCAGGCCGGCCGGCAACTCGCGGGCCGCGACCCGCCACCAGTCCCTGAGCTCGATCTCGCGGAGCGCCATCGCGCGCGTGACGAGCGACGTCGCCTGCGACCCCGAGTTGCCGCCCGAGCTCATGACCAGCGGGACGAACAGCGCGAGCATCGCGACTCGCTGAAGCTCGACGTCGAAGTGCTGCATCGCGGTCGTCGTCAACATCTCGCTGATGAGAAGGACGCTCAGCCACCCCGCGCGCTTCTTGATCATCGCGAGAAGGCCGATCTGCATGTACGGCTCGTCGAGGGCTTCCAAGCCGCCGAACTTCTGCACGTCCTCCGTCTGCTCTTCCTGGATCGCGTCGATGACGTCGTCGACGGTGATCACGCCCATCATGTGCCCTGACTCGCTGACGACGGGGACGGCGACGAGGTCGTAGTTGGCGATCACCGTCGCGACCTCCTCGCGGTCAGCGCCCGAGCGAACGCTCTGGACCTCGCTCCATGCGATGTCGCCGATCTTGGCGCCGGTCGCCGCGGCAAGCAGTTCGCGCAGCGAGATCACGCCGACGACACGGCCTTTCTCGTCGGTCGTGTAGATCGCGTACATCGCCTCCTTTCGCCCCGATCGCGCGACGGCGCGCACGAGATCAAGCGCCGTTTCCACCGTCATGTCGGCGGACACCGACACGAAGTCGGTGGTCATCAAGCCGCCGGCGGTATCCGCCTCGTACGCGAGGAGCCGCTCCGTCTCCTTCCGCGCCTCCGTCGGGATCTCGGAGAGGATTTCCTCGGCGTGCTCCTCGTTGATCTCCTCGAGCGTGTCGGCGCGATCGTCCGGCGTCATCTGCGAGACGAACTCGGCGGCCTGACGCGGAGTGATGCCCTCGAGGAACTCGGTCCTCACCTCCTCGTCCATGTACTCGAGGACATCCGCGGCGCGCGACGGCCCGAGCGCGGCGAGGAATTTCTGGAGCTGGTCGCGGTCGAGCGCGTCCGCGACGTCGGCGAGGTCGGCGGGGTGGATCTCTTCCGTTTCCACCGCGATGTCGGCCGGCGATTCCGCCAGCAGCGCGACGATGTCGGGCGCCAGGAGCGCCGCGACCGGCCGGTCCTCTGGGTTTCTCTGCGGTGGCGTCATGGCCACTCTCCGCTTTGGGTGCTCGTCGCGTTCGGCGGGGGCAACATAGACAAAGCCCCCTCGAATGGACAACCCTTTTGGGCGAGTTGCCCCACACTAAAAGAGATCTCAGCGCGTAACGAAATGGTGTAGTCGTCAGGCGTCGGCGGCAGTCGCCTGGCGCTGACGACTAGAGTCTCGCCTCGCAGCGATCGCGATTAGTGCGAGTCGACCTCAGACCAGCGGCAGGGAACGGCGGTTCGTCGTTCCGTCTTTTACGGTGTATCCGGCCACGGCGATCGCCTCACGAAGCTGCTCGACCGTCACTCTGCCGTCGTGCTCGACCCTCGCCGACCCAATCGACACCTCGGCCCGGTCGATTCCGGAGACCGCTGCGAGGGCCGTAAACACGGCCCGCACGCAGTGCTGGCAGGTCATCCCCTCGACGGCCACGGTCGTGATCATGCGAGAAACATAGGCCGATGATAAGTTCTGGCGCATGAACATCGCCTTTCTGGGGCTCGGCGCGATCGGCCGGCCGATGGCCGCACGGGTGGCCGGGTCGGGCCTGCCCCTCACCGTATGGAATCGCACGTCGTCGCGCGCGGCCGACTTCGCGAAGGAGTTCGGCGCTCGGCACGCGGCCACGCCGGCCGATGCGGCGCGCGACGCGGACGTCGTCGTCACCTGCATGCCGACCTCGCAGGACGTCGCGAGCTTGCTCGACGGGCCCGAGGGTCTCCTAGCTGGCATCGGCAGGGGAGCGACGTTCATAGACTGCACGTCCGGCGATCCCGCCACGTCGCGGCGGATTCGCGACACGCTCGCCGAAAAGAACGTCGGGTACATCGACGCGCCGGTCAGCGGCGGCACGACAGGCGCGGAGAAGGGAACGCTGACGATCATGGTCGGCGGCGACGCGGCGGTCCTCGAGCGGGCGCGTCCCGTGCTCGAGACCTTCGGCCAAAAAATCGTCCATTGCGGCGACGTCGGCGCCGGAGACGCGGTGAAGGCGGTGAACAACGCCTTCCTCGCGACGCACATTCTAGCGGCCGCCGAGGGACTCGCGGCGCTGGTGAAGATGGGCGTCGACCCAAAGGTCGCGCTGGACGTGATCAACGCGTCGAGCGGGCGGTCCAACGCATCGATGAACCTGATTCCCGAGCGCGTGATCACGCGGGCGTTTCCGAGAACGTTTCGCCTCGCGTTGCTGGAGAAAGACGTCGGCATCGCGGCGGAAGTCGCGCGCGACACGCGCACGCCCGCGCCGATTCTTCAATTGACGGCCGACCTCTTCCGAATCGCGCGCGGCGAATTCGGCGAGGTCGCCGACCATGTGGAGGCCGTGAAGATGGTAGAGCAGTGGGCCGGCGTGGAGATCGCATGACGACCGTCGCGGGATTGGACCCGAACTGGGCCGTCGGCGTCGACGAGATTCGTTCGCACTTCCCGGCGTTGGAGCGGACGCACGCCGGAACCCCCGTCGCGTACTTCGACGGCCCGGGCGGCACGCAGGTCCCGCGCTCGGTTGTCGCCGCGATGGACGACTATCTCTTCCATCACAACGCCAACACGCACTGGCTCTATCCGACGAGCCAGGAGACCGACGAGCTGATCGCGAGGTCGCGCGAAGCGCTCGCCGATTTCGTGTTCGGCCGCCCCGACGAGATCGTGTTCGGCCAGAACATGACGACGCTCACCTTCCACCTCGCGCGCGCGATCGGGCGAGAGCTCGGCAAGGGCGACGAGATCGTCCTCACCGAGCTGGATCACCACGGCAACGTCGCGCCGTGGCGCGCGCTCGAGAAGGAGCGCGGCGTCACCGTTCATATGGCGCGGATGAATCTCGAGGACGGCACGCTCGACTGGGATCACTACCGGAGCCTGCTCAACCCGCGGACGAAGGTGGTCGCCGTCTTTGCCGCGTCGAACGCGCTCGGCACGATGAACGGCATCAACCAGGCATCCAAGTTCGCCCGCGCCGCTTCGCCCGGCGTGCGAGTGTTCGTCGACGCCGTTCACTACGCGGCGCACCGACCGGTGGACGTGAAGCTCTTCGACTGCGACTTCGTCGCCATGTCGGCGTACAAGTTCTACGGCCCGCACATCGGCGTGCTCTGGGGCAAGCGCGCGGCGATCGAAGCGCTCGACGCGCCGCGGCTCGAGCCGGCGCCGCAGGAATCGCCCGAGCGACTGGAGACGGGCACGCAGAACCACGAAGCGATCGTCGGCGCGGGTGCGGCGGTGGATTTCATCGCGTCGCTTGCCGTGGATGCAGCCTCTCGGCGCGACGGCGTGGTGACGGCGTTGCGCGGTCTCGAGGCGCGCAACGCCAAGCTGTTCGAGAAACTCTGGTATTCGCTGCAGGAGATCGACGGCGTGCGCCTGTACGGCCCGGAGCCGAGCCACCTGCGCATGCCGACACTGTCGTTCACGGTTCGGGGGCGTTCGACGGACGATGTCGCGGAGAAGCTGGCGCGCCGCGCCGTCTTCGTGTCGAACGGCGACTTCTACGCGGCGACGATTGCCGACCGCTACGGCGTCGGCGGGAACGCCGGTGGATTCGTCCGCGCCGGATGCAGCTGCTACACGACCGAAGAAGAGATCGATCGCTTGATCGAGGGTGTGCACCAGATCGCCGCCGGCCGTGCGTAGTCTCGTCGTCGGGGCCGCGCTCGCGGTGGTCGCCGCGACTCCCGCTCTCGCCCAGCGCGTGCGCGGGACGCTAACCGACAGCTCGACGCGCGAGCCGGTCACCGGCGCGGTCGTCACGATCTCGGATTCGGCGGGGCGCTTCCTCGCGCGCGGCATCGCCGGCGGCGACGGCCGCTTCGACGTCCCGCGATTGCCCGGATCGAAGCAGATCCACATCGTGCGCATCGGATATCGGCCGATCGACGCGACCGTTCCGGCCGCCGACGAGCTGCTCGACCTTCGGATGCACGCCATCGCGTCACAGCTGTCCGCGGTCACGACGTCGGGCAAGCGTGTGTGTCCCGGCGACGACGCCAACAGCCAGGCGCTCCAGCTGTGGGAGCAGGCGCGCAGCGGATTCCTCGCCGCCATCGTGGCGCGCGACGCGCGCCCGCCGAATCTTCGACTGCGTTATTTCAGAGTCCAGCGCGATCCGTTCGTGAGACATGTGGTGGATGACACCGTCTGGGTCAAAACGATTGTTGGCGACCAGCCGTTCGTCGCCGCGCGGTCGGCGAGCGCGTTCGCGAGCGAGGGTTACATGCGCGAGCGGGCGGGCGGAGACCGCGACTACTACGCGCCCGACGAAGCCGTGCTCCTCGACGAGGCATTCGCCGCTTCGCACTGTCTGCGCGTCATCGCGGCCGACCGGGCCCACGCGGACGAAGTCGGCATCCAATTCGAGCCGGTCACGCCGGAGCGCGACAGCCTCGTTGAAGTTCGCGGCACCGTGTGGCTCGCCGGCACGACGCTCGACCTCCGCACGCTCGACTTCGACTACACGAACCTCGAGCCCGTGAAGGATGGCAGCGGCGGCAGCATCACGTTCCAGTCGATGCCGAGCGGCGTGCCGATGATCATCCGGTGGACGATCCATTCGCCGATCATCGCGACCGACGAATCGGAGATGTCGAGCGGCGTTCGGCGGCGCCTCCCGCCGCGACCCGAGCGCCGCCGCTTCCGCGTACTCGGGTACCAGGTGCTCGGCGCCGAGGCTCGCGACGTGACGTGGCCCGACGGTTCGAGATGGCAGCCGCGCCTCGCCTCGGTCACCGGTTTGATCGTGGACCTTCACGGGCGCGCCGTGCCGGGTGCGCGCGTCTGGATGAACGGCATGGACGACACCGTCGCGACAGATACCGCGGGCGTGTTTCGTTTGCCCCGTCCGACGATCGGCGGATGGTTCAGCGTAGTCGCTGCCGACAGCACCCTCGCGGCCGGCGGGATCAATCAAACGCCGCCTCGCACCTTCTCGGTGCCCGACGATCGGAATCTGACGCGCGACATCAGCGTCGACGTACTCAAGATGTATCCCCGCGCCGACGCGTTGCGCGCGGCGTGCCCGAACAACAACTACGTCGTGGGGCAGGGAGTCGCGATTCTTCGCGTGTTCGACACCGTCGGCGTCGCCGCGGTGAGGGCGCACGTCGACATGGAGACGATGCGCGCCGTCGTCATCGGCGACACACTCGTGCGGCCGGTGCGACGATCCGGGGAAGTCGGATACACGGGCGGCTTCATGGTGTGCGGCGCGTCGCTCGATCAACCGATGACGTTTCGCGCGTCGCTCGGCGACGAGCACGGAGAAGCAGCCATCACCCGTTGGACCCAGGACGTGATGGTCCTGACGATCCGGCTCCATTCGGGCGCCCCCTGACGGGGGGGGCGAACTACTTCTTTCGAATCGTCAGCGTTTTCTCGAGCGCGGGCAGGTAAATGTCGTAGCTCGACCCCGGGTTCCACATGACCCAGCCGTCGTAGCCGGAATCGTACACCGCCTTCTTCTCGGCACGGAGCTGCTCGGCGCCGTACGCCGGCTTGCCGAGCGTGAACGCCTGCAGCCATGGGCGCACGTGTTCTTCTTGCTTGATGCCCAGCTTCTCGTCGCGCTCCCGCGCGCGCTTGATCGCGGTCGTGATCACCTGGTACGGCTCGGCGTTCGGCGAGTTGATGCCGAACGAACCGTGCGGGTAGTGCGACGGGTAGACCATCGGAAGCAGCACGTCGGTGTGCGGCGCCAGCTTCTCCCAGTCTTGTCCGACCTCGAGCGGACCCTGTACCGTCGTGACCAGACCGAAGATGTCCGCCGTCGAGCGCGCGCCGAGCTTGTTGAGGCGCGTCTTCGCTTCCTTGAGGTAGGCCGCGAGCGCGTCGGGTTTCGAAAGATCCTTCGAGTCGGGGAAGATCTGCTTGGGGAGACTCGGGTACGGCTCGGGAAACCGGATGTAGTCGAACTGAATCTCGCCGAATCCGAGCTTCACCAGTTCTTCGGCGACGCCGATGTTGTAGTCCCACAGCTCGTGGTGATACGGGTTCACCCAGGCGAGTCCCTTCTTGTCGCGCCACACCGAACCGTCCGCCTTGCGAATGGTCCACTCGGGATGGACGCGCGCCGTGACAGAGTCCTTGAAGACGACGATGCGCGCGATCGGGAAAATTTTGTGCGCCTTGAGCGTATCGAGCAGGGCGACGACGTTCGCCTTGCCCGAATTCCCGGCGTTCTTCGCGAACTCGGGATTTTTCGTCGCGTAGTTGAGCCCGAACTCGTCCTTCATGTCGACGACGAGCGCGTTGATCTCGGTCGTGTCGGCGATGGCGACAAGCTTCGCCATCTTCTTCTTGCTCTGGGCCGCCCAGCGATTCACGTACAGCGCGCGCACGACCGTCGGACCGGTCGGTTGCTGCGCATGTCCTGGCGTGGGGACAGTTGACATCAACGCGCAGCACGCGAGCGCGAGATGCGTCATGGTCATGCGAGGCACGGTCGTGGGGCTCCGCTGATTTTTTTGGGGCGACGGTTGAAATCTAGCGGCAATGGCCGGACCAATTGGTAGACGCCCGCCGCGTGGGCCACTACCGGCGTCCGGAAAAAGGGAACGCAGATGACGCAGATGAAAAAAGAGATTGCCGCAGATGAAAAACTTTGTGTTTTCCCAAGCCAAGTTCGCTTTTCATCCGCGGCATCGCTGTTCAAATCTGCGTCATCCGCGTTCCCATTGCTCTGACCGGCGATCGTGGCCGGACGGCCAGTATATTCTGCCTACGATGTTAACCCTCTCGCGCCTGGCGGCCCCGCGCTCCGTGTGGGCGCTGTTCCTCTCGATCGCCGCCTGCGGACGTTCCCGCGCCAACGACAGCGCGCTGCGCAATCCGCCGCCGCGCGCCGAGTT
The DNA here is from genome assembly GCA_963789315.1 of uncultured Gemmatimonadaceae bacterium. Classification (GTDB taxonomy): domain Bacteria; phylum Gemmatimonadota; class Gemmatimonadetes; order Gemmatimonadales; family Gemmatimonadaceae; genus JAQBQB01. Next base: position 350,696 of record CAWBKI010000017.1, on the reverse strand, counting down.
CCTCGTCGTCGGCAGCGACTCGACGTACTGGATCTCGACGATGGAGGGGCGCCCGGAGGTCCGCGGCGAGCCGCTCGTGCTGGCGCGCTTCGGCGGCCGATGGTACGAGGTCTACAGCGCCGACGACGACAAGTCGTACAACGACGCGTTGCTCGTCGGCCAATTCCTGTATCGCCGCGATCTCCTGACTGGCGACAGCGCGCTCGTCTTCGCCGACACCGCGGTGCCTCGCATGGCGGAGGCGTATGCGCGCGCGCATCCGGACGAGAAGCCCCTGACCGCCGACGAAGACGGAGAACCCGATCCCAGCCAGCAAGCGACCGCCGAGCTCGATATTCTGGACGTGTTCGGTCCGTTCTTGTCGTACGAGTACCGCCTCGACGTCAGCACGCGCGGCGGGAGCTCCTGGCGCGCGACGCACCGCGGCGTCCTCGATCTTCGCTCCGGCAAGCCGAGCGGCGTGCGCGATTTGTTCGGCGCCGCGAACGGCGACCGCTTGATCGCCACCGGCCGCCGCCAATTCGAGATCATGCGCGACTCGGTGTCGCGCGTCGCGTTCTCGCTCGGCCCCGATGAGCGCCGCGCGGCGGCCGCCCTCGCGCAGCAGAAGTTCGACGACCACAGCTTCTCGATCACGACCCTCGCCGGACGCGCGGCCATCGCGTTTCACGTGCCGGGGCGAGGCGACGGGCCGGAGGGGAACGGCCTCGAGCTCGAACCCTTGCCCGTGGACTCGGTCGCCTGGTCATTGGACTCGGCGTCGGCCCGGCCGCGGACGGATTCGACGGGGAGCGAGTATTGGGATGCGGCGCGCTATCGCGTTATCGCGCGCTATGATACGACCGGCGACGTCGCGCGCCTTTCGATCGCCGACAGCGCGATGCGGGAGTGGCCGCTGGCGTCGGTCGGGGCGCCGGTGCATCGGGTGGACTGGCTCGATCGTCCTCCGATCAGCGCGAGCGACCGACAGGCGCTCGTGCGTGCCTTCAACGCCGCGTCGATGTATGGCGAGCCGCCGCACGTCGCCATGCTCGGCCGTTGGAACCTCCAGCTCGCCCGCCATGACTCCGTCCAAAGCCGTCCACGAAAGCCTGCACGAATCGTCCGAGCTCATGCTGCCCCAGCACGCCAACAATATGGGCCACGTGTTCGGTGGCGTGATTCTGTCGATGATGGACAAGACGGCGGCGATCGCCGCGTTTCGGCACGCCGGTCGCCGGTGGTCACGGCGTCGATCGATCGCGTCGACTTTCGCGACCAATTCATCTCGGCGATCTCGTGATCATGAAAGCCAGCGTCAACTGGGTGGGGCGCACCTCGATGGAAGTCGGCGTCCGGGTGGAAGCCGAGGACCTGGTGACCGGACGGCGCCGCCACACAAACTCCTGCTACCTCACGTTCGTGGCCATGGACCGAAACGGTCGTCCCATCGAAGTGCCGGCGCTCGTACCGGAGACACCAGACGAGAAGCGGCGCTGGGCCGCCGCCAAGGAACGCCGGCGGCGACGGCTCGAGGAAAGGGAAGAGGAAGCGCGCACCACCGAACACGCAATGCCGAACGGATAGCGCGAACGAGAGACATGCAACTGTTCACGGTCGACCAGGCCAACCGAACGCTCCCACTAGTTCGCAAGATCGTCGAAGACGTCGTGCGGCAGCACCGCAAATGGCGTGAGACGATCCTCGAGCTGGACCTCGTCGCGTCGACCAACCGCGCCGAGGACTCGCGCAACCGCGCCGACCAGCTCGAGCGCCAGGCGCAAGCCTACGCGCGCGAGCTCGATGGGTACCAGCGCGAGCTCGAGGAGCTCGGGATCCAGCTCAAGGATCCGCGACTCGGGCTCGTCGATTTCCCGAGCGACTACGAGGGACGCGTGGTGCTCTTGTGCTGGCACCTCGGCGAGCCCCAGGTTCAATTCTGGCACGAGCTCGACGCCGGCTACGCCGGACGTCAACCGCTCGCACCCGCCGTCGCCGTTTGAACCTTCGGCCGAGCGGTGACGCCGGGCTGAATCCAAAAACACAAATAACGAAATGCGTCAAAGAACGTGGCGTTCTCCCGACGGCATCCTCTGGATCGTCGACGTGGATCTCCCGGGCTCCAGCAACGCGATGGTGCTGTTCTATCATCCCGGCGGGAAGAGCGGTCGGATGGATCGTTATGCGTGGTACATCAGCAACGGCCCCGAGGCGCGGAGCGTGACGTCGCGGCTCGTGAAGGCGAAAGTGCTCGAGTCGTTGGCGGACGAGGATCTCGCGAAGCTGTACCGGCGTTCGATGAAGATCTCGCGGCCGGACGCGATCCTCGGCGAGAGCAAGCTTCTCGGATAACTGCGCAACCGCTCTAACGGCGCAACTGCCCTTGACGGCGCAACGGCTTCGGGAGGTCTCACGCACCTTTCGAACATCGCCGCGGTTGGCGCGAGCCCTGCTTTGAGCGGGAGCTTGAGCAAGAGCCTTGAGCCTACTGCGTTGCGTCGTCAGACCTTTGCTCATGGCTCCTGCTCAGGCTCATGCTCGAGGCAGGGCTCACTTCCGCCTCCGAGATGCCCGCTCGGCGAAGCGTGACCCGAACGTACGGCTGACAGCTCTTATCTCGCGCCTCGGATCTCGCAGCTAATCGAGGTGGGGTACCTCGAGCTCCATCCCGTCCTTCCCGATCACGGTGCTCGGAAAGACCGCGCGCGCCTGCTGCTCCAACTCTGCCGCGTCGCGCGAGTACCTCGCCGAGAAGTGCGTGAGGACCAGGCGCCGTACGCCGGCCTCGCACGCGACCTGCGCGGCTTCGCGCGCGGTGGAGTGGCCGGTCTCGATCGCGCGTTCGGCCTCCTCGTCACCGAAGGTGGCTTCGTGAATCAGGAGGTCCGCGCCGCGCGAGGCTTCGATGGTCGCGGCGCACGGGCGCGTGTCGCCGGTGATGACCACCGTTCGCCCCGATCTTTTCGCTCCCACGAGCTCCGACGACTCGACCGTACGACCATCGTCCAATGTTACGGAAATTCCGCGATGCAATCTTCCCCACTGTGGTCCTTCGGGAATTCCGAGAGCACGTGCTTTGTCCGGATTGAATCGTCCTTTGCGTTCTTCTTCGACGATCGCGAAGCCGATGGACATCGCACCCCGATGGTCGACGGCAAACGCGCGGATGGCGTAGCCCGTGCGTTCGATACGCTGACCGTCGTCCAGCTCGAGGATCTCGACGGGAAAGGTGGCGCGCTCGAAGCCGAGGCCCTCCACGCGTTTGAGGACTCGGGCGGTCCCTTTGGGCCCCCAGAGACGAAGGGACTCGGTGCGGCCCTGAAGGGCCATGGTTCGGATCAAACCGATCACGCCGAGCAGGTGATCGGCGTGCATGTGGGTAAAGAAGATGTCTTGGAGAGAGAACGAGATCCCGTATCGCATCATCTGACGCTGCGTGCCTTCGCCGCAGTCGAACATCAGCGTCTCGCCTTCGCGGTTGAGCGCGAGCGAGGCGACGTTGCGCTCGACGGTCGGACGTGACGCGGATGTCCCGAGGAGGTGCACTGTCAGCGACATGGTCGGTGAATATAGCCGCGAAGTGGAACTGTTTTTGCTGGGACAAAGCCTCCTATGCGGTTCTCAGTAGGGGCCGCTAGCGGCAAGCCATTTGCACTGAATCGGTCGACGGTGGCCGGAACGTGAAGGGCGCTACAGCCAAGCCACTCATTCAGGAGGAGTTGGAATGCCGAACAAGACAAACGACGATCGCACGACGGGAACCGGCGCTACGGGGTCTGCGCGAACGCGGAGCAATCGCGGATTCGCGTCGATGGACCGCAGCAAGCAGCGTGAGATCGCGAGCAAGGGCGGCAAGGCCGCGCACGCAAAGGGCACGGCGCACGAATTCGACTCGGGCGAGGCGCGCGAAGCTGGTCGCAAGGGCGGCGTCGCCGTCAGCCGGAATCGCGAGCACATGGCGGCCATCGGACGCCGTGGCGGCGAGGCCCGTGGACAATCGCGCGGCCGAAGCAACGCCTCCTCGACGTCGTCGCACGGCGCGTCGATCGAGTCGCGCTTCCAGCATCATCCGGGCGGTTTGGAGAGCGATCGTGAAGTCGCGATCGGCGGTCACTCGGAAAACAACACGGCCGACACACACGGCTCGCGTGGCAACACGCTCGGCAACGAGCGGCGCGCGGCAAGCGTCATCACGCGCGAGTACCGATAGGCGATTCTGAAAGCCGAGGTCGAACCCAGGGCGGCGCGCCTAGGCGTGCCGTCGGGCGGCCTCGAGCTTCGCGTCGTCGATGTTCCCGCCGCTGACGACGATCGCGGCGGGCGTCTTGATCGATGTGAAGCTTGCCGACCAGCACTGCGCCGGCGGCACACGCGCCGGCGCCCTCGACGCGCTCGCCGTGCGTCGCGCCAGAGCCAGGCGATCGCCTTCCCGATCTCGTCCTCGGTCGAGCGTCACCATGTCGTCGATCGCGTGGCGGCCGATGTCGAACGCGTCGTCGTCGATCTGACCGGCGAGACCGTCGGCGAGCGTCGGCAGATTCTCGATCTCCACCAGCCGGCCCGCCGCCAACGACCGCGACATCGCCGCGGTGTTCACGCTCTGCGCGCCGACGATCCGGACGTGCGGCGCCACCGCGCGCAGCGAGCGTCCCGCATCCGCCGAGCAGACCGCCGCCGCCCACGTTGACGACGAGCGTCTGCGAGATCGGGGAGGTCGCCGAGGATCTCGAGGGCGACCGTTCCCTGTCCGGCGAGCAGCATCTCGCCGAGGCACGGGTTGATGAACGTCGCCCCATGCTGCGCCGCGAACGCCTTTCGCCGCGTCCATCGCCGCGTCGTAGTGCGGCTGCGTCGTGTCGATCGTCGCGCCGAGCGCCGTGATGCCGTCGCGCTTCACCTGCGGCGCGTTGCTCGGCACGAAGATCGTCGCGGCACGCCGAAGTGCTTGGCCGCGTAGGCGACGCCAAGGCCGTGGTTGCCGGCCGACGACGCGACGACGCCGCGGGCGCGCGACGTCGAGCGGAAGCGTCGCGAGCACGTTGAACGCGCCGCGCAGCTTGAACGAGCCGGTGATCTGCTGGTTCTCGAGCTTGAGGTAGACGTCGCCGCCGGCGATCTCGCTCAGCGCCTCGCTGCGGACGAGCGGCGTGCGTGCGCACGAGCGGTCGAATGCGGTCGGCGGCGGCGATGACGTCGGCGGCTCGGAGATCTGGAGAACATGGCGGGTGCGGGGATGGGACGCGCGGGTTCTCGGCTGAGTTGTTACCTGCGTGCGCGCGCTGCACGTCCAGCTTGACGTAAGCGCAGTCGCCTCTCTAGGTTTAGCGTCATGTCGGGAGCGGCCCCGCTGAGCTGCGGGGCCTTTTCCATGGTGCACGGCGGTTTGAATTGGCCGACCTCGTCAGAATGCGGGGCTGTAGCTCAGCTGGGAGAGCGCTGCAATCGCACTGCAGAGGTCACCGGTTCGATCCCGGTCAGCTCCATCGAAGGGCGCGGCGTGACACTTCTGCCGTGAGTCGTACGTAGGATTGAACAACAGGGCACGGTTCTGGCTAGAATCGCTCTTCGGATATATGCCCGCCGCCGATCGGTAGGACGCAGAGTTCCAATGACGGCGAGCGAGGCAACTCCGACAGGGCCTCACTCAGGTAGGCCCGAACGCCACGAGCTCAGGGCTTGGTGGCGTTTTCTTCGTTTCAGGCCGCGTCTTCGTCGCGCGGTGCCACGCGCGCGCGGCCGTCTTCAGGTCGGCCTGCATCGCGACGAACCCGTCGCGAAGAAACCGATCCTCCTCCGCCTCGACGCGTCGCATCGAGATCGCCATCGCGCCCGGACCGAGCGAGCCGAGAAAGCGCATGATCGTGCTCTCCTGGACGTCGAATCGCGTGCGCCGCGAGAAGACCGTCTGGCCGCCGGCCGTGTCGCGCACCGCGAGCTGGAACAGCGACCCCTGCGCCGTCGAACGGCCGGTGAAGCGGCGATGCGAATCAACCGCTCGGTGACGAACGGCAGGTCCCACTTCGGCTCGTGCTGCGCGATGATCGTCCATCGCGCGATCGTGCCCGACGTTGGAGATCACGAAGTCGGTCACGAGCTCGTGGAAGCCGACGGGAACACCTTCACCTTGAGCTTGATGTCGGACGTGAGCCGCAGCGTGTCCGGCCACGGCCTGATCGGACCGAGAGCGACGTGAGCTCGTCCCTGCGGCGACGCGATAGCGGAACGTCACGAACCGATCGCGTCCCACCACGTCGAGCAGCGGCGTTCCGTCCTTCTCGGCGAGCGTGAAATGGTACTTCGCCGGACCGAGATACTTGTCGAGATACTGCGCCAGCGCCGGGTACGACTCGCGCATCGTCTCCGGGTGGAAGCCGGCGGTGATCGAGACGCTCGTGCCGCCGCCCGGCGCGGGGGCGACGCGAAGCGAGTCGATCGCGAAGCCGCGGCCGAACACCGCCGACGTGCGCGGAAACGCCGAGCGATAGTCGTCGCGCACCTGCGCGTCGGTCCGTCCTTCCGCCGCGCGAAAGAGCGCGACGCAAAGGTTGCTCACCTCGGCCGCCGAGATGGGGCCGATGCCCATGTCGACGTTCGTGTCCCAGCGATAGACGTCGGGCTCCAACGATCGCAGCTGCAGCGTGTGACGCGTGTCACCGCCGCGTGTGATAGGCGTGAGCGACGTGCGCGTCTCGAGCCGGTAGCGGCCGGTCTTCTCGTTCAGCGCGCCGTGGACGAGCAGCGTGCGCGTGGTCGCGGAGGGCATGAGCGACCAGACGGAGCTGTCGCCGAAGACCCGCGAGGGGACGAGCGCAGCCTGCGCGAGGCGGAGGCGAGACTGCTCGTATCTTGGGCTCCAGCTCGACCCGGTCGAACCGCGCGGCGATGGATTCGAACAGCTCGTTGGCGTGGGATTCGGCGACCGCCGGGGTAGGGCCGAGGCCGCGGAACGTGTCGGCGCAACCAACTGCGCTCGCGAGGGCGATCGTCGCCACCGTTCCGGACCACGTGGCGCCGCGCGACGACCGGGGTGTACGGCGTTTGGCGGCGGGCGGGGTGGGTGAGGGCAAGCGGCTGCCGATGATGAGTTTACGGATCGTGCGTCGTGCGCTGATCCGGACTCTGCTCGAGCGGTGGTTTAGCCGCCGTCAGGGTTGAACGGGTGCGCTTTGTGAACTATACTCAAAATCTTCGCCGCTCCGCGAGGAGACGGCTATTTTTTGCCCCTTGGTGTAACTGGCAACACGCCTGACTCTGGATCAGGAGAGTCCTGGTTCGATCCCAGGAGGGGCAATTCAAGGGCCGCCGGTGGCGGCCCTTTTCATTGCCCGCCCGGCGATCCCGCCTTGCCGGCGGCCTTGGCGTTTCCGCCCGTGCTGCACGGCACTGGAGGCGCCTCAGCGGCACGTGTTCAAGGATCTCTGACGCGCCGATCCGGCTGGCTCAGGCGCGCGACTGATCTTAGCTTGATCCAACGGCCGCCAGCCTCTCTCCGCCCATGTCCGATCCCTCGATCGACCTTCGCGAACGCCTGCAGGCGGCACTCGGCTCGGTCTACAGGATCGAGCGCGAGCTGGGCGGCGGCGGGATGTCGCGCGTCTTCGTCGCCGAGGAGACGTCGCTCGGACGCAAGGTCGTCGTCAAAGTGCTCTCGTCCGAGCTGGCCGCCGAGCTCAGTACCGAGCGGTTTGAGCGCGAGGTCCGGCTCGCGGCACAACTGCAGCATCCGCAGATCGTTCCGGTTCTGACGGCCGGGAGCGCGGGCGGCGTTCCGTACTACACGATGCCGCTCGTGGACGGCGAGTCGCTGCGTGCTCACCTCGCGCGCGACGGAGCCCAGCCGATCCCGAAGGTCGTCAGCGTGCTTCGCGACGTCGCCAAGGCGCTCGAGTTCGCGCACGCCCGCGGCGTCGTGCACCGCGACATCAAGCCGGACAACGTGCTGCTCTCCGGAAGTTCGGCGGCGGTGACAGACTTCGGCATCGCGAAGGCGCTTTCGGACTCGAAGGCCGCGGCACACGCGCAGGCCACCCTCACCCAGATGGGGACGAGCATCGGGACGCCGGCGTACATGGCGCCCGAGCAGGCCGCCGGCGATCCGAGCACGGATCATCGCGCGGACATCTACGCCTTCGGGTGCATGGCGTACGAGCTGTTGGCGGGATCGACGCCGTTCGGCGCCCGGCCGATCCATCAGCTGATCGCCGCGCACTTCAGCGAACGTCCTGTGCCGATCGAGCAGCGCCGCGTGGAGACGCCGCGCGCGCTGGCGCATCTCGTGATGCGCTGTTTGGAGAAGGATCCCGCGGCACGACCGCAGAGCGCCAGTGAGTTGCTCGGCGAGCTCGATGCCGCGATCACGGGGGCTCCGTCGATTCAATCGACGGGCGCGATGTCTCGGCGTTCGAGGCGCCGGTTGGCCGGGGTCATCGCGGCGGTGATTCGTCGGGGCGGCGGCGGGCTTCGCCTGGACGCGACGGCCGACGCGCGCCATCGACGAACAGGTCATCGCCGTTCTCCCGTTCAGAGTCGCGGGCGCCGATCCGTCGCTGCACTATTTGCGAGAGGGAATGCTCGACTTGCTCTCGGCGAGATTGTCGGCGAGCAGCGGTGTGCGCTCCGTGGATCCGCGCACGGTCCTCGCCGCATGGCACAAAGCCGGTGGCGACGATCGTGCGGACGTTCCCGAGGACGCGTCCCTCGAGGTCGCGACGAAGATCGGGGCCGGACAAGTGCTCGTCGGCGACATCGTCGGCAATGCGAAACAGATCACGCTGCACGCAACGCTCGTCGGCGCGACGAGCTCGAAGCGCAGCGACGCGACCGTCACCGGTTCGGTCGACAGCCTGCAGGCGCTCGTCGATCGTCTCACGGCCGAGTTGTTGACGCGCCGTGCGGGTGAGGGGGAGCATCTCGCGAATCTCGCCAACACGTCGCTCCCCGCACTGCGCGCGTACCTCGACGGGCAGGCGAACTATCGTCGAGGGCGATGGGAGGCGGCCGGGAGCGCGTTCAACACCGCGCTCGACGCGGACACGACGTTCGGGCTCGCGGCGCTCGGCGTCATCGAAGCGTCCCGCTGGTCCACGCACACGCGAGACGTCGATCGCGGCAATCGGATTGCCTGGCGGCTGCGCGATTCGTTCACGACGCGGGATCGTGCGCTGCTCGTGGTGTTGTTGGGTCCACGCTATCCCAAGGCGCAAACGATGGGCGAGCGTGGCACCGCGGCGGAGCTCTATCGGGACCTCGCGCCTGACTCGCCCGACGCCTGGTACCAGGTGGGCGACTGGAATTTTCACTACGGGCTCGGGGCGGGTGTCGAGGACGCGGCGCGTCGCGCCGAACAGGCGTTCAGTCGGGCGCTCGCGCTCGACTCGAGCTTCACGCCGGCTCTCGAGCACCTGCCTATTCTGTACGAGGCCACCGGCGACAGCGCGAAGCTTCGCCGCGCCATCGGCTTGTTGGCGGCGACGGACTCGGGCAACGTCCTCGCCGGCGAGCGAATGCTGGCCGCCGCGTCGCTCGGCGACAGCGGCGACGTTCGGTCACTGCGGGCGCAGATGCCTGGACTGCCGGCGCCCGCGCTGTATGAGATTGTGTATGGCGCGCTCGCCGGCCGCGTCGGCTTGGACGACGCGGCCCGCGCCATCGTCGCGTTGAGGGCGTCGGCGGCAACGCCGTACGATCGCTCGCAAGCCGAGCTGGTCGACTGGATCCTGCAGGGGAATCTTGGGCACCCGGCGAAGTCCGCCGCGGCGCTCGACAACGCGAACCCGGGACAGGTCGCGCGAGAAGCGAATCACATTCTCGGCGCCATTTTCTGGGATTGGGATTCGGCCGGGGTCGGCAACTTCGCCCGCACACTGGAAATGCGGGGACGCGCCGAGGCGACGGGAGATCCGCGCGGCCGGATCAGGGCCGTGTCCGATTTGAGCGCCGCGGCGGAATACCATGCGTGGCGAGGCGACGCCAAGTCGCTCGCGCAGGCCGCGGATGCCTTGCAGGCGATCGCCTTCGACGCCGACTCCGGCGGATACACCGGCGTGCGCGACCGCTATCAACTCGTGCTCGACGCACAACTCGCCGCGATGACGCATCGGCCCGACGCGCGTGCGCTGCTGACGCGCCTTGACTCGGTCCTCAAGGCGGATCCGCAGGGTGTGCTCGGCGGTTTGGGCAATCTCGTTGCCGCGCGCGGTTGGGAAGCGGTGGGTGACGTTCCGCGTGCGATCGCGGCGATTCGTCGTACCGAGAGCCTGAACGCACCGAGCACTTACTACACAGCGCAGCTTCTCGATGAAGGGCGGATTGCCACGCTGGCGGGGGATCGCGACCTCGCGAGCCGCTCGTACCGCCGTTACCTCGTGCTCCGGCGCGACGCGGATCCGGCGCTGCAGCCTCAGGTCGAGGCGATTCGAAAGGAGCTCCAGCGGCTGGAGGCGCAGGCGTCTCGCTAAACAGCCGGGCTATGCGAAACTCCTGTCGATTTTGAGCGGTCTCGTTCGACGCGTTAGTGAGGCTGCGAACGGCGCGTCAGCCGACACGGACCGCTCGGAGCACCCGAACACGAGGAACAGGTCGATGGCTGCCAGGAAATCACGCTCGAAGGCGAAGGCCGCTCGCCCAACCACCGTGGCCGCCTACCTGGCCTCGCTCACTCCGGAAAAGCGGGCGGTGATCGAAGAGGCCCGCGCCTTCGTCCACAGGCACATCCCCAAGGGGTACGCAGAGTTCATGAACTGGGGCGTGATCAACTGGGGGATCCCGCTCGAAGAGTTCCCCAACACGCACAACGGTCAGCCGCTCTGCTACGTGGGCCTCGGCGCGCAGAAGAGCTACAACTCGCTCTACCTGATGGGCACGTACGACAGCTCGAACGGCAAGTACACATCGCCGTTCTCCGAGAAGCTGCTCGTCGACGCATTCAAGAAAGCCGGGAAGCGGCTCGACATGGGGAAGTGCTGTCTCCACTTCAAGGAGCTCGATGATCTCGAGCTCACCTCCGTCGCGAAGGTGATCGCGATGTCGACGCCGAAGGAGTACATCGCGTACTACAAGCGCGTGAAAGGACTCGCGTAGCGCGCTGCGGCACCTTCGTTCGTTCGTCGCAGCGATCTCGCCTTTGGTGGCGGATTGGCGTCCGCGCGGCGAGGGAGGACGCCTTGACGCCATCTAGAACGATCTATATAATCGCCACATGCGTCAAAACGACGGCGAATCCTCGCGTGACCGCCTTCTCACCGCGACGGAAGAGATGTTGCGTGAAGCGGGAATGTCCGGCAGCGGCATCAAGGAGATCGTTGCCCGCAGCGGGGCCCCAATCGGTTCCCTGTATCACTTCTTTCCCGGCGGCAAATCCCAGCTCATTGGCGAAGCGCTGCGGATCCACTCCGGGAGGGTCGTGCGGCTGTTGGAGCGGTTTTTCGACGGCAAGCAAAGCGCGGCGACGGCGGTGCGATCGCTCTTCAACACCGCCGCGGACGTGTTCGTGAGTTCAGGCGCGGACAAGGGGTGCGCAATCGGAGCGGTCACGCTCGACCTCACGTCGTCCGACTCGGCGACAGCCACCCTCTGTCGACGGTCGTTCGATGACTGGGTGGCTGCAATCGCGCCCCGTCTTCCGTTTGCCGACGACCGGACCAGGCGATCGTTCGCGGTCACGGTCGTGGCGACGCTCGAGGGGGCTTTCGTGCTGTCCCGCGCGGCTCGCTCTGGCCAACCCTTCCGTGATGCCGGCCGATGGCTATCGAAAATGTTGTCAGAAAGCGATAAGGCGGCTCCGCGTCGCCGGCCAGCTCGAAGCCGAGGACGAAAACCGAGGACAAGGCGATGAAGACGTTCGTATTGATGATCTTCGGGTCCATTGCCGCCGCGCAGTCGCCTGTCGCGAATCGCCAGCCGCCGCAAAGGTCCAACCAACTCGCCACTCAGGAGGCTGCCGCAATGGATTCCTTGACCGGTAAGACGATCGCGTGGGTGTTCGAGGACGGCCCGATGGCGAAGGTGAACATCCAACACGTGTTCCACGCCGACGGCAGCGTGACATGGCGGATTGTCGACGGGCCGCACAAGGGAGCTTCGGTGCGCGAAAAGCGATACGCGGCATACAAGGTGAACGCGAAGACGTGGGTGATCTCGTATCTGGCCGCGTCAGGTCACACGCTGACCGTTGTCTTGAATCTCGAGGATGGTCGCATGGTCGGCTTCGGGTCGAACCAAACGGCCTGGGAGGCGGTGCACGGGCGATTCGAATTCGTTCCGTGACCCCGTTAGAGCGTTCGTGGCCCGCGTCACGCGGACGCGTGCTCACGTTGGGAAACACACGCCGCGGTCAGACGCGGCGACGGCTAGCGACCGAAGATCGCCGTCAACAGCCCTGCACGGTGAAGAAGCGAAGAGGAACGGTCGCGGCGGGAGCCGGTGGGCCCACCACCACGGTCGAGTTCTGACCGAGCGGGAACGCGATCCGGCCGGCGTCGAGGACGATCGAGAACTGGTCGGCGAACGTGATCGACGCCGAGTCGATCGGCACGCTCACGAAGCTACTCGAGGTGCCGAAGTCGACGAGTGGCGTGAGAGAGAGCCGTTGCGCTGCATGAGGAGCGGGCCGCTGTCCGACACGCCGTTGAAGAAGCGCAACCCGGCGTCGTTCGTGGCCGGCAGAAAATGATCGTCCAGTGACGCGAAACGCATGTCGCCCACCGTGCCGCCGAAGGCGACGACTATCACGTTGCCCCCGGGGGTGAGCTTCGGCGTGAAGGCGATCTGTTCACCGGTCGCTGCGTTCGTGACGGCGAGTCCGCGCGTGTTGGATAGATCGACGGACAAGCAGGCGGACGACTGGCCGAAGCCGAGCCTCACGCTCGACGGGTCGAGGATGCTGGCGTTGACGAGCACGATCGGCGTGTCCGTGTCGTTGACGAGACGAACGGCGGCGGAATTGAACGGCGCGAAGTTGCCGTTGTCGCTACAGGCGGCGGCAATCAGCGCCAGCGCGCCGACGACGCAATGAGACAGGCGGATCATCGTGAGCTCCCTGCCGAACGGCTGACGCCGGCGCTGCGTGTTCAACAGCCCTGCACGGTGAAAAAGCGAAGAGGAACGGTCTCGGGGGCGGGCGGTCCCACTACCACGGTCGAGTTCTGACCGAGTGGGAACGCCATCAGTCCCGCGTCGAGAACCGTGGAGACTTGGTTGGAGAACGTGATCGACGCCGAATCGATCGGCACGCTCACGAAGCGGCTCGCCGCGCCGAACGCGACGAATGGCGTGAGAGCGATGCCATTGCGGCGCATGACGAGCGGGCCGGTGCTCGAAACGCCGTTGAAGAAGCGCAGTCCCGCGCTGTTGATGGCGGAGACGAAACGATTGTTCAGGGTCGTAAACTGTACGTTGCCGATGGTAGCGACGTTTCCCACCGTCGGGGCGAACGCGACGACAGTCACGTTGTCGCCCGGGGACAGGATCGGCGTGAAGCCGATCGTCGCACCGGCACCGTCCGTGATGGTGAGCCTCAGGCTGTTGTTCAGATCGACGAATACGCACGCCGATGCCTGACCGAACACGAGCCCCACGCTCACCGAATCGAGGATCCCCGCCGTTGACGAGCGAAAGCGGCGTGTCCGTGTCGTTGACGAGGCGAACAGTCGCCGAATTGAGCGTGTGTACGACGTTGTCGGAGTCGCTGCAGGCGGCGGCCATCAGCGCGAGCGCGCCGACGACGACATGAGACGGGCGGAACATCATGACCTCGCAACCGAACGCTGACGCCGCTCGCGGCGACGGGCCGGACGCGGCGGGTGGCCATGTGGCTACCGAAGCTGTACGGAGGGCAATTCGCGGTCCGAGGCCGCTGTGGCGCGGCGTGCCGCCGCGACGAGAGTTCTTGAATAGCGACAAGGCCGCCGTTACACGGCGGCGAGGTTGTCGTTGCGGACGCTACATGCCGCGTCGCAGGGCGATCGCCGGATCGATCCGCGTCGCCCGCCGCGCCGGGAGATAGGCACCGGCGAGCGCCGCCGCCGCGAGCACCACGATCGCCGCACCGAATGCCACGGGGTCGTTCGGCGAGAGTTGCGTCAGCAGGTGCGCCAACGCGCGCGTCATCAACGCTCCGCCGGCGACTCCGACCGCGATGCCGAACCCAATGAATCGGATCGCCGGACCGAGAATGCCTCGCACGACGTCGGCGCCTCGAGCGCCGAGCGCCGTGCGGACGCCGATGTCGTGCGTGCGCTGGGCGACCGTGTACGACATCACGCCGTGGATGCCGATCGCCGCCAGGAGCAGCGCAACGATCGCAAACGCCGCCATCATCTCGCTCGTGATCCGCTGCGGAGAGAGTGAGCTGCGCTGGACGTGGTCGAGCGTCAGCACGCTGCCGGGCGCCACGGTCGGCGCGACGCTCGCCATCGCGCGCTCGATGCGATGCGTCATCGCCGCCGGATCGCCCTTCGTGCGGACGACCAACGACATCGTGCGCCAGGGATGCGCCTGCGCGACAGCGCTGTAGTATGTGGGCGCAACCGCGGGACCGGCGTTGGGGTTGAAGCGCACGTCGCCGGCCACGCCGACGACGGTCATCATCGTCGTGTCGTCGCACGCGCAGCCTATTCTCTTGCCGAGCGGGCTTTGGTTCGGCCAGTAGGCCCGCGCCATCGACTCGCTCACGACGATCGCGCTCGCCGACGCCGAATCGTCGTGCTCCGTGAACGCGCGGCCGCGGACGAGCGGAATGCCCATCGTCGCGAAATAGCCGGGCGTCGCCATCTGCCAACGCGGTGTGCGCGCCGGATCGCTCCGCGTCGGGCGCGGCTCACCCTCGAGAAAGATCCGCGAGTCATACCTTGGCCCAGTCGGGCGGCAGCATCGTCGACAACGCCGCATCCTCCACGCCCGGCTCGGCCCGCACGGCGGCGAGCACGCGATTGTACATGGCCTCGGCGTCGGCGGTCGTCTGGTAGCGCGCGATGGGCGCGGTGAGCTGCATCGTCAGCGCGTGGTCCACGCGGTAGCCCGGCGCTTCGTCGGCGAGCGATTCGAATCCGCGGACGGTCACGATCGTGCCGGCGAGCATCGTGAGCGCGAGGGCCATCTCGCCGGCGACGAGCAGTCCGCGAAGCCTGTGGCGCGAGCGCCCTTCCGACGCGCCGCGTCCACCTTCGGTCAATGCCTGCCGCGGATCGGCGCCGCTCGCGACGAACGCGGGCGCTAGCCCGACGAGCATCGCGGTGACAAATGAGACGGCGGCGGTGACGCCGAGCACTCCCGCGCTCAGCTCCATGCGCGTCCATCCTGGATTGAGTCTCGCTTGTTCGGCGGGGAGCATGGCGCGCACCGCCTCGATTCCCCAGACGGCCAGCAGGGTACCGAGCAGCCCGCCCGCGAGCGCGAGCAGCAGCGATTCGGTGAGCTGCGAACGCACGATACGCCCGCGCGACGCGCCGAGGGCGACGCGCACGGCGACTTCGCGCGTGCGCGTGGTGGCGCGGGCGAGGAGCAGGTTGGCAACGTTCGCGCACGCGATGAGGAGCACGAGCACCACGGCCGCGAGTTGGGCGAGCAGGAAAGGGCGCGCGTGCTGTCCGTAGAATGCGTCCGCATCCTCGACATGCATGTCCCAGTTGCCGTCGTCTTGCGGATACTCGCGTTGCAGTTGCTGCATGATGCGGTGTACGTCGGCACGCGCACGGGCAAGTGAAACACCGGGCTTGAGCCGGGCGAGCACTCCGAGCAACAGACGTCCGTCGCGCTCGCGCCCGAAGTCGCCGGCGAGCGAGAGCGGCGTCCAGAGTTCGACGCCCGGCGGGAAGACGAAGCCGGCGGGCATCACGCCGACGATGGTGCGAGGGACGTCGTTGATGCTCACCTTGCGCCCGACGACTCCGGCGTCGGCGCCGAAACGGCGGTGCCAGAGTCCGTCGCTGATGATGACTACGTCGGGCGAAAGCGTGTAGCGCGCGTCCTCGTCGGTGAACGCACGGCCCATCGCGG
Source organism: uncultured Gemmatimonadaceae bacterium (assembly GCA_963789315.1). Lineage (GTDB taxonomy): Bacteria > Gemmatimonadota > Gemmatimonadetes > Gemmatimonadales > Gemmatimonadaceae > JAQBQB01. The sequence continues at coordinate 334,724 of CAWBKI010000017.1, read as the reverse complement.
GACGGACGCCGAGTAGATGGAAGTAGCTCGGGGTGACGCGAAATCCGTCGATGCGCTCCGGCTCGTCGATGCCGGTGAGGTTGGCGCCGAGGTTGGTGAACGCGGCGAGCTCGCTGAAGCTGCGATTCCGCGTCGCGAGGTCGACGTAGTTCGCCGGCGCCATGTCGGCGTCGTCCGGACCCGGGCGCGCCGGCGGTACTTCGCCGACCATGACGAGGCCCATGGGGTTCGTCGCCGGCACCGGGTGGAGGACGAGGGCCGCGGTGACGCTGTAGACAATCGTAGTGCCACCGATGCCGAGCGCTAAGCAGAGCGCCGCGGCGGCGGCTAGGCCCCGAGCGCGGAGCAGACCGCGTGCGGCGAGTCGGAGGTCGTCGAACATGGCTGTTCTCGGGGTGGTCTGCGTGCCGGAGCGGGGTGCGCGGGATATGGTAAGATGCGTGCCGGTCGACGCCGCACGTCAACTGGCGACGAGCCCGAGTCGGCTCCTCGCCATCTAGTCTACGCAGCCTAACTCGGAGACACGGCCGGATGCGAGAGGGTAGAGCGCCCCGTGACCCCGGATGTGCCGGGCGCACGTCTCGGCGCAGATGGCGCGCCGAGCGTCGTGCGGGACTGCGAGACGTCTCGAGTCGGGTGTGAATCGGGTGAAGTGGAAGTCGGCCGGTGCGAACGCGGTTCGATGTCGGAACCGCGCGCGTGGAGCCCGACTGAGGCGCGCTACAAGCGGTCGCGTCTCGTCGCGACGCGGTCGTCAGCCGCGTGAGCGTCGGTCAGACCGAACTGCGCGTGGGCCGAATGCTATTTCACCCGGGCAGCCGCGAACGCAATGCTGTTAGCGATCGTTGTCGTGCGATCCGTAGTCGCGACGCAGCGGGCCGGTGCGATGTGAACTGCGGATCGCGCGATCTGAGAGCGGGATCGTGCGAAGTGAATCGCGGATCTTGCGAAGTGAATCCCGAACGCCGCGGAGTGAATCACGGACAACTCGGGGTGAATCGCAGTCGAGGCTCGCGCGAACCGCGTTTCGGGCAAGGTGAAGTCGGGCGGTGCGAGTGTGATTCGCGACTCGCTGAGTTGTGGCCGCGTCATCGCGGCTGAGCCCCGGCCGTGGCGCGCGCGTAGCGTGCGGACGCCGAATTGAATCGCGGTCGGGGGAGATGCGCTCGAGACGCGAGCGATTTCGCGTCTGTCGGCGGCACCTGAGCCACCGGAGGAGCGATGGGTCGCTGGGCGGCCGCCGCGGCGAATCTCCTCTCTCGTCCCTCTACCTATTAATTGCCGCGGGCGGCGATTTGCTACCGACCTCATTCGTTGGGCGACCACGCTTGACGCTCGCTTGACGCCCGCATCCCATCGTGTCGCCCGACGGAGCGTTTTCGCCGGCATTGTAACGGCGCGGTAGTAAAACGCGCCTCGCGGCAATTCTCATATAGGAGGCATGATGTCGTCGAATCCCGCTTCGGCACCCCTCCGCGCGAAACACTGTCATTCTACGCCCATAGTGCCATAGCGACGGACGCGCCGTCCTGGCGTCGATTCGGGCGCTATGTCCGACGACGTTCACCCAGAGATGCTCGACCGCTGGCTCGTGCGCGGCGCGGTCGCGATCGTCGTGGCGCTGCAGTTCTCCCTGATCCACGATTTTGGATATGGCACCCGATGGCTCGCGCCCATCGTCGAGCTCATCATACTGGTTCCGCTGACCGCGCTGACGCTGCGGGCTGAACGGCTGGCATGGGGGGCCCACACCAGCCGGCAGTGGGAATCGGCGAACCTCCACCGCCGGCTCAACCTTACGCTTGGACTGGTCCTCGTCGTCATCATCAGCCTCGCCAACGCGCGATCGCTCCTGCTGCTGATCGTCGCGTTGCTGGCGGGACAAACTCACGATGGCCGGACGCTTCTCCTGGATGCGCTGAACATCTGGGCCACGAACGTCATCGTCTTCTCCGTCTGGTACTGGGTGCTCGACCGCGGCGGCCCGTGGCTCGACCGCCGCGATCACCGGGGACCATCCGAGTTCATCTTTCCGCAGACGATGCTCCTGGCCGGAACAGTCGGTGCCGACGCAAAACCGGGCTACGTCGACTACCTCTTTCTCTCGTTCAACACGTCGACGGCGTTCTCCCCGACCGACACGATGCCGCTGACGGCCCGGATGAAGTTGTTGATGATGCTCGAGTCGACCGTCTCGCTCGGCACGCTGGCGCTCGTCGCGGCCCGGGCGGTGAACATCCTGGCGTAGGCGTCGGACTAGCGCGACGCGGTCGCGGGCGCGGACAAGATCAGAATGAATCCGTTGCTGATCGTGGAAAGAGTGCCGAGGATCGTCACGACACCGAGGTCACCGGGCACATGCTGGCCCACGGCGGGTTCGCGATCACGGCTGCTTGCACTGATTGGTGATGTCGTGTTCGTCGGTGTAGTACGTCGCGTCGCCGCAGGTGAGCGCGGGGTTCGCGTGGGCGAACACGCCGAGCGGATTCGAGTAGCCCGGCACGGTCCACACGTGGAGCAGGTACTGGGTGGTCGCCACCCAGTTTCCCTTCTTCGCCTTGCATCCGTCCTGCGTGATGCTGCCGTCGAAGCCGAGCGCTTCCTGCGCGCCGTTCGCGCCGCGCACGAGACAGATGCCGGTGTGATAGTGCCAGTGATCGTTCGGCCCCGCGAAGCCGTCGGGCTCCGGCGCGCCGGCCATCACGCTCGAGATGTACATGAATCCGGCGATCGGCGAGTCCGGCTTGTTGCCGACGTAGATGATCGTCGATGGATGCAGGATGTCGTCGTCGGTGAGCGCGGCGCCGCGGCCTCCTCCCATGCGTCCGCCGACGTAGTGCGTGCCGAGTCCTGGGATGAACGGACCGGCGCGGCGATAGCCCGCGGCTTCGGCGTCCTTGACCGTCGGATACTTCTTGATGACGTCCATGGTGAGCGCGAGCTGGCGCAGCAATTCGATCCGCGTCGCCGCGGGCAATTTCGCGAGCGGGACCTCGGGCGCCATGTTGTGCTGCGAACCGTTCTCGATCTTCGACCAGCCCTTGTCGTCGCCGTCGGGAAAGAGGAACGCCATCTCGGTGGTCGAGTGCGAGCCCATGGCCGACATGTCGTGGCCGGACATGTCGTGAGCTGACGACGGGGACATGTCGTGCGATCCGGCTTGAACCGGCGCCGGCGACGACGGTTTCCTCGTTGCGCACGCCGCGCTGAGCACGGCGAGCAGGATGATCGATCTCGGTATCGCGCGGCGAGCCATGGAGTCCCCGAAATTGGATTGGAAGGCTTCAATAGGAAGTACGACCGATCGCGCCTTCGCGCCAGTCGCCGGCGCGGCTGCACCGAAAACGCGCGGCGAGTCCCGCCTGAACTCGCTACGCCGACCGGAACGCCACCAGGGCGGGTCTTGCCAAGATTCCCGACCGGAATCCTCTTTGCGAGTATGACGATCACGCCATACCGATTGGCGAAAGGGATGTGGCATCTGGTGCCGGAATCGCTGCGCACTGCTACGCGGTCATCCCGGGCGCTGGGTTGGCTCAAACAGCACGTTCCGCGCGCCGCTGCCGATCAGCACGACGAGATGTACAACGCCGACTACTACCGCGGGGTCGACGAGTCCACTGGTCAAAGCGCGCCGATGATCGTGGAATGCGTTGTTCGCGATCTTCGTCCCAGATCGCTGTTGGACGTCGGATGCGGAACCGGTGCGATGCTCGTCGAGTTTCGCCGCCGTGGGGTCGACGCGCGCGGACTCGAGTACAGCGACACGGCACTAAAGCTGTGTCGCGCGCGCGGCCTCGATGTGAAGAGGTTCGATCTCGAACGGAATGGGCTCGGCCCTCCCGACGTCGCGTACGACGTCGTGCTGTCGACTGAGGTCGCGGAGCACCTGCCGGCTGCCTCCGCGGACCGCTACCTCGAGCTGCTCGTGTCGCAATCGGGCACGGTCGTCTTCACGGCGGCAACGCCGGCTCAGGGGGGACTCGACCACGTAAACGAGCAGCCGCACGACTATTGGATCGCCAAATTCGCGACGCGCGGCTATCGCATGGATGAGCCGCTGAGCCGGCGGTGGCGCGGCGAATGGGAGGGGAAGGTCTCGCCATGGTTCGCGAAGAACGTGATGGTGTTTCGTAGCGGCCGCGGTTAGTCGTCTCCCCGTGTGACGCAGCGCACGTCTGCCACGAAACGTGCCGCTAAGAGTCGTTTTCAGCCCCTAACGCCACCCCTAAGGAACTCGTCGAACAGGCAAGAACCTTAGGAGCGAAAAGATGAAAAGAACCTTAGTTCTGCGACTTGTTGCCGGTCTCGTCGCCACGAGCGCGCTCGGTGCGTGCTACGTGAATCCTCGACCGCGACTCGGCGTTGCGTACGTCGTGCGTGAGCCGCCCCGTGAACGAGTCGAAATAGTCCCGGCGTCGCCGGGCGTCGAATACGTGTGGGTGGCAGGTCATTGGGGTTGGCGCCGCAACGACTACGAATGGATCTCGGGCCGCTGGGTTGTTCCCGAGCGCGGATACCGCGAATGGGTGCCTGGTCGTTGGGAGCGTGACCGCGGCGGTTGGTTCTACGTCGAGGGTCGCTGGCGCTAGGTCTGGGCTGAACGACGGCGGCGCGGGCTCGTGAGGAACGTTCTCACCCGTCCGCGCCGCGACGTCAGCCGACTGTCTCCCGGCCACCAGTTCCACCGGCCGGCCAACGTGAGCAGCGCCGGGCTCACCGCGAGCCGCATGACGGTCGCGTCCAACAGCACGGCGACGGCAAGCGCGAAGCCGAGCATCTTGATCAACAGGAAGTCGCCGAGCACGAACGCGCCGAACACCGCGACCATGATCGCCGCGGCGCTCGTGATCAGACCGCCCGTGCGCGACAACCCATCCGCGATGGCTTCTCGCTCGCCGAGTCCCGCCACCCGCGCCTCGCGGATCCGCGCCACGAGAAAAACTTCGTAGTCCATGCTCAGGCCGAACACGATGCAGAACACGAGGACGGGCACGGCGGGGAAAATCGCGTCGAGTGGGCCGGCGAGTCCGAGCGCCGACGCGCCGACGCCGTCCTGAAACACGAGCTTCACCGCGCCGAACGCCGCCGCCACGGCGAGCAAGTTCAAGGCGATGGCCTTGATCGGCACGAGCACCGAACGAAATCCGAGCGCGAGCACGATGAACGTCGCGCCGACGACGAGCGCGACGACGTACGTCAATCGTCCGGCGACGGCGTGTTCGTAATCGTAGTTGAACGCCGGGAGTCCGCCGACAAGCAGCGTCGCTCGGCCGGCGTGCGACACGAGCACCGTGTCCGCCGAGCGCAATCGACGAACGAGGGTCGACAACTCCCGCGGGCTCGAAGTCTCACGCGGGATGACCTCGAGCAGCGCGACGCGGCCATCCTCGCTCATGAAAGATCGACGCACCGCCGAGGGCAGCATCGACACGAGCGTGTCGCGCGGAATGAACGTGCCCATCGGCGCGACGAGCCCCGGCAGCGAGCGAACGCGCTGGACCGCCGAGTCTGCGACGAGCCAGCGCGCGACCCGCGTCGTCGCCGTCCAACCGGCGTCGTCGAGCGCCGACACGCCGGGCGGAAACTCGAGTGTGAGGCGAATCGTGTTGACGACAGAACCGCGACCCATCGACTGCAGCGAGCGCATCGCGACGGCCGACTCCATCTCCTTCGGAAGCCAGTCGCCGCGCGGGAGGTCGATGCTGAGGCGGCGCGACTGCCAGGCCAACGCGCACATGGGCAATCCGCATATCGCGAGAACGCGAAGGGGATGGCGCGTGACCGCGTCGGCCCATCGGTTCCACCGCGGATGCGCGCGCCCTCTCGGAATGTTGGGGACTCGTCCGAGGTCGATGCGCGCTCCCAACTCCGCGAGAAGACCCGGCAAAAGCGTCGTCGATATCAGAATCGAGACGCCGGTCACCAGAAGTCCGCCGATCGCGACAGATCGCAGCTCGTTCACCGGCGTCGTCGCGAGCGCGCCGAAGCCGATCGCCACGGCCAAGCCTGAGAGAGCGATCGTCGGCCCGGCGTGGCGCAGCGCTTCCGCCGCGGCCAGCGCGCGGTCACGTCCCAAGCGCAACTCGTCGCGGAATCGCCCAACCATGAGCAGCGAGTAGTCGATGCCGAGTCCGAGGCCGATCATTGTCACGACGTTCTGCAGCAGGATCGACAGCGACCAAGCGTGCGCGACGACGCTCGCCAATCCCATCGAGATGCCGATCGCGAGCATCCCGGCGGCGATCGGCAAGAGCGCCGCGGCCAGCGCGCCGAACGCCACGAGAAGGAGAATCAACGTCACGGGCAGCGCGCGCAGCTCGGCGCCCTGCGCGTCGGCGGCGCTGGCGTGCCGCAAATCGGCGTTGAGCGCCGTCTCGCCGGTCCAGCGGAGCGCGATGCGCGGGTAGTCGCCTCGCATTGCGCGCTCGAGGTGCCGCGTGGCTTCGCGCAGCGGCTCGAGCCGCGCGTCGGGACGAGGGCCTTCCAGTCCGACGACCACGAAGGTCGCGTCGACGCCGGAGTCGGCGGCCATGAGAGGCTCTCGGCCGTCGAGGTACGAGATCACGCCCGTCACTCCCGGCGCGGATTTCAGCGCGCTGACGAGCGCGCCGAGCGCCCGTTCGCCGGTCGCCGAGGTCGGAGACGGCAGACCCGTAGCGACGAGCACCACCGAGTGGGCGAAGGGCGAGCGGAAGCGCTGGGCCAACTGGTTGTCCACCCTCGCCGACTCGCTTCCGTCGATCCGAGCCGCGACGCTCAGAACCGACTCGATGCTTCGTGCCGCCGGGACGAGCGCGACGCAGACGACGATCCACGCCGCGAGGATCACCCGGCGGCGTCGTACGATCGTTCGCGCGATCGATCCCTCAGAACCAGCCATCGCGCCAGAGCGAACATTCGCGGCAGGCGGGAATCGCTTCGTAGCGCCGCTCGCTGATCAGGGCGCGGATCTCCCGCATCCGCTCGCCGTTCCACAGCTCGGCGAGGGTGCGGTCGCGCACATTGCCGATGACCTCTTCGCGCGCCCAGTCGTGCGTGCACATCAACACGTCGCCGTTGTGCAGGATGCTTGCGGACGCGAATGGGATCGGACAATGCCCGAGCCACGCGCGCGACGCGCCCCGTTTCGTGTTCTCGACGATCGAGCCGAGGGCCGATTCATGGGGCGGGCGGATCGTGTCGTCGAATTGCGGGAGTGCGCCGGTCCGGTTTGTGACGTCGTAGATGAAGACGGGAACGCCGCGCTTTCGCCAACGGCCGGCGAACGCCCGCACCTCGTGGGCGTTGTCGCGCTGGCGGACGAGCCGCACGAACACGCTCGTTCCGGGAAGATCCGCCGCGATGACGCGCTCGACGCCGGCCAACACCGTATCGTAGTCGAGGCCAACGCGAATCTTCTCATAGACCTCCCGGCTCAGCGCATCGAGGCTGATGTCGAGGACGTCGAGCTCGGCGTCGCGCAGCCGCGCGATGTGTTCGTCGGTGAGGAGCGCGCCATTCGTCACCAGCTCGACGCTCACTCGGCCGGCCGTGCGCGCTTTGAAGCGCGCGATCCTCTCGAAGATGTGCTTGTCGAGGAAGGGCTCATTCTGGAGCATCGGCACGAACGTCTCGACTTCCGGGTGGCGCGCGATCTCGTCGGTGATCCTGTCGAAGAGCGCGTCGTCCATGCGCCCGCGCGCGAACACGTCCTTGAACGCCGGGTAGGGGCACATCTTGCACGCGGCCTGGCAGGCGTTGATCGTCTGCAGTTGGATCACCCTCGGGAACGGCGAGCGCGCCATGTCCTCGTCGAGCGAGTACGATCGGTTGGCTCGTCGCAGCGTGCCGTAGAGCCTCGACCAGTAGCCGATGCGGCCCAGCTTCTTGCGGCGTGTTGTCATACGAGGGCGATCTCGTAGTGAAGGGGACGATCGTCGAGCGCGCGGGCCGGCGTACGGTCCTCCGGGCGTGAGCACGTACGCGTTGACGTCCGTCGGCTGAGCAGCAAGACCCGCCAACGCCGCGCACAATGGGTCGCGCGTGTCGAGGCCGATCGTCGCGAACGCGTAATGCTCCGCGCGCAGCTCGGCGCAACTCGCGCGCACCAGCGCGCGCAGAACGTCGGGCCGCCCGGATGGAACGCAGACGTGCAGCGCGGTGCGGTAGCGCAGCGGCTCACCGACGCTCGGCAAACGAACGCCGCTGGTGAGTCTCGCCAACCCGTTGAGCGCCGCGCGCGCGGCGGCGAGCCGCGGCGAGTAGCGCAACACGCGCGACTGCTTGAAGATGGTTTGATCCCACCACGCGACGAATCCAAGAATTCGGCCATCGCAGCCGCGCGCGACGCGATAGTCGCCGACGTCGAGCCCGGGCGCGTCGGCAATCCAGGCGCTCATCGAGTCGGCGTCCAAAACGGGCGCGAACTGGCGCCCCGGCGCAACTCGTCCCCAGAGCTCCGCCATCTCGCCGATGTCGGAGCTCGTCGCGAGCGATACACGGATGTCACCCCGGGGACTATCGGATCGCGGCCAGAGAAGTGGAATCGAGAAAGCGCGAATCGTGGCGAAGCGCGTGAACGCCGCCGCGCCGCCGCGTCCATCGGTTCGTCGCTCCATCGCGCGATTGCCCGCGAGGACGGTGACGAGCATCGGCGCGTCGTCGCCGCCCAGATCGGCGAGCACGTCGACGACCCATTCGGTAAGCGCGTCCGCGACGCCGACGCCGCGCGTCGCCGGGTGCACCTTGAGGTCACCCGCGTACAGCGTGTCGCGGGACTGGCCTCGAACGTACGCGTTACGCGCGGCGCCCATGACGCATCCGGCGATTCGGTCGGGGAGAGACCGCCACTCGACGACGCCGACGCGCCACCGCGCTCCCTCGAGCCGGTTGAGCGCGAAGAAGTCGGGTTCGCGGGAGACGGCGAGTGCGATGTCGCCTTCCATCGGACACGCCGTGGCGAGCGCGATCAGCGAGGCATTGTCGTCGGTACGCGCATCTCGGACCTGAATCGCCGGGCGAGCCATCGTGGCTGTCATCGGCAGAGTCATGGTCGCCCTCCGCCGTTCACCCGGCAGGCGGCGATGCGCCGCTGCACCACGGATCTGTCGCGCGCGATCAACCGCTCGCCGAGCGCCCTGTCCTCGACGACGAACGCGCGCCACCGGTCGGGCACCTCGGTCCAGCCGACGAAGTTCCGGAAACAGAGACCCGCGTGCGGGCGCGCGGTGCGCACGACCTGGGCGAACAGCTCGTCGATCGCGGCGGGTGCGAGCCACTCGCAGATGTTCGACAGCGCGAAGCCGGACACGCTGGCGTCGGGCAAGGTCTTCAGGTATTCGGTGACCGAGCCGTCGACGAGCGTCAATGCGTCGCTTGCGTCGGCGATGGCGCGGCTCCCGGCTTCGCTGAGGTACGGCGGTACGCCATTCCACTCGGGCGCTGGATACGAACCCGTCAGCATCTGATGCAGGAAGTAGTTGTCGCGCACGCTCAGCCGCGTCAGCGTATGCTCGGCGCGCGACCGAAAGTGCGCGGCGAAGCTGGGTTGCTCGAGATGCGCGAAGAACGCAGGGTCGTACGCGCGGCGAAACACGACGCGATTCAACAGAACCCGGAAGAAGGCGCGCCAGCGAAGCGTGTCCCACTCGCGCTCGAAGAGCTCCCTCTGCTCGTCGATGGACGAGCAGGCGAGGAGTCGTTCGATGCGTGAGCGCGGGTGGACGAAGAGCTGAAGCGCGGTCACGACGCCGCGGATGAATCGTTCAGTCACGCCCGCGTCGAGCACGCCGCGCTCGATCGTCGAGCGACGCGCGTCCCAGTAGCCACGCGCGGCCGGCGAGAGTCGACGTCGGAGCGCAGCGTACGCGTCGACACGTTCGGCGCGCGGCGACTTCGAGCCGCCGAGCGCGCCGAGCAGCGCATCGTATGGAAGCGATGCTACCGCGGCGAGCTTGAGCTCGATGAGGTGATTCTGCGAGCGGTTGAGGTCCACCGACGCGACTCGGCCGGCACCCGCGGCTACTAGCGAGAGCGCTGTGCACCCGCCCGAGCCCACGACGACGAGCGAGTCGTCGGCGCCGGGAGCGAGCGCCTCGATCTCGAGGAGCGGATCCTCACGGACCTGCGCGAAATAGAGGCGGTCGTCGATCGCGCCGGGAAGCGAGATCCGATCGATACATTGCGCCGCACCCTGGTGCGGCTCCGTCAGGACGCGCATGCGAGGTCGTCCCATTCGTAGTCGCGCCGCAACTGCTCGTGAATCAGCGCGTCGACTTCCGTGTATCGGCGCATGAGCGCGGGAATCGCCGAGCGTCGAGATCCCGTCTGTCGCGCGAGCCACTCCTGCACCCACGAGAGGTGGCCGCGTTCGTCGTCGAGCATGCGACGCAATGTCGCCTGCACGTACGGATGCGTGCCCGGCCGCCGAAGGTGACGCACGAAGTGCCGGTAGACGCCGCGCTCGAACACTTGGGTCAGGGCGAGCACTTCGAGGAGCGAACTCGGCGTGCCGATCGCCGACGCGTACCGCGACTGATAGGTGTCCGACGTCGGACGAGGACGGCCGCCGAGCGCGACGATGGTCTCGGTCCAGAGTTGCGCGTGCATGACCTCCTCGGCGCTGTGCTCCGTGAGACGGAGGATGAGCTCCGGGTCTCGCACGTGCTCGACGAGCCGGCCGAGGATCAGGCCGCCCTGCAGCTCGGAGGCGCGATAGAAGTTGAGCGTCGTGAGCTCACGTTCGCTGATTTCCATGGTCACAGCTCCATCTCGGTTTTCAGATGATCGACGATGCGCGTGCCGCACAGCCGTTCGATGCGCGCGGCGAATGTCCGGATCGCGACGTCGTCGCCTTCCATGGCGACGGGAACCTCTCCCACCGCTTCGGTGCCGTAGTGCTTGAACGTGGTCGCCGCGCGGAGCACGTCCGACTTGAGCTCGGGATGGGCCGCGAGACGCTTGGCGACCAGGTCGGACGCGGATTGGGCGTGGCGGACCTCGTCTGCCGCGATCAACTCGAGCATCGCGGCGAGCTGCGGCTCATGCGACTGTTCGCTCAGGCGCCGGAAGAAATACGCGGCGAGATGCTCGCTGAGCATGAACTCGACGAGTGGCGTCATCGGGTCGGCCGGGTCGAGGTCTCCGCGCTCGGCGTGCGCGCGGATCGAGCGGAGGTCCTCGTCGGTGATCGCGGGTTCGTAGCCGACGGCGCCGAGATAGAGCCGCAGCGCGTGAAAATGCTTGAACCCTTCGAACATCTCGAGCGAGAACACTACGCCGGCGTCGATGTCGTCCCAGGTGAGGCGGATCAGCCGCGACAGGTTCACGGGATGGAACGACTCGATGAGCGCCGCGTCGCGGAGCTTGGCGAGAATGTCGGGCTGCGCGAGGGCAGTCCGCGCGTCGATCGCCTTCCAATCGATGTCGCGCTCGACGGACCACGTGGCTCTGTCAGCGGCGCGTGCGTGGCGTGCGTAGAGCGCGCTGGTCGTCAGGATCGTGTCAGACATGGCTCACCTCCGGCAGTTCGCCGAGCACGTGAAGCGTCGGCCAATGCGCGGCGTCGGGGCCGTGCGCGGCGAGGAACGCGAGCGTCCAACGCTCGAGGCCGAAGGCCATGCACGCGGTCGTCGCGGGGCGGCCGTCCGGGAGCCGGATGCGGAACGCCTCGCCGAAGAACGTGTCGTGCAGGTTGAACGATGCCGCGGCGGTCGTGCGGGCGGGGACGGGACCGTCGCCGATGGGGAGGAGCAACTCGTGCTTGAGCGCCTTGAGTCGCTGCACGAGTTGCTTTGCGCGCGCGGTCGGGGCGAAGAACGGGTCCGTCGCCGGCGCGATTGCCGAATCGAGGCCGAGGCAGCTGGCCAACTGCGTGGCCCGCTCCGACGCGCGCCGCAGGAAGGCCCGCGCATCGGTCTCGTCTCCGACGAAAACGACCTCGCGCATCGTGAACGCCCACCCGCGCTCGAGTGAGCCGTGCCGCGCGCCCTCGTGGCGCCAACAACCAGACTGCGCGGTCACGAGTCGGGGACCGTGCACGATCTGGCCGGCGAGGCCCGCGTAGACGTGATAGCAAACGGCCGGATTCAGCGCGACGATCGGCGGAGTCGCCGCATCGCGAACCGCTAACGCGGGCTCAGGATGCTCGGCGACGCGCAGCAAGACGTCCTCGCGGCCGCTCAAGTGAGATGCGAGCGTCAGCCACTGTGGCAGCGACGCGAAGTAGTCGGCGCGCGAAAGCGTCGCGAAGTCGATTGCCGGCGGAACGCGCCACTCGTCGGTCGTCTCGCCAAGGCATACCTCGGCGATGCGTCGCTCGAGCGCCGCGAAGAGACGGGCCGTGTCGCCGCGCAAGCCGGTGACTCCGGGAGCGACGTCCCAGACCTCGCCGCGCGATCTCAACGTGCGAAGGAGCTCGCTATGCCGCCACATCGGAGCCTTCCACGGTCTGAGTTGCGCAGAAGACGTCGGCGATGCGTCGTACAGTGCGAAAGTTGTCCATGCGAATCGCCGTGTCGGGAATGCGCCGGCCAGTGAGGTGTTCCGTCCATGCGATGAGCTTGAGAATGCGAATGGAGTTGATCAGCCCAGTCGCGAAGAGCGGCGTGTCGGCATCCACGGTGACGCCGGCCGGAACGAGCGTCCGGTTGATCCATTCCACCGTGCGCGGCACGAAGGCCTCGGCGTCGAGTCGTAGACTCATGCGGCCCTCCTCGCGGCGCCGCCCCAATTCGTCGCGACCAGGTTGTCGATCATCGGAATCCAGAAGTCGCGGACGGCGGGAGCGGGAGCACCGAGCAGCGCGTCAGCGGTGCTGGTCTCGAAGCGTTTCGGCAGCGCGAGTTGCGGAGCGAAGTGCGAGAGGGCGCGCATGACGCGCTTGAGCGAGGAATCGCCGATCTCTTCGATCGACCGCTCGAACAGCGCGTACGTCCGCAGGTCGGCGAGCGCCGGCCGCGGAGTGCCGCGCCGTCGCCACGCCGGGTCGAGCGCGGACCAACGTTCCCACGTGATCTCGAGCAGCTCTTGCAGCGGCAGGGCACCGGCCCCCGCGCACAGGTGCACCGATCGACGATGCAGATCGTCGTCGAGCGCGAGGCGGGCGATAGCTTCACCGACGTATTCCGTCGTGACCGCGTCGACCGTCGAACCGGCGACGCCCGGCATCATCGCCGCGAGACCGTTGCGATACAGTTGCAGCGCGCGATGCACCGCGTTCAACTGCGTCACGCCGCCGCCGATGTCGTCGCACACGACCGTGCTCGATCGAAGGATCGTCCAGTCGCCGGCGTGAGCTCGCACCAGCGCCTCCGCTTCGTACTTCGACTGCTCGTACGCGTTCGCCCACCCGGCGTTGTGCGTCGATTCGTCTTCTCCGATGACGCCGACGCGTTTTCCGGCGACGAACGCGGTGCTCACGTGCGCGAACCGCACGGGCGTCGCGCATTCGGCCGCCACCTCGAGCACGCGCATGGTGCCGGCGGTGTTCACGGCGCGAGCCTCATCGAGCGGCCGCGAGAACTTCGTGTCGGCGGCGAGATGGACGACTGCGGTCACGCTTCGGCGCACCTGTTGTCGCGCCCACGCGTCGAGTCCGAGAGCATCGGCGCGGAGATCGCCGATGACGGGAGTGACGCGCTCGATCCCGCGGACCGTGCGCGTGGTCGCGATCCAACGATCGGCGTCGCGGACGAGCACCAACACACGCGTACTGGCGTTCGCCGCGAGGAGCCGGGCCAAGACGTCGCGGCCGAGCAGTCCGGTCGCGCCAGTGAGCAGAACGCATCGTGTTGGCATTGTCATGCCTCCACCGTGAGCGCCGTCCAGTGAGCGCCGTATCCATAGGCGAAGAGCAGGAGCCGGTCGCCGGGGCGCACGCCGCCGTCGTCGAGCGCATCGCGCAGGTTGATGAAGTTGTCGCCGGCGAGCGTGTGTCCGACGCGCGCGATGTTGCGGTCCCACAGACGCTCGCGCGGAATGCCGATCAGGCCGAGTAGGATGTCCCAGCTGCGCGCGCTGATGTTGTGGGGAAGCACGAGCGACACGTCGTCGGCTTTCCAGCCGGCGCGACGCAGCGCTTCCTCGATCACGTGCCGCGCTGTCGGGAAGTACGATGCGACGATCTCGTTCCGCATCGCGTCGCAGTCCCAGTAGTAGCCCTTGGTGATCTGCGCCGAGGAGACGATGCGATTGCGCGGGCTATCGGCTTCGACGATCAGCGCGCACGCCGCGTCCGATGTGCAATTGAAAATCGCCTCGCGTCCCGCGTCTTCGGGAAAGAACTCGGACGAGACGCACAGCACGCGACGAGCTTCGCCTGCCGCGCAGAGGGAGCGCGCCAGGCGGACGGCGGCGAACAACGACGTGCACGCGAGCTGGTCGATGGCGACGGTCGACGCGCTCTCGAGGCCAAGGTCGTATTGGAGGCGCGTCGCCGGGTACTGGAATCGGCGCGTTGTCGCCAGGTGCGCGCCCGCGTCGCGCGCCGCGCCGCCGACCTCGAACGCGACCGCCGGCGTGCCGCAGTAGAGCAGGACGTCGACGTCGGCCGGCTCGACGTTCTGCTCCCTCATGACGGTAGCCGCCGCCTCGAGTGCGAGAGAATACGGCGTCTCGCACTCGGCGACGTACACGCTCGAGAACCCGAATGCCTCGAGCTGCTCGGGCGCGCTCTCGAGCTGCCCACGCTGCGCCAACTCACGCAGCGAGCGCCGCTGCTCGGGAAACGCGTACGCGATTCCGGCAATTCCAACGCGCGTCGTACTCATTGCGGGGCTCGATTCGACGTACACGGCGGCCGCGACGAGATCGCGCGACAAGCGCCAGCTTCGCGCCGCCGCGGGAATCCACTCGCCGTGCAGCCACACGCCTCGGAGCGTGGACGTGCGGTCGATCGCCAGACGGAGCGCCGAGAACGGCGTCGCGTCATTGAGCTGGAGCGCTTTCCACGCCGCTTCCTTGAGCGTCCAGACGAAGGTCGCGCCGGCGCGTTCGGCGACGAGCCACTCGCCTGGCGAGAGGAAGTACCGCAGATGCTCGTGCTCGATTTGGCCGCCGCGTTCGAGATCAACGCCGACTCGCGCGGGGTGATCGGCGACGGCCGCGAGGCCGAGCCCGTCGCAATGCGAGATCGAAATCGAAATCGAAATCGGCATCGCGCGCGAGGTCGCGTCGTCGCGCAGCAGGACGTTTGGTGCGGCGCCTTCGCCGACTCGTCAGGCGGATGCGGGTCGGCTGAACGCCGCAGTGCGCGGCGACGGCTTTCTTCGCGGCCTGCCGTCCGGCGAGCCAATCGCGCCGACGATCGTCGTGCGACTGCGCTTCGTACTCGCGTCGCTCGGCCGGTGTCAGGTCGTCAGGATGATGCCGATCGCAACGAGAGGCAGCGACCGTCCAGGACTTTTCTCTTGCTTTGGAAACGGAGAGCGGGAGTCGCACGAAAACACCTTGCGTCCGAGGAGGGGTGCGGACGAAGATGTTTTCGGGGGATGACCAGTCCCATCGGGCAGATGACGTAGGCCTTCGGCACCATTACGTAGTCGGCATGCGTCAACTGTCGCGACACGGTGTTGCCGCCCCGGGGAGTTTGGATGAGCCCGGTCGGGCGTCAGCCCGACGGTTTGGAAGGGATCAATTTTGGCGTGATCAAGACCGGATCTTTGCATGATCCTCTGGACCATCGGTCATTCGACCCGCTCGCTCGACGACTTCATCGCCGTCTTGGACGCGCACTCCATCGAAGCGATCGTCGACGTCCGCCGCTTCCCCGGATCGCGACGGCTACCGCAGTTCAACTCCGATGCGCTCGAACAGGGTCTCGCGAAACGCCGCATCGACTACCGCTCGATTCCTGCGCTCGGCGGTCGCCGCCGAGCGTCCGTCCGAACATCAGACACGGCCTGGCGCCTTCCCGCGTTTCGCGCCTACGCCGAGTACGCCATGACCGAGGAGTTCGACGACGGGCTCTTCGAACTGATGATGATCGCCGGCGGCCTTCGCACCGCGATCATGTGCGCCGAGATCCTATGGTGGCGTTGCCACCGCCGCATCATCGCCGACGTGCTCACGTCACTCGACGTTCGCGTCGAGCATCTGCGCGACGACCGTCCCGGAGAACTTCACCGGCTGGCCCCGCCGGCACGGATGCTCGGCGGGGCTCTGACCTACTCGCGGCCGTAAGCTCTATTCCGCTCGCAGCGCCACCACCGGATCCACCCGCGACGCTCTCCGCGCCGGAATCCAGCTCGCCAGGATCGCCGCGCCGCCGAGCACGACGACGATCGCGACGTAGGTGACCGGATCGCTCGACGTGAGATCGAACAGAAACGTGCGCAGCACGCGCGTCGCGGCGAGCGCCCCGGCGAGCCCGATCACGGCGCCCACGGCCACCAACCCAATTCCCTCGCCGATCACCAAACGCTGAACGCGCGTGCGCTCCGCGCCGAGGGCGATACGAATGCCCATCTCACGCGTGCGCGCCGTGACGGCGAGCGACATCACGCCGTAGATGCCGACGGCCGCGAGCGCGAGCGCGGTGATCGCGAAGAGTGCGAGAAGCACGGCGCGGAACCGGGCTTGTGCCGTCGCGGCGGCGGTTCGCTCGGTCATCGTGCGCATGTCGTACACGGGCAGTTGAGGCGCGACCTCGTGCACCGCGCGACGAACCTCGGCGCCGAGCGAGCCGGGGTCGCGAGCCGTCTTCACGAACACGATCATCCCCGCCCGCGGCGACTGCGCGTAGCTCTCGTACGCGACCGGCCCCGGCGCGGAGTCCGGCTGTTGGCGAACGTCGCCGACGATGCCGATCACCTCGGCGTCCTCCATTCCGCCCTGGCCTAGCTCGATGTGCTTCCCAATGGGATCGTCGGTGCCGAAGAACGTCTTCGCCGAGCTCTCGTTGAGCAGAATGACCTTTGGTCCGTCCGGACGATCGCTTGCTCCGAACATGCGGCCGCGCTTCAACGGCACGCGCATCACCGAGAACCAGTTCGAGGTCACCCAGTCGACGCCGATGAGGGGCGAGTGCATGATGTCGGAACCGGGCACGTCGAATCGTCGAAGTCCGGTGCGGTTGCACCAGCCGCCGCTCGGCGCGCAGTTGTCCAACGCCGCGTCGCTGACACCTGGGACCGCGCGCACGCGGTCGAGAATCTGCGAGTAGAAACCGGGCATCGAGTCGCGGCTCATCGTTCCGGGCGGCAAGGTGAGCCGGAACGTGAGCACGTTGCGCGAGTCGAAACCGGTGTCGATCGAAAGCAGATTGGCGAGGCTGCGGATCATCAGACCGGATCCCGCCAGCAGCACGAGCGCGAGCGCCACCTCGGCGACGACGAGCGCGCGCCGGCCCGTGCCCGCGGCGCCTCGCACGACGCGATCCCCCTTGAGGGCGCCCGTCATCGAATCGCGCGCGGCGCCGAGCGCCGGAGCGAGGCCGAACAACACTCCGACGACGAGGGAGACGACGAGCGCGAACGCGAGGGCGTTCCAGTCGAGCGAGATCGCCGAGAACGCCACGGCGCCGACCGTCGTACCGCGCGGACCCCGCAGCGTCGTCGATGGATCGATGGTCCCGAGAGCATGCACGCCCGCCCACGCGACGGCGAGGCTCGCCACCGCACCCAAGAACGCGAGCAGCAGACTCTCGGTGAGCAGAAGTCGAACGAGCCGCGAACGGCCGGCCCCGATGGCGACTCTCACGGCCATCTCGCGGCTGCGAGCGCTCGCGCGTCCGAGCAGGAGGTTCGCCACGTTGACGCACGCGATGAGCAGAACGAGACCGACGGCGCCGAACAGGACGAGCAGAGATTGCTTGGCCGCGGGTGCGAGCCGCGAATCGTTCAACGGCGATGCCTTGGCTCCCCACGGCACCTTGGTGAACTTGTCGGGAACGGCCTCGCTGACTCGCATGCCGAGCGCAGTCGTCGCGCTCGCCGCTTGGGCCTCTGTCACACCGGGTGCGCGGCGCCCGACGAGCCAGAGCCAATGGTTTTGCGGCTGGGCCAACTCGTCCGCGGGTTGGGTGGTCACCGGCATGAGCACGTCCGCCTGGCCCGACAGCCCGTGGAAATCGCGCGGCCCGACGCCGATGATCGTCCATACCTGGCGGTCGATGTCGACCGTACGTCCGACGATCGACGGATCGGCGTTGTAGCGCCGCTGCCAGAGCGCGTACGAGATGATGGTCTGGTTCGGGGCGCCGGCGTGCGCGTCGATCGACCGGTCGAAATCGCGGCCGCGCGACGGCGCGAGCCCGAGCACGCGCAAATAGGTCGCGCTGACGTACTCGGCCGGAACGCGCTCGACGTCCCCGCTGGTCAGCGTGACCTGCACGCCGCTGTAGATCGCCAAGTCGCTGAAGACGTGTTGGGCGTCACGAAACACGGTGTACTTGGGGTACGACCACACCATTCCGTCCCGTTGCGGTTCGTCGCCTCGCGAGGGGACGACGAGCGAGAGCTTCATCAGCTCGTCCGGCCGCGCGTATGGAAGCGGGCGAAGGAGCAGGACGTTCACGGCGCTGTAGATCGCCGTCGTCGCGCCGACGCCGATGGCGAGCGTGAGCACCGCGACAGTCGTGAACGCCGGACGACGAATCAGCCCGCGCGCGGCGTAGTGAAGGTCCTGCATCACGCTCTCGAGAAACTCGGCGAATCGCATGCGGCGCTCCCGGTGTTCGGCGGACGTGTGGAGTTGGTCTCGCGCGTCGTCCAGCGACGCGCCGAGTCGGCGGATCGCTTCGGCGCGGGCGTCGTCGGGCAACATCCCGCGTGCGACGAGGTGCTCGACGCGGTTGGCGATGAGCGCGTCGAGCTCGTCATCGACGTCGCGCCACGCGGCGGCGCGCGTCCTCGGTGACAGTCGGAGGAGCCGGCGGACGCCGGGTCTCAAATCGAAGCGCATCGGCGGAGCTACTTGGCCGACTTGGCGCCGAGGATCGAGACGACGGCGTCGAGGTGGTCGACGAGTCGCGCGGATTCGGCGCGCAGGTGCGTGCGACCGGCGGGTGTGATGCGGTAGTATCGCGCGCGTCGCCCGTTCTTCGTCACGCCCCATTCGGCGACGATCAGCCGCCGCTCTTCCATACGGTGGAGCGCCTGAAGCAGCGCGGCGTCGTCGACCGCGACGCGTCCGGCCGAACGTTCCTCGATCCAGGTGGTGATCTCGAACGCGTGCATCGGCGTCCAGGACACCGTCTTGAGCACGAGCGGGTCGAGCGTCCCTTTGAGCAGCGGCATTCGTCTCCTCCTAGTGTCTAGGGGTAGACACGAGGAAGAGAAAAAAGGTTGTCTGGAGGGGGGCTCCGCGAAATCCGTTGCAGGATCAATTCGTAGATCCTTCTCGGCCGCGCAGCGGCGTGTATGGAACTTGCGGGCGTCGGCGGCCACGGGTCTCGATTGCGCAGTACCCCCACACCCCACAGGAGCCGCCCATGTTCGAGCACGCCAAACCGTTTTCCGGCTTTTCCGTGAACGACCTCGAAGAAGCGAGGAGGTTCTACCAGGACACGCTCGAGCTCGACGTGTCGGACGCGCCGATGGACCAGCTCGAGCTTCGCCTGGACGACGACACCCGGGTCTTCGTCTACGAAAAGCGGAACCATGAGCCGGCGACGTTCACCATCCTGAACTTTCCCGTGGACGACGTGGATCGGGCCGTGGATCAGCTGGCCGATCGCGGGGTGAAGTTCGAGGTATTCAAGGGCGGCGACATCGCCACCGACGACAAAGGAGTCCATCGCACGGGCGGGCCGAAGATCGCCTGGTTCAAGGACCCGGCCGGGAACTACCTGTCGATCCTGGAAAACCGTCCGTCCTAGAGGCGATCACGCAAACCATGCGCTGACGCCGGCTGTCTGAGCGAGCGGCTCCCTCCTCTCACCGCTCGCTCATGCTCCAGGACATTCGCTTCGCGATTCGAACGCTGGTCAAGGCGCCGGCGTTCACCATCACCGCCGTCCTCTGCCTCGCGCTGGGCATCGGCGTCAACGCGACGATCTTCAGCTGCGTCCGCGCGATGTTGCTGCGGCCGTTCCCGTACCGCGATCCCGACGCGCTTGTCGCGATCGGCGAGGCGAACACGCCCCGCGGATGGCACATGAACACCGTGTCGTACCCGAATTTCCGAAGCTGGCAGGCGGACAATCGCTCGCTCAGCAGCGTCGGCATCTACACGGGGACCTCGTTCAACCTGGCGAGCGACGGCGGCGCCGAGTACGTCCCGGGCGGCAACGTGTCGTGGACGATGTTTCGGACGCTCGGCATCGCGCCGGCGCTCGGCCGGGACTTCCGCGAGGAGGAGGACCGGGTCGGCGCGCCGGACGTGATCATCCTGAGCGACCGGCTCTGGCACGATCGGTTCGCGGGGCGAGCGGACGTCATCGGGAAGGAAATTCTCGTCGACGGAGTAAAGAACACGATCATCGGCGTGATGCCGCCCGATTTCGAGTTTCCGAGCTCGGCGCGCGCCTGGACCACCATGCAGATGGACCCGACGAAGAATCGCGGGAACCACTCGTGGCAGGTGATCGGGCGGCTCAAGCCGAGCGTCACTAGCGACCAGGTGCAGACGGATCTGCGGCGCATCGCCGCGACGCTCGAGACGCAATACCCGCAGTCGAACACCGGTTGGGGCGTCGACGTGCAGAGCCTGCGCGACTTCCAGGTCGGCAACATCCGCCCGGTTCTGCTCATCATGATGGCGGCGGTCGGCTTCGTGCTCCTCATCGCGTGCGCCAACGTGGCCAACCTGCTGCTCGCCCGGGCGACGGCGCGGTCGAAGGAGATGGCCGTGCGCGTCGCCCTCGGCGCCGAAGCGTGGCGCGTGATGCGCCAGCTCCTCACCGAGAGCGTGCTCGTCGCGCTCGGCGGGGCGACGCTGGGTGTGGCGTTCGCGTACGCGCTGCTGCAGTGGATCAAGGCCAGCATTCTGAACGGCATCCCGTTCTGGATGCGCTTCACCATCGATGGACAAGTGCTGCTCTTCACCGCGGCGGTCGCCGTCGTCACGGGGCTGCTGTTCGGCATCGTGCCGGCGCTCCAGTCGTCGAACCCGAACCTCAACGAGACGCTGCGCGATTCCGGCGCGCGAGGCGCCAGCGCAGGCCGGTCGCGGCAGCGATTCCGGAGCAGTCTCGTCGTCGGCGAGGTGGCGCTTTCACTCGTCCTGCTCGTCGGTGCCGCACTGCTCATTCGCAGCTTCCTGGGTCTCCAGAACATCAAGCCCGGATTCGACGCCGACGGACTCCTGACGATGCGCGTGACATCTCACCGGTCCGCGCTACGACTCGACGTACAAGCGGTTCGGCTTCTGGGATCGCTTTCTGACGGATTTGAATCAGCGCCCCGGCGTGCTGTCCGGATCGATCACGAACAACGTTCCGCTGAGCGGAAACAACAACAACAGCTTCTTCACGCTCGAGGATCAGCCGACCCCGCTCGGGCAGGAGCCGCTGCTCGAGATTCGTTGGGTGTCGCCGAAGTACCTGGAGACGATGCGCATCCCGCTCCGGCGCGGACGGATGTTCACGCAGCAGGAATGGGCCGACTCGGGCGTCGCCGGACGCGTCGCGGTGGTCAACGAGTACATGGCGAACAAGTTCTGGCCAAAGGGAGACGCGGTCGGCAAACGATTCAGGTTCGGCAGCGTGACCGATACGACGCGGAGATGGATCACCATCATCGGTGTCGCGGCCGACATCAAGCACAAGCAGTTGACCTCGACGCCGGACCTTCAGGGCTACATGCCCTACCGGCAAGGCGGCTGGACCTCGGCCGCGATCGTCGTGCGCGCGCAGGGCGATCCGGTGAGGATCACGAATACCGTCCTCGGCGCGCTCAAGCAGGCGGATCCGCTGTTGCCGGCGTATCGCGTGATGAGCATGGACGCGAGCATCACGCGCTCGTACTGGCAACAGGCGCTGTACGGAAAGCTGTTCGGCGTGTTCGCCGTCATCGCCGTCGTGCTCGCCGCGATCGGCGTGTACGGCGTCATTTCGTACGCCGTGTCGCAGCGGACGCAGGAGATCGGCGTGCGCGTGGCGCTGGGCGCGCAGCGAGGCGACGTAGTGCGCCTGATCGTCGGTCACGGCGCGATGCTCGGCGGCCTCGGTGTGCTGATTGGTCTGGCCGGCGGTCTCGGAGTCACGCGGTTCCTGCGGACGCTGCTCTACGGCGTGTCGCCGTTCGATCCGGTGAGCTTCGTCGGCGTGGCAGTGCTGTTGACGACGATCGCGCTTGTTGCGAGCTACGTGCCGGCGAGGCGGGCGGCGAAGGTGGATCCGGTCGAGGCGCTGAGGTTCGAATAGCGCGCGCGAAGGTAGGCGCTGGGAGCGGTGAGCCGGGGCTTGGACCCGGCGAACACCGCTCGCGCAGCGCCTTTCACCTCGCTATCGAACTTCGTCGTCGACCGGAAGCGCGTCTCTCGTGGGACGGTCCGGTCGTACCGGCTGTTCGCCGCACCGGCGGCGCAACTTCACGCGCAACCGTCATCTCGACCGGCCGATCGGTAGTGGCCGGCTCGGGGCCGAGCAGGTCGTCGAACATCTCGTGATAGTAGACCATCGCGCGTCGAAGCTCCTCCGTCGTGGCGGCGCCGCGACGATGGCGCTCGGCGACGTCACGCGCGGCGCGATAGTTCCGCACGAAGCGCGCGTGATGCACGGACAGATCCGCGGCGCGCTGCTCGAAATTCGCCACGGGATAGCCGCGCGTTCGCATGACGTCCATCACCTGCGAATCGGCGTGATTCACCGCTCCGCCGGGATCGTCGACGAACAATTCCTGAAGGTCGTGCCACTGTTGTTCGTAGAGCTCGCGCTGCTCGGCGAGGAGCGGGCGAATGTCGAGATTCTCGACGCGTTGCTGTCGTTTGGCGAGCTCGGCTTCCGCGTCACGCCGGCTGCTCGCGTGGCGAACCGTGCGGTCGTACTCGTTTCCGTACTGCGCGCGAAGCGTGCTGGTCCGGTAACGGCGCGCTGTGGCGTACCAAACGGTGCCGATCGCGACGACCGCCACCGCGACGATGATTCCTATGATCATTGACGTGCTCATCACGTACCTCCCCACGCGGCAGCACGCCGCGGTAGACGAAGGTCCACTTTCCGTGATTGAGCAACGCACCTCCGGTGCCACCAGACGGCCGAACCGGCTGTCATTCGAGATTCCGGCGAGCTAGTCGGTCAGCGGCCGCATCGCCGAAGTCCTCAAGCGCCCGATTCGCTCGACGTCCCTCTCGGTGGGTTGATCCGCGGTCCGCAGTTGTGCGGTCTACCACTTTGGTGTACAATCGCCGGGTCCGCCACCCTCGACGGAGCTCCCGATGCCTGTTCGTACAGTCGTCACTCGCGTGTCGTGCACGGTCGCTGTCCTCGCGCGACTCGCGTGGCCCGCGATCGCGTTACCCGGCCAGCAGCCGGCCGCGGAGGGCACGCCGCCGATCCCGACGTTCGACAAGACCGAGACGATGGTCGCCATGCGCGACGGCGTGAAGCTGCACACGAACATCTTCGTCCCGCGCGGCTTCGCCGGCAATCTGCCGATCATCATGATCCGCACGCCGTACGGCATCGAGGGCGGCGAAGCGTCGTTCCAGCGGACCGTACGCCGAGCTGGCGCGCGACGGCTACATCTTCGTCTTCCAGGACATCCGCGGCGGTTCGAGTCCGAGGGGCAGTTCGTGATGCTCCGGCCAGCTGCGCGACAAGAAGCGATCCGAAGGCGATCGACGAGAGCACCGACACGTACGACACGATCGACTGGCTGCTCAAGAACGTGCCGCACAACAACGGGCGCGTCGGGATGCTGGGCGTCTCGTATCCCGGGCTGGCTCACGGTGATGGCGCATGCTCGATCCGCATCCCGCGCTCAAGGCCGTCTCGCCGCAGGCGTCGCCGGCCGACATGTTCCTCGGCGACGACTTCCACCACAACGGCGCGTTCCGGCTCAGCTACGGCTTCGAGTACGCCGTGATGATGGAGACCGGCAAGGAGCTCGACGCCCTTCGCAGTTCGACGGCTCCGACACCTACGACTGGTACCTCGCGCTGGGCTCGCTGGCGAACGTCAACGAGAAGTACTTGCACGGGAAGATCCCGACCTGGAACGACTTCGTCGACCATCCGAACTACGACGCGTTCTGGCAGAAGCAGGCGGTCGTCACCGTACCTCGATCGAGCGTCACCGTGCCGACGCTGAACGTCGCCGGCTGGTGGGACCAGGAGGACTTCTACGGCCCGATCAAGATCTACGAGCTGCTCGAGAAGCACGACACGAAGCACCTGAACTTCCTCGTCGTCGGCCCGTGGAACCACGGCGGCTGGAGCGGGCAGACGGGCGGCAAGCTCGGCCGTCGACTTCGGCAGCGCAGACGTCGCTGGAATATCCGCGAGCATGTTCAGGCCCCGTGGTTCGCGTACTGGCTCAAGGACAAGGGCACGCTCGATCTCGCCCGAAGCCACGACGTTCGAGGCGCGGAGCGAACACGTGGCAGAGCGATCGACAGCTGGCCGCCGAAGACCGGACGTGACGCCTCGTCGCGGCTCTACTTCGCAGGCGGATCGGCAAGCTCTCGTTCGATCCGCCGACCGAGCGACGGCCGAACGCCGTTCGACGCGTACGTCTCCGATCCGGCGAACCCGGTGCCGTACCGCCAGCGGCCGATCCTGCCGACCTACGGCGCAAGGCGTCGACGTGGTCGCGCTGGTTGGTCGACGATCAGCGGTTCGTCGACGACCGGCCGGACGTGCTGAGCTGGGAGACCGACCCGCTCGACGAGGACGTCACGATCGCCGGCGACATCGCGGCGCACCTCTTCGCGTCGACCACCGGCTCCGACGCCGACTGGGTCGTCAAGCTGATCGACGTCTACCCGGAGCACTGGCCGAAACCGACCGACAGCTGGCTGGCTACCAGCTCATGGTCGCGAACGACGTCTTCCGCGGCCGCTTCCGCAAGAGCTTCGAGCAAGCCGCGAGCCGATCACGCCCAATCACGTCGACGAGTACGCGTCGACCTGCACACGCAGAGACTACACGTTTCGCAAGGGACACCGGATCATGGTGCAGGTGCAGAGCAGCTGGTTCCCGCTCATCGATCGCAACCCGCAGACGTTCGTGCCGAACATCTTCGCAGGCGAAGGACTCCGACTTCAAAGCGCAGACGCATCGCATCTTCCGGAGCGCCGACGCCGCGTCGTATATCCAAGTTTCCGTGGTGAATGCCGATGGCGAAATGACGCGTTCCTCGATCGCCGCGCTCGCGACGCTTCCTCTGGCGGCTGGCGGGCGGGCAGAAGGCACCACGCGCGCCCGATCTGGCGGCATTCGATCGCTACGTCGCGCAGGCCGCGCACGATTGGCACAGTGCCGGCACTCGCGATCGCGATCGTGAAGGACGACTCGCTCGTCTTCGCGAAAGGCTATGGCGTGCTCGAGATCGGCAAATCCGCGCCGGCGAACGAGCACACGCGGTTCGCCATCGGCTCGACGACGAAGGCGATGACGTCCGCGTCGCTCGCCATGCTCGTCGATGACGGGAAGCTGCACTGGGACGATCACGTCACCGACTACATCCCCGAGCTCCAGCTCTACGATCCGTACGCGACGCGCGAGCTCACCATCCGCGACCTGCTCACGCACCGCAGCGGGCTGCCGGGCACGGACCTCTTCTGGGTCCGCTGGCACGTACACGATGTCGGAGATCATTCACGGCTGCGGTACATGAAGCCGGAGTCGTCGTTCCGCTCGACTGGTCGTACCAGAACGTGATGTATGCGTTGAGCGGAACGATCGTCGAACGCGCGTCCGGAATGTCGTGGGAGGCGTTCGTTCGTTCGCGCATCTTCGCGCCGCTCGGCATGAACGAGACCGAAGCGCTCGTGTCCGAGATCGGCGGCAAACCGAACGTCGCCGTGCCGCACTACGCGATCAGCGATTCCATTCGGGTCGTTCCGATGCGGTCGCACCGATGCCATCGCGCCGGCCGGCTCGGTGTGGTCGAGCGTGAGCGACATGTCGAAGTGGATGCGATTCGTGCTCGACAGCGGCCGCGTCGGGTCCAAGCGCCTCATCAAGGCGTCGACGTTTCGTGAGCTGATCACGCCGCAGATCGAAGCGCCGATGGAGGAATACCCGGCGCTTCAGCTTTCGCGGCCCGACTTCTTCAGCTACGGCTTCGGCTGGTTCATTCAGGACTACGCCGGCCAGCAAGTGTGGATGCACACCGGCAGCATCGACGGGATGTGCGCGATCATCGGCCTGATGCCGAACGAGCATCTGGGCGTTTACGTCCTCGAGAACCTCGATCACGCCGAGCTGCGGCACGCGCTCATGTATCGCGCGTTCGATCTGTACAACGGCGGCCCGGCGCGAGACTGGAGCGCCGAGGTCAGCGCGCTGTTCGCTCGCCTGCGGCAGAGTGGCGGCCCGGTGGTGCAAGCGGCGCAGCACGTGGAGCGCCCGGCGTCGGTCGCGATCGAGAAGTACGCCGGCACGTTCGTCGATTCGGCGTACGGCACGGTCACCGTCACGAATGCGAACGGCAAGCTGCGCGCGCGCGTCGTCACCGACCCGGAAGCGGAGCTGGATCACTGGGACGTCGACTCCTTCCGAACGCACGCCGCGAATCCGCGCGATCAAATCGCGCTGACGTTCACGCCCGACGGCGCCGGCGGTATCTCGGCGGTTCGCATCGCGGGGATCGCGTTCGCGCGAGTGCGTCGATGACGCATCGCGCGCGACGCGCGTGGACGGTTGTTGCCGCGGCCGCGTGCGGCGTCGCGTCGCGAACGTCGTCGTTGCACGCTCAAACGGCGAGTGTGGCGGGCTGTCCAACCCGATCCGTCGCGGCACCGACATCGGCCGACACGCTATACGACGTGGTGATTCGGAACGGCTGCATTCTGGATGGAAAGGGCAACCCGACCGTCTTCGCCGACGTCGCGATCAAGGACGGCCGCTTCGCGAAGATCGGCAAGGTCACGTCGCGCGGGCGAACGGAGATCGACGCCGCCGGCAAATACGTGAGCCCGGGCTGGATCGACATGATGGATCAGTCGGGCGCCGTCCTTCCGCGCAACGGCCTCGCCGAAAACAAGCTGCGCGAGGGCGTGACGACGGCGATCGGCGGAGAAGGCGGCACGCCGGTGCCCGCGGGCCGCGTCGCCGAGTATTTCACGACGCTCGAGCGCCAAGGGATCAGCATCAACTTCGGCAGCTACTTCAGCGAGACGCAGGCGCGCGTCGCCGTACTGGGAATGTCGGCGCGCAAGCCGAGCGCGGCCGAGTTGGACCGCATGCGCGCGATCATGGACACCGCGATGCAAGGCGGCGCGATGGGGATGACGACGGCCCTCATCTATCCGCCGTCGAGCTACTCAACCACCGACGAGTTGGTCGAGGTCGCGAGGGCGGCCGCGAAATACGGCGGCACGTACGCGAGCCACATGCGCGACGAAGGGCAGGGCGTGATCGGCGCGATCAACGAGCTCGTCACGATCAGCGAGAAGGCCGGACTCCCCGCCGAGATCTTCCATCTCAAGGTCGCGTACCAGCCTGGGTGGGGCGTGTTGATGGATTCGGTGCGCCTTGTCGTCGACGCGGCGCGCGCGCGAGGCGACGACATCGCCGCGGACATGTACGTCTACACGGCCGGCGGCACGGGGCTCGAGGCGACGATCCCGAGTTGGGCGCAGGAGGGCGGCACGGACTCCCTCAAGGCGCGTTTAGCGAACCCTCAAATCCGCGCCCGTCTCAAGCGCGAGGTCGAAACGGGTTCCGAAGGGTGGTGGAACATCATCAAGTCGGCCGGCGGCTGGACGGGAATCGTCCTCGTCAACGCGCGGAATCCGGCGAACGCGAAGTACGAGCAGCAGACGATCGCGCAGATCGCGCGCGGCCAGAACAAGGATCCGGCGGACGTGGCGTGGGATCTCGTCGCGCAAGGCAGCGGACGCGTGATGGCGATCTATCACATGATGGGCGAACCCGACATCGAGACCGCGCTGCGATTCCCGTGGACGAGCATCGGGAGCGACGCCGGCGCCGTCGCGCAGATCGGCGCGCCCGACGCGACCGGCCTGCCGCACCCGCGCAGCTTCGGCAACTTCCCGCGCGTGATCGCCAAGTACGTCAAGCAGCGCAACGTGCTGACGCTCACCGAAGCGATCCGCAAGATGACGGGCTGGCCCGCCGCTCGCATGCGGCTCGCCAATCGCGGAACGATCGACGTCGGCAACTGGGCCGACGTGACGATCTTCGACTACGACACGATCGAAGACAAGGCGACGTACGAGAAGCCGATGGAATTCCCGACGGGCATCGAGTGGGTTCTGGTGAACGGCGTCGTGACGATCGACCGCGGCAAGCACACCGGCGCGAAGGCCGGCAAGGTGCTCTGGGGGCCGGGGACGGCGCTCAAACAGTGATCAGCCCCGAATACCTCCCGTGCGGCTCAACCGTTCTGGCATCAACGATTGAACACAGACACAAACGGACTGAACGGGCACAAACGGGACTGCAACGGCAAAAACAAAGATCTCTGGGACTGCCTCGGGCCGGTCACAAGCTCGAGGCAGTCACCCAAAGTCCCTAGTCTCATGTCACGTTGTTTGCAGTCTCGTTTGTGTCTGTTCCCTCCGTTTGTGTCTGTTTCACCCCGTTACGGCCCGCTTGGAGCGACATTCTCTCCTCCAAGATCAATCCCTAGTGCTGCGGCGGTTTGACGCGGTCGATCGGAGCGGGGCGGGCGACGCGCGTCGGCGGATGCTGTTCCAAGAGCTTCAAAGCCTCCTGCACCGCGCGCTCCAACTGCGGGTCGTGTCCCTTCGCTACTTCGGCGGCCGAGTACTCGACCTGGATCTCGGGCGTGATGCCCTGATTCTCCACCGCCCAGTGTCCGCTCATATCATAGAACGCTAAGCTCGGTGCCGTGATGCCGCCGCCGTCCATCGTCGGAGGCGTGCCGGTCGTGCCGACGAGCGCGCCCCACGTGCGCGTGCCGACGAGCGGGCCGATGTGGCGCATCTGGAAATAGTAGGGAAGGGCGTCGCCGCCGGAGCCGGCCGATTCGTTCACGATCATCACCTTGGGACCGTAGATGCCGGCCGCCGGCGTCGTGTACGTGCGGCCGTCGCGCATCGCGAAGTAACCCATCGGCTTTCGATCCAGCTCGTTCACGATGTAGTCGGCGACGAGCCCGCCGTGGTTGTATCGCTCGTCGATGATCGCCCCGTCCTTGCCCTGCTGCGAGTAGAAGTAGCGCGTGAACGCCTGGTACCCCGGGATCGACGTGTTCGGCAGCCAGACGTACGCGAGCTTGCCGTGCGAAAGCTCGTCGACCTTGCGACGATTGTCTTCGATCCACGCCCGCGTGCGCAGTCCGTCCTCACTCGCCACGGGGACGACCGTCACGATGCGCGATCCTTCGGTCGTCGGCGCGCCGTTCACGCGAATCGCGATCTGATGACCGGCCGTTCCCTCGAACACCGAATACACGTTCGTCGGCGGCACGACAGGGCGGCCGTTCACCTCGAGCAGATAGTCGCCTTCCTTGACGTCGATGCCGGGCGCGCTGAGCGGCGCTCGAAGATCGGGGTTCCAGTTCTCACCGGTGTAGACGCGATGGATTCGATAGTGGCCGTTCTCCACCGTGTAGTCGGCGCCAAGAAGCCCGACGCTCACCGGCGCGTCGCTCGGCACGTCGCCGGGGCTGGTGATGTACGAGTGCCCGACGACCAGCTCCCCGCCGGTCTGCGCCATCAGGTAGCTCAGGTCGGAGCGATGGTTTACGAATGCGACGAGCGGCTCGTACTTCGCCTCGACGGTCTTCCAATCCGCCCCGTGCAGCTTGGCATCGTAGAAGAATTCGCGCTGCTGACGGATTCCTTCGTGGAAGATCTCCGCCCACTCGGCGCGGGGATCGATCCAGCTCTCGAGCGCGGCGACGTTCATCGCGCCGTCGCCGACCTTCGCCGGTCCCGCGGTCGGGACGATGCCCCAGCGCGCGCCCGCGCCGACGCCGGCGGAGTAGAGCAGCTTCTTTCGGTCGGCTGACAGCGTGAACGATCGAATTCCCTCGAGAAACGTCGACGCGCCCCCCCCGGGTCCGGCGGCCGGAGCGCCCGGCAGGCGAAGCTGGTAGCGCTGGAGGCGAATTGAGGCTCGGCCGCTGCCTTCGGTCACCGTCTCCGAGTAGAAGATCATCCCGGCCGGCCCCGCGGCGAGGTCGCCGTAGTCGGCGGCGGGCACGTCGAGGCTGAGTATCCGCTGGCCAATGTTCGCGAAGTCGATACGCAGAATCGAATCGGGCTTCGCGCGCGGCGCGGGAGCACCCGCGGGTTCGTCACCCGTCTCGGGCAGGAGCGGCGACGGGTCGTTCGCGTTGAGCACCGCGAGATACACCGAGCGCCGAGACGGGCGATCGACGGCGCTCATCTCGACCCAACCAGACCGCGGGCCGTAGTCTGTGCTGGCGAGGAAGTAGAGGTACTTCCCGCTCGCGTCGAAGCTCGGCGACGTTGCGTCGGCGAGCGCGTCGGTGAGTTGCCGCGATTGCTGCTCGGCGAGCGAGCGCACGAAGACGGCGCGCATGTGGCTGTCGAGGCTCTTCGTGTACGCGATCCATCGCGAGTCCGGCGACCACGTCGCCTGGAAGCTTCGGCCCGGCGTGTTGTACTCGTCCTCGTCGAGCTTCGTCGCCTTGCCCGTCGCGACGTCCACGGTCCACAGATTCAGATGGTTGTCGTCGACGAGCAGCATCTTTCCGTTCGGCGACCAGTCGAGCTCCGAGAAATAGCCCGAGCCGGGGAGCGGAATCGCGCGCGGGATGCTGAGGCCCGACTGGTCGGCGATCATGAGCTGGTCGTCGCCCTTCGCGTCGGAGAGCCACGCGAGCTGCCCGCCATCGGGGGACCACACCGGGTTTCGATCGTGCGCGCCCGGCGATTTCGTCAGGTTCCGCCAATCACCCTTGTCGGCCGGAACCGTGAAGATGTCGCCGCGCGCTTCGAACGCCGCGCGCACGCCGGTGGGCGAGAGGCTCGCGTCGCGGATCATGCTCGCGACGCGTTTGAACTGCGGCCTGGCCCAGGGGAAGTCGCCGACGACGTCGATCGTGAGCGCCTTGGATTGACCCGTCTTGATGTCGAAGAGGTGAATGACGCCGTTCTGCTCGTAGACGATCGCGTCGGACCCGGCGGACGCGGTCATGACGTCGGCGTCGTCGTGGTGCGTCAGCTGCTCGAGCTTCTTTGTGGCGAGGTTGTACGAGAAAAGGTTGCGGGTGTAGTTGCGGTCGGACAGGAAATACACCGTGTTGCCGATCCACATCGGATCGCTGTCGTTGCTGTTCTGCCACGGCAGTTTCTCGACGGAGGAGGTCGCCAGGTCGATGATGCTGATCGGGTGCACGCGGCCGCCGCGATAGTGGCGCCACATGCTCGTCTCGTACCAATCGGGAATGAACGCCGTCGAGATTTCTTCGAACGCGAGGCGCGCTCCGTCCGGCGAGTGCGTGCCGGTGAATGCGCGCGGCATCGGGAGAGCTTCCTCGAAGCCGCCGGCGGCCGGGACGGTGAACATCCGGAAATACGAGGATTGCGGCGCGCTCGCACGGTCGCTGGCGAAGACGACGCGCTTTCCGTCGGGCGTCCATCCGCGGGCGCGATCGTTTCCCGGGTGGAACGTGAGGCGGGTCGGTTCACCGCCGGCCGCCGGCACGACGTAGACGTCGGTGTTGCCGTTCGACGTACGGCTGAACGCGATGTGCGATCCGTCGGGAGAGAAGTGCGGATCCGTCTCGACGTCGGGCGTCGCGGTGAGCCGGCGTGCCGGGCCGCCGGCGCGCGTCGTGATCCACAGGTCGCCGCCGTATTCGAAGGCGACCGCGTTGCCGTTGATGGCCGGATGGCGAAGCAAACGGGTGCCTTGAGCGGCGGCGCCCGAGGCGGCGAGAAGGGCGGCCGCGGCGGCGAACGGAACGAGTCGGCGTGACATGCGATCTCCGGAGAGAAGGGCGGCCGCGCGGAGGCGCGGCGGTGTACAGCTTTGGTATGCCTGCACGGCGACGGCGACGCCGCCGGTACGACGACGTCGTCTAGGAGCGGCGGTCGGAGGGACGCGCGCCGTTGCTGTCCGCGCTTCCGTCTCCGCCCCACAAGTGCCAACTGCCGCGCTCTCCGTGCTCGGCGATCACGTTCGACAAGCGCACGGCGGCGTTCTGCCAGTTCGTCTCCACGGCGTGCTGCGCGCCGTGGCGATCACCCTTCGCGATGGCGGCGGTGATCGACTCGTGTTCCTTCACTGAAGTGGGGAGCTCGTCCAGCAACACGTTCACGTACAGGCGGGCATAGCGCTCGCTCTGCGGTTTGATCGCGCGGTGCAGCGCGACGACGCGCGGTCCCGCGACGCCCTCGACGTACGTGGCGTGGAACTGCAGATCGAGATCGAACAACCGCGCCGGAGACGCCTTGGTTTTCGCCGCGACGGCGAGCGCGCGGTTGACCTCGCGCAGGCGGGCGACGAGTTGGCGGCGCTGGTCCGTTGGCAGCGACGCCGCTTCGCTCGCCGCCAGCCCTTCGAGATGGCCGACGATGAGAAAGACTTCGCGGCCGTCGCCGCGCGTGAGCGGCGTGACGATCAGCCGCTGGTCGCCGGCGCGGCCGACCGACGCGACGAGCCCTTCCTGCTGCAGGCGGTGCAGCGCGCTGCGAATCGGGGTCCGGCTCAATCCCATCCTGGCGACGACGGCGCGCTCGGCGATGCGTGCGCCCGGCGGCAGTTGTCCGGAAATGATCAGGGATCGCAGCTCGGTGTAGACGCGCGTGACGTTGTCGGGCGCGTCGTGGCCCGCGGCGGGTCGCGCGGTCGGCGAGCGATGTGTCGAGGCGGCGCGAGCGGCGGACGACGCGCGGCGCGGTTTGGGCGAAGGCACGCCGGAATTGTACGGCGGCGGTGCGGGCGTGAGCAAGAAGGAAGTGACCGCCCTTGACGAGCGCGGGTTGGTATACCACAATGGTCGATCCAAACGGCGTGCCTGGTTCGTGACGTCGCCGTCCGACCCTTGTTACGTCGCGCCTCGCCGTTCGCGTCGCCCCCCCCAGACCCGCCCCTCCGCCTCTCTGAATGCTGCGTATCGGCCGCGTCACCCTCCGCGAAATCCAGCTCGCGCTCAAAGAGCCGTTCCGGATCTCGTCGGGCGTCATGTCGACGCGCCGCATCCTCCTGCTCGAGCTCGAGGACGAGAGCGGCGCGACCGCGTGGTCGGAGTGCGTCGCCTTCCAGCTCCCGATCTATACGCCCGAGACCGTCGACACCGCGTGGCTCGCCATCCGCGAGTGGCTCGCGCCGCGAATCGTCGGCCGCCCGCTGCCGCATCCCTCGGCGGTCCACGACATCCTCGCCCGCGACATCCGCGGGCACAACATGGCGAAGGCCGCGCTCGAGATGGCGTGCTGGGGACTCGCCGCCGAGCTCGAGCGCGTCCCGTTGTCGGTGATGCTCGGCGGCACGCGTGACCGTGTGCCGACGGGAATCTCGCTCGGCATCCAGTCGTCGCCGGAACGCCTCGTCGATCGCGCCGTCGACGCCGTCGCGGCGGGCTACCGCAAGGTCAAGCTCAAGATTCAGCCGGGACAGGACGTCACGTATGTATACGCGGTGCGCGCCGCCGTCGGCGCGGACGTCGATCTCATGGTCGACGCGAACGCCGCGTACTCGATCGACGACGCCTCGCACCTCTGCGCGCTCGACACGTTCGACCTGGTGATGCTCGAGCAGCCGTTCGGCGCCGACGCATCTGTTGCAGCTCGCCGAGTTGCAACGGCGGATGAGTACGCCGATCTGCCTCGACGAGTCGATCGTCGACGTCACCCGCGCGCACGACATGATCGCGCTCGGGAGCGGCCGAATCATCAACATCAAGCCGGGAAGAGTCGGCGGTTTCTCCGCCTCGGTCGCCATCCACGATGTGTGCCGCCACGCCGGGGTTCCGGTCTGGTGCGGCGGGATGCTCGAGAGCGGGATCGGCCGCGCGTACAACGTGGCGCTCGCGTCGCTGCCCAACTTTTCGCTGCCGGGTGATTTGAGTCCGAGCGCGCGCTACTGGGCGCGCGACATCGTGTCGCCCGAATGGACGATGGACGCGAACGGGATGGTCGCCGTTCCGCGCGATAGGCCGGGACTCGGCGTGGACGTCGACGTCGAGATGATCGAGTCGCTCACGGTGCGTGCTGAAGTCGTCCGGGGCGGCGACGCGCTGGTGGCCGTATGACCGCCGCGACGAACGACGCCGGCCTGCGGCGAACGCTCGGGTTCACCGACCTGCTGCTGCTCACCCTCGGCACGGTGATCGGCTCCGGCATCTTCATCGTGCCCGGCGTCGTGCTCAAGCAGACGCAAGGGCATCTTGGCGTTGCACTGCTCGTGTGGGTCGTCGGCGGCGTGGTGTCGTTTCTCGGCGCGCTGACGTACGCCGAGCTCGGCGCCATGACGCCCGAGGCCGGGGGGTTGTACGCGTACATTCGCGACGCGTTCGGCCCGCTGCCCGCGTTCCTCTATGGTTGGACGAGCTTTCTCGTCATCGCGAGCGGTTCGGTCGCGACGCTCGCCGTCGCGTTCTCCGCATATCTGGGCCAACTCGTCCCGATCGGCCCCGTCGGTGCGAAGGTGGCGTCGACGCTGATGATCGTTGTGATCACCGTCGTGAACGTGCGCGGGACGCGTCAGAGCGCGACGGTGGAGAATTCGGCGACGGCGATCAAGGTTGGCGCGTTGTTGCTGATCGGACTCGCCCTCGCCGTCGCCGGGCACGCGTGGCCCGCTCCCGCGACGCTTTGGCCGCCCGCGCTCACGTCGTCCGTGGCGTCGGGTTTCGGCGCGGCGATGATCGGCGTGTTGTGGGCGTACGAAGGTTGGCAGTACGTCACGTTCTCCGCGGGCGAGACGCGCGATCCGCAACGCGTTTTCCCGCGCGCGATCGCCGTCGCGACGTTCGCGCTGATCGTCCTCTATCTGTTGGCGAACGTCGGGTATGTCGCGGCGATCGGCCCCGCGGCCGCGTCGCAGAGCGGCCATGTCGCGGCCGACGCGACGGCGGCGGTATTCGGTTCGTTCTCCGGGAAGCTGCTGAGCGTCCTCGCGCTCGTGTCGATCTTCAGCGCGACGAACGGTCTCGTGCTGACGGCGCCGCGTCTCTACTTCGCGATGGCGCGCGACGGGCTGTTCTTCGCGCGCATCGCCAAGGTGAGCGAGCGTTTCGGCACGCCCGTGTCGGCGATCGTGTTGTTGTCGTGTTGGTCTACGCTGCTCGCGCTCACCGGCACGTTCGAGCAGTTGCTCACGTACGTCGTGTTCGCCGGCTGGATTTTCTACGGCCTCGGCGCGCTCGCGGTGTTCGCGTCGCGTCGCCGCTCGCCGAATGCCGTGCGTCCGTTCCGGACGCCAGGCTATCCCGTCACCCCCGTGCTCTTCGCCCTCGCCGCGGCGCTGCTCGTCGGCAACACGCTCTTCCAGCAGACGCGCCAGGCGGCGGTCGGGCTCACCGTGGTCCTGCTCGGCACTCCGGTCTACTTCCTCTGGCGTTCGCGTCGTCGCGAAGTGGCACCGGCGTTCTCGTCGTGAATCGTAGTCGGACGTGTTTACCATCAATGGAGGAACGGATGCGATCTCTCGTTGATCAGTGCCTGCGTCGCAGGCTCTTGATCCTGGCGTCCCTGGCGATCGCGACGATGCGATTCGTCGGCGTGCCGGTCGACGCGTTTGCACAAACACAAACCGGCATCGTCGTCGGTCGCGTGACCGATGCCCGCTCGGGCGACGCGGTCGCGGGAGCGAGTCTGCAGGTCGAAGGGACGCGCCTCGGTGCGGTCACCGGCCAGGACGGCCGGTATCGCATCGTCGGCGTTCCGACCGGCACGCGAACGATCGTCGTGCTGCGGCTCGGCTATTCGTCGAATCGGCAGGCGGTCACGGTCGCGGCCGGCGCCACCGTCACGCACGAGGTCGGGTTGGCGCCGAGCGCGGTCGCGCTCGACCAGATCGTCGTGACCGGGACGGCCGGCGATGCGGAGCGACGCTCGATCGGCAATGCCGTGTCGACGATCGACGCGGCAAGCGAAATGGCGAAGGCTTCGCCGCCCGACATCGCGAACCTGCTGCGATCGCGCGCGGCCGGAGTCGACATTCAGCCGATCAGCGGCCGTATCGGCACCGGACCGTCGATTCAGATCCGCGGGCCGAGCAGCATCGGCCTCACGAACAATCCGCTGATCTACATCGACGGCGTCCGCGTCAACAACTCGACCAACCTCGGACCGACCGGCATCTCCGGCGGTCTCGGCGCGCAAGGCAACCCGGTCGAGAGCCGGATGAACGACATCAACCCGGCCGACATCGAGAGCATCGAGATCATCAAGGGACCCGCCGCTGCCACGATCTACGGAACGGAAGCGGCAAACGGCGTGATCCAGATCATCACGAAGAAGGGCGCGTCGGAAGGAGCGCATCTCCAGACGACGATCACGGGAGGTCCGATGTACTTCCGCGACGCCGCGGACCGCGTGCCGACCAACTACGACAAGGACAAGTCGGGCAACATCGTTCCGTGGAACGGCGTGCAGGCGATGGCGGACAGCGGCACGCCGATCTTCAAGACGGGCCTCGAGCGCCACTACTCGACGGCGGTCGTCGGCGGACTGGATCAGCTGCGCTACTACGGGTCGCTCGGATACCAGAACGACTATGGCATCGAGCCGAACAACCTCCAGCGCGAGGTCAACGCGCATCTGAACCTCAGCACGCCGCTCGGCACGACGACCGACGTATCGACGAGCCTCAACTTCATCGACATGTCGACGCACCTCGGCGCGGACGTGGGCGCGTCGGCGTTGCTCGGCGCCATCGGCGGTCATTCGCTTCTTTTCCCGCCCGCGTCGTTGGGTTTCTACCCGGGCTTCCCGGCCGCCGTGCCGCAAACGCTGTACGACAACGCCACGGGGCTCAACCGCTTCACGGGCAGCACGACGATCAACAACCAGCTCGTGCGGTGGTTCACCCAACGCGCGGTGCTGGGGCTCGACTATACGGATCAGGACGACCGCGCGATCGAACACTTCGCGCCGCCACAGTTGGCCGCGATCCTGTCGCCCGCCGCGGCGGGGGGCCGCCTCGGTCAAACGCTTCGGCGCACGACCCTGATCACCGCGGACTACTCGGGAACGGCGAAGGCCGACCTGAGTTCCGCGCTCATCTCCTCGACGTCGGTCGGCGGGCAGTTCAACAATTCAGAAGCCAACCAGAGCTTCCTCGGCGGCCAGGGTTTTCCGGCATCGGGCGTCGAGACGGTGAGCGCCGCCTCGCAGGCGGCGGCCGCGACGCAAACGCAGACGATCAACACGACCATCGGTGGATACGTCCAGGAGCAGTTGGCGTGGCGAGACCGGCTCTTCCTCGTCGGCGCGGTGCGCGTGGACAACAACAGCTCGTTCGGTCAGGAGTTCAAGTGGGTCACGTATCCCAAGGCCAGCGCCTCGTGGGTTGTGAGCGACGAGCCGTTCTGGAAATGGGGAGACCGCGTCAACGCCCTGCGGCTGCGCGCCGCGTACGGCGCCGCCGGGCGGCAACCGACCGCGTTCTCGGCGCTACAGACGTTCACACCGGTGGTGGGACCGAACAGCACGAACGCCATCACGCCGGGCACCTTGGGCAACGCGGACCTGCGGCCCGAGCGCGGCGCGGAAACCGAGCTCGGATTCGAGGCCGGCTTCTTCAACCGGCTGAGCATCGACTTCACGCACTACAACAAGACCACGAACAACGAGATCGTCCAGCAGCCGGTCGCGCCCTCGACGGGCTTCTCCGGCAACCAGCTCGTCAACCTCGGCAAGGTCACCAACAACGGCATCGAGCTCGAGGCGAGGCTCCAGGCGATCTCGCGGCGTGACTTCACCTGGGAGATGACCGGCAACTTCACGACGATCAA
This sequence comes from uncultured Gemmatimonadaceae bacterium, assembly GCA_963789315.1. GTDB lineage: Bacteria > Gemmatimonadota > Gemmatimonadetes > Gemmatimonadales > Gemmatimonadaceae > JAQBQB01. Next base: position 296,773 of record CAWBKI010000017.1, on the reverse strand, counting down.
CAACGTGATCAAGAGCAACATCACGAACGCGATCGCGAGCGCGGGGCAATACAACATCGTCGGCTATCCGATCGGCGGTCTGTGGTCGCGCCGCATCGTTTCCGCCGACAGGGACGCGACGACGAACCTGCCGATCAACGTCCTCTGCGACGGCGGAGCCGGAAAGGCGCCGGTCGCCTGCGCGTCGGCGCCCTTCGTGTACATCGGGAACCCGACGCCGAGTAAGACGTTCTCGTTCGGCAACACTTTCATGATCGGCAAGTCGCTGCGTCTGTACGGCCTGCTCGACGGGCGGCGCGGCAACAAGGTATGGAACCAGAACGAGGAGATTCGCTGCGACGGTCTGGCCGGTGCGCCGCTGTGCCGCGCCAACTACTACCCGCTCGAGTTCTCGCCGACGTACCTCGCCGAGGCCAGCCTCTCCGCTGCCGTGGGCAACACCCTCGACCAGTTCATGGAGGACGCGTCGTTCGTCAAGCTCCGCGAACTGTCGGCCACGTACTTCATTCCCAGCCGCTTCCTGCGCGTGACGAACCCGTCGATCACGTTCGCCGCCCGCGAGCTCCACACCTGGACCAACTACCGCGGGATCGACCCGGAGGGCGCGGCCCAGAGCGCCGTCGGCAACAACGGCGCCACGGCGATCGATCAGGGTGTCATACCGCCGCTCACGCGTTTCCTCGTGACCTTCAACTTCTCCTGGTGACCTATGCGACGAACACTAGCCCTCGGCATCGTGCTGGTGGCGGTCGCCGCCTGCACCGATCTTGCGACGCTGACCCAATCCAACCCCGGTGCGCTCTCGTCCAGCACCGTCTACACACCGCTCAACGCGTCGCTGATCGTGAACGGAGCGATCAGCGACTTCGAATGCGCGTTCTCACGATACGTCGTCGGATCCGGCATCTTTACCGATGAATTGGCCGACGGAATCTCGAACGCGGCGAACTTCGACTACGACCGGCGCACGCTGACGACCGGCGCGTCGTACGGAACTGGTTCGTGCAGCTCGGCGAACCAACAGCCGGCGATCTACACGCCGCTCTCCGTCGCGCGCCGCTCGGCGGACACGGCGATCGCGTACTTGAAGGGATGGACCGACGCGCAGATGCCGTCGGGTGTGAACCGCACGAAGCTGATCGGGCAATCCTATGCCTATGCCGGCTATAGCCTCGTGCTGATGGGCGAAGGCATGTGCACCGCGGCGATCAACCTCGGTCCGGAGCTTCAGCCGGCCCAGGTGTTCGCCGAGGCCAAGTCGCGATTCGATTCAGCGATCGTCGCCGCGACGGCGTCGTCCGATCCGACGACGGTGAGTTTCGCGACGCTCGGCCGCGCCCGCGCGCAGCTGGATTTGGGGAACGCGGCCGCCGCGGGAACGGATGCGGCGACCATCGCCTCTACTTTCGTCGTCAACATGTCCACGGACGGCATCAACTTCCGCCGCCAGAACTTCTCCTTCTTCACGATCAACAACAGCAACTTTGCCACGGTCGATCCGAGCTTCCGCGGCCTGACCGTCAACGGTGCGGCCGATCCCCGCGTCGCGGTGACGTCGCTGGGGAAGAACGGGACCGCGCCCGGCGCGGCGATCTTCACGCCCGACAAGTATCCGGCTTTCACCACGCCGATGCCGATTGCGCGCTACGCTGAGGCGCAGTTGATCGTCGCCGAAGCAAAGGCGGCGGCGGGCGATCTGGCGGGCTCGGTCGCGGCGATCAACGCGGCGCGCGCGACGCACTCCGGCCTGCCGGCGTTCGACGGCACGGGCCAGACCGCGGCCCAGCTCAAGACGCAAATCATCGAGGAGCGTCGGCGCGAGCTGTTCCTCGAGGGCCATCGCCTCGGCGATTTGCGGCGGTACAACCTCGCGTTCACCCCCGCGTCCGGGACGGCGTACTCGGGCGGCGCGACGTATGGCACTGAGACCTGCTTCCCGCTGCCGGACGTCGAGCGGATCAACAACCCGAGCATTTCGAAGACTCCGTGAACACACTCCGATCACCGCGCCCGGCGAGCATACAGCTCGCCGCGGCGCTCGTCGTGCTCTGCGCGCCGGCGGTTGCTCGCGCGCAGGAGCCGTACGCCGGACTCGATGCGTACATCGCGAAGGCCGTTCAGACCTGGAAGATCCCGGGGATGAGCGTGGCGATCGTGCGCAACGACTCAGTCATCTATACCAAAGGCTTCGGGACGTTGTCCGCGCAGAGCCACGCGCCGGTCAACGAGCAAACGCTCTTCGAGATCGGGTCGAGCTCGAAGGCGTTCACCGCGACGCTCGTCGCCATGCTGGTCACCGACGGCAAGATGCGCTGGGAGGATCATCTCAGCGACTATCTCCCGGGCTTCAAGCTGTACGACCCGGTCGCGAACGAGGGAGTCACGCTTCGCGACGCGCTCACGCACCGCAGCGGGATCGCGCGCGGGGAGCTGGTCTGGCTGGGTTCCGGCTTCGGGCGCGACGAGATTCTGCGTCGCATTCGATTTCTCAAGCCGGAATCGCCGTTCAGATCCAAGTATTCATATCAGAACATGATGTTCCTCGCGGCCGGCCAGGCGGCCGGTAAAGCCGGTGCGAGCAGTTGGGATGCCCTCATCCCGCAACGAATCTTCGGCCCGCTCGGCATGACGTCGTCGGTCACGACGTCGAAGGGTCTCGCTACGACACAACGTGGCGCGGCCGCACGCTGCGGGAGACTCGGCGGTGGTCGAACCGATGTTCGACGGTGACAACATCGGACCGGCCGGAGCGATCATGTCGAACGCGAAGGACATGGCGCAGTGGCTGCGCTTTCAGTTGAACGACGGCGTGGTCAACGGTAAGCGGCTGGTCAATTCCGCGGCGCTTCGAGAGACGCACTCGCCGCAGATCCTGGCCGTGGCGGGCGCCCCGCCCGCGGGGCGCGGCGGCGACCCTGCCGCGCGCGACTCGTTTCCCGCCACGCACTTCAGCTCGTACGGAATGGGTTGGTTCGTCGAGGACTACCACGGTCAACTCATGTGGCAGCACGGCGGCAACACCACCGGCATGACGGCCGCGGTCGGAATGCTGCCCGAGAAGCACATCGGCGTCGCCGTGCTGAGCAACATGCAGAGCGCGCAGCTGCCGGCGATCGTCATGCACTACATCTTCGACCGCGCGCTCGGCTTGCCGATGAGGGACCTGAGCGCCGAGGCGTACGAACGATATCTCGTGCAGCGTCGTCGCGCGGATTCGGTCACGGCGGCGCAGGCCGTCGAGCATCCGAGGGACGCCAAGCCGCCGCTGCCGCTCAACGCGTTCGTCGGGACGTACGCGGACAGCCTGTACGGCGAAGCGACTGTGTCGATCGTCGAAGGGCAGCTCGAGCTGCACCGCGGCGACTGGCACGGCATGCTTCAATACTGGAACGCGAACAACTTCCGATGGGTTCTTCCTCCCGGCTCGCCCACCGGCCCGATGAACATCAAGTTCGAGATCTCGCCGGACAACGCGGTCACGGGGTTGTGGTTCGGCATCGGCGGTGATGTCACGCTGCTCGGCAAAAAGGCCGAGGCGCGAGGCGGTCGCGGTGGACGGGGGGGCGGCGGGTGATTGGACGTCGCCTCGGCGTGACTCTGTGTTCGTCCGTCGCCGTCGCCACATTGACGGCGATCGCCGGCGCGCAGACGCAGATTCCGCCGTCGGTCGAATTCAGCGTACCCAAGCCGCCGACGGTCGCGCTCAGCGACTCGGGGGCGTTTCTATCGTACGAGCTTCACGTCACCAACCTCACGCCGTCGGCGATGTACCTGCGCCGCGTCGAGGTGTTCGACGCCAACAGCCACGCGTCCGTCTTCACGCTCGCCGACAGCGCGCTGATACGCGCGCTCAATCGAGTCGCGCCGCCGACGTGCCGCGCCGCCGACACAACCAGTCGCCCGGCCGCCGAGTGTCTTCCGGCGTCGGAGCGCGCGCAGATTCCCGCGGGGGTCCGCGCGTACGTCTATCTCTGGATTCCCGTCGACGCGAACAATCCGCCGGCCAAGCTGAGTCATCGTCTCACCTTCAAGCGAACCGGCGCCGATTCGAGCGACGTCGTGCTCGCGGGAACGACGATTCCTGTCGCGACCGATCTCGCGGTCATCTCGGCGCCGTTCCACGGCGAATGGGCGGCGTTCAACGGGCCGTCGAACTCGTCGGGACATCGGCGCCTCGTGCTCGGACTCGATGGACACACGGCCATCGGCCAACGGTTCGCGATCGATTTTCTCAAGCTCGATTCGACCGGCACCTCGCACCACGGCGATCCGCTCAAGAACGAGAACTACTACGCGTACGGTACGCCGCTGATGGCGGTCGCTGACGGCGTGATCGCGGCGACCAAGGACAGCATCCCGCAGAACGTCCCCGGCGCCGCGTCGCGCGCCGTGCCGATCACGATGACGACCGTCGGCGGCAACTACGTCGCGATCGACATTGGCCACGGGCGGTACGCGCTCTACGCGCACGTCCAGCCCGGATCGTTGCGCGTCAAGGTCGGCGACCGCGTCAAGCGCGGCCAGGTCGTCGCGCTGCTCGGGAATTCCGGCAACTCGACCGAGCCGCACGTACACTTCCAGATCGCCGACGGCCCGACGTTTCTGTCGTCGGAAGGCATGCCGTACGCGATGAACTTCGACGTCGTCGGAAATTGCGGCGTCTCGGTGGTCGACGGACAGGCCGCCATCAAGTGCTCACGCCACGCCCCCGTCCCCGTGAAGGGCGGCGTCCCAATACAGAACGAGCTGATTCGCGTCCCGTAGGATGGAGAGAGCAACCATGCGGCACTCCTGCATTCGCGCGTTCGCCTCCGCGGCTTTCGTCGCCCTGCCGTTCATCGGCAGCGACGCCCAGTCCAAGCCGACGATCGAGCAGTTTCTCTCGCCGGCGTATCCGTCGGAGTTGGTTTCGGCGAAGAAGGCCGACCGCGTCGCGTGGATCGCGTACGATCGCGGGCTTCGCAACATCTTCACGGCGGCCGCGCCCGATTTCAAACCGGTGCGCCTTACGAAGTTCCTCGACGACGACGGGATCATCCTCTCCGAGCTCGAGATCTCCGACGACGGATCGATCGTCACGTTCGTCCGCGGGAGCGAGCCGAATCGAATCGGGTGGATCGCCAACCCGAGCAGCGATCCGCAAGGACCCGATCGCGCCATCTGGGCGGCGTACACCAATGGAAGCGCCGCGTGGCGACTCGGCTCCGGCGCCGGTCCGGCGTTGGCGCCCGACGGCCACAACGTCGTGTTCTCGCGCGACGGCCAGATCTTCCGCTACCAGATCGTGCCGCGCGCAGCGGCACCGGCCGAGAAGGACCAGCAGCCCTATATAAAGGAATGGGGGCGCAACGCGAACCCGCGTTGGTCGCCCGACGGTTCCAAGCTCGCGTTCGTCAGCGTGCGCGACAACCACTCGCTGATCGGCGTCTACGACGTTCGCACGCGACGCCTGCACTACGTGTCGCCGAGCGTCGACGTCGACGGCAGTCCGACGTGGTCGCCCGACGGCAAACGGCTCGCGTTCGTCAGGCGTCCGGGCGTTCCGTTCGGGCTCCAGGCGCAGGTCGGCGACGGGAGTCTTGGGAATCCCGGTGGCCCGGGCACCGCGGGTCGCGGCGGCCGAGGCGGGGCTGGCCGGGGCGGCCGTGGCGCGGGCGCGGGTCGAAGGTCGCGCCGACGGTTTGTATCGCGCGGTGTTCACGGGCGGTTATACGATTTCTCTGATGGTCGCCGACATCGCCGGCTGCCCGCCGCCCGCCGGTGGGTGCGACGCGCACGAGTTCTGGCATAACCAGCCGAACGACAAGGCGTTCCCGACGATTGCCGGCATCGCGTGGGCAGGGACTCACGTGATCTTCCCGCAGGAGCCGGAGGAGTGGATTCGCTGGTATTCCGTCGCGGTTGACGGCGGCGGCGCGCCGGTCGAACTGACACCCGGCGAAGGCGCGGTCGAGACGACCGGCCTCTCGCGCGACGGCTCGACGCTGTTCTACGCGACGAACGCCGGCGACATCGACCGGCGACATCTATGGAAGGTGCCGACGAGCGGTGGCCCCGCGGTCCAGATCACGACCGGTGATCAGATCGAGATGTATCCGGCGCCGCTCTCATCCGGAAAGCAGGTCGCGGTCCTGACGTCCGGCGGCACGCTTCCACTCTCGGTCGGGATCGTGTCAGCCGAGGCTGGCGCCTCGAGCGGAACGAGTGCGCGTCGACTTGTCTTTCCAACGCTGCCCGCCGAATTCCCGGCGGCCGCGCAGGTCGCGCCTACCGCCGTCGTGCTCAAGGCCGACGACGGATTGGAGTTTCACAATCAGCTCTTCCTGCCGAAGGATCTCAGGGCCGGCGAAAAACGTCCGGCGATCATCTTCGTCCACGGCGGTCCGATCCGGCAGATGCTGCTCGGCTACCACTACATGGATTTCTACGCGACGGCCTACGCGGTGAACGAATGGCTCGCGAGCCAGGGCTACATCGTGATGTCCGTCAACTACCGGTCGGGAATCGGTTACGGGAAGTCGTTCCGTACCGCTCCGAACGTCGGCGGCCGAGGAAACGCCGAGTATCGCGACGTGATCGCGGCGGGGAAGTACTTGCAGACGCGACCGGACGTGGACGCGTCGCACGTCGGCATCTGGGGACTGTCGTACGGCGGCGTGCTCACGTCGCAGGCGCTCGCGCGCAACTCGGACGTCTTCGCGGCCGGCGTGGACATGGCCGGCGTCCACCTCTGGGGAAATTCGCTCGACACGGCCGACGTGTCGTTCAAGGCGTCCACGATCTCGGCGATCGATTCATGGAAGTCCCCCGTCCTGATCTGGCACAACGACGACGACCGCAACGTCGAGTTCTCGCAGACGATCGGCCTGGTCGACCTCCTGCGCGCGCGCAACGTGTACTACGAGTTGATCGTGAATCCCGACGACACGCACGAGACGCTGGTCCACAGCCGATGGCTGTACGTGTTCGGGCGCATGGACACGTTCTTCCGCCGCTTCCTGCGCAACGACGGGGTGTCGAACAGCCCATGACGCGATCTTCGCCGTTGTCCGTGCCGGCGGTCGACGCGCCGGCTGCCTCAGAGGCGCTCTCTCCACGCGCACACCCGACCGTGGAGATTCGGACGCTCCGCACGATCGAGGAGTGCGAGGCGTGCGTCGCGCTCCAGCGCCACGTGTGGGGGTTCGAGCCCGGGGACGTCGTGCCGGTCACGCTCCTTCACGTGGTCGACTACGTCGGCGGGCTCGCCGCGGGCGCGTTCGACCAGAGCGGCCAGCTGCTGGGCTTCGTGTTCGGCGTGAGCGGCGTGCGCGACGGAGAGCTCGTCCACTGGTCGCACATGCTCGGCGTTCGCGAGTCGGCGCGAAACCTCGGACTCGGCCGCATGCTGAAGGAGCACCAGCGCGCCGCGCTGGCCAAGCTCGGCATCCGGCGCGTGTTCTGGTCGTTCGACCCGCTGATGGCCAAGAACGCGTATTTCAACTTCAATCGACTTGCCGCGTCGGTCGTCGAGTACGTGCCAGACATGTACGGCACGACCGCGAGCCCGCTGCACCTCGGCCTGCCCACCGACCGCATCGTCGTGACGACGTCGACCTCGGCCGTTGAGACCGACGGTCATCAATCGCGAACAGGCCCGCTGCCGCTGCTGTCTCCATTCCCCAAGGAAGGCGACGAGGTTCTCGAGGCGCGCGACCGTTTGCCGGAGAGCATCCTCATCGAGGTTCCGTCCGACATCCTCGCCATCACGCGTCAGTCGCTCCCGACGGCGCGGCAGTGGCGCCTCGCCGTGCGCGATCATTTCCGCTGGGCGCTCAAGAATGGCTACGACGTCGTCTCCGTGCGGCGAGACGCGCCAGCGGATCGCGAGTTCTACGTCCTGACTCGATCGGGCGGCGCCATCAAAGCGTAGGAAGCCGCGCGACCGGCGAACCTGTCACCACCCTGACAATGGTCTCGCCGGCCGCGCGCGCTTGACACCGACGCCTGCGGGTCGCAGCATGCCGCGATCCCGCATTGTGTTTTTTCGCGCCTGCCTCGACTCGGAGCCGCTCCGATGAAACGTTTCCTCGCCGTCACCGCTCTCGCTATCGCCGCCGCTCCCCCTCCACTCGCGATCTCCGCCCAACAACCGTCGACCGACGGACCGTACAAGGTGCTGACGCGCGCGAAGGTCGGCGGCGAGGGTGGCACCGACTACATCTACGCCAATTCCGCCGATCGCCGGCTGTACATCACGCGCAACGCCGTCCGCGCCGTCGCTGCCACGGACAGCACCCCCGCCAGGGATTCCGTGCCCGGCCGCGTCACCGTGTTCGACCTCGAGACGCTGCAGCCGCTTGGCACCATCCTCAACGGCGGCGGCAACGGCGCGACTGTGGACGCCAAGACGAACCACGGCTTCGCCAGCAGCCACCCGAACATTTCGATGTTCGACACGAAGTCGATGCAGATGATCAAGACGATCGACCCAACCGACGGCAGTGCAGCCTCCAAATCCACGCTTCAGCCCCGACGGCATCTACTTCGACGCCTTCGACGGCCGAGTCTATGTCGGCAGCCATCCCACGAAGGACCTCATCGTGATCGACGCAAAGGATGGCGCCGTCGCCGGCAAGATCCCGCTGCCAGGGACGCCGGAGCAGACGATCGCGGACGGGAAGGGAACGCTGTACGCCCTCATGCAGGACAGCGGCAGCGTCGCGGTGATCGACGAGAAGGCCATGAAAGTCACGAAGGTGTTTCCCTTTGGCGGAAACACCGGGTGCAACGGCCTCGCTCTGGACGCGAAGAACCACGTGCTCTTTGCCGCGTGCTCTCGGACCGGACCGGCGGGACCTCCGCAGCCCGGCGCGCCGCCGCCGCAGCCGACAATGGTGATCCTCAGCTCAGAGGACGGAAAGATCCTCACCAAGTTGCCGCTCGCCGGCGGCTCTGACGGCGCGGTGTTCAATCCCGCGACGATGGAGGCCTTCAGCTCCGGCGGCAACGGGACGCTCACCGTCATAAAGGAGAACAGTCCCACGAGTTTCGAGGTGGAAGAGAATCTCCAGACGATGAATGGTGCGCGCACGCTCACGCTCGACACGAAAACGGGCCACATCTTCGTCATGAGCGTGGAGCGCGGGCCGGCGGCACCGCCGCCGCCCGGCGGGGGCCGCGGCGGTGCGCCGGTGATCCCGGGGTCGTTCACGGTTCTCATGATCGGCAAGTAACGCGGCTACTGCTTCAACCAGACGACGGCGTACTGCACGACCGAGCGCCTGTTGAACGGGCTCGTCGGCGCCGGCACGCCGCCGGTCCGGCCGCACTGCGCGTCGTGCGGCCATTGGTCGGCGAGCGTGTGCGTCTCGTCGCCGGTGTTCGTATAGAGCTCGACGGTGGCGATCTGTTCGGGGGGGATTCCGTCGAATCCCCACCCCGGCCTAGGCACGCCGTTCACGAACAGGCAGACGGTAGGTCCGAGCGCGAGACCCTTCCGCACGAACGACGATGATCCTCGGATGGCGTCGCCGGCCGAGCCGCCGTTGCGAGTGATCTCCTCGCCGGGCACGATGCTCGCGCCCTGACCCTGCCAACGTAGCCGTTCGTCGAACTCATCCCACATCATCTCCGATCCCGTCGCGACCGAGCCGGAGTCGAGCAGCACGAACGTGTCGACCGCGTGATCGTTCGGCACGTCGACGGGGAAGAACTGGTCGGCGAACCCGGCGTGATGAACGCGAAGGAAGTACCCGCCGCCCTTCTTGAGCGACACGAAGAACTTCCCGGCGCTGTCGGTCGTTCCCTTCTGCTGTGAGCCGATGACTTGAATCGCCGCGTCGGGCACTGGGTGCAGCCCGATGCTCGTTCCGACGACGCCGTACACCGCGGTGACGCTGGCGCGCACACGCACCGTGTCGAGCCGCTGCGACGTCGGGCTCAGCGAGATCGAAATGGACACGTCACGGCCGGTTACATCGACGTCCCTCCCCGATTCGACAAAGCCGATCAGGCGCGCCGACACGTGATAGCGACCGTCGGCCACACGAGAAAACTGGAACGTGCCCCGCTGATCGCTCCGCGCGACCGTGCGAACCGACGGCCCGACCAGCTCCACGACGGCCCCGTTCAACTCTTGCCCCGTCGCCGAATCGCGGACCGTGCCGCGAACGACTCGCGCCGGCACCTGTCCCGCGGCGACGGACGCGGCGCCGAGCGCAACGGTAAGCGCCGTCACGACAACCGCGATCGATGTTCGCCTTCCACGCATCAAGATCTCTCGACTCAGGATTCTCCAGAGTCAACATTCATGCGGGCCTTGAGATCGGCAAGGCTGCGCCGCGCGTGCTCGGCGGCGGCGGTTCCGGGGCGCGTGTCGATGAGTCGGCGCAGCTCGACGAGGGCGCGTCCCGGGTCGTTCAACGGGCCGATGTAAAGGTCCACGAGACGGTTCGTCGCGTAGACGTTCTCTCCATTCGTGATAGACGGGGACCGCAGCACGTCTCGAAACAACTCGGCCGCGCGTTGAGGGTCGTTCTTTTCGCGGGCGTAGAGCTCCGCCGCCTTGATGCGCGGGACGATCAACTCGGGTTCCGTCGCGATGACCGCCTCGAACGACTCGAGCGCGTCGTCCACGCGCCCCTTCATCACGAGCGATTGCTCGTAGGAAAACTGTCGCTCGTAGGGTGTGCTCGAGCCGTCCACGGCGACGCGTCTCCACGCTCCGCCGAGCGCAAACCCAATGAACCACCCGCTGCCGCCACCGAGCGCGCCGAAGCCGGCTCCGACGGGAAGCTCCCACCAGCGGAACCCGATCTGCGACAGCAACGCGCCGGTGACCAAGCCGAAGATGAGCAGGCCGTATCCCCACGCCTGAAGAAGATGTGCCGCGTCGGGACCGTGACGGTCGAACAGCGTCGGTTTGTAGGGATCCATGTCAGGAAAAGGACGCTCGAACCATACGTTCAGGCACTCGACTTCGGGGTGCTTCGGGTGGCGGAGTCGGGTTCCACGGACTGACTGGCTTCCCGAGCGGCAGCCCCCGAGAATAAGGCACGTTGGGCGATGGCCTTCGCCCGCGCCTCTGCGTCCTCTGCGCCTCTGCGGTGGAGCAGTTGCAGTTGCTCTTTTCGGTGCGCGAAATCTCATGAGACCAACACTTCCGACGAGCGTCATCGCTACCGTGGCCCTCGTCGTCGCCGCTCACGCTCAGTCGCCGCGGACGAGCGAGTGGCCGTCGTACGGCAACGATGCAGGCGGAACGAGATTCTCGGCGGCGTCGCGGATCACGCCCGCGAACGTCAAGGAACTGCGCCTCGCGTGGGTCGCGCGCACGGGCGACCTCCTCGCCGATCGCGGCCGGTTCGAGGCGACGCCGCTCCTCGTGCGCGGGACGCTCTACGTGTCCACGCCGCTCGGCAGCGTGCTCGCGCTCGATCCGGTGACCGGCGCCGAGCGGTGGAGATTCGCGGGCCCGGTGGAGTTGAGCGGCGACTACGGAGATTTCGCCAATCGTGGGGTCGCCGCATGGACAGGCGGCAGCGCCGGCGAAAGGTGCGCGATTCGAATCTTCGTGGCGACCATCACTGCGCGACTCATCGCGCTCGACGGGCGAACCGGCTCGCTCTGCGCGGACTTCGGCAACAATGGCGTCCTGGATCTCACGACGGGCCTGCGACACAAGCCCGAGTTTCACTGGGAGTACGGCGTCACCTCGCCGCCGACGATCGTCGGGAATCTGGTCATCGTCGGCTCGGCGGTTCCGGACAATCACCGAGTGGACGCGCCCGAGGGCGTGATCCGCGCGTTCGACGTTCGCACCGGCGCGCTGCGATGGTCATTCGATCCGATTCCGCGCGACGCGAAGGATCCCGCGTACGCGACGTGGATCGGACCCAAGGCCCACGATACGGGCGCCGCCAATGCATGGAGCATCTTCTCCGCGGACTCGGCGCGCGACCTCGTGTTCATTCCCGTCGGCAGCGCGAGCCCCGACTTCTACGGCGGCGAGCGGCTGGGCGACAACAAATACGCGAACTCGGTCGTCGCGCTGCGCGCATCGACGGGCGCGTTCGTGTGGGCGTTTCAGGTCGTGCACCACGACTTGTGGGACTATGACGTCCCCGCGCAGCCGGTATTGTTCACGCTGCGTCGCGCCGGAAGCTCCATTCCGGCGGTGGCGATCGGGACGAAGATGGGGCACGTCTTCGTGCTCGACCGCCGCGACGGCAAGCCGCTCTTTCCGGTCGAGGAACGTCCGGTTCCCCCGAGCGACGTCCCCGGAGAGAAAGCGTCGCCGACGCAGCCGTTTCCGCCGCCGGCGTTTCGCCTCGTGCCGGAGAGTCTCTCGGCGAACGACGCTTTCGGCGTCACCGACTCGGCGCGCGCCGCATGTCGCGCGCGGATCGGCGCGCTCCGCTTTCAAGGAATCTTCACGCCTCCGTCGCAGCAAGGCACGATCATCTGGCCGGGAAATCTCGGCGGTGTGAACTGGTCGGGGATTTCGGTCGATGAACAGCGCGGGTTGCTCGTCGCGCCGACGAACCGGTTGGCGATGGTCGTGCGCCTCATTCCGCGCGATAGCCTTCACGCGGCCTACACCGCGCGCCCGGACATCGAGTACGGCCGGCAAGTGGGTACGCCGTACGCGATGAGCCGAGACGATCTGAGGATCTGCACGCCGCCGCCGTGGGGCGCGCTCACGGCAATCGACCTTGCGGTGGGAAAGGTCAAGTGGCAGGTGCCGCTCGGCACGCTTCCACCGCTCGACAGGATTCCCGCCGCGAAACAGTGGGGATCGTTCGCGCTCGGCGGAGCGTTGCTGACGTCGAGTGGACTGGCGTTCATCGCCGGCACGTTCGACCAGCACCTCCGCGCGTTCGACGTGTCGAGCGGCAAGGAATTGTGGAGCGAGTCACTCCCCGCGGGGGCGCACGCGCTGCCGATGACCTACGTCGCCGGCGGACGCCAGTACCTCGTGATCGCCGCCGGCGGGCACGATCGTCTTCACACGTCGATGGGCGACTACGTGCTCGCGTTCACTCTTCCGGAGGGAGGCGGTCCGTCCGCGGACACGACCGCAGGCGGCCGATCCCTCGACGGGGACTGGGCGGGCGAGATGCGCGTCGGCGGCGCGAGTTTCCGGATGAATGTGACGCTGCGTGGCACGGCGGCGACTCCGACGGCAAGCGTCCAGATCGACTCGATTCGAGTCACCGGTCCGATCACGGCGACGCGCCCCGGGGGCGGCCGCTCCGTTCGAATCGCATTTCCATTTCTGTATCCGCCCAAGAACAACTGTACGGGCCAAGTCAGCCTGACCGTGGCGATCTGGAACGCCGGAACGTTGTTGGAGGGGAATGGTGCGGTAGACGGCGCGTGTGCCGAACGAGGCCACCAGGACGCGGCGTTCGCGTTCCGTCGTCACTAACCGCGCGCCAGGTCACATGGGTCGACGATTTCGAGCCGTCGTGACGCTCTACCGATGGGACAGCTCGTTCGCACTCGCGGTCCTCTTCATGGCGGCGTCGCCGCAACCAATGCGCGCGGCTTCATTAGCCGGCGCGATGGCGTGGTTCTTCGCCGCCGCGGGCGCCTACGCGCTGAACGACGCCACGGACTTTGAGATCGATCGGGTCAACCACGCCGAGCGTCCGGTGCCGGCGGGAGAGCTGTCGGTCGTCGCCGCCAAGGGAGCCGCCGCGATCGCGTTCGTAGCGGCAGTCGTCGCCGCCGCGTTTGACCCCGGACTGCTGATGTGGATTCTCCCGTGTCCCGTCGTCGCGCTTCTCTTCTGCGCCGTCATTCGGAAGAAGTCTTCGCTTGGGTCGAACGTGCTGGCGAGTGCCGGCGTCGCGTGCATTCCACTCTCGGCCGCGCCGCTTCGCGACTCGCCCGGTGTATTCGTGGTGCCGTTGCTGGCGTTCGTCGTGATGCTCGCGCGCGAGCTCCAAATGGACCTTCGCGATTCGCCCGGCGACCGCATCGCGCGACCGTCCGCCGTGATGCTCGGGATGACGCGGCGGCGCGCATCCGGGGTTTATCGCGCGATCCTGGCGCTCAGCCTCGTATTGCTGATCGTCCTCGCGCGCTCGCGACACTTGCCCGCCGGCGCGTGGGCGTTCCTGTTGATTGGCGCGATTCCACTGGCGGCGCTGATGCTGCGTGACCCGTTCGCCGCCTCGGATCTGCACGCTCAACTGCTCAAGCTGGCCGGGTGCGGCGTGATCGGTGTTCTCGTGTCGAGCACCTAGAAGCGGAGTCGTTCACCCAACGCTTTTCGGATACGTGTTGTCTCTCCAGACGACTCCGGATCCGGAAGAAAACGTGGCTGGTCCCCGTGTACGGTGGCGCCAGATCGAATGGCTCGCCGACCTTCGACAGGACGCGCGCTTCGCGCTGCGTTCGTTGCGCCGCGCGCCTGGTTTCGCGGCGACGGCGATCCTGACGATGGCGGTCGCCATCGCCGCCAACGCGACGATCTTCTCGTTCGTGAACGCGCTGCTGATCTCGCCGCTTCCATACAGCCGGCCGCAAGAGCTTGTCACGATCGACGCCAACGTAGTCGGGTCGATCGGCGAACTGTTGGCCTTGCAGCATCGGAGCGCGGGATTCTCCGGCGTGGCGATGATTCGTCCGCGAAGCATCACGTACGGCGACGATCGCGAGGCATTGCGACTCGAGGGCTTCTCGATCACGCCGAACCTCATTCCGCTGCTCGGCGTGGCACCGGAAATCGGTAGTGCGTTCGGCGCCGAGACGAGCCGGCCGGGCGCGGGGCAGGTCATCCTGCTTTCTCACGCCCTGTGGGTCGATCGCTACGGCGGTGATGCGCGCGTCGTCGGGCGATACGTGCTCGTCGACGGCGTCCAGTCGCTCGTCGCCGGCGTGATGCCGCCGTCATTCGCGTTTCCCTCGACGAACGCGCGCTTTTGGACGCCGCTCACCGTCGACGAGAGCAGCGCGGGAAAGACGTGGGCCGTGGGCAATGGTCGCTGGATCGCGCGTCTCGCACCTGGCGTGAAGCCCGAGCGTGCGAGGGCGACGCTCGCCGCGATTCTCCCCAGCTTCCGTCGCCTGAACCCGTTGTGGGACCCCGGCGCGGACTATGGAAGGACCGTCGTCACGCGCCCGCTCCAGCAGAGCCTCGTCGGCAGCGAGCGTCCGGCGCTCCTGCTGTTGTTCGCGTGCGTCGGTGTGGTGCTGCTCGTCGCGTGCGTCAATCTCGCCAACCTCATGCTGGCGCGCGTCACGGCGCGCGAGCGCGAGTTCACCGTGCGATCCGCGCTCGGCGGCGGACGCGGGCGACTCGTCCGCCAACTGCTCACGGAGAGCGTCATCGTCGCACTCGTCGGAGCCACGCTCGGCTTCCTGCTCGCGATCGCCGGCGCGCGGTGGATGGTCGCTTCGCTTCCTCCGAACATGCCGCGTACCGCCGAGATCCGCTTCGGCGGCGGCGTGTTCGCCTTCACCGCGATTCTATCGATCGCGACGGGAATCGCGTTCGGGTCGCTGCCGGCGCTGAGAGCCGCACGAGACTCGGCCGGACGAGGCATCGACGCGGCGCATCTCACGCGCTCGGGATCGGCGCACCATCGGCTCGCGTCGGTTCTCGTGGCCGGCGAGGTCGCGCTCGCGGTTCTCCTTGCCATCACTGCCGGGCTGCTCACGCGATCGTTCCAGCACCTCACGGAGGTCTCGCCAGGATTCCGGGCGGAGCGAGTGGTGACGGCGCGGGTAAGTCCACCGGCCGCGAGCTATGCCGACAGGGCGCGCACGTCGGCCCTCTATTCGACGTTGATCGAGCGGATTTCGGCGACGCCCGGCGTGACGAGCGTCGGGCTCGTCGACCGGTTGCCGATCGCCGAGCCGATCTACGGTTTGGGCCTGCGGGTGCAGGGTCAGTTCGAGGACGCGACGCACGAGCTCCCGACGGCGAGCCACATGCAGGTCGTGACGCCCGGGTACTTCAGCGCGCTGGCCATCCCGATCGTCGGGGGCCGGACTTTCACGGACGCCGATCGCGAAGATGCGGCATCCGTGGCGGTCGTTTCCCGCGCCCTCGCCCGACACTTCTGGCCGAACGACGACGCCGTCGGAAAACGGATCGGATATCCCTACGACAGTCGGTGGATCACGATCGTCGGCGTCGTCCCCGACGTTCGCCTCGACAGCCTGCGCGACACGTCAGCGATGGCGGTCTACATCCCGTTCGCGCAGCGTTCGAGGCTCGCCGGCTCGGAGATGACGGTCGTCGTACGCACGAGCGCGAACGAGGACGCGGTGGGCCGGCAGCTGCGCGACGTAGTCGCGTCGATCGACCGCACGGTGCCCGTGAGCGCGGTGCGGGCGATGGACGACGTCATCGCGCGTTCGGTCGCCAAGCCGCGATTCACCACGGTCATCGTCGGTGGATTCGCCGTCGTGACGCTGCTGCTGGGCGCGGTCGGCATCTTCGGCGTGATGAGCTACGTCGTGAGCCAGCGCTCGCACGAAATGGGCGTTCGGGCCGCGCTCGGCGCGACGTCGAGCGACATCGCGCGGCACGTGCTACGGCAGTCGGCGACGGTCGCCGGATCGGGCGCGCTGGCCGGTTGTGCTCTAGCGCTCGTCGCGACGCGCGGACTTCGTTCGTTGCTCTTCGGCGTGTCGAGCACCGACCCGATCACGTTCGCGCTCGCGACGCTATCGCTCATGTGCGTCGCGCTCGTCGCCAGCCTCGTTCCGGCTCGCCGCGCGATGCGTGCCGATCCGGTCGAAGCGTTGCGAGGCGGGTAGGTTCAGGGTCCGATTGGCGTCGGTGGTTCGTCGCGGCGGGGGGAGCTTTACGACTCGGAACTGCAATTTCGCGGAAACCAGCCCGGATTTCGCGGAGCACCGCCAAACGACGGAAGGACTCTTGGGAACGACCTCAGGGTGCTACGCAGTGGCTTGCCCGAGGCCGTTCCAAAGAAACATTTCACCGTTTTCACCTCTGCGCCCCTGCGGCCTCCGCGACTCTGCGTTGAGGCGGTTGCAGTTGCCGTTGCAGTTCAGCAGGAAGGCAGGCGAGTAGGCTAGTGGCCGGGCGGGACGACGCCCGCGGGCGTCAGTCCGTCGATCGCCTGCGGAAGCACAGTGGACAATTTCGCCGCCAGCTCCTGCGGCGTCATGCCGAGTTTTGCCGCGAGCTGATTCATCGTGTCAGAACCGAGAACCTTATGGATCTCGTCGGGCGAGATGGGCTGGTTCTGCCCCGTGCTGACCCATGACCTGACCGTGTCGCCGAATCCCTGCTGCTGAAACTGATTCACGACGCCGTTCAGCCCACCGTGCTTGTCGATGATGTCGCTCACGACCGACACCATCCCGGCGCCGACCATGCCGCCCAATACGCCGTCCAAGAGTCCCATGTGCGTGCTCTCCAAGCGTGAGTCGATAGAAGTTCGCCGGGCGCCCCCTGTCGAACCGCCCGCTCGACAAAGCTAGCTAGCCTGGCGCGCGGCTCGCCTGACAACGGCAACTGCAACACTTAACGCAGAGGACGCAGAGGACGCAGAGTCGCAGAGGACTGCCGCGGAAGCGAAGTCCGTGGCGCAACGAGCCGGATGTTTTTGTGAAAGCCGCTCGGGATGCCTCGATGGGGCAACGCGGCTTCCATGGAGTGATTGGCTTCCCGAGCGGCAGTCACCAACAAATCAGGGTCGTTGCGCGATGAATGTCGGCTCAGCGGCAGTCCTCTGCGTCTCCGCGGCTCTGCGTTGAGGTAGTTGCAGTTGCGGTTTAGTAGTTTGGAAAGAACCCCTTTGTCGGCCGATTCGCGCGCAACGCGTCGATGTCGAACGACGAGCGCAGCGCCGGCGGGAAGTCCTCGATCTGTTCCGGCGTCAAGATCTCCTTGAGCGCGATCATCGCGTCGATTATCGCGTCGTACGCGGCAATGCGGCCGTCGCGCACCTTTATCACTACTGCTTCGCGGTCGTAGACCTCCGGCAACGCATCGATGTATGCCACGATCGGCGTCCAGATGGTGTCCTGCCGCGCCTGCACCCGACGCTGGAGCTGCGTGAGCCGATCGATCTGCGCCTGGCTCAAGACGCTGAGTGAATCCTTCACCTGCAGGATGCCGCGCAGCGGATTGAATACCGTGTTGTTGAGCCGCGCCTTGAGTTGCGGGCCGCTGAGCTTCGTGCCGCCGTGCACGCGCCCGGCTCCGACGATCTGGTCGACGCCTTGATGATCCTGGTCGGCCATGAGCAGTACGCGCGCCTCGAGGCTGATGATGAACGGGAGGCGCACCGCGGACGTCGCCAAACGTGTGTCACCGAAGCGCTGGTTCACGTCATAGATATAGGACGCGGTCGTCGGATCGTAGCCGCGCACGCGCAGCAGCGTCGGATCCGGGCTCGCCGGCTGCCCCCATCCTTGCATGTGCGACGCCCCGTGCAACAACTCGTCGATCCCCGCGAGCGGGTTGGAGATGTTCAGCGAAATGCTCGTGCGGTTGTCCCAGCCGAGCTTTTCCGGGTTGAGCACGATCCCCGCCGAGGCCGTCGCCGTCCACGGCCCTTCGCAGCTGTTTCGCTCGGCGATCGAGCCGAACTGCCGCGTGAGACAGTTGCGCACGCGCGGCGAGGCACTCGCCAGCAGGGACTTCATGCCGGCGGCGACATTCGCGGTCGCCGTGGTGGGACTGAAGATGAACGCGCGATCGTTTGCCAGACCGTCGCCGTTGATGTCGCCGTCGACCACCGGCGTGTACAGGGTTCCCGACACCGCGCGGCCCGTGACGGCGATGGAGAAGAGATCGTGCACGCGCGTGTAGAGATTGATGTTGAACGCGTGCCGCGGTCCGAGTCCGTTCGGCGACCACTCGACGTTCAGCGGATTGCCCGCCGTCGTGCCTCCGAACCCACGCGTCTGCTCGCGGTTCGCGGAGTAGGTGTACGTTGCCGTCCACCGCACGCGCTGGGTGCTGAGGCCGATCGGCTGAACGCCGAACGTGTACTGCGTGCTCCGCGACTCCAGATCCGACCGCAGCGCGTTGACGCTGCCGAACTGCGGCGAGAAGCGGGAGTCGACGTTCGTCACCTGACCGGTCGCCGGGACGATGCTCGACGGGGCCGCGAAAGACGGCCGGTCCGCCTCCGACGCGAGTTGGCCGCGCACGGTCGGCACGAAGTTCAGATCGACGTTGGACTGCTGGTGCAGGTTCAGCGAGTACGTGACGTCGGCCGAGAAGCGGAACAGCTTCGTGATGAGCGGCCCGCGAAGCCCGAGGTTGCCACGCCAACTTCGCTGTGCCTGGAATTCCGGGTCGATGAGCCACACGTTCGGCTGACTGCTCACGAAAGACGGATTCGTCCCGCCGGCGCACGTCGTGGGAATCGACGACGGGTCGTGCATGTAGGCCGCGTAGTCGGGCGTCGGCACGGCCGCGCCCACGCAGAGCAGCTGACTGGTCCCGTCGGACAAACCGTCGTTGGCGATCACGGGCGTGATCAGGCCCGGCCGAAGGTCGTTGCGGAATTCACCGATGCCGCCCGAGAGAAACCCCCAGGGCGCGCCGAATCCGGGAATGCCCGTCGTGCCGTTGTTGCCAAACCCCCAACTGAAGCTTGCCCGCGGGCTCACCGCCGCGCCGCTCGGCGCGAAGTCCGTTCGCAAATGGAACAGGCTGTCGACCGCGCCGTTGTAGGGAAGCGACGTCGGGATGCGATTGCCGTCGAGCCGGAGGCCATACGTGAGCCGCAGGCGATCGAGCGCCTGCCACTGGTCGCCAAGGGCCAGCGCCGCCGTCTGGACGTCCGCCGCGACGCCGTGTGAGACGAACGATCGCGCGAACGACGCCGGCTGGTCGGCGTTCATGTCGGCGATCGAGTTGTACTGGAACGTGCCGCGCGTGTCGAACGCGGAGTTCTGCGACAGATGGTCGAGCCGAGCGTTCACCGTCGCGCGCCAATGGTGCGCGCCGCTGATCGAGTTCCACGACGTCTGATTGAATAGCTCGGCGCTCGCCACTCGAGAGCTGCGCGGCAGCGACGCGTTGCCGCCCACCAGCAACGACGTCAAACCGGTCGTTCCGTCGGAGAGTTGCGACGTCACGAACACGCGCGCGTCCGGAAGGTTTGTGTACGGCGTGGCATCGGTGACGTCGACGTTGCCGCCGATCCGCAGATCGTTCAGGATCGCCCCGTGGATCCGCTGCGAAAATTGTCCGATGACGTTGCCGCCGTTTCTATTGAAGTCGCCGCCGTGCCCCGGCACCGCCGTCGGCCCGACGAACGACGCGACCGATCTGTTGGTCCGCAGTGAGGTCACGAGGCTCACCTGCGTGGTATCGGACGGCGAGAAGTCGAATCGCGCGAGCACCGATCCGTTCTCCGTCTGTCGCTGCGTGGGGATGCCGGTCGCCGACAACGGGATCCCGCTCGCACGCGCCGCCGCGACCATCGCCTGCACCGAATCCTGCGAGAGCCCCAGGCGGAGGAGCGTGGACGGGTCGCTGCTCAGCAGCGACGCCAGGTCACTCGCCCGGCGGCCGCCCTGGAACGACACATTGTAGAACACCTTATCGTAGACGATCGGGCCCGTCACGTTGCCGCTGAGCTGGACATTCGAGTACTGCTGACCCAGCTGCCGTCCCACGTGGTCGGTGAACTGGAGATCGGGTCCGTCGAACGAGACGTGCGCCAATCGCTGCGAGAAATTGCCGCCGGGCGCCTGGGTCACCGAGAGCTGGGCGCCGCTGAAGCCGCCGCGAGAGACGTCGTACGGAGTGGCCGTCACTCGCACCGCGCCGTTGATGTCGCGCGGGACGTCGCCGCCACCGAAGGAAAGCCCGTTGAGCACCACGTTGTTCTGCGAGCCCGACAGCCCGAGCGCCGAGAAGGTCGGCAGTCCGGTGCTCGCATCCGACGTAATCGTGATGCCCGGCACCTGGGAGATCATGCCCATCAGGTCGCCCTGATCAGCGATCGCGAATACCTCTGACGACGCGAGAATCCCCTTTTCTGTCCCCGCGACGTCGGCGCCGATCAGAAAATCGCGCTGCGCGGGCGGCCGTCGCGACTCGGTCACGCGCACGGGGCCGAGCTGGACCGGTGCGCGCTTGAGCGTCGCATCGGCGACGACGGGCGCCGCGCCTCCACTCGACTTCAGGTCGAGACGCTGCTGAATCCAGCCGATCGCGCTCACCGTCACGAAATACTCAGGCGAGCGCGAGGGCATGACGATGGTCCACCGCCCGGCGGAGTTCGACCTCGTCGTGACCGACGCGGTCGCGCCGGACCCGGCCGGCGTCGAGGTGACGACCGCGTTCGCGATGACTCCTCCACTGTCGCTGCGCACCGTTCCGGTCAGAGTCTCGGTCTGGGCGGCGACCACTCGCGAGAGACACGTCAACGCGAGCGCGCAGCATACGAGGCTACGGCGAAGGGCAATCGAGAGCGTCATTGGGACCGCGACGAGGGGAGGGAGGGACCGAAAGACCCGCGAGTGAACTGGCTTCACCAAGGCACCGCATCCGTTCCACCACGCACTACTGCGTACGTCGCGTACCGGTTTCGAGATCGAATCGTTTGACACGGCGACGCGCGTTCCGGTTTGCGCATCTCGGGCGTGTCTCTCGGAAACCGTACGGGTCCCTTAGGACGCGCTCGCGATCTCGTGCGGGCTCGGCCAAGCGAAACGACAACTGCAACTGCTTTGACGCAGAGGACGCAGAGGACGCAGAGGACGCAGAGGACGCAGAGGCGCAGAGGACCGCCGCGGAGGCCAGGTCCGTCGCGCAACGAGCCGGATGTTTTTGTGAAAGCCGCTCGGGATGCGTCGATGGGGCAACCCGGCTTCCATGGAGCGATTGGCTTCCCGAGCGGCAGTCCCCAAAAATCCGGCTCGTTGCGCGATGAACTTCAGCCCCGCGGCGGTCCTCTGCGCCTCTGTGTCCTCTGCGCCCTCTGCGTCAAGGCAGTTGCAGTTGCAGGGAGTCGTTTTACTCGGAACGCAGCGTGATCGACGGATCCACACGCGCGGCTCGCCATGCGGGCATCCAGCACGCGATCGCCGATACACCGAAGAGCAACACGATCACTCCGATGTAGGTCGCCGGGTCGAGACGCGTGACGCCGAAGAGCATCGTCACGAGTCCGCGCGTCGCCGCGGCGGCGCCGATGACGCCGATCAGCGCGCCGACGGTCGTGAGCCTCATCCCCTGGCCGAGGATGAGCGTGAGGATGTCGCGCGGCGACGCGCCCATCGCCGATCGCACGCCGATCTCGCGAATTCTCTCGGTGACGCTTCCCGAGAGCACGCCGTAGATGCCGACCGCGGCCAGGACGAGCGCCGCGGCGCCGAACAGCTCGAACAGGACGAGCGCGAACCGCCGTCCCGCCGTCGTGGTCGACACGAGCGATGACATCGTGGCCACGCGCGCGACGGGCTGATTTCCATCCACGGACCAGATCGCGCTTCGCACCGGCGATGCCAGCTCGGCCGGCTGGCCCTGCGTGCGAACGACGAGCGAGACGAGGTTGTCGACCCAATGCCATTGCGAGGGCGTGACGTAGACGGCGTAGCGGCTGTCGAGTGCATCGATTTCCTGCTTCACGTCGCCGACAACGCCGACGATCGTGTACCACTGGCCGTCGTCAGGGCCGGCCTTGAGACGTTGCCCGATCGGATCGTCTTTGCCGAATTCGGCGCGCGCGAAGCTCTCGTTGATCACGACAGAGCGCGGCGCGCCGGCCACGTCGTGCGAGTCGAGGTAGCGCCCGCGCAACAGCGGGATGCGCATCGCGGCGAAATAGTCGGGCGTCACGGCGTACCGAAGCGCCGCACCGTCATCCTTCGGATTGCGTGTGCGCTCGAGGTGAACGCCGTACACGTCGAGGTCGCCGCTCAGCGGCAGCTGCTGCGTGAACGCCGCGGCGCTCACTCCCGGAACGCGCCGCACGGCGGCAAGCGCATCGTCGAGGAACCGCGCCTTGACCGCGTCCTGGTCGAAACGATGGCCGGTGAGCTGGACCTGCATGGTGACGAGGTGCGACGGATCGAAGCCGACGTCGACGGCGAAAATGCGCTGGAGGCTTCGCAGCAAAAGACCCGCGCTCACCAGCAGCACGAGCGACAGCGCCACCTCGGCGACGACGAGCGCGCGGCGCGTGACGTGATGCTCGCCGGCCGAGCGGCGCGACGTCTCCTGCAGTCCGGCCTGGAGATCCTCGCGCGACGAGTGAATCGCCGGCAACACGCCGACGGCGAGACCGATGAGGCTCGTCACGACGAGCGCGAACACGAGCGCCATCGCGTCGACGTGGATCGACGCGACACGCGGCACTCCGGCGGGGCTCGCCGCGACGAACGCGCGCAGACCCACTACGGCGACGAACATCCCCAGCGCCGCCGCCGAAGAGCGACAGGATCACGCTCTCCGTGACGAGTTGCCGCACGAGACGCGCGCGGTCGGCGCCGAGCGCGGCGCGGAGCGCGAACTCGCCGCGTCGCTGTGCGCCGCGAGCGAGCAGGAGGTTGGTCACGTTGACGCAGGCGATGACGAGCAACACGAGCACGGCCGCGAACACAGCCAGCAGCGCGGGCCGGATTTCACGCGCGACGTCGGCCTGGAGCGAGGTGACGATGAGCCCTGCCTGGAGCGACGCCCACGGCACGCGAGGCATGTCCGCGCGCGGCGTCCGCGCGATGGCGGTGAGGTCGGCCCGTGCCGCCGCGAGATCGTCGCCGGAGCGAACGCGTCCGACGAGATGGAGGTGATGCCCCCATTCGCGCGAGTCCGGCGTGAACGCCGTCTTGTACTGGAGCGGCCTCCAGATGTCGGCGTTCGCCGCCGGAACGTTCTCGAACGCTCGGCGGCATGACGCCGATGACGAGATACGGATCGTCGTCGAGAGTGACACTTCGACCGATGATGGCGGGATCGCCGCCGAATCGCCGGTGCCAGAGCGCGTCGCTGAGGATCACGACTCGCGGCCCGCCGTCGCGATCGTCGGAAGTCGTGAAGTCGCGGCCGCGAACGGGAGCAACGCCGAGAGAACGGAAGTAGTCCGCGCCGATCGCTTGTCCGCTCAACCGTTCGGGCTCGGCGCCACCCTCGAGCGCCGGCCCCCACGGCTTGAACGGCGCGAGCGCGTCGAACGAGTGATTGCGCAGCAGAATCTCGCGATACGTTCCGAACGTGACCGACATCGGCGTCCCGTTGTTGGCGACGTCCGAGACCATGAGCACGCGGTCGGCGTGCGGGTAGGGAAGAGTCTTGAAGAGAATGGGGTTGATCGCGCTGAAGATGACGGTGGTCGCCCCGATCCCCAGCGCCAGCGTGATGGCGCTGACGGCGGTGAAGCCGGGATTCGAGCGAAGCCGCCGGAGCCCGTAGCGCACGTCGACGATCAGCGTCTCGAGGGTGCTCTCCCATCCGGCGTCGCGCACGCGCTCTCGTGTGACGGTCGGATTGCCGAGCTCGACCCGCGCGGCACGATGCGCGGCGCTGTGCGTCATGCCGCGCGCGACGTTCGCGTTCGCGGTGCGATCCAGATAGTCGAGGACCTCGTCGTTCAATTCCGCGTCCGTCGCGCGGCGCTTCGTGAGCGCGCGCAGGCCGCGGGACAACTGTCGCCAGAGAGACATTGTCAGCCCTCCGCGCTCAACAGGCGCGCCACCGCGCTCGCCCGCCGACGCCAGTCGGCCGTCTCGACGTCGAGCTGTTTGCGTCCGGCCCGGGTGAGCGCGTAGAACTTCGCGCGCCGCGATTTCTCCGTCTGCCGCCACTCGGCGTCGAGCCACCCTTGCCGCTCGAGCCGCTGCAGCGCGACGAGCAGCGACCCGGGGTTCACCCTGAACACGCCGCGAGAGATGTCCTCGACGCGGCGAGCGATGCCGAAGCCGTGCATCGGTTGAAGGCTGAGCGTCTTCAGGATCAGGAGGTCGAGGGTGCCCTGAATGACGTCGGTGTTCGGCTCGTCCATGAGCGTTGTCCGGTTTTGTGTACCGGACACGATGCGTCGCTACATCTTGACTGTCAAGATGTGAGGGGCAAGAGGGCCGACGTCACCGGACGAGCTTGTCGGCCGCGTCGTGTCGGTTCGAGGGCCCCACGTCCGTGAAAGGAGATGGAGGAGCGAGATACCTCCCCGCCGGACGGCGTGGAACCTCCCACGACGCCGCGCTGGCTCTCACGCTTGCGTTTGCCTATGTTCGCTTCGGGACTGATTCCAGACGCAGTCGGCGATGGTCACGGAGTGACGACGACCGAACTCCTCGAACAACTCCAGCGGACCCTCGGTGACCTCTATGTCATCGAGCGGGAGCTCGCCCCGGGCGGGATGAGCCGCCTGTTCCTCGCCACCGAGTCGTCCCTCGGCCGCAAGGTCGTCATCAAGATGCTGCCGCCCGAGACGGCGAGCGAAGTGAGCGCGGCGCGATTTCAGCGCGAAGTGCAGCTCGCCGCGCAGCTCCAGCACCCCAACATCCTCCCCGTCCTGTCGATCGGCACGAGCGGCGAGGGCCTCTACTACGTCATGCCGTTCGTGGCCGGCGAGTCGTTGCGTCACCGGCTGGAGAGCGGCGATCGGTTCCCGATCCACGAGGCTTTGCGCGTGCTGCGCGAGATCGCCGACGCGCTCGCGCTCGCACACGGCCGCGGCATCGTCCACCGCGACATCAAGCCGGCCAACATCCTGCTGCAGGAAGGGCACGCGGTGCTGACCGACTTCGGCATCGCGCGTGCGGTCGAGGAAGCGCGCCTCGAGACAACCGCCGAGCGGCTCACCGCGACGGGCGTGGGCATCGGCACGCTCGGCTACATGGCGCCGGAGCAGCTGGCGGGTGAGAAAGGCCTCGACGCCCGCGCCGACGTGTACGCGCTCGCTGTCGTCGGGTACGAGATGCTCGCGGGGAAGCCGCCGTTCTCCCGGCCGACGATGCAGGCGCTCGTCGCGGCGCACATGTCGGAGCCACCGCCGCCACTTTCGGAAGCGGCGCCCGACGTGCCGCCGGTGATCAGCACGATCATCGAGAAGGCGCTCGCGAAATCGCCCGACGATCGATATCGCACGGCCGCCGAGTTCCGCGACGCGCTCGACATCCAGATGACCGCGGCGTTCCAGGTGGTCCCGCGGAAGCCGAAGGTGCCGCGCTGGGCGATCGTCGGCGGCGCGACCGTCGCGGGGCTGGGGATCGCCGCCGCGGCGTTCTTCGCGACCCGCTCACCAAAGCTCGACCCCGACTACGTGGTCGTCCTTCCGTTCAACGTTCAGGGTGCCGACCCGACGCTGAGCCAGGGCATGGTTGACCTCCTTCAGCAGATCGCTCGGGGGTGGGTGAAGACGCACCGCGCCGACGCGGTATCTGCGCTTGTGGAAGCCGTCGTCTCATGCCGACGAGGCGAGCGCGGCCGACTTGGGGCGCCAGATGGGCGCGGGACTCGCGATCTATGGATCGGCCGCGGCTTGCCCCACGACTCGCTGTCGCTCACCGCGACGCTGTACAACGTGATCGGCGGCCGGAAGGTCGGTGTCACGCACCAGCGAAAGGGCCCCGCCGACGATTCGCGACGCATCGCGGCGGCGTTGCTGAAGGACCTGCAAAGCGAGCTCAACACGCTCAAGCCAATTGCGGCGTTTCGCTCGACCTGGCTCGAGGAGACGACGGGCCCCGCGCTCGAAGCCTTTCTGATAGGAGAACAGTTCTATCGGCGGTCGGCGTGGGATTCCGCGGCTGCCTACTACCGACGAGCGATCGATTCCGATTCGACCCTCGCACTCGCGAGTCGACATGCGGGGCTCGCGTTCGGTTGGCTCCGAGGAACCAACGATTCGCTCGCCCGCGCGTACCTGGCCGCGGCCGGCCGCCACAACACCGGCTTGCCTCAGCGAGACAGCATCCTCGTCGCCGCGGACGCGATGCGGGCGTCGCTGGCGGCATTCGAGACCGACACGAGCTACTACGCGACCGTCGTCCGGCTGTTCAAGACGCTCCGCGCCGCGCGCGACAGCTTTCCGACTGATCCGGAGGTCTGGTTCGCGCTCGCCGACGCGTACTTTCACTACGGCTACGGCCCCGGACTCAGCGTCTCGGAAGACACGATCCGGGCGGCCTTCGACCGCTCGATCGCGCTCGACTCGGGCTTCACGCCGGCGTACATCCACGCCATCGAACTGGCGGTCACGCGCGACGGGCGGAACGAGGGGCTCACATATGCGGATCGATACCTCGCGCTGAAGCCGACGGACGAGGAAGCCGACGGAATTCGTGCGCTCACGCTGCTGCTGCGCGACGGCGGTATCAACGCAAAGACGTCGCGCATCCTCGACACGTTGTCGAGCAAGGCGATCCAGACCGCGTGGCTCATCGTGCGGCGTTGGCCGGATTCGACCGAGATCGCGACGAAGCTGCTTCAGCTCCCCAACCAGACGCGCAACCCGTCGTCGGCTTTCATCTACAACCCGGGCCTTCGCCGCGCCTACGTCGTGGACGAGCTGGCGCTGCGCGGACGGCTGCGCGAAGCAGTCGACACGCTCGGCACGAACATCGGCGGCCTGGAGGCGGAGCCATTCGGCTTCCTCGCGTATCTCGGCGCAGTTCCGAGCGACACAGCGAAGGCAGTGTTCGCACGGATGCTGCACGATCGAAGCGTGTGGGTCGGCGGCGCTCTCCCGTGGTGGGCGGCGCGCAGCGATACGGCATCGCTGCTGAGCGCCGTGGCGCGCGCGGACAGCCAACTCGCCGCATCGTCTACTCCGGTGAGCCGCCGCAACGCCGGCTATCGAGTAGCGGCGACCCTCGCGTACCTGTCGCTCGCGCGCCACAGCAGTGATGCACTCGCGCGATTTCGCGCGCTACCCGATTCGCTCTGTCCAGCTTGCTATCTCGACAGGTACATGAAAGCGAGATTGCTCGACAGCCTCGGGCTGCATGTCGAGGCGGAGGCTGCGCTTGGCGAACGTCTCTACGCGTTGCTCGCGCCGCTGGAAGTTCCGTGGGCGCTCGAGCGAGCTCTGGTGGCAGAAAAACTGCAGCACTACCCCGCCGCTTCGCGCTCTTACGCGTTGGTGGCTCGGGCGTGGTCGGCTGGCGACGGGCCTCAACGTGCCGTCGCGATGCAGGCCGCGACGAAAGCCGGACAGTTGGGCGGCGATCAGCCGCTGCCAGTGAGAGTAGGCAATTCGGATCGTTGATCGTTTCCGTTCGCCGCCGGCGCGATGAGCCGGCATCCTCCCCTGGAGGGCTCCAAATGAAAAGACTGTTCGCGGTCGTCGGCCTCGCGGCGTTCGTCGCCGCCTGCTCCGATTCCAACGTGACGGCTCCGGTGTCGCGCGCGCAGCCGCACGGCGCGGCGTTCGTCAGGGGTGATCCGCCGCCGCCGCCGCTGAGCGGCGCTGGCAGCGGATTCGCGGACGCCGGCGACGACGAATTCGGAGGCCTCGTGCCCAACGCGGCCCCGTCGGATCAGTGCAACCTGTTCGCGTCGTTCGACCTGGAGTACGTCTTCAAATTCCTGCAGAACAACAACGAGAACAACACCGTTGGTCATCTCGATCTCTCGGGGCCGACGACAGGCAGCATCGACGTACACGCGCACGCCAACGGCAAGTCCGACATCAGCGGACACATCTCGAACGGATCGTTCGACCTGAACATCAAACAGGGCGACGGAACGGTCGGCTTCGACGGCTTCAACTTCAGCTTCAACGGCACGCTCACCGATCTCTCGACCGGCGAGACGTGCAAGAACACGACGGGCAACGCCAACGGCTCGCTCGTTTCGAGCGGTTGATCGTTCGCGAGCATCCGGGAGACGAAGGCCGGGGCGGTCGCCCCGGCCTTCTTCATTTTCACTCCGGTTCGGCGTCGGGCGAGGATCGCTTGAACTCGCGCCAGTATCGCACCGTCCTGCCGGCGTAGAGCCGCGCGTACTCGAGCACCGCGTCTCGCGCAAGCGTGCGACCGGCCGAACGCGATCAGCTCGTCGATCCCCGACGCGCCTTCGCGCGACGCGGACCGGAGCTGCGCGCATGCAAGCGTCTCGCCCATCGTCACCACCACCTTTCGCAGGCGCGACAGCTTGCCGTTCCAATGCGCCAGCGCGAGCCTGTCTTCCACGGGCTGAAGCTCGCGCAGCACGTACGAGCTTCGGCCGAAGCTCACGGGGGCGAGCAGGGCAGGCGAGATCGCCTGCATGCGCCACTGGATCTCGACCACGCGGTGAGCTTCTGATTTCCACGCCGGCTGCGGCACGCCGACGTACGGGGCCATCGCCGAGCGGCGGGCCTGCTTGATGTCCAGCAGAACGCGGCCGTCCTCGCCGCCGTGGCCGCGAACGAGGGCGACATATCGGCGAACCCCGAGGCTTCCTGTTCCGGCGATGCGCGCGGCGACGTCGATCAAGCGGTAGAACTTCGCCTGTCCCTCAGTCTTGGCCACGGACTCCACGAATTCGGCCAGGTGCTGAGTCACGGCCGTGCGCTCACGCGGCGTCAGCGCTTCGGCGCGCAGACCGTCGATGAGCAATCGACGGCGGCCGTCCTCGATGACTGTTCGCCGGTCGAGCAAAGCGCGAGCACTCCGTTCGCGCGCGCCCACCAGTAGGTCGCGGACCATCCCGCGCGCCGTCGCGCGCTCGACCCACCGCGCTTTGCCCGAGGCGAGAGAGTCGCAGTACGCGACCAGCAGTCCCTCGCTGAGCTCGGCCGTCTCTGGGCCGTCGAGCCGGAGCGCGCCACCCGCCAGCCGCAGGCTCGCGAGCAGCCGAGTCGAGGTCGGCGTCGCCGGTGCCAAAGCGGCCTCGTCAAAGTCGTTGAGGTCGAAGTAGACGAGACGATTGTCTCCGAGGTAGCTGCCGAAGTTCTCGAGATGGAGGTCCCCGCAAGACCACACGGTTGGACTCTTCGGCAGGCGTCCGGCGCGCTGCGCCCAATCCTCCCAATACAAATGCGCCGCGCCGCGGAAGAACACGAACGGATCGAGGCGCATCGCGCGGTACTTCCGCTCGAGCCGCCGCGGGTCGCGCCCGGCGTTGAACGCGACGATTCGCTCGGCGACTCCCGGCTGTTTGGATTTGGGCACGCGATACGTTGGATCGCTCGGCCGTGCCCTGTCGAGAGGCCCGCTTCGGCCTTTGCGCGGCGGGACTGAAACTGCCTTACCGCAGAGTCGCAGAGGACGCAGAGGAACGGCCGCAGAGGGCCAGTTCCGTCGCGCAACGGGCCGGGATTCTTTGTGACTGCCGCTCCGGTAGCTACTCGTACCGTGGAGACTTACGTCGCCACGATGAGGCATCCCGAGCGGCTTTCAACAAAAGACCTCCCGGCTCGTTGCGCGACGGACCTCACTTCAGCGGCAGTCCTCTGCGTCCTCTGCGCCTCCGCGGTGAAGTAGTTGTAGTTGCCAGTTCGGGCCACAAGCAGCCGACCGTGCACGCGCGTAGGTTGGACGAAAGGCACTGATTCGTCCGCTCTCCCCGAGGATTCCATGCTCGTTCGTTTTCGCCTGGCCCTGACCGCGCCGCTGCTGGCGGCGATCGTCTCTTCCGTCGCGACCGCTCAGCGCGGCGGCGCGTCGCACGTCTTGGATCGCGCGAACCTCGACACGACCTGCGCGCCGTGCGCCGACTTCTATGAATTCGCCAACGGGACGTGGCTCAAGAACCACACGATCCCGCCCGACAAAGAGCAGCCTCGGCAGCTTCGGCATGCTCGGCGACAAGAATCAGGAAGTCGTCGAGAAGATCGTCGTCGACGACGCGAACCTGGTCAGCGACGGCGAGGCCAAGGCCGGATCGAACGACTACAAGATCGGCACCTACTATCTCGCGTGCATGGACACCGTCGCCCTGGACAAGGCCGGGTTCAAGCCGATCAAGCCGACGCTCGACGCGATCGCGGCGGCGAAGACGACCGACGACGTCGTGAAGCTGTTCGGCACGGCCGGCGGTCGTGGCGGCGGCGGTGGTGGGGGCGGTCGAGGCGGCGGGGGAATCGCGCCTTTCTCGCTCGGCCCGGGGACCGATCCGCGGAACAGCAAGTTGATCATTCTGTCCGCCAACCAGGGCGGACTCTCGCTCAACCGTGACGACTACCTCGGCACCAACGATCGCGCGGTCAAGCGACGCGCCGACTACGAGGCCCACGTCACGCGCTCGCTCACGCTGCTCGGAGAGAGCGAGGCGCAGGCGGCGGCCAATGCCAAGGCGATTCTCGCGCTCGAGACGTCGATCGCCAAGATCACGATTCCGCAAGCGGACATGCGCGACCCGGTCGCGACGTATCACAAGATGTCGCTCGCCGATTTTCAGAAGACGACGCCGCACTTCAATTGGACGCGCTACCTCCAGCAGCACCGCACGATCGTACGCCGGCGACGTCAACGTGCGCGCGCCGGCCTTCTTCAAGTCACTCGACTCGCTGCTCGCGGCGACGTCCGTGGACGACTGGAAGGTCTATCTCCGTTGGCACGTGGAGAGCGGCGCGATGGGTTCCCTCAGCGCACCGTTCCGCGCCGAAGCGTTCCGGTGGCAGCAGGTCACCAGCGGCGTGAAGGAACAAGAACGGCGCAGCAAACAGTGCGCGACAGGCACAAACGGCGCGCTCGGCGAAGCGGTCGGCCAGGACTGGATCAAGCGCAACTTCTCGCCCGAGGCCAAGGCGCGCGCGGCCAAGATGGTCGACAACCTCGTTTCGGCGCTGCGCGACCGGATCAACGGATTGGATTGGATGAGCAGCGAGACGAAGACGCAGGCCGTCGCCAAGCTCAACGCCTTCATGCGCAAGGTCGCGTACCCCGACAAGTGGCGCGACTACTCCACGCTCTCGGTCAGCGGAGGCTCGTACTACGCAAACCAGCACGCCGTGGCCGAGTGGAACGCGGCGCGCACGTGGGCGCGGTTGGGAAAGGCGCCGGATCGCACCGAGTGGAGCATGACACCGCCGACGGTGAACGCGTCGTACAGCTCGACGCTGAACCAGATCCAGTTCCCGGCGGGCATTCTCCAGCCGCCGTTCTTCGATCCCAACGCCGACGACGCGGTGAACTATGGCGCGCTCGGCGCGGTGATCGGCCACGAGATGACGCACGGCTTCGACGACTCCGGCCGGCAGTTCGACGCGCAGGGCAATCTTCGCGATTGGTGGACGCCGGATGACGCGGCCAAGTACAAGGCCGCCGCTCAGCTCGTCGTCGATCAATTCAACGGCTACACCGTCGTTGACAGCGCATCGCACGTGAACGGGCGGCAGACGCTGGGCGAGAACATCGCCGACCTCGGCGGTCTCGACGGTCGCGTACTACGCGATGGAGAAGGCGATTGCCGGCAAGCCGCATCCGAAGATCGACGGCTTCACGCCGGAACAGCGGTTCTTCCTGGCTTGGGCGCAGATCTGGCGCGGGCTGTCGCGCGATGAGGCGGTGCTTCAACAGATCAAGACCGACGCGCACTCGCCGGGCAAATGGCGCGTCGACGGGCCGTTGTCGAACATGCCGGAGTTCAAGGCGGCGTGGGGCTGCAAAGACGGCGACACGATGGTGCGGCCCGACAACCTGCGTGCGAGGATTTGGTAAGGCACGTCACGTTTCGTCCCGCGAAGCTCCCTCGGGCTGGCGTCGGGGTTCATCTTACAAAGGACCTCTCCCGTAGTCCTCCGACGCCAGCCCCACGTGCAGTGATCATTGCGAATCTTCGGCGAGCCAGCGCGCTCGCCTCGACGTTTGTCGGTTTTCTCGCCTTAGGCGGTTGCAGCAAGGCTTCCGGAACCGGCGTCCAACAACAAGGGCAAGCCGCACCGCCGCCCGCGCAGGTCGGGATCGTCACGGTCACTCCAGCGACGATCGCCGAGCCCTACGAGCTCGGCGCGCAGGTCCAGCCGTATCGGCGGGTCGAGGTGCGGGCACGCGTCGAAGGGATCATCGTCGAGCGGCCGTTCACGGAAGGCGCCGTCGTCTCGAAAGGGCAGGTCCTCTACAAGCTGGACCCGACCAGGTACGACGCGGCGTATCGAAGCGCGGCCGCGCGGCTCGACAACGCGAAGCGCACCGTGGCGCGGCTCGAGCCGCTCATTCCGAAGCACGCCGTCGCCCAGCAGGACGTGGACAACGCGCGCTCGGAGGTCGAGTCGTCGCAAGCCGCGGCCGACGCGGCGAAGAAAGACCTCGACGATTGCGTGATCCGGGCCGAGATCAACGGGCAGGTCGGTCGCGCGCGGCTGGAGCTCGGCGCGCGCGTGAGCGGACCGGGCGACCTGCTCACGACGATCGACGAGCTCGATCCTGTGTACGTGACGTTCCATCCGTCGTCGCAGCAGTTGACGACGTGGGAACGCGATCCGCGCGCCGGCGCGCTGATCCGCCCCGGCAGCAGCCTCGCGGTGCGCGTGGTGCTTCCCGACAGCTCGCTGTTGCCGCGCGTCGGTCGGCTCGACTTCGTCGCGCCGTCGCTGGACTCGGCGAGCGGCACCGAGGAGTTCCGCGCGAAGTTCGCGAACGCCGACCATCGCTTGCTTCCGGGGCAGTTCGTGCGCGTGCGCCTCGAAGGGTTCATGCGCGCCGCGGCACTCGCCGTTCCGCAGCGCGCGATAATGCAGGGACTCGGACGGCAATTCGTGTTTGTCGTCGGCGCCGGCGATACCGTCGTCGCGCGCGACGTGCAGACCGGGCCGTGGACCGGGTCGCTCTGGATCATCGACTCGGGCCTGTCGGCCGGCGACCGCGTCGTCGTCGAGGGGACGCAGAAGGTGGCGCCGGGCCGCGTTGTGAAGCCCGTGCCAATTTCCGACAGCACGAAATCAGCCGCGGGCACGACCTCCCGATGAGCGAGCCGCGCTACTTCTTCATCCGGCGTCCGATCTTCGGCGCCGTGATCTCGATCGTCATCACGCTGCTCGGCCTGTTCGCGATTCACCTGTTGCCGGTGACGCGGTATCCGCAGATCACGCCGCCGGCGGTGCGCATTCAGACGAACTATCCCGGCGCGTCGTCGGAAGACGCCGCGCAAGCCGTCGCGGCGCCGATCGAGGAGCAGCTCGCCGGCCTGCAGGGGATGATCTACTACGGATCGTCGAACTCGAGCGACGGGTCGACGACGATCAACGTGACGTTCGACGTCGCGCGCAACCAGGACCTGGCCGCTGTCGACGTGCAGAACGCCGAGAAGCTGGCGGAGCCGCAGCTGCCGGACGCGGTGCGCACGAACGGCATCACGATTCTCAAGGCGAACACCGACATCCTCGCCGTTGTCGCGCTCCAGTCGAACGATCCTCGCTACGACGCGACGTACCTGGCGAACTACATGAAGCTGTTCGTCGTCGACGAGTTGAAGCGAGTCCCCGGAGTTGGCGACGCGACGGCGTTCCCGGCGCGCGACTTCTCGATGCTGCTCCAGCTGGATCCGGACAAGATGGCGCAGCTGAGCCTCACGGTGAGCGACATCGCCGCCGCTGTCCGCGAGCAGAACGCGACGAATCCCGCGGGGCGGCTTGGCGCGGAACCGTCGCCGCCGGGGACGCAGCTCACGCTTCCCATCACGACGATCGGACGGCTCCAGACGCCGGACGAGTTCAACGACATCGTGATCAGGGCGCGTCCGGATGGCTCTGTGATTCGCTTGCGCGACGTCGGCCACGCGGTGCTCGGCGCGCGAAGCTACGACCTCGAGGGCCGGCTCAACGGCGAGCCGACGGCGTTCGTGCTGCTTTACATGCGCCCCGGTGCGAACGCGCTCGCCGTGAAGCAAGCGGTCGTGGACCGGCTGAACGAGATGCAGTCCGGATTTCCGCAAGGCGTGACGTGGGCGCTGCCGTTCGACACGACGCCGTTCGTCAGCGCGTCGATCCACGAGGTCACGATCACGCTCGTCGAGGCGATGATCCTCGTGACGCTCGTGGTGTTTCTCTTTCTCCAGAGCTGGCGCGCCACGCTGATCCCGATGCTCGCCGTGCCGGTGAGCGTCATCGGCACGTTCCTGGGACTGCTCGCGTTCGGGATGTCGATCAACGTGCTGACGCTGTTCGGTCTCGTGCTGGCGATCGGCATCGTGGTGGACGACGCCATCGTCGTCATCGAGAACGTCGAGCGCATCATGGCGAGCGAAGGGCTCGAGCCGCGGCTCGCCGCGGACAAGGCGATTCGGCAGGTCGGGAGCGCGCTCGTCGCGATCGTGCTCGTGCTCTGTTCGGTGTTCGTGCCGGTGGCGTTCATCGGCGGCGTGACCGGCGAGCTGTTCAAGCAGTTCGCGATGACGATCGTGATCGCCGTCGTGCTGTCGGGCGTCGTCGCACTGACGCTGACGCCGGCGCTGTGCGCGCTGCTGCTCAATGAATCAGAAGCGACGCACACGACGGGCTTCTTCGGCTGGTTCAACCGCCTGTTCACGCGTGCCACGAACGGGTACGTCGGCGCGGTTGATTCGGTGATCCGCCGGCCGCCGATTTGGGTCGCCGTCTTTCTCATAATCGTCGGGCTCGCTGGTGTTTTCTGGCGCCGAATTCCGACGGCTTTCATCCCGACGGAAGACAAAGGGTACATGGCGCTGTCGGTGCAGCTGCCCGACGCCGCGTCGCTGCAACGCACAGAGGCGACGGTCGCATCCATCGAAAAGATCATCCGCTCCGAACCGGCGGTGAGGAACATCGTGGCGCTCGTCGGTCTGGATCTTCTGACGCAATCGAGCGCGACAAACGGCGCGACGGTCTTCCTCAACGTGAAGCCGTGGGACGAGCGTTCGCCGCACGACGCGCTCGACTCGATTGCCGGGCGAATCAACCGCAAGCTCTTCGCGCTCCCCGACGCCCAGGCGTTCGGGTTCAACCTGCCCGAGGTGCCGGGGCTCGGCATCACGGCGGGCGTCGAGATCAACCTGCAGAACCGCAACGGGCAGGACATCCGCACGTTCGCGCAGCACGTCGCCGAGTTCCGTCAGGCGGTGAACCAACTGCCGGCGGCGGGCGCGCTCAACACGACGTTCCGCGCCGCGGTGCCGCAGGTGTACGTCACGGTCGATCGCACGGCGGCCAAGGCGCGCGGCATCAACCTCACCGATCTGTTCGCGACGCTGCAGGCGAACCTCTCGTCGCTCTACATCAACGACTTCAACCTTCAGGGCAAGACGTACCGCGTGCAGGCGCTGGCGCTGCCGCAATTCCGTCAGACGCCGGCCGACATCGGCAAGCTGTACGTGCGCGGCGCGAACAACACGATGGTTCCGGTGTCCGCGGTGACGACGACGAGCTTCCGCAGCGCGCCGACGGTCGTGCCGCGATTCAATGGATTTACTTCAGCTCAGTTTACGGGGACCCCGAAGGCGGGGCACAGCACCGGCGAGTTGCTGCACCAAGTCGACGACCTCATCGCGACCCAGTTCGCATCGGCGGGGCTGGGCGTTTCCTATTCCGGCCAGTCGTTCCAGGAGCGCGCGTCGAGCGGCGACGCGGCGCTCGTGTTCGCGCTGGGGCTCGTCCTCGTCTTCCTCGTTCTCGCGGCGCAATACGAAAGTTGGTCGGTGCCGTTCGCCGTGTTGTTCGGCGTGCCCTTCGGCGTGCTCGGCGCGCTGCTCGGCATCTGGATTCGACGGCAGCCGAACGACATCTATTTCCAAGTCGGGCTGATTACCGTCGTCGGTCTGGCGGCGAAGAACGCGATTCTGATCGTGGAATTCGCCAACGAGCTGCGCACCCACGGCATGAGCATACGACAGGCGGCGGTCGAGGCGGCGCGCGAGCGACTGCGACCGATCCTCATGACGTCGTTCGCGTTCATCCTCGGCGTGCTGCCGCTGATGCTGGCGAGCGGCGCGGGCGCGGTGAGCCGCCACTCGATCGGCACCGGCGTGTTCGCCGGAATGCTGTTCGCGACGACGGTCGGCATTTTCTTCATCCCGCTCTTCTTCCGCATCATACGTGGTCTGGCCGAGGGGCGAAGTCCCGCCGTGGCCGCGGAACCCGAGGCGGTAGTCGCGCCGACGACGGAGCACGCATGATGCGGCCCCGCGCGTTTCTTCTTTCGGCGGTTGCCGTCCTCGCTTCGGCGTGTCTCGCCGGCCCACGCTACGTGCCCGAGACGGTGGCCAGCTCGCAGGAGCGGATGGGCGTTCCTCGCACGAGCGACTCGTCGCGCGCGTTCTTCGATTCGCTCGCCGTGGCGCGCCGGGCCGATACCGCGCGCATCGCGCCGGTACCCGCGGTTCGGCGCCTGGCGGCGGTCGATTCGCTCACGTCGCTCGCCTGGCTCGATTTGCTGCGCGACACGACCCTCGTCCGTCTCGTGAATGTCGCGCTCGACCAGAATCGCGATCTCCGCGTCGCCGAGGCGCGGATCCGCGAGTTCCGCGCGGCGGTCGGTGTGGCGAGAGCGCCGCTGGTTCCGTCGCTGGCGCTCAACGGTTCCGAGAGCTCCAATCAGGTCGTCCTCGGATCGTTCCCACCCAGTGCGTACCGCGCGGCGCGTCTCACCGCCGATCTCACCTGGGAGCTCGATTTCTGGGGCCGGCTTCGCCGCGGCGTTCAGGCCGCCTCCGCCGACCTCGGCGCGCAGGAAGCCACCGAGCGAGCCGCCGTGCTGTCGCTGGTGAGCGACGTGGCGTCGAGCTACCTCCAGCTCCTCGAGCTGGATCAGGAACGACTCATCGCCGAGCGCACGCTCAGCTCGCGGCAGGCCACGCTCGACGTGGCGCGTGCCCGATACTCGGAGGGACTCACCTCTGAGCTCGACGTGCGGCAGTTCGAGGCGCAGGTGGCGGCACCGGCGGTGACGCTCGCCCAGAGCGAGCGCGCGACCGCGGTGACGGAGCACAACCTGAACGTCCTGCTCGGCGAAGGCCCGACGGCGATCCCGCGGCGAGGGTCGCTCACCGCGGCCGTGGAGGCGCTCGCAATACCCGACTCGATTCCCGCCGGTCTGCTGGCGCGCCGTCCGGACGTGCAGCAAGCGGAACGCAGCTTCGCGGCGGCGTACGCGCGAATCGGCGTCGCCGACGCGGCGCGTCTGCCGACGGTCAGCATCGTCGGATCGCTGGGTTCGCAAGCGGGCATACCGAACAACGTGTTCGCCGACAACACGCACGTCTATCAGTTGTTCGCCGGGATTTCATTTCCTGTTTTCGACAACGGGCGGCTGGCGAACCAGTCCGCCGCGGCGCGCGCGCGTGCGGACCAGGCGAAGGCGTCGTACGAGTCGACGGCGCTGAACGCGATTCGCGAAGCGAACGACGCGCTCGCCGGCGTGCGCGCGGCACGCGACGAAGTCGTCGCCGAGTCCGCGCAAGCGCGCGCACTGCGCCAGGCGCTCGCTCTCGCCGAGTCTCGGTACGACGCGGGGTTGTCGTCGTACCTCGACTTGCTCGATGCGCAGCGGAGCTTGTTCAGCGCTGAGCTGGCGTTGAGTCAGGCGCAGCTCGGCGAGCTGACGGCGGCCGTGCAGCTGTACAAGGCGCTCGGCGGGACATGGAACGGCGGTAGATAGAGGCGAGGTCCTCGTCGCTACGCGACTGCTGCTGCGGGTGCCGGCCCCGCATCCACCAGCCGCTTGAGTACGGGGTCGACGCGGAGATTGAGACCCTCGAGCGTGCGGGCTCCGAGCAGCGTCAGATCGTTCGGTTCCGCGAAGACGACGTGGTCCACGGTCCACGTTCCGCCGGCGTACACGAGCGCAACGCCCGTCCAACGCTCGAGGATTTCGCCGTTCGCCTGACGAAAGCGCAGCAGCTTGTCGCGCGCGATGCGCAGCGACTCGAGCACCGGCGCCGGCACCCAGGACAGCTCGGCGCCGGTGTCGACGAGGACACTGTCTAGAGCCCGCCGCAGCCCGCGACGGGATGGGTTCTCGATCTCGATCGTCGTGCGAAAGGTGCCCATCTCGTCGGACATCATAGCCCCTGAGATTGCGCAGACGCTCAGCAAGCCGGGGGCTTTATCGTCCCGGCTGGGACCTCCGCGACCGCTCGCCCTCCGCCCGACCTCAGATTCGAATTGATCGCG
Organism: uncultured Gemmatimonadaceae bacterium; assembly: GCA_963789315.1. Lineage (GTDB taxonomy): Bacteria > Gemmatimonadota > Gemmatimonadetes > Gemmatimonadales > Gemmatimonadaceae > JAQBQB01. The sequence continues at coordinate 257,843 of CAWBKI010000017.1, read as the reverse complement.
CTCAGCTCCGCCGTCACCTTCTGCCATGCCGCCGCCGTCTTCGCCAGGTCGCGGCAGCTCGCGCCGAATGCGGCCAATGCGGAAGACGTTGGGGCCAGGTCGCCCAAGTCCTGCGTGTTCAGTTGCGCGACCATCGCGCCGTTGAGGGCCTGGAAGTTCGGCGTGCCGCCCTGACCGCCGCGTCCTCGCCCGCGACCACCACCGCCGACTCCGGCGATCGTGTCGAGCTGCGCGGCGAGCCGGTTGACGATCGCTGCACCGTCTCCCGCGTGGTTGGCCGCAGCCTGAAGGGTGTCGCGGAGCGCCTGCGCCATGCGATGACCTTCGTACGACGCATCGATGCCCTGCGCGAGCTTCATTTGCAGCGCGTGCTGCGCGCTGATCGCAGCGACGGTCGCCGGCGAGTGCGGATCGGGTTTGACCGTCACCGTCTGCGTGTAGCTCTTGCCATCCGCGGTCAGCTTGAGCGTGTACGTGCCCGGGAGCGCGACCGGTCCTTCGGGCGACGCCGGCGTGAGCCCCGGATTCGCGTTGATCTCGAACGAGTGCGTGAACGCAGCGCGGCGAATCGTAGTCGCAGATCCCAGTTCGTGCGATTCGCCGCCGACGTTCGTCGGAAGCGGCTTGCGGCGGCGCGATCCAGAAGTTCGGATGCGGGCGGCCGCGCGGCTTCGGTAACCGGTGCGATCGCCGCGCTCGACATGTGTCGCACGAGCGCGCCGGACGCATCGAGCACGTCGAGCGTGATGTCGCCGCGACGGTGCTTGGCGCGAGCCAGTAGTCAGATGATCACGCCGTCGGGCGGGATTGAGCGCGTGCGGCACTTCGGGCGGGAACGGCGTGTCGGCGTCGACGTTGCGGCGCATGCGCACCGCGTCGCCCGGCTTGAACAGATGCGCCGGCTTCGCTCACGACGTTCGGCGTCATCTGCCGCAGCACCGTGTAGTCGTCGAGCACCCAGATGCCGCGGCCGTAGGTCGCCGACGACGAGATCGTTGTCCTTGAGCGCGATGTCGCGATACGACGTGGTCGGCAGATTGAGCTGCAGCGACTGCCAGTGATCGCCGTCGTCGAACGAGACGTACATGCCGCTCTCGGTGCCGGCGAAGAGCAGTCCCGCGTCGCTTCGGGTCGTTCCGCACCACGCGCGCGAAGCTGCCGCTCGGCTGGTTCGTCGGGAGGCCGTTCGGCGATGCGCGTCCACGTCTTGCCGTAGTCGTGCGTGCGGAAGAAGTACGGCGTGTAGTCGCCGAGCGCGGTACAGGTCGACCACGGCGTACGCGTCGGCCGGCGTCGAAGTGCGACGGCGTCGACGACAGAGCACCTCGGCGCGCTGCGCGTATGGGAAGTTCGGGGATCGTCGCGTCGTCCCATGTCTTGCCGTCGTCGCGCGTGACCTTGATCAGTCCATTGTTCGTGCCGACCCAGATCGTGCCCGTGCCGACGGTGCGACGCGCGACATCGTCTCGATCGCGCCGCCCGTCGGCGGGCGCGCCGTTGGCGGGGCGCGGCGTCGTCCGGGGCGCATGGCGAGATCGGGGCTGATCGCGTCCAGTGCGCGCCGCCGTCGATCGTCGCCACACCGACTGGAATCCCGCGATCAGCATCGTGCTTGTTCCACGGCGCGAAGACGATCGGCTGCGACGAACGTCGTGCGCAGCTGGCGCGCCGGGTCCTGCGCCGGGCTCACGTTGATCCACTGCTCGGTCGGATATGAGATCTTGACGAATCCCCGAGCCGCTGGCGTACACGGTGTTCGGGTCGAGCGGATCGGGGATGATCGTGCCCCACTCCCACCCGAGCACCGGATTCCAGTCGAGCGGCGTGATCGCGCCGAGGTTGCCGCGGCTGCGCGTGCGGATGGCGCCGGCGTCCTGCTGCGTGCCGTAGACCCAGTACGGGAACGAGTTGTCGACGGAGAGGTGGTAGATCTGCTCGGTCGACTGGTTGTACCACGAGCTCCACGTGCTCGCCGCCGTCGAGCGTGACGATCGCGCCCTGGTCGAGGCCGAAGAGGATGCGCTGCGCCGTTGGTCGGATCGATCCACATCTGCTGCGGATCGTCGCCGCCGGGCGCGCCCTTGAAGCCGGTGAAGGTCTTGCCGCCGTCGGTGGACTTGTAGCTCGACGGTGTTGATCGTGTAGACGATGTCGGGATTCTGCGGGTCGACGTAGACGCCGCAGTTGTAGCCGCCCTGGCCGTTGCGAATTCGTCTGATCGTCGGCGGCCATCTGGCGCCAGGTCGCGCCGCCGTCGTCGGAGCGGTAGAGGCCCCTGTCGCCGATCACGAACACGCGCTGTGCGTTCGTGTTGTTGGCGACGGCGACCCACATCTTGCCCGTGAGCCGCGCGGGCAGTCCGCCGCCGGTGATCTCCGTTCCACGTCACGCCGCCGTCGGTCGACTTGTAGATGCTTCGTGCTCGTCGGTCCGGTCTGCGGTCCGCGCTCGGCCGCCGCCGCCGGCGAATCCACCGCGGGCGGCGGCGGGCGGCGTGTAGTGGCGCGATGTCGTCGCGAAGATCGCGTCGGCGTGTCGAACGCGCGCGCGAGCTTCTGCACGCCGGTGCTGTCGTCGACGAACAGCGTTTGCGTCCACGTCGCGCCGCCGTCGGTGCTGCGATACACGCCGCGGTCGTGGCTCTTCGCGTGGACGTCGCCCTGCGCCGCGAGCGAGCACGATGTTCGGATCGTGCGGGTCGACGAGCATCGACGGGATCTGCTTCGTCGCGTCGAGGCCGAGGTGTCGCCAGGTGCGCGCCGGCGTCGGTCGACTTGTAGACGCCGTTGCCTTCGTTGATCGCCGCCGCCCGTGATGATGTCGCCGGTGCCGACGTAGACGACGTTCGGATCCGACGGCGCGACCTCGACCGCTCCGATCGACGAGACGTCCTTGACCGCGTCGAAGACGGGGTACCACGTCTCGCCGGCGCTGGTCGTCTTCCAGACGCCGGCCGCGGGGGTTCCGATGTAGAAGACTCCCGGCTGTCCGATGGCGCCGGTCACCGCGGCGATCCGTCCGCCGCGAAAGGGGCCGAGGTTGCGCCACGTGAGCGCCGAATAGAGACGCGGGTCGATGGGGCCCGCCGACTGCGCCCGCAGCGCGGGGGGAGCGACGAGCGAGAGCGTGAGGGCGACGGGGAGTGCCGAGCGCCGACAGAGGCCGAGCGTGTTGGGCATGTTGTTGGTTAGTCGATTCGACACGACGGATCGGGGCGAACCATCAGCCACAATCCGAGAAGAAACAGCAGGGTGAAGACGAGGATCACGTAGGCCCGCACGGCCAGGAGCCAGGTGCCGATCACCGTGCCGGTGAGCACGAAGCCGAGCATCACGACGTGGCAGGGGCACGTGAGAACGGCGAGCAGGGCACCGAGCTTGTTCCGCCCGCTCATCTCACGACGGAGTGCTCCGCGAAGGCCTGGCATGTGGAGTACGATAGAGCGCGCGATGCTCCGGGGACAAGCCGGACCGGCCGCCGCAAACCAAGAAAGTTGCGATAGCTCCCCTTCCACGCTCGACCGGCGGCAAGCAGCTTAGGCGCACTCGAGCTGCCCTGGTATGCAAATCGGAATGAGCTTTGACTGGACCCTGCTACTGGCCGCGACGCTGCGGATGGCGCTCGCGCTCGCGCTGACGCTTCCTATCGCGCGCGAGCGGGAGCTGCACGACATGAGCGCCGGCCTGCGCACCTTCCCGATCGTCGCACTCGGCTCGTGCGGCCTCGTGTTGTTGGCGAGCTCGGAGTTCCCGCCGGGTTCAATTGCCGTCATGTACGTGATCCAGGGACTGGTCACGGGCGTCGGCTTCATCGGCGGAGGGGCGATTCTCAAGGCCAACGACCGCGTCCGGGGCACGGCGACGGCCGCGAGCATCTGGTCGACCGCCGCGATTGGGGCATGTGTCGGATTGGGTCACGCCGAAATCGCTGTCGTGCTGGCCGCGTTCACGTATTTCACTCTGTGGACCGTGAATCGCATGGAAGCGAAGCACATGATCCCGCCGACGCCCGAGTCGCGCGATGGCGCGCTCACTGGACCGCGCGACGGCGACGTCTCCTGACCGGATCGTCGGCGGGTCTCAGAGCGAGTTGATGTCGACGGTGTGAAGAATCTTGCGCGGAAACCCATCCCGCGCGACGCGCAGCATCGCCCGCCCGATTTGCTCCGTCGTCGTCACGTGGGTGGGAAAGAGACGGCCGAGCAGCGGCATCACCGGCGCCATCGTGACGTACACGGCGTTGTAGAGCCGCGTCCTCGACTTGATGCCGTGCAGTGGGCGAATCAGTCCTGGGCGGAAGACGTAGGCGCGAAATGGAAGCTTGAAGAGCGCGTTCTCCGTCCGGCCGCGGACGCGCGCCCACATCGCGCCCGTTTCGCTCGACGACGCTCCCGCCGCGGAGACGAACACGAACGTCATCGCGGGATTGATGCGCGCGAGGGTCGTCGCGACAGCCAGCGTGATGTCGTATGTGATGCGCGAGTATTGATCTTCCGTCATCCCGACGGCCGACACGCCGAGGCAGAAGAAGCACGCGTCGAGTCCCTGAAGCTCTGATTCGATCCCGGACAGGTCCAGCAGGTTGGTCCAGACGAGGTCGCGGAGCTTGGGGTCCTGCCGGCCCGTCGGCGCTCGGCCGATCGTCAGCACGTGATCCACGCCGGCGTCGAGAAGACACTCCCGCAGCACACCCTGACCAATCATTCCCGTAGCACCGAACACGACGACTTTCATCTGAAAGACCCTCGGCTCCAGGCTGATCTACGGCTCACGGCCCGCGGCTAACAGCCGATATGCTAAGGCTAAGAGTACTCGGCTAACGGCCAGCAGCTCGGCCTCTGCGGTGTGCGGGCGGGATTTGTCAGCGCCAGACCGCGATGATTGGTAAGGCTGGTCGTCAGGGTGGGTCGCCTGCCAGCCGGGAGAAGAAAGGCGCTCACGCTGGCGCGTCATCCTGCCGAGCCGTTGGATGAATTGCCCTCCGGTCGGGTCAACTGCCCGGGAAACGAAGCGGCTGGGCGCGCGGTATCGTGCGCTCGCCGGAGCCACGCATTCGGTGGAGCGAGCGAAAATCAAATTCGTGATGCTTCGGCGATTCGGTTGACCCGCGGGCGACTGAAATTGGCCGGTCGATCCGACCGGGTGGGCGATGCGACCGCTGAGCCGAGCGTTGCGTCTGGTCCGTCGGCCGGGGCGACGAGTCGCCTGACCCAGACTGACGATGAACCAATCAGCGCTTTGGGTTCGCCGTCTGTTGCGACCGGTTCGCCGACCGATCGGTGATAGGCAGGTAGTTATCCGAACAAACTCGCGTGACGCGATCGGCAAATTGAACTGGCCGGTCCGATCGATCGCGTCGCCGGCGGGAAAGGCCCTTGAACGCGCGACTCGTCGTCGTGTGCACGGTGGAAAAGTGCGGTGGCGGGCTGGAAATGTCGGATGACCGAAAAACGCACTGAAGAAAACTCGAGACGCGAATCGTCGGTCGGCGTCGTAGGGGCCGGGCGCCGCGAGAGGAATCATCAGCCTCTCTACTTGGGTAATAGCGCCGACCCCCGAAATGGCGTCAATCGCACCCTTCGGAAAACACCCGAAAATGTCATGCGAGCGTCACGAATCGCGGTCGCTGGATTGGCTAACCCCCTGGATTCGCTCTTTAAATAACCGTCAATTTTTCAAGGGTGTTGGGCCGCGAATGCGAACGCCGCCCTGCGTCTCTCCGATCCGACGACGACATGTCGGATCGTCAGACCCGACTCGCGACGTTGTAGGCAAGGCCGAATCCGCGGCGTTTCTCCTGATCCAACCGGGCCGAATGACGCTCGCGTGACACTTTCGGGTGTTTTCCGAAGGTCTCGACTGACGCCATTTCGGGGGGCGGCGCTATTACCCAAGTAGAGGGGCTCGCGTCTTCTCGACTCGCTCCCTCCCTCATCCCGGCCACCAGCGGAGTTTTGGGGAAGCGAGTCCTCCTACTTATGTCTTAGCACCGACAGCGAAATCGGGTACCGTGGCATTTTGATACGCTTTTCTAAACGCTCAATCCAGAACGTTTATCGAGACGTCGCGTCATTCGAGCGTCACGAATGACGCTCGCTTGACACTTTCGGGTGTTTTCCGAAGGGTGTCGAGGTACCCGATTCACGGGCCAGTGCTAAGACCTAAGTAGAGGGGCACGTCGCTCGGAATTGTGGTCTGTGTGGGGGAGGGGGGCAGAACCGCTCGGCGCACTCCGGCTTGACCGGCCGGTACGGGTGCCCGCATATAGCTCCCATGCGCACCCAACCTCTCTCGATCGCCCTGCGATCCGCCGTCGCATTCGGCGTGTTGGCCGGCCTCGGCGCAATGCCGACCGCCGCGAACGCCCAGCAGCCCGTTCCGGAGATCCGCTTCGACGCCAGCGTCGATTTTCTCAAGATGCCCGCGAACATGTACCTCGGCGAAGTCGCCGGCGTCACGATCGACGCGCGCAAGCATCTGTACGTGTTCTCGCGCACCGGGAGCCGCAGCACGCTGCACGGCGAGGCGGCGTCGCAGCTGTTCGAGTTCGGGCCCGACGGCGCGTTCATTCGGGAGATCGGCAAGGATCTCTACGGGTTCGCCTTCGCGCACACCGTCCGCATCGACAAGAGCGGCAACCTCTGGGCGACGGACGAAGGCACGAACATGATCATGGAGTTCAACCCGGCCGGCCGCGTGCTGATGGTGCTCGGCCGCCGCGCCGAAGCGGTGGAGGCGCCGGTGGAGACGGCGCCGGGGACGCTGCCGCGTCCGGGGTGGGGATCGTTCAATCGCCCGACCGACGTCGCGTGGAACGCGAACGGCAACATCTTCGTCGCCGACGGCTACAACAACTCGCGCGTCGTGAAGATCGACAAGAACGGACGCTGGGTGAAAACGTGGGGCGAGCGCGGGTCGGGGCAGGGGCAGTTCAACATCCTGCACTCGATCGCCACCGACGACCAAGGGCAACATCTACGTCGCCGACCGCACCAACCGGCGCATCCAGGTGTTCGACTCGGACGGCAACTTTCAGCGGCAGTTCACGATCGACGTGCCGTTCGACGAAGACGCCCAACGTAATGTTCGGCGCGATGCCGGGGCCGAACTCGAATCCGCTCGCCGTCTCCGGCGCGCCGTGGGCGATCTGCATCACGCCCGGCCCCAACCAGGTGCTCTACAGCGCCGACGCCGTTCCGGGCCGCATCTACAAACTCTCACTCGACGGCAAAGTCCTCGGCGTGCTCGGCGAGGCGGGGAAGGAGCCGAAGCAATTCGGCTGGATTCACGAGATCGCGTGCCCGTCCGAGAACGAGCTGTACGTGGCCGAGCTGCTCAACTGGCGTGTGCAGCGTCTCACGCTCCATCCCGACGTTCGCCCCTGAACGACGACGGAGCGTTACCCGCTCAGTCGTTTCTCCGCGCCACGTCAGTTCTTCACCGTAACGGTTGCCGTTCCGGTCTTGCCCTCGCTGGTCGCCGTGATTGTGACGGTACCAGTCTTCTTGGCTCTCACCGTCGCGTTGTAGGTGCCTGCCGTCGGTGTGAGCGTGACGATGCTATTGTCCGAAGCCGTCCATGTGACTACGCGGCCCGGGCCAATGGTGGCGTTGGATGCATCTTTGAGCGCCGCCTGCAGGACCACGCTTTCGTTTTTCGAAAGCGACGGCTTCGAGGGTGAAACCGTGACGCTGGCCACGGGAATTCGCGTCACCGTCACCGACGCCGTTCCGCTCTTGCCTTCGCTTGTCGCGGTGATTGTCGCCGTCCCGGCCGCGACGCCGCTGACGACGCCTCCCGCGACAGTGGCGACGGCCGGGTTGCTCGACGTCCACGTGACGTCGCGATTGGTCACGACGGTCCCGTTCTGATCCTTTACCGTGGCCGCGATCTGCGTCGTCTGTCCGACCGACATCGGGAGCGAACTTGGCGTCACCGATACCGTCGCGACGGCGGCCTGCGAGACGGTGATCGTCGCGATTCCCGACTTGCCGCTCACGCTCGCGGCGACTTGGGTCGATCCGAGCGCGACGCCGGTCACGACCCCCCCGCTGGAGACTGTTGCGATGCTCGGGTTCTGGACGGACCAGAAAATGTCCGTCCGAGGAATCGTCTTTCCGCCGGGATCCTGGACGAGCGCCTGAAGCGGAATCTGCGAGCCGACCCGGACCGTGGTCGCCGGCGGCGTTATCGAAACGGACCCGACGTCGGCCGCAGTCACGACGTCAGTCGACGTGCTGCTGCACGCCGCTACGACGGCAGCCAAGATCCAAACCGTGGCGCGTCGCCCCTTTCTCCAAACCGGCGCGTGCAGCACTGGCGCTGTATCCCGACGTTGCCGAACAACGAGCTCGGCATCAGTGAACTAGAGACGCGAATTTCGCGGACCGGCCTGACCCATTAGGAGAGATTTCCTTAACAAGCTCTCTCCCAGCGATCCGACGGCGCGCGAATTCCATGCCGCTAGTCGCAGCGTCCGGCTCGCCTCAGGGCGAGGCATCATGGGGTCACCGTGATGCTCGCCGGAACTGCAGAGTTCACCCCGTCGAGGACGATGCGCGCGGTGATTTGCGCCGTCCCGACACTCACGGCGGTGACTAGACCGGTCGTCGCGTCGACGCTGGCGACCGCCGGGGCGCTCGAGCTCCACGTGATCGTGCGCCCCGTGATTGTCGTGCTGCCGTTCTTTGTCGTCGCCGTGAGTTGGACCGTCTTCGTCGTCGTGAGGCTCAGCGCGGCCGTCGGTGGGGAGATCGTAACACTGGTCGCCGCGAGAATCACCTTGATGTTCGCGGTGTCGGCCTTCGTCTCCGACGCCGCGATAACCAAAGCTGAGCCGACGTTCTTGCCCGTCACGGTCGTCGAGGGCCCCGAGGGCGGGGACACCGTGGCGACCGCGCCCGGCACGCTCGTCCAGCTTACGACCCGGTCTGTCACGACAGTTCCGTTCACGTCCGTGATCGTCGCCGTGATCAGTTTGCTGCTCGCGGCGCCGGATGTCGTGACGGAGTCGGCGTTGGGCGCGACCGTCACCGTCCCCACCGGTGCCTTCATCGACACGAGCGTGTTCGTCGCGCTCTTGCCCTCGCTAGTCGCGACGATAGGGGTGTTGCCGAGGGCAACTCCCGTCACCGTCAAGAGAGCGCCCGAGCCAATCGGGGTCAACGTTGCGAGTGAGGGGTTGTTCAACTGCCACGTGACGACGCGGCCCGTGAGGATGCCGCCGGCCGAATCCTTCGTGACGGCGGAGAGTTGCGTTGTGTAGCCTATGAATACCGTGTCCGGGCTTGGCGGTGTAATCGTGACCGTGCGGACGGGCACAGGGTTCACGGTGAGTGTGGCGGAGCCCGACTTCCCCTCGCTCGTCGCCGTAATCGTGGCGGAGCCCACGGCAACGGCGGTCGCGAGGCCCGACGAGAAATTCACCGTCGCGACGGCAGGATTGCTCGAGCTCCATGTTACCAGGCGGCCGGTCAAGACGCTCCCTTGTGCATCCTTCGTCGTCGCCGCGAACTGCTTGGTCTGTGTCGGGAAAATCGTCGCCGAGGTAGGAGCGACAAGCACCGTCGCGACCGGGATGTAGACGGTGATCGCCGACGTGCCGCTCTTCCCCTCGCTCGTCGCCGTTATTGTCGCCGTGCCGAGCGCTTGGGTGGTGACGAGCCCCGTGGTCGAGACAGTGGCGACGGTGCCATTGCTCGAACCCCATGTCACGGTCCGTCCGGTAAGCACGTTGCCGGCGGCATCTTCCGTGATCGCCGTGAGCTGCACTGTCGTGCCAACGCCGAGGCTGTCGTGGTTCGGCTGGACGATGACGGTGGCCACGGGGGCCTGCGTCACGGTCACCGTTGCCGAGCCGCTCTTCCCTTCGCTCGTCGCGGTGATCGTGGCGGTGCCGGCAGCCACTCCTGTCACAACGCCGCCGTTCACCGTCGCGACGCCGGGGCTGCTCGATGCCCACGTCACGACGCGGTTCGTCACAACCGTCCCGTTCAGATCCTTGACGGTCGCCGCCAACGTCGTGGTCGACCCAACAACAACCGTCGCGGTCGTCGGCGCGACGGTAACACTCCCTACGGGAAGCGGCGTCACGGTCACCGTCGACGTGCCCGACTTGCCTTCGCTCGTCGCCGTGATGGTCGCGCTGCCGGCGGAGACGCCGGTCACGATGCCCGTCGACGACACGCCCGCGACGCCCGTGTTGCTCGATGACCACGTCACCACCCGGTCCGTGACGGCGTTGCCGTTCACGTCGCGGACGATGGCACTGAGCTGAACGTTCGATCCCTGGACGATCGACGGTCCCTGCGGTTGTACGGTGACCGAACCCACGGCCACGTTCGAGATCGTGAGCGCCGCCGTCCCGCTGGTGCCTTCGCTCGTGGCGGTGACGGTCGTCGCGCCAACCGCGACCGCGGTCACGAACCCCTGCGACGACACAGTGGCCACGCCGGTGTTCGAGCTGGACCAGGTCACCGCGCGGCCGTTAAGCACGGTGCCGCCGGCGTCTTTGAGCGTGGCGGTGAGCTGTGTCTGCTGGCCCACCGACATGGCGAGTGGACTCGGCGTCACCGTCACCGTCGCCACAGCGGCTTGCGCGACGCTGATCGTCGCGACGCCGTTTTTTCCTTCCGACGTCGCCGTGATCGTCGCCGATCCCGTGCTCACGGCGGTCATCATGCCGTTTGCGTCCACCGTCGCGACTGCGGCGCTGCTCGTGCTCCACGTGATGGCGCGCCCGCTGAGCGGATTCTGTCCCGCGTCGTACGCGGTGGCCGAAAGCTGCGCCTGACCGCCCGGCGCCGCGTCCACGTGCGGCGGCGTGACGACAACGCTCGCCACCGGCGTCTTCTCGACGGTGATCGTCGCGATCCCCGACTTGCCGTTCACACTCGCCGCGACCTGGGTCGATCCGAGCGCGACGCCGGTCACGACCCCCGTATTGGAGATCGTCGCGATGCTCGGGTTCTCGACCGACCAATGGATCTCCGTCGGCGTGATCGTCTTCCCGCTGGGATCCTGGACGAGCGCCTGGAGCGGAATCTGCGAGCCGACCGACACAGTGGTCGCCGGCGGCGTGATCGATACGGACCCGACGTCGATCGTGGTCACGACGTCCCTTGCGACGGCGCACGCCGCCACGGCCGCCGTCGCGATCCAAACAGCGACGCGGCGCGCCCGAGGAGTCAGAGATTTCTGCAGCAAGCTCTCTCCTTACTCCGAAGGATCCGTCCGCTCGCGAAGCTAATCTAACCTATTGGAATCCCTCGTCCTAGTTACCGCCTTGCCTTATGGGATCGCGAAACTGACGAGACCGCCAACGCCGTTTGGACCTGGCACCAACGAGACGGAAACGCTCGAGCCGCGCACGCTGCCCGCGTAGCGCGCGGCGTCGATGGCGCTCAGCAGCGCGATCCCTCCGGCCGCGGCGAATCCCGGAATCATGTACGGCCGCGTCTTGTGCGTCGTCGGGAACGAGTAGCTGTACTTGTTGCCGAACGGATCGCTCGCTGTTTGAGTCGTGGTGGACGTCGTCGTCTTTTCCATCATCGCAAAGCCCGCGGCGGCGCCGACGGCGGCGAGGGACAGGATGCCGCGGATCGGGCGCCTTGCGTAGAACTGACCGCCCCCGGGCACGACCACGCCGAGCCCGAACGCCTGTGACGCCGACAGGCGCTGCGCGCGCAGCGCATTGACGCGCGCGACGACGACCGCGCGATCGGCCGCCTCGGGGCGAATGCCGCAGATAGCGCTCGTAGTCTTCGGCGGCGTCGTCGCGATTGTTCCGCAGCGACCGCACCAGCGCCGCGATCGTAGTACGTGTCCGCGGACGTGGAGTCGATCCGTAGCACCGTGGTGAAGAACACCTCGGCGTCGGCCCACTGTCCCTTGTTCGTACGCGTCGACGCCGCGCTTGAACGCGGTGCCCTCGATCGTCACCACGGTGTCGGGCCGGGGTGGGGCGATACGTCGCCACGTGCGCGCGCACGTCCGCCGCCTCGACGGCGTTGGGCGCGAGCGAGAGAAATCGGCAATACTCGGCCGCCGCGTTCGACGCGCACCCGCGCTCTCGTACGCGCGCGCCAACTCGTACGCGAGATTCGGGTCCGTCGGATCGAGTCCGGCGGCGCCGCGCAGTTGGCTGAGCGACGCCGTCGCGTCGCCGAGGATCGCGGACTGCCGCGCGCGCTGCGCCATGTCGCGCGCGTCGCGGCGCTGAGCGTCGGTCGGCGACGACGATTGCACCACGCCGCTCGTGCACGCCGAGCGCATGCGCACGACGACGGGTCGTGACTTGAGGCGAGATCTTTCTGACGCATCGCGCTTTGGCCTCGTAGCGCAAGCGGCGCCAGCATCGAGCCCAGAATGGGCAGCCAGAGTTTCCGCATCATCAGGGTGTCACCGTGATGACGCGGCACGGACGAAGTCACACCATCCAGGACGGCCGTCGCCGTGATCGACGCCGTCCCTTGGGCCTTCGCTGTTACGAGTCCACTTCGATCTACCGTCGCGATTGTCGTTGTCGCTCGAGCCCATGTGACGTGCGTCCGGTGATGATCGTGCTCGACGCGTCCAACAGTGTGGCCGTGAGCTGCACGGTCGGCGTGGTGGCCACGCTCAGAGTCGCCGTCGCCGGCGCGATCTGAACCGTCACGACCGCTGGAATCACCTTGACCGCGGACGAGCCGGACTTCGTCTCCGCGGTCGCCGCGATCGAAGGCGCGTTCCGGGAAGGATTCCGGTGACCGTGACGGTCGAGCCGCTGGTCGGGCGCGACCGAGGCCACGGTGGGCTGCGTGCTCACCCAGCTGATGGGCCGATCGGTCACGATCGTTCCCTTCACGTCCCTCACGGTGGCAGTCAACGGCCTCGTGCGCCGGCGGTCGTCACCGAGTCCGACGCCGGTGCGACGACAACGCTGCCCACCGGCGCGACCGTGGATACGAGCGTCACCGACCCCGTTCTTGCCTTCACTCGTCGCGGTGATGTTCGCCGTTCCCGCGGCCACGCCGGTCACGAGGCCCGTCGCATCGACGGTCGCGGCGGCCGTGTTGTCGGATTGCCACGTGACGACGCGACCGGTCAACGTTCCGCCGCCCGCGTCCTTCGTCACCGCCGAGAGTTGCGTCGTGTAGCCTATGAAGACGGTGTCGGGGCTCGGCGGCAGCACGGTGACGCTGGCGACGGGAGCCTGGAGCACGGTGATCGCCGACGTCCCGCTCTTTCCTTCACTTGTCGCGGTGATCGTCGCGTTGCCCGGCTTGAGCGCCGGTCACCAAGCCCGCTCACCGAGACGGTTGCCGTCGTCGGGTCGCTCGAGCCCCATGTCACGGTGCGGCCGGTCAGCACGCCGCCGATCGAGTCCTTCGTCGTGGCGGTCAACTGCGCGGTCGCGTTGACGGTGAGCGTGTCCTGCGCGGGCTGAACCACGACCGTGCTCACGGGAACGAGCGAGACCGTGATCGTGCTCGTGCCGCTCTTCGTTTCACTCGTCGCCGTGATCGTCGCGGTGCCCGGGGCGACCGCCGTGACCAATCCGGCCGACGACACAGTGGCCACCGCGGTGTTGTTCGAGCCCCACGTCACGAGCCGATCCGTCACGACGGTGCCGACGCTGTCGGTGACCGTCGGCGTGAGCGAAACCGTCTGCGTGACGAGCAGCGCCTTGCTCGTCGGCGCCACCGTCACGCTGCCGACGGGAATCTTCGTCACCGTAACCAATGATGTTCCGCTCTTGCCTTCACTCGTCGCGGTGATCGTCGCTGTTCCCAGCGCGACGCCCGTCACGAGCCCGTTCGCGTTCACCGTCGCGACCGTCGGGTCGCTCGAGCCCCACGTCACGACGCGGCCGGTCAGCACGCCGCCGACCGAGTCCTTCGTGACGGCCGTCAATTGGGTGGTGCCGGTGATGCGGACGCCGGCGCTTGGAGGCGTAACGGCAACGGTGCTCACGGGAACGAGCGACACGGTGATCGTGCTCGTGCCGCTTTGTGTTTCGCTCGTCGCCGTGATCGTCGCCGTTCCAGGCGCGACGGCGGTTACCACACCGGCCGCCGACACGGTGGCCACGCCGGTGTTGTTCGAGCCCCACGTCACCACACGATCCGTCACCACGTTGCCGGCGGTGTCTCTCACGGTTGGCGTGAGGGCGAAGGTCTGCGTGACGAGCATCGCCTTGGTCGCCGGCGCCACGGTCACGCTGCCGACAGGAATCTTCGTGACCGTGATCGCCGACGTGCCGCTCTTGCCCTCGCTCGTCGCGGTGATCGTCACCGTTCCCGCCGCCACGCCGGTCACCAGGCCGGTGGAGCTCACCGTCGCCACCGTCGGGTCACTCGTGCCCCACGTCACGACGCGGCCCGTCAGCAACCCGCCGATCGAATCTCTCGTCGTCGCAGCCAACTGCGTCGTGGCCGTGACGCGAATGCCGGCGCTCGGCGGTGACACGACGACACTGCTCACCGGAACGAGCGATACGCTGATCGTGCTCGTGCCGCTCTTCGTCTCGCTCGTCGCCGTGATCGTCGCGGTGCCCGGCGCGACAGCCGTGACCAACCCCGTCGACGACACAGTGGCCACGCCAGTGTTGTTCGAGCCCCACGTCACGACGCGATCCGTCACCACGGTGCCGACGCTGTCGGTGACCGTCGGCGTCAGAGAAACCGTCTGCGTGACGAGCAGCGCCTTGCTCGTCGGCGCCACCGTCACGCTGCCGACGGGAATCTTCGTCACCGTGACCAACGACGTTCCGCTCTTGCCTTCGCTCGTCGCGGTGATCGTCGCTGTTCCCAGCGCGACGCCGGTCACGAGCCCGTTCACGTTCACGGTCGCGATCGTCGGGTCGCTCGAACCCCAGGTCACCGTGCGGCCGGTCAGCACGCCGCCGACCGAGTCCTTCGTCGTCGCGGTCAACTGGGCCGTCGCCGTCATGCGAACGTTGGCGGTCGGCGGTGCAACGACGACGGTGCTCACCGGAACGAGCGACACGGTGATCGTGCTCGTGCCGCTCTTCGTCTCGCTCGTCGCCGTGATCGTCGCCGTTCCAGGTGCGACGGCTGTTACCACACCGGCCGCCGACACGGTGGCCACGGCGGTGTTGTTCGAGCCCCACGTCACGACCCGATCCGTCACTGTCGTGCCGACGCTGTCCTTCACCGTCGGCGTCAGGCCGAAGGTCTGCGTGACGAGCATCGCCTTGGTCGCCGGGGCCACCGTCACGCTGCCGACTGGAATCTTCGTGACCGTGATCGTCGACGTGCCGCTCTTGCCCTCGCTCGTCGCGGTGATCGTCGCCGTTCCCGCCGCCACGCCGGTCACCAGGCCCGTGGAGCTCACCGTCGCCACCGTCGGGTCGCTCGTACCCCACGTCACGACGCGGCCCGTCAGCAACCTCGCCGATCGAATCTCTCGTCGTCGCAACCAACTGCGTCGTGGCCGTGACACGAATGCCCGCGCTCGGCGGTGACACGACGACGGTGCTCACCGGAACGAGCGACACGGTGATCGTGCTCGTGCCGCTCCTGGTCTCGCTCGTCGCCGTGATCGTGGCGGTGCCGGGCGCGACGGCGGTCACCACGCCGGCCGACGAAACCGTTGCGACGAGTGTGTTGTTCGAGCCCCACGTCACCGCACGATCCGTCACGATGGTGCCGAGGCTGTCCCGCACCGTCGGCGTGAGCGCTGCGGTCTGCGTGACGAGGAGCGCCTTTGTCGCCGGCGCCACCGTCACGCTCCCGACAGGAACCTTCGCCACGAGGACCGTCGACGTGCCGCTCTTGCCTTCGCTCGTCGCCGTGATCGTCACGGTGCCGAGTTTGAGCGCGCTGACGAGGCCCGTCGGGGAGCACGCTCGCCGTCGTCGGATCGCTCGAGCCCCACGTCACCACGCGGCCCGTCAACACGCCGCCGATCGAGTCTTCGGTCACCGCGGCGAACTGCCGCGAGGTGCCGATGGTGAGGCTGTCGTGCCCGGGCTGCACGACGACGATGCCGACTGGAACCGGCGACACGGTGATCGTGCTCGTGCCGCTCTTCGTCTCGCTCGTTGCCGTGATGATCGCCGTGCCCGGCGCGACGGCGGTCACGACGCCGGCGGCCGACACCGTCGCGACCGGACGTGTTGTTCGACGCCCCAAGAGACGGGGCGATCGGTCACGACGTTGCCGATGCTGTCCTTCACGGTCGGCGTGAGCGCGAAGGTCTGCGTGACGAGCATCGCCTTTGTCGGCGGCGCTACCGTCACGCTGCTGACGGGGATCTTCGTCACCGTGACCAACGACGTTCCGCTCTTGCCTTCGCTCGTCGCCGTGATCGTCGCCGTGCCGATCTTGAGCGCGGTGATCAAGCCGGTCGACGAAACGCTCACTGTCGTCGGGTCGCTCGACCCCCACGTCACGGCGCGGCCGGTCAGCACGCCGCCGATCGAGTCTTTCACGACGGCCGTCAGCTGGGCGGTCGCGGTGAGCGTGATCGTCGCCGGACTCGGTTGAACGACGACGGAGCTGACGGGAACGAGCGCCACAGTGATCGTGCTCGTGCCGCTCTTCGTCTCGCTCGTCGCGGTGATGTCCGCGGTGCCCGGCGCCACAGCCGTCACCACACCGGTCGCCGAGACCGTCGCGACGGCGGCGTTGCTCGAGCCCCACGTGACCACGCGATCGGTCACCACGGCGCCGACGCTGTCCTTCACCGTCGGCGTGAGCGCAACCGTTTGCGTGACCAACAGGCTCTTGGTCAGGGGCGACAGCGTCACGGTGCCGACGGGGATTTTCGTCACCGTGACCGTCGACGTGCCGCTCTTGGTCTCGCTCGTCGCGGTGATGGTCGCCGTTCCCGGAGCCACACCAGTCACCACGCCGGCCGACGTCACCGTCGCCACCGCCGCGCTGCTCGACGTCCACGTAATGACGCGATCGGTGACGATCACGCCGCCGGTGTCTTTGACCGTCGGCGTCAGCGTCAGCGTCGCGGTGACGCGAATGCCCGGCGCCGACGGCGAGAGCACCACGCTGCCGACCGGCACCGGAGTCACCGTCACCACCGTCGTTCCCGACTTGCCCTCGCTCGTCGCCGTGATCACGACCGTTCCCGGAGTCACACCGGTCACGAGGCCTGTCGGCGATACGGTGGCGACGGCCGGGGTGCTCGTCGACCACGTGACGACGCGATCGGTGACGACGATGCCGTTCACGTCGAGCACCCTCGCGCTCAACAGCAGGGTCGACCTGGCGACGATCGACGGTCCTTGCGGCAGAATGCTGACCGACCCGACCGCGAAGTTGGAGATCGTCAAGGCCGCGGACCCGCTCTTCCCGTCGCTCGTCGCCGTGATCGTCGTGCTGCCCGCCGCGACGGCCGTGACCACGCCTTGTGCCGAAACGGTCGCGACGGCGGTGTTCGAGCTCGACCACGCTACCGCGGGTCCGGTCACCACGTTGCCGGAGGCGTCCTTCAGCGTCGCCGCGAGCTGCGTCGTCTGGCCGACCGACATCGAGAGCGGCGTCGGCGTCACCGTCACCGTGGCGACGGACGCCTGCCCGACGTTGACCGTCGCGACGCCGGTCTTTCCCTCCGACGTCGCGGTGATCGTGGCCGAACCCTGGCCGACGGCGATCATCAGACCGCCGGCGTCCACCGTCGCCACGCCCGCGTTGCTCGTGCTCCACGTGATGGTGCGGTCGCTGAGCGCGTTTTGCGCGGCGTCGTACGCGATCGCGGTGAACTGCGCCTGACCGTTGGGCGACACGTCGACGTGCGGCGGATTGACGACGACGCTGGCGACCGGCGCTTTCTGCACCGTGATCGTCGCGATCCCCGACTTCCCGTTCACGTTGGCCGAAACCTCCGTCGATCCGATCGCCATGCCCGTCACGATGCCCGCGCTGGAGATCGAGGCGATGGTCGGATTCTGGACGGACCAGAAGATGCCGCTTCCGGTGATCGGCTTGCCCGACGCGTCCTGCACGAGCGCCTGCAGCGGTATTTGCGATCCGACCGCCACTGTCGTCGTCGGCGGTGTGACCGAGACGGAGGCGACGTCGCTCGTCGGGACGACCTCAGTCGTCAATGCGCACGCGGCGATCGTGATCAGGCCGGCCCACGACGCGACCCGCCGCGCCGCGGGCGTCAGAAAACGCTGATGCCAACGGAGCGGCCGGCGCGTCGTCATCCTAAGGTGTGACCGTTATGACGGCCTTGGCAGCCGAGGCCACGCCGTCGAAGACGGCGGTCGCCGTGATCGACGCGACGCCGACGCTCTTCGCCGTCACGAGACCGGTAACGGGGTCAACGGTCGCCACGGCGGAATTGCTCGACGTCCATTGGATCGTGCGACCCGGTACAACGGTGCTGCACGCCGCAGGGCCGTTGCACCCCGCGCTGAGTTGCACGGTCTGACCGGACGCCGCGCTGAGGGTCTTTACCACCGGCGTGATCTGCACCGACGTCACGGCGGTGACCACGTTCAGCGCCGCCGTATCCGCTTTCGTCTCGGCCGTCGCAATGATCTGCACTGGGCCTTTGTTCTTTCCCGAGACGGTGACCGTTGGTCCGGACTTCGGCGAGACGTCGGCCCCCGAGCCGCGGCGTGGCGACCCACGCGATGGCTCGGTCCGTCACGACGGTTCCCTTCACGTCTCTGACTGTGGCCGTCAGTTGAGTCGAGCCCGCGGGCGTATTCGCCGTGTTCACCGAGTCCGCCCCGGCCACCACGACGACGCTTCCCACGGGCGCCTTCATGGAGACCATCGTCACCGAGGCAGTCTTGCCTTCACTCGTCGCCGTGATGGTCGTCGAACCCGCGGCGACACCTGAAACGAGGCCGGTCGCGTCGACGGTCGCGATGGCGGTGTTGTTCGAGTGCCACGCCACCGCGCGGCCGGTGACAACTCCGCCCGCCGAGTCTTTCGTGATGGCGCTGAGCTGCGACGTGTAGCCGATGAACACCGTGTCCGGGCTCGCTGGCACAATCGTGACGCTCGCCACCGGCACCGCGAGCACCGTCACGGACGAAGTCCCCGATTTCCCTTCGCTCGTCGCGGTGATCGTCACCGGTCCCGGAACCGACGCCGGTGACGACGCCGGACGCCGACACGATCGCCACGCGTCGTGCTGCTCGTCGACCACGTCACGACGCGGTCGGTGACGACGACGCCGTTGACGTCGCGCACCGTGGCGCTGAGCTGCACGCTCTGCCTTGCGGCAATCGTCGGATTCTGCGGCTGCACGACGACCGATCCGACGGCGACGTTCGAGATCGTCACCGCGGCCGTGCCGCTCTTGCCTTCGCTCGTCGCCGTGATCGTCGCGGTGCCCGCCGCGACTGCGGTGACCGTGCCTGTCGCGGACACCGTCGCGACGCCGGTGTTAGAGCTCGTCCACGTCACGGTGCGTCCGTTCAGCGCGTTGCCCACGGCGTCCTTCAGCGTCGCCGTGAGTTGCGTCTGTCTGTCCGACCGACATCGAGAGCGGCGCTTGGCGTGACCGTCACCGTCGCGACGGCCGCCTGCGTGACCGCTGATCGTCGCCATGGCGCTCTTGCCCTCCGACGTCGCGGTGATCGTTCGCCGAGCCTTGGCCGACCGCGGTCATCGCCCCGTCGCGTCCACGGTGGCGACCGCCGCGTTGCTCGTGCTCCACGTGATCGCGCGGCCGCTGAGCGGATTCTGCGCCGCGTCATAGGCGATCGCGCGGACACTGCGCGCGGCCGCCGGGCACCGCATCGACGTGCGGCGGCGTCACGACGACGCTCGCCACCGGCGTCTTCTCGACGGTGATCGTGGCGATCCCCGACTTCCCGTTCGCGCTCGCGGCGACCTGCGTCGATCCGAGCGCCACGCCGGTGACGACGCCCGCGCTGGAGATCGTCGCGATGGTCGGGTCCTGGACGGACCAGAAGATTCCGTCCCGGTGATCGTCTTGCCGGTCGGATCCTGGACGAGCGCCTGGAGCGGAATCTGCGAGCCGATCGAGACAGTCGTCGACGGCGGCGTGATCGAAACCGAGGCGACGGTTCGCCGGTCGTCACCACGTCCGTCGCGCCGCCGCGCACGCGGCGCCGACGGCTGCGGCGATCCAGGCCGCGACGCGCCGGCGCTCGCTCCCGGAGCGTCAGAGAACGCTCATGCCTTTCCACGATCGTCATATGCCGGGCGGCGGTTCGACGTACACCGGTCGCGGACGATTCATCCGGGAACCGTCGCCCAGCTGGCCGTCGAGATTGTAGCCCCAGCAGAACGCCTCGCCCGAGGACGTCGTCGCGCACGTGTGCGAGCCAAACGCGCGGATCGCGGCGAACGAATGATCACCCACGACGCGGACTGGTTCCGCCGAATCCTGCGTTCCCGCCGTCGCCCAGCTGGCCGTAGTTGTCGCGGCCCCAACAGAACGCTTCGCCGTCGCTCGTCAGCGCGCACGTGTGCAGCGCGCCCGTCGCGATCGCGACGAATCGCAGCGACGTCTTCACCGCCGTCGGAATCTCTCGACTCACGCGAGTCCCGTCGCCCAAGCTGGCCGCCGGAGTTGTTTCCCCAGCAATACGCCTCGCCGCGCGCCGTGACGCCGCAGGCGTGTGTCGCCCCGGTCGCGATCGACCGGAACGTCAGTCCGCCGGCCACGGGCACCGGCGACGCGACGGTCGGTGATCGATCCGTCGCCGAGTTGGCCGTTGGCGTTCTCGCCCCAGCAGAACGCGCGGCCGACGTCGAGCGCGCAGGTGAAATTCCATCCGAGAGAGAGCGCGGAGTAGCGATGATCGCCGGCCACGAGGGTCGGCAGCGCCGGCTCCGGTGGTCACGCTCTCGGATGCCGAGTTGTCCGTGCGAATTCGACCCCCAGCACAGCGCCTCGCCCTGGCTGTCGAGCGCACAGCTGTGCGCCGCGCCGACGTCGAGCGTCGTGAACATTCGGGCGTTCGGCGACTCGCATCGGCGCCTGATGCGCCATCGTCGAACGGTCGCCGAGCTGTCCGCGTTCGTTCTCGCCCCAGCACCACGCCGCCCCGCCGCGCGCGATGGCGCAGCTGTGCGACAGCCCGGCCGCGATGGCGATGAACCGAACGTCTCCAGCGACTGCCAGCGGCGTAGCGACGGAGCTCGCGCCGCCCGCGCCGAGTTGTCCGCGGTCGTTCCCGCCCCAGCAGTACGCTCGTCCCTCGGCGTTGAGCATGCACGAATGCAGACCGCCCGCCGCCACCGTCACGCGCGACGCGATCGGAGCCGGAATTGGCGCAACCGGTGCAGGCGCGGGAGTCGGAACCTCGACCACCCTCTCCGGCGTCGCGGCGGGCTTGTTGGAGGAATTGCTCTGCGTCTTCGCGTCTTTCTTCGAGTCCGTCTTGGAATCCGCCTTCCCGCCTCCACCACCGGGCTTCGTCGTCTCGACGGACTGCTGGGTCACCGGGAGGCGTGTCGGCGCCGGCGACTTTCGTGATTCGGGCAGGTCCGGCGGTAGGCGCGTCGAAGACGCGACGCTCGCCGCTGGACCGACCTGCCGAGCCGTCTCCGCTGGTGCCGGCGCCGGGGAGGGAGGCGCGGCGGCGGGCCGCGCGGCTCCGAGCGTCTTCCCAGCAGTGTCGTTCACGACGAAGCCGCCCGAAACGAGGACTGGCGCGCGATGCGCGTCGTTCGACCGACCCTGCAGATTTGCCGCGACAACGACGAGCGTGACGATGGCCGCCACACCGCCCAGCGCCACGACGTACCGGCGGCCCGTCCCCGAGGCCGCGCTCTTCGTCTTGAGCGTCGAGCTCCGCAGCGAGCGACGAGAACGCGGACGAGTCGATGAACGACGATTCGTGCGTGCCGCGCGAGGGCGGTATCGACGCGGGGCCCATCTCGACGAATGGAACGTTCGGGCGCGGCTGCGCGACGTGCACCGGCAAGACCTCCGCCGGCCGTTGTGCCGGCGCGATCGCGGGGAGCGGCGCGGGCAGCCGGGCGGCGGGCGGCTCGGCCGCCACAGGCGGGTCCGAGCGAGGCACGCCGCCGACGGGGCGGGTGAATCGCACCGTGTCGGCGCTCAGCGGCGGACGGCGCGTCGTGCGACGCGGAATTATCGCGCCGTCGAGCGCCTCGATCATCTCCGCCGCGCTCTGCCAACGCATCTCCGGATTCTTTTCGATGGCGACGGCGATCGCGTCGCCGAGTGAATCGGGCACGTCGTCGCGCAAGTCGCGAACGTCCGGGCAACTGCTCGTACCGCTGGTGATACAGCACCGCGTAGAGGCTTTCGCCCTCCCACGGCCGGTGACCGGTGAGCATCTCCCACGCGACGAGACCGAGGCTGTAGATGTCGCCGCGCGCGTCGAGCGACGCGCCCTCGATCTGCTCCGGCGGCATGTACGCCGGCGTGCCGATCGCGACGCCGGCCATCGTGAGCTGCGAATCGCCGGTCATCGAGCGCGCGAGCCCGAAGTCGGCCAGCAGCGGACGGTCGTCGGAGTCGACGAAGACGTTTTCCGGTTTCACGTCGCGGTGCACGATACCCATCGCGTGCGCCGCGCCGAGCGCGCGCGCGATGTCGCGCGTGAACCGCTCGGCGCGCTCCGGCTCGAGGCGCCCGTTCTCGCGGATCAGCTCCTTGAGCGTGCGCCCGGCCACGTGCGCCATGACGAGCGCGAGTCCGGCGTCGCCCAGCTCCAACACGTCGCGCACGCGCACGATGTTCGGGTGAACGAGCCGCTCGAGGAATCGCGCCTCGCGCGCGAAGCGGCCGATCGCTTCCTCGTCGCCGAGATACTTCGAGCGAATGAGCTTGATCGCGACTTCGTCGCCTGATCGCGCGCTCGCGCGCGAGGTACACGACCGACGTGCCGCCGTGGCCGATCTCGCGGATGATCTCGTACGACGGCTCGAGGGCCGACAGTCCCGGCGAGACGCGCTCGGAAGTCATCGATCGCGGTGCGAGAGAAGGGCTTTGACGCGCATGGAGGGTCGCAGCGCTACCGCGACCGGAAGCGGAGGACGACCTCGCCGAGCTCGACGCGGTCGCCGTCGGCGAGCGGGCGTTCGACCGAATTGTCCGGCAGACGCACGTCGTTCACGACGACCGGATTCGTCCGCGACAGGTTCATCACCGCCCAGCGGCCATTCGAGAATGCGAACTTCGCGTGTCGGCGGCTCACGGTGTCGGAGAGGAGCGCGACGGTCTGCGGCGACCGGCCGGCTTCGCGGCCAAGGATCAGCTCGGCCGGTTCGCCCGGAGACCGCACGAACCTGATTTCGCGGTGCTTCGGCTCGCCCGAGATGACCTCGAGACGTCCGGGGAGAATCTGGATCGGCTCCTCGCCCGGACGGAGAAAGCGGACCGTTTCCGAATTCGCGCCGCGCACCGCCGGCTCGTCGCCGTCGACCAAGCGCGTGTCGTCGAACACGGTTCGTTCGCCCGGCGCCCGCGGTGCCCGCGATGAGTTCCCGGCGGTGGACGCGGGCGACGAATACACGGGCGCTCCGATCACCGGCTCGACGCCCGCGACCGGTCGCGCAATCACGAACAACGGCGGCACCTCGCGCAGGCGGTCTCCCCGGCTTTGAGACCAGGCGCGCGCCAGAACTATCCCTCCAGCGGCGAGCGCGGAAACGAGCAGGCCGACGACGATTGCACCGAACATGACTCCGGACTACTCCCGAGAAAAAACGGCGACGCCAACCATAGTGAGATACACATCCGCCAAGGCTGCGTCCACCCTCTGACGCGAACTCATCGGTCGCAGAACTCGTGCCTTGTAACATCGTGATGCACCGCACACTTCGCGTCGACTGGCGAGGGGCCGAACTGGCGTTTTGGCACCGGTCACCACGACCCGTGGTGCCGCGGGACGAACCGCGCTATACTCGGCGGCGATCCTCAAAATCGGGAGCCGCCATGTCCGTCTCGCGTCGTTCGTTCGTCGCCAGTCTCGGGGCAGGGACCGCCGGTCTGCTCACGGCACCACTCATTCGGTGGCAGGGCCACGAGGCGCTCCTGGCCCAGGGCCAGCCCGAACGGCGCGCCGACCGGTTGCTGGCGTCGGCCCCCGGAATGATCCGGATCGACAGCAACGAGAACCCGAACGGCCCCGGGCGTCGCGCGCTCGAAGCGGTGTCGAACGCGTTCGGTCACGCCAACCGATACCCGGTGAAGGAGGAGGACGACGTCTTCGCGGCGATCGCCAAAGCGCGCGGCGTATCGCCTTCGAACATCATCCTCGGCTGCGGGTCGGGAGAGCTGCTGCGCGCCGCCGTCCTGGCGTTCACGGCCAACGACCGAGCCCTCGTCGCTCCCGAACCAACGTTCGAAGCGCCGGCTAATTTCGCGCGATTCCTCAAACATCCGGTGTCCGCGCCGCCTGTGGACTCGAAGCTCAAACTCGACCTCGACGCGATCGTCGCCGCGTCGCGCGGCGCGGGACTCGTGTACTTCTGCAACCCGAACAACCCGACGGCGAGCGTTCACGGCGGCGACGACGTCGCCTCGTTCGTCGAAGCGGTGAACCGCGCCTCGCCCGACACGGTGATCCTCATCGACGAGGCGTATCACGAGTACGTCGCCGACAAGTCGTACCGAACGGCGATCCCCATCGCGCTCGCCAATCCGCGCGTCGTCGTCACGAGAACGTTCTCGAAGGTCTTCGGCATGGCGGGGCTGCGCGCCGGCTACGCGATCGGCCAGCAGGACACGCTCAAGCGCATGGGGAGCTGGCTGCTCGGCTCGAACGTGAATCAGCTGGCGCTCGCCGCGGTCGCCGCGACGGTCGGCGACGGCGCGCACGTGGCGGCGGAACAGCAGCGCAACGAAGAGGCGCGCGCGTTCACGCGCTCGTTCTTCCAGAACGCCGGCTACACGGTCCCGGCCGCCGACGCGAACTTCATGATGGTGGACATCCGCCGCGACGCGCACGCCTTCAAGCTCGAGTGCGTGAAACACAAAGTGGCGATCGGCCGTGCGTTCCCGTCGCTCGGGAACTATGCGCGCATTTCAGTCGGCACGATGCCGCAGATGAAGAAGGCGGTCGAGGTGTTCCGCACCGTGCTCGCGACGCCGGTTGCTGCGTCGCAGTAACCGAGACTGAATCGGCGCGGCGCGGACGGCGCCGCGCTGCTCAGCCGCGCCGCATCGCCAGCGCCACGACGAGCCCCGCGATAACGACGATGGCACCCGCGACGAAATACCACGGCGTGCGGCTGGCCTTCGCCTGCACGACGACAGGCGTCGCGGTCGGAGTGGGCGCGGGAACCGGAGTCCGCGAGATCACCGGACGACGACTTCGCGCCTCGACCCCCCTCAACGCCTGGACGAACGCCGCCGCGGTGGCGTAGCGCTCATCGGGAGCCTTCGCCATCGACCGGTTCAACACTTCGTCGAGCTTCTGCGGCGCGGTCGACCGGAGGGTTCGCACCGACGGCACGGGCGTCGCCATGTGCGCCGCGATCACCGCGGCAGCGGTCTTCCCGGTGAACGGCGGCGAGCCGGCGACCATCTCGTAGAGCACGCAGCCCAACGCGTACGTATCGGCCCGTCCATCGACGTCCTGCTCACCGGCCGCCTGCTCGGGGCTCATATAGCCAGGCGTACCGACCGACATGCCCATCGCGGTGAGCCGCTCGCCTTCGCCGGCGCGAGCGAGCGCGCGCGCGATACCGAAGTCGGAGATGATCGCGTGGTTGTCGGCGAGGAGAATGTTCTCCGGTTTGATGTCGCGGTGGACGATGCCCTGGCGATGCGCGTAGTCGAGCGCCTCGGCGACCTCGATCGCAACGTTCAACGCGTCCGTCAACGAGAGCGTCTGTTCACGAACCATCCGCGCCCGCAGCGACTCGGCCGTGATGTACGGCATGATGTAGTAGAGCAGTCCGTCCCGCTCGCCCGCCGAAAGAATCGGCACGATGTTCGGGTGCGTGAGCCCCGCCAGCAGCCGGATCTCGCGGCGAAATCGCTCGGCGCTCAGCCCCGCGGCCAGCGCGGGCGGCAGCGTCTTGATGACCACCGTCCGGCCGAGTGTCTCGTCCGTCGCGACGAACACGCGCGCCATGGCTCCGCCGGTGAGCTCGCGCTCGATTCGGTAGGCGTCACCCAGCGCGATTTGTAGTCGTTCGCGGAGATCCATTCAGGCGGGAAAAACAGTCCCACGAAGCTAAGCCCCGGTCGGCGCACGGGATAGGGTCTTGTCCCCCCGCACGGACCCTTGCTGATTCGTGCGCGCCCCAACCAGGAGGATCTCCATGCCCAACTTGCCAGGCGTCGATTTCATAACGACGACCTCGAACGCGGTCGATGGTTACGAAGTGACGCAGACCTTCGGCGTAGTTCGCGGAATCGTCGTCCGCTCACGATCTGTGCTCGGCCGAATCGGCGTGAAGTTCCAGACGTTCTTCGGCGGCGACATCTCGTTGCTCGCCGAATTGTGCGAGCGCGCGCGCGCCGATGCGTTCTCGGCGGCGACCGCGCACTGCGTCGCGATGGGCGGCAACGCGATGCTCGCCGTCCGCTACGACGCGACGGAGATCATGGACGGCGTGACCGAGGTGCTCTGTTACGGCACGGCGGTGCGACTCGCGCCGCGACTTCGTCCGCGCGATTCCGCGACGTGATGCCGCCTGGCCGCCTCGTCTCGTGACGGTGACGAGACGTTGCGGGTCTGGCGGCTCGGGTTCGGTCGCCGTACCGTCTTGCGCATGAGGGCCCTCCCGGTCTTCGCGTCCGCCCTCTTGTGCGGATGCGCTTCTCACGGAACGACGACGGTCCCTGAGCCAGCTCGCGGGCCGGCGCGGGACAGTTTGTTCCATTTCGACGAATCGCGAACCGACAGCGTCGCTGCTCGGGGCTTCGTCGCCGGGACCGTATCGTTGCTGGCCGAAAACGTCGTGTACCTGCGAGCGGGCGCACCGGCCGCGTTCGGACTCGCGGCGACGCGTGCGCTGCTCGCCGCGGGTGGGAAGGGTGATCCGCCCGCGTCGCGCTTGTTCTGGCAGCCGCTGGGCGGCGGGGTGTCGGGAGATCTTCGCGCGGCGTACACGTTCGGTGTCGCGGTGCAAGCCGCCGCGGCGGCTCCTCCCCATTTCGGTCGCTACATCGCGTTCTGGGAGCGGCACCCAAATGGTCCGTGGCGTATCAGCGCGTACACGGAGCTGAACGGGCCCGTGTCGGCGGCGTCGCACGAGCCGCCCGCGCGGAACAGCGACGGAGATGTCGCGCCCAGCGAAAGACCGCCGCCCGCGTCCGCCGCGATCGCCGAAGAACGATTCCGCCTCCGCGCCGCGGACAGCTCGTTCTCCGACCTGTCCTACCGCATGGGCGTGGCTTACGCGTTCGCCAACACGGTCGCCCCCGACGGCGTTGTGTTCGGCGACCCGCAGCTCGTGATCGGCGCCCACGCCATCGAGGAGTACCTCGGCGCACGCGCCGGGCAATCCTCGCTTGTGTGGCAACCGGTCTTTGCCTGGGTCGCCGCGTCGAGAGACCTCGGGTTCTCCATCGGCGAATCCACGTCCACGGAACTCGGTGCGTCCGGTGCCGCGGTTCAGCGGATGGGAAAGTACCTCACCGTGTGGAAGCGTCAGGGCGACGGCACGTGGAAGTTCGTCGTGGACGGAGGAAACTCCGGCCCTCCGCGCGCCGACGAGCGCTAGAGCCAAGCGCTGTGGCGCCGCGCATTTCGTCTCGCCGTGCGGCTAGCCTGCCGCGCGCAAAGCCTCCAACGGATCCACTCGTAGCGCGCGCCTCGCCGGAATTATCGACGCCCCGATCGCGACGATAGCCAGCAGCGCCGAGGTTCCTACCAGCGACGCTGGATCGCTCGGCGTCACGCCGAACAGAAGCGTTTGGATCGCGCGCCCGACAAAACCCGAGGCGACGAGCCCCGCCGCGAGGCCCGCCGCTGACATCACCGTCCCCTCCGACATGACCAGCAACAGCACCGAGCGATTGGCCGCTCCCAGCGCCATTCGCACGCCGATCTCATAGCGTCGCAGCGTGACGGCGTAGGCGATCACGCCGTACGTCCCGAGGCCGGCCAGCAGGAGCGCGAGCACGGCGAAGCCCGCGAGCAGCACCGTGCTGAACCTTCTCAGCAACAGCTCGTAGAATCGCTCGGCGCGCGTCATGCCCGCCTCGGCGAGGTGCCGGCGTTCGCCTCGACGATGCGCATGAGCGCGCGGAGGCGCTCGAGCTCGGCCGCCAGCACTTGGCGCCCGAACGGCAGGAGGCGGTAGTAGATCCGACGCTCGTCGTCGCCGCGGCCGGCCGGGCGCGGCTCCGTCTCGTCGACGAGCCCGTCGTTCTGGAGCTTCCGGATGTGGCGGTACAGATTCCCGGCTTCGAGCGCGACGCGCCCCGCGGTGTGCTCGACGATGTCCTGGCGAAGCCCGTAACCGTGCCGGTCACCCGTGCTGAGCATGGTGAGCACGAGCAGCTCGATGGGCTTGAGGGGCAAGAACGCGCGAGGGTCGCGCGGCCGCGGACGCGAGGGGCTCACCGGAACCTCCGGGTGAAGACGACTATGCTCAGTTCGACCGGAGTGTGGTCAAACTGAGCATAGTAGACACCCGGGCCGGGGAAAGGGTTGGCTTAGAGGAGCGGCGCCAGACGGCTTGACGGCTCGACAGCTTGACCGCCGTCCAGCCGTCCAGCCGTCCAGCCCTACGGTCTGTCCTTGAACTGGGCGTTCAACTGCGTGTGTTTCGTGTCCAGCGGCACGTTGCGCCCATCGATGAACAGGTACTTCGTGTCGACCTTCGCCTCGAGCATGTCGCCGGTCGTGACGACGATGTTCGCCATCTTGCCGACGTCGATCGAGCCCATGCGGTCGCCGACGCCGAAGATCTGCGCCGGCCAGAGCGTCACCGCTTTGAGTGCATCCGTCTTCGACAAGCCATTCGCGGCGGCCATGCCCGCGTTGTAGGGCAGCGTGCGAACTTCCGATCCCTTGTCACCCGTCGAGATCGCGAACGTCACGCCCGCGGCGGACAGTTTGGCGGGGATGCTGTAGTTGATGTCGTACGGATCGTCTTCGCGCGACGGCAGGTGCATCACCGCCGTCACGACGACGGGCACGTTGTGCTGCTTGAGGAACGCCGCGACCTGCGGCGACTGCTCGCCGCCGATGATGATCGGCTTGAGGTGCATCTCTTCCGCGAAATTCACCGCGTCGCGGATGTCGTTCGCGCGATCGGCCGGGAAGATGACCGGCATCTGGCCGCGCAGCGCCGGCAGCATCGACTCGAGCACCACGTCATGCGCCGGGCGCGGAATCGACTTGTCCTTGGCGTACGCGTCCTGCGACTTGCCGTAGGCGTCGGCGTCGCGCAGAAGCTTGCGGAGCGAATCCATCTGCGCCTGACGCACGCGGTTCGCGTCGGCCGGCGCGCCCTGCTGGAGCGCGGCGGCCCGTGCGAAACCACGTCCGCCGAACCCCGAGCGCGGCAGCTCGACGACGAGCGCCAGCTTCGGAATGACGGCCATCTTCGGCGGCGTGTCGCCGGAGAGGTTCATCAGCGCCGCTTGCCCCGACACGATTCCGCCCGTGGGACGCGACACGACCGTCGTGATGCCGACGACCCGCGCCACGCCGATGTGCGCGCTGTGCGGATCGATGCCGTAGAACGCCTGCGCATTCGGGTTGAACGAGCCGACCTCGGAGATGTCGACCGTCGCCACGACGCCCTGGCCGATCTCCGAGAGACCGATGCTCGACCCGGTCTCGATCATCCCCGGATAGACCATCAGCCCCGTCGCATTGATCACCTGCGCATTCGCCGGCACCTGAACGTTCGCGCCGACCGCGGTGATCTTGCCGCCGCTGATCACGACGGTGCCGTTCGGAATGTCGGCGCCGCTGACCGTGACGACGGTTCCGCCGCGAATCGCGAACGTGCCCTGCGGCCCCGGATTCGGGTTGAACGATCCGAGCTGGGCGTACGCGGTTGCCGGCAGCGCCGTCGCCGCGAGTCCCACGGCGGCCATCAACTGGGCGCGCATGCGCATTCTATGCCTCATTGCGTTGATCACGAATCCACCCTCCTCAAGGAATCACGGGACGGCGGCCGCGATCGGCGGCCTCGAGCGACGCGCGTTCCTTCGCCATCCGATCGCGCATCGCGGCGTCCTGCTTCTTGTCGAAGAACACTTCGCCGTCGATGAACGTCGTTTCGGCCGACGAGTACACGCTGAGCGGATCGCCGGACCAGATCACGACGTCGGCGTCCTTGCCCACCTCGATCGAGCCCACCTTGTCCTGCACGCCCAGCTGCACGGCGCCGTTGTAGGTGATCGTCTTGAGCGCTTCGTCCTCGGTGAGGCCGCCGTAGCGCATCATCTTCGCGGCGTCGATGTTGAGCCGGCGCGCGCGCTCGTCGGAATCGGAGTTCACCGTCGCGACGACGCCGTGGTGCATGAGGATCGCCGTGTTGTACGGGATCGCGTCGTACGCCTCGACCTTGTACGACCACTCGTCGGCGAACGTCGAGAGGCCGGTGCCGGCCTGCGCGATCTCCGACGCGATTTTATATCCTTCCAATCCGTGCTGAAGCGTCTTGACCGTGAAGCCGAACTCCTTCGCGACGTTGAGCAGCATCAACATTTCGTCGGCGCGGTACGAGTGCGCGTGGACGAAGCGCTTGCCCTCGAGCACCTCGACCAGCGGCTCGAGCTCCAGGTCGCGCTCCGGGGCCACGACGGTCTTGTCGCCGGCCTTCACCTTCGCGTTGTAGTCGTCCCACGACGCCTTGTAGTCGCGGGCGCGGGTGAACGCGTCGCGTAGCACCTCTTCCTGGCCCATTCGTGTCGCCGGGTAACGAAGCGGACGCCCCTGCGTCTGCGCCGCGGTCTGCGAGTTCTTTTGCGTCACGTTCTCGCCGAGCGCGAACTTGATCCCCGGCATCGCGCCGGGGAACAGCATCTCGGTGACGTCGCGCCCCCACTTGAGCTTCACGACGGCGTTCTGCCCGCCGATCGTGTTCGCCGAGCCGTGCAGCACGTTGATCGTCGTCACGCCGCCGGCGAGCTGGCGGTAGATGTTGATGTCCGTCGGGTTGAGCACGTCGCGAATGCGGACCATCGACGTCACCGAGAGCGAGCCCTCGTTCACGGCGTCGATCATCGTGTGCGAGTGCGGATCGATGATGCCGGGCATCACGTACTTGCCCGTCGCGTCGACGACGGTCGCGCCCGCGGGGGCCGAGAGGTTCTTGCCGATCTGCGCGATCTTGCCGTTCTGCAGCAGCAGGTCGGTGTTCTCGAGCTTCCCCTTGGTGACCGTGAGGACGGTCGCGTTCTTGATCAGCGTCGTGGACGGCTTGGCGGCTGCCGGCGGCTGCGCCTGCTGCGCGCCGGCGGCGCCCGCCGTCGCCGCGGTGACAACGAGTATGGCGATGGAAAGTTTGGACATGTGTCTCTCGAGGAGTGATTCGAAGGGGTGGTCGCCGCGTGCCATGACGCTCACTCGCCTCCCGCCGGCGGCCGCCCTCGCCGCCCGCCGCCCTGGCCCGCGTCCGGTTTCGTGCCCACGAACGTCGACTGCGGATGCCCGACGACGGCGACCGTGCCGCGCATCAGGTTGCCGTCGATCGTCCCGCTGAACCGCCCTTCCTCCGTGCCGGAGCCCATCGTCAGCGACGCGGTGAACTGCACGTCGCCGGCCGGCCCGATCGACCCATTAGAAATCTGTGAACTGCCGAGCGAGCCCTGAATCGTCCCGCGCAGCTGGTCGCCGACCTGCTGCACCGTCAGCGTCACCGGCTTCTCGCCTTCGTCGGTCGTGATGGTGATCGTCCACGTGCCGGCGGCGAGCGACGCGGCGGCGTTCGCCGGCGCGCGAGGCTCGATCGGCACGCCGTCGATGAACACGTGCGCGACGCGGCCCGTGAACAGATCGCCGCGCGTCACCGTGAGGTTCGCGACCTTGCCCGCCTCGATCGTGCCCAACCGGTCGCTCACACCGAGGATCTCGGCCGGCGTCAGCGTCAGCGCGCGCACCGCCTGGTCGGCGGTGAGGCCGTTCTCCACCGACCGCGCCACGTTGCCGAGGTAGTCGGACCACGTCGTGAGCCCGCCGTCCTCGAACGCGAACTTTACCCCCGCCTGTTGCAGCTTCGCCGCGAGCTTGGGCGCCTCGACGCGTGCGCGCAGCGTGCGCAGCGGCTCGGGGTCGGCGTCGGGCGACGCCTGCGGCCGGCGCGGGAAGTTGAGCGACAACAGCACCGGCACGTTCTCGGCCTTGAGTCGCGCCGCGACAAGGTCCGCTTCCTCGCCGCCGGCGATGATCGGCCGGATGTTGAACTCCTTGGCGAGATCGAGCGCGCGCTCGATCTCGCGCTGCGACGACGCCTCCATCACGACAGGGATCTGGCGTTGCAGCACGGGCTGCAGCGCCTCGAGCGACGCATCCGGCTCCGGTCGGCGCATGCCGCGCGGATTCTTGGCGTACGCGGCCTGCTCGGCGGCGTAGTGCTGCGCGTCGAGCAGGGTCTGGCGCAGCGCCGAGAACACACCCATCAGAGAATTCGGATACCCGCCGCCGCGCGACACAGTGAAGCCGATGTGCTGCGCGACCGGCGCCTTGATGACCATCGCCTGGGCCGACGACCCGGCGAGGAGAATCACCGCCGACTCACCGCGGAAGATTCCCGTCGACGGCACTGTCAGCGCCGCCGTGATGCCGGCGCTCTGCGGACCGGCGAGCGCCTCGTCGTCCGCGTGGAGCAGATCGACGACGCTCAGCTCGGGCTGAAGTCCGACTGGGTGCAGTGAGTTGGGCGCGCCGACGGGTGCGCCCTGCTGCGCCGGCGCCGCACCGCGTCCGCCGCCTCGACCACCTCGTCCGGCGTCGGCAACCGCGGCCGCGCCGCCGCCCCCGCCGCCCAGTCCGAGGCTGCTGTTGGCATCGATGACGCCGGGGTAGACGGTGAGCCCGCTGCCGTCGATGACGCGCGCATCCGCGGGCGCTTGAACGTTCGCCCCGACGGCGGCGATCACGCCATTTCGCACGACGATCGTTCCGCGATCGATCGTCGGCCCGGCGCCGGAGACGATTCGCGCATTCGTGATCGCGTACGCGTTCGGGGGATTCAGCTCACGGTTGGCAACTCGTTGCGCCGCCGCCGGTGGGGCGAGGACGCAGACCACGAGCATCGCGCTCGTGAGGGGGACGAGGGACTGCGGGACGCGACGATTCGGCATGTGGAACGGGCTCCTCGCCAAGGTGGATCGCGAAGGGCTGTGGCGGATGAGGGGGTAGGCGCGACGAACCAGGAGTTCGGCGACGCGGGAATATCCACCGCGAACCATAGGTGTCGAGTCCGGGAGAGACCGGAGCGTCGTCCTGCAGAGCCCGGTCATTTAGATTTCCTGCCGTTCTCCGGACCCTCCCGCGCTGTTCCGCCCCCAGTTCTTCGCAGCCCGTCTGCGCACTCCGTCCCCCAACCGACCATCGCATGCGCATACAGCGTCTCGCTCTCGCGAGCATCGGCCTCGCGCTCGTCAGCTCGGTCGAGGCCGTCGCGCAGAAAGCCGGAACGACCGAGCTTGGCGTCTTCGGCCAGTTCACCCGCGCCGACGAGGCGTGGCAGACAGACGACGGCTTCGGACTCGGCGGCCGACTCGGGATCTTTCTGAATCGCCGGTGGGAGCTCGAGGGGACGTTCTCCACGGCGTCGTTCGACAACAAGCCGGCTCGCGGTCCGGGAACGAGCAGCGTTCAGACCTTCAACGGTCAGATCAACTTCAATCTGCCGTTCGGCTTTGGCGGTCAGACGCACGACCTCATTCTCGAGGGCGGCGTCGGCGGCCAGCGCTTCGCCAGTCACACCGACTTTTCGGCGCCGTACGGCGGCGGACTCCGCATTCACTTCAACAACGCTGTCGCGCTCCGGCTCGACGCGATCGTCGAGTACGTCGAGAATCCGACGGCGGCGACGTTTGGATTCCCTCCCGTGATCGGTGTGAACAGCGCCGCGGCGCGTTCGACGAACTTCGAGGTCAGAGCCGGGCTGAGCTTCCTGCTCGGCAACTCGAAGGCGCCGCCGCCGCCGTCGCCCGTGCCGCCGCCGCCCCAGCGTCAAGCGCCGCCGCCGCGGACCGAGCCGCCCGTCCCGCCGGCGCGCATTGCACCCGCGCCCGGTCCCAACGCCGACTCGATAAACGCCGTGAACCGCGCTCGAGAGGCGCTCCTCGCGCCCGTGTATTTCGACTTCGATCAATCCGAGCTGCGCCCCGATCAGCGCGCGGTGCTCGACGCCAAGCTGCCGGTGCTGCGGGCGAATCCTGGCGTGCGCATTCGTATCGACGGGAACGCGGATGAGCGCGGTTCGGACGAGTACAACCTCGCGCTCGGCCTGCGGCGTGCTCAGGCGACGCGGAAATATCTGATCGACAATGGCATCGACGCGGGACGCATCGACGTCGCCAGCAACGGTGAGGAGAAGCCCGTTTGCCAGGGACACGACGAAGATTGCTGGAAGCAGAATCGCCGCGACGAGTTCGTGATCGTCGCCGGTGGAAATTCCCTCGTGGCGCCGAGGTAGATCGAACAGAGGTTCCGGTTCTCAGGTCTCCGGAAAACCAAGAGACCGAGGTGAGGCGCAGCGGATGAATCCGCTGCGCCTCACGTGCTTGTGGGGACGCATACACCGAAGCGGAACCGGCCTTGGCCGCTCGGGATTCGTCGCTGGCGCGGGGGGCAGGCTCTGCGACGAATGCGCATCCACCAGCAGCGAGGTGCATCACCATGCCGAAACGTGCTCTAGCAGTTCTGACGCTCACGACGTTCGCGATCCTCATCGCGTGCGGGAGCGACGACACGACCACGGTGCCGAAGTCGACCAAAGTCACCTTCTCGGTGACGATGACACCGGCGGGCGAACCGCCCGGGCTTCAGGGGAATCCGACCGGGACCGGCTCGTTCACCGCGACACTCGACACCGCGACGAATCTGTTCACGTATACAGGGACGTTTCGGCGGTCTCACGTCGAACGTCAACAACGGGCACATTCACGGACCGTTCACCCCGGGCGGCACCGCCACGACGGCCGGTGTGATCCTCAACTTCAACACGCTCCCCGGCGGGACGTTCGTCGGCTTCAATGCGGCGACGACCGGTTCGGTCTCCGGCAGCGTGACGTTGAACGCAAGCACGCAGATTTCCACCACCGTGAACGGCGATTCCTTGAAGAAGCTGCTGCTCGCGGGGCTCACCTACGTCAACATTCATACGACCGCGAACCCCGGCGGGGAGATTCGCGCGCAGTTGATCCACCAATAACTCGCATGACGGCTTCCTGACGGGCGCCGCCGATCGTTGCGCAGCGAAGCGGCAACGAGCGACGAGTATCCAGAAAACGAAGAGCCCCGCGTCATGCGCGGGGCTCTCTGTCTTTCGCGTCCCTGAGCCGTCCAGCTGTCCAGCCGTCCAGCGGGTCTAGTAGATGTACACCTTCGTCCCGACGGGAACGTTGTCGTACAGCCACTCGATGTCCTCGTCGCGCAGACGGATGCAGCCGTGCGTCGCCGCCATGCCGATCGATTGCTTGTCGGGCGTCCCGTGCAGCAGATAGCCGTCGCCGAGACTCAGCTTGTACTTGCCCAGCTCGCCTTCGACCTTGCGATTCTTCGAGCCCATCGGCGGCATGTAGAGATAGTCGCCGAACACGATGTGCTCGTCGGTGGGCAGGTCGCCGAACGACCCATCGGTGTCGATGATGCCCGCGGAGCCGTCGACCATGGTGAGGGTTCGGCCGTCGTCGAGATGCACCTTCTCACCGTAGTTCAAGTGTCGGAGCTTGAGGCCGTTTTCCACCGCGGTCTCGGCGTAGAGCCACTCCGGCGGCTGCCAGATCGGGTCGGCGTCCTTCGAGAGCACGGTGCGCATGCCGCGCGGCGTGGTGAAGTGCCACGCCTTGCTTCCGTACTCGAGCGTCGTGCCCTTGGCTACGGCGACCGGCGCGCTGAGCAGCGTGTCGCCTCCGGCGATCGCCCAGAGGTGGCGCTCCTGAAGCGAGACCACAAGTCGAAGCCCGGACGATTTGCGGGCGAGGTTGCGCCCGCGGATCCACGACAGGCTGTCGTCGGGCGAGCTGAAGTGCAAAGTGACGGACTCGTCATCGTCGATCGACGCGACCGAGTCCTTGGATGGGTGCCAGACGCGTTTGGCGGCGTCGGACCGTGGATGCCGGCCGCCGCGGCCCCCTTGGGCCGTGGCGTGTGATGGTGCGACAAAAAGGATCGCCGCTGAGAGCGTCGCGATCCATCGAAGCGTCAGTGTACTGCTCATGGAAGTCGAAGTTGGCGGTAAGTCGGCGCGCGAACGCAGCGCTCGCATGCACTTTCGTAACCGTTCAAATTGCCAAATCCGTTCCATGTAAACGTACCCTGGCGCGCGAAGCGCGGCGGGCCGATGCGCCGGTGCTTCCACCGAACCGCCCAGCCTGCCGCGAAACGCGTGCTGCCTTGCGAAGTCGTGCAACTAGCGAGTTGAGCCGTACCTCGCGCCTTCAGGCGCGATCGCCTAGTAGAAGTTCATTCCGAAGACGATCGGGACCTGGCGCGCCGAGCGGAACGAGATGTTCGGGAACAGGTTGTTGTCGTGGCGGGCGTCGAAGCCAAGCACGCGGGACTCGATGAAGAGTTCCTTGTTGGCGAAGCGCCACGCCAAGCCGCCGCCGGCGTTCCAACCCCAGTCGGTGTGCCAACCGGTGTCGAAATTGGTCACGGTCACTCCAGTGAGGATGACGCCGTTCGTGGTCTGAACGACTCCGTCGCGAACTACGATGAACCCTCCGTCGCTGGTCTCGAGCGGCAGGTGATCGTACGTGACGAACCCGCCGCCGCCCAGGAGGTACGGCTGGAACGTCACCGCATGACCGAACGCGCTCTCAATGCCCGGGATCGCGACCTTCAGGTCGAGATTGAAGTTCCAGATGTTCGGGCTGCGGCTTTCGATGTTCGTGAAGTTGACCAGCGGTGTCACGACCGCGAAATCGTCGCCGCTCAGATCGAACGGCCGACGGTACCGCGAGTACGAGCCGTCGATGCGAGCGCCGAGGACGCTGTGGATCGGCTGCCAGCCGAACTGCAACTGGCCTGTGCCGCCCGTTTCGTTCAAATGCTGGAGCCCTCCCGCCGGAACCGATACGCCGGCGGCGAAGCCGCCGTAGAAGTTGCCGATCGCCGGAATCGGCCGCGTGATCGTCTGCACCAACGTGTCCGTGCGCACGACGGTGTTCGTCATCGTCACAGTGTCGGTGCGCCCTTGCAGCTGGAGCGTGTCGGTACGGTAGATCGTGACCGTGTCGACCCTCGGCATCGGTGCGACTTCACCACTTTCTTTCTTCACCGAGATGCGCTTCGTCGACCGCGGGCGCGCATGGGTGGTGTCCTGCGCCATTGACGCCGACGCGTCGAGCGCGATCAACGCCGCGCCGGCAGCGAGGACGAACGCATGACCCTTCAACATTGTGTCTCCTCCTCCTCTCCACCGTCCTCGACTCGCCCCCGCGGACGGCCTCCGGGCGAAACGTGCTCAAGCGATCGTGCTCGTCTACACATTCCGAGCGACTGAAAAGCGTCGCGGCACCGCCGCGGTCCAGGGCCGGGCTGCGACGCGGCAGGCTGATGCGCCGGAACCATCCGAAGCGCCAGCCTGCCGCGACCGTTCTGTCCTAACCAACTACTGCTGCCTGATCGATCAATACCAGTTCATGCCGAAGACGATCGGGACCTGACGCGCCGACCGGAACCTGGGCAGGTCGATGCCCGTGATGTTGGTGTTGTTGAAGAAGTCGCCGCGGTTCGTGTTGTAGCCGAGCACTCGCGACTCGACGAAGAGCTCCTGGTGTCCGAAGCGCCATGCCAAGCCGCCACCGGCGTTCCAACCCCAACTCGTATGCCAACCGGTGTTGAAATTGTCCACCGTCACGCCGTTGATAATGATGCCGTTCGTCGTCTGCACGATTCCGTCGCGGACGATGAGGAACGATCCGTCGCTGAACTCCATCGGCAGATTGTCGTAGGTTGCGAAACCGCCGCCGCCGATCAGGTACGGCGAAAACGTGACCGCGTGACCGAACAAGGTTTCGATTCCCGGAATCTGGACTTTCAGATTGGCGTTGAAGTTCCAGATGTTGGACTGGCGGGCTGAAGACGTTCGTGAAGCCGAGCAGCGGCGTTGCGATGGCAAAGTTATCATCTGAGAAACCGAACGGCCGGCGGAAGCGCGAGTACGAGGCGTCGATGCGCCCGCCCAAAACGCTGTGCACGGGCTGATAGCCGAACTGCAACTGGCCTGTACCACCGGTTTCGTTCAAGTTCTGCAGACCTCCCGCTGGAACGGCCACACCGCCGGCAATTCCTCCGTACCAGTTACCGGACGCGGGAATCGGCCGGGTGATCGTCTGCACCAACGTGTCCGTGCGCACGACGGTGTTCGTCATCGTCACGGTGTCGATGCGCCCTTGCAGCTGGAGCGTGTCGGTACGGTAGATCGTGACCGTGTCGACCCTCGGCATCGGTGCGACTTCACCACTTTCTTTCTTCACCGAGATGCGCTTCGTCGACCGCGGGCGCGCATGGGTGGTGTCCTGCGCCATTGACGCCGACGCGTCGAGCGCGATCAACGCCGCGCCGGCAGCGAGGACGAACGCATGACCCTTCAACATTGTGTCTCCTCCTCTCCACCGTCCTCGACTCGCCCCCGCGGACGGCCTCCGGGCGAAACGTGCTCAAGCGATCGTGCTCGTCTACACATTCCGAGCGACTGAAAAGCGTCGCGGCACCGTCGCAGTCCAGGGCAGGGGCCGTGCCTAGATACCAGAATTGTCAAGGTTCTCGAAATCGTCGTGAGCAGACCGAAGCACGTCGGCGAAAAAAGACAGCGACCTGAACTCACCGGTCGCTGTCCTTTCTTCACGTCGCGACGCCGAGAACAGCGGCGTCGTCCGCCAGCGCCTTCTTCAGTACCAGTTCATCCCGAGCACATAGGGCACCTGCCGCGCCATCGGGGCATTTTCCGGCGTGAACGCGAGCACGCGGGACTCGACGAACAGCTCGGTGCGCCCCCACATCAGCGACGCGCCGCCGCCGGCGTTCCACCCGTTCTGATTCTGCCACGAATCGACCGGGCCGGTAAAGACCGCGGTTCCTTCCGGCGAGTTCACGCGCATGCCGATGTTCTTGAACGACGTGTGCGTGTAGCCGCCGATCGCGTACAGCGAGAAGAGGTGGCTCGTTCCGAACGTGTGGTGCAGGTAAGGCAGCTGCGCCTTCGCGTCGAGGCTGACGTTCACGCATGTTCCCGTGCGGCGGATCGATCCCGCGGACGAACCCGGCGTCCTGGGCCGGCCGGGTCCAGTTCACGTCGGCGCGAACACCAAGAACCTTGAGCGCGTCCTGCCACCCAACCTGGAACTGCGCGCTCGGCCCCGTGTTGTTCGGGTTGAAGATCGAGCCGTTCGGCGTGCTGAGACCACCGCTCACGCCGAGATACATACCATTGGGTAGTCTCACCGGCGGTACCGGCGGCGTGACGGTGACGGTGTCCACGCGAGTGATCGTGTTGGTTCGCGTCACCGTGTCATGAAGGGTGACCGGCGGCGTCGTCAGCCGCAGCGTGTCCGTGCGGTAGACCGTCACGGTGTCGTGCACCGGCGGCGCAAGTTGACCGCCCGCCTCTTTCTTGATGGGAATGGTCCTGCTCGAGCGCGGTCGAGCCTTCGTCGTGTCTTGCGCCCCCGCTACTGCCGCTCCCAGCGCCGTCAGCGCCGCAGCGGCGGCCAGCAACCTCGTGATCCGTGGATCCATGGTCAGCTTCTCCGGTCCGTCCTCTCCTCGCCCCCGCGGGACGACAGCTGGGCGGAAGACATCGCTCGCGCGAGTCGTTCCGATCGACGGTTCTCCGTCGCGGCAACGCCAACGTACTCAAGCATAGGTTGTGCCGTGCCGAAAGACCAATTGCGCGGCCGTCGAAAGTCCGCTTGGGTTCGTCAGACCGGACTGTTCAGGCTGGACCGGACGCCAGCTCCAACCGAACCGTGGCGACGCATCCTCGCCTGTCGCTTCGATTTGCGAGCGACAGCGACCCGCCGTGGGCCTCGGCGATCTGCCGGGACAGCACCAGGCCGATGCCCGAGCCCTGCGGCTTGGTCGTGAAGAACGGGACGAACAGGTTCGCCGTCGCGGCCAGCCCCGGCCCCTCGTCGTCGCACCATGCAGCGTCGAGCGTCGCCGTCGCTGCGCGACCACCGGATGCGCACGCCGCCGCCGCGTCTCGAGCGCGCGTCGACGGCGTTGCGCACGAGGTTGATGAGCAGCTGATCGAGCTGATCGCCGTCGGCCGCGATGCGTCAGCCGCCGGGCCCGGCGACGACGCGCAACGGGCAGCCGCGTCTCGAGCGCCGCCGACCCGGCGCACCCACGCCGCGACGTCGAGCGGCGCGCGGTTCGGCGGCGGCAAGCTGCGCGAGCCGCGCGTACGACCGACATGAAGCGGCACGAGCGCCTCGGACCGCGCCGCCGATGACGCCGAGGCCGCGCCGAGATGTCGTCGTCGAGCGTCGGGCGGCGCGCGCCGGTCGCTGCGAGCAGCGCCGCGCAGGCTGCCGGCGATCGACTGGATCGGCGCGAGCGAGTTGTTGATCTCGTGGCTCAGCACGCGCACGAGGCGCTGCCACGCCTGGAGCTCCTCCTCGCGCAGCGTGCGGCTGCACGTCGGTGAGCACCGAGGAGCGTGTGCGGCCGGCCGTCCTGCCGGAACGAGTCCGCGCCGCACCTCCCAGCGGCCGCGACCGCCGGCGAGCGTCACGTCCATCGATGCGCGGCGACGCGCCCTCGAGCACGTCGGCGAGCCCGACTGCTCGGCGGCTCGCGGCCGAGCAGTCGCTCGGACGGCTGCGCCAGCAGGCGTTCGCCCGCGCGATTGACGAGCGCAGCGCGCTCCGCGTCGTCGAACGCGAACACGGCGACGTCGATCTCCGCCATGACCGTGCGCGAGCAGCGCCGTCGCCTCGATCGCGCCGAGCCGCTGCGCGCGGAGCGTCTCGCCGAGGAGCGTTCGATTCGAGCAACGCGAGACCGAGCGCGTCGTCGCGGTCGGCGCCGACGCGCGCGGATCGAGTAGTCGCCCTCGCGCAGCGCGGCGAGCAGGTTGGAGAGCGTCTGCAGCGGGCGCACGACGCGCTCGCGCAGGAGCGAGCCGCGACCGCCAGCCACGCGCCCAGGACGACGAGGTCACGAGCGTCCACACGCACCCTCGGGCTGAAGTGCGCCACGAGCCAGAGCAGCGCAAGCAGCGACACCGCGACGCCCGGGAGCTCGCGGCGAGCAGCGCCAGAGCCGCAGACCGAGGCGTCGTCTCGTCGGGCTGCAGCTGCTCGTCCGCAGTGACGGCTGCGGCGGGGTCAGCGGGCGCTGGCACGCCCGAGACGTGGACCGTCGGACTCGCGGCGTCCGGCGGCTCACCGAGACCGATGCGCCGCGAGGCGGCGATAGAGCGCGCTGCGCGACAGGCCGAGCGCCTTGCGCGGCGCTGGCTCACGTTGCCGCCGTAGCGCGCGAGCGCCGTTCGATGAGCTTGCGCTCCACCTCGTCGAGCGTCAGCTCGTCGAGCCGCGGCGCGGCGGCCCGACGCGCGGCGCGCAGGCCGAGGTCCGCCGGCGCGCACCGGTCGCCGTGCGCGAGCAGCACGCGCGCGCTCGACGGCGTGATCGAGCTCGCGGACGTTGCCGGGCCAGCAGTGCGCGAGCAGCGCCTGCATGCGCGCCCGCGTCGAAGCGTGACAGGGCCTGCCGGTAGCGCGTCGCGTGCCGCTCGAGAAAGTGGCGCGGCGAGGCGCGGGAATGTCCTCGCGCCGCTCGCGCAGCGGCGGCAGCTCGATCTCGATCGTGTTGAGGCGAAAGAGCAGATCCTCGCGGAAGCGGCCCCTCGGCGACCTCCTGCCGCAGGTCGGCGTTCGTCGCCGAGACGACGCGCACGTCGACGCGCCGCGCCCGCGACGAGCCGACCGGCTCGAACTCGCCCGTCTGCAGCACGCGCAGCAGCTTCGCCTGCTGCCGCCAGCGACATGTTGGCGATCTCGTCGAGGAAGAGCGTGCCGCCGTCGGCCAGCTCGAAGCGCCCCGCGCGATCGGTCTTGGCGTCGGTGAACGCGCCGCGCACGTGGCCGAACAGCTCGCTCTCGAACACGCCCTCGGAGAGGCCGCCGGCGTTGACCGCGACGAACGGCCGC
The DNA here is from genome assembly GCA_963789315.1 of uncultured Gemmatimonadaceae bacterium. GTDB lineage: Bacteria > Gemmatimonadota > Gemmatimonadetes > Gemmatimonadales > Gemmatimonadaceae > JAQBQB01. The sequence goes on along the minus strand of CAWBKI010000017.1, from coordinate 215,659 downwards.
GGCGCGCGCGGCGAGGCCGCGTGCAGCCACTGCGCGACGAGCTCCTTGCCGGTGCCGTGCTCGCCGGTGATGAGCACGTTGGCGTCGGACGGGCCGATGCGCTCCATGAGCTCGACGACCGGCTGCATCGCGCGGCGACTCGGCGATCAGCCGCGGCAGGTCGTCGCCGGCGGAGCGCCGATTCTCCGTCTCGAGCCGCTGCGCGCGCGCGCAGCGCGCGGCCGAGCTCGATCTGCCGCCGCAGGGTCGAGACGAGCCGCGCGTTGTCCCACGGCTTCTCGACGTAGTCGCGCGCGCCGCGCCGCATGGCCTCGACGGCGCCGTCGACGCTGCCCCACGCCGTCATGACGACCACCGGCAGGTGCGGCTCGAGCGTCTGCACCGACGACAGCAGGTCGAGGCCTTCCTTGCCCGAGGTCGTGTCGCGCGCGTAGTTCAGGTCGATCAGCACCGCGTCGAAGTCGCGTCGCTCGAGCGCGGCGAGCGCGGCGCTCGGCGAGTTCGCCGTGTGAACGTCGAAGCCGTCGCCCTTGAGCAGCAGCCGCAACGCTTCGAGCACGTCCGGCTGGTCGTCGGCCACCAGAATGTCGGGCTTGTCAGCGGTCATCAGGAAAAACCTACCGGCCGCCTCTGGCCCACGTCACTCCGCTCGCCGGAGAATCGTCGGGTCGTCCGGCGCCGCATACATCTTGCGACCCCTGCGCGCATGGCCAGCGCTCCGCGCATGCGAATGCTCAACCGTCCGTCGCCGCCGCTCGTCGACCCGCGCGGCGGTGACATCGAGACGGACGCGTCGAGCCCTGAGCGCCGCTCGCTCCTCGCGATCGCCGGCAATCTGCTCGTCGAGGTCAGTCTGCCGAAGATGGCGGTGGCGCTCGGAATGCTGGTCGTGGTGCCGGCCGTGCTCGTCGGCCTCGCTCCGATCGTCGCGACGATCTGGGCCCGCAAGCTGTCGACCACGCCTGGAACCAGCGGCGTGGGAGCTCTCCTCTTCATCGCCGCGCTCATCGCGTTGGCCTGGTATGGAGGCCGGCCGCTGTTCCGCGTCGTCGAACGCAGCTTCTGGTCACTGAACGCGATGGCGATCCAGCCCGGCTACGTCGCTTGGCGCGAACTCCTGCTTCATATATCCGGGCGCCTGACCGCCGGCGCGGCGAGCGAGGGCACGCGCGCGCGCGGGCGCGCGGCGGCGTCGGCTCTGTCGGGCCTGATCATCAGCCTGCTCGCGCTCGTGGTGTTGCGACTTGTCTGGCCGGCGACGCACTGGGTTGGAACGCTTTCCGATTTTCGAACGCCGCATTGGCTCGTCCTCACGGCGCTCGCCAATGCCACGGCCGTCGGGGCGGCGTACCTCACCGTCGCCGGGCTGGTGTGGGGGATCGCCGATGCGACGATGCCGCAACCGCGCGAGCTCGACACCTTCCGATCGCCGGGCGATTTCGTTCGTTCGTGGCGCGTGGCCCATCTGTCGGACATTCACGTCGTCGGTGAGCGCTACGGGTTTCGACTCGGCAGCGGACGCGCTGGACCCCGAGGCAACGATGGACTCGTCGCCGCACTCGAGCGCCTCGACGACCTTCATCGTCGCCAGCCACTCGACGCGATCGTCATCACGGGCGACCTGACCGACGCGGGCACGACCGCGGAATGGAGCGAACTGCTCGACATCCTCGCCGCCCATCCACGCCTCGAGCCGCTCATCGTCGCGCTACCCGGCAATCACGATCTGAACATCGTGGACCGTGCGAATCCCGCTCGTCTCGATCTCCCGACCAGTCCGAAGAAGCGTCTCCGCGAAGTGCGCACGCTGTCGGCGCTGGCCGCCATACAGGGAACACGCGTCCAGGTGGTCGACGACAAGGAGCGCCGTATGGGCTCGTCGCTCGATCAAGCGCTCCGGCCAAAGGCCGACGACATCGCCGAATTCGCCGACAGCGGCGCCCGCCGCATGGGAAAGGTCAGCGACGAATGCTGGTCCGCCGCCTTTCCAATGGTGCGGCCGCCGGAACGCGACGATGGCCTCGGCATCATCGTGCTGAACTCCAACGCCGAGACCCATTTCTCGTTCACGAATGCGCTGGGCCTCGTCCCGGCGGAAGAGGCGCGCGCGCTCGAGATCGCGACGCGGGCGTTCCCGCGCGCGTGCTGGATCGTCGCCTTGCACCATCACATCGTCGAGCACCCGAAGCTCGGCCACGCGCTCGCCGAACGCATCGGAACGACGCTGATCAACGGAAACTGGTTCACTCGTCGTTTGAAGCGAGTCGCGTCCCGCACCGTGGTCATGCACGGGCACCGACACATCGACTGGATGGGCCAGTGCGGCGACTTGCTGATCCTCTCAGCGCCGTCGGCGGTGATGCCAGCGTCGGAAGGCGATGCGGTCTACTTCTACGTGCATACTGTCGGCGTCGACTCGTCGGGACGCGTCGGCCTCGGGGTCCCGGAGCGCGTGGAAGTGCAGGCGGCGTTGCAATTCGAGCCCGTCGCTTCGCGCGCGAAACCTTAGCGCACTGTTACGGCTTTCGGCCAATCCCGGCCACACAGGCGCTCGCATACCATCATCGGTCGAAATTGACTCGGCCGTCGCCTGAGCGATCGGCGACCGCGTTGTACGGACTCAGCTGAGGATCATCGATGACCATCGATCGACGAGAGTTTCTCGCGATCGCCGGGACCGCCGCGATCGGGGGCGCGGAACGCGTTACACGGCGCGTCGTAGCGCGCCGCTCCGCGGGCGCTCCGTCTCAGCCGCGGCTGACGGGCCCCTCCGACCCGGTGATCCACCCGTCTTTCAGCTCGATGATCCGGTTGCCGAACTTCGCGTTCTCCTCGGAGTGCGTCACCTGGATGATCGTCGTGCCGGCGTTGTTCAGTTTCGTGAACAACTCCATGATCTCGCGGCCCTGGCTCGAGTGCAGGTTGCCCGTGGGCTCGTCCGCGAGAATGAGACGCGGCTTGGCGATCACCGCCCGGGCCACGCCGACCAACTGCTGTTGCCCGCCAGAGAGCTGCCGCGGATAGAGATCCTTCTTACCGACCATTCCGAACCGGTCGAGCGTGTCGGCGACGATCGCCTCGCGCTCCGACTTCTTCACGTTGCGGTACGACAGCGGGATGTCGAGGTTCTCGGCCACCGTGAGATCGTCGATCAAGTGGTACTGCTGAAAGACGAACCCGATGTGCTCCTTGTTCAGCGCGACGCGTTGCTTGTGGCTCATCGCGTGGACCGGATGTCCGAGGAAGAAAAACTCGCCCGTCCACGCGCTGTCGAGCATGCCGAGGATCGCGAGCAGCGTGGACTTTCCGGCGCCCGACGGCCCCATCATCGAGACGAACTCGCCTTGCTGAATCTCGGTCACGATTCGGCGGAGGACGTACGTGCGGCCGGCGGCGGTCTCGAACACCTTCTCGAGGTTGCGCATCGAGATGACCGGCCCGACGATCGGCGGCTGCGGCGCGTCGCGCGTGACGGTAGCGGGTTTGGTGAAGAAGGACATGGTGACTCCTAAGTTAACGGCGCGCTCACGCGGGGGCCGGTGAAACCGGCCCCGCGGAGCGTACAGCCATCTGAAAGGAAGGACTAGATGCCGACGTTCTCGCCGCGGCGCTCTTCGACGACGCGCCCGTCGAACAGGTGTATCGAGCGGTCGGCGTGCGCGGCGTAGCGCGGGTCGTGCGTGACCATGCAGATCGTCGCGCCGCTGCGGTGCAGCTCGCGAAGCAGCTCCATCACCGCTTCGCCGTTCGTCGAGTCGAGGTTTCCCGTCGGCTCGTCGGCGAGCAGGATGAGCGGATCGCCGGCGACGGCGCGCGCCACGGCGACGCGCTGCTGCTGACCGCCGGAGAGCTGCGCCGGATAGTGCTTCACGCGGTGGCCATGCCCACGCGCTCGAGCGCGTCGGTGACGCGTTGCTTGCGCTCGGCGGCCGACATGCCGCGGTACGTGAGCGGCAGCTCGACGTTCTCGTAGACCGTCAGGTCGCCGATCAGGTTGAACGCCTGGAAGATGAAACCGATCTGGCGATTTCGGACGCGCGCGCGCTGCGACGGCGTGAGCTGCGCGACCGGCTCGCTGGCCAGCGTGTACTCGCCGTCCGATGGCGTGTCGAGCAGTCCGAGAATCGAGAGCAGCGTCGTCTTGCCGCAGCCCGACGGTCCGGCGATCGCGACGTACTCACCCTGCTGGATCTCGAGGTGGACGTCCTGCAGCGCGTGCGTCTCCACCTCGTCCGTGTAGAAGACCTTCTTGATGCCTGCAAGCGGATCAGCCCCTGGCTGGCGTTGCCGGAAGCGGCGGAAAGGGCCGATGACGAGGAAGTGGACTCAGTGGCCATTGGTTGCTCGCGGGTGAGGTGGTGAGGGGAACGTTCTATGCGGCGCGCACGCGCCTACTTGATTCGTACTCGATTGGTGGCGTCGAACTGCGACATGTCGTTCACGATAAGGCTGTCGCCGACCTTCGCGCCGTTCTTGATCTCGATCGTGTTCACCGACGCGCGCCCGAGCGCCACGGTGATGCGCTCCGCCTCGCCGGTATTGGGCAGTACGCGGAAGATCCCGACCGAGTTCCCCGGCTGGCCGAAGCCCGGCCGCGCGACGAACAAGACGTCGCTCAACCGCTCGAGCTGGATCGTGCCGTCGACGGCGAGGTCCGATCGCGTGCCCGCGGGCAGTGTGTCGTCGATACGCACTTCGACCGTGACTGTTCCGGCGACCGACGACGGATCGGTGCGCGTCACGCGTCCCTTCACGACCGTGTTGTTGTGCAGGTCGATCGTCGCCGGCAGCCCGGGCACGATTTCCACCGCTTGCGTCTCAGGCACGCGCAGCACCGCCTTGAGGTGGCCGGGTTGCACGACGCGAGCGAGCGTGGTGCCCGCGTTCACGTACTGCCCCAGCTCGAGCGGAGGATTGCCGAGCGTCTGGAGCAAGCCGGCCTCCGGAGCGATGACGCGCATCGACTCGACGCGGTTTTTCTGATCGTTGAGGATCGCCTTGAGGCCTTCGATCTGCTGTTGCTGGAGATCGATCTGCTGCTTCTCCGTCGTCTCCATTTCTTCGAGCCGCTTCTTCTCGATGTCGAATCGAAGCCGCGCCTCGTCGGCGGCGTCCTTCGCGGCCGCGACGTCGAACGCCGACGACAAATTGCGCTTGGCCAGCGAATCCTGCATCGCCGAGTTGCGGAGTGCCGTGTTGTACTGCGTCTGCATGTTCGCGATCACGCCCTGCTGCGCGAGAATCTGCTGGTGCAGCGACGTCTTGAGCGTCGCCAGCCCAGAGTACGCGCTGCTGAGCGCCTGCTGATCCTGCAGCAGCGCGAGTCGAACGTCGGGGTTGTCGAGCACGACGAGCAACGTCTTCGCCGTCACGGGGACGCCCGGCTGCACCGGCAACTCCTCGACCCGGCCGTTTGTCAGCGCCGTGACGTTCCGGACGTATTCCGGCTCGAGCGTGCCCGGGGCGTTCACGTCGCGGGTCATCGACCCGCGCTTGACGGTGTCGATCCACAGCGTCCCGCGTTCGACCGGCGGAGCGGCCGGCCTGAGACGGCTGATTCCGACCGTCACGGCTGCGATGGCGACGATGCCGACACTGATTCCGACAATCTTCTTGGTCTTTTTGGGTGGTTCGCGCTTGATGTCCAAGGGGCCGTCTCGGGCGGTGGGAACGGGTGGAAGATGGCCTGCCAGCTCGAACCGCCAATGAAAGGTCCATGCCGCCCCGACGCACGTTCTAAACCGTGGCCAAACAAAAGGTTGCAGCTTCTCGGTCCGCCTGCCGCCGCTGCCGGTCTGCTCGGGTGTGGGACTCGTCGTCCCACAAGCGAACATCCAGACGGACGCGACGAGCTCGCGGTTTCAGACCCTATGAGACAACGACATTGCGGAATAGGTTGCTGCGAGATGATCCGCCCCCGCCGGCGGTTCGCCACCGCCCCCGTCTCTCTCGCCAGTCTGCTCGTCCTGATCGTCGCCGCCGCGAGGACGAATGGGCAGGCGCCGAGTCGGCCGCTGCGGCTCTGCGCCGGCGGAGATGTCACCCTCGGATCCAACCTCGATCCGAAGTGGGCGCGATCCGCGGCCGATACGCTGCGGCGTCGCTTCGGGATGAGCCCGCTACCCGACAGCCTCGCGCGACAACTCACGCCGTTCGTCGCCGGCGCGGACCTCGTTCTCCTCAACATCGAAGGAGCGATCGGCTCGGGTCCGGCGCCGCCGAAATGCACCAAGCGCTCGAAGAACTGCTTCGCCTTTCGCATGCCGCCGAGCGCCGGCACGGCGCTTCGGCGAGCGATCGACAGCAACGCGGTGATCGTCGGAAACGTCGCCAACAATCACTCGCACGACGCCGGGGACGAGGGGCGCGAGGCGACCATCGCGCGCCTGAAGCGCGCCGGAATCTTCGTCGTCGGCGCCGACACGATCGCCACGCCGATCGCGCTTCCGTCGGGCGACACGATCGCGATGCTCGGGTTTCACACCGATTCCGACGCCCCCGACGCGCGCGACCTCGACGCGGTTCGCCGCCACGTGCGCCGCGCGGCCGATCGTTTTCCGATCGTCGTCGTCACGATGCACCTTGGCGCCGAAGGCCCCGGCGCGCAGCGCACGCAGAACGCGACGGAGCTCTTTCTCGGAATGGATCGCGGAAATCCCGTCGGCTTCGCCGACGCCGCGTTCGCGGGCGGCGCGACGCTCGTCGTCGGCCATGGTCCGCACGTGCTGCGCGCCGCCGAATGGCGCGACGAACGGCTCGCGTTCTATTCGCTGGGCAACCTGCTCACCTACGGGCCGTTCAGCATGCATGAACCGACAAATCGCGGCGCCGTCGCGTGCGCGACGATCGATTCGGCCGGCCACGTGTCGGACGCCGAGCTGCGGCCGACGATGCAGGTGTGGCCCGGAGTGCTCGAGCGAGATCAGACGCACCGCGCGTGGGGCCTGATCGACTCGCTCAGCGCCCTGGATTTTCCGAGGACCGGGGTCAGGGTAGACTCGACCGGCCGTCTGGGGAAGCGCTTCGCCCCGATTCAAAAACCATAACGCCGATGCCCTGCGTCGATCTGCGTTGAATTTTTGGTGTGACCGAGATGCCCGCTGGAGCGGGGTTGGGCTAGTTGCCGCTCTTGGTCGCGACTGCGGGCGGCGTCGTCGAGGCCGTGCTGTCATCGCCGACGAGGATGCGCCGGGCGCCGCGCCAGACCTTGATGCGCGGAGACGCCGGCCGGTCGAGCGGCGTCTCGATGACGCGGCCCGCGGCGCTGCTCGCCTGGACGAAGCGGCCGTCGCCGACGTAAATGCCGACGTGGCTCACCGCGCCCTTCTTGCCCTTGCCGAAAGTGAGCAGGTCGCCGGGGAGCAAACGGCTCGTGTCCTTGACGATCGCCAGGCCGACCTTTGCCTGCTGTTTGGCGGTGCGCGGAACGTCGAGGTTGAGCGCGGCCATCACGAACTTCACGAGACCGCTACAGTCGAACCCTTTCTCCGGCGTGCCGCCGCCGAACTTGTACTTCGTGCCGATCTGCGCGCGGGCCATCTGAACTATGGAATCGCGCAGTGTCTGGGCGGAGTTGCTGATCGTCGTGAAGGGCCTGGTCTCGAACGGCTTGACCTCGATCGTCTTGGCGTCCTGCGCCATCGCCGGAGCAACCGACGTCGACGCGAACGCGATCGCGACGAGCGCGACCTTCATTCGGGCGAAGCGGTTTGGCGACGATGGATTCATGGCAGGGTGGCGCAAAAGTCTCGACCAGTCTACCCCGTGAGGGTCGTTCGGTCAACAGTACGAGTTAAGGTTCGTCCGAGCCGGTTGTTCGAGCACTTTCGGCCCTAAGGTGCAACGCGGTCGCTCACCCGTGCCACAAATCGCATCACCGAATGCGCAACATTTTGTGCGTCTGCAGACTCAGCCTCCAACGCGGGTGAGCCAGGCAATACGCGAGCGCGGCTTGAGTATTCTCAGATAGCGCCGGACCGTCCATTGGCTGTAGGTAAAAGCGGCCGAAAGCGAGCGACTCGACGGCGCTCGGATCGAGGTCCGGTTGCGGAAACACAAGTTTGAGCTCGTCGCCGTGGCGCAGCACGAGCGGGGCGCGCGCCTTGGGGCTCACGCAGATCCAGTCGAGCCCGCGCGGCGGCTCGACGGTGCCGTTCGTCTCGACGGCCACCGCGAATCCGCGCGCGTGCAGCGCGTCGATCGCGGCGGCGTCGAGCTGAAGCAGCGGCTCGCCGCCGGTGCAGACGACGAACCGGCTTCCGCCGGGTTCGGCCGGCCATCGCGCGGCCACTGCGTCGGCGAGCGCGTCGGCCGTCGCGAACTTTCCGCCGTCCGGCCCGATGCCGACGAAGTCGGTATCACAGAAGTCGCAAATCGCCGCCGCGCGATCCTCCTCGCGCCCCGTCCACAGATTGCACCCGGCGAAGCGCAGAACACCGCCGGTCTGCCGGCGTTGGCGCCCTCGCCCTGGAGCGTGTAGAAGATCTCTTTGACCGTGTACATCGGGCGGCTGACGGCTGGACGGCTAAACAGGTGGACGGCTGGACGGCTGAGCCATCGAGTCAACGATAGCGAGCGGGGTCGGCGAGCCGGCTTCGGCGAATCCTTTCAGACGCAGCTGGCAGGCGTCGCAATGACCGCACGCGGCGCCGGTCGCATCGGGATCGTAGCAGCTTTGCGTCACGGCATAGTCGACGCCGAGCGACGTGCCGAGCTGAATGATCTGCGCCTTTGTGAGGTCGATCAGCGGCGCGCGGACGCGCAGGTGCACGCTGCCCTCGATGCCGGCGCGGGTCGCGAGGTTCGCCATCCGCTCGAACGCCTGGATGAACTCCGGCCGGCAATCGGGATAGCCGGAATAGTCGAGCGCATTCACGCCGATGAAAATGTCGGCGGCGCCGAGCACCTCCGCCCACGCCAACGCGAACGACAGAAAGATCGTATTGCGCGCCGGCACGTACGTGACCGGTATGCCGCGCTCGCCGACGTCGCGGTCCCGCGGAACGTCGATCGAGTCGCTCGTCAGCGCTGATCCGCCAAAGGTGCGGAGGTCGATGTCGGCGACGACGTGGTCCCGCACGCCGAAGCGCGCCGCGACGCTGGCGTGCCGCCTCTATCTCGTTCGCATGACGCTGGCCGTAGCGGAAGGTCATCGCGTGCACGTCGAATCCATCGCGACGGGCCACGGCGAGCAGAGTCGTCGAGTCCAACCCGCCGCTGAGCAGCAGTACCGCCTTCGGCATCAACCGCGCAGCGCCTGGTCGAAATCGGCCTCGAGATCTTCGATGTGCTCGAGGCCCACCGAGACGCGAAGCAGGTTCTCCGGCGCCCGCGTCCCCGCTCCCTCGACCGATGCCCTGTGCTCGACCAGGCTCTCCGTGCCGCCGAGACTCGTCGCTTGTGTGAACAGGCGCAGCCGTCCGGCGATCGCGAGCGATTGCGCGCGATCCTTCCCCGCCTGCACGGAAAGCATTCCTCCAAACCCGGACATCTGCTTGCGCGCGATTTCATGCGCCGGGTGCGACGGCAGCCCGGGATAGTGAACCGCCTCGACGCACGGGTGGTTCGCGAGGAATGTCGCGAGCGTCCGCGCGCTCTCGCTCTGCGCCCGGACGCGAATCGGCAGCGTGCGGACGCCGCGCAGCGTGAGCCAGCACTCGAACGGCGACGGCACGGCGCCGCCGGTCATCTGGATCGCGGCGATGCGCTGATGGAGGTCACCGATCTCGCGGAACACGAGGGCGCCGCCGAGGACGTCGCTGTGTCCGCCGAGGTATTTCGTGGTGGCGTGCATCGCGACGTCGGCGCCGAGCTCGAGCGGGCGCTGGAGCACCGGCGTGCCCCACGTGTTGTCCACGGCGCAGAGGGCGCCGCCTTCACGGGCGATCGCGGCGACCGCGGCGATGTCCACGACGCGCAGCAGGGGATTCGACGGCGTCTCGACCCAGATCAACCGTGTGTTGCGCCGCATCGCCGCGCGCACGCCCTCGAGGTCCGTCATGTCGACGATGGACAGCTCGAGCCCCCAGGGGCCCAGGATGTCGCGGGCAAGCTTGATCGTGCCGAAATAGGCGTCGTCGGGGACGATGACGTGCGAGCCGGGCCCGAGGGCCTGCAACAGCGTCATCGTCGCCGCCGATCCCGACGCGAATGCCGCGGCCGCGGCTCCCCCCTCCAACTCGGTCAGGCAACGCTCGAGCGCGGCCCGGTTCGGGTTCGTGTAGCGCGAATAGAGGAACCCGGCGCGGTAGCTGCCGTCGGGGTCTCGGGCGAAGGTCGTCGAGAGGTGGATCGGCGGCGTCACGGCGGCCGTCGACGGGTCGACGTCGTGCCCGGCGTGAACGGCGAGGGTTTCGATGCGCATGGTGAGGGACGGGAAGGGAATCCCGGGCGCGCGGGTGCGTCGGGGTCCGGTCGGAAAGTCGATCCTGAACGCCGCCGCGGCAATGGCGCGGGCGGGGGCAGCGGCGGCAGATTTTCGGACGTATGAAAGGCGGACGGTACCCGTCCACCCCATCTCAACGCGAGACTACAGTGAAATCATTCAAGGCAGTCCGATTCCTGGCGGGCGCGATCGTCGCTCCCATGGTGCTGGCCGCGCAGAACCCGAAGACGCAACCGACGACGCACAAACCGCAGCCCACGGGCGCGGCGATCACGGCCCCCGACTTGGAGACGCGTCTCTACATCTATGCGGCCGACTCCATGGAAGGCCGTGAGACGGGCACCCGCGGCCATGTTCGCGCGACCGACTACATCGCCGCCCAGGTCAAGGCGCTCGGCCTCGTGCCAATGGGAGACAACGGCACCTACTTCCAGAACGTGCCGGTCATCCGCCGCTCGCTCGACCCGGCGTCGACGATCAGCGCGCCGGGCGTCACGCTCCACGGCGGCACGGACTTCATCGCCACGGGGCGGGGGAACGTCCGGTCACTCGCCGACGCGCCGATCATCTACGGTGGCGTTCAGGGCGACACGACCGGTGGCCTCACGCCGGAGCAGGTGCAAGGAAAGGTGATCGCGTATCGCGCCCCGGCAGGGGCCGGTCGCGGCCGCGGTGGGTTTGGGGGCGGTGGTCGCGGCGGCCGCGGTGGCGGCAACGGCGCCGGTCAGGCGCTCGCCCGCGCGGCGGCGGGGCAAATCACGATCGCCGATCAGCTCTCCGAGGCGCAGGTCCGCGCCGCGATGCACCCGCGCGAAGGCGACGTGCAGCTCAAGGCCGATGCGAGTGATTCGGCGGCGGCCCCTCAGATCACGATCACGCGCGCCGCGGCCGAGCAGCTGCTTGGCGCGTCGCTCGACGGACTGGCCAAGGGGACGGCGGGCAAACCGGTGAGCTTCAACGTCAAGTTCATCGACACGCCGGCGCCGGCGCGAAACGTCGTCGCCGGGTATCCGGGACGCGACCCCAAGCTCAAGAGCGAATGGGTCGCGATGGGGGCGCACAACGACCACATCGGGATTCGCCAAGGCGCGCCGATCGACCACGACTCGCTGCACCTCTTCGCAGAGGCCGCGTATCCGATCCGCGAGCACATCGCGCTCTACAACCTCGAGAATCACATCTGCGGTGGACGTCTGCAGGCCGAATGCTCGGCCGCCACGCCCGCGCAGCAGTCGCACCTCGACTCGCTCAACGCGCAGATCGCCGCGATCCACATCAACCTGGACAGCGTGCGCAAGGTGAACGGCGGTGTACGGCTCGACTCGATCAGCAACGGCGCCGACGACGACGGGTCGGGTACGGTGACGCTGCTGGAGATCGCCGAGAAGTTCGCGAAGTCGAAGCCGGAGACGAAGCGCTCGATGCTGTTCGTCTGGCACGTCGGCGAAGAGAAGGGACTCTGGGGCTCGCAGTACATCACCGACCATCCGCCCGTGCCGCGCGACTCGATCGTCGCGCAGCTCAACATGGACATGGTGGGCCGCGGCGCGGCGAGCGATCTGTTCGAGGGCGGGCCGAACTACGTGCAGCTGGTCGGCGGCCGTCGCGTTTCGACGGAGCTGGGCGACATCGTCGAAGCGCAGAACAAGAAGCTCGCGAAGCCGTTCACGTTCGACTACCAGTACGACGCCAACGGCCACCCCGAGAACATCTACTGCCGCAGCGATCACTTCAACTATGCTCGCTATGGAATTCCGATCGTGTTCGTGACGACCGGCCTCCACGGCGACTATCACCAGGTGACGGACGAGCCGGAGTACATCGACTATCCGCACATGGCGAAGATCGGGAATTTCATGTACGACCTCGGCGTCTACGTGGCCGATCTAGACCACCGGCCGAAGGTCGATCATCCGGTCGGGGATCCGAAGGCGCGCTGCCGGCAGTAAGGAAGACCGCGTGACGGCTTGACGGCTTGACAGCGGGACGGCTGTCGAGCCGTCGAGCTGTCCGGCCGTCGAGCTTCGGTCAGGTTCTGATCGTCCCAACCAGTTGCCGAAGTTGCGTCGATCCGGCGAGCAGGACGTTCGACGCCGACGTCATCTGCTCGCACGCGGCGCTCTGCTCCTGCGTCGACGCGTTGACCTGCTGTGCGGCGGCGGCGTGGCTCTCGGCGGTCTTGGCGATCGACTCGAGGCTCACTGCGGCGTGGTTCACGGCTGAGGCGTTCGCCTCGGCCGCCCCGGTGACGCCGACCGCGGCGACGCGCGTGCGCTCGGCCGCGTCGCTGATCGTGTGGAGCGCGGAGTCGATGTCGCGCGACACGCGCTCGATCTCGATGACCCGGCCGGCGCTCGATTCCATCGCTCTTGCGCTGCTCGTCACGCGAGCGGTCACGACCGACGTCATCTGCACGATGTCGTCCGCCGCCCGCTGCGATTGCTCGGCGAGCTTGCGAACTTCGTCGGCGACGACGGCGAAACCGCGTCCCGCATCGCCGGCGCGCGCGGCCTCGATGGCCGCGTTGAGCGCGAGCAAGTTGGTCTGGTCGGCGATCTGACTCACCGACTGCACGAACTGGTTGATGTCGCTGACCGTCGCGTTGAGATGGCCGATCTCGGCCGCCGCGCGCTCGACGCTCGATTTCACGTCGACGAGAATGCCGAGTGCCCGATCGATCTCGACGCGCTTCGCTTGCGGCGGCGCCTTCGATGCTGTGCGCCAGGTGGGTGACTTCGTCCGAACGCTTCTTGACGCCCGTCGCCGCCTCGCGGATCGCCTGAAGCGTGTCGTCCACCGAGCGAAGCTGCTGCACCTGCGCCTCGGCGCCGTGCGACACCTCGGTCATCGCGCTCGCCATCTGGCTCGCCGAGAGCGAGATCTGCTCCGACACCGACGCGAGGTCGTGCGCCGAGCTGGAGACCTCGTCCGCCGTGCGCGCCGCCACGTTGACGAGCTGCGACAGCGATTCGCCGGTCTGGTTCATCGCCGTGGCGAGGATGCTGAACTCGCCCGGCATGGATCCGTGCGTCCGGCTGGCGAGGTCGCCGTCGCTCAACCGCTTGGCGTGTTGAACGAGGACTGCGAGCGGCTCGCTGATGTGCCGCACCGTGAACATCACGATGATGATGCCGAAGACGAGAGCGAGCCCGATGATGGAGAGCAGCAGCTCCGACCGCCGCGACGTTTCCGCCGCGAGATCGGACCGCACCGCGGCGACCTTCTCGGCCTTGATGCGGCCGAGCAGCGCGATGTCCGCCAGGAGCTCGTCGATCGAGCGCCGCGCGTCGGTCGCCGCGGCCCGCGCGTCGTCGGCGCGGCCGAGATCCGCCAGACGGTGGGCGAGCGCGTAGTGGATCTCCATCTCCGACAGCTTGCCGTCGATCATCGCCAGCGCCCCGACTTCGGTCGCCGACTGGTTCGGCCGGCTGTTCATCTGCCGCTGCACTTCGTGCGCGGCCCACCCGAACGCGCGGAACGCCGCCTGCGCCGACGAATCACGCGTCTCGAGGTACCGCGATGCCGCTTCGATGGTCTTCGCCACGTCGGCCGAGACCTGGCTCGTGAGCGACGCCTCGGCTTCGACCTCGGAGAGCGACGCCACGATCTCGTTCGACATTCCGGTGAGAGCGCTCCGCGCCTCGAACCCCGCGAGCACGAGGATGCCGACGAGGATGCCGAATCCGATCCAGAGGCGGCCGCGGATCGAGTTGAATTGGGTGCGCTCGAGCCACGTCACTTGGCCGCCTCCAGTTGCATGGCGCCGGCGTGCACGCGCGCCATGACGATGCCCTTCCCGATGGGATCGCCATCGGCGCTGAAACGGATCGCGCCGGTCACGCCGTGGAATGCGATGCTCTCGGACAGGTTCGCGAGGTACCCGCGGATCTTGACGCGGTCCGGCCCGACCTGCTCGACCGCGTGGGCGAGGAGCTTCGTGGCGTCGTAGGCGAGCGCCGCGTTGCCGTCGGGAATCGAGTTGAACTTCTTTGAATAAGCAGCGACAAACGCCCGCACTTCGGGACGCGGGTCTTGCGCGCTGAACGGCGCGCCGACGAACACTCCCTCGGCGAGCGGGCTCGGGGCGACCGTCTGCCAGCCGTCGCCGCCGACCAGGTCGGCGTCGAGGTTTTGGCGGCGCGCTTCCTTGAGGAAGGCCAGCCCCGACGCGTCGGTGCCGGCGATGAACACCACGTCCGGCTTCTGCTTCTTGAACCAGGTGACGTAGGGCTCGAAACGCTGCGCGGAGTCCTCGCCGATCGGGTCGATGCTGACGATCGTTCCGCCGAAGCTTCGCTTGAAGTTCTCGGCGAGCCCGCGGCCGTACGGATTGTTCTCGTACAGAACCGCCGCGCGCCTGCGCCCGCGCGCGTTGACGAAACGGGCGATCGTCTGGCCGTTGGCGGAGTCGCTCGGGATCACGCGGAACGCCCAGGGCGAGATCCCGGTCAGCGCGGGAGACGTCGCGGTCGTGGCGACAGCGGCGAGGTGTTTGTCGTAGACGTGGGCCGCGGACAGCATCGCGCCGGAGTTCACGTGTCCGACGACGGCGACGATGCGCGGGCTGTTGACGAACGACTGCGCGACAGCGCTGGCGCGCGCGCCATTGCCCGAATCGTCAGCGAACTGGATCGACAGATGGCGGTTGTTCGCCCACGCTCCACTCGCGTTGATCTCGTCGACGGCGAGTTGAATGCCTTGCTTGTTGGCCAGGCCGTACGCCTGGCTGAACGGCCCGGCCGCGCCGAACGTGACCGTGCGCGCTTCATCGTGCGAGCACGCGGCCAGGACGACTGTGAGGGCGAGGGCGAAGCGTTTTCGGGCCATCGACACGAATTGAGAGGAGGCGGCCTGCCGAGTCGTGTTTCCCCCGTCGGCACAAGCGGTTAGCCATGTGCTTCGGAGGCGTTCGGTTCGGCCGATACTAAGCGAGGGGGACGCGAGGTTCGCGGCCTCTCGTTCCTTATTATCGGCTCAAGCACTGAGATCGCCGCGTGACATGACACCGACGGTCGACATTCTCATTCAGCAGGCCCAACTCGCCGACCGAGAAGGGCGGCGCGACGATGCGCGGTCGCTGTACGAGCGAGCGTTGTTCTCGCTCGAGCGGCGCGCCGACGCACGACCGCGTCGTCCCTGCTGCGGTGGATCGGCCGTCTGCATCGACAAGCCGGCGACGTCGATGCGGCGCTGGAGGCGTTCGACGCGGCGATCACGATCGCCGAGCTCGCCGCCGACGACGCGGAGATCGGGAAGGCGTATCACGAGCAGGCCGACGCGTATCAGCGGCTCGGCCATCTCGATCGCGCGGAGGCGCTCTATCTGGAGGCGCGGTCGCGCGCCATCGATGCTCGGGAGACGCGCCTCGGCGCGATGACGGCCCAGAACCTCGGCGTCATCGCGATGGTGCGCGGCGACCACGACAAGGCGCTGCGCGACCACCGCACGAGCCTCGCCGAGTACCGCACGCTAGGCGTGCCGAAGGAGGTGCTCGGCTCCCTGCGCGGTATGGGTCAGCTCTGCACCGACCTCGAGCGATGGGACGACTCCTCCCGCGCGTTCGACGAGGCGGCGCAGATGGCCGAGGCGCTCGGCGACCTCCCCGAACGCGTACGGATCGAGGTGAAGCGCGCCGAGCTGGAGATCGCGCGCGGCGACTTCGTCGCCGCGGCGGCGGCCTGCGAGACGGCGCGCGCGCTCGCGGCGCAGTCACCGGAGGCCGACGTCGCCGGCGAGATCGAGAAGCATCTCGGAACGGTCGCGCGCGAGACGGGCGAGCTGGCGGCCGCCGAAGAGCACTTCGAGCGCGCACAGGAGATCGCCGTCGAACGACGCGACCTCCTGCTGTCGGCGGAGACGGCGCGCGAGCACGCCGAGACTGTGCCGCAAGCAGGGACGTCATCGCGACGCGCTCATGCATCTCAACCGCGGCCATCGCATCTTCACGCAGCTCGCCGCGAAGCGCGAGGTGGCGGATCTCGATCGCCGCGCGGCGCGCCTCGAGCGGCACTTCCTCGAGATCGTCGCGCCACTGGGCGGGTTCGATCGAATCGAAGGATCGGTACACGCAGGGTCACTGCGAGCGCGTGGCCGACCTCGCGTGCGCGCTGGCGATTCGCGCCGGCTGCGAGCCGCGCGAGCTGTTCTGGTTCCGCATCGGCGCGACCGTGCACGACGTCGGCAAGCTGATCATCCCGTCAGAAGTCCTGAACAAGCCGGGCAAGCTCGTCGCCCGACGAGTGGGAGCTGATCAAGCGCCACCCGGTCGCCGGCGTCGAGATGCTCGCCGACATGGACTTTCCCGGCGACGTCATTCCGATGGTGCGCTCGCACCACGAGCGGTGGGACGGCCAAGGCTATCCCGACAGCCTGGCCGGCGAGGAAATTCCCCGCGCGGCGCGCGCATTCTCTGCATCGCCGACGTCTACGACGCGCTGACTCTCGAAGCGCAGCTACAAGGGCGCGCTGTCGCACGAAGCGGCGCTCGAGATCATGCGCTCCGACGTCGGCGCAGTTCGATCCGGAGCTGTTCGCGCATTTCGAGGATCTGATGCGCACGCGCGCGCCGTCGCTGCGACAGCGCGTCGCGGCTCATCGAGCGTCCCGCGCCCGAGCATCGCGTCGCGCCGGCGCGCGAGCTCAGCGTCACCGGACCGTCGGACGACCTCACCGGCCTGCTCACGCGCCGGCCGTTCGTCGACGTCGCGAACAAGATTCTCGCGCGAGCGCGGTCCGTTCGCGACGATGTCGCTGCATCGTCGATCGACGTCGACGAGTTCAAGCACGTCAACGACACAGCACGGCCACCTGCAGGGCGACGCCGTGCTGCGCGTCGTCGCCGGTACGTTGCGCGAGCTCGCGGCGTCGATCGGGGATCATCGGCCGGTACGCCGGCGACGAGTTCGTCATCCTGCTGCCGCACGCGGCGATCGACGAAGCGGCGCGAGCTGGCCGAGCGCATTCGCGCGACGGTGCGCCGCACGTCGATCCCGCTGCGCGAGCGTTCCGGCTCGATCTCCGTCACGCTTTCGATCGGCGTCGCGGTCGCGCGGTCCGGAGCACCGCGACTTCGACGCGCTGTTCGAGTCGGCGGACCGCGCGCTGTACGAAGCGAAGCGTCGCGGCCGCGACACGGTCGTGTCGGCGACCGAAGGCGACCAGACGTCGCAGGAGCCGACGATCAACCTCAAGCACTTCGTCGGCCGCGAAGCGGAGATGCAACGGCTGATGCGACTGCTCGAAGCGACGATCGAAAGCGGGCCGCAGCTCGTCTCGATCGTCGGCGAGGCGGGCGTCGGCAAGTCGACGCTCGTTCGACGCCTCGTCGAGCGAGGTCCGCCTGCGCGCCGGCTGCGCTCGTCGTCCGGCCGCTGCAGCGAAGCCGACGCGACAAGCCGCCGTACGCGCCGTGGGCCGAGGTGCATCGCCGCCATCCATCGCTCGGCATCGTCAGCGCGCGCGAGTGGCGCGAGCTGCCGCGTCTCGTTCCGGCGCTCGTCGAACGCCGCGCTCGTCGCCGGAAGCGGAACAAGTACACGCTGTTCGACGAGATCGTCGCGTACCTGCGGCTGGCCGCGGCGACGGATCCCGATCGTCATCCTGCTCGACGACATGCAGTGGTCGGACTCGGCGACGTGGGACGTGCTCGAGCACGTCATGTCGCAGCTCGAGCATGGAGCGCGTGCTGCATCTGCCTCACGATGCGCTCGGAAGACACGCGCGGCGAGGCGCTCGAGCGCCGCAATCGGTTGCTGCGCGACGAGCGCTTCCACGAGATCGCGCTGTCGCGCCTCAGCGACGCCGACGTTCGCCAGTGGCTGGCGGGCGTATTCGGCGGCGAGGCGAGCCGCGAGCTGTCGTCGTACCTACAGCGCTACTCCGAGGGCAACCCGCTGCTCGCGACGCAGCTCGTGCGCATGCTGCTCGACGACGGCGTCGTGCGCTACGAGCACGGGCGCTGGGGCATTGCGCGTCCGAGCGCGACCGCGACCTCCCGTCGGCGCTCACGGGCCTCATGGACCGTCGCCTCGAGCGGCTCAGCGCCGGGCACGCGTCGCATCCTCAACACCGCCGCCGTGATCGGCCGCGTCGTTCGACATCGACCTCGCGATCGCGGCGGGCGCCGGCACCGAGGACGAAGTGCTCGACGCGCTCGACGAGGGGATCGAGCACGCCGTCATCGAGGCGACCGACTCGAGCGGCTGTGAATTCTCGTTCACGCACGGGCTGCTCGTCGACGCCGTTCGCCGCGTCGATCAATCCGCGGCGCCTGGCGCGCATTCACGAGCGCGTCGCGGCCGGCGATGGAGGAGCGCACCCCGGACAACGTCGCCGAGATCGCGATTCACTACGATCGCGCCGGCATTCCGCACAAGGCGTATCCGCACGCGTCATGGCGCGGTCAGCCCGGCGCTCGCCATGTACGCGCACGCCGAAGCGCGGCGATTCTTCGAGATCGCCGAGCGCGCCGCGCGCGATACCCGGCGAACGCGCAACTGCGCTCCTCGGGTTGGCGAGGTCGCGGAGACCGAGGGCCGCTACGCGCTGACCGAAGAGCTGTGCGATCGCGCGCTCGCCGGCGCTCGCCGACGGCTCCGACGACGCACGCGATTCTCGGGCTGCGACGGATGCGCGAGCGAACGCGCGCGCTTCAGGGACAGCCCGCGCGAGAAACGATCGCCGTCTGTCGCGCGTTGCTCGAGAAGGCGCGCTCGCTCGGCGACCGATCCGAAGAGGCCGCGCTGCTCACATGATCTCGCACTATCAGGGTCGACTGGGCGACGGCGCGGACGCCGAGGACGTCGCCCGCGAAGCCGTGGCCGCGGCCGACAGGCGGCGAACGATTCGCGTCTCCTCGCCGAAGCGCTCACGCGACTCGGCACGTCGATGATGGACGCCGATGCCGACGAGGCGACAGGATTTCTACGGCGCGCGCTGGCGCTCTTCCGCGCCGTCGGCGATCGGTGCGGCGAGGCGCGCTGCCACATCAACATCGGCATCATCCACCAGCGCGCCGGCGACATGGCCGCGGCGGAAGCCGCCGTACGACCACGCGCTCGGAAACGGCGCAGTCGGCGCACGCGGTCGATCTCGCCGGTCTCGCGTCGCTCAACCTCGGCGTGCTCCATCTGCGCCGCGGCCAGCTCGAGCTGGCGGGCGAACGCTACGACGACGCGCTCGAGCGCTTCACCGAATCGTCGAACGAAACCGACCGGCTGTCGACGCTGTACAACATGGCCCACCTGGCCCGTGAGACCGAAGACTGGAGCGACCGCGTCGGCGCTCTACGAGCAGGTGATGGCGATCGCGGCGCGCATCGGGCAGCCGGACGTCGAGCTCGGCGCGCGCGCCGGACAGGCGCTCGCGGCGCTCGCCGTGGGCGCGCGGTCGGTGGCCGAAGACGCGATGCGCTGGATTCGCGCCAACGTCGAGCCGCGCCCCGAGTGGTGGTTCCAGGGCCGCGATCTCGTCGACGCGCTCCGCATCCGTCTGGCGGCCGAGCGCGGCGACGATGCGCACGCGATGCGGCTGCTCTCCGACGCGGTTACCATGGCCGGCCGGTACGATGTCTACCTGGCCGCGTATCTCGTCGCCGAGTGCGCGCCGTCACTGCGTGGCGCCGTCGCGCGTTGCTCGCGCTGATCGACCAGATCGTCCCGGAGGTCGAAGCGTTCGGGCTCGCGGGCGCCCGCCAGCGCCTCACAAACGCGCGAATGAGCCTGTTGGCGAGTGCGGCGGCATAGCCGATCGGGCCTTCGCGGACTACGGATTCCGCGCGGTCGGGCCGATACTCGGTGAGATAGCGCTGGTAAACGCCCCAGGAGACCTCTTCGCGTGAAGCGTCAAGGACTTTTCTTCGGATGGACCCTGTGACAGCGCCCTCGCCCCGGCGCCCCGTCGGCGCCCGCGATGCGGGATTCGAGTTCGCTCCGGTCATCGCCGACAGCGCCGTGATGCGCCACACGATTCAAACGGCTCACCGCGTTGCCGGAACTCCGGTGCGCGCGTTGATGCTGTTCGGCGAAGCTGGAGCCGGAAAGGACCTGCTGGCCCGCTGCATTCACAACGCGGGCGCCGGCGCCAACGATCCGTTCATCGCCATCAATTGCTCGTCGATTCCGTCTGCCATGCTGGAGACGGAGCTCTTCGGTTCCGACCCCGCGCACCGCGACGCCCCTCGTCGCGCCGGAGCGCTGGAACTGGCCGGGCGTGGCACCGTGTACCTCGACGAAGTCGGCGAGTTGCCGCTCGCGTTGCAGGACCGGCTGGCGCGCTCGCTCGAAGAGTACGGCGTCCCGAGACTCGGCTCCGCCGCGTCCAATGAAGCTCCCGTCCATTGCCGCGTCATCGCCGCGACCAGATCGCGGCTCGAGGACGCCGTTTCCGCAGGTACGTTCCGCGACGATCTTGCCGCACGTCTCGCCGTGCTTCGCATCGAGCTGCCCCCGCTCCGCGAGCGCGACGACGACGTGCGGCTGATCGCGGATCACTTCCTTTCGCAGAATCAACGCATCCGCGGCGAGTCGCGCCGCCAGATCGGTCTCGACGCCCTCGCCGTCCTCCGCGCGCACCGCTGGCCCGGCAACGTCCGAGAGCTGAAGCACGTCATCGATCGAGCCGCCATCGGGGCCAACGGCCCGGTGATCGGCGCCGAGCATCTGATGATCAACCAGCGGCGCGCGGGCGCCAGCGCGCTCCACGGGACCGTGAGCTTCGGCGACATTCGGATCCCGGCAGAAGGCAAGCGTCTGCGCGACATCGAGCGCGAAGCGCTCGAGCTCACGCTGCGGCTGACCGAGAACAACCAGAGCGCCGCCGCGCGAATCCTCTGCATCTCGCGCCCGACGCTGGCCAGAAAGCTCAAGGCCTATCGGATGAGGGACGCGCAGGCGAAGTAAGGGATTGACGCGGACAGCGGGCGAGAAATCTGACGTCTGACGTCAGACTCATTCTGACTTCAGATTTCTCGCAGCCGTTCCGGTCAACTCCCCCTCGGCTGCTGCTGCGTCAGGCAGTGCAGCGTGCCGAGTCCCCACACGAGATCCACGGCGTGGATCCCGACGACCTCGCGCCCCGGAAATAGCTCGGCGAGCGTGTTCAGCGCCGCCCGGTCGTTCGCGTCGTTGAACGTCGGGACGATCACGACGCCGTTCGCGACGTAGAAATTCGCGTAGCTCGCCGGCAGACGCTCGCCGTTCATCGTGACCGGGCGCGGGAACGGAAGCATGACGACCCGATTCTCGCCGCTGTCGAGCCGGCCAGCTGCAGACGCTCGAGGTTGTCCGCGGAACGGCGGTGATTCTCGTCGTCCGCGGGATCGGCCTCGTAGGCGAGCACGATCGTGCCCGGCGCCATGAAGCGCGCGATGTCGTCGACGTGGCCATGCGTGTCGTCGCCGACGCATCCTTCGCCAAGCCAGATCGTCTGGCGGATGCCGAGGGAATCGTCGAAAGACCCGCTCGTACCCTTCACGCGTGAGTCCGGGGTTCCGCGCCTGGACGTCCGACAGGAGGCACTCCTCGGTCACGAGCAGCGTGCCGGCGCCATCGGTGTCGATGGCGCCGCCCTCGAGAACCACGCGCTCGCCGGTATCCGGACGCTTCGGCTCGTCGCGCGACAAGCCCGTGATTCGCGCGACGGCCTCGCCGACCTTCGCGTCGAGCGCGTAGTTGTCGTACTTCGCCCACGCGTTGAAGCGCCAGTTCACGAGACGGACGCCGCCCACTTCGTCGACGACGCCGGTCGGCGCCGAATCGCGGAGCCAGACGCGGTCGGTGGGCAGCACGTGGAGGCGATAGTTGTCGGTCGCGCCGTGCGCCTCGATCGTCGTCCGCGCCGCCTCGCGCGCGTCTTCGTCCTGGCACAGGATCTCGACGCGCTCGTGTTTCGCGAGCACGCGAACGATCTCCGCGTACACCCACGGGATCGGCTCGATCTTTCCCGGCCAATCGGGCTCGTGGTGCGGCCACGCGATCCAGGTCGCCGCGTGCGGCTCCCATTCCGCCGGGAAACGAACCGTCATTCGAGAATCGGCGCGGTCGGCGTTCAGCCGCCGATGTAGCGGCTCAGGATCGGCGCGTAGGCGTCGATCCGGCGGTCGCGCAGGAACGGCCAGTTGCGCCGCGTCTCCTCGATGAGCGCGCGGATCGCAGGTCGCGACGAGCGTCGTCGGCTCCGTTCCGCGCCTCGGCGACGAGCCGGCCGAACGGATCGGCGATGAACGAATGGCCGAAGAACTCGAGTCCCTTGGTGCCCGGCTCGTCCTCGTGGCCGACGCGATTCGGCGAGGCGACGAACACGCCGTTCGCGATCGCGTGCGCGCGCTGCATCGTGCGCCACGCGTCGACCTGCGCCTGCCCGAACTCGGCCTTCTCCGCCGGATGCCAGCCGATCGCCGTCGGATAGAAGAGAATGTCCGCGCCAAGCAGCGACGTGATGCGCGCGGCCTCGGGATACCACTGATCCCAGCAGATCAACACGCCGATGGTCGCGTAGCGCGTCTTCCAGACGCGAAACCCGTTCGCCTGCGGCCGACGCCGTCGCATCGCGGTCGTCGGCGTTCGCGTCGCCCGGCGTGAAGTAGTACTTCTCGTAGAAGAGCGGGTCGTCGGGGATGTGCATCTTGCGATACACGCCGAGCAGCGAGCCGTCGGCGTCGATGATCGCCGCGGAGTTGCGGTAGACGCCGCGCGCCTGCTTCTCGAACATCGGGACGATGAGGACGACGGCCAGCTCTTTCGCCAGCGCCTGCATCCGGTCGGTCGTCGGGCCGGGGATCGGCTCGGCGATGTCGAACCGCTCCGCGCTTCTGCGCCTTGCAGAAATACGGCGCGTTGAAGAGCTCCTTCAGGCAGATGATCTGCGCGCCGCGCGCCGCGGCTTCGCGGATGCGCTCGACGGACGCCGCGACGTTTTTCGTCACGTCGCCGCCGGCGCCGTCTTGAATGATGCCAACCGTGAATGGCGCGTTCATGCGTGAAAACTAACGACGCCGGAGAGAACCGATTCGCGGCGGCCGCGAACGCCCGAGCGTCAGCGGACGATAACTCCGACGACGACGTCGTTCACGTTCGTGCCCGTGTCGCGGCGCGGGATGAGCGCGTTCGCCGCGCGAAGCGCCTTGTACGACTCGTGCGCGGCGAGCGCCTGAGCCGGGTCGCGCCCGCCTTCCGCGATCGCGCTCCACGTCGTGTGGTCGACGATCGCTCCGGCCGCGTCGGTCGCGCCGTCGCGGCCGTCGGTGCCCGCGGCGAGGAGCGCGATGCCCGCGGCGTCGGCGCCGGCCTGGTGAAGCACCCGCGCCGCGGCGAGCGCGAGCTCCTGGCATCGGCCGCCCATCGCCGTCGGCGCCGTTGGGCGCGGCGAGCGTCACGGTCGTCTCGCCGCCCCAGGCGAAGCACGCGTTGTTTGCGCCCTGCGACGCGACGTCGATCAGCGCTCTTGCGATCGCCTCGCCGCCCCGCGCGGCCTCGCCCTCGAGTCGCTCGGGCGCGATGCTCGTCGCCAGTCGAAGCTCCTCGGCCTTCGACGCGACGCCGTCCAGCGCGAGCCGATTGTTACCGATGACGCGGCCGGTGATGTGCGCGAACGCCGGGTGTGACTTCGCCGGAGTCTCCGGAACCGTTCCGCGGGTGACGCCGGTGAGGTAGTCGCGGCACGCCGCCGGCAGCCGCGCGAAGAGATTCGCCCGCTGGAGCAGGTTGGTCACGTCGGCGACGGTCGAGCCGTCGGGGATGCACGGGCCGCTGCCGATCACGCTCAAGTCGTCGCCCGCCACGTCGGAGATCGCGAGGCAATGCGTCGCGGCCGGCGCCAGCGCGAGCGCGAGGCGGCCGGCACCCCACCGCGAGAATCGTTTGCGCACCACGTTCGTCGCGGCGATGTCGAGCCCGGAGCCGAGCAACAGCTCCTGGAGCACGACGAAGTCCGACTCGTTGATCGCGCGGACGGGCGCGCCGATCAGACTCGACGCACCGCCCGAGAGCAGCACGATCGCCACGTCGGACCCGCGGCGCCCGGAGGCGATCTCGGCGATCTTCGCCGACGCGTCGAACGAGTGGCGTCCGGGGAGCGGATGGTCCCCGCGCATCGAGACGATCGTCGGATAGGGCGACGGCGCGTCGTCGGGAGCGACGATCATTCCCCCGACGATCGAATGGAGCGAGCGAAGCGTCGACGTCACCGCCGCCGCCGCCATCGGCCGCGCGGCCTTGCCGAACGCGAAGATCCAGAGACGCGACCCGCGCTCGATCGGGAGCGCGTCGACCGCCCGCGCCGTCGCCGGCCCCGGAGCCGCGGCGGCGATCGCGGCATCGTACAACTCTAAAGCAAGGGTTCGCCCGGCCGCCGCCGGCGCATCGATCGCGGTCACGCTAGTGCGACGGGCCTAGGGACTTCAGGGCGTTCGACACGTCCGTACCCAACTCGGTGTAGGCATCCGCCGAAAGCACGTTGAACTTCATCATGCGCGCGACGATCTTGCCGTCGGGACCGATGACGAAGACGTTGCGCGTGTCGAGCGTGCGGTCCGCCGAGCCGTAGAGCTTCGCGACGGCTTGATCCGGATCGCTGGCGAACAGATTCGGGAATCCCGAATCGTGCGCCCAGTTGGCCTGTGTCGTATCGGCGTCGACGCTGATGCCGATCACGACGACCTTCTTTCCGGCGTTGAAGAGCGTGGCGTACTGATCACGGTACGCCTCCATTTGGATCGTTCAGCCTTTTGTTCGCGCTTTTGGAAAGAACGCGAGGACGACGATCTGGCCGCGGTAGTCCGCGAGACGAACGGGCTGTTTCAACACGCCGAAGCGCGTCGCCCCCGCAAGGGAAAAATCCGGAGCCGGTTGCCCGACGTTCGGCGCGGAGGCCGAATCTCCCTTCGGCGAAGCCGCCGGCTGCTGCGCGGCGGCCGATGTCGCGGCGAGCGCCGACGCGACGAGGGGCAGGACAACGCCGCTTCTCGAGAAGCGAATCATGTGAGGAAGCCCCGATGAGATGAGGAGCGAAGCCAGCCAGAAACGAAACTAACGGTGCCGCCAACGAAAACGAAAACGAAAACAATCGCGCGCGCCGGACGGGCAACCGCCCCGCCCGCCGCCGATAGTGGACACAGGGTGTCCCCAACGGGGACGCCGCGCGGGTCCCAACCGGCTGTTTGGCGACTTAGACCCCGGAACGGCACATGCCAAATCCTATTGCGCATGGTGCGAGTTGGACTGGCGCTACTTCATTCGGGGGGGAATGGCGATGCGTGCTTTCACGTGGATGGTCTGCGCGCCGGCCTTGGTGGCCGCGGTGGCGTGTGGCCGTGGCAACGCGGCCGACGACGCGCTGAAGAACGATCTCGCGCTGGCGTCGCAGGCGCAGGCGTACAACCCGAACTTCAATCCCAACGAGTCGGGGTACGCGCCGCAGAACGCGCAGCAGAACGCGCAGCGACTCGTGTCGCCGAACACGCCGCGTGCGGTGCAGACCGTTGCGCGCCAGCCGGTCTACCGCCGGCCGACGTCTACGGCGCGACGTTCGTCTTCGAGTAGCAACGCGGGATCCTACCCGGCTCCGTCGGCGCCGCCGGTGGTCGTCGAGAAGCACACGCAGCGTGACGCCGCGATTGGCGCGGCCGCGGGCGCAGTGCTGGGCGCCACGACGAGCCGAGACAAGGTGAAAGGCGGTCTCATCGGTGCGATGGTCGGGGGCGTTCTTGGCGGGGTGGTTGGCAACAACGTCGACATCACGCGAAAATCCGGCTGGTAGTCGCCGCGGCGGCGGCCAAGAGGGTCGAAAGGCACGGGGGAGGCGGCGCGAAATGCGCCGCCTCCCTCTTTTTCTCATCGCCGCCGCCCTCGCGCGCGAATGGTGCGCGGCTACTATATATGACGTTCGGAGTTCAGAGGGACGACCAATGACCATCTTCACTTACCGCCAGCGTCTCGCGTTGCTCGCCGGCGCGGCGGCGATCGCGGGCCCCGCGTGCGGCCTCGCGCAAGGCGTAACGACGCAGGGCCAGCCGACGCCGAGCGACCTGGCCGCCATGGCGAAAGCCAAAGCGGACAGCGTCAAGCGGCCGTATACCCACGCGGACATCGACTTCATGCGCGGGATGATCGCCCACCACGCGCAGGCGATCGTGATGGCCGGGTGGGCGCCGACGCACGGCGCCGAGCCGTCGGTTCAGACGTTGTGCGATCGCATCATCAACGCGCAGAAGGACGAGATCGACATCATGCAGACCTGGCTGCGCGACCGCGGGCAGCCGGTGCCCGAGGCCAAGCCCGTCCCGATGAAGATGATGATGAACGGGATGGAGCACGAAATGCTCATGCCCGGCATGCTGACCGACGACCAGCTCAAGCAGCTCGACGCCGCGCGCGGCCCCGAGTTCGACCAGCTCTTTCTCACGGGCATGATCCAGCACCACAAGGGCGCCGTGTCGATGGTGAAGGATCTTCTCTCGCACGACGGCGCCGCGCAGGACGAGCTGGTCTTCAAGCTCGCGACGGACATCCACGTCGATCAGATCACCGAGATCGCGCGCATGCAGCGGATGCTCGCGCTGATCACGCTCACCGGTTCGGCGCCGTGATCCGGCGCGTCCGAGCTCGATCGAATCACTGCTCTTCCCCCCGTTCGTCACAGGAGTCGTTCATGTTTCTCTCGTCGGATTTCTCCCCTCGCCGGCCGATCACGCCGCGCGGCGTCGCGTTCATCGCCTTCGCCGCGATTTCGCCGGCATGTACGCACCCCACGCCCGCGACCGGCGGCGGCGCAATGCAATCGGGTGGGTTGACGGTCGTCGCCCGAGCCCCGATCCACGCGTCGGCCTCAAGGCGGGTCTGTGGGACGCCGGCCAGGCGCCTGGAACATGCGCCTCCTCTCGAACACGAGGCCCTCGGAGCAATTCGCCGGCGAGACCAACTCCGACCTCGCGTTCATCGGCCCGTACGTGATCCAGGGGAGCTACAACGGCTTCCAGGTCTGGGACATCTCCGACCCGGCGCATCCGGCGCTCAAGGTCGGCTTCTTCTGCCCGGCCTCGCAGAGCGACGTGTCGGTCTACAAGAACCTGCTGTTCGTGTCGGGCGAGGCGAAGACCGGCCGCCTCGACTGCGGCGGCGGGGGCGTGCAACGATACGGTGAGCCAGGAGCGCATCCGCGGCATCCGCATCTTCGACATCACGCGACATCGCACATCCCAAGTACGTCGCCAACGTGCAGACGTGCCGCGGCTCGCACACGCACACGGTGCTCGTCGATCCGAAGGACGCCGACAACGTCTACGTCTATGTCTCGGGATCGGCGGCGCCGCGCTCAGCGCAGGAGCTCGCGGGCTGCTCGGCGCTCTCGCCGGAGCAAGGATCCGAACTCGGCGCTCTTCCGCATCGAGGTGATCAAGGTCCCGCTCGCGCATCCGGAGCAGGCGGCGATCGTCAGCTCGCCGCGCATCTTCAACGATCTCGCCGAGCCGCCGACGCACGGGCGACCGCCGAGATCGCGGCGCAGCTTGCGGCGATCGACGCGGGCGGCGGGTTCGCGGTCGCGGCGTTCGGCATGGTGATCCCGTTGTCGGCGACTTCATGAAGCCGCTGCTCGACAGCATCGTGAAGGCGCGCGGCGGCACGGGCGCTCCGACCGGGCCGACAGCGCGGCACTTCGCGCGTCGCTCCCCGAGCTCATCAAGAAGATGTTCGGCGGTGGCGGCGACATCGATCCGAACGCCGGCCCGACGCAGTGCCACGACATCACCGTGTATCCGGCGATCGGCTACGCCGGCGGCGCGTGCGAAGGCTACGGCCTGCTGCTCGACATCCACGATCCGGCGCACCCGGTGCGCATCGACGCCGTGGCCGACTCGAACTTCTCCTACTGGCACTCGGCGACGTTCAACAACGACGGCACGAAGGTGCTCTTCTCCGACGAGTGGGGCGGCGGCGGCGCGCCGAAGTGCCGCGCGACCGACCCAAGAACTGGGGCGCCGACGCGATCTTCACGATCGAGGAACAGCAAGATGGACTTCCAGAGCTACTACAAGATGCCGGCGCCGCAGACGTCGCAGGAGAACTGCGTCGCGCACAACGGCTCGCTGATTCCGATCCCGGGCCGCGACGTCATGGTGCAGGCGTGGTACCAGGGCGGCATCTCGGTGTTCGACTGGACCGACGCGGCGCACCCGAAGGAGATCGCGTTCTTCGACCGCGGTCCGGTCGACTCGACGCGCATGGCGGATGGG
This sequence comes from uncultured Gemmatimonadaceae bacterium, assembly GCA_963789315.1. Taxonomy (GTDB): domain Bacteria; phylum Gemmatimonadota; class Gemmatimonadetes; order Gemmatimonadales; family Gemmatimonadaceae; genus JAQBQB01. The sequence continues at coordinate 187,049 of CAWBKI010000017.1, read as the reverse complement.
CGGCTCGTGGTCGGTGTACTGGTACAACGGCGTGATCGTCAGCTCCGAGATCGCGCGCGGCCTCGACATCTTCGAGCTCACGCCGAGCCCGCTGCTCACGTCGAACGAGATCGACGCGGCGAAGACGGTGCACCTCGACTACCTGAACATGCAGGGGCAGCCGAAGTTCGTCTGGCCGGCGACGTTCGCGCTGTCGCGCGCCTACCTCGATCAGCTCGAGCGCTCCGGCGGTCTGTCGGCCGGCCGACTCGCCGCGGTTCGCTCGGTGCTCTCCGAGGCGGAGATGAAGTCCGGTGTCGACCGGCGCGAGTCATTGAACAAGCTCGCCGGGCAGCTCGACGGCGACGCGCGCGGATCGTCCGACGCGGCGAAGGTGCGCCTTCTCACGGCGTCCGTGCGCGATCTGGCGTCGAAGTAAGCAAAGCGGACTCGAATTTCAGACCGGCGCGCTCGCGAATCATCGCGGCGCGCCGGTTTTCGTTCGCGGCCGGCGCCTCGCCCGCGCTGTAGCTTTCAGCATGGATCTCTCGCGGGACGAGCTGCTCCGCTACAGCCGCCATCTGATTCTGCCCGACGTCGGCCTCGACGGCCAGCATCGGATCAAGGCGGCGCGCGTACTGCTCGTCGGCGCCGGCGGCCTCGGGTCGCCGGCCGCTCTCTACCTCGCCGCGGCGGGCGTCGGCACGATCGGACTCGTCGACTTCGACGTCGTCGACGTGTCGAATCTCCAGCGCCAGGTGTTGCACGGCACGGCGGCGGTCGGCCGGCCGAAGCTCGAGTCGGCGCGCGCGCGCATCGCCGATCTGAATCCCAACGTCAACGTCGAGACGTACGAGACGCGTCTCACGTCCGAGAACGCGCTCGAGATCCTCGCGCGGCTATGACGTGATCGTCGACGGCACCGACAACTTCGCCACGCGTTATCTCGTGAACGACGCGTGCGTGTTGCTCGGCAAGCCGAACGTGTACGGCTCCATCTTCCGTTTCGACGGGCAGGCGTCGGTATTCTGCACGACGGACGGCCCGTGCTATCGCTGCCTCTTTCCGACGCCGCCCCCGCCGGGAAGCGTGCCGAGTTGCGCGGAGGGTGGAGTGCTCGGCGTGCTTCCGGGCCTCGTCGGAACGATTCAGGCCACCGAGGCGCTCAAGCTGATCCTCGGCGCCGGCGACCCGTTGATCGGCCGGCTGCTCCTCGTCGACGCGCTCGGCATGAACTTTCGGACGGTACGCGTACGCCGCGACACCAACTGCCCGGCGTGCGGCACGCGCGAGATCACCCGACTGATCGACTACGACGAATTCTGCGGCACCTCACACACCACGAGCACGTCGACGATGACACGCGTTCCCGAAATGACACCTCGCGAATTGGCCGACGCGCTTGCCCGCGGCGACGACCTCCAGCTGCTCGACGTACGCGAACCGTACGAATGGCAGCTGGGCGTGCTGCCCAACGCGACGCTCGTGCCGCTCGGCGCCCTCGCCGGAGCGATTCCGACGCTCGACGCGGGCAAGCACATCGTGGTCTACTGCCGGTCGGGCCTGCGTAGCGCCGACGCGGTACAGCGTTTGTCAGCCGCCGGATTTCGCGCGACGAACCTGGCCGGCGGGATTCTGCGCTGGAGCGACGACGTAGACCCGACACTTCCGAAGTACTGACCGGTCCGACCGGTCCACCGCGTCAAGGTTTCACGAGCGCCTCGAGCGCCGCCCAGTTCAACTTGTCGCGAATTCGAATCGCGTCGGCGAGGCGGCGCTCGGCGGTTTGTTTTTCCTGCTCACGCTCGTCGCCGGCGTACATCTGATACGTCGAGTCGACGACGCCTTGCAGCCCTGGCAGACACACCCAGAGTAGCTGCGGAACCGACGGCGCGATCGACTGATCGTAGAACGCCGGATTCGGTTGTACCGGCAGCATCACGTCATCGTCGTCCTTGGTGCCGAGCGTGTACATCCCGCGGCCGTGGTCGATCAGGTACGCGGGCGACTTTCGCTCCTCGGGCGAGAGCGCGTCGAGTTTCGACTGGAGCTGCGCGATGTTCGCCGCGTCACCCTCGCGTCCCTCCTTGACGATTTCCTGATACCGCTGATCGGCGCCGCCGGCCGCCGCCGAGCGCAGCCCGGCTTCCTGTTGCTTCTCGGCGTCGCGAAACGCCTCGGTCATCTGCCGGATGGTCGCCGTGTCTCCGCCCATCTTTCGGACGGCGTCGATCGTCTGGCGGTTCGACGCTTCGCGCTTCGGCCGATCGCGGAGGAACGCCTGCAACGCGTCGTTGGTCGGCGTGGTCGTCTCCGTCGCGCGTTGGCTCTGGTGAAACGCCGACGCGGATCGCGCCTTGATCAGCTCGAGCGTGTAGTAGCGCTCCTTGCTCAGCGGAATGAGCGGGGGGACCGGCCGATGCGCGACGTACGTGCAGGCGCCGTTGTAGACGGGACGCCCGCGGAACCTGCCCGTCTCCTTGAGGTCGTACACGACGCGCGGGCCGTGGTCGGCCTCTTCATCGGTGCTCTCGATCTCGCCCTGGTCGCCGAACGTGTTGATCGCGACGTGAAACGGAACAGTGCCGCCGGTGGGCCCGATCTCCTTGCCGCCGCGTCCATTGTCCTCGAATCCGAAGTAATCGAGCGCGCCGAGGATCGCGGCGTGATACGGCATGCCGGGCGCGTCCGCGGGAAGTCGGGCGCTGGCCAGTCGCTTCACGACCACGGTGTAGCCGATCGGGCTCGTGAGGGCGGCGTCGGCGCGGAGAACGTCCAACACGCTCTGCGCCGCGGCGAACTCCGCGGTGCGTTGCGCGCCGGCGGGTATCTCCTTGCCCAGGTGCACGTCGGGCTTGATCGACAGCGCGCCCGGGTGCGTTTTCGGGTCGCCTTGCGCGAGTGCGTTGGTCGACAAGAGGCCGGCGGCGGCAAGAGCGGCGAAGAATCTCGTGGTCGGCATGTGGAAAGTGGTATGTGTGTTCGTCTATGGGAACGCGGCGGTTCGCCCGGACCCGATGTCCGTGATCGCGAGTTGTCGCGTCACGACCGACAGATGGCCGACGCTCCCCCGCGCGCCGTAGGGAGTCCCGGCGGGCGCGTTGAATCCGGCGAGCGAGGCGCGTTTGAGCCACACGACGATGCCCGCGGCGCCGTCGCGGCCGAGGAACGAGATCACCGCCTCGCTCAGCTCGCGCCCGTCGCCCGCGGCGGCAGCGACCGCCGCGTCGTCTTCGCCCGCCGCCTTGTCGATCGGATCGATCGAGATGTGCAGGTCGTCGCGCGGGAGGCCGGTTTGCTCGTCCACCGACCACGCCGCCGCGATGCGCTGGTCGCCCGAGGCGAACGTCACGTCCAACCCGGCCGGCCGGCCGCCGCCCGCGAGACGCACGCTCGTTCCCGCGACGCCATTCCGCACCCACGACTCGCCGGCGCCGCGCGGTACGGGCGAAACGTCCGAGTAGGTGAGTCGCCCGTTCCCGCGCCCGCGCGGCGGTGCGCCGATCACTCGCGACGCGGTCAGCTCCAGCGTGATCAGCGGATAGCGCGTTCCGCGCTCGTTCGCCGCGGTCGACAGTTCTACGCGCGTGAGGTGCGCATCACCGAGCGACACGGCGTCGCCGGCCCGCTCGCCGCTCGGCGGCGCGATTCGCACCTCGAGACGCTCCCGCGAGAAGAGCGCCTGGTACAGCGGCGCGACGCACGACGACGCGACCTGAATCTCGAACGCGCGGCGACGCGCGCCGCTCGGCGTGATCTCGCCGAATGAGCGCATGCGGACGCCCGACGATCCGGCTTCGGCGCACGCCGCCGGGGGAATCGCGCCGTGTACGCTTCCGGTGATCGTCACCGTTCCACCATCGGCGACCGGCGTCGCGCTGACTTCCGCCGTGAAAAGCGGGCCGAAGGCAAGCGCCAACGCCGGCAAGCCACACCACGCGACCAACGTCATGGCGCGAACCGGGTCGCCGTTCAGTTCTTGACCAGCTCGACGCGACGATTCTGCTGACGGCCTTCGGGCGTGTCGTTCGACGCGGCCGGCTTCGTGGATCCCAGTCCCTTGCTCGCCAGACGCCCCGCGTCGACGTGATAGTTCGCGACAAGGAACTGCCGAACAGCTGCCGCTCGCTTGTCGCTCAGCGTCTGGTTCGACGCCGCCGATCCCGACATTGTCGGTGTGCCCCTCGATCGTGAGCTTGAGGTCGGCGTGGTCCTTGAGCATCTGACCGATCATGTCGAGCGTCGGCTTCGATTCGCCGCGAATGCGATCGCTTCCGACGTCGAACAGAATGCCGTGCGTCGCGACACGTCCGTCGGCCATGATGGCGTCGTAGAGCGGCTTGCCGCCGGCGGCGATGCGGATGTTCGACAAATATCCCGGTTCGTCGTTGCTCCCGGGAACGCTCACCACCACGACCTTGCCGCGGCCGATGTTCGCGTTGGGCACGTTCGCCAGACGCACGCCGTTCACGTAGAGCTTCACGTATTTGCCGTCGGCCATCAATGCGACGTGCGCGATCGGCTTGATGGCCGCCTCGGGCATTTCAGCCGAGGAATTGACGCCGGGGCCGGCGAGCTGCCCGTTGCCAGGTGCGAACGAGGCTTCCACGAGGTTGTCGACCGCGTCGGGATCGGCAAAGTTCACCTCCAGGCTCCAGCCGTTGGACCCGCTGTAATCCGCCTCGAAGGTGAAGCGCGACGGCAGAACTTCCGGCAGCGGAAGGACGACGACGCCGCCCGAGTTCGTGCGGAGGTACTGCTGCCCCTGCCACTTCGCGACCTCGAAGTTGCCGCGCCGCAGCTCCAGCCGCTTCGGGAAGTCGCCGATGTTGTCCTTCGCGAAGTCCTCGGCGAAGATCACCCGGTCGCCGGGCACGAAGTCGTAGTTGACGAGCACGACGTCATCCAACGCGGGCGCCGACGCGGTCGTCGCGGCGGAACTGCTGGACGTCGCCGAAGCGCTCTGCGTCGCCGCCGGCACGCCGCCCGCCGCGTTGACGGCCTTGGCGGAATCGGCCGCCGAGACCTGCTTTCCGTTCTTGTCCACGACCTTCACGGTCTTTCCGGCGCCCAACGCCTTATGGATGCACTGCGTGTTGGTGGCGGCGCAGGTGATCGCTCCCGTTGCCTTGTCGAGTGCCGCGTCGGTCAGGCTGTCTTCAGCGTTGTTGACGCGGTCCTGAATCTTCTGCTTGGCGCGATCGATGATGCCTTGCGCGCCGGCGGCTGATGCGGCGGCCGACGCTAGCAGCATGGCGATGGCGATGGCTCGTCCGACGCGGCTGGACGGTTCGCCGAGGCTTACGGATCGGGGCATTTGCGCTGTACTCCGGGTGTGTCTCGTGTGAGATCGGACGGGATGCGGCGACGCGCGGGCTCGCGAACGCGGCGCTATATTAGGCCGCCGCCGTCCACGCGATCTCACCATGTCAACACGTTGATGCGCCGTTACTTCCGGCTTCAAACTCTGGGGCGCCTCACGCTCACCGTCGTAGATGGTGAGACCGGGTCGCTCGCCGAGATTCGGCCGAGGCATCTCGCCGTGCTGACCGTGATCGCGCTGTCCGCCAAGCCGATAGCTCGGGATGCCCTTGTCGAGATGTTCTGGGGCGGCGAAGACGAAACTCGCGCGCGTCACTCGCTGTCGAACGCGCTCTCCGGGTTGCGCGGCGTGCTCGGCGCGGATGCGCTCACTTCCCGCCGGGATCACATCGCGTTGGCCGAGGATGCGCGCGTCGAGGTCGACACGGTTCAGCTCACCGCGGCGTTCGAAGCGGGCGATGACGCGCGCGCCGTCGCGCTCTACGGCGGCCGGTTCCTCGACGCCGTCCACGTCCCCGACGCGCCGGAGTTCGACGACTGGGCCAGTCGCGAACGCGCCAAGCTGGAGCGACGATTCGCCGAGTCGTGCGAGCGATGCGTCGCACGACTCGAGCGCGCGGGACAGCCGGAGGCTGCCGTCGCCGTCGCTGAGCGATGGCTCGACGCCGCCCCGAGCTCGTCGACGGCCGCGGGAGCGATCGCGCGTTTGAAGACACAGCGACTCGCGGCGAAAGAGCCGGCGATCGAGCAAGCGTCGCCAAGCGTCGCGCAGTCGTCGCCGATCTCCGGGGTCGAGGCGAAGACGGTGGTCGAAGCGCCGCCGGTCGCGCCGATGACTCACGCCGTCCCGCGACGTCGCCGGCCGTGGGTCCTGGCCGCGCTTGGGGCGTCGATCGTCGTCGCGCTGCTCTGGCAATTCCGGCGCGCGTCGAACGAAGCCGCTGCGGCGACGCATCCGATCGTCGCCGTGACGTCCATCGAGGACGTGCGAGGCGATACGTCGATCGAGTGGCTGCGAGTGGCGCTGCCGAGGATGATCGCCGCGGACCTCGACGGACTGCGCGGAGTCGAATCGGTCGCACCGGCGCGCGTGCGGGATGTCGTCGCGAGGCTCGCCGGATCGGGCGCGGCGCGACTCAGCGAGCAACAATCGATGGACGTCGCGCGCCGGTTGCGCGCCGGCTGGTCGGTCACCGGTGGCCTGTCCGTCGCGCCGAACGGCTACGTGCTCGACCTCACCGTGAGAAACGTCGCCGACGTGTCGGAGTCTGAAGCGTTCACGATACTCGCGTCGAATCCGGTGGAGCTGGGACGCCAAGCGGCCGCACGCGTCGCGACGATTCTGGCGGCAGGTCCAGGGGGCGCGGCGCGATACTCCGGCATCGAGACGTCGAATGCCGACGCGTACCGGCATTTCACCCGCGGCATGATGGCCGCCAGCTCGGAGAAGCTCGCCGAGGCGGCCGGCCAGCTCGACTCGGCCATCGCCGAGGATTCAGGTTTCGTCGAAGCGATCCGCGCGCGCCAGAGCGTCGCCGCCGGGCTGGGTGACGCGAATGGAATGCGCCGCCTGTCGGTGCTCGCCGCGCGCCACGAGGATCGTCTCCCCGAGCTGGAGCGGCTCGCCGACGAAATCCGGAACGTGGACAGCCTTGGCGAGAGCACACGGGCCGACGCGTTGAGCGGCGAGCTTGTCGCGCGCTTTCCGCACGACCCGCGCGCGTACAGCACGCGCGCCGATCTTCTCACGGCGCACGGACGTTGGGCCGACGCCGAGGCGGTCCTGTCGCGCGAGCTTGCGCTCGACTCGCTCGCGATGGTCGCCGGCGACGGTCCGTGCACGCCGTGCGAAGTGCTCTGGCGTCTCTCACAGGTCCGGCTCGCGAAGAGCGATCGCGTCGGCGCCGAAGCCTCGGCTCGCCGCTGGGTCGCGCTGCAACCGGATTTGCCGGCCGCGTGGCGAAACTTGTCGGCGACGCTCGCGGCCGTCGGCAAGTCGGCTGAAGCGGCCGAGGCGGGCTACCACGACGTCGCGCTGTCGAGAAACGCTCTCGCCGCCGTGGACTTCGCGCGGACGATGCTCTCCGCTCGGCGGTACGACATCGTCGACTCGTTGTTGCGCGCATGGCGGCACACGAGTGATCCGGTTCTGCTCGACGGGACGCGTGACATCGGCGTCATGCTCGATCGCGAGCGTGGGCGCATCGCGGAATCGGTGGCGGCGCTCGCCGATCTTCCGCAGGGCAATGGTCTCAGCCTGGTTCGCGCGGACGGGCTCGCGCGCTTGGGCCGGTTGTCGGAGGCGCGCGCGATCTTCGAGCGCGTCGGACATCCCCCGGGTTCATCGCCGCCGGCACTCACCGCACCCGAGGCGCGCGGGTTTTCGTGGTCGCACGCGCTCGAGGCGGACGCTCTCGTTCGAGCCGGCGACACGACTCTCGCCCGCTCGCTGGTCGACTCGATCGCGCGCTCGGGCGCGCAGAGCTACTACGGCCGCGACAAGGTGCTGCACCATCACGTTCGCGGCGTACTGTTCCTGGCGCAGGGCCGCTTCGCCGACGCCGAACGCGAGCTGGTCGCCGCCGAGTGGTCCGCGAATGCATGGACGCGCACGAACGTGGAACTGGCGCGCGCTCGTCTCGCGCTCGGCCGTCCCGACAGCGCGATCGCCGCGCTCCGCGACGCGTACATGGCCCCCGTCGACGCGATGGCGCGTTACGTACCGCGCACGGAGCTCGACTGGTGGATGTCGCGCGCGTTCGCCGCCGCGCACCAACCCGACAGCGCGGCCGTCTACGCCGCGTACGTGCGCGAAGCATGGCGCAACGCGGATCCAGCGCTGCGTGCGCGGCTTGACTCCCTGGCCCTGCTCTCGAGTCGTTGGTCGTCAGCGCGAGGCGGGGTGGGCTCGGGTGGGCTGTCCTCCGCGGACCAGTGCAGTATTGCCGACACTGCCCGGCAATACTGCCTCGGCTCCGCTCCGGACAGCCCCACCCGCTCGCTCGCCCGAGTCGGCGAACGACAGACTGCGTTCGCGCGTCGCTGCGCGTCCTGATCTCCGCGCGCGCACACGCACCATGCGACCGCAGCGCGGCGAGCGCTCAGCCTCGCGCGGAAGACCTCGGGCGGCTCGGCGCGTGTAAGCCCGAGCGCGAAGACCTCGGGGCTCGCCGCGTGTAAGCCCGAACGCAGTTAGCGTCCGGCGACCAACTGGCGGAGTACGTACGGCAAGATTCCGCCATGCCGGTAGTAGTTCATTTCCTCCGGCGTATCGATCCTCGCCACGACCTTGAACTCCTTGGTCGCGCCGTCTCGCGCAGCGGCGCGAACGGTCAGCGGGGCCTTCGGCTTCAAGTGGGCGTCGAGTCCGACGATCTCGAACGTCTCGAACCCGGTCAAACCGAGCGACTGGCGTGTGTCGCCATTCGCGAACTCCAATGGCAGAACGCCCATGCCAACGAGGTTCGAGCGGTGGATCCGCTCGTACGACTCAGCGATCACGGCGCGCACGCCGAGAAGTACCGTGCCCTTGGCCGCCCAGTCGCGCGACGAGCCGGTGCCGTACTCCTTGCCCGCGATGATCACGAGCGGCGTGCCGGCCTTCTGGTATGCCATCGATGCGTCGTAGATGAACTGCGCCTTGCCACCCGGCTCGGTCGCGGTCCAGCCGCCCTCCGTGCCCGGCGCCATCTCGTTTCGCAGGCGGATGTTCGCGAACGTGCCGCGCATCATCACCTCGTGATTGCCGCGCCGCGCGCCGTACGAGTTGAAGTCCTTCTTCTCGACGCCGTGCTCGACGAGCCATTTCCCGGCCGGGCTCGACGCCGGGATGTTGCCGGCCGGCGAGATGTGGTCGGTCGTGATCGAATCGCCGAGCATCGCCAAGCGCGCGCGCGCCGGCGATCGGCCGGATTCCCGGCGGCTCCATCGTCATGCCCGTCGAAGTACGGCGGATTCTTGACGTAGGTCGAATCTTCCGCCCACGCATACGTCTCGCCCTTCGGCACGTCGAGCCGGCGCCACTCGTCGTCGCCCTTGAACACGTCGGCGTACTGCGTCTTGAAGAACTCGGCCTTCACGCTTCGCGTGATCTCGTCCTGCACTTCTTGCGGCGACGGCCAGATGTCGCGCAAGAAGACCGGGCCGTCGTTGCCGACGCCGATCGGTTCGCGCGTGAGATCGAGATCCATGCGCCCCGCGAGGGCGTACGCGACGACGAGCGGCGGCGACGCGAGATAGTTGAAGCGCGTCTGCGGGTTGACGCGGCCCTCGAAGTTGCGGTTGCCCGAGAGCACCGCGGCCACGACGAGCTTGTTCGCCTCGACCGCCTCGCCGATCGGCTCGGGCAGCGGGCCCGAGTTGCCGATGCACGTCGTGCATCCGTAGCCGACGAGCTGGAAGCCCAGCTGGTCGAGGTACTGCTGCAATCCGGCCTGCCTGAAGTAGTCGGTCACCACCTTCGACCCTGGCGCGAGCGACGACTTCACCCACGGCTTTGTCGCGAGGCCTTTCTTCACGGCGTTGCGCGCGAGCAGTCCCGCGGCGAGCATCACCGACGGATTCGACGTGTTCGTGCAGCTCGTGATCGCCGCGATGACGACCGCGCCGTGTTTCAGCGTGAACGTGTTCCCGTTGTACTCCACCTGCGCGCCGGCTTCGCCGGCGATCGCCGGCTCGGCGACGGCGACGCCTCCCGACCCGCCCGCCGCGACCGCTCGACCCGGATCCTTTCCGGACGATCCTGCGCCGGCGAGCTTCTCCAACTCGGCGCCGACCGCCTCGCGATACATCGCCTTGGACTTCGAGAGCGGCACGCGGTCCTGCGGGCGCTTCGGGCCGGCGAGACTCGGCTCGACGGTCCCGAGGTCGAGCTCGAGCGTGTCGGTGAACTCGGGATCCGGCGTGGAATCCGTTCGGAAGAGTCCCTGATCCTTGGTGTAGGTCTCGACGAGCTTGATGTGGTGCTCGGGACGGCCGCTCAGGCGAAGGTACTTGAGCGTTTCCTCATCACACGGGAAGAAACCCATCGTCGCGCCGTACTCCGGCGCCATGTTGGCGATCGTCGCGCGGTCGGCCAACGGCAGTGACGACAAGCCCGTCCCGTAAAACTCCACGAACTTCCCGACGACCTTCTTCTTGCGGAGCATCTCGGTCGCGGTGAGCACGAGGTCCGTCGCGGTGGCGCCGGGCGGCAGCTTGCCGTGCAGCTTGAATCCGACGACTTCGGGAATGAGCATCGACACCGGCTGGCCGAGCATCGCGGCCTCGGCCTCGATTCCGCCGACGCCCCAGCCGAGCACGCCGAGGCCGTTGATCATCGTCGTGTGCGAGTCCGTGCCGACGAGCGAGTCGGGGTAGGCGACCTTCTGCCCGTCTTCGGTTCCGACGAATACCGTCTTGCCGAGGTACTCGAGGTTCACCTGGTGGCAGATGCCGGTGCCCGGCGGCACGACGCGAAAGTTCTTGAATGCGTCCTGTCCCCAACGCAGAAAGACGTAGCGCTCTTTGTTGCGCTCGAACTCGAGCTCGGTGTTGATCAGGAAGGCGGCCTGCGTGCCGTACTCGTCCACTTGAACCGAATGGTCGATGATCAGATCGACCTGTTGCAGCGGATTGATGCGTTGCGCGTCACCGCCGAGCGCCGCGATCGCGTCGCGCATCGCGGCGAGATCGACGACGGCGGGGACGCCGGTGAAGTCCTGCAGCAACACGCGAGCGGTTCGGAACGCGATCTCCTTCTCGGCGTGTCCGCGCACGTCCCACTTGGCGAGCGCGAGGATGTCGTCGTGCTTGACGAAGGCGTCGTCCTCGTTTCGCAGGAGATTTTCCAGCAGGATCTTGAGACTGAACGGCAGACGACTGGCGTGGCCGCCGGACGGTTGGTCGAGGGCGGCGAGGCGGTAGACGACGTACTGCTCGCCGTCGACGGCAAGCGTCGCGCGGCTCCCGAAGGAATTCTTGGTTGTCATTGGACTTGTCTCTCGACTCGAGGCTTTTGGCCCAGCGAGGTGACTGACGGAGCCACTGGCGGGACGCGCACGTCGACCACCAGGCTACGGACTAATCTAACGCGACTGGCTCCGGCACCAGCCCCTCCGGCTCCGAACCGGCTCCGATCGAAGGCTAGAAGATTTCAACGCAAATGCCGCAGATTTCGACAGCGATCCCGCAGATGAAACGGCGCGTGAACCAGAGGCAGTCCCTCGTCGTTCATCTGCGTCATTGTTGTTAGCATCTGCGGGCTTGTTGTTCCCATCTTCTCCCCTGCCGATCGTGGCCCGCAGGGCACATGTTGATCGCACTGTGTCCGCTCACGCCGTCCGTTTGTGGTACAGCCGGATCGCCAGCCCCAGCACGGCCACGCCATAGACCGCGAGTATCGCGAGCGGCCGCGCGATCTCGGCGAAGCCGGCGCCCTTCACGAGCACGGAGCGCGAGATCGACACGAAATGACGCACGGGGTTGAGTTCCGACAGCACTTGCACCCAGTGCGGCATGCTGTCGATCGGCGTCAAAAGGCCGCTCATCAGCAGGTAGATCATCAGGATGAAGAACGAGACGAACATCGCCTGCTGCTGCGTCTCGACGCCGGTCGAGATCAACAGTCCGATCGCCAGCGCGACGATCAGGTAGACGCCGGCGGCACCGAGCAGCAGCACGACGCTGCCGCGGATCGGCACGCCGAACACCAGATGGCCGACGAGCAGGCCGAGCGCCAGGTCGACGAGACCGAGGACCCAGAAGGGAAGGAGCTTGGCCGTGATGAACTCGGCTCTGGTGATCGGCGTGACGTTGAGCTGCTCGAGCGTCCCCATCTCCCGCTCGCGCGCGATGTTCTGCGCGGTGAGCAGCGTGCCGATCATCGTCACCAGCGCGACGAGGATGCCCGGCACCATGTAATGCTTGTAGTCGAGCGTGGGATTGTAGCGCGACTGAATTCGCGTCTCGATGCGGGGCACGCCCGGTCGCGGTGCGTGCTCGTCGAGCGACCCCTCGGCGATGGTGCGCACGTTGGGGTTGATCTCCGCCGACAGCTCGCGTGAGTAGTCGGACAGGATCTGCGACGCGTACGACTGCACGATCCCCGCGGCGGACCCTTTTTCGGCGTTGACGTCGAGGCCGATCGGCGCTGTGCCGTTTCGCACGAGCGACCTCTCGAAATCGTGCGGGATCGTCACGACGAGCGTCGCGCGGCCGCCCAGCATCGCGTCGTTTGCCGAATCGGGCGAGCCGGACTGTCCGACGACGTCGAAGAACCCCGACGACCCGAGCCGGCTTACGACGCCCCGCGAGGTGCTCGTGTGGTCGAAGTCGACGATGTATGCCGGGGAGCGCTTGATCTCGAACGTCGCGACGTTCGACAGCAGCAAAAGCTGAATGAGTGGCAGGAGAATGACCTGCACGAGCGAAGCGCGGTCTCGCGAGACGTGCAGCATCTCGGCATGGGCCAACACGAGCACACGCCGAAAGAACGGCGATCCGCGCCGCCGCGCGCTCATTGCAGCCGCACCTTGAACGACTTCGCGCTGGCCACGAGCAGGACCACCGTCATCGCCACGAGCACGAGCGTTTCGCGCCAGAGGTACGCGATCCCGACGCCCTTGAGCATGATGCCGCGGGCGATCGTGACGAACCACCGCGCCGGCACGATGAACGTCACCCATTGCAGCACGGTTGGCATGCTCTCGATTGGAAATACGAACCCCGAGAGCATCTGTGTCGGGAGCATCGTGCCCATCAACGCCCCCAGCATCGCCACGCGCTGTGACGAGGTGCGCGCGGAAACAAGGATGCCCAGAGCGAGCGCCACGAGGATGAACAGCGTCCCTTCGGCGAGCAGCAGCGTGAGGCTGCCCTGCATCGGGACGTCGAACACCACTCGCGCCACGAGGAGCACCGTGAGCACGCTGACGAACCCGATGACGAGGTACGGCGCCACCTTGCCGATGATGATCTGCCAGGGCCGCAGCGGCGATACGAGCAGCGCCTCCATCGTGCCCGTTTCCTTCTCGCGGGTGAGCGAGAGGGCGGTCATGAGCGCGGCGATGATCATGAGCACCATCGCCATCAGACCCGGCACGAAGAGGTTCGTGCTCGCGCGCGTCGGGTTGAATCTCGATCGCGCCTGCGGCACGATCTGCACCATCCCCGCGCCCCGGGACTGCTCGGCCTCGTAGCCCTGGATGACGGCGTCGACGTAAAACTGTCGCGCGGTTCCCGAATTCGGCTCGGTCGCGTCGGTCGTGACGAGGATGCGCGCCGGCTGGCCGGACGCCAGACGGCGGCCGAACTCTGGCTCGAACTCCACGGCGACTTGCACCGTGTCGCTCTCGAACAAGGCGTCGAGATCGGAGGGACGCGCGGCGACGGCGACGGTTCGGAAGACGCCGCTCGCGTTGAACCGGTCGCGGATCTCCAACGTCGCGGCGTCCGGCGACGGGTCGACGATCGCCAGCCGCACGTCTCGCACGTCCGTCCGGATCGAGAAACCGAACAGGATGACCTGCACGATCGGCATGAAGATCAAGACCGCGAGCGTTCGACGGTCGCGCAGGATGTGGTACGTCTCTTTGCGCAGAAGACCCCAGAGCGCGTTCATGATGCCGCCTGCGAGGACTCGGCGCTCGGGCGCGCCAGCCGAACGAACAGCTCGTCGATCGAGGCGACGCCGGCGTGGTCCTTGAGCTCGGACGGGGTCCCCATCGCCTCGATCCGCCCCGACACCATGATCGAGATCCGGTCGCAGTACTCGGCTTCGTCCATGTAATGCGTCGTGACGAGCACGGTCGTGCCGGCGTGCGCCGCCTCGTAGATCAGCTCCCAGAACTGTCGCCGCGTCACGGGATCGACGCCGCTCGTCGGCTCGTCGAGGAACACGACCTTCGGCTCGTGCAGCAGCGCGACGGAGAAGGCGAGCTTCTGTTTCCATCCAAGGGGAATCGACCGAACGAGCTCGCGCTCCGCCCGCGCGAGGCCCAGCCGGTCGAGAATACGCTGCGTTCGCTCCTTGAGCTCCGACGGCGTGAGGTCGTAGATCCCGCCGTAGAGGCGGATGTTCTCGCGGACGGTGAGGTCGTCGTACAGCGAGAACCGCTGGCTCATGTAGCCGATGTCCTGCTTGATCGCCTCGCTCTCCGTCGCGACGTCGTGTCCGGCGACGCTGGCTTCACCGCCGGTCGGGGCGAGGAGCCCGGTGAGCATGCGGATCGCCGTCGTCTTTCCCGCGCCGTTGGCGCCGAGGAAGCCGAACACCTCGCCGGGCTTCACGTCGAACGTGATGTGGTCCACGGCGGTGAACGCGCCGAACGTCCGCGTGAGATCGTGCGCGCGAATGGCGAGCGCGGCCGAGCTCATGCGGCGTTTCCTCGCGGTCCGTTCGACTCCTCGCCTTCGGGCGCGCCCATGCGGGCCATGAAAACGTCTTCGATAGTGGCGGGGGTGGGCGACACGCTGGCGTCGGCGATCCCGGCGGCGCGCAACGCGTCGGTCGCGTCGGACGCGATGCGGTCGGGCGCGACATCGGCGCGCGCGTCGACGAAATGCAGCGCCTCGCCGAACGGATAGACCGAAGCCGTGTTTCGATACTCGCGCAGGGCGCGAATCGCCGCGTATCGGTTCGCCGCGCGCACCGCGAACAGCGGACGCCCGTACGACGCCGTGATGGCCTTTGGCGCGTCGATGGCCAGCACGCGCCCGCGCTGCATGAGCGCGACGCGGTCGCAGCGGTCGGCTTCGTCCATGTACGGCGTCGACACGAGAATCGTGAGGCCGCCGGCGCGGAACTTGGCGAGGAGCTCCCAGAACTCGCGGCGCGACACGGCGTCGACGCCCGTCGTCGGCTCGTCGAGAAAGAGGATCTCCGGGCGGTGGACCAGCGCGCAGCACAGCGCGAGCTTCTGCTTCATCCCGCCGGAGAGCGCCGCCGCGCGACGTGTGCGAAAAGGCTCGAGCTGCGCGTAGATCGGCGCGATCTGATCATACTCGCGCTCCACCGTCGTCCCGAACACCGACGCGAAGAACCGCAGATTTTCCTCGACGCTCAGGTCGGGATACAGCGAGAAGCGCCCGGGCATGTAGCCGATCTGCCGGCGCAGCGCCCAGAGGTCTTTCACGACGTCGGCGCCGAGCACACGAGCCGTGCCGGAGTCGGGGAGGAGGAGCGTCGTGAGAATTCGAAAGAGCGTCGTCTTGCCGGCGCCGTCGGGTCCGATGAAGCCGAACAGCTCGCCGGCGCTCACGCGGACGGACACGTCGTCCAGAGCGACGTTGCTCTGAAATCGCTTGCTGACCCGTTCGACGACGACCGCGTCCTGCGGATCGTCCACGGTGGCCTTCGTGTCGGTCATCGTGACGCGGTCACGGTCGTGAACTGCACGTCGGCCGGCATGCCGATCTTGAGCAAGCCGTTCGGGTTCGCGACGCGGAGCTTGATGGCGTAGACGAGATTCGTGCGCTCGTCGCGCGTTTCTATCGGTGTCGGGGTGAACTCCGCCTGCGAACTGATCCACGAGACGACGCCGGGGATCGTGCGACGCCCGCCGTCCACATCGACGCTCACGTCGGCGCTGTTGCCGAGCTTCACCTGCGCGAGCTGCGGCTCGGTCACGTAGGCGCGAAGCTCCACCGTGTCGAGGTTGGCGATCTTGTACAGCGGCTGGCCGACCTGCACGAACTCTCCCCGCTTGGCGTACGTCGTGAGCACCGTTCCGCTCAGGGGATTCTCGACGCGGCTCTTGCGAATCTGGTCGCGAATCTGCGCCGAGCGCGCGTCGTTCGACGCGACGTCTTCCGAGGCGGTGCGGACCTGCGCGTGCCCGGCCTCGATCTGCGCGACGAGCGTCTTGTAGTCGCGCTCCGCCTGGTCCAGCTGCTGCGACGTCGCCGCCTGCTGCGCGAATAAACGGCGCGTCCGGTCGTACGTCCGCTGCGCGATGTCGCGCTGCGCCTCGACGACGCCGAGCTGACGGTCGGTCTCGTCGACGCGCGCGCTGCTCGTCGCGCGCTGCGACGTCGCCTGGCGTAGCTGCAGCACCAAGGCGCTCGTGTCCACGACCGCGACGACGGTTCCGGCGGCGAGGTACTGTCCTTCGAGCGGCGCGAACGACTGCGAGCTGACCGGCGCTCTGCGCCCCGACGACGACCTCCGTCGCTTCCACGTTGCCGTACGCGTCGGGGCCCGGCGCTTTACGGCATCCGCCCGCGCCGACGCTCGCGACGGCCAAGACGAACGCCGGCACGGCCGATCGATGAATGTGTTTCATTGCGGAATCTCCAAACCCAGCGTGGTCAGGTAGCCGGCTCGTGCCTGCGCCAACTCGACGCGGTGCTGCGCCGTCGCGAGTCGTGCCGACAGCAGGTCGGTGTTGCGATCCACGTACTCGGACGCCGTGACGACGCCCTCGCGCAGCTTCGCCGCGGTCTCGCGCTCGATCTGGACGCGCAGCGCCACGATACGGTCGTCGAGCGCGATCGCGGTGTCGAGGCGCGTCATCGTGGCGAGAAACGACTGCACGCCGCGGCCGAGCTGGTCGGCAAAGGCGCGCTCGTTTGTCGTCGTGATTTGTCGCTGGAGCTCGAGGACCTGCCGCTCGCGCGTCGTCGTGCCCCACGTCCACGGCTTCCATTCGAACTGCAAACCGCCGAGGAAGTACGGCTGAAAACCGGAAGCCAATACGTTCAGCCCGGGCCGCCCGTAACCGACGCGGCCGAACGCCGAGACCTTCGGCCGATCCTGCGCCGACTCGACGGCCTCCTGTGACGCCAAGCGGGCTCGCGTCGCCTCGAACTGCGCGAACTCCGGCCTCGCGCGCGTGTCGTTCGGCGCCGTCGACTCGGCCCGGGCGACGGCGGCGGCCAGGTCGGGGAGCGCAAGGGCGACGGAGTCGCTGATCGGCGCGTGCGCGAGCTCAGCGAGCCGCGCGAGAGCGGCGTGCCGATCCGCGCGCGACTGCGCGAGGTCCTGGCGTCTCTGCAGGATCGTGGCGGCGATCGCCGCCGTGTCGCCGGGGAGTGCGGCGCCGTCGCGCAACCGAATCGCCGTTTCGCGGAGGCGCGCGTCGAGGTCGGCGATCGCGAGAATCGTCTGCGCCTCGCGCTCCTGAAGCAACAGCGCGGTGAAGAAGGCGTCGTTCACGTCCTGGCGCACGGCGAACAAGGCCACGCGCAGGTCGGCCTGCGTTTCCGCCAGTTGCGTGCGCTCGGCCGCGCGGCGCGGCGCGACGGTTGGATTCACCAGCGGCTGCTGCGCGTTCAAATGCGCGTCGTAGGTGTCGTACGGCGGCGTGGGAATCGTAAGGTTCGGAACGCGCACCGGAATCGTCGTGACCGCCGACTGGTACTGCGCCTGACCCGCCACCTCGAGCGTCGGCTTCTTGTCGGCGTCGATGTTCTCGATGCGAAGCGCGCTCGCCGCCGACGACAACTGGAATTGGCGTTGGCGCGGATCGGTGGCCACGGCCTGCTGCAAGAGCGCCGACAGCCGAACCGTATCCCGCGCGTCGGCCCACGAGGATTGCTGCGCATGGCCCGCCGCGGCGACGGACAACGCGGCCAGCGACGCGAGCGCGACCGATGAGCGAGTGACGGTCATGGTCGGAGAGCGTTGAGGATGAAATCGGGCAGCGTTGCCTTGCGCTCGCGGATGAAGCGCTCGAAGCCGCGCTCGTCGAGCTGGAGGACGGCGCAGAGCATCGGTCGCGCGACGAACGGGAAGACGCAGAGCGACGCGAGGTTCGCGAGGAACTGGTCGATCGCGATCGGGCGGATTCGTCCGGCGCGCGAGGCCTCCGTCAGTTGGCGGTCGAGCGTGGCGATGAAGTGCTCGCCGATCGCCTGCGCGCGCAGTTGCCCGATGGCCTCGAGCAGCTGCTTGGCGCGCTCGGGGTGCTGGTTGATCTCGCTGATCACGTAGCCGGGCGCGTACGGCGTGGCGGAGAGCTGATCGAGGTACAGCGCGACGACCTGCCGCACTTTGTTGTCGAGGGCGGCGGGCCCGCCGAGGATCGCGCCGAGCCGTCCGAAGAGTCCGGAAGCGACGCGGCGGAAGATCGCTTCGCCGAGCCGTGCCTTGTTTCGGAAGTAGTAGTGGAGGAGCGCTTTGTTGACGCCGGCCTCCTCGGCGATCTCCTGCATCCGCGCGCCGGCGGTGCCGCGCCGCACGAAGACGGCGTGTGCCGCGTCGAGGATCCGCTGTTCGGTGTCGCGGTCTCGCGCGGCCGGCGGCGCTGTCTTCCGAGCGGGCGTTGTTCGCCGTTGGGTTAGACTGGATGGTTTAACCATACGGTCAACAGATTAGGACATGAAACGGCGCCGCGCAAGCGACAAAAAAACCGGGCGCCTTTTTGGGGCGCCCGTCCTTCGTCGATGGCTGGAAAGTGCTACGGGTTCGGCGGTCCGGCCGGCGGTCCGGCCGGCGGCTGGCCGCCGCCGGCGGCCCCTCCACCGCCTCCACCGCCGCCGGCGGGCGTCGGCGTTCCGATCCCGGCGCCGCCGCCCATCAACTGCACCGGCTGCGCAGCCGCACCGGTCGGCGTCTTCTTCTTGATGAACGGAACGCCGTTCGCGATCCACTCGGCCTCGGGCGTGCCCTTGAGGTAGTGGTCGTAGAACTGGTGCATGCGCACTTCGACGTCGTACTGGTTGTCGTAGCGAGTGAAGCCGTGTCGCTTCGCCCTCGTACGACAGGAAGATCACCGGCTTCTTGAGGAAGCGGAGCGCGTTGTAGAACTCGACGCCCTGGAGCCATTCGGTCGAGCCGTCGTTCGTTCCCTGGAGGATCAGCAGCGGCGTGTTCATCGACTGTGCGTGGAAGACCGCCGACTGATCCATGAACAGCGGGAGGTTGTCGTACGGATTCGCGCCGAAGCGCCCCTGCCCGTACGTGTCGTAGCGGTGCTGGTTCGTCCCCGTCGTCTTCCAGAGCTGGTTGAAGTCGGCGATGAGATCCACCGCCGCCGCGCGGATCGTGATCGCGGCGAACATCTTCGACTGCGTCGAGATGTACGCGCCGCCCTGGCCGCTGTAGCTGCCGCCGTGAAGACCGACGCGCTTCGGATCGGCGTAGCCGAGGTCCTCGGCGCGCTTCACCGCCGCCTCCACCGAGTTCAGCATATCGGTATGAGAACGCCCGGTGTGGAAATAAATGTCCGGGAGCAGCACCAGGTACCCGTTGCTGACGTAGTCCGCGTACTGCGGCGCGGACGCGTAGCGCGGGACCTCGTAGCGGTTCTGCTGGTCCGACAACTTCTCGTAGAAGTACACGAGCATCGGCAGCTTCTGTCCCGGCTGGTAGTCGTCCGGAACGGCCAGCGTGCCTTGCAGCTTGTGGCCGTCCTTGTCCTTGTAGTCGATCAGGACGCGGTGTCCCCACTTGAACTGCGCCTGCTGCGGATTCGCGTCGGTGAGTCGTTTCGGGTTCTCGAATCGGCTGTTCGTCACCCAGTAGTCGGGGAACTCGACAAACGTTTCGCGCGTGAGCAACACGCGATCGGCGTTCTTCGCTTTGATCGGACGACCGAAGCTGCGGTCCTCGTAGACCAGCTTGGTGAGCTGGTCGCCGTCGAGCCGATAGTACCCCGCTTTCTTGTCCTGCTCGTTGAACGCCGACAGCAGCACAGGCTTCGACAGATCGATCGTCCCGCCGCCGCCTCCTCCGCGCCCGCCGCCGCCGCCGAAGCCACCGCCCGCACCGGCAGCCGGCGCGTTTTCGTCCGGTTCGAGGCGCACGTAGCGGAAGCGAGTGTCGCTCTTGGCGCCGGCGCCGTTCGTCAAATTGCGCGGCGCGCCGCTGCCGTCGAGCGCCACGAGCCAGAGGTCGTACTTGTGGTCGAGCAGCACCGACTTGCCGTCCTTCGTGAAGCCGCTGATGCCGTACGACGGCTTCTCACCGACGTGGTCCTCCTCGGCGTTGACGAAGCTCACCGGCGCCGACTGCGTGATCGCGACGTGCTTGTTCGCCGCGATGTCGTACGACCACACCTGCTTGTCTTTCCAATAGAGGAAATACTTCCCGTCGGGCGACAGCCCGAGCGACCGCTCCTGCCCCTTGAGCACGGGGATGCGTTCGCCGCTGGTCGTGCTGACGCGATAGAAATCGGCGAGCTGCGGCTTCCAATCGTCCACGTACTCCTTGTCGTCCTGGCCGATCGCCCACGCGCCGTCGCGCGTGATCTGCACGCGATCCATCCGCGTGTCGGCCAGCGGCACGACCTTCTTCTGCGCGAGCAGCACCGCCGCGGTGAACGTTCTGTTGCGATCCTGCTGCGCGCGCACCATCTGCATCGGCTGGATGTAGGGATCCTTCCAGTGCCAGACGTCGACGTTGCCGACTGGTTCGACAGCCATCGTCGAGTCACGACGCGGCGGTGACGCTTCCTGCTCCTTCAGGCCGACGAAGATTCTCGAGTGATCCGGGCTCCACTGGAGCGTGCCCTTCTCGCTGATCACCATGCTGTCGGCCAAGCCGGAGAGCGCCTTCCGGTCCAAGCACGAACGACGCGGGCTCCGCGCTCTCGAGCGACGCGAACGCAACGAGCGCGTTCTCCTTCTCGGTGAATCCGCGCCGCTCGGTGCCGCGGAGCGCGGCGACCGACGTGCCCGAGTCGTCCCAGGTGAGCCGCGTGTAGTCGGCGCGTGCATTGTCCAGCGAGCGGCGCTGCCAGCTCGCCGTCGACAACACGAACAATCCGTTTCCGTCGCGGTCCGCCGCCGACACCGTGTAGGCGAGCGTCGTCCCCGGCTTGTTGAACTCCGCCGCCGACGACGCTGCCGATCAGCTCATCGCCGCCCCCCCGTCGCGCAGGTGGTGCAGGATGAGATCCGTTCCGTCGACCCGCGCGGGCGCCGCCCCGCCGCGGCCGCGTCCACCACCGGCGGGAGCTCCCGCTCCGCCGCCACGACCGCCAGCGGCGGCGTCGGGTCGCCGCGCCCGGCCGAGCCTTGCGAATCATCAGCGCGACAGAGCCTTTCGAGAATGCGAACGACGCCACGTTGTCCCACGACTGGGCCGTGCCGCTCACGAGATTTCGCAGCTCCAATCGCGCCGGTCCGTTCGCCGGCGTCTCGGTCTCGGCGGCGGGCGCGTTGGCGCGCATCGGCTCGGCGACGAAGTACGCGACCCACTTCGAGTCGTCGGAGAATTGCACGCGTGAGGCGCGCGGAAGCTTCCACTCCGCCTTCGCCGCGAGGTTCTCGATGTAGAGCGTGTCGTCCACGCGCCGCTGCTGGTAGGCGAACGACGCCCACGTCCCGTCGTCCGAGATCGCCACGTCGCGAATGGAGCGCCACTTGGCGTAGTCGGCGACGGTCATCGCGCGCTTGTCGTCGGCGCGGGCGGCGGCCACCGGCGCGCCTGTCTGTTGCACGGTGGCTGGGGCGCGCTGCGCCGCGAGCGGCAACGCGACCGCCAGAAGCGCGGCGCTCGCGGCCGAATGCAATATGAGTCCGGGATAGAAGCGCGTGCCGGAGAGGATAGGGGCGCGGGCGGGAATGCGTGCGGCGGGGGAGGCGCATGCTGTTCTCCTGAGCGTTGCGCGTGCGGGAAGGCCCTTCGATCTTGCCGACATGACTACGCGAAGTGATCCAATTCAGTTGACGGCGAGCCTCATGTCAATCGACTCGACGAGCGGGCGCGAAGCCGAGGTCGTATCGTGGCTCGATGGGTACCTCGCCGACCGGGGATGGCGGACGCTTCGCATTCCCGTCTCGCCCGGGCGCGACGACGTCTACGCGACCGCGTCGGACAGCCCCCTCGTCACGCTGACGACGCACCTGGACACGGTTCCGCCCTACATTCCGCCGCGCCGCGACGGCGAAAAGCTCTACGGCCGGGGCGCGTGCGACGCAAAGGGAATCGCCGCGTCGATGATCTGCGCCGCCGAGTGCCTGCGTGAGGCAGGCGTGCCGGTCGCGCTGTTGTTCGTCGTCGGGGAAGAGGTCACTCACGACGGCGCGCACGCGGCGAACGCGGCGATCGCGTCGGGGCTCGTCCCGCGGACGAACCGCGTCATCATCGATGGCGAGCCCACCGAGAGCACTCTCGCCGTCGGTACCAAGGGCGCGATCCGCGTCACGATCCGAACGCGCGGCCACGCCGCGCACTCGGCCTACCCGCACCTCGGGCACTCGGCGACGCGCGACCTCGTGCGCCTGCTCGCAGAGGTCGACGCGATCGCCTTGCCGACGGACGAGCTGTTCGGCCCGACGACGGTGAACATCGGCGTTCTGCACGGGCGGTGTAGCGGACAACGTCGTCGCGCCGTCGGCCGAGGCGCGGCTGATGATTCGGCTCGTCACGCCGCCGGAGGAGGTGAAGTCGATCATCGAGCAATGGGCTGGGAGATCGCGCCGAGCTCGAGTGGGGGCCGGTCGTGCCGCCCGATCCGGCTCGGCGTCGTCGACGGATTTCCGACGTCGGTCGCCGCATTCGCGACGGACATTCCCGCGCTGACGAACTGGGGCAAGCCGTACCTGTTTGGCCCGGGCTCGATCCACGTCGCTCACCGGGACGACGAGTGCGTCTCGCTCGACGAGCTCGAGGCGGCGGTCGGGGCGTACGAACGGATCGCGATGGCGTCGCTGGCGGCGTCGGACCGGGACCGCGCCGGGCTAGCGTAGTACCGTTTGGTACTATATTGTTGTAGTAACGCCTTTTGGTATCTAGAATGGCCTTGCGCGTCCCATACCCGGCCTCGTCGACCTCACCCGCTCCGTCGCGCCTCGCGCGCGCCGGGCTCACGACGTTCTTCCGCATTGCCGCCGAATGGGGACTGGACACCGCGCAGCAGATGGTGCTGCTCGGCGTGCCGTCGCGCACGACGTTCTTCCGGTGGAAGAAGGTCTCGCCCGCTTCGCTGCCGCCGGACACGCTCGAGCGGCTCTCACACGTTTTCGGGATCTACAAGAGTCTCCAGATCCTTCTCCCCGCCGCAGCGGCGGCAACCTGGATCCACCGGCCGAACGACGCGCCGCTCTTCGAGGGACGCCCGGCGCTGGAGCTGATGACCCGCGGCGTCGCCGGACTCTTTCTCGTCCGCGCCTATCTCGACGCCGAGCGGGGCGGAGACTTTGTCTGAGCGGCCGCCGCGGCGCGACGCGAAGGTCGTGTCGCTCGCGCCGTCCGCCGATCGGCCGATTCCCGTCCGGCGAATCAATTGGAAGAGCGCGGTGCGCATCATCCCGAGCGTCTTTCCGCCGGCCGATCTCTTCCAGCGCGTCGCCTCACAGGCCGACCTCGACGCCGTGCACGCGATCGAGGACGCGTTCAACCCGCGGCTGCGCGCGGCCGCGGGCGGAACGGCGCCGCCGAGCGCGGACGAGCGCGTCGTCGGCCCGGGCGCGGCGTACATCATGGCGGCGTTCACGCACCTTTCTCCGGACGGGAGCAGGTTCAGCGACGGCACGTTCGGCGTCTTCTACGCGGCGCAGCGCGAGCCGGTCGCGATCGCCGAGACGCGGTATCATCGCGAGCGATTCATGCGCGCGACGCGCGAAGCGCCGTGCGAGCTCGACATGCGCGTGCTGTCGGTGACGGTCAGGGCACCGCTCCACGACCTGCGCGGCATGCGCGCCATCCTGCCCGACGTCTACCGCCTCACCGACTATTCCGCATCGCAGCTGCTCGGCGGCGTCCTCCGCGCCGGCGGGTCAAAGGGCGTTGTGTACGACTCGGTGCGGCATCGACGGAGGACGATGCGTCGGCGCGTTTCGCCCGCGGGTGTTGTCGCACTGCCGGGAGCGGAAGCACCTGCGCTACGTGTGGGACGGCGCGTCGATCGCGTCGGTGCTCGAGATCAAGCGGCACCCCGCTCGCCCTCTTCCGCGGGCTTAGTCGGGAGGACTCGCTCGATCTTTCGCGCGGTGATCGCGCTCGTCGGGCAGAAACGGACGAACTCTCCATCGGCGGGCGACCAGTTCACCGTGTGCGCGAGCGCGTACGCCTTGTCCTGGCCGTCGAGCGCCATCGTCTCCGGCGCGAGGGCAACGCAGAGGCCGCAACCGATGCACTGCTCCCGATTCACCTCGATCTCGAAGATTCGTCGCGGGTAGACTCCGCCGGGCTGGCCATAAAAGGCGTCGATGTCTTCCAGCGCTTTGAGCGCCGCGCGGTGCCCCTCCTCGATCGTGCTGGCGATGTTCGAGAAGCTGAGCCAGTCCTCGCCGACGCGCGGACGCACGAGCACCATCGGCGGGCTGGTCCAGTGCGTGAGCGGAAACTGCTGCAGCGCGTGCATCATCGTCGCCGCGGCGCGAAGGTAGATGTTCGCGAAGCCGAGCGACAGCGCGTTCTGGATGGGCCGCAAGTCGGTGCTGCCGACGTCCACGGCGATGACCAGATCCGCGTCGGCCGCGGCGATGAGGACCGGCAGGTTGTCGACCACGCCGCCGTCGACGCACAGGCGGTCGCCGACGCGCCCGGGCGGGAAGTAGCCGGGGAGGGCGCACGAGGCGTAGACCGCGTCGCGCACCGAGACGTTCTGCAAGCCTTTCAGCCCCCAGATCACCTGCATGCCGCGTTCGATGTCCACCGTGTTCACGAGGAGGCGGCCGGGGAGGTTCGCGAACGTCCCTTCGGGGACGACGGCGTGCGTCAGGTCCCGCAGCGGCTCCTCGAGGTAGATCGACGGCGACCGCATGCGCTCCATAAGCATCCCGAAATGATTGATTCGGAACAGGTCGCGCCGCCGCAACGACTGCGCGCGATCCAGGAGCTCGGCCGCTGACATGCCGGCCACCCGCGCCGCCGCCATCATGGCGCCGATGCTCGTGCCGGCGTAGGTGGTCGGAACGATCCCCAGTTCCTCGAGCGCCTGGATGACGCCGATGTGCGCGAATCCCTTCATGCCGCCGCCGCCCAGCACGAGGGCGATGCGCCGCTCGCGCGGCGGTGTCTGGAGCGGGCTCGGAGTCGATGGCGTGCGGCTCATGCGTGGAATATCGGCGGCGTCGTGGTTCGGCGAAACGACCGGTGGCGCACCGTGCGGCGCGAATCTACTGTTGTACGCTTCCGTCGGTGGATTCGTGAATTCGCGACGGCGCCGCCGCGTTCCCGTTCTTCCGACGACCGACCTTTCGCCCGCGCCACGCCGACGATGTCTCCCCCCCGCCGAACGACGCTGATCGACAGGGCCGCGCGCGCGGCGAGCGGTCGCTGGTCCGCGCCCTCGGCACCTGGGGGATGGCGGCGAGCATCGTCAACATCACGATCGGCGGCGGCATCTTCCGCCTGCCCGCACCGATCGCCGGCGTCCTCGGCCCCGCGGCGCCCGTCGCGTACCTCGTGTGCGCGGTCACGATGGGCCTCATCGTGCTCTGCTTTGCCGAGGCCGGGAGCCGGGTCTCGCTGACCGGTGGCGTGTACGCGTTCGTCGACCTGTCGCTGGGGCCGGCCGTTGGGTTCTTCGCGGGGTTCATGCTGTGGTCGGCAATCACCGTCGCCGCGGCGGCGGTCGCGTCTTTTTTTGCCGACGCGCTCGGGTCGCTCGCGCCGGCCATGGCGTCGCCGGGTCTTCGCATCCCGTTGCTCGTGATCGTGCTCGCCGCGCTGGCGGCGCTCAACGTCGTCGGCGTGCGAGGGGCAAGTCGCTTCAACACGGCCGTCACAGTCGCAAAGCTGGTGCCTCTCGTCGCGCTCGTCGTGTTCGGCTCGGCCGCGGTGGTTCCGGGGAACCTCGTGTGGCACGCAGCGCCTCCCGTCCGCGACGTCGCGCGGGCGTCGACGCTGCTCATCTTCGCGTTTCTTGGCGTGGAGAGCGCGCTGGCGCCGAGCGGGGAAGTCCGCGATCCTCGGCGCACGATTCCGCGCGCGATCTTCATCGCCATGGCCGTCGTCACCGTGATTTATCTCACCGTGCAGGTCGTCGCGCAGGGGGTCCTCGGCAGCACGCTGGCGGGTCGTGCCGCGCCGCTGGCCGATGCCGCCGGTGCCGCGCTCGGCCCGCCGGGCCGCACGCTGGTCCTCGTGGGCATGGTCGTCTCGATGTTCGGCTACGTGGCCGGCGTGTCGCTGGCCGTGCCGCGGATGCTGTTCGCCTTCGCCCGCGACGGATATCTCCCCGGCGCGCTCGCGCGCGTGCACGATCGGTTCAGCACCCCGCACGTCGCCATCGTCGCGCAGGCGGCGATCGTCATCGTCCTCGCGACGACGGGGACGTTCGAAGAGTTGGCGATCATCGCCAACGTGGCGACGCTCGTCGTCTACGCCGCATGCTGCGTCGCGGTCCTCGCGCTGCGCCGGATTGAATCCGCCGAGGGCGCGCGCTCCGAGGACACCGCGTTTCGCGCGCCGTTGGGCGGCGCGATTCCCGTTCTCGCGCTCGCCGCGATCGTCTGGTTGCTGACGAGCCTCACCCGAACGGAGTGGCTGTCGCTCGTCGCGATCGCGGCGGTGGCGTCCGTCATCTATGCCGCGAGCTCGCGCGCGCGGCGCGTCTTGCGCGCGGCAGTGGAGCCGGCGACGTGAGCGCGACGACAAGCGCCGACGTTCGCGACTCGCTGCTCCAGTTCCGCGGCGAGTTTCCGATTCTCGAGCGCACGACGTACCTCGTCTCGAACTCGCTCGGCGCGATGCCGCGCGCCGTTCCGGAGCGTCTCGCCGAATACGTCGACCAGTGGGCCGAGCGCGGCGTGCGCGCGTGGGCGGACGGCTGGTGGGAGATGCCGGTCTCCGTCGGCGACGAGATCGCGCCGCTGATCGGCGCGCCGGCGGGGACGGTGGCGATGCTGCCCAACGTGACGATCGCGCAGGCGTCGGTCTTGAGCGCGCTGACGTACGCGCCGCCGCGCGACGCGATCGTCATGACAGAGCTCGATTTCCCGTCGGTGCGCTACGTCTACGACGGTCTGGCGAAGCGCTTCGGCGCTCGCGTCGTGGTCGTGCCCTCGGGCGACGGCGTCGGCGTGGACATGGACCGCTTGCTCGCGGCGATCGACGAGCGAACGGCGCTCGTGGCGATCTCGCACGTGCTCTTTCGTTCCGCGTACATCCTCGACGTCGCGGCGATCTGCCGCCGCGCGCGCGAGGTCGGCGCCCTCGTGTCGCTCGACGCGTTTCACTCCGTCGGCGTGATGCCCGTGGACGTGACCGAGCTCGGCGTCGACTTTCTGAGCGGCGGCGTGTTGAAGTGGCTCTGCGGCGGCCCGGGCGGAGCGTTCCTCTATGCGTCGCCCGAGGCGAGCAAGACGTTGACGCCGTCGTT
This sequence comes from uncultured Gemmatimonadaceae bacterium, assembly GCA_963789315.1. Classification (GTDB taxonomy): domain Bacteria; phylum Gemmatimonadota; class Gemmatimonadetes; order Gemmatimonadales; family Gemmatimonadaceae; genus JAQBQB01. The sequence goes on along the minus strand of CAWBKI010000017.1, from coordinate 159,555 downwards.
CACGGGCTGGCAGGCGCACGAACGTCCGTTCGGCTTCGAGTCCGACATGCACTACGCCGAGGGCGCGTGGCGCTGGCTCAACGGCACGCCGCCGATTCCCGCGCTGTTCGCCGCGGTCGAGGGTCCGCGCATCGTGCGGCGCGCGGGAATCGACGCGATCCGCGCGAAGAGCATTCGTCAGACGTCGCGTCTCATCGAACTGGCCGACGCCCGCGGCTATCGCGTCTCCGCGCCGCGCGACGCGGCCCGGCGCGGCGGCACGGTCGCCTTCGATGCGCCGCATTCGTACGGCGTGTCCCGTGCGCTGCTGGCCAACGACGTGATCGTGGACTACCGCCCGAACGCCGGCATTCGCATCGCGCCGCACTTCTACACGTCGGACGAGGAGCTCGAGCGCGCCGTCTCGATGATAGACGACATTCTGCGCGACGGGGCGTGGAAACCCTTCGAGGCCGAGCGGAGCGTCGTCACATGATTCGTGCTGTTGCACTGGGCGCCGCCGTCGCGATGTCCTTCGCCGGCGTTTCGGAAAACGCCGCGCAGGGCTCGCGCTTCGCGCACGCCGACACGGCGTCGCTCCACCGGTCGCTCGACGCTTTGGCTTCGGCGCACCGCGGAGTGCTCGGCTACGCCGTGTGGAATCTCGACACCGGCGAACGGTTGTCGCTGCGCGGCGACGAGACCTTTCCGACGGCGAGTCTGATCAAGGTTCCGATCCTCGTCACGCTGTACGATCTCGCCGAGCAGAAGCAGCTCTCGCTCGACGACCCGCTGACCGTGCTCAAGATCGATCAGGTGCCGGGCAGCGGCGTGCTCCAGTTCATGCATCCGGGGATGTCGCTCAGCGTGCACGACGCCGCGTCGCTCATGATCGTGCTGAGCGACAACACGGCCACGAATCTCCTCCTCGACCGCATCGCGATCAGGCGCGTGTGGACGAAGATGGAGGCGCTCGGACTTCCGCACACGAAGGTCCACTCGAAGACGTTCCTGCGCCTGACGAGCGTCGCGATGGACAGCTCGGTCAAGTACGGGTTGGGCGTGAGCACGCCGAACGAGATGGCGCACCTGTTCGCGCTCCTCGCCGACGGAAAGGCCGTGAGCCCGCCGGCGGATTCGGCGATGCTCGACATCCTGCGCAACAACGCCGACGGCGACTCGATGCAGCGCTCGATCGACGGAATGAGCGTTCCGCACAAGACAGGCGCGACCGATTCGGTGCGGACGGAGTGCGCGCTTTTCAGGCTCCAGTCGCGCGTCGTCGCATGCGGGTTCACGAAACAGAATGCGGATATCCGCTGGGTCGTGGACAACGAGGCGCAGGTCGCGCTGGGAAGGGTCGGGGCTCTCGTGACAGCGGCGTGGCCCAAGGCGGAAGCCGCGAAATAGCCTCGGGGGCCGCACCCGTCGTCGTGGTCGAAATGCCCGGTGTTGGGTCTGCGCCGCCCTTGTTGTCTCGACGCAACGGTGTGCCACCTCAAACCCGCTGAATCGCCGTTCCAGCTCAGTCCAAAAGTCCGAATCGAGCTGGCTCGGCTAATGCCACAATGTCCGGGCAAAGGATCATCATGCTGCCACGCCGACCATTTCTTTTCATCGCGCTTCTTTTGAGCATCGCCGGCAGCCCGGTGTTGTCCTGGGCGCAGGTGACGACGCTTCCCGCGACCGCGGGCGCGGTGGTCCAGCAGGGCGTCCCCGCGGCACCTCAGGCGAGGGCAAGCACCCCGGCTGGCGCGAGCGATCTTCCTCTTCTGGCGCTCCTTGGTTTCGGCCTGCTGCTCACCGGCGCCGGAATGGTCACCAGCATTCGACCCTCGAGGTACCGTGCGTAGATACCTGGGATACTCGCTCTACGCCGCGGGAGGGCTCATGCTCTCCTTCTCGGCCGGCCGCTACGCAGAGGGCGGGCTCGCGGCACAACGCGCGCGCGATTCCTGGAACACCGCCCAGGCCAAGGTTGCTGTCGCGCTGGTACGTTCGGCCAACCGCAGTCACCCCGGCCGAAATTGGATCGACGACGGAGCGCCGGTGGCGCGGCTGGTCATTCCGAGCATCGATCTCGACGAGATCGTTCTCGAGGGTGCCGACGAGCTCAACGCCGGTCCGGGACACGTGGCCGGGAGCGCGTTCCCTGGAAGCGCTGGGAACTCGATCGTCTCGGGTGAGCGCGACAGGCACTTCAGCCACCTCGACGCGGTGAACCCGGGCGACACCGTCGTCACCGAATCGGGGCTGGCTCGCGATACCTGGATCGTGGTTTCGAAACGGATCGTGGGACGGGACGAACGACTCGTCGGCCGCGGCTCCGACACTACGCTCATGCTCACCACGTCGTGGCCCATTCGCTTCGTGGGACCCGCGCCGGAGCGCCTGATCGTCACGGCGACCCGCGTCGCGCGTCCCGGCCGCTTCGCGCCGAGCCACTGAGGCCGCGGCGCCGCGCCCGCGCGGCCGTCGTCGTTAGACTCCAGGGAGGCGAGTTCTCGCTTCCCATGACGCGCACATCCGACAACAACCGGCCCGCGATCATTCGCGTGCTGCCGCACATCGCCCGCGCGCTCGACGAGCGCGCGCCCGTCGTGGCGCTCGAGAGCTCGGTGTTCGCGCAGGGCCTGCCGATTCCCGAGAATCGCGAAGCCGCGCGCCGCATGGTGGCGGCGGTCGAGGTCGCCGGCGCTGTCGCCGGGATCACCGCGGTCGCGCACGGCGTGCCGACCATCGGTCTTCGCGACGACGAGCTCGAGCGATTTCTCGCGCGCGACGGAATTCGAAAAGTCTCAGCGCGCGACATTCCTGTCGCGATGGTACGGCGACACGACGGAGCGACGACGGTGGCCGCGACCGTCGCGCTGGGGAGCGCCGCCGGAATCGAGGTGTTCGCCACCGGAGGCATCGGCGGCGTGCATCGCGACTCGCCGTTCGACGAGTCCGCCGATCTCGCCGAGCTGTCGCGCACGCCGATAATCGTCGTGTGCGCCGGCGCGAAGTCCATTCTCGACCTGGCGGCCACGTGGGAACGGCTCGAAAGCCTCGGGATTCCGGTGGTCGGTTACCGAACGTCGGAGTTGCCGGGATTCTTCTCGGCCGAGACCGGTATCTCGCTCGACGCGCGGGCCGACAACGCGGCGGACGTGGCCGCCGTATTTCGTGCACACAAGGCCTTGGGGAGACGCCAGGCACTTCTGGTCGTTCAGCCCCCGCCGAGCGAGTACCGACTACCACGCGAGGAGGTGGAACGAGCCGTTGCGTCGGCCCAAAAAGCCGTGGTCGAAGGCCGCGTCCGCGGGGCCGAAGTGACGCCCTTCCTTTTGTCGGCCGTAACTCGTTTGACGAACGGAAGTTCCCTGCGCGCAAACCTGGCGCTGCTGGAGCAGAACGCCGCGCTGGCCGCCGAAATCGCCGTCGCTCTTACAGCCGCGCAAGAAACGCACGGCGAAACGATGTCCGACTAACCGCCGAACCGTCGTTCACTATTGAACTTCGCTGGGCCCGGATTGTAGTATAGGCGTACACCTCAAGAGCTGGAGGCTTGCTGACGATGGCCACCCCGTTCCTGAGTTCTGAAGAGTACGACGAACGCGCGCATCAGCTGTACAACGACGGTCAGTATGACGATGCGCTGACTGTACTTCGAGAGGGACTCGCGCTCTACCCGAATTCGGTGGAGCTGCATGTAGGGGTTGGGTACGCGCAGCTCGCGCGCGAAGAATACGCGTGGGCGCGCCAGTCCTTCGAGCAAGCCGCCGTGCTCGAGCCGGAGCACGAAGACGCGCTCGCCGGACTCGGTGAGACTCTACTCAAGCTCGGCCAGGACGAGTCGGCGCTGCGATGTTTCCGCCGGACCCTCGAGCTTGGCTACGCGGACGATCTCGATCTCATGCTGCAGATCGGGCGCTCGCTCTTCCGTGAAGCGTCGGTGCGCGACAACAAGCCGATGTTCGACGGGGCCAAGGATTTTTTCGAGACGGCCGTTCAGCAGGCGCCCGATTCCGCCGAAGGGATCGCGTGCATCGGCTACTCACAGCATCGGCTCGGTGACGACGAAGGCGCCATCGCGTCGCTGCGCCGCTCGCTGCAACTCGATGGCGATCATACCGAAGCGCGCATCTACCTCGCGAACGTGCTCTACGACCAGGGCGAGAACGAGGCGGCGCTCTACCACTTCGAGCGGACGAAGCCCGAGGATCACTGGGACGAGCTGGGAATCTGGCGGCTCATGGAGCTCAAGCGGTCGCTGTATCGCCTCGGCGACAACGACCCGGAGCTCAAGCCGTGGGAAGACCGTTTGGCCGAGCTCGCCGGCGACCTCGACGACGTCGACACGCTCCTCATGGAGCTCGACGCGCCCGGCCCGACGGAGAACTCGCCGGCGCCGGAGTCGGCGCGCGGCCAGCTCGAGCTGTTCGGAACGCTGTTGAGCACACTCGCCGAGCAGCGGCAGGGTCTCGAGCATCAGATCATCGCGCCCGACGGCAGCCGATTTGCGGGATCATGGGACGACATCGTCCGTCGCCTACGCGACGAGACCGGTAATCCCGCTGACTCGGTGAGAGAGTTCATGGACGTGGTCTCGAAACACGGCTTCCGCCAGACCGGAGTGCGCATTCCGACGAGCGACGCGGAGAGCTTCATCCGCGGCAGCGCCATAGCGGGGCTGCTCCGAATCGTTCGGTGACCACGGCGGCGCAGCGCAGCGCCCACGCCGCCCTCGACGCGGCGAGACCTGCTGTCGCTCGTCTCGACTCGATCCGCGGTCCGGAGGACACGGCCGCCGACCTGATCGACATCTGGGCGGCGGTCGAGTTGGCGTTGCGCGCGCTCTCGGGTTCGAACGCGCTCGGCGGTCAGACGCTCATCCGAGAAGTCCGCCAGCGCCAGCTCATCGACTTCGATCAGGCCAACGCGCTCGCCGACTTCCAGGCCGTGCACGACCGGCTCCAGAGCACGAGCTACCACCCGTCGGAGTCAGACCTCGCATCGGCGCGAACGGCGGTCTCCAAGCTGGACTCCGCGCTGGTCGACGCGCCGCCTCCGTCGCCGAGCGCGACCGGTCCTCGCGATCCGATGACGCGCGAGGCCGTCGCGACTCCCTCGGCTCCGCCGCAAACCGCGACCGCACCGAGTGCATCACGGCGTCGCCTCGCCGTTCCGTCGTGGGCGATTCTCACGTCGGTGGTCGTCGTGTTGGCGATCGTCGGCGTCGGAGGCTACTTGCTCTTCGGCCGCCGGTCGCGCGACCCGCTCGAGGAAGGAATCGTCGCGTATCAGCGGGGCCAGCGTGAAGCCGCCGCGAACGCGTTCGGCCGCGCCGAGCGCGAGAACCCCGCGTCGCCGCGTCCACACATCTACCTGGCACGAATGGCTCGCGACGTCGGCAACTACTCGTTGGCGACGCAGGAGCTGAAGCTGGCCATCGAGGCGGATCCCAACAACCCGCTCGCGCTGCGCGAGATGGGTGCGAACCTGCTGATGCAGAACAACCTCGAGCTGGCGCGGACGTTCTACGTGCGCGCGGTGCAGGCCGATCCCAGCGACAAGGTCGCGATGGGATATCTCGGGTGCACGCTGATGCGACTCGGCCGCACGACCGAGGCGTCGACGTTCATGAATCGAGCGGGCCAGGGGCCGTGGAACAGCTGCGCTCCCGCCCCGGCGAAACAGATGGGCGACCCGGCGGGTCCCGCCGGACTCGTGAAGCCGTAAGTTGACGGCAACCGCTCCCTCGTCGACGCTGCCCGCGGCGTCGGTCGTGCGAACGCGACTACCGAACGGGCTGACCGTGCTCGTGCGCCGCGATCCGTCGGCGCCGGTCGTCGCCATCGTCACGTTCGTCCGCGCCGGCTATTTCGACGAGACGGACGACGTCGTCGGAATCGCGCACGTGCTCGAGCACATGTACTTCAAGGGCACGCCGACCCGCGGCGTCGGCGAGATCGCCAAGGAAACGAAGGCGGCCGGCGGCTATCTGAACGCCGGCACGATCTACGATCACACGAGCTACTACACCGTCCTTCCGTCGTCGAGCTTGGAGGCCGGGCTCGACGTCCAGGCAGACGCCTACGCGCACTCGCTGATCGACAGCGGCGAGCTGGCGCGCGAGCTCGAGGTGATCATCCAGGAGGCCAAGCGCAAAGCCGACAACCCGGCGGCCGTCGCGACGGAGACGTTGTACGAGCTGCTCCACGACCGGCATCGCATCCGCCGCTGGCGCATCGGCCGCGAGCCGGGGCTGCGCGCGCTGCGACAGGACGATGTGGTCGGCTTCTATCGCAACTTTTATCGCCCCGGCAACACAATCCTCTCGATCGTCGGCGACGTCGATCCCGACGCAGTGCTCGCGGACGTCAATCGTCGATACGGCGGCCTCGCCGCCGGCGATCCGACGCGTACGCCCGGCCCGAGTGAAGACGGCGCCGGGGGGTTCCGCTATCGCGACCTCACGAGCGACATCGCGCAGACGCAGCTCGCGTTCGGCTGGCGCACGCCGGGGACGAACCACGCTGACACGCCCGCCCTCGAGCTGCTCGCCGGCGTGCTCGGCGCGGGGCGCGCGTCGAGACTCTATCGCGCGGTGCGAGAGCGGCGTCTCGCGTCGGCGGTGAGCGCGTACCACTACACGCCGACGGAGATCGGCGTGTTCGTGGCGCACGCCGAAACGCCGCCCGCCGCCGCTGCGGAGGCTGCGCGCGCGATCTGGGCGCAGATTCGCGCCGCGCGCGACGGAGAAATCGGCGACCACGAGATCGAGCGCGCGAAGCGAGTCTTCGAGTCGCGCTGGATCCGCCGCCTCGAGGACATGGAAGGGCAGGCCAACCACCTCGCGGAGTGGGAAGCGCTCGGCGACTGGCGAATCGGCGACGACTACTTCGAACGCGTGATGCTCGCGACGCGCGACGACGTGACGCGACGTCGCCAGGGAATACCTCGCGCCGGATCGCGCCGGCGTCGTCGTCTATCGCCCGGCGACGAGCGATCCGGTTGCCGCATCGGCCGCGGAGATGCTCGCGCTGCTCGATCGCGAGCCGCATCCCGCGCCGCTCGCGTCGCCCCCGGCATACGCGGCGCGAATCCTCCCCGGCGCGACGAGTCCCGAATTCGTTCGCGAAGTCGCCGGCGTCTTCGAGTACCGCACGGCGGATGGCACGCCGATCCTGGTGCGCACGAAACCCGGCTCGCCGCTCGTCCACGCGGGCGCCTTCATGCTCGGCGGCGTTCGCGACGAGGAGTCCGCTCTCGCCGGACTGACGACGCTCATGATCCGCACCGCGCTCAAGGGAACGTCGTCGCGCAGCGCGGAGCAGATCGCCGAGGAGGGTGAGCTGCTCGGCGGCAGCGTCTCGGGCGCGGCAGGCGCGGACAGCTTTCGCTGGAGCATCTCGGTTCCCTCACGCCATGCCGCCGCCGCCGTGGAGTTGCTCGCCGACGTCGTGCAGCATCCGACGTTCGGCACCGACGTGCTGGAGACCGAGCGCGCCATCGCGCTGGCCGACCTCGCCGCGTTGCGCGACGACATGTACCGCTTTCCGATGCGCCTCGCCACGGAGGCGGCGTTCGCCGGGCATCCCTACGGACTGCCGGCCGGCGGCACCGACGACTCGTTGCACCGCATCACCGTGGACGCGGTACACGAGTGGCACGCCAAGCGAGCGCTCGAGAGCGCGTGCGTGATCGCGCTTGTCGGCGACACGGATCCCGCCCACCTCGCCGAGCTCGCGGCGCGCGCGTTCGGCGGACTGCGTCGCACTCCGGTCACGCCGATCCCGTCGGCGGCATGGCCGGCGTCGAGCGCGACGGCGATCGAGGAGCGCGACCGCGCGCAGACGGCGATGGCGCTGCTGTTCTCGGGTCCGTCGCGGTCGGATCCCGCGCGCTACGCGGCGGCGATGATCGCCCTCGTAGCGAGCGGTCTGGGCGGACGTTTCTTCGAAGAGCTGCGAGACAAGCGCTCGCTCTGCTACACCGTCAACGCGTTCGTCGCCGAGCGCGCGTTGGGGGGTGCGTTCGGCGCGTACATCGCTACGTCGCCGGAACAAGAAGGCGCCGCGCGCGACGGACTCCTCGGCGAGTTCGCTCGCCTGCGCAACGAGCCGGTGGCCGAACAGGAGCTTCGACGCGCGCAGAGGTATGCCGTCGGCCTTCACGCGATCCGCCAACAGAGCGGGTCGGCGCTGTTGGCCGACGCCGTCGACGCGTATCTGTTCGGATCGCTGAACGAGCTGGAGGACGTACGAAACGCGGATCCGCGCCGTGACTCCCGCCGACATGCAGAGCGTCGCGGAGGAGCACTTCGATCCGTCGCGGCGAGTCGAGGGGATCGTGCGCGGGACGGGGAAACGCGTGTGAGACAGGGTGGACCGGTGGACCGGGGACCGGTAAACAGCGAGAGATCTGACGTCTGATGTCAGACTTCTGACTTCAGATTTCTCAGTTTTTCCCGTCCACCCGCCCACCCGTCCACCCGTCCACCCTCATCTCACCGACTCTCTCAAACCCGACAGCGCCCGCATGACCGTCGCGGTAGCGGGCCGGTAGCGTCCGTCCGGCGCGCGCAGTCCGCGCGATTGCAGGTAGTCGCTCGCCTCGTAGACGACGGTGCCCTTGACGCCGGGATGGTCGGTGCCCCACGCGAGCACCTGCCAGATCGCGTCGGCCTGGCTGCGCTCGCCGTACGCGAGCGGATATCCGCCGGTCGCGAAGATCCACATGTCCTTCGTCGTCGGCGTCGCGCGCATCCAGCGGTCGGCGGTGCGCGTGTCCGTCTGGATGCCGCCGCCGACGTACGGCGACGGAAAGAAGGAGAAGCCGACGATGTCGATCGGTGACCGCGCGCGAGCAGCCCACGCGATAGAGCGCGCTGTCGCCGTGGCGATAGTCGGACGCCGATACGCCGATGCGAACCTTCGGATCGACGGCCTTTGCCGCGCGGACGGCGTCGATCAGGTACGATTCCCACCGCGCCGGTTGCAGAGGTCCCACGGCCTCTGCGCCGGCGCCGTAAGGATCCTCCGCCGGAAGGAGAATGTCCGGGTGCAGCCGAGCGACGACGCGGCGCACCGTGAGCAGGCGCTCTCCTTCGTCGAGCGGCTTCGTCTCCACCTCGGGCACCAGCACGCGTGGATAGCCGATCGCGACGATGATCGTCGTGCTGTCGCGGCGCCACGGGTCCAACACGCGCGCGAGAGAATCAAGCGACCCGCGGCTGATGCCGGGCCGCACGACGACCTCCACCGCGTCCACCTCGATGGTGTCGGCGAGCGCCGAGTCGGCGCGAATAGCCGCCGCCGGCGGGCCGCCCGAGAGGTCGGGGAAAACCTTGAGCCCAATGGCGAAATCTCCATTCGGCCGCTCGCGCAGCGGATCGCGCGCGTGCGCCGCGTAGGTCTGGAGTTGCTTGACGGCGGGGGGCAGGCCGATGAAGATGATCGCTACGACCCAGGCGAGCGCGTACACCGACACGATCGCGCGGAACGGCGCCGTGAACTTGTACAACGCCGGGAAGGCCGGCGAGATGATCGGCACGTTCAAGTAAAGCGGCGATGCCAAGACGCTCGCGCTTCCTCCCGCCAGAACCATCGCCAGGCTCTGCGCGGCGAGGAGCGCCACGAACGGCTGAGCGGAGGTGTGCCCGTGAGCCACCATGTAGCGAACGATGCCGATCCCGGCGATCAGCACGTTGTACGTCGCGATCGGCAGTCCCAACGCGAACAGGAATCGTGGGACGCCGAACCCGGCGACGTGCGGCGTCGCCGATTCCCGAATGAGCTCGCCGGGCACGAGCCCGCGGACGAGAGCGTAGACCGACTGTGCGGCGTAGAGGATCAGCACGGCCGGCCAAAGCCAATCCATCGTCGACACGGCGCGATTCGTCAACACGGTCGACGTCGCGAGATACAACACGAGCGCCGGGACGATCATCAACGCCGCGAATCCGCACATGAGCTGCAGCGGCCGCTCGGCCTCGTCGTTCTGCGCGATGCGGCCGGCGAGCACGATGTCCCAGATCAGTATGATACCCATCAGCGCGAGATGCGCCGGGGCGAGCATGTTTCTCATCCGCGGCTGCGCACCACGGTTTTGACGTCGCGCGGCGTGAGTCGCCGCGAGAACACCTCCACTGCCTTGCGGCAATCGTGCGACGACGGCGACACGACGTCGAACAGCAGGACCTGACGCTCGGGCACGGCGTGCACGACCATGTGCCCGCTCTCGAGGAGAAGAGCCGCGGAAAGACTGCCGTTGGTCTCGTCGCGCACGGCTGGGATGCCGATGCTGCTGAAGCCGACGGCGCTCGCCGCGGCGATCAGCAGTCCGCTGATCAGCGTTCCGTCACGAAGCTGGCTCGCGGGAACTCCGATGAATTCGGCCGACAGGTGCGAGTGCGTGGCCGGCACAGGCGAGCCGTTTGTCCTATGCGCCGCAAGGCGGCGGCGGCGGCTGTGGCGGTCCGCCCCGGCCGCCCGCTCCGCCTGCGGGGGCGGCAGCCGCTCCAGCTCCGCCACCCGCGCCGCGCCCGCCGCCCGCCGCGGCGCCGTTGGCCGCGCGAGGCGGGTTCGGAGTCGGCATCGATGCCGCCATCGAACGCGAGCCGCCCGGACCCAGTGCGCGGACGGAAGCCCATTCGTCGTCCAGCTGTCGCCGCAGCGTGCAGCGCGTGATGTTGCCGAGCGGAACCACTTTCGACCACGTCGGCTCCGTCGTCCGGCGGATCAGCAGCTCGTAGCCCGTGGCCCCGGGCGACGCTTCCCAGCTCAACGTCCACGCCTGCCCGCCCGACGATCCTTCGGCGACGTTCCGTCCCTGACGCATCGCTCTCGCGTTCGCCGGCGTCGCGGGCGCCATGGCGAGCGACGCGACCGTCATCGCGTTCACGCGCGCGACATTCGCGACGTACCCGAAGTTGACGTGCACGAAGTCGTCGGTCGGCAGGTGCTGGCGATTGTAGTTCTCGACGCGCTCGGTGAATCGCAGCCCGGGGTCGCCGAGCGTGACGTATGGCTCGTGATCGCCGCCGCGCCCGATGCGATCGAGGCGCCACACCGGCAGCACCTCGAAGTTCGGCAGGTACACGCGGTTCAGGCCCCAGACGTAGCGGCCCAGCTCGCGGCTCGACGAGTTGTCGGGGTCGGCCGCGAAGATTCGCATGCTGGTCGAATCGGTGTAGCCGTCCTCGGCGACCACGTTGCCGACGATGTCGTCCGTCATCCCCGCGACGACCTTGTAGCCCTTCTCGTGCAGCCATTCGGCGAGCTGCCGCGACCCGTTCAGTCCCTGCTCCTCGGAGGCGACGGTCACGAAGATGATTGAAGCGTCGAGGCCCTTGGGAAATCGCAGCGAGAACACGCGCGCCAACTCCATTACCGCCGAACTGCCCGAGCCGTCGTCGTCGGCGCCGGGCGCGGTGGAGGTCGAGTCGTTCGTGCCATTGGGGTTGCCGCAGACGCACGAGTCGTAGTGCCCGCTCATGACGACGACACGGCTCGTGTCGCGACCGGGCAACCAGGCCAGCACGTCGACGATGTTCGCCTGGATCTGGTTGGTGCGGCCGATCATCTGGACCTTCTCGTTGTACTCGACGCGCAGGCACCCGCCGCAGGCTTGCGAGTAGCGCTGGAACTCGGAGTAGATCCAGCGCCGCGCGGCGCCGATGCCGTGCGTCGGCGACGTCGTGTCGGAGAAGGTGTTGCGCGTGCCGAACGACACGAGCGTCGAGTCGATGCGGCGGATGTTGTTCGGATTGATCTCGGCCAGCGCCGCCGCGACTTCCGGCACGCTGGTGAGGCCGATTCGCTGGTCGATGGTGGCGATCGGGCCCGACGAAGGGCTGAGCGTGGTGACCTTCGCCACCGTCGTCGGAGCGCTGCACGCGGCCGCCGCCATTCCGGCCGCCGCCACGAACGCGCATGTCACGTTTCTCACTGCGTTCACTGTCGCTTTCGAGGGAGAATCGGCGAAGCTACCGGGGCCGTCCAAGGCTGGCAAGTTAGGTTTGGGCCATGTTATCGCGAGAGAGGCTCCGCGCTCTCCCGAACATCATTTCATCGTCGCGCGTCCTGCTCGCCGCGGGCTTTGCCGTTGTCACCGACGTGGACAAGCAGCTCGGCCTCGTCGGCCTCGCGGCGGCGACCGACGTGCTCGACGGGTGGCTCGCGCGGCGCGCGAAATGGACGACGCGCCTCGGTGCGCTGATCGACCCCATGGCCGACCGGATCTTCGCGCTCGTCGCGGTGATCACCTTCGTCGATTCGGGGGCGCTATCGCTTCGCGGCAGCCTCGTGATGCTGTCGCGCGACATCATGACGGCGATCGGATTCGTGGTTGCCCGTTTCGTGTCGTGGCTTCGGCCGGTGCAGTTTCGAGCCCGGCGCGCCGGCAAGCTGGTCACCGCGCTGCAGTTCATCGCCTTCGTGGTGCTCCTGCTCGCGCCCCAGCGAATCTTGCCCATGCTCTGGCTCGTCGGCCTCGCGTCGGCGTATTCGGTGGTCGACTACACGTTCGCTCTGTGGCACGCGCGCGCCCGCTAGCGATTCTCATCGCCGTGGTGCTGCCGGCCGCTCTCGCGGCGCAGCAGGAGCCGCTGACTTACCCAGAGTTCCGCGCGGACGCGTTCTTCGCCAGCGGCACGACGGTGCAGGGCGGGGCGGGCGTCGTCGTGCCGGCCGGGGTCTACGTTCGCGTCGGGCTGGACGGCGCCGCCGGCGAGAGTTGGCGCGACGGAACGTCGTTCGCGTCGGGGCGCATCGATCTCATCGCCCGATTCCTCCTCGATCCGCTCCGGGAGAACAACGTCGCGTTCTCCTTCGGCGGCGGTCTGAGCGCGCCGATCGACCACGACGGCTTCAGGACTCCGTACCTGACGGTCGTCATGGACATCGAGGGTCGCCGGCGTGGCGGATTCACCCCCGCGCTGGAGCTGGGGCTGGGGGGCGGGGCGCGCGTCGGGTTCGTCCTCCGGCGCTCTCCGCCGCGTTGGCGATGAGGGGGCGGGACGCGTCGCCGAACGAAAACGCCCCCGAACTTCGGGGGCGTCGTGCTATCAGCTATGTCTAGGCGGCTGCCGTGTCGTCGCGCTTCTTCGGCGGTTGCGAGAACCGCTCACCCAGCTTGCGCAGCTCGTTGATCTCGTTCGCGCCGAGCTCGGGATATCGGTCGGCCATGTAGGCCATCGTCTCGGTGAACCACGTGCTCTGGTCCTCGGGCACCGATCCGACCACTCCGCACCGCATGATGTGCTGGAACAACTCGTCACGCGCTTCCTCGAACGGCGTCGGTGTCGCGATTGGCGCCGACCTCACCGCTCCATTTCTCTGTCTGGCCATGTACCTGGGTAGAGGTGTGTGAGACTTGGAAAGCCGAAACCTAATCGACTCAGTCCGACTACGTGCGCCACTGCGCAATCGTTGCGCCGTGCGTTCGTGCATACGGCGACTGCGCGGGCGAGTCTGGCGTGGTTGAGCCGCCGGCCGAGCAATCAATCGGCCCGGGCAATCGTTCCCGCGGCGCCGACGAACTCCAAGATCATGTTGGCCAACGTCTCCGGCGCCTCTTCGGGGACGAGGCGGCCCGTGCCGGGGAGACGCACGAGGCGGCTTCCCGGTATAGTATCGGCGAGTCGGTCGGCCATCTTCGGACTCAGAAATCGATCCTGATCGCCCCACACGATGAGCGTCGGGCAATCGAGCTGTCCGAGCTCGATGTCGAGCATGTCTTCGCCGTCGACGGCGCGCGCCAACGTGAGGAGATGATTGAGGCCTTCCTGCCCGACGTACGGCGCCATGTACCTCGCGACGAGACGATCGGGCATCTTGTCCGGGCCGGCGACGCTGCGCTCGAGCAGCTCGCGAACGAGCGGCGCCGCGCCGAGCAGCCCGCGTGAAACGCGTATGGCAAATCGAGCGGTATTGCGCTGCAACGTTTTGATGTCGTCCGCCGGGACCTCGTCGAACGCGATCGGGTTCACGAGGACGAGACGCTCGACCCGCTCCGGGCGGGTGTACGCGAGGTGCATCGCCACGGCGGCGCCGAGATCGACGCCGACAATGGTGGCCTTTGTCAGCCGGAGCGCGGTCAGCGCGTGGTCGAGATAGTCCGACTGCGACGCGATGCCGAACTGCGCGTCGAAGGGCCGGTCGGACTCGCCGTACCCGAAAAGATCGACAGCGAATGCGGTCCGATTCGCCGACGCGAGCTCGGGACCGACCTCGCGCCACAGGAACGCGCAGGTGCCGAATCCGTGAACCAGCAGAATCGGCGAGCCGCCGTGACCGTAGCGCTCCACGTGCATGGAGCCCGGGCCTACGGGGATTCGGAGAAGATCAGCGTCCATGCGGGAACGTCGTTCTCGAGAGGCTGGGCTCGCGCTCGGGCAGACGACACCTCACGTCGTAGAATGGTAACGCGTTCGCGTCCCTTGATTGCCAAATGGCGGTCGCGGACGCGACGGTGGTTCGTTCTACCATTCGCGTCTGCGCAGTGGCATCTTTCGCCATAGGGCGGAGCTTTCCTTCAGGCGGATGCATGTCGGAGCAGGAACAGACGTACGACGAGGGGCGGGCGCGTAATCTCGAGGCGCTTTTGCGCGCATTGGCTGAGCGCATCCGCGAGCTCGACCGCCAGGGCCGGCTGCTCGAGGACGCGGGCGAGCTCATGAGACTCATCGGCGACGTGCGCAGCGAGCTCTTTCACTACGAAGTCCGCATCACGTACGACACACCAGAGATCGCCGAGCACCGGCGAATCGTGCGCGAAGCACAGGAGACGGACAAGAGCACATGGCAAGCAAGCGAGTGGACCCCGCCCCCCCCGCCCCCTCCGCATCCGGACGAGGACGAAAGCAAGGAACCGTAAAGGGCTCCAAGCAGTCGACGAGCAATCGCGCGTTCTACTTGCTCATCGCGGCCGTCGCCATCGGCGGCATCGCGTGGCTCACCTACCAGTCGACTCGCTCCACGGACGTCGTTCAAACCAGCCCGATCGACACGACGCTGCCCAAGGTCGAGTCGCAGGGCTACGTCCTCGGCAGTGCCACCGCGCGGCTCGAGGTCACTGAGTTCGGCGACTTCGAGTGCCCCGCGTGCGGCCACTTCTCGACGATCACCGAGCCCGACATCCGCAAGAAGTTCGTCGGCAGCGGGCTGGTTCGCTGGCGCTTCATCGACTATCCGCTGTCGGTCCACCGCAACACGTGGCAAGCGTCGCGCGCGGCCGCCTGCGCCGACGAACAGGGCCGCTTCTGGGATTTCCACGACTACCTGTACCAGACGCAGGATCAGTGGAATGGTGAGGTGACGGACAATCCCGACAAGTTCATGAAGCAGGCCGGCCGCCAGCTGGGGCTCGACGCTTCGAAGTTCGACCAGTGTGTCGACTCGAAGAAATACCAGGCGAAGATCCAGGCGCATCTCGCCCTCGGCGACGCGCGAAAGATCAACTCGACGCCGACCTTCATCATCGGATCCACCCAGGTCAGCCGCGTGCTGACGTACGACCAGATGGCGAAGGTCATCAACGACGAGCTGGCCAAGGCGCCGGCCGTGCCGGCGTCCGGCGGCGACACCGCCAAATCGATTCCACTTCCGAGCACGAAAAAGCCGGGATGACGCGACGTCAGTGGATGGTCGTGGTCAGCCTCGCCGGGCTGTTTCTCGGCGTGTACCTCACGCTCTACCACTACGGCGTCATCGGCGTTCTCGCGTGCAACGTGGGCTCGTGCGAGCGCGTGCAGACGAGCAAGTGGTCCACGCTGCTCGGCCTTCCCGTCGCCGCATGGGGCGCCGCGTACTACGCGATGATGATCGTCTTGGCCGCGGTGGGCATGCGGCCGGCCCACGAGAACTCGCGGCTGCTCGCCGGTTGGATGCTCGTGCTCTCCATCTGGGGCGTGATCTTCACCCTGTGGCTCACGTCGCTCGAGGCGTTCGTCATCCACGCCTGGTGCGAATGGTGTCTCGGCTCGGCGGCGATCGTCGTGGTGCTCTGCCTGCTCTGCATCTTCGAGTGGCGTGCCGTGCGCGACGCGACCGACGCGATGGAGCAACTAAGAAAAACAAACTGCTTCACCGCAGAGACGCCGAGGCGCAGAGGACGGCCGCGGAGGCTGAGGTCCGTCGCTCAACGAGCCGGATTTTTGGGGACCGCCGCTCGGGAAGCCACTCGACGCAGGAAGGCCTGCGTCGCCACATCAGGGCATCCCGAGCGGCCTTCACAAGAACATCCCGGCTCGTTGCGCGACGGACTTCCACGCTGCGGCCGTCCTCTGCGTCTCTGCGTCCTCCGCGCCCCCTGCGTCAAAGCAGTTGCAGTTGCTTCAGCAGTTGCGGAGACTAAGCCCGCTTGATCGTGCGTTGCTGAGGCGCGCGGCCTTGTGAGGCGTCGTTGAGACGGAGGCGCGGGCGGTCTTCGCCGGCGTCGGCCGACTCGAGTGCCCGGCGGCGGTAGGGCACGAGGTCCTGCCCGAGAACGACGAGGGTTCGGGTCGCCACGGTGCTGGCGAGCGGTTCCGGAATCGCCATCTCGCGGATGTAGCTGTCGATCGCCCGGTCGAAGGTCATGTCTTCGGCGAGGGTGTCGACGAACATCAGGGCGTTGTCGACGTGCGTGCGAATGATCGCCTCTTCGGCGCGCGCTTGCGCCAAGCCGAGCCGGCGTTCAGCCGCGGGCTCGAGCTTGTGCCGGAAAATCCGGTCCGGAAACAGATTCCGAAGAAAGGCGAACATATGCGTTGAATCTATAGCCAAGACGATCGGCAGCGGATTCAGCCACTAGGTGTGGTGTATCGTTTCATGCACCGAGTCAGCTTTCTTGCGCCTCGTATTGGTCCCTGAGCGCCGCGACGACGTTCGGATCGGCGAGCGTCGTCGTGTCGCCCAGAGCCCGTCCTTCAGCGATATCTCGCAGTAAACGGCGCATGATCTTGCCGGATCGCGTCTTCGGCAGGTCGGCCGAAAAGAGGATGTCATCCGGCTTGGCGATCGCGCCGATCTTCTCGGCGACGAAATTACGCAGCTCGTCGCGAAGCTGGGAACTTTGCTCGAATCCCTCGCGGAGCGTCACGAACGCGGCGAGCGCCTGCCCCTTGAGCTCGTGTGGCCGGCCGACCACGGCGGCCTCGGCAACGGCGGGGTGTTCGACGAGCGCCGATTCGACTTCCATCGTGCCGATGCGGTGTCCGGCGACGTTCAGCACGTCGTCGACGCGCCCGAGAATCCAGTAGTAGCCGTCGTCGTCGCGCTTGGCGCCGTCGCCCGGGAAGTAGAGGTCGGGCCTGCCTGGCCACCTCGAGAAATAGGTCTGCACGTAGCGCTCGTCGTCGCCCCAGATCGTGCGCAGCATCGACGGCCAGGGCTTTGTGAGCGCGAGCAGTCCGCCGCCGACCTTGATCTCCCGCGCCTTTGCGTCGAGCAACTCGGCGCTGTAGCCGGGGAGCGGCATCGTCGCGCTTCCGGGCTTCGTCTCGGTCACGCCGGGCAGCGGTGAGATGACGATCGCGCCCGTCTCAGTCTGCCACCACGTATCGACGATCGGGCAGCGTGCGCCGCCGATTGTCTCGTGGTACCACATCCACGCTTCGGGATTGATCGGCTCGCCGACCGAGCCGAGCAGGCGCAGTCGCGAGAGATCGTGCTCGGCGGGCCACTGCTCGCCCCACTTCATGAAGGCGCGGATGGCCGTCGGCGCCGTATAGAGAATCGTCACGCCGTGCCGCTCGCAGATGCTCCAGAAGCGGTCCTTCTCCGGCCAGTCGGGCGCGCCTTCGTACATGACGCACGTCGCGCCGTTGGCGAGCGGTCCGTACACGAGGTACGAATGCCCGGTGACCCAGCCGACGTCGGCGGTGCACCAGAAGACGTCGTCTTCCTTGAGGTCGAAGACGAGCTTCGTGGTGGCCGTCACGCCGACGAGATAGCCGCCCGTCGTGTGCACGATGCCCTTGGGTTTTCCCGTCGTGCCCGACGTGTAGAGGATGTAGAGCACGTCCTCGGCGTCCATCCGTTCCGGCTCGCACCGCGCCGACGCGTCTCGCATGACCGAGTGCCACCAGTGGTCGCGGCCCTCCTTCATGTGCGAGAAGGAGTCGTCGTCGGACGATCCGCGCCGGCGCGCCACGACGACCACGTGCTCGATCGTCGGGCACTCCTCGAGCGCCTTGTCGGCATTTCGCTTGAGCGGCACCAGGCCGCCGCGACGATAGCCGCCGTCGGCGGTGATGAGCACCTTCGCCTTTGCGTCGTTGATGCGGTCGCGCAGCGACTCGGGCGAGAATCCGCCGAACACCACCGAGTGGATGGCGCCGATGCGGGTGCAGGCGAGCATCGCGATCGCGACTTCGGGGATGAGCGGCAGGTAGATCGCGACTCGATCGCCCTTCGTCACGCCGAGTGCTTGAGCACGTTGGCGAACTTCTGGACTTCGACGTAGAGGTCCCAGTAGGTGAGCGTGCGGCGGTCGCCGGGCTCGCCCTCCCAGATGAGCGCCGCCTTGTTGCGCCGCGGGCCGGCGACGTGGCGATCGACGCAATTCACCGAGACGTTGAGCTTTCCGCCGACGAACCACTTGGCGTGCGGCGGCTGCCAATCGCACACCGTCGTCCACTTCTCGAACCACTCCAGCTCCGCGGCCTGCGCCGCCCAAAAGGCCTCAGACGCCTGATCGTAGAGGTGAGTGTCCGAAACGAGCGCGTTGCGGCGGAACTCGGCGGACGGCGCGAACTTGCGGTTTTCGTGGAGGAGTGCGTCGATCTCAACCGTTTCGGTCTTCATGTCTGGCCGAATCTCCGATCAGATGGCAGGCGAGAGGAGAATCGTGATAATACGAGCGCCCGGCGCGACGGGTAAGCCGAGCCGATTCGCCTTATCTTAGGGCATGCTCTCACCCTCCGGCTCGCTTGTCGTCGAGACGACGGCGCTGCACCGCGACTTCGGCCGGCGTCGCGCCGTCGACGGCGTCGATCTGTCGCTGGCCGCGGGCGAGAGCTTAGCGCTGTTCGGGCCGAACGGAGCGGGGAAGACGACGCTCCTCAAATTGATCGCCGGACTGCTCGCGCCGACAAGCGGTGGAGTGCGAGTGCTCGGCCACGCACTGCGCGCGGATCCAACGTCGCGCGCGTCGATCGGTCTCATCTCGCACCAGAGCATGTTGTATCGCGCGTTGACGTCGCTGGAGAACGTGGAGTTCGCGGCGAAGTTGTACGGGCTGAAGTCGCCGCGCGAGGCCGCGATGACGGCGCTCGAGCGCATGCGCGTCGCCGACCGTGCGCGAACGCCGGTGCGTGCGTTGAGCCGCGGATTGCAGCAGCGCGTCGCGATCGCGCGGTCGATTGTCCACGAGCCCGCGCTCCTGCTGCTCGACGAGCCGTACACGGGGCTCGATGCCTCCGGAGCCGCGGCGCTCACCGACATGTTGGGCACGTTGCGCGCGTCGAACGCGGCGCTCGTGCTCGTGACGCACAACGTGGACGAAGGACTCGCGCTGGCGTCGCGGGCGGCCGTCATGCTCGACGGTCGGTTCATTCGGGAAGACGATTGCTCCGACATCGAGCCGGCGGCGTATCGCGCCTCGTACCGCGACCTCGTCGTGAACGCGTCGTCGTCGACGGTCGGCCGGACCGCGTCCGCGACGGCATGAGCGGCCGCACTCCGCCCGGAACGCTGCACGCGGCGCTCCTCATCGCGCGCAAGGACCTGGCGATCGAGTTCCGCTCGCGAACCGCGTTCCTGTCGTCGCTTGTGTTCGCCGTGTTGGCCCTCTCGATCTTCTACTTCACGTGGGACGAATCCGTCGTCACGGCGCAGGATCGCGCTCCCGGTGTCCTGTGGGTCGTGCTCGCGTTCTCGGCGTTGCTCGGGCTTCAACGCGCGTTTTCTCTCGAGGAGCACGACCGCGGCATCGACGCGCTGCTGATCGCGCCGATCGCGCGAGAGTCGGTGTACCTTGGAAAGGCCGTCGGGAACCTGCTGTTCCTGTGTGCGATTCAAGCTGTCGCGATTCCCGCGCTCGCCGTGTTCTACAACCTGCGGTTCAACAACCAATTGCTGGTGGTCGCCGGCATCGTGCTGCTGGCGATGGTGGGGATCGTCGCCGTCGGCACGCTCTTCAGCGCGATGGCGGTCAACACCCGCCTGGCCGAGCTGCTGCTGCCGATGCTGAGCCTCCCCTTTTTCGTGCCGATCTTGATGGACGCCGCGCAGGCGACGACGCGGGTGATGGCCGGACGGCCGCTGTCCGAAGCGTGGCCGTGGCTCAGGCTCTTGATCGCGTTCGACCTGGTGTTCATCGTGGCCTGCACGGTCGCCTTCCCGTATACGCTCGAAGAATGACTTCCTCGCCTATGGCATTCCCGGCCAACGTGAGCGCCGAGTCGCGCGCGCCGAAACCGATCTTCGGCTGGTTGTTCGTTGTCGCGATCCTCGCGGTGATCGGCGCATACGTGCGCGCCATCTACTTCACGCCCGTCGAGGCGCTGCAGGGCGCCGTGCAGAAGATCTACTACCTGCACGTGCCGGCCTGGATCGCGTGCTACCTCGCCTACGGGCTCGTGGCGATCGGTTCGGTCATCAATCTCTGGCTGCACGACGAGCGCGCGGACAGGCTCGCGGCGAGCGCGGCGGAGGTGGGGATTCTGTTCAACACCGTCGGTCTCACAGTCGGGCCGCTCTGGGCGAAGCCGATCTGGGGCACCTGGTGGACGTGGGACGCGCGCCTCACGTCGACCCTGTTTCTCTGGTTCATCTTCGCCGCGTACCTCGTCCTCCGCGGCGCGATCGAATCGCCGGCGATGCGCGCGCGCTTCTCCGCGGTGCTGGCGATCCTCGGAGTGTTGCTCATCCCGTTCATCCATTTGAGCGTCTACCTGTTCCGCACGCTGCATCCGATGCCGATCATGCTCCAACCGCAGGCACTGGTGAATCCGCCGCTGTCGCCGGAGATGGAAACGACGTTCCTCGTTTCGTCGCTGGCGTTTTTGCTGCTTTGCGTCGCGCTGGTCGTGACGCGCTACCGTCTCGCGACGCTCGTCGCCGCGGCGGACGACGCCGAAGGAGTCGGCCAGTGACGCCTGATACGACCGTCTGGTACCACGCGGCGTACGCCTGGGTGAGCGCGGTGTACCTCGCCTACTTCGCGAGCTTGGCGATTCGCGCCCGCGGCGCGCGTCGGCGTTTGGAGAGCACCGCGCGCGGCGGGCGCGGTTGAGCGACGCTTGACCGCCTCGTCGCCGGCTCACTCACGTCGTGACGCGGGGATCGTCTACCTGGTGGGCGCGGGCCCCGGCGATCCCGGCCTCCTGACGCTGCGCGGCGGCGAGCTGCTCGTCACCTGCGACGCGATCGTGTACGACGCGCTGGCGAATCCCGCGCTTCTCGCGCTCGCGTCGGCCGTCGAGCGCGACAACCCCGTCGAGTTGCACGACGTCGGAAAACGCGGCGGCGCGGCCGATTCCAGCCGGCAGACTGAAATCAATGAGCTGCTCGTGCGTCTCGCGCGGGAAGGAAAACGCGTCGTGCGCCTCAAGGGAGGCGACCCCTTCGTCTTCGGGCGCGGCGGCGAGGAGGCACAGGCGCTCGCCGCGGCCGGCGTCCCCTTCGAAGTCGTCCCGGGTGTGACGGCGGGAATCGCCGCCGCGGCGTACGCGGGAATTCCCGTCACCCATCGCGGCGTCGCGACCTCCGTGACGCTCGTGACGGGACACGAAGACCCGTCGCGCGACGCGAGCGGCACCGATTGGGGCGCGCTGGCCCGCGCCGGCGGGACGATCGTGCTCTACATGGGCGTGCAGACGCTGCCGCGAATCGTCGACGCGCTAGTCGACGGCGGATTGAGTGGCGACACGCCGGCGGCGGTCGTGCAGTGGGGAACGCATCCGCATCAGCGAACCGTGACCGCGACGCTCGCGACGTTGCGCGACACCGTCGCGCGAGAAAAACTCTCGGCGCCGGTCATCACGATCATCGGCGACGTTGTCGCGCTGCGCGACGAGATCGCGTGGTTCGACAAGCGGCCGCTCTTCGGCAAGCGAATCGTCGTCACGCGCGCGCGCTCGCAGGCCGCGTCGCTCAGCGACAGGCTCGCCGCGGCCGGCGCAACGGTCATCGAAATGCCGGCGACGCGGATCGAACCGCTCGATCCCTCGCCGCTTCAGGCCGCGCTCGGCCGACTGAAAGAATTCACCTGGGTCGCGTTCACCAGTCAGAACGCCGTGCGATTCTTCTGGGACGAGCTGCGCGCCGCCGGACTCGACGCGCGCGCGCTCGCCGGCGCCAAAGTCGCGGCGGTCGGCCCCGCCACCGCCGACGCGCTGCTCGCGCACGGCCTGGCGGTCGACGTTGCGCCCGATCGATTCGTCGCCGAGGCGTTGCTCGACGCGCTGCGCGGGCGCCGCGACGTCAAAGGCGCGCGGGTCCTGTACGCCACGGCGGAAGGCGCGAGAGACACGCTGCAACTCGGACTTCAGGAGCTCGGAGCGATCGTCGAGCGCGTCGACCTGTACCGGTCGGTGCTCGACGGAAGCGGCGCCGAACAACTCAAGGAGCGGATGAGCAGAGACGGCGCCGATCTCGTCACGTTCACCTCGGCATCTTCCGTCACCAACTTCGTGGACGCCGTCGGGGGCGATCTCGCCCGCCGAGCGCCGGTGGCGTCGATCGGCCCGGTGACGTCGCAGGCGGCGCGCGCGGCGGGCCTCGACGTCGTCGTCGAAGCGACGGAATCCACGATCGCCGGACTCGTGAACGCCATTTCCGACTACCTCGCGGGCGCAGCGTCCGCGCTCGCGCGCCCATGACGGACCGCGCCGGCGCTCCGCTCGTCATCGCGACGCGCGCCTCCGAGCTCGCGCTGCGGCAGGCGCGCCAGGTGCAGCAGGCGCTCGAGGCGCGCGGTGTGGCGAGCGAGCTCAAGACCTACCGCACCTCGGGCGACAAGCATCTCGACGAGCCTCTCGCGTCCATCGGTGGCAAAGGGCTCTTCACGCGAGAGCTCGAGGTGGATCTCGCGAAGGGCAAGGTTCAGCTCTGCGTGCACTCGCTCAAGGATCTCCCGACGGACAGTCCGCCCGGCCTCGAAGTCGTCGCGCTCCTGCCGCGAGAGGACCCGCGCGACGCGCTCATCGTGAGCTCGGTCGTCGGCGTTGATTCGCTCGACGATCTGCCGCCGGGTTCGCGCGTCGGAACGTCGAGCCTGCGGCGACGCGCGCAGTTGCTCGCGCGACGCCACGATCTCGAGGTCGTCGAACTGCGCGGCAACGTGCCGACGCGGCTCAAGAAGGTCGACGACGCTCACGTACACGCCGCGATCCTCGCCGCCGCCGGCCTTCACCGACTCGGCGTGTCGCAGCGCATTTCGTCGTTTCTCGAGCCGCCGGACTGGCTTCCCGCGGCGGGGCAGGGTGCGATCGCGATACAGATCCGCGGCGACGACGAGGTGACTCGCGCCGCGGTGGCGCCGCTCGGCGACGCCCGGACGATGCTCGATACGCGCGCCGAGCGCGCCTTCCTCGGCGCGCTCGAGGGCGGCTGTCAGGTGCCGATCGGCGCGCTGGCGGCGGCGAGCGCCACGGGTCGAACACTGTGGGGACGTGCTCTCGGACATAAGCGGCCGCCGCGTCGTGCGCGGCCAGATGCCGCTCGACGAATCGGACCCGGAGCTGACCGGCGTACGGCTGGCCAACGACCTGCGACACCGCGGCGGCCACGAGATCCTCGATTCGCTGCGGCGCGCGGAGCATCTGCCCTCGCCGCAGCCGGAGTAGCTCACCCGGGACGGTGCCGCGCGGCGACGTCGGCGAGCCAGCCAAGCTCCAATTCGAATTGTTTGATGCCGAGCCTCACGACGAGCGCCGCGTCGGACGTGGCCGAGGTTTCGGCGATGACCGCGTCGAGCGCCGCGCGGTCCTCCTCCAACTGCTGCTCGAGGAACTTTTGCCGCCGCGCGATCTGCGCCGAGAAGTCGCGGGGCCGCGCCTGCCATGACAGGACCATCCAGGTGAGGAACGGATCGGGCGGGCGCTGGGTCGACCAGCGGGCTTGGGCCAGCGAGTCGGCGAGCATCCGGCGTCCCGATTCGCTCGGCTTGTACACGCGCCGCTCGGGGCCCTGCGCCGCGTCGTCGTCGCGCGATGACACGATGTGCTTCGCCGCGGCGAGTTTGCGGAGCGAGTAGTAGACCTGCGGCCTGGAGATGCTCGCCCACTTCTCGACCTGACGCCGCTCGAGCTCGGCCCACAGGTCGTACCCGTGCCGCGGCCCTTCGCAGAGCAGCGACAGGACGACGAGGTCGGCCAGCGTGACGGCGCGGGTCTTGTCAGGCGGCATGAGGGCGGCGGGTCGTCTGTCGGGGGGCTTGACGGTGGACTAGTATCAATTATACTAGTGCCACTACCTCCACCGGACAAGTGCCAATGATGACCGCCGCCTCGCCAACGCTGCAGACGCTCGCCCCCGTCCTGATCGTCGATGCCGTCGAACCGTGCCTCGAATTCTGGGCGACGAACCTGGGGTTCACCAAAGAGAACGAGGTGCCGGGGGCGGACGGGAAGTTGGTCTTCGCCAGCGTGAAGAAGGACGGCGTCGAGATCATGTACCAGACGCGCGCCAGCGTCGTCGCGGACAACCCCGCACAGGCCGCGGAGCTTTCCGGCCACAGTGTGGGGCTGTTCCTCACCGTCGCATCGATCGCGGATCTCGATGCGGCCGAGCGAGCCGTCGCCGGAGCTCCAGTCGTGAAGCCGAGACATAAGACGTTCTACGGATCGACGGAGTTCTACGTCCGCGAACCCGGGGGCAACGTCGTGGGATTTGCGTCGTTCTAAACGGCTCGACTTGCGACCGACAACTGACTCGGCGCGCGGCCGACGGTAATTCGGGGTCAGCCGCGCCCAAAGGCGTAGGCCACGGCTCACAGTCGAGCCCTCGGCCGTTCTCAGACGGCGGATCGGCAGGCTCGGTCGCCCGTCCGACGGCGGCAGCGAATCAGCCGTGCCGGCGCGTCGTCTTGCCGAGCCGTCGGATAGAATCGCCGTCGGGCGGGGTCAACTCGCCGCCGAGCAAAGCGGACTGGCCGAGTGGTGCGCTCCGCTCGCCGGAACGACCGATCTGGTGGAACGAGCGAAAAAGCAACGCGTGACACTTCGCCGATTCGCTGGCCACGCGGGCGAGTGACCTGGCGACTCGATGCGACAAACTGCGCGCTGCGACCGGTGCACTGGATGCAGCGTCTCGCTCGTCGGCTTCGAGCGACGAGTCGCCTGACCCGGGCGTACGATCAACTGATCGGCGCGGCGAGCGCGCCGTCTGTCGCGATGAGTGCGCCGGCTACCGTGACTGATTCGTTGACCGGTCGGTCCAGCCGACTGCCCGTGTGGGAAAACTGGCCTGACCCGATCGGCAAATTGATGTGGCCGGCCAGATCGGTCGCGTGGCCAGCTGGAAAAGAGGTTGAACGCGCGACTCGGTTCGGCGCACGCGACGGAAAAGTGCGGTGGCCGGATGAACCAGTGCGGTGGCCGGATGGAAGCGTTTGGTGAGCGAAAAGCGGCACCGACGGCTCGAAACGAGCTGCCGTTGGGGTTGCAAGACCGCGGAGACGCCGAGAGGAATCATCAGCTCCTCTACTTGGGTAATAGCGCCGACCCCCGAAATGGCGTCAATCGGCCGAACCGAAACGCGCCCGAAAATGTCAATCTATCGTCAATCCCGGCGCTCGCGTGACGCTCGCTTCTGCTTAACCGCGCAGATCGTGCATTAAGAAATTGTAACATTGTGCGTTTGACCTGAAGCCAAAACACACCCCGGCGCTATTACCCAAGTAGAGGGGCTCGTGTCGTCGGAGCCGTTCGTGGGTGTTGGGGGAGGGGGGCAGAAGCGTTCCGGCCCTCATGGCTGGCGACCGTGCAGCCCCCCGGGTCGTGCCATCGCCGCCCGAGTTAATTTCTCTGGGCCATGCCCCAGTATCCGGCCTACCGCCCACGCCGTCTCCGTCGCACCGAGTCGCTTCGTCGCCTCGTGCGCGAAACGTCTCTGCGCCCGTCGCAACTTGTTTTGCCGCTTTTCGTTCGGTCGGGCTCCAAGGTGAGAAGGCCGATCGAGTCGATGCCGGGGGTGTTTCAGACCTCGATCGACGAGATGCTGATCGACGCGCGAATCGCGGCGCACGCCGGGATCGGGGGCGTCATTCTCTTCGGCATTCCGGACCGCAAGGACGCGACGGGGTCGGAAGCATGGAACGACGAGGCGCCGGTGCAGCAGGCCGTGCGCGCGCTCAAGCGCGACGTCCCCGATCTCGTCGTGATCACCGACGTGTGCCTCTGCGAGTACACGGAACACGGGCACTGCGGCGTGCTCCACGAGGGCGTCGTCGACAACGATGCCACGCTCGAGCTGCTCGCGCGCGAAGCGGTCTCGCACGCGCGCGCCGGCGCGGACATCGTGGCGCCGAGCGACATGATGGACGGGCGCGTGCGAGCGATTCGAGCGGCGCTCGATGAAAACGGGTTCAGCGACACGCCGATTCTGAGCTACGCCGCCAAGTTCGCGGGAGCATTCTACGGGCCCTTCCGCGAGGCGGCGGAGTCGACGCCGCAGGTCGGCGACCGGCGTGGATACCAGATGGACGCCGGCAATTCGGACGAAGCGCTGCGCGAAGTGCGGCTCGACATCGAGGAAGGCGCCGACATGGTGATGGTCAAGCCGGCCGGGCCGTTCCTCGACATCATCCATCGCGTGAAGCACGAGACCGGCTATCCGCTCGCCGCGTTTCAGGTGAGCGGCGAGTACACTATGATTCAAGCGGCCGCGCAGCGCGGCTGGATCGACGGGGAGCGCGTGATGATGGACTCGCTCCTCGGCATTCGGCGGGCCGGCGCGGACGTGATCATCACGTATTTCGCGCGCGAAGCCGCGAAGCTGCTCAACTCCGGCGCTCTCACATGAAGCATCGCATTTTTCCCGGCACCGACATTCGCGTGAGCGAAGTCGGGTTCGGTACGTGGACCATCTCCACCGGCTGGTGGGGCGACAAGACCGACGCCGACGCCGTGGCCATGCTGCGACGCGCGCTCGACGATCACGGCGTCACGTTCTTCGACGCGGCCGACGCGTACGGCAACGGCCGCGCCGAGCGGCAGATCGCCGAGGCGTTTCGCGGGCGGCGCGACGAAGTGGTGATCGCGACGAAGGTCGGGTACGACATCTACGACGAGGCGGCGCAGAAGGCGCGTCGTGGGCAGTCGGAGCTGCCGATGCGCACCGACCCGGCGTTCATGCGCTTCGCGGTCGACAAGTGCCTCGAGCGCCTCGAGACCGACTACATCGACGTGCTCCAGCTCCACAACGCGAAAATGGAGCACGTCGTCGACCGCGAGCTGTGGGACACGATGCGCCAGCTCAAGCGCGAAGGAAAGATTCGCGCGTGGGGCGCGGCGTTCGGCCCGGCCATCGGTTGGTTGTACGAAGCCGTGGACCTTCTGGAGCGCGAGCCGGACATCGACACGATCCAGATGATCTGGAACGTCCTCGAGCAGCATCCCGGTACGGCGATGGTCGAGGCCGCGAAGCAGCACGCGCCGAACTGCTGCTTCAACATCCGCGTGACGCACGCCTCCGGCATGCTCGAGGGGAAATACACCGAGGACACCGTGTTTCCGGAAAACGACCACCGCCGGCATCGTCCGCGGTCGTGGCTCGTCAACGGGATCAAGAAGGTCAAGACGCTCGACTTCCTCGCGAAGCGCATGACGCTGGGCCAGGCGGCGCTCAAGTGGCTGCTCGCCGAGCCGCGCGTCGTGACGACGCTGCCGAACGTCTACGACGACGAGCAACTGGCCGAGTTCGCGGCGGCGAGCGACGCGCCGGACCTGTCGCGCGCGGACCTGGACCACGTGGCCGAGCTGGCCGCGGTCAACTTCGGCGTCGACGAGCCGCCGATGTCGTACAAGGGAACGATGACGCGTGACGGCGGGGGCGTCGCCTCGCACGCGTCGTGATCCACTTCTGGCACGATCTTCCGCCGGGCCCGCACCCGCCGGAAGAGATCACCGCCGTCATCGAGATCCCGTTCGGCAGCCGGAACAAGTACGAGCTCGACAAGAAGACCGGCATCATCAAGCTCGACCGCGTGCTGTACTCGGCGGTCCATTATCCCGGCGACTACGGCCTCATCCCGCGCACCCTCCACGAAGACGGCGACCCGCTCGACGTGCTCGTGCTGGTGAAGGAGCAGACGTTTCCCGGGTGCATGATCGACGTGCGCCCGCTCGGCGTGCTCCGCATGCTCGACCGCGGCGAACCGGACGACAAGATCCTCGCGGTCGCGTTGAGAGATCCGTACTACGAGGAAATGTTCGACATCGCGGACATTCCGCGGCACGTGTTGACGGAAGTGCAGTATTTCTTTTCGACGTACAAGGATCTCGAGGGGAAGCGGGTGCAGATCGAAGGGTGGGGGAAGAGCGAAGAAGCGATGAAGGTGATCAAGGACTCGATTGCGCGGTACGACGCGGCGTACATGAGGCTGGGCCCCTAGGGAGGCGCGGGGAATCGCGGCCGGGGAACGGCACGGGATCGCGGCCAACCACGTTCCGTGTGGCTCGAGGAGCCACGTGGTGCGCTCGAAATCAGGAACAGACGTCCGATATCCGACGACAGACCAGCTCTCGCCGGGCTGGCGCCTTCGTGAGATCGGTACTCCGCGACAAGCGTCAACTCACGATCACTTCACCGCGTCGCGCCTGGTCTGTTGTCAGAGGTCCGGACGTCTGTTCCCGACTTCGAGCGCACAGCCGAACCCAACGAGCCACCCTGGGCTCAGAGTGGCCGGCACTTCGTGTGTATGCGTGAAAGGTCGGGCGCGAGGAGCCAGAGATCTACTCGTCGTCGTCCTCGTCGTCGTCCAGCTCGATGCGCGGATCCTCGCGCCGGCGCACGACGACCTTCACTTCGGCCATGAACGCCGTGCCCGTGAGGCGCAGCGTCGGCCCGTGACGCTGCGCTCCTTCGGCGTCCATCTCGTCCGCCTTGCTCACGACGCTGGCCATGATCGCGTGCATCTCGTTGATCACGCGCATCTCCGGCGGCACGACGATCTTGCACGCGGCCCAAAAAGAGCGCACGTGAAATTCCGCGCCGCCGGGAGGCATCACCGCGTGTGTCAGGTCGATCTTCGTGTCGGCCATCAGTGACACGACGTCCAAACGTTGTGGCACGAGCCAGCGGCCCGTCCTCTTGGACTCGCTCATCACCGCGAGCAGACGCGAACTCGGCGCCGGGAGATTCGACGTCGCGTAGTCGGTCCGCGCGTCGGTCATCTGAGCGGATGACGACCTGCCCGCCGCCGGGAGTTGCGACACGCGAAGGTCGGACGTGATGGCGTCCAGCTCGGCGACGCTCGCCGCCTTGTAGACCTGCTCGATCCGTCGCTCGAGATCCTCGAGCGACAGATCGTCGTTGGCGAAATGCTGCGAGAGCTCGCTGATCTTCTGCTCGCGCGCGCGCGACAGCGTGGGGAGCGGAGCGTCGGCCATGCGGACAAAGATAGCGCAGTCGGGTCCGCGCGCCGGGCTCACGGTCCGCGTGAGCGCAGGCCGGCGCCGCGTCGCGCAGGAACAGCCGGTCGTAGAGCAGCGCCGCCACGATCCCGCCGAGGAGCGGGCCGACCCAGTACGCGGTCTGTCCCTCGAAGATGTGCGTGACAACCGCCGGACCGAACGAGCGCGCCGGATTCATCGAGCCGCCGGTGAGCGGGCCGATGGCGAGAATGTCGGCCGCGACCGTGAGACCGATCGCGAATGCCGCCCACCTTCGGTCCGCGCTTGGTCGACCGCGGTGCCGAAGACGACGAAGACGAGGAAGAACGTCGCGATCGCCTCGAGCGCGATCGCCTGCAAGCAGCGTGTGTCGGCCGAGATCGACTGGCCGCCGAGCCGCGTCACCGCGCCGACGGCCGACGGGTACAGCGCCTTGAGCATGTACGCCGCGATGATCGCGCCGAGGAACTGCGCGATCCAGTACATCACGGCCATCATCGGGTCGATGCGGCGCGTGACGAGAAATCCCGCGGTGACCGCGGGATTGAGATGGCCGCCGAGATGCGCCATCGTCGCGCTGACCAGCAGCGCCAGAATGAGTCCGTGCGCGAGCGCGATGTTCAGCGACGGTCGCCTGCGACTGGAGCAGCGGACTGGTGATGATCGTGCCGCCGCCGATGAACACGAGCGCGAACGTCCCGACGAACTCGGCCGCGAAGTGACGCCAGGAGTCTTTCATTTGTCGTTCCGAGCTGAGGGTGCGGGAGGAATCATGGCGCCGCGGCTTCAGATGCGCGGCGCTGTAACCTATACCATCCTCCGCGCCTCGGCCGCCCCTCAGTCGGCGCGCTTCAGCACCAGCGCGGCGTTGATGCCGCCGAACCCGAACGAGTTGCGTGAGGATGTAGTCGACGTCGAGCGTCGCGGCCCGACGCCACGGGATGTAGTCGAGGTCGCAGCCGTCGTCGGGGTCCTCGAGGTTGAGCGTCGGCGGCAGCCAGCTCGCGCTCGAGCGACATCGCGCAGATCGCCGTCTCCATCGCGCCCGACGCGCCGAGCGCGTGGCCGTAGTACGCCTTCGTGCTGCTCACCTGGAGCTTGGACGCGTGCTCGCCGAACACGCTGCTTGAATCGCGCGCGTCTCGGTGGGGTCGTTGAGCGGTGTGCTGCTGCCGTGCGCGTTCACGTACTGGATCTCGTGCGGCTCGACGTGCGCGTCCTTGAGCGCGTTGCGCATCGCGCGCGCCGCCTGCGAGCCGTCGGGCCGCGGGGCGGTCATGTGATGCGCGTCGTTGCAGAACGAATAGCCGCACACTTCGGCGTAGATGTGCGCGCCGCGCGACTTGGCGCGCTCGTACTCCTCGAGCACCAGCACGGCGGCGCCCTCGCCCATCACGAACCCGTCGCGGTCGCGATCGAACGGGCGCGACGCGTGCCCGGGTCGTCGTTGCGCGTCGACATCGCCCGAATGATCGCGAACGCGCCGAAGCACAGCTGGTTGAGCGGCGCCTCGACGCCGCCGCAGATCATCACGTCCGCGTAGTCGTCGCGGATCTGCCGGAATCCTTCGCCGATCGCCATCGTCCCCGACGCGCAGCTCATCGCGTTCGTGCTGTTCGGTCCCTGCGCGCCGAATTCGATCGCCACGTTGCAGCTCGCCGCGCCCGCGAAGACGTTCGTCGCGAGCGTGACCGCGACGTTCTTGATGCCCTGCGTGATTGAACACGCCGAACTGCTCTTCGGCGAAGCCCGACGCCGCCGAGCGCGCTGCCCATCATCGACGCCGACGCGCTCGCGATCTTCGACGGCCATGTTGAGTCGCGCAGTCCTCGATGGCGAGCCGCGGCGCGCGACCGTGAACTGACCGAAGCGGTCGAGTCGCTCGACGCGCCGCTCCTCGATGAAATCGCTCGGGTGAAAATCGATCTCGGCGGCGATCTGGCTCCGGTAGATCGACGCGTCGAAGCGCGTGATCGGGCGCACGGCCGAGCGACGGGCCAGGAGGCCCGTCCCACATGGCGTCGCGCGTGATGCCGATCGGCGTCAACGCGCCGATTCCGGTGATCGCTACTCGTCGACGATCAGCCACCCGATACCTCGCTCGAAGAACGACGCCGGACGCGGAGTCGGCGCCAACGTTCGGCCGCGCGCCCGAGTCCGGCAAGAGTGCGCGACGCGATGCCGTGCACGAAGACCGGCCCAATGACTCCGTGGGCCGCGATGCCACCAATCACCGGCCACTGCGGGTCCGTTCCACACATGTACGATGCGCACGAGCGTGCCTGCTTGCATGCCTGGGTCGAAAGTCCACTCGACATCCATGCCCGTCGTGATGCCGCGAACGTGCCGAAAGCGAATCGTTGCCGCGAGCCGTGCTCGACGGTGCGCGTCACGGTCATGAGCGACGTCCACCACGTGGGCCAATCGATGGCGCCGAACGGCCGGTTCGCCGACATCTCGACGATTCCGCCGCCGTCGCTGGCGTCGTTCGTGAAAGCGAACGAACCGGTAGTGCGGCAGATGGGCCGGCCACTGCTCGACGTCGGCCGCGAGCGAGAATATTCGAGCGGCAGCGGCGCGCGCACGACGCGCTCGTCGACCGTCTCGATGCGAACGGTCGGTCGGCATCGGGCCGAGGTCGAGCGGCTCGGTTCACGACGCGCTCGCCGTTTCGGAGCGGCGTCCAGCGCGCCGTGAGCCGAAATCCGAGCCGGCGGCTGACGTCCGGTGATGCGCCGGTCGCCGTGTTCACGTGACGACGGAGCTCGCCGGCGGTGAACCCGCGCAAGCACCGACACGACGCCGTCGTGCCGCGTGACCGGGTGAAAGCGCAGCGGAAACGAAACGAGCCAGAAGCCCGCCGCCGCGAGCCAGCTCCGGCGCAGATCGCACACGATGACCGCGCGTCGCGACGACGCGATGCAGCTCGCGCAGCAGGCGCTCGACGTCCGCGTCTGTGAAGTGGTGGAGCAGTTGCGAGCACATCACGACGTCCACGCTCCCGTCGCGGAAGGGAAGCGCGAGCGCGTTCGCGCAGACCATGCCCGTCGTAGAGCCGCGTGCCGTGGCCAACAGGGACAGCGCGCCGTCGACGCCGATCGTCGTCAGAGTGCCGCCCGACTTGCGAACGTCGCGCGCCGCTTCGGCCAGGATGTCCGCCAACCCCGTGCCGACGTCGAGCAGGATCATGTTGTCGCGCGGCGCAAGGACGGCCCGGAGCTCCACGAGCGCAGCACGCAGACCGCCGAGCCACACGTTCGAACGACGGATGTCGTCCTGCGCCTGGTGGCGAGCGTGCGCGTCCACGCGCGGGTCGTCGAGAAGCTCGACGCCGCGACGCCGGGCGGGCGTCAGCACGGAGCAGGACCTCGTGTCGTCGCGGTCATCGCTCGAGTTGGGCATATCCGCCGCGATAGTAGAGCAGCGGATGCCCGTGCAACGCCTCGGCCCGGTCGAGCCGCGCGATGAACATCGTGTGGTCGCCCGCGTCGATGCGCTGGATGATGGTGCACTCGAGGTGCGCGAGCGCGTCGTCGAGGAGCACGACGCCGTGTTCGCCGCGCGAGTAGGCGATCCCGTCGAAGCGCTGCTCGTTCTCGTCGGCGAACCGGCGCGACCACGCCTCCTGATTCGATGACAGAATGCTGATGCCGCAAGCCGGCGGCGGATCGCCCGCCAGCAGCCCGTGCATCGACGCGGCGTGGTCGACGCAGAACAGCACGAGCGGCGGCTCGAGGCTGAGCGAGCAGAAGGCGCTCACCGTCATCCCGTGGTCGGCGCCCGACGCGTCGCGTGCAGTGAGAATCGTGACCCCGGAGGCGAAGCGGCCGAGGACGCTGCGAAATGTGTCCGAGTCCATCCGTTCAACCGACGAAGACCTTCCAAACATACGACCACCGGACGATCTCGCTCGCCGGCACGAAGTTCCCCGTCACGCCGATGAGCAGATCAGCGAGGTCCTTGCGCGCCGACAGGCGTTTGGCCGCGCGATTGATGAGCGGCGGCCAGCCGACGACA
The DNA here is from genome assembly GCA_963789315.1 of uncultured Gemmatimonadaceae bacterium. GTDB lineage: Bacteria > Gemmatimonadota > Gemmatimonadetes > Gemmatimonadales > Gemmatimonadaceae > JAQBQB01. The sequence goes on along the minus strand of CAWBKI010000017.1, from coordinate 126,029 downwards.
GCGCCGATCACCCGTTCGACGAGCCACTTGCCGCCGAACTCGTTGCGCCGCGCGCGGTCGTACGCGCGGAGCGCCTCCTCGCCGCCGTCGCGCGCGCCGAGGCCTTCGACGAGAGCGTCGGAAAGCAGTTCGCCGCCGCGCATCGCCGCGTAAATCCCTTCGCCGGTGAACGGGTCGAAGAAATCGGCCGCGTCGCCGACCAGCGCGGCACCCGGCGCCCAGGCACGCCGGCTATTCGAGCCGAACGGCCCCGTGGCGACGACCGGCGACACGCGCTCGGCGCCGGAGAATCGCGCCGCGAGATGAGGACGCGCGCGGAGCCACGCCTCGAGGAACGCGGCGCGGTCGCGGGAGATGTCTCGCGCACGCGACGCGGGAACCACCAGCGCGACAGTTGTCGCTCCGTGTCCGACGTCGGCGATGCCGACGTACCCGTCGCGCTCGACGTGCATCTCACCCTGCTCGCCGACGTCTCGCACGCCGATGTAGTGTGTCACCAGGGCGAGCCGGCGCGGCCAGCGCGTCGTCCTCGCGAGACCGAGGCGCCGCGCGACGACCGAGCGAAGTCCGTCGGCGCCGATCGTGAACCGCGCGCGAATCGGCTCGCCGTCGGATTGTTTCGCGCCTGTCACCCGACCCGACGAGTCGCGGACGAGATCCGCGATCCGCAGGCCTTCGGCGACACGGGCGCCGGCCGATCGAGCGCAGTCGAACAGAATCTCGTCGAGCACTTCGCGACGCACCGACAGTCCCCGGTCGGCGTACGCTCGAAACCCGTGCTGCGCCACGAAGTCGCCTGCGATGACGAGGCCGTTCGGCGCGCGGACGCGCACACCCGACAGCGCCGCGGCTCCCGAGCACTTGACGCGCTCGAGCGCGCCCATCGCGTCGAGCACGCGCGACGCCTCGGGGCTGAGGTACTCGGCGCAGGGTTTCGGGCGCGGGAATCGGGCGCGGTCGACGAGCAGCACGTCAACGCCGCGCCGAGCCAGGGCGAAGGCGAGCGACGATCCCGCGGGGCCGCCGCCGACGACGAGGACGTCCGCGTTCACGCGGATGCGGGCGAAGAACGCCATGAAGACCGCCGTGGCGGCCGCGCCGCCCAGGATTCCGCTGAACAGATTCACCATGTCGTTGTCCAATCCGCTCACTCCGCCCGCCGCGCGCGTCGGCGAACCGCAATCGTGTCGCACGCGCTCCGTTGCTACCCCGCACGCGTCGCACCACCGCCGAGCTTGCGCCGTCGCGCCGATGAGCGAGTCAGCGAGCGCACCGACGACCCCGCCGGCAACCGCGGACAGGGCCGTCAGGCGCGTCCACCCGATCGCGATCGAAACAGCGGCCACGAACAGCGCTCCCGCCACGGCGCCCAGACTTCCAATCACCGTGACCCCGCCGGACGTTCCCACCGGCACGGGACGCCCGGAAAGAATCGAGCGCGGAATCCCGCCAAACCGCGTCCCGATCTCGGTGGCCCACGTGTCGGCGGCCGAGGCGGCGAGCGCTCCGGCGCCGAGCGCCGTCCACCAGAGGCCGGGCTGGATCAGCATGCCGAGCACCGCCACGGCGAACACGCCGCCATTGGCGAGCACCTGCCTCGCGTCGCGCTGACCGCCCTTGGCGACGATGGAACCGGTCAACCGCTCCTTCTTGGCGGCGCCGAACCGCGACAGGGCGCTGGACGCCGCGAAGTACGCGACGAGAAGGATCGCCCACGGATAGCCGGCGGCCGCGGTGATCGTGCCGAGTCCTGTCGCGGCGACGGCGCCGCTCCTGGAGAGTGACCGAGTCGCTCGCGCAAGGGTCGCGATGACTGCGGCAACCAGCAGTCCGACCGCGGCGCGCGCGGCCATCAGCGAGCGTCTTGAAGGGGCAACGACGCGCGGCTAGCTTCGCTTTTCATCCCCGCTTTTCGACCGACAACGAGGCTCATGCTCGCCACTGTTGATGCCCTGTTCCCATTGAGTCTTCTGGAAGCGGTCCGGAACGTCGACACGCCGATGGATCTTCTCGACACGGAATACGTCGACGAGCTTCGCAACAAACGCTTCGGCCTGAGCGACACCGTCTACACGCAGATCAAACGTCACACCGAGGCGGTGCGAAAGGGGCAGCGCACCGGCTCCGACGAAGTCATCGGCCTCGCCAAACTGATCGGCCGGCGGCCGGACGCCGAGGCGGTGTTTCGCGCCGCGGGCCGATACACGGCGCGACAATCCTATCAAACCATTTCGTCGCTCAACCGCAGCTTGATGCGCTTTCTGCCGGCGGCCCTCGCGCGGCCGCTGGCTTTCCGCTACGCGAAGAAAATCGCCGCGCGGTACCTCGGCGGCAACGTACGGCGGGTCGGCGCCTTTCTGATGGTCGACGTGCCGCGCCCGATCACGCTCGGCACGGCGCCGGGCAGCATCGGCTGCACGTACTACGAGGCGTCGTTGCGCGAACTGCTCCAGCGTCTGATCGGAAGCATCGGCGCCGTGGAGCACGTCCGCTGTGCCGCCCGCGGCGAAGGAACATGCGAGTGGCGCGCCGACTGGCGCGCCATCGATCGTACCGCGGGGTTCGAGTAGCCGACCATGCTCACCACCGACACGTTGTTCGAGCTTCAACGCGCCCTGATCGACGCCAATCTCGACGGCTGGCTCCTGTATGACTTCCGCGGGCTGAACCCGATCGCCGCGGAGCTCATGGGCCTCGAGGGGATGACGACGCGGCGAGCGTTCGCGTTCGTGCCGGCGCGCGGAATACCGGTCGCGTTCTCGCACGCGATCGAACAGGGGCCCTGGCATCGCTGGCCGGCGGAGTGGTCGCGAGAGATCTACGCGTCGTGGCGAACCCTCGAGTCGCTGCTGGCGAAGTACGTCGGCGGCAAGCGAGTCGCGATGGAGTACTCGGCCGGCGACGCCGTCCCGTATCTCGACCGCGTGCCGGCCGGCGTGATCGAGATGGTCCGCGCGTCGGGCGCGACGGTCGTGTCGTCGGGCGAGCTCGTCACGCGCTTCTACGCGTCGTGGAGCGTGGACAACATCGCGTCGCACGAGCGAGCGGCCGAAGTGATAGCGGGCATCGCGCGGAAGGCGATGGCGTTCGCCGGCGAGCGGGCGCGAACCGCGGAGCCGCTGGCGGAGCACGAGCTCATGGGTTGGATTCAGGACGAGTTTCGCCGCGCCGGTCTCTCGACGGACCACGGCCCGAACGTCTCGGCCGGCGCGAACGCGGCGAACCCACACTATGAGCCGTCGGCGGATTCGCCGCGCGTGATTCGTCCCGGCGAGATTCTGCTCATCGACCTCTGGGCCCGCGAGGACGGCGGCGTCTACGCGGACCAGACCTGGATGGCGTCGCTGGGCAAGCCGTCAGCGGAGACGCTCGACATCTGGAACGCCGTGCGCGACGCGCGCGACGCGGCGATCCTGCTCGTCCGCGAGCGAGCCAAGGCCAACGTGCCGACGCGCGGCGCCGAGGTGGACGATGCCGCCCGCCGCGTCATCCAGTCGCGCGGATTCGGCGACTACTTCACGCATCGGACCGGCCACTCGATCGACCCGCGGGATCTGCACGGATCGGGACCGCACCTCGACAACCTCGAGACCCGGGAGGAGCGGTTGCTCGTTCCGGGAATCGGCTTCTCGATCGAACCGGGGATCTACATAGCCGGGCAGGTCGGAATGCGAAGCGAGGTCAACGTTTACATCGTGCCGGGCGAGGCCGTCGTGACGCCGCGCGACTACCAGCGGGATCTGCTCATCGTCTGAGGGTGGGCCCGCAGGTCGTGAGCGGTCCGCTCGTTGCGGACTAACCTCTGGGTACCGGCGGGGTCGCCGGGGTCTGCCGACTCATCCAGAGGTTCTCCTGAAGCTGCAACGCGGCCTTCCACTTTTCGCCCTTGGCGCGGCCATCGCGGCCTTCGCCGCGTGCTCCAAGGACTCCGCCTCCGCGGCGAGGGGTGGCCGCGCGCAGCGCGTCGCGATGGCGACCGACGACCCGAGCGGTTTCGAGCTCACCGCCACGGGTTATCGCCCGTCGGCGCTGCCCACGTCGGGCACGGTGGTCGGGACGGTCGATCCGACGGCGCTGCCGGTGATCGACGACTCCACGCACGAGTGCGAGACGGGGAGGAAGACGCCGGCACAGTCGCGGGCCGCGCTCGTCTGGATCGCGGGGATCGACTCGGGCAAAGCGCTCCCGGTCGAGAAGCGAGCCGATCTGGGCAGCGAGGATTGCGGCCTCGATCCGAGCATCGTCGCGACGACGGTCGGGTCGACGGTCAACGTCTATAACGACGACGCGGCGCTACACCGTTTCGTGTTCAAGGGCAAACCGGTCGACAGCGCCGTCACGATGCCCTTCTTCAACACAGGGCAGGTCGTCGCCAGCGAGCGATTGACGAAACGCGTTGGCTTCGTCGACGTCGTCTGCACGCGCCATACATGGTCCCACGCCACGATCGCCGTCTTCGATCAGCCGTATTTCGCCGTGACCGACGAGCAGGGGCGGTTCTCGCTCGATTCGATACCGCCGGGGAGCTACACGCTCATGGTCTGGCGTCCCGACATGGACAAGCCGATCGAGCGGAAGATCCAGGTCACCGGCCAACACACGACGAACATGGACATCGGCCCCGAAGGGAACGAGAGCGTCGGCGATCAGACCGCGGCCGGGGATATCCCGAGCACGAGGCGGTCCACGACCATCGCCGCGAAGAGCAGGGCGAGGTAGAGCAGAGAATACTTGTAGAGCCGCCACGCCGGCGCGCTCCATTCGGTCGCGCGCATGACGCGCAGAACCTCGACGATGAATTTCGCGCCGAGCGCCGAGGCGGCGACCAGATAGACGACGCCGAGCGCTCCGAACGCCACCGGAAGCAGCGTGAGCGGCAGCAGCACGACTGTGTACCAGAACATCTGGCGCTTCGTTTCGCGCTCGCCCCAGACGAGCGGCGCCATCGGCACGTGGGCCCTGTCGTAGTCGCGCTGCTTGAGCAGCGCGAGCGCCCAGAAGTGAGGCGGCGTCCAGTAGAACACGATCAGGAACAGATAGACCGCGAGCAGATCGATCCGATTCGTCACGGCGGCCCAGCCCACCAGCGGCGGAAACGCGCCGGCCGCGCCGCCGATCACGATGTTCTGCGGCGTGCTGCGCTTGAGCCACCGCGTGTAGATGAACACGTAGAAGTAGAATCCGGCGAGCGCGAGCGCCGCCGTCAGCACGTTCGCGGCGTAGGCGAGCAGCCACGTCGCGGCGGTGGACAGCAGCACGCCGAACGCGAGCACCTGACGGGGATGCATCCGACCGCTGGGAATCGGGCGCAGTCGCGTGCGGGCCATGCGGTCGTCGATGTCGCGATCGATGTACATGTTCACCGCGTTGGCGCCGCCGGCCATCAGATATCCGCCGGCGAACACGGCGAGCACGAGCGTCCACGCCGGGTGTCCGGCGACGAACATCGGCGCGATCGTCGTCACGAGCAGCAGCGAGATGATCCTCGGCTTCGTGAGCGCGACGAGGTCGCGCCAGATCGAGCGCGTGCCGCTGATGGCGACGGCGTCCGTCATCGTTCGGTGGCCGGAACGGGCGGCAAGTGACCGCTGAAGCTCGGCGCGGCGTCGACCGCCACGCCGGCCGCCGCCGGTGCCGTTCGCCGCGCGAGATACGCGAGAAGGAAACAGCTCAGCCAGATGCCGATGCCAGTCGCCTCATGGAGCGAACGGAGCTCGGCGGGCAACGCGAGCAGAATCATCGTCGACGCGAGAATCAACTGAAGCACGACCATGCCGAGCGCGATGGCCGCTGTGCGCACGACGATCGGGGCTTCTTCCGCGCGGCGACGGCGCAGCATCGCCACAACGCCGATCAGATGCAGAAACAAGAGAACGGCGATCGCACGGTGCGTCATCTGCACGGCCGCGGCGGCCGCGTCGACGGCTGGATTGCGGCCGCAGAAGGGAACTGTCGTACACGCGACCGAGGCGCCGGGAATCTTCGCCGTCAAACCGCCGAGCGCGACGGCGAAGAGCGCGAGAATCGCCGCGGCGCGCCCCGATGTCGCGGCGCGCGACGTCCCTCGCTGACGTTCGGCGCTCGCGCCTCCGAGGGCGCCGCTGCGCACGGCCGTCGCCGCGACCAAGGCGAGCACCGTCATCGCGACGAGCCAATGCGCGACGGTCGCCCAGGGCGCGTTGCCGAATTTCACGGTCACGCCGCCCAGCGCGGCGGCGAACAACACGGCGCCGAGCGCGCCGGTCGCCGAGCGAAGCACGCCGCCGCGCCCGCCTACTCCCGCTTCACGACGGTGCCGCAGCGCGGCCGCCGCCATGAGCGTCACCGTCGCGACGAGAATCGACGCGAGATATCGGTGCGTGACCTCGACGATGAGATCGGGCCGGCTGAGCGGCGGGAACCAGTAGCCGTAGCACTTCGGCCAGTTGTTGCCGCAGCCCATGCCGGAGCCCGAGATGCGAACGATGGCGCCGAACACGAGGTGCAGGCACGCCGCGCCGAGGGCGAGCAGCGACAGGCGACGGACGGTTTTCACTTGAGGAACATCGAGTCGACGACCGTCGCGGCCGGGCCGTGCATGGCGTGCCATGTGGCGACGAAGAGGAGCGCGAGCGCGATCCCGGGTACAACCGCCCAACACACCTCGAGCGCGCGCCGCGCTAGCGACGCCGGTTCATCGGCGCTCGGCGCTTGCGACGGAGAGACGAGCGAAGATCGAACGATCGCCGCCTGGGCGACGACACAACACGCGACGGCGATCCAGAAAATCCCGTCGGCGAAACGAGTGACCATGCGGCGGAGAGATGGGCGAGAGAACCTGTAGCCATCCAAAGCTAGCGCGCCGGACGCTCCCGTTGGAGCGCCGGCGCGCCGCCACCGCTTCGATTGTGTCGCTCAGGTCTTGTGACTTATCGAGTAGACGTAAGCGGCGACGGACTTCACCTGGTCCGGCGTGAGCTGTGCGCCGCCGAACGGGAGCATCGGGGCTGAGTAAGGTGGTGTCGGCTGCGGCATGCCCGTCGTGACGCGCTTCTGAATGAAGTCGTAGCTGCCGTCGCCGGTGAGCCACTGCTGCTTGTTGGCGAGCGGCGGCGCGAGCGGAGTTCCGGCGGCGTCGGGCCCGTGGCACGTCTGACAGAGACCGCCGGCCTTTAGCCCGTGGAAGATGCTGTCGCCCTCGGCGAGCATCGCGAGCGTCGCACCCGCCGGAGCGACTCCGGGAGCCGGAGCCGGAAGTCCCGCCGGCATCCCGCCCGTCGCCGCCGTCGCGCCGGCACCGCCGGGAGGAGCCGCGGTCGCGGACTCTCCTCCTGCCTTCTTCTCTCCGCCGCCGCAGGCGACGGCGAGCGCAGCAACGATTCCGACGAAAGCAACAGCGCGCAAATCGATTCGTGCCGAGCTCCGACTGCCGTTCCGGGTTTTCATGTAGTCCTCGATCACGTGTGGTAATGCGGGGCGCCCAAGTCCGTTGCATTCGTCATGCCGATAGACCGGCTCGTCTCGAGTCGCCTCGCCCGTGCGCTCCACCGGCGCTACCATATGGAATGTCCGACGCCCCCGCCTCCGCACAACGACCCGTCGCGTCTGCCGCGCCGGTGGAGCTCCCGCGCCGACTCGGTCTGTGGAGCGCCATCGCGGTCGTCGTCGGCATCACGATCGGCTCGGGGATCTTCCGAACGCCGGCGAGCGTCACGAATCGGTTGCCCGGTCCGCTTCCGCTGTTCGGCGTCTGGATCGCGGGCGGAATCGTCGCGCTGTGCGGCGCGCTCACGCTGGCCGAGGTCGCCGGCGCGTTTCCAGAGACGGGCGGCATCTTCATCTTCATTCGCAACGCGTGGGGACGTCTGCCGGCGTTCCTTTTCGGCTGGGCCGAGCTGGCGATCATTCGCGCCGCGGCGTTGGGCGCGATCGCGACGACCTTCGCCGAATACCTGTTGAGAGTGCTCGGATTCAATCCGAGCCTCGCGCCGTACGACGGCTGGGTCCACTACGTGGCGGCGCTCGCCATCGCGGTGATCGCGGCGCTCAACTACGCCGGCGTGCGGTGGGGCTCGCTGCTCCAGAACATCACGACGGTCGCGAAGTACTTCGGTCTCCTGTTCATCGTTATCGTCGCGATCGCGATCGGGATTCCGAAGACCGGCGGCCATTTCACGCCGGCGTTTCCCGCGGGCAGCTTCTCGATCGCGCCGTTCGGGCTGGCGCTCGTGTCGGTGCTCTGGGCGTACGACGGGTGGGCCGACCTCGCGTTCATCTCCGGCGAGGTCAAGGACCCGGCGAAGAACCTTCCGCGAGCGTTGATCCTCGGCACGTGCGCGGTTGTCGTCGTGTACATGCTCGCCAACATCGCGTACCTCGGCGTGATGTCGGTCGACGAGATTCGGCACTCGAAGCTCGTCGCGGCCGACGTCGCGCAGCGGGTCGTCGGACCGGCGGGCGTGACGTTCGTGTCGATCACGGTCATGCTCTCCACGCTCGGCACGCTCAACGGGTCGATCCTCACGAATCCGCGCGTCTTTTTCGCGATGGCGGCGGACCGTCTTCTGTTCAAGAAGATCGCGGCCGTGCACCCGCGCTACGAGACGCCGTACGTGGCGATCACGCTGGCGGCGGTGCTCGGGATCATCTTCGTGTTGATGCGAACGTTCGAGCAGCTCGCCGATACTTTCGTTACGGCCATCTTGCCGTTTTACGCTCTGGGAGTTGCGTCGATCTTCGCGTTCCGGCGGCGCGCCGGGTACAAGCCGGCGTTTCGCGCGCCGCTCTATCCGTTCGCGCCGATTCTCTTCGTGCTGGCGACGATCTACCTGCTCGCCAACGCGCTGATCGACCCGAGCAGCCGCTGGCCGACGCTCGCCGTCTTCGGCGTCATCCTGCTCGGCATTCCCGTGTACTACGCGACGGTGGGGCGGCCGCCGCGCGCCGCGCTCGAGTCATCGCGGGCACCCTCGCCCGGAGACTGACCTAGAAGATCTTGAGGTTGATGTACTTCTTGGGATTCTTCTTGAAGTCCGCGACGAGCGAATCGATCGTCGCGAGCAGGTGGCGGGCGTCGGTGTACATGAGCGAATCCGTCATGAGTTTCTGCACCGTGCCGTTCCCGTTCTCCATCTTGTCGACGAAAACGCGGAGCTGAGTCGTCGACGAGTCGAGCTGCGACGAGATGCGCGCGAGGTTCTCGCTCGACGTCTTCACGTTCGACAGCGTCGCCGCGATCTTCGCCGAGTCGACCACGCTGGCGGCCTTGCCCATGATGCTGTCGAAGTGGCTCGCCGTGCCGCGGAAGGATTCCAACGTCGCCGTGATGTTCCTGTTCTGCGCCGCCGCCACGCTCTGCAACTGGGCCGAGAGCGCCGTGGCCGACACGATGACCTTGTGCATGTCCTTGAGCGTTCCGGCTTCGACCAGCTCCGTCTGCAGCGAGCGCGAGAGGAGCGAGATGGTCTGGCCGATCGTGTCCATGCGCGTGAGGATCTGATTGAAATCCGCCGCGGGTGGACCTGGGGGCACTGTATCGCCCGACGCGTACGACGCCGACGTCAGCGGCACGGGAGGCGTGAGCGCGATCGCCACGTCGCCGAAGATGCCCACGGGCTTCACGGCCGCGTTCGAGCCCTTGGGGATCGAGTACTGGTCGTTGATCTTCAGCATCACGTCGAGGTAGCCGTCGCGGCGGAGCGTGACGTCGCCGACATATCCGACGTTCACGCCGGCCAGCAGCACGGGCTGGCCCTGCTTGAGATTCTGGCCCCAGGCGAAGCGCGTGTACAACGGATAGCCCGACCGCAAACCACCGCGCACGAGCCAGAGCGTCCCCAGGAGGAGGACGATGACCGAAACCGTGATGAGAATCCCGACGGTGACTTCGTCGCGACGCTTCATGTCTGGAGGAAGGGAGCCAGCACGCCCGCCGTGAGTGCGTCGAGCACGAGAATCGTCACCGACGTGATGACGACCGCTCGCGCCGTCGACCGCCCGACGCCCTCGGCGCCAGCCTCGGAAATGTAACCCTCATAGGTGCAGACCAAGGCGATCGCCGCGCCGAACATTGTCGCCTTGAGCAGACTGTACACCACCTGGAAGGTCCCGAACCCGAGTCGCAGCCCCGTCATGAAGTCGGTGGCGGGGACATCGGTAAAATGGACCGAAACGACGTACGCACTTGTAAGGCCGACGCTGTCGGCGAGGACGACGAGCGTCGGCAGCATCACGACCGCGGCCAGCAGCCGTGGCACGATCAGGAATGCGACCGGATCGTAGGCGAGGGTCTCCAGCGCGTCGATCTGCTCGGTGACGCGCATCGTCCCGATCTCGGCGGTCATGCGCCCGCCGACGCGCCCGGTGAGCACGAGCCCCGTGAGCAGCGGTCCCAGCTCGAGGACGATCATGAGCCGGCTGGCGAGTCCGATGATCGACAGCTCGACGCCGGGAAAGAGCTGGTACCGCGTTTGGAGGGCGATGACGCCGCCGATGAACGCGGCGACGATCACGGTGAGCGGCACCGAGTCGACGCCGATGTTCTTCATCTGGCGGATCGTCTCGGGAACGTAGGTCGCGGGATCGCCGAAGCCGCGCGCGATCTCGCGCAGGAAGTACGTGCGCTGGCCGACGTCGCGGAACACGTTGATCCAGTAGCGCGTGACGCGCCGGAAAAACCGGATCGACGTGCGTTGAACGACCGGGTAGGCCTGGGTTTCTCGACTGATCGCCTGCGACGGGCGCGGGGCGGGCCCCGTCAAGTCCGTACCCGGGCCAGCAGCACGACGCCGACGACGCCGAACATCGCGCCGGGAATCCACGCGGCGAGGTCGGGTGGGATGACGCCCTTCGCGCCGATCGCGCGCGTCAGCTGGATCATGAGGAGAAAGATCATCGTCGTTGCAAGGCTCACGGCGATGCCGTAGGCCGAGCCGCCCCGCTGCGTGCTCGTGGCGAGCGGAGCGCCGAACAGTGCGATGATGATGCACGTCGCCGGGATCGCGATCTTGAGCGCCCGCTCCACGCGCAGCACGTTGGCGTCGCCGCCCGAGCGCTCCATCGCCGTGATGAAGCGCGTGAGCTCTTGGTAGCGCATGTCCTGCGCTTCGCGCGGCTTCGCCATCATGTCGCCGGGCTGCTCCGTGAAGCGGGCGTCGCGCGCCGACGCGAACGAGATCGCGAAATTCGATTGCCGGTCGCTCACGACCTGCAGGTGTCCGTGTCGCAGCGTCCAGCCGCCGCCGCGGCGCGGGTCGAACGACGCCGAGTCGGCGGTCAGGACATACGTCGGGTACGCCGGCCCCTGGCCCTTCCGTTCGATCTGCAGCTGCCGGATCCGCCCCGAATCGGTGCGGAGCTCGTACGCCTTGTAGACTCGGCCGTACTCGCTGGCGAACGCGAAATTGAACCGGCTCGTGCCCACCTGCGCCTTGTCCTCCTGGAGGAGCCGGCTCCGTCGCTGGTTCGTGATCGGGACCACCTCGCCGAGCCCGAGGTCGAGCACGGACGCGAACATGGCGCCGAACAGGATCGGGACGATGAGCCGGTGGAAGCTGATTCCCGACGCCTTGGCCGCCGTCACTTCCGAGTGCCGCGTGAACCCGCCGATCGAGAACACCGTGGCGAACAGCACGGCGGCGGGCAGCACTAGAAACATCGAATCAGGAATCCAGAACAGATAGCTGAGCGCGATGTCGGCCGCCGGAATGCGCCGGTCGAGATAGTTCTGCACGTGATCGGTCAGATCCATGATCACGAGCAGGAACGGAAATCCGAGCGCCGTGATCGAGAAGATCCGCCAGAACTCGGTGAAGACGTAGCGGTCGAGCGGCCGGAAGATGCGCACGGCTACTTGCCTCCGCCCTTTCGCCGCTGCTCGAGCCAGAAGCGGAACGAGTCCATCATCTCGGCGAGGTTGCCGCCGCGCGCCGTGGCCGTCTCGTGGCCCATGCGCGCGATGAGCGCGATGCCGATGAGCGCGAAAATGATGTTGCCCGCCCACATCGCCCAGAACGGCGAGATGATGTTGTGGTTGGCGAGCGCTTCACCCGACGTGAGCCCGATGTAGTACACGGAGAAGATGAGGAAGCTGGCGATCAGGACGAGCCCAACGCCCCCGCGCGGAAATCGCAGCGAGATCGGCGCGCCGACGAGCACGAGCACGATGCAGGCCGCGGCGAGCGAGAACTTCTTCTGGATCTCGATCGCGTAGCGATTCCGCCAGTGCCGCGCGTCGTCGAGGCGAATCTTGGCGTCGGCCGTTTCGCTCGTGATCAGAGTCTTGAGATCGTCTCCGGTGGCCGCCCCGGCGGACGGGGGACGAGTCGCGGTACGCGCCGCCGCGTTCGGGCCCGCCGGCGGAATCGTCGCCGGCGAAACAGCGGGCGCCGCGCCGGGCACATTGGGACGAACGAGCGGCGCCGGCATCGGCGGCCGGCCCGCGATCGGCGGCGCTCCCCCGGCGGGAACGGTCACCGCGGCCGTCTCCGGGATGAAGGCGCCGGCGGGGATCTGATTCCGCGCGACTTTCTTGAAGACGCTGCCGACCATCACCATCACCGAATCAGACTTCACGAGTGGCTTGCCCGCGGCCTTCTTCGCCGTGTCCGGCTTCTGCTTCGTTGTGTCCTGGTGCTTCGTCGTGTCCTGGTGATGCGTCGTGTCCTGCCGGATGGCGCGCCGCAGGAACATCGCCGGCTCGGCGGCCTCCGCGCGCTTCGGCTCGAGCGGGTTCCCGATGTGGAGCTTGTTCGTGATGAAATTGCAGTAGAGCGCGCCGATCCCGCCGGCCTTGGGAATGGGTTTGCGCTTTGGCTCCGGGCGGCTGTCCCCGCGCTCCTTCATGATGCGCCAAACGGCGAGCATGCTGTCGCTGTACGCGTTCTGCAGCGAGATGTTGCGCTTCTCGTACTCCGCCTGCATCTCGCACACCGACATCTCGCGGTCGCCCTTCGACGTGGTGTCGGCGTCGATCGTCTTGAACACGTTCGCCACGTCCTTCACGCGCATCTCGTCCTGCTTGTAGTAGATGCGGTTGAGCTGCCCCGGCTGGTTCGACGGCGCGGACATCATCATGCCGTCGTACAGGTGCAGGATCAGATCCGTCTTGTTGCTGGCGAACGACAGCGTCCCGTGATCGGCGAAGATCGTTTTGCGCTTGGTCGGGTCGTACACGTCGTAGATCGTGATGTCGCGCATCTTCCCGGACTGGTCGCGGTCGATGTAGCCCGCGCGCAGGTAGAGCTGCCCCTCCTTGATCGGATTGATCACCTGCTCCTTGAGGGCGAAGCTCGGCTTCGTGCGCAGGATCGCGAGTTGGAGGGTCGCCAGCTCGTGGTTCGCGCTCGAGAGCACCTGGTCGTTGAACCAGAGCATGAAGACGGCGAGGAACGCGGCCGCGACGATGACCGGGCGCATGAGCGACCGCGTGGAGACGCCGCTCGCCTTGAGCGCCGTGATCTCGTTCTCCGACGCCAGCCGGCTGAAGGCGAACAGCACGGCCACAAGCACCGACATCGGCAGCGTCAGCGCGACAGTCAGCGGGATCGACAGGACGAAGAACTCGAGGATTATCTGCCACGACAGCCCGCGCCCCACCAGGTCGCCGAACTTTCGCGCGATGAACTGGAGCAGCATGAACGACGTGAGCGCCGACAGGGCGAAAAAGAACGGCCCGACGTGTTCCTTCAGGACGTACCGGCTGATTTTCTTCACGTTTTCATTGGGCGGGCGCGCTCAGTCGTCTGCTGCGGAACTTCAAGTATTCCACAGGGTTGTACGGCCGTGGCCGGCCTGTATATTCCACCCACCGCCAGCTCGAATTCAAGGCTTCCTCGAGACGTGACCGCCGGCGTCCCGAGAGCGAACGGAGCAGGACCACGACACGAGCCGTTGGCGGCTTCCTACCCCACCGTTAGGGTTTGGTGCGACCCCTGTATTCTGCGACGCGAGCCGTTCTGATCGCGCTCGCCGCTGGACTCGCCTGGGGTCCACCGGCGAGATCGCAGACGCCGCCCATACCCGTCCTGCCCGCTCGGCCCGCGGCAGATACCGACTCCATCCGGCGTCCACCACCCGCCGGAACGACGACCATCCCCGGTCTCGAGTTGCCGCTCGAGCTCAATCTTCGCGTCGAGGGCAAGAAGGAGCGCGACCAAAACCTCGTGTGCACGTCGCTCGAGGCCATCCAGACGAGCGCCGTTTCCGGCTGCAACGCCGGCTTCCTGCCTTGGTCGCTCCAACCGACCGTGAGCATCAAGAGCTCCGGGGTCGTCGCCGACCGCTGGCACGTGAACGTCGACTACGACATGCAGCGCGAGTTCGACGCGTCCAACTCGCTGTCGCTGTACTACGAGGGCACCCCCGGGTCGCGATGGCAGCGCGTCGACGTCGGCAACGTGACGTTCACGCCCCCGCCATCGCGATTTCTGACGGCGAACCTGCCGACGGGAAACTACGGCCTCCAGATCACGAATCAGTTCGGTCCGCTCCGTTTTCAGTCGATCTTCGCGCAGCAGAAGGGCAACGTCGGTCAGACGCGCCAGTTCACGATCGGCAGCACCGCGCAGCAGGCGAGCGGCCGCGACATCGACGACTATCAGATCGAACGCCTTCGCTTCTTCTTCACGATCGACCCCGCGCTCCTCGGCGGCGGCCGCGCGTTCCCCAACATCGACATTCTGAACCATTCGCAGCTCGCCGCGCTCCGCGCCTCGCTGCCGGATACGCTGCGTCCCACGCTCGTCAGAATCTACCGTCTCCAGTTCGGCACGCAGCCGCAGAATCCTGGCGGCCCTCGCTTCCGCGTGCGCGGCGGCCAAACCAACGGCACGGCGGTGTACGACCTGCTGCGCGAGGGCGTCGACTACACGATCGACCGGTCGCTGCTCTGGTTCGCGCTCGTCCGCCCGCTCAACGAGTCCAACGAGCGGCTGGTCGTCGCCTACAACGTGAAGATCAACGGCCGCGACACCGTATGGACGACGACCGGCGGAACGCCCGACCTCCAGTTCGTGCCCGGCCGCGACCAAGTCGCCAACCTCGTCATGGACCCGACAGTCGGGCCGTCGTCGGCGGCGTTCCGGAACGAGATCCGCTCGGTCTACCGAATCGCCGGAGGGAACCTCGCGCGCGAAACGGCAAAGATCCGCATCGTGACGGGAAGCGGACGCCTCGAGCATCCGATCGCCGGCTCGGATGCAACGTTCCTCCAGATGTTCGGTCTCGCGCAGTCGGCGAACCCCGCCGAGTTCGACGCCGAGAACCGCATCTGGCCACGCCGCAGCGACGCGATCTTCAACCTCGGCGCGGGCGCGGCGGACATCCGCAACGGGCAGTCGCTCGACGTGGCCTACGCGATCCACGACTACTTCCTCGTCTTTCCGTCGCTCCATCCGTTCAGCGCGCGAGACTCCGGCCTCGTCGTGCGGGGCAATCCGACGAACGACAGCATCTACACGATTCCGGGAGAGTACATCTACTCTCCGCAGCACCCGGCGTCGCTGTACCGGATGAACGTCCGCTACGAGACGGTGAGCAGCGAGCAAGGGGGCGCGATAACGATCGGCGCGGGCTCGATCCGGCCCGGTTCCGAGCAGGTCGTGATGGACGGGCGGCAACTCGTCCGCGACCTCGACTACCGCGTCGACTATGACCTCGGGCGAATCGAGTTCATGCGCCCCGACACGGTGCTCGTGGCGCAGCGGCACGTGGACGTCCGCTACGAGGAAAACGTTTCGTTTGGCTCTGCGCCGACGACGCTCGCCGGATTTATGTCGGAGCTGCCGGTCTCGCACGGCACGCTCGACTTCCTCGCCATCAATCAGTCACAGAGCACGTCGTTCAATCGCCCCGACCTCGGGCTGCAAGGCAGCTCCACGCTCACGACCGGAGTGACAGGGCGGTTCAACTGGGACCTGCCGGGACTCACGAGCCTCGCCAGCCGGCTTCCGTTCGGCGAATCGAAAGCCGCATCCCATTTTTCCTTCAGCGCCGAGCTCGCGCACAGCAATCCGCAGTTCCTCGCGCGCAATCAGGGCACGGCGTACATCGAGACGTTCGACGCCAACGGCGGCACCTCGATCGCGCTCTCCGACCAGGCGTGGTTGAACAGCAGCCTTCCCGCATACGGCAACACGCTCGCGTCGCGGTTCGGCGGTGCGTTCTTCGATCCCTCGCATGCGGCGACGCTCGTCTGGCAGACGAACGTCCAGAGT
Organism: uncultured Gemmatimonadaceae bacterium; assembly: GCA_963789315.1. Taxonomy (GTDB): domain Bacteria; phylum Gemmatimonadota; class Gemmatimonadetes; order Gemmatimonadales; family Gemmatimonadaceae; genus JAQBQB01. The sequence goes on along the minus strand of CAWBKI010000017.1, from coordinate 109,836 downwards.
CCGACCGGACGCCGGCTCGTCGTGACGGACAGCGGGATCGATCCGCTGCTGAGGTTCGTGGGCAACGGCATCCACCTCGCCGAGCCGGCGTTGTGGCTCACGCTCTTGCCGCTCGACCAGGTCGGCCGCTACGACGGCACGACGCGAAGCTACAAATGGACGGACAACGGCCCTGCCGCCGCGAGCTTACGCCGGTTTCGCAGCATTCGAACGGTGCTCAGCTCGGCCGGCCTCGATCTCACGCGCGGCGAGTTTCTGCAGTTCTGGACGCTGCTCGACACGTCGGGCTTTGCGCGCGCGGCGAATCCGACGCTGATCTTCGACTTCGGCGACGTTTCCGAGAACGTCGTGCGTTTTTCGCCGGACACACTCAAAGTTGCCGGAAGCGACACGACGTTCAGCGGCAAGCGTCTCGTCGGATTCGACAACCCCGTGCCGGCGACCGAGCGCGATCCGTTTTCACGTTCGTTCAACGCCGCGATCAACGACACCGGTCTTCCCGGCGACGTCGCCGACACCATCGTCGCCGTCGACGCGTCGGGAACACATCGCGCGACGAACGTTCGCGTCTGCCATGCCGCCCCCGGCGCGCTCGACGTCATCGGCGATCCGCGCACCGACTGCACCGTCGCCAACAACAAGCTCGACGAAGACGACATCGACATGGACAACGCGCTCAACTTCTCGAGCGCGCAGCGCGAGAGCGAGCGGATCCTGCGATACGTCGTCGACCTGAGCGCGCCGAGCGCCGTCACCCGCGTCGGCGGGCAGTTCACCGACACGCTGTACGTTCGCGGCCAGCCGCAGGCGCGGACGCGCAACTGGGTCCTCGTGCGCGTCCCGTTCAAGACGCCGACCGACTCGCTCAACGACGTCAATCGGCGCAAGGTGCGCGCGCTTCGCCTCACGCTCGTGTCGGCGCAGGTACAGGACGCCGAGGTGCCGGTCCAATTGCCGATCGCCGAGCTCCAGGTCGTCGGCGCGCGGTGGCTCGACAGGAGCAATCAGACGCTCACCGGGATCGCGGGCACGAGCCCAGGCGGCGGGTTCGTCATCACCTCGTCGATCGGCACGACGGATTCGAGCGCGGCCGTCGTATACCAAGCGCCTCCGGGCATCGTGAACGAGGCCGCGCAAAAGGGAGCGCAGTTTCAGGGCACGCTCACAACGACAAACGAGAGCTCGCTCCGAATCCAAACCGGGAACCTGCCTCTCTATCACCGCGCCGAGGCGTTTTTCCGTTTTCCCGCGGGGCCCGAGTACTTCATGGCGTTCCAGCGGCTCAACGTGTGGGGGCGCGGCGTCGGGCACGGCTGGGGCCAGACCGGCGAGCTTCAGATGTACTTCAAGGTCGGGCGCGACGAGAACAATTTCTACATGTTCCGCGCGCCGGCAAACGCGGGGCTGACCGCCGCGGCGTGGACGGACTTCGCGATCGACCTGAGCAAGTTCATCGATCTGCGAAAGAAGATTCAGACCGCGTATCTCGCCGGCAGTGCCACGTCGATCGCCTGCACCGGCCTCGACTCGGCGATCATCGTGGCGTCGCCGCTGCCGGTGGGCGTCGTGTCGCGACGCTTCGCGGCGTGCCAGGACGGCTACATCGTGTACACGCTCGATCCGGCGGTCACGGCGCCGAATCTGAGCGCCGTGCAGGAAGTGGCGGTCGGAGTCGTGCGCGTGGCGTCGTCCGCATCTGCCGGCTCGCCGCCGATCAGCCCGACCGACACGCTCGAGCTGTGGGTCGACGACGTGCGGTTGGACGGGCAGCTCAATACGGGCGGGACCGCCGGGTCGATGAGCGCGCACCTCAACATCGGCGACTTCGGCGACTTTCAGGCGACGCTCAGCAATCGCGATCCGAACTTCAGGCAGCTCGGCGAGCAGCCGTCGTTCGAGACGGAGCGCAACATCGACATGAGGGCGACGCTGCGGTTGGAGAAGCTTCTTCCGGCCGGGGCGGGAGTTTCGCTTCCGCTCACTATCTCGAAACTCTCATTGGCCGAAGATCCGCTGTACCTCGAGCAGACCGACATCTCGGGGAAGGGGATTCCGGGACTGCGCAAGCCGCGCAACGATCTCACGACCTACAGCTTGACCGCGCGCCGCACGTCGTCGCTCGGCGGCCCGCTCGCTCCGCTGGTCGACAACCTGTCGCTCAACACGTCGTACACGACCGGCGTTGATCGCACCGAGTTCCAGGACGGCAATCAGAATACACTCGCGGTGGGGCTCGACTACCTCGTCGCGGGAAGCGCGCCACAAACGACGTCGTTGCCCGGCTGGGCCGCCGGCGCGCTCGGCGTGTTGCCGGACTTCCTCCAGGCTGGGCCGCTCGGCGCGCTGCGGGCGAGCGCGTTCCGCTGGAATCCGACCGAGTTCCGCGTCAGCACGGGATTCGTGCGCGGCAACGATCGACGAGTGTCGTTCCTCAACCCGTCGGGAAGCGTGGCTGACGATCCGAGCGTGAGCACGGCGTCCAGCCGGCTCTGGCGGAACGCGGGTGTGCTGGGATTTCAGCCGACGCCGGGCACCGCGTTTCGCTGGGAGATACAATCGCTGCGCGACTTCCGCGACTACCGCGACACGACCGGTGAGTCGAATCAACTGCCGCCGATCGTCGTGGGGCCGGGGTTCGAGCGAGAGCGATCGATGTCGAGCAGCGCGTCGTTCACGCCGTCGTTCTCGTCGTGGTTCCGGCCGCGCGCCGATCTCGGAACCCAGTACGACATGTTGCGCGATCCGAACGTGCGGTCGTTCGCCACGTTGCCGGGCGTGATCGGCGTCGACAGCGTGCTCGCCGTTCACGACTCGCTCGCCGCGCTGGACCGGTCGCTCCCGCGCCGCATGACCGCTGCGCAAACGATTGGAGTGGGAACGACGATCGACGTCGCCCGCGCCTTCGCGGCCTACACGCGCGACTCGAGTCTCGCCCGGCGAATCGGCGCATCGTTCGCGCCAGTGGATGTCTCGTTCACGCGCAGCCTGTTGGGCGACGTCGACGAGGCGACAAGCGCGCCGCCGCTGCCGTTCGAGCTGGCGCTGGGCGGCCCGTCGTCGTTCCGCTTCGTGAATGGCGCCGCGGCGACCGCCGCCGGAGAGACCGGAACATGGAACGCCGCGAGCTCGGTGCGTCTCATCGGCGGCACGGCGATCGACGCGCGGTATCAGCACATCTCGACCGCCAACTGGATCGCGCGGCCGGACTCCTCGCAGGTCCAGGCGCAGGCGAACGGAACGCAGACCCGCTTTCCCGACGTGACGCTGCGCTGGGCGTTTCATCCGGCGCCCGGCGGATTGTTCACCGCCGTCGACGCGAGCGCCGGCTACCTGCGCACGACGGCATCGGTATCGTTGCCGGGGCTCGACATCGGTGATTCTCCCGAAATTCGACGCAGCCACGCCGAGACGTACCCGTTCGGCGGGTCGGTCATCTGGGCGGGACGCGGATCTCTGAGCACGAGCGCGCGGTACAGTCTCACGCAACGGCTGGACAGTCTCCCCGGAAGCCTGGCCCGTACGCGCGGCAACGAGCTCACCATCGACGCGGGCCGATCGTTCCACGTGCCGGAGAGTCTCGGCCTCGGATTGCGCAGCGATCTGCGGACCCGGTTCGGCTTTCAGCAATCTCACAACCGGACTTTCGTACTCGACTCGACCGGAGCGTTTCAGAGCCGGCTCGTAGACAACGGAAGACAGTCGTTCAACCTGGCCGCGGACACGAACCTGCAAGACGGTCTGGTGTTCACGCTCCAGGCGTCGCACATCGTGACCTTCGACAACAACCTCAACCGGCGCTTCGCGCAGACCGTGCTGTCCACCGTGCTGCAATTCCAGTTCTTCGGCACCGCCAAGTAGACCGCCGAATGACCAATTCCACTAACGTACAGTCTATTCCCGGACGAGACCTCTCCGTGCGCATGATCAGCCTTCTCTGTGCCTCGATTCTCCTGTTGAGCGGTTGCGACCGCGGCTTCGGCCGCGCGAAGACCGCGTTCGACGGGCAGGCCGCGCTCGGATATGTGAAGGCGCACCTGGCGTTCGGTCCGCGGACGCCCGGCACGGCGGCGCACGACTCGGCCGCCGCGTGGATCGTCGCGCAGATGAAGCAGCGGACGGACAGCGTGAGCGTGCAGCATTGGACGCAGACGACCGCCGACGGCACCAAGCTGCCGCTCCAGAACATCCTCGCTCGATTCAATCCCGCCGCGACGCAGCGCGTGCTCTACGTGACGCACTGGGACACGCGTCCCAAGGCTGACGACGATCCCAACTTCGGCAACAAGGCGCGACCGATCCTCGGCGCCAACGACGGCGCGTCGGGCGTCGGCCTGTTCATCGCGCTCGGCGACGTGTTCAAGAAGACGCCGCCGTCCGTCGGCGTCGACCTGCTGTTCGTCGACGGCGAGGACTGGGGCGCGTTCGACTCCGACAGCGGCGGCCATTTCCCCGACGCGCTCTTCGGATCGCAGTACTTCGCGAGCCACCTTCCGTCGGTGAACTACAAGCCGCTCTTCGGCGTGCTGTGCGACATGATCGGCGACGCGGACCTGCAGCTGTACCAGGAATCGAACTCAGTCCAGCGCGCGCCGGAGGTGGTGGCCCGAGTATGGCAGACCGCGGCCGACCTGGGCTACTCGAAGTACTTCATCAGCCAGGTCGGGCAGCAGATCACCGACGACCACGTTCCGCTCCTCGACAAAGGTCTGCGCGTGATCGACGTGCTGGACATTCAGTACGGTCCGCTGCCCGCCGGCCACGACGCTTTCACGGCGTCGAGTCCGAACTATCACCACACGATGCAGGACACGTTCGACAAGGTGTCGGCGAAGAGCCTGCAGGTGGTGGGGGATGTGGCGGTCACGTTGGTGAAGTGACCACCAAAGGCGCTAGACGGCTGGACAGCTTGACGGCTCGACGGCTCGTCGCTGTCAAGCCGTCAAGCCGTCCAGCGCTCTCCTCCCCTACGGCTTCGCCTTCCCGTTGCTCACGTCGTCCGCCATCCGCAGCGCGTTGTACGCGTTCACGATCCCGCCTGTGACCGAGAGCGTGCCGAACGGGACGTGATCCTTCGAATCGTCGCCGGGGCGGTTGACGACCTGTGTCGGATATTTGGCCGTCGACGCGATCAGAATCTTCCGCACGTCGCTCGCCGACAGGTTCGGGTAGTAGCCCATCACCAACGCGGCGACGCCCGTCACGACCGGTGCGGCCATGCTCGTGCCGCTGTCGCGCTCGTACTGATTCCCGGGCACGGTCGAGAGGATGTCCACGCCGGGCGCGAACACGTCGACCTGCTGCTGGCCGTAGTTCGAGAACTTCGCGGCCAGGTCTTCGCCGCCCTTCCATGACGACGCGCCCACCTCGATCCAGAGGTTCGGGTGTCCGCCGTCGAGATACATCGGGTTCGGGAAGTTGTGCGACTTGGCGAGGTCCTCGCCGTCGTTGCCGGCGGCGTGCACCATGAGCACGCCGTGCGCGTCCGCGTATTTCACCGCGTCGTCGACCGCGGCCTTGTAAGGCGAGTACGCCTTCCCGAAGCTCATGCTGATGATCTGCGCGCCGTTGTCCACCGCGTACCGGATCGCGTTGGCGACGTCCTTGTCGCGCTCGTCGCCGTCGGGCACGGTCCGAATCATCATGAACGTGACCGAGGGCGCGATGCCGTCGACGCCGATTCCATTGCCGCGGACCGCTCCGATGATCCCGGCGACGTGCGTCCCGTGCTTGGCGTCTTGGCCCATCACGTCAGGGTTGCCGTAGTTGTTCTGGTGCCAGTCGGTGTAGTTGTCGCCGACGATCGTGCGTGGATTGAAGTCGGGGTTGAGGCCGTTCTTGAGCTGCCCCTCGAGCGACTTGAGTCCGTCGGTGAGGACGGTCTCGGTCGCCCCTTCTTCGGCCAGTTCGAGGTAGATCTGCCGAGCCTGCGTCAACTGCGGGGTCGTCGGCGACAACGCGCGCACGCGCGCGAGGCTCAGCGTGTCGGGCGCGACAGCCTGCTTGAGGAGCGGCATGATCTGGTGGATCACATCGAGCGCGCCCTTGTAGTTCGTGACCGAGCTCTGAATGCTGTTGCGCTGCTTTTCGAACGCGGCGGTCACCTCGGCGCAGCGGGCCGCGTCGGTGATCGCGGGCGACCCACTCGCGGCCGCGCCGCCGTGGCAGCGCGCGTACTCGCGCGTCACCTCGAACGTGTCGAAGTGGACGTCCTGGCCGTCCGCGCCGCCGATGAAATTCCAGCCGTGGATGTCGTCGACGTGCCCGTTGTGATCGTCATCGACGTGGTTGCCTGGCGTTTCCTTCGGGTTCACCCAGAGGTTCGCCTTGAGGTCGACGTGCGACGTGTCGATGCCGTTGTCGATGATCGCGACGAGCACCTTCTTCTTGGGCGCCTTGCCCGCGAGTAGCTCGTTCATGGCGCGCTCGGAGCTGATGCCCGGCACGTGATCGATCCCTTCGTCGAGCAGCTGCCAATTGCGAGGCGCCTCGGTCAGGGCGACGGGGGGGACCGACGCCGGCTGGGTGACAGCCGGAGCGCTCGGCGCGGGAGCCGGCGGTTGCGTCGGGGCCGGGCGCGTCGCGACAGTGCTTGGCGCGCCGCAGGCGACCGCCAAGAGGAAGAACAGCGACGAGAAACGAGACGACTTCATGTGGCTTTCCGGTCGAAGATTCGTGGAACGATAACGGGCCAAAACCCAGGGTGTTAGCCAGCTTACGCGATTTTTACCCGTCCCGTTCGTGTCGCTGTACACCCGCGACTGCTGGCCGGTCGAGACCAAGCCTCCCGCAACTTGAGCACCAGCCGAATTCAAATGATTCCGACGGCAATCTTGCGGTGACACTCCCCTCGAACCCCGTCTATAGGTTCGGCCCATGTCACTTCGTCCAGATCACAAGGCGCTCGTATTCCTCGGCGCCGTCGCGGTCCTTGGCGCCGGCGTGCGCGTGTCGCGCGCTGCGTCGCGCTCCGTCAGCAGCCCCAGTTCTCAGCCCGCCCTCGATCGACAAATGGCCTCAGCAGACTCGGCGGCCAACGCCAGTCGGTTCGGCCCGGGGTCGAGACGGTCGAGCGGTCGTGGCGGGGCGCGCGGCGGAGCTCGCGGTGGCGCTCGTGGTGGGGCGCGTGGTGGGAGATGGGCCGCCGGCCGATCGCAAGAATGGTCGTCGGACTCAACCTGGTCGCCGCCGGATTCCGCGCAGGGAAAGCCGTCGCGCAAGAAGGCAGCGGAGCCGCACACGGGGCCGGGCTACATCAATGGAAAACTCGACCTCGACGTCGCGACCGCCGCGCAAATCGATTCGCTCCCCGGCGTGCCCCCGACGATCGCCAAACGCATCGCGGCCGATCGCATGAGGCGAGGTCCGTTCTTGAGTCTCGACGGCCTGAGGCGGGTCAGCGGTGTCGGCCCGGCCCTCGCGAAACACCTCGACTCGCTCGTCACGTTCTCCGGCGTCTACACGCAAGGCGTGTCGCAGGACAGCACGATCCGCGGGCGTCTGCGCAAACCGAAACGCGGAGGGGGTGGGGAAGGGGGAGGGGCTATGCGACCTGCGGCGCTGCGAACAAAGGCGCCGCGACAAGCGCCGTCGCGCCTCGGAGTCTCGGATACGTGCTCGCCGGATCGGGCACGAGTGGCGTCTCCGCGGCGAGCGGCGTCAGCGCGCGTTCTCGGATGACGCCCTCGCATCACCGGGGCGAGCTGCTCCCACGCCTCGGTGATCTCACCGCCGACGAAGATCTGTGCGGGGTTGAGCGTGTTGATGATGACCGCGAGGCCGCCGCCCAAATGCCGGGCGGTCTCCTCGAGCGCACTCCGGGCGCGCCGCTCCCCGGCGAGCGCGCGAGAGATGACGTCGTCGATCGTCAGCCCCGATTCCTGCAGCATCCGCCGACTCTCCGTCGGCGAGAAGGGGTGGCCGAGGTAGCGGGAGAGCGTGGCGAGGTTGGAGGTGTAGGCCTCGAGGCAGCCGTGCGCGCCGCACAGGCATTTGGGCCCGCGCGGATCGATCGGCGACGTGGCCGAACTCGCCGGCGGTGTTGTTGTGCCCTCGAACGACCTCGCCGTTCATGACGACTCCGGCGCCGACACCGTCGGACACGGTGACGTAGACGAAGTCGCGCGGGGCGTCGCCGCCGCGCTGCCCGAGCCACATCTGCGCCAGCGCGCAGGCGATCGGCGCGTTCTCGATGTGGACGGCGAGGCCCGTCGCGCGCGGACAGATCGTCGCGAACATCGACGTCGCGCCAGCCGAGCTGCGGGGCGTTGAGCACTCGTCCGGTGGCGCTGTTCGACCATGCCGGGGACGACGAGCCCGATGCCGTTGCACTTCCCCGCGGCGCGATGCGCCTTGAGGAGCCGAGCGATGCGCTTGGCGAGGTTCGCGACGAGACCCTTGGGGTCGACGATCGTGTCGAAGGAGTCGATGGCGATCGTGGCGCCGCTGAAGTCGGTCAGCATGGAGGAACGTGCGGCTGAATCGGACGTCGACGGCGACGACGAGGCGGTCGTGCGTGCGGACGTAAAGCATCATGGGCTTCCGGCCGCGGGGGGCGTCGACGGTCGCCCCCTCGTAGATCGACCCGTCCTCGAGCAGCTCGCCGACCAGCGACGTGACCATGCCTCGGCCGACGCGCATGCGCCGCGCGAGGTCGGCCCGGGAGATCGGCTGGTGCTCGCGGACGAGATTCAGCACGATCTGCCGGTTGATGTCGCGCGTCGTCGACCGGGTTGCGCGGACGAAGCTGCGTGTGTTGATCTTTCGCACTGATCGTCCGGCTGGGGTCGGGGTGGGGGGGCTGGGGTCGGGTTCGGAATCGGCCGAAGCGTCGGGGAGCCGGGATGGTACCCCGCCGCCCTTTCGGAGGCCGTAATCTGGGTCGACCGGCGGGCCGCCACTAACGGTCCGCCGATATTGTTCGTAATTTGAACAAATGTGGCGACGCTTCAAGTCTCCCACCCGACCGACGAGCGAACCATGAGGCGCGGGACGCATCACGCCGCTGGTTCTCCACGACGACCGGTTCTTCGATTCCGATCCGGAAATCCGGCGTGCGGCGCGCGCGCTCTACGAGGAGACGCGCGACCTGCCGCTCATCTGCCCGCACGGGCACGTCGATCCGGCGATCCTGGCCGACGATACGCCGTTCCCGGAGCCCACGCGCTCCTGATCGTCCCGGATCACTACATCTTCCGCATGCTGTACTCGCGCGGCGTTCCGATGGAGTCGCTCGGCATTCCGACGCGCGACGGAACGCCGGTCGAGAGCGACCCGCGTCGCATCTGGCAGCGCTTCGCCGACAATATGCATCTCTTTCGCGGCACGCCAACCGGCGCGTGGCTCGACCACGAGCTGCACGAACTCTTCGACGTGCGCGTGCAGCTCGACGGCGATTCCGCGCAGCGCATCTACGACCAGATCGCCGAGCGTCTGGCGTCGCCGGAGTTCCGGCCGCGGCGCGCTGTTCGAGCGATTCAACATCGAGGTGCTCGCGACGACGGACGCGGCGAGCGATTCGCTCGAGCACCATCGCGCGATTCGCGACTCGGGGTGGCGCGGCCGCGTCATTCCGACGTTCCGTCCCGACGCGGTCTTTCGCATCGCCGCGCCGGAGTGGGCGTCCGAGCTCGAGTGCCTCGCCCAGGTGGGCGGCGAAGCGATCGCGCGACTATCCCGTCGTTCATCGACGCGCTCGGCGAGCGCCGGGCGGTTCTTCAAGTCGCTCGGCGGAACGGCGACCGACCACGGCGTCGTCGAGCCGTTCACGTCGCGGCTGGCGCGAGCAGGACGCGTCGGCGATCTTCGTGCGCGCGCTTCGTGGCGAAGCGACGGCGGCCGATCAGCGGCGCTTCGAGGCGCACATGCTCATCGAGATGGCGCGCATGTCCGTCGAAGACGGGCTGGTCATGCAGCTGCATCCGGGCGCGCTGCGCGATCACAACCGCGCGGTGTTCGATCGATTCGGTCCGGACAAGGGCGCCGACATTCCGGTCGCGACCGAGTACACGCGCAACCTCTGCCGACTGCTCAACGCGTACGGCAACGACCCACGCTTCTCGCTCGTGCTGTTCACGCTCGACGAATCCGACGTACGCGCGCGAGCTCGCGCCGCTCGCCGGGCACTATCCGGCGCTGCGACTCGGGCCGCCGTGGTGGTTCCACGATTCGATCGAGGGCATGACGCGGTACCGGCAGCAGGTCACGGAGACGGCGGGCATCTACAACACCGCCGGCTTCAACGACGACACGCGCGCCTTCTGCTCGATTCCGGCGCGCCACGATCTCTCGCGGCGGGTGGACGCGAACTTTCTCGCCGGTCTCGTCGCGCGGCACATCGATCGAGCTGGAGGACGCGCGTGTGATGGCGCGCGCACTCGCCTACGAGCTCGCCCGCGAGACGTACCGCATCGCTCCCGCGAACCCGCACCAGCCGGTGGCGCAGCGTCCCCTCGCCGCGGCGAGGACGTCGGGGCGATGACGATCGGCACCGAGCGCGCGCAAGGTGCGCCTCTCACCGCTTCGCCGACCGGTCCGCTTGCCGTCGTGCGAGTCGCGGGCGACGACAACGTCGCCGTGGCGCTTCGGCCGATTCGCCGCCGGCGAACGAGTGAACGTCGACGGCTGGCTCTCACGTCGCGCGCGGAAATCGGACCCGGACACAAGATCGCCCTCGCGGCGATTCGCGCCGGCGACGTCGTCGTCAAGTACGGCGTGCCGATCGGTGTCGCCACCGAACCCATCGCCGCCGGCGACTGGGTGCACTCGCACAACCTGCGTACGGCGCTCTCGGGCGTCGTCGACTACGTCTACGAGCCTTCGCTCGCACGATCCAACCGACCCGACGTCATGCCGACGTTCAAGGGCTATCGGCGCGCGAACGGCCGAGTCGGCACGCGCAACGAGCTGTGGGTGCTGAACACCGTCGGCTGCGTCAACCACGCCGCGGAACGAATCGCGCAACAGGCCGGCGAACGATTCGCCGGCGCGATCGACGGCGTGCACGCGTTCGCCCATCCATACGGCTGCAGCCAGCTCGGCGACGACCTATCGCACACGCAACGCGTTCTCGCGGGCCTGATGCGCCATCCCAACGCGGGCGGCGTGCTGATTCTCGGTCTGGGGTGCGAGAACAACCAGCTGGACACGCTCGTCCGCCTCGCCGGCGACGTCGATCGAAGCCGTCTCGCGTTCTTCAACACGCAGGACGTGATCGACGAGCTCGAAGAGGGAACCGGCGCGGTCGCGAAGCTCGTCGAGCGAATGAGCGCCGACAAGCGCGTCGACAGTCCGGCGACCGACCTCGTGCTCGGCCACAAGTGCGGCGGCTCGGACGGGTTCAGCGGCATCAGCGCGAACCCGCTGCTCGGCCGGATCGCCGATCGCCTGACGTCGCTCGGCGGCGGCGTGATGCTGACCGAAGTGCCGGAGATGTTCGGCGCCGAGCAACTGCTGATGAATCGCGCCGAGAACGAACTGGTGTTCGACGACATCGTGGCGATGATCAACGATTTCAAAGGATACTTCCTTCGCCACGACCAACCGATCTACGAGAATCCGTCGCCCGGCAACAAGGCCGGCGGACTCACGACGCTCGAGGAGAAGTCGCTCGGCGCGATCCAGAAGGGCGGGCGAGGGCCGGTGGCGCGCGTGCTCCGCTACGGCGAGCCGCTCCGCCGGCGGCCGGCGGACTCACGCTGCTCGAGTCGCCGGGCAACGACGGCGTGTCGTCGACGGCGATGGTGGTGAGCGGCGCGACGCTGCTGCTGTTCACGACGGGGCGCGGCACGCCGCTCGGCTTTCCCGTGCCGACGATCAAGGTCTCGTCGAACAGCGACATCGCCGCAAAGCAAGCCGCACTGGATCGACTTCGACGCGGGGCGGCTGCTCGACGGAGCGACGAGCGCGCCGCAGCTCGAGGACGAGCTCTTTGCGTTCGTCCTCGAGGTGGCGTCGGGATCGCGGCTGGCGAGGAACGAGACGAACGACTATCGCGAGATCGCGATCTGGAAGGACGGAGTCACGCTGTAGATGACGCCTTGCCACGGTTGTCCCGCGATCTCGTCGTGTCGCCCTTGGTGGCCGGCCGGATCGACGTGGACGCGCCGCCGCCGGCAAACCCTCGACCTCCCCGAGCGCGTCGTGCAATTCGGCACGGGCGCGTTTCTCCGCGGATTCGTCGAGTAGTTCATCGACGACGCGAATCGTGCGGGCCGCTTCGGCGGTTCGATCGTCGCGATCGCGTCGACCGACAGCAAGCGCGAAGCCGTGCTGAACGAGCAGGACGGACTGTATACGCTCTCGATCCAGGGCGGCGAGGGCGGACGACGGCCGGCCGACGCAATCGAATCGTCGCGTCGCTCAGTCGCGCGCTGTCGTCGGCGACACAGTGGAGCGACGTCCTGGCGCTGGCGCGCGATCCGAACATCGAGCTCGTGATCTCGAACACGACCGAAGTCGGGATCGACGCTCGACGACGGCCGACTCGCCCGACGCCGCTCCGCCGCGCTCTTTCCCGGCCAAGCTCACGCGCTTCCTGTTCGAGCGCGCGCAAGCGTTCGACTACGACGCCGCGCGCGGGCTGGTCGTGCTCCCGTGTGAGCTCGTCGACGACAACGGCGCGATTCTCGAGCGGCATCGTCCGCGGGCTCGCGATAGCGTGGCGGTTGGACGCGAGATTCGAGAACTGGCTCGACGACGCGGTCGTCTTCTGCAACACGCTCGTCGATCGCATCGTCCCGGGAGCGCCGCCGCGCGCCGAGGTAGAGCGCTTCGAGCGGGCTGCACGGCTATCGCGACGGATTGCTCACGTCCTGCGAGAGCTACGCGCTCTTCGCCATCGAGGGCGACGACGCGCTCCGCGACGCGGCTCGGATTTCCGGGCGAAGATCCGCGCGTCGTCGTGGCGCCGGACATCCGGCCGTATCGCGAGCGAAAGATTCGCCTATTGAACGGCGGGCATACGATCGTCGTGCCGGTGGCGCTGCTCGCCGGACTGGAGACGGTGCGCGACGCGGTGCGCGACGAGCGCGTCGGCGGCTTCTTGCGCCGCGCCATGCTCGACGAGATCGTGCCGCACCTCGACGCGCCGGGCGCCGAGGCGTTCGCGAGCGAGGTGCTCCGGCGCTTCGACAATCCGTACATCGATCACGCCCTGATCGACATCACGCTGCACGGTACGACGAAGATGCGCGTCCGCGTCGTGCCGTCGATCGTGGAGTTCGCGTCGCGGACGGGGCGGCCGCCGGGCGCTCTGGCGTTCGGTTTCGCGGCCTTCCTGGCGTTCATGCGCGGCGATGTCCACGCCGAGCGCAGGTCGGCGGGTTTGCCAGTGCCGTCCGACACAGAGGGCGAGCGCGTGCGCGCGGTCTGGCAGTCGCTCACGCCGTCGGACCGACGACGAATTTCTCGACCTGGTGCGGCGCGTCTGTGCCGACCGCTCGCTCTGGGGAGCGGATCTGACCTCGCTCCCCGGGTTCGTCGAGCTTGTCGCCGAGCACCTCACGCGGATCTGCGCGAACGGCGTACTTTGCAGCGCTCGACGCTCAACTCACGGAGTCGGTGACGCTCACATGACCCCGGCCACGACTGACTACAATGACCGAACGGCTGCGCGCCGCGCGCGTCGTGCCGGTCATCACGATCGACGATCCCGACGACGCGGTTCCGCTCGCGCGCGCGCTGGTGGCGGGCGGTCTCGCCTGCGCCGAAATCACCTTTCGCACGCCGCGCGCCGCGGAAGCGATTCGGCGAATCGCCGACGAGGTGCCCGACCTTTTCGTCGGCGCCGGGACCGTGCTGACTCCCGGCGCAAGTCGACGCCGCGCGCGACGCCGGGGCGCAGTTCATCGTGGCGCCGGGCTTCAACCGCCGCGTCGTCGAGCATTGCATGTCGGTGGGACTTCCCGTGTATCCCGGCATCGCGACGCCGACGGAAGTCGAGGCCGCGCTCGAGATGGATCTCACGACGCTCAAGTTCTTTCCCGCCGAGCCGATGGGCGGCCTCGGCTACCTGAAGGCGATCGCCGCGCCGTACGTCGGCGTGAACTTCATGCCGACCGGCGGCATCAACGCCACGAACGTCGCGTCGCTACCTCGCGTTCGACCGCGTCGTCGCGTGCGGCGGATCGTGGATGGCGCCGGCCGACTGGATCGCCGCGAAGCAGTTCGATCGCATTCGCGACGAGTCGCGGCGCGCGTCCGACATCGCTCACGGTCGCGTCCAGGCGCCGATCGCCAGAGCGGGAGTGATGCGCATGACGCGCGTCGTCACGCTCGGCGAGGTCATGCTGCGGCTCAAGTCGCCCGGCGTTCGAGCGGCTGTTTCAGTCGCCGACGCTCGAGGCAACGTTCGGCGGCGCGGAGGCGAACGTCGCGGCGTCGCTCGCCCAGTTCGGCGTTCGACGCGCGATTCGTCGAGGCGATTCCCGCGAACAACGTCGGCGACGCGTGCCTCGCCTCGCTGCGCGCGCTCGGTGTCGACACGTCGATGATGCGGCGGCAGGGCGAACGTCTCGGCGTCTACTATCTCGAAAACGGCGCGAACCAACGGCCGTCGCGCGTCACGTACGACCGCGCCGGGCTCGTCGATCGCGACGGCCCGCGCCGCGCGACTTCGATTGGGACGCGATCTTCGACGGCGCCGACTGGTTCCACGTCAGCGGCGTCACGCCGGCGATCAGCGCGACGGCCGCCGAGCTCTCGATCGCGGCGGCGAGGACGGCGCGCGAGCGCGGGCTCACCGTGTCGTGCGACTACAACTATCGCAAGAATCTGTGGAAGTACGGCAAGAGCGCGCCGGAGGTGATGCGCGAGCTCGTCGGCCTCGCGACGGTCGGCATCGCCAACGAAGAGGATTGCCAGAACGCGCTCGGCATCGAGGTCGACGTCGAACGTGAAGAGCGGAGATCTGGAGCACGACAAGTATCGCGCGCTCGCCGAGCGCGTGCTCGCCGCGTTTCCGAAGCTCGAGAAGCAGGTGATCACGCTGCGCGAGAGCCACAGCGCGGATCACAACGGGTGGAGCGCCGTGCTGCACAACAGAAAGGAGATCCTGGCGAGCCGGCAGTACGACATCACCGACATCGTCGACCGTGTCGGCGCCGGTGATTCGTTCGCGGCTGGACTTATTTACGGATTGCGCGACGTACCGCGACGATCAGCGCGCGCTCGAGTTCGCGACGGCAGCGTCGTGTCTCAAGCATTCGATCCTGGGCGACATCAACCGCGTCAGCGTCGCCGAGGTCGAGGCGTTGATGGCCGGCGACGCGAGTGGCCGCGTGAAGCGCTAGAGAGAAGCGATGGCGACCCCGGTCGATACGACGCGAGACGCGAGGAATTCGGAGCTGTCGGCATCCGGCGCCGCCGGGGGGGCTCGCGGCGAGCGGCGCGCTCGCCAAGGTCGGTCGCTACCGTTGGACGATCTGCGCGCTGCTCTTCTTCGCGACGACGATCAACTACATCGATCGGCAGGTCCTCGGCATCCTCGCGCCCGACGCTGCAGCGCGACCTCGGGTGGAACGAGCAGCAGTTCGGCGACGTCGTGTCGTGGTTCACGATCGCCTACGCGATCGGATTTCTGTTCGCCGGCCGCATCATGGACCGCTTCGGCACGCGGCGCGGTTTCGCGGGCTCCGTCACCGTGTGGAGCCTGTCGGCGATGGCGATGGCGCTGGCGCGGACGGCGAGCGGATTCAGCGTCGCGCGTTTCGTGCTCGGCCTCGGCGAGTCGGGAAATTTTCCGGCGTCGATCAAGACCGTCGCCGAATGGTTCCCGTCGCGCGAGCGCGCGTTGGCGACCGGCATCTTCAACGCGGGGTCGAACGTCGGCGCGATCATCACGCCGATCGTCGTGCCGTGGATCGCGCTGAACTGGGGATGGCGAGCGGCGTTCATCGCGACCGGCGCGCTCGGATTCATCTGGCTGATTCCGTGGCTCATGATCTATCGGCCGCCGCGCGAACACCCGAAGTGCGGCCCGGGCGAGCTCGCGCTCATCGCCAGCGAACCAGTCGAACCCGCGAGACGCGTGCGGTGGACGGAACTGCTGCGGCACCGCCAGACGTGGGCGTTCGCGATCGGCAAGTTCATGACCGATCCGATCTGGTGGTTCTATCTCTACTGGCTGCCGAAGTTTCTCGACTCGCGCTACGGCATCAAGCTGTCGCAGATCGCGATGCCGCTCATCGTCATCTATCTGCTCGCCGACGTCGGTTCGGTCTTCGGCGGCTGGCTGTCCGGCGCGTTCATCAAGCGCGGGTGGACGGTGAATGCCGGCCGCAAGACGACGATGCTCATCGCGGCGCTGGTGATCGTGCCGACGATGTTCGCGCCGACGGCGACCAACATGTGGGTCGCGGTGGTGATCGTCGGCGTCGCCGCGGCGGCGCACCAGTGGTGGTCCGCGAACATCTTCACGCTGACGAGCGACATGTTCCCGCAGTACGCGGTCGGGTCGGTGGTGGGCATCGGCGGATTCTTCGGCGCGGTCGGCGGCGTGCTGTTCCAGCGCGGCACCGGGTGGGTGCTCCAGCACAACGGAAGCAACTACACGCCGATCTTCCTCGTGTGCGGCACGGCGTACGTCGCCGCGCTGATCGTCATTCACCTGTTGGCGCCGCGGCTCGAGCGAGTGTCGCTCGTCCCAGCTGGCGACGCGCGGGACTGAGGCGACGATGACGACTCGGCGCGATTTCCTTAGAGCGCTGGGCGCCGGCGCGGCCGTGATGTCGCCACTCGGCGCCGCGGCGTGCCACGCGGGTGCCGTTGCGTCGACTCGTCCTCCGGGGCCGGGCGATCGGGGTTGGGATCTCGTGCCGGAAATTCTAGCCCGGATCAAGCCGCCTGTTTTTCCGAATCGCGAGTTCGACATCACGCGCTTCGGCGCGGTGGGCGACGGTCGAACGGACGCGACGCAAGCGATCGCGACGCGCCATCGCCGCGTGCGCGAACGCGGGCGGCGGGCGCGTCGTAGTTCCGTCGGGAAGATTCGCGACGGGTCCGATTCATCTTCGCAGCAATGTCGAGTTGCACGTCGGTCGAGACGCGACCCTCTTGTTTGCACGGGACTCGAGGCAATATCTGCCCGCGGTGCTCACGCGCTTCGAGGGCACGGAGCTGATGAACTACTCGCCGTTCATCTATGCGTACGATCAGCAGAACATCGCGATCACCGGCGAGGGCACGCTCGACGGCCAGGCGGACCGCGAGCACTGGTGGCCGTGGAAGGGAAGCGCGACTTCGGATGGACGCGTGGCGCGCCGAACTACAACGCGTCGCGGCAGCGTCTCCTCGACATGGCCGAACGCCGCGACGCCGGTCGAGCGACGCCGCTTCGGCGAAGGCGACTACCTGCGGCCGCCGTTCATCCAGCCGTACCGCTGCCGCAACGTGCTGATCGAGAACGTGACGATCACGAACTCGCCGATGTGGGAGATCAATCCGGTGCTCTGCGAGAACGTCACCGTGCGCGGCGTGAAGATCTCGAGCGGCGGACCGAACAACGACGGCTGCAACCCGGAGTCGAGCCGCGACGTGCTCATCGAGCGCTGCGTGTTCAACACCGGCGACGATTGCATCGCGATCAAGTCCGGACGCAACGCCGACGGCCGCCGCGTGAATGTGCCGAGCCAGAACATCATCGTCCGCAACTGCGAGATGCGGGACGGACACGGCGGCGTGACGATCGGCAGCGAGATCTCCGGCGGCTGCTGGAACGTGTTCGCGCACGATTGCCGGATGGACAGCCCGCGCCTCGACAACGTGCTCCGCATCAAGAACAACGCGATGCGCGGCGGCGTGCTCCGCGACATCTACATGCGCGACGTCACGGTGGGGCAGGTGGCGAACGCGGTGCTCTCGATCGATTTCACGTACGAGGAAGGGGCGAAGGGATCGTTCACGCCCATCGCGCGCGACATCGAGATGCGGAACGTCACGAGTCGCGAAAGCAAATACGGGCTCTACCTCCGCGGCTTCGCGAACGCGCCCATCGATCGGGTGCGTGTGCTCGATTGTCATTTTGGGGGCGTCGAGAACGGAAACGTCATCGAGCACGTGAACGGCCTCGACACCGCGGGCACGACGATCAACGGAGCGCCGGTCCGGTGAAGTATCGCGCGCTCGCCATCGCGGTCGTCCTGCGCCTGGCTGGCGCAAACGCAGGCACCGAGTCGTCACTCGAGCGGCAACGGCGAGCGTCCGTGGTCGGTTCGTGTGGCCGAATCGGTCGTGAAGCGGAACCCCGTCGTCGTCTACGACAAGTGGGACTACACCGCCGGTCTCGTGCTGCTCTCGATGCAGCGGCTCTCGGCCGTCACGATCGACGCGGGCTACGGCGCATACGTGAAGCGAAGCATCGATTCGCTCGTCGCGACCCGATGGCACGATCAAGACGTACCGGCAGGCCGACTTCAACCTCGACCAGATCAACGAAGGGCGCGTCCTCTTTGCTCTCGCCGACGCGACCGCACGACCCGCGCTACGGGCGCGCCGCCGACCAATTGCGCGCGCAGCTCGCCGCGCAACCGCGCACGGCCGACGGCGGGTTCTGGCACAAGCAGATCTATCCCGCAGCAGATGTGGCTCGACGGTCTCTACATGGCCGAGCCGTTCTACGCCGAGTTCGCGGCGCGGAAGGCCGACACGGCGGCGATGACCGACGTGACTCGCCAGTTCCTGATCGTCGCGCAACACCTGCGCGACTCGACGACGGGTCTCTACTACCACGCATGGGACTCGGCGCGCCGGCAACCGTGGGCCGATCCCGCGACCGGACGTGTCGAAGAACATCTGGGGCCGGGCCGTCGGATGGTACTTGATGGCGGCCGTCGACGTCCTCGACTACCTGCCGGCCAAACCATCCGAACCGCCCGGCGCTCGTTCGCATCGTGCAGCAACTCGCCGACGCGGTGGCGCGCGTGCAGGACCCGGTAGCGGCGTCTGGTGGCAGGTCCTCGATCAGCCGAACCGGCCGCGCAACTATCTCGAGGAGTCGGCGTCGGCGATGTTCACCTACGCGTTCGCCAAGGGCGCGCGAATGGGCTATCTCGCGCCGAAGTATCACGCGCTCGCCACGCGCGCGTTCGACGGCATGCTGCGTCAGTTCGTTTCCACCGATGCCGACGGACTCGTCTCGATCAACGGCATCTGCAAGGTCGCCGGACTCGGCGGCAATCCGCCGCGCGACGGGACGTACGAGTACTACGTGAGCGAACCCGTCGTGTCCGACGACTACAAGGGCGTCGGCGCGTTCATGCTCGCCGCCATCGAGCTCGGGCGATGAGCGTTCTCGACGCGTTCTCGCTCGCGGGCAAAACGGCGCTCGTCACCGGCGCGAGCCGCGGTCTCGGCCGCGCGATGGCGATCGCGTTGGCCGAAGCGGGCGCCGACGTCGCGTGCGCGAGCTCTCGACCCGACGGCGCGCAGGCCACCGCGGATTGCGATCCGCGCGATGGGGCGAAGCGCGTGGACGGTCAACGCCGACCTTGCCGACCGTGACGCGCTCGACGCGATGGCGTCCGAAGTCGAACGCGCAGGTGCCGGCGCTGTCGACATTCTCGTCAACAACGGCGGGCGACGATCGCGCGACATCCGGCCGACGAAGTTTCCCGTCGAGGACTGGGATCGCGTGTTGCGCACGAACCTCGACGCCGTGTGGCTCCTCAGCCAGCGCTTCGGCGCGCAAATGATCGCGCGTCGTTCGGGAAAGATCATCAACGTCGCGTCGCTGCTCTCGTTCAGCGGCGGCGATCACCGTGCCCGCGTACACGGCGAGCAAGCACGCGATCGCCGGTCTCACCAAGGCGCTCGCCAACGAGTGGGCGTCGCACAACGTGCAGGTCAACGCGATCGCGCCGGGCTACTTCGTCGACCGACAACACGCAGAAGCTTCGCGACGAACGAAGCGCGCGTTGCACAGATCAACGCGCGCATTCCCGCCGGGCGCTGGGGCGACCCCGCGGATCTCGCCGGCGCGGTCGTGTTCCTCGCGTCGGACGCCAGCCAACTACGTCAACGGTCACGTCCTCGTCGTGGACGGCGGCTGGATGGCTCGCTGAGGAACGCGATGCATCGACTCCCCGACCCCGAACGAACGCGGACCCTCAGCGCCGACGACCTGCGCGCCGCGTTTCTCGTGCGCGGCTTGTTCACGGCCGGCCGCGTCACGACTGCGCCACGTCGATCTCGATCGCGTGATTCTCGGCGGGGCGGTGCCGCTCGGCGAAACGCTTCAGTTGGATCCGCCGGCGTCGCTCGCCGCCGAGCACTTTCTCGAGCGACGAGAGATGGGCGTGCTGAACATCGGCGGCCCGGGCGTCGTTCGCGCGGCGGGCACGAGCTTCGAGCTTCAGCCGCGCGACGTGCTCTACCTCGGTCGCGGCACGCGCGACGTGTCGTTCAGCAGCGCGAGCGCGGAGCGGCCGGCGCGCTTCTATCTGGTGAGCTATCCGGCGCACGCGTCGCATCCGTGCGTGCGAATTCCGCGCGGCGATGCCGATGCGTCGGACCTCGGCGGCGAGACGGGCGCGAACAGGCGCCGGCTGGCGAAGTACATCCATCCCGGCCGCGCGCAGAGCGTCGCAGCTCCTGATGGGCGTGACGACGCTCGCGACCGGCAACGTGTGGAATACGATGCCGTGCCACCGCCACGTCCGCCGCACCGAAGTCTACCTGTACTTCGATCTGCCGGAGAACGACGTCGTGATCCACCTGCTCGGCGAGCCTGGCGAGACGCGTCACGTCGTCGTGCGAAACGAAGAGGTCGTGCTCTCGCCGGCGTGGTCGATTCATTCGGGATGCGGCACGGCGACCTACTCGTTCTGCTGGGCCATGGGTGGGGAGAATCAGGACTTCTCCGACATGCAAGCGGTCGACATGAGGGAACTCAAATGAACGGTCAGCTACGGTTGGCGCTCGCCGCGGCAGTCTTGTATCGCGCCCGCCGCGGTCGCGCCAGGCAAACGGATTCGCCGTCAGAGTCCAGAACACGTTGACCATCGCCCGTCCCGACGAGACGATCGGCATTCGGTGGTCGGACGTGCGGACGCACATTCCGAACGCCGCGCCGGGCTCCGTGCGCGTCCGCTCGAGCGCCGGCGACGAGATCGTGTCGCAGGTGGTCGACAACGACGGCGACGGTACGATGGACGAGCTGATCTTCCAGGGGTCGTTCGATGCCCGGTGAGGCGAAGCGCTTCATCGTCGAGAGTGGCGCGCCGGGATTCGCCCCGCCCAAGCGCGCGTCTACGCCGTGCACGAGGATCCGCGCGACGACGTCGCGTGGGAGAGCGACCGCATCGCGTTTCGCATCTACGGCCAGGGCCTCTGGAAGGTCGATTCGCTGAACAGCAGCGGCGTCGACATCTGGGTCAAGCGCGTGCGCGACCCGATCGTCGACAAGTGGTACGCGAAGGGACACGACGAGTACCACCACGACAACGGCGAAGGCGCCGACTTCTTCGACGTCGGCGAATCGCTCGGCGCCGGCGGGACCGGCGTCTGGCGCGACGACAAGCTCTATCGCGCGCTCAACTTCAAGGGATGGCGCGTGATCGCGCCGGGGCCCGGTGCGCGCGATCTTCGAGCTGCAGTACCAGCCGTGGGACGCGGCGGGCCTTCGCGTGTCGGAGACGAAGCGCGTCTCGATCGACGCGGGGCACAACCTCAACCACGTCGTCGAGCATCTTCAACACAGACAACGCCTCGGCCGACATCCCGTGGGTCACGGGAATCGTCAAGCGCCCGAGCGTCGTCGGGTCGGAGAGCAAGGCGAAGTCGTGGGCGTGGCTGGCCGAGTGGGGTCCGATCGTCCCGAAGAACGGAGGGCACGGAGATCTCGGCATCGGGATCCTGCTGCCGCGCGACGCGGTCGTCGATTGGAAAGAGACGAACGATCACTACATGGCGCGTGTCGCGCGCGAAGTCCGGCGAGCCGGTGAGCTACTACGTCGGCGCCGGCTGGACGGACAGCGGCGATTTCCGCGACGTGCGCGACTGGTGGGCGTACCTCGACGAGCAGGCACTGCGTATCGCGACGCCGCTCGCCGTGACGATCGAGGCTCGGCCATGAGACGCGCGGTGTCCGTGCTCGCGCTCATTTGTTTGACGGCGACTTTCGCGCGCGCGCAGGACACGCGAAACGTCGTCGAGCCGAAGCGCCCGGCGTCGTGCACCGTGCTGACGGCCGAGCTCTCGCCCGTCGCCGACACGACGCTCGCCGAGGCCGACGAAACGCAAGCTCGACACGAAGCGCATCCAGGCGGCGATCGATCACTGCGGGCCCGGGCGCGCCGTCGTGCTGCGGGCGTCCGGCGCGAAGCGCGCGTTTCTCAGCGGACCGCTCACGCTCAACGCGGCGTGACGCTGGTCGTCGACACGAACGCGATTCTCTTCGCCTCGCGCGACCCGCGCGAGTACGACATCGACGGCCGCTGCGGCACGGTCGACGAGAAGGGACACGGGTGCAAGCCGCTCATCTCGGCCGAACGGCGCGATCGGCGTCGGCGTCATGGGCCCCGGCACCATCGACGGACGCGGCTGGGCCAAGCTGCTCGGCAAGAATGTCTCGTGGTGGGATCTCGCGCAGGACGCCAAGGTACGCAATCTGACCCAGAGCTGTCCGCGCCTCATCGTCCTCTCGAAGTCGAACGACGTCACGCTCTACGACGTCACGCTCAAGAACTCGCCGAACTTTCACGTCGTGTTCGACCGCGGCAGGGTTCACCGTGTGGGGGATTCGCATCGACACGCGCGACCCACGCGCGCGCAACACCGACGGCATCGATCCGACGAGCGCGACAAACGTCACGATCACGCACAGCTACATCAACACCGGCGACGACGACGTCGCGATCAAGGCGGGCAAGATCGCCAGCACGCACATGACCATCTCGCACAACCATTTCTATCGCGGCCACGGCATGTCGATCGGCAGCGAGACGGACGGCGGCGCGAGCGCGATTCGCGTGTTCGATCTCTCGATCGACGGCGCCGACAACGGCCTGCGCATCAAGTCGAACGCCAGCCGCGGCGGGCTGGTGCACGACGTCGAGTATCGCGACGTCTGCATCCGCAAGACGAAAGAACCGATCGAGATGGACACGCACTACACGGCGTCGCCGGAAACGACCGGCAAGCTGATTCCCGAGTTCCGCGACATCCGCCTGACGGACGTGCGCGTGCTCGACGGCGGAAAGATCATCCTCGACGGCTACGACGCCTCGCGCCGTCTCGACATGCGTTCAACAACGTCGTCTTCGACGACCCGAAGGCGATCGTGCTCTCGGCGCAGCACGTCACGCTCACGCCGGCCCGGGACCGTCGAACCTGGCGGTGATCGGCGAGGACGTGAAACTGGCCGGCAGCACCTCCGACGCGCCGGCGAATGCGTGCACAGGGAAGTTCGTTCCGATGCCGGACGACGGCGTCGGCGGCCGTGGGCGGCTCATTACGCCGCCGTCGTCGACGCGAACATTCCGCGGTAGCGATGGTGACAGCGCGACTGGCACGCCGACCTATCACACGCTCGGCGCCGCGCTGACGGCGCTGCCGCCGAACGGCGTCGGGCGCGCGGCGATTTTCATGAAGAACGGCCGCTACCACGAGAAGCTCACCGTCGATCGGCCCTACGTGTCGATCGCTGCGGGGAGAGTCGCGACGGCACGATCCTCTCGTACGACGCGGCCGCCGACACGCCGAATCCCGGCGGCGGCACGTACGGCACGCGCGGCAGCTTCACGCTGCGCGTCGTCGCGCCGGACTTTCGCGCCGAGAACTGACGATCGAGAACGCGTTCGACTATCCGGCGAATGTCGCGAAGCCGGACAGCGACAAGACGAAGCTCAAGAACATGCAGGCCGTCGCGCTCATGCTCGACCTCGGCTCCGACCGCGCGACGTTCGTGAACGTGAAGATCACCGGCTATCAGGACACGCTCTTTCCGAACTCCGGCCGCAGCTACTTCGCGCAAGTGCGAGGTGTGGGGCACGTCGACTTCATCTTCGGCGCGGGGCAGGCGGTGTTCGACGACTGCGACATCGTGTCGCGCGATCGCGGCAGCAAGACGAACAACGGATATGTCACCGCGGCGAGCACCGACGTCGGCCAGCCGTACGGCTTTCTCTTCTTGCGACAGCCGCCTGAAGAAGGAACGGCCTTGCGATGTCGGCCAACTCGGTCACGCTCGGCCGACCCTGGCATCCGTTCGCCAACACGCGAGCCATCAGCGAGCGTGGCTTTCATCAGACTGTTGGATGGACGACCACATCGGCGAAAAGGGCTGGGACCGCATGTCGTCGGTCGACTCGACCGGCACGCGCATGTGGTACGAGCCCGCGGCGGCGCGCTTCGTCGAGCATGGAACGAAGGGCCCGGGCGCCGTTCAGAGCGAAACGCGGCGCGTGTTGAGCGACGCCGACGCCGCGCGGTACACGCCGGCGCCGTGCTCTCCGGCTGGACTCCCGTGTTCGGATCAACCGCCACGCCGTAGCCCGCGATGCGCATTCAGTTCGCGGCCCTCGCGCTCGCCGCGATCGTCGGCGCGATCGCCGAGCCGACCGTCGGCATCTATCTCGTCGGCGACTCGACGATGGCCGACAAGCCGACGCCGGAGACGAACCCGGAGCGCGGTTGGGGTCAGCTACTCCCCAACTTCTTCGACGAGCACGTCGCGATCCACAACCATGCGGTGAACGGCCGCAGCACGAAGTCGTTCATCGACGAAGGGAAATGGGGGGCCGTCGAGCACGCCCTCAAACCCGGCGACTACGTCTTCATTCAGTTCGGCCACAACGACGAGAAGATCGAAGACTCCGCGCGCTACGCCGCTCCGTACACCGCCTATCGCAGGAATCTCGAGCGCTTCGTCGCCGAGACGCGCGCCAAGGGCGCCACGCCGGTTCTGTTCACGCCGATCGTGCGTCGAAAGTTCAATGCGCAAGGCACGCTCGAGGACACGCACGGCGCGTATCCGCTCGTCGTGCGCGAGGTCGCCCGCGATCTCAATGTCGCGTTCGTCGACCTACAGGCCTCGACCGAGGATCTCGTTCGCTCGGCGGGACCCGAGAGCTCGAAGAAGCTCTACGTCTGGGTCGCGCCCGGCGAGTCGAAGATGTACCCCGACGGCCATCAGGACGACACGCATCTCTCCGTGCTCGGCGCGACCCGCGTCGCCGGACTCGCCGCGGCGGCAATCGCGAGAAGCTCGCTGCCGCTCCGCCAGTTCGTGCGCAACGTGGACACCCCGTCGCGCGAAGACGCGGAGATCCCGCTATGGCCGAGCGGCGCACCCGGAGCGTCTTGGCTCATCGTCCGACGACCAGCCGGCGATCACGCCGTTCATCGCGCCGAAAGCCGCCGCTACGGGCGCGGCCATGCTTGTCTTTCCCGGCGGAGGATACGAGCACCTCGCGTGGGACAAAGAGGGGACGACCGTCGCCCGCTGGCTCAACACGCTCGGCGTGTCCGCGTTCGTCGTGCGCTACCGACTTGGCCCGCGCTACCACAATCCGACGATGCTCACCGACGCTCGCCGCGCCGTACGCGTCGTTCGCGCCCGCGCGCAACGAGTGGGGCATCGATTCGTCCAGGATCGGCGTCATGGGCTTCTCGGCGGGCGGACACATGGCCTCGACCGCCGCCACGCAATGGACGGTCGGCGACCCGACGAGCGCCGACGCAGTCGAACGCACATCGTCGCGCCCCGACCTCGCTATTCTCGTCTATCCCGTCATAACGATGACCGCGCAGTACGCGCACGCAGGCTCGCGCCGCAACCTGATCGGCGAGCAACCGGATGATCAGCTGGTCCGCGCCACGTCGAATGAGCTTCGCGTCACCCGCGACACTCCGCCGACCTTCATCGTCGCAACCAGCGACGACGCGACGGTGCCCGTTCAGAACTCTCTTGATGTTCTACGACGCGCTCCGAGCAGCCGCAGTGCCCGCCGAACTGCACCTGCTCGAGACCGGGTCGCCATGGGTTCGGATTGGCGCAGGGCGAGCCCGCGTTGGCGACGTGGCTGATCGCGTGCGAGGCGTGGCTCAGGCGGAGAGGCTGGGGCAGGTAGCGACGGCGCGCCAAGCTGGGGAGCTCGGGGCGGGGAGCCGACGTTTTCGGCTACGGTCGCCGCGGCGCATCTCTCCGCCGATGACCCGAGCCCTGCCATGAACAAGAGCTAGAGCAGGAGCTGTGAGCCAAACTACGACACGCGCGCCTTTCGCTCTCGGCTCCTGCTCATGTTCCCGCTCGAGGCAGGGCTCGATTCCGAATCCGGGATCTACGCTTCAGTGCGAGAACTCACACAACTGCTCGCACTACCACCCTGGATTCTGATGTCCCGCCAACGCCGGGTTGAGATCGATCGCCCGCTGCGGAATCGGCATCAGCTTGTACTTATCCGGAATCGGCCCACCGTTCGCCTTCGGGAACTTGCTCGTGCTCGACTTCGCGTGCGACATGCTCTGCTCGATCCGCGCCTTCGACCACGCCCAGTTGCGCTGGCTGTCGAAGTACCCGTTCGGTCCCTCGAGCGACAGCTCCCAGCGCCGCTCGTTGAACACTGAATCGCGGAACAGGTCGTGGCTGAGTCCCGGCGTCATCGCCGGAATGCCGGCGCGCGTGCGGATCTGGTTCACCGCCGTGTATGCCTCGGCGCCCGGACTTCCGTTCACCTCGTTCGACGCCTCGGCGATCATCAACAACACTTCAGCGTAGCGAAGCACGATGTAGTTCGGTTCCTCGGCGCCCGTGCCGGTCATGAGAGGATCGAGGAACTTGCGCGGGAACGGCGTCTCGCTGGCGTACGGCTGCGTCGCGGTGCTTCGTCTCGTCCCACGTTTGCGCCACGCCGTTCTTGTTCCACGTGAAGATGAACGTGCCGTCGCGGCGCTTGTCGTCGGCGCGGAACGTGTGGAACCAGATGCTCTCCGCCTCGAACGAGCCGTTCGTCGACGCGCCGAGGAACGGCGCCGTATTCGTGGGTGACATGTGCGACGAGATGCGCCCACCGAGACCCGGCGCGCGGATGCACTCGACGTCGAAGATCACCTCGGTGTTCCGCTCGTTCACCGTGCCGCCGAAGAAGTCGAACAGCGTCTTGTAGTCGGCCACCAGCGAATAGTCGCCGTCGGACTGCACCTGTTTGGCGAAGGTGAGAGCGCTCTGCCAATCGGCCGCCGTTCCCACGCCCGTGCCGGCGCGCTGGAGGTACATCTTGGCGAGCAGCGTCTTGGCGGCTCCCTTCGACGCGCGGCCGACGTCCGCCGCCGTGTAGGTCTTGGCGGACGGCAACGAGGCGATCGCGTCTTTCAAGTCCTGCTCGACCAGCGTGTAGACTTCCTGCGGCGTGTTGCGCGGAATCGCCAGGCTGTCGAGCCCCTGCGTCGCGTGGATCTTGATCGGCACGCCGCCGAACATGCGGACGAGGTTGAAGTAGTGCGTCGCGCGCAGGAACTTCGCTTCGCCGATGATGCGCGAGCGCAGCGCCGTGTCCATGTCGATCTTCGGCACGTTGTCGAGCACCGAGTTGGCGCGGTTGATCGCGTCGTACGCCGACTGCCACACCGACTGCACGTAGGAGTGGTTGACCGGGATCGAGTAGACGTCCGGCTGACTGCGTTCGTTCGTCGCCGACAGGCGCGACGTCCACATCTCCGTCGGATGCTCGACGAGCATCACGAAGTTGCGGCCGTAGTAATTGTCGCCCGTGTTGTTGATGAAATCGGCGTAGACGCCGTTGATCGCGGCGAGCGCGTCGCCGGAATTGCGGTAGAAGTTCGTCGGGCCGATGAAGTCGAACGGCTTCTCCGTCAGAAACGCTTTGTCGTTGCACGCGAGGGCCACGGCCAGCAGGCCGAGCGCGCCGACAGTCTTCATTCGATTGCGCATTGGTCTGTGTCCTCGGTCAGTAAGCGATGTTGACGCCGATCGTGACGCCCTTCGCCAGCGGATACTGCCCGACGTCGACGCCGCGGTTCACGTTGCCGATTCCCAGGCTGCTCACGTCCGGATTGAACCCGCTGTAATGCGTCCACGTGACCAGGTTCGTTCCCGTGATGTACGCTCGAGTGTTCGACAAACCGTACCGAGACAAAAAGCGTTCGGGCACCTGCACGTCGAGCGTGACGCTGCGAAGGCGCAGATACGATCCGTCCTCGAGCAGATCGCTCGTGATGTCCGATCCCGTCGTGCCCGGAGTGAAGTTGATGCGCGGGAAATCGGCGCCGGTGTTGGTGGCCGTCCACGCGTCGAAATACCGGTCCGAAATGATGTTCGTGCCGGGGCTGCCCTGAATGAGACGAACGTCGTTCAGGTTCAGAATCTTGTTGCCGTAGGTCGCGTCCAAGAGCCCGCTGAAGCGGAAGCGACCCAGCGTGAACTGGTTCTGCCAGCCCGCGGTGAACTTGGGGTTCGGATCGCCGATGATCGTTCGGTCGTCGGGCGTGATCGCGCCGTCAGGGCCGGTCGCCTGGCCGTTCACCGGCGCGCCGGCGAGGTCCATGATCATGATGTCGCCGGGATGCCACGTCGTGCCGCTCAGCGGCTTCACCTTCGCCGTGTACGCCGCCGCGGCCGCGGAGTCGCGCAGGATCCCGTTCGTCTTGTATCCGTAGAACACGCCGAGCGGCTGGCCGACCTGAATCAGCGAGCCGAGGAGCTTGAGGTCGCTGTTCACGCTGCCGGCGAAGATCGACTGCACGCCGCCGAGGTCGAGCACCCGGTTCTTGTTGTGCGAGTAGTTGACCGTCGTCGTCCACCCGAGCGAATGGGTGCGGCCGTCGAGCACCGTGAGCGTGAGGCCGAGCTCATACCCGTTGTTGCTCACCGAGCCGACGTTCTGGAGCGCCGTGCCGAACCCGCTCTCGAACGGCAGGTTGACCGCCAGCAACAGATCCGAGGTTGTCTTTCTATAGATGTCGCCCGTGAAGCTCACCCGCCCGCCGTAGAGGCCGAGGTCGACACCGTAGTCGGTCTGGCGCGTCGACTCCCAGCCGAGGTTCGGGTTGCCGACCGACGCCGGGTAGTAGCCCGGGTACGACGGCGCCGCCGAACGTGTACTGCTGCGACAGCAGATGCGCCATCGACTGGTACGGCTGGATTGATGGATTACCTGCAAGCCCTGTTGACGCGCGGAACTTGAGCAGCTCGATCGCCGGGAACTTCTGCATGAAGGGCTCGTCCGAGACGCGCCATCCGAATGCCGCCGACGGGAAGAAGCCCCACTGGTGATCGGCGCCGAAGCGCGACGATCCGTCCTCGCGCCCGGTGACCGTGAACAGATATCGGTTGGCCAGCGTGTAGTTGATGCGTCCGAGGTATGACGCCAACGTCCAGCGCGTGTGTCCCGAGGCAACCTGCGGGCCGCCGGTCTGCGTGCCGGCGCCCATGTTCTCGAACACGTCGATGTCGCTGACGAATTGGCTGTTCTGGATCGTGTTGAACGCCAGGTCGTTCTGCTGACGCGAGTATCCCGCCACCGCGTTGATCGCCTGGTTCGCGCTGAACGAGCGGTCGTACGAGAGCGTGTTCTCGTTGAGGAAGTTCGTGTTCCCGGTGGTTCCGCGCTTGGCGTAGCCGTTCGTCTGCTGGCCCATGAGCGTCGTGCGCGGGTAGTACGTGTCGCGCGACCGATTCGAGAGATCGCCGCCGAGACTCGAGCGGAACTTGAGTCCGTCGGCGATCTGAAATTCGCCGAACGCGTTCGCCAGCACGCGCGTGTCAGTCAGCTTGTCGGTCACGTCGGCGGCCATCGACACCGGATTCGGGATGTTCGTCGGCTGGAGCACCGAGGCCGGGTTGTTCTGGCCCATCAGGGTGTACGCGCCGTTCGGCTGGCGCACCGGGAGGATCGGGTAGTAGTCGATCGCCGCGCCGACCGCGCCGGCGCCGGCGTTCAGCGAACCGTCGGTCGGAACGGAGTTCGTATTCACGCGGCTCACCATGACCGTGCTCGCCACGCGCGCGCGGCTTCCGATGTCCTGATCGAGATTGCCGCGCAGCGAGATGCGCTTGAACGCCGAGTTGATGACGACGCCCTGCTGCTGGAACACGCCGCCGGAGAGCGCGTAGTGCGTCGCGTTCGCGCCGGCGTTCCCGCCGGTCACGCCCAGCTGGAGGTTGGCGAGCGGCGCGTTGCGGAAGATGAGCGACTGCCAGTCGGTGTTGGGCAGCGTGTCCGGGTTCGCGAAGACGACACCGGTGCCGTTGTTCACCGACCAGTCGTTGACGAACTTCGCGAAGCCGGCGGCGTTGAGGAGCTGGTACCGGTGCGCGACCTCCTGGTTGCCGCTGTACGTGTCGAGCGTGAACACGCGGGCGCGCCGTCTGCCCGTGCTTTGTCGTGATGATGATGACGCCGTTCGCGCCGCGCGCGCCGTAGATCGACGTCGCCGACGCGTCCTTCAGAATCTCGATCGACTCGATGTCGGCCGGGTTGAGCGCCGCCAGCGGATTCGACGGAACCGTCGTCGTCGCGTCGCGGCCGCCGTCGCTCGGGTTCTGCAAATCCGCGTTGTTCTCGATCGGGAATCCGTCGATCACGTAGAGCGGCTCGTTGTTGCCCGTGACCGACGACCCGCCTCGGATCCGAACAGAAAGCGCGCCGCCGGGCGCGGACGATGCCTGCGTCACCGAGACGCCGGCCGCCGCGCCTTGCAATGCCTGCTCGAGCGAGAGCGTCGGCGTCTGCTCGACGTTCGGCGTCACTGTCGCGACTGAGCCGGTCAGATCCGACCGCCGTTGCGCGCCGTAGCCGACGACGACCATCTGGTCGAGCGTGACGGACGCCGCGGAGAGCGCGATGTTGAGCGTCACCGTCTGGCCGGCGGCGACGGTCACCTGCTGCTCGACCGGCGTGTAGCCGATGCGTGCGGCCTTGACCCGCTGCGTGCCGGCAGGCACGTCGTTTATCGTATACCGACCCTCGGCGCCGGTTCGCCCACCGAGCTGCGTCCCGTTGATCGTCACGGTGACGTTGGCGATGGGCGCGCCGGCGGTGCGGTCGGTGATCAGGCCGACGATCCGGCCGGCTTGGGCCGAGGCGCTGGCGGGGGGGGTGGCCGCAAGAAGCGCGGGGAGGAGCAGCGCGAGACGGGAGAGGAGTCTCGTCGAGAGCATGCGGCGTTCTCCTTCGGAATGGGTCGAAACTGCCTTTTGTTCTTTATACGAACAAAAGAGCTCGAGAAACGCGAGCCGAAGCTCGCGATCGCACTGGACGACCGAACGTCCTGCCACTCGGAAAAGCGGGGAAAAACACTCACCTAACAACGTGGCCAGCGCTACGATTCGTCACATCCGGCACGCCCCCGCCGGCCACGCTCGCGATATTGTTCGCGCAACGAACATTCGCGACCCCCTAACCTGTGCATCCGTGGCCGATCGCGCCAGAGGCAACGCGTGAAGATGACTTTCCGCTGGTTCGGACCGACCGATCCGATACCTCTGGCTTACATCCGCCAGATCCCGGGAGTCACGGGCGTTGTGAGCGCCGTCTACGACACGCCCGTCGGCGACGCCTGGCCCCGCGCGTCGCTTGACCGCCTCGCTGAGCAGGTCGACGCGGACGGCCTGTCGCTCGCCGTCATCGAAAGCATCCCGGTCCACGAGGACATCAAGCTCGGACGCCCGTCGCGCGACCGGCTGGTCGACGCCTGGTGCGAAAGCGTTGCCCGCGTCGGCGCGGTAGGCGTGCGCGTCGTCTGTTACAACTTCATGCCGGTCTTCGATTGGATGCGCAGCAACCTCGCGATGCGCCTCTCGGACGGGTCGACGGCCCTCGCCTTCGACGACGGCGAGCTCGCCCAGTTCGATCTTTCCCGCGGAACGCGCGATCTGCCCGGTTGGGCCGCTGCTTACGATGCGGCGGAGCTTCGCGCGCTCGTCGACGCTTACCAGCAAATGAACGCCGAGCGGCTGTGGGAAAACCTGGGCTACTTCCTCGAGCGCGTCGTTCCCGCCGCGGAAAGCGCCGGCGTCAGTCTCGCGATCCACCCCGACGACCCACCGTGGAGCATCTTCGGCCTGCCGCGCATCGTGACGAGCGGCGCCGCGCTCGAGCGGCTGGTCAAGCTCGTCGATCGCCCAGCGAACGGCGTCACGGTCTGCACCGGGTCGCTCGGCGCCGATCCCGACAACGACCTCCCGGCCATCATCCGCCGGCTCGGTGGGATGGGCGGGGAGGACCGGAGCCGGAGCGGGGGCGGGGGCGGGGGCGGGGGGCGGATCCACTTCATGCACTGCCGTAACGTCAAGCGCACCGGCGAACGACGCTTTCACGAGAGCCCGCACCCGTCCGAGTTCGGCAGCGTCGACATGCTCGCGGTGATGCGCGCGCTTCGCGACGTCGGGTACGCGGGGCCGATGCGCCCCGACCACGGACGCATGATCTGGGGAGAGACGGGCCGTCCCGGCTACGGCCTCTACGATCGGGCGCTCGGCGCGATGTACCTCCAGGGACTTTGGGAGGCGGTCAGCGCTTCGTAGGCGAGCGTGCCGCGGGGGCGGCGAAATCGTCAATCCGAAGCGAGGATCGCGGATTGGCAAACGAGCTCGGCCTCGAGCGTGAGCCTGAGCGGGAGCCGCGAGCTGCAGCACCATAAGGCGCGCCGAGGTTTGGTGCGCCTTAATGATTTCGCGGCCGAATGCCGAAACTCTGAAGGCGATTTCCCTCTTTCCGACGACGAATGGCCGCACCGCAAATCACACAAGACCGGCTGGGCGACATGCTCGTGCGTGAGGGGTTGATCACGCGCGAGCAAATGTCCAAGGCATTGGCGGAGCAGAAGCAGAACGGGCAACGGCTCGGCTACACGCTCGTGAAGATGGGCTTCATCCCGGAGATCGACCTCACGAAGATGCTGGCGAAGCAGCATCGCATGCCGGCAGTCGATCTCTCGCGATTCGAAGTCGATCCAAAAATCGCGAAAATGATCACGGCGGAGATGGCGCAGAAGCATCTCGTGATGCCGCTCAAGCGCGAGGGCCGCTCGTTGACCGTCGCGATCGCCGACCCGTCGAACCTCGTCGTGCTCGAGGACATCAAGTTCATCACGCGTTGCGACATCATCCCGGTCGTCGCCGGCGAGTACACGCTGGCGACGATGGTGGAGAAGGTCTTCGGTTCGACCGACGACCAGCAGATGGCGACGTTGATGAACACCATCACCGAGCTCGAAGGCATCAACGACGTCGAGGTCCTGGAGGACGAGCAGGACGACGTGTCGCAGGCGGCGCTCCAGGCGCAGATGGAGGACGCGCCGGTCGTCAAGCTGATCAACGCGATCCTCACCGACGCCGTGAAGCGCGGCGCGTCCGACATTCATTTTGAATGCTTCGAGCACGAGATCCGCGTCCGGTATCGCATCGACGGCGCGCTCCAGGAAGTGATGAAGCCGCCGCTCAAGCTCCGGGCGGCGCTCATCTCGCGCTTCAAGATCATGGCGATGCTGAACATCGCCGAGCGGCGCGTGCCGCAGGACGGCCGCATCAAGCTGAAGATCGGCAACCGCGTCATCGACTACCGCGTGTCGACGCTGCCGACGCTGTTCGGCGAGAAAGTCGTGCTGCGAATTCTCGACAAGGGCAACCTGACGTTCGACCTCTCGACGTTCGGCATCGAGCCGCGCGCGGAAGCGGACCTCATGGAGGCGATCTCGAACCCGTACGGCATGGTGCTCGTCACCGGCCCGACGGGCTCGGGCAAGACGACGACGCTCTACTCGGCGCTCTCCAAGGTCAACCAGATGGACGTCAACATCATGACGGCCGAGGATCCCGTCGAGTACAACCTGTTCGGGATCAACCAGGTGCTCGTGCGCACCGACATCGGGATGACGTTCGCCGCGGCGCTCAAGGCGTTCCTGCGGCAGGACCCGAACATCATCATGGTCGGCGAAATTCGAGATCTCGAAACGGGCGGCATCGCCATCAAGGCGGCGCTCACCGGGCACATGGTGCTCTCGACGCTGCACACGAACTCGGCGCCGGAGACGGTGACGCGTCTGTTGGACATGGGCCTCGAGCCGTTCAACGTGGCGTCGGCCGTGAACCTCGTGCTCGCCCAGCGGCTCGTGCGGCGCATTTGCGCCAACTGCCGTACGCAGTACCAGCCGAGCCCCGAGGAGTGGTCGGCGCTCAAGGTCAAGCCGACGACCCCGCTGCGCGAGCTGCGATTCACCGAAGAGGCGCTGGCCAACGCCAAGGCAAAAGCGACAAAGGAAGCCGCGCCGTTTCTCGCCAACCTGAGCCTCGACACGACGTTCGGCGAATTGGGCTTCTTCAAGGGAGCCGGCTGCGACACCTGCGCCGGCACGGGGCTCAAGGGGCGCCAGGGCGTCTACGAGGTGATGACCATGACGCCGCACCTCCGCAAGCTCGTCATGCAGAACGTCGGCGCCGCGGAGATTCGCGAGGGGGCGATCGAAGAGGGCATGCTGACCCTGCGCATGGACGCGTGGCTCAAGGTGATGAAAGGCATCACCACCACCGAACAGATGATCCGCGAGACGTCGGCGTAGCGCGTCGCCCATCCAGTACGGAGTCGGCATGAGAACTTTGTACATGCCGCCTGCGAGCTCGCTGCCCGGCCCTCGGTAGGCGATAGTCGATACCTGTTAGTGCGAACTCGGCTACGCCGCGGCCGGCCGGTGTACGAACTTGGCATTAGCGTCGCCCCGGAATAGTCGTCTCCGCGTTCACGGCCCGTGGTCGCCCGCGCCCCTGTTGCGGCTGATTTCCGCCCGCTTGTAACGGTCGATTCGGGCTGCGCACCCCACAGAGTTGTTGCGGTTTCGCAACAGGCCGAGGGGAGATTTGTCTGTGAGCCAGGTCGCAGCGCGCGAGCGGGTCAGGGGCGTTTGCCGCCGCCGAAGCCACGATTGGAACGAGACTTAGCTGGAGCCGAACGTTGCGACCCGGAGCCGCGACGCTGTGGCGTATGTCACGGGCACGAGGGATGCTGATGGGCCCCCTGCAGCCCTCTCAACCCCCGGCGTATTCGCCCCTTCAGGAGAGGTTTTAGATGATGCGAGGAAGGCGTTGGCTCGCGGCAGCCTTCGTTGGCGGCATGGCCATGGCGGTGCCCGCAACCCAGGTCTCGGCGCAGGTTCTGATCATCAATGGGTCGTCCGGGACGAGCGAACCGGGTACCACGTCCGAATTACGAACAACCTCGTGGCCCTGTTCAACGCGATCGGCGTGAACCCGACAGTGGTGGACGGCGTTCCAGCCAGCCTCGCCGGTTTCAGCCAGGTCTGGGACATTCGCTTCTCGAACAACCTCGCGTTGACCGGCGCCGACCAGTCGGAGTATCTGGCCTTCCTCCAGGGCGGCGGCGCAATGTTCGTCATGGGTGAGAATCAAAGTTTCACCACCCGCGACGCCTCCGTTCTCGCGCTGATCTCGGCCGCCGGCGGTGGAGTCCTCAGTTTCGTCGTGCCGGGTTCAACCGAAAACGTTGACGCGCCGTTCACCGGCCCCAATGCCGTATCGTCGGTCACTTACCTGGCGCCCGGCGGTTTCAACGGACACGGGAGCGGACAGTTCATCACCGACGATGGGACAGGGGAAGGAGCGGGAATCGCGTTCGGTCATGGGGAACTGACGAATGCCCCGCTCGGCGCCCTGACCACGATCTTCGACGTCAACTTCATGCAAGGCGACATCGACGTAAACTCGCAAAATCTCACGAAGAATCTCATCGGATTCGTCGGCGACGCATCTCCGCCAGGTGGGGGAGGGGCCCCGACCACAACCCCGGAACCGGCCAGTCTCGTCCTGGTTGGAACAGGGCTCGTCGGCATCGGCGGGATTGTCAGGCGGCGGCGGCGCAAAGCTGCCTAGCCTGGGCATAGACGAAGGGCCCGCGCAGCACGGCGGGCCCTTTCCACGTCAAGGAGCCCGATTGACGGGCGTCGTCCCAATCGGCAGAATCCCTTCATGAAGCCCTTCACGAGCGCCGAGCAGACACTCCTCAAGGCAGGCTACGGCGTCGCTTGCCTGCTGCTGATCATCCCCTTCGCCGACACCGTCAATGCGACGTGGCCGCCGATGCCCCACGTCGTCCAGTGGCGCTTCGGGGTTCTCGCCCTGATCGGGAACGCGATCAGCTACCCCGTCCTGGCGATGCTGATCGTGGCGCTGATCGCGCGAGCGCTCGAGGATCGGGTCCTGCTTCGCGTGTTGAGCGGCCTAGGCGTCGCGGTCGCTGTCGTGTTGCTCGGATCCTTGCTCCTGTTCGCCGCGGACACACTTCAGTTGCGCGCCGCCGTGAAACCAGAGCTGAAGCGCACTTTCACGTGGGCCGCGATGAAGTCAGGCGCCTTTTACGTGCTCAGCGCCGCGCTCTTTCTGTGGATCGGCCTCGGCGCCAACCGGTCGGCGAAATCTCTGCGCAGCCCGGCCAAAGGCCGCGAGAAGGCCGAGGTGCTGGTCGGGGTCAAGGGCGGAGGAGCGACGGCTCCTGTGGGCCCCCCCGCCTGAGGGCGTGACGGCGCTCTAAGCGCCACCCAACCGCGTCGAACATGCGGTAACGAGCATCGAGTCGGCATGAGAACTCTTTCATGCTCCCACTCGATGCTCGTTGCGCGTTCGCAGGACGCCGATGGCGGCGTTTTGCCTACACTTCCGGCGCGGCACGACCGAAACTTGTCAGCGAGGGATCCGGGCACCGACGTCGGCGCCGGGTACGGGGTCCCGCGCATGACCCAACCGATCCGTTCGTCGTCCTTCCAGGATGGGCGGCGTGGCCATGGAACGAATCGTTCCAGTCCGCACCCGTCACACAACGCTCAAGCGGTTACAGGCCGCCTTCGATGACCCCATCGCCGTCGACACCTTCGTCGTCCAACCCTTCGGGAGTGAACCTTCGTCTGCTCCTCGAGGAGATGATCGATCGGAACGCGTCCGATTTGCACGTCACCGCGGGCGAGCGTCCGAAGTTCCGCATCGACGGCGACATCACCAACTCGAACATCGAGATCGTGATGCAGCCGAAGGACACGCTGCAGCTCGCGTACTCGGTGCTCACGGAAAATCAGAAAAAGCGTTTCGAGATGGAGGACGAGCTCGATTTCTCGTTCGGCATCCAGAACCTGGCGCGCTTCCGCGGCAACTGCTTCAAGCAGCGCGGCTGCGTCTCGATGGTGATCCGGCAGATCCCGTTCAACATTCGCAGCTTCGAGGACCTCGGCCTCCCCAAGGTCATCGCCGACCTGTCGGACCGCCCGCGCGGCCTGATTCTCGTCACCGGCCCGACGGGTTCCGGGAAGTCGACGACCCTCGCCGCGATGCTCGACCGGATCAACAAGCAGATGAAAGGCCACATGATCACGATCGAAGATCCGATCGAGTTCATTCACAAGCATCAGTCGTGCATCGTCAACCAGCGCGAGGTCGGCTCGGACACCAAGAGCTTCCAGGCCGCGCTCAAGTACGCGCTGCGCCAGGACCCCGACGTCGTGCTCATCGGCGAAATGCGCGATCTCGAGACGATCCAGGCGGGACTGACGATCGCCGAGACGGGACACCTCGCGTTCGCGACGCTGCACACGAACAGCGCGGCCGAGGCGGTGAACCGCATCATCGACGTCTTTCCGAGCCACCAGCAGTCGCAGGTGCGCGCCCAGCTCGCGTTCAGTCTCGAGGGGATCATCACGCAGACGCTGTTGCCGAAGCTCAGCGGCAAGGGCCGCGCGATGGCGGCGGAGATTCTCGTCGTGACGCCGGCGATTCGCGCGCTCATCCGCGACGACAAGATCCACCAGATCTACTCGATGATGCAGTCGGGCAAGAAATACGGCATGCAGACGATGAACGACGGCCTGTACAACCTCTATATGAGCAAGACCGTCTCGCTGGACGAAGTGCTCCGCGCCAGCCACGACCAGTCGGAGATCATGCGCATGATCGGCGTCTCGCCCGAGGGAGACACGCCGGGCAAGCCGCAGACGGTGGCCGCGGGGGCGGGAAAGCGGTAGCGGGCGCGTTGATTTGGTGACGCGGCTCACGACGGGCGGCCCGTAATCTTCCGGCCGCCCCGGTCGTCTTACACAGAGCGGTTCAAGCAGCCTTCTCGAGGGATCGATGCCTCAATACACGTACACGGCGCGCGCCGTCAACGGCGAGCTCAAATCGGCCACGATCGACGCGCCATCGCGCGACGACGTCATCAAGCAGCTCCGGCAGCTGAAGTTGAACGTCGTCAAGATCGACGAGGGGTCCGCGAATCAAAAGAAGCGCGGCGGCAGGATCAAGATGCGCGACGTCGTCATCTTCACGCGCCAGTTCTCGACGATGATCAACGCGGGTCTCCCGCTCGTTCAGGCGCTGGACATTCTGGCGCACCAGAGCGAGAACCCCGCGCTCAAGGACGTGACACGGCAGGTCGTGTTCGACGTCGAGTCGGGCAACACCTTGGCCGACGCCATGCGCAAGCATCCGCGGGCGTTCAGCGAGTTGTACGTCAACATGGTCGCGGCGGGTGAGGCGGGCGGTATTCTCGACACGATCCTCATGCGTCTCGCGGTCTTCATGGAAAAGAACGACGCCCTCGTCCGAAAGGTGAAGGGCGCCATGATCTACCCGGGCGTGATCATCTCGGTGGCGGCGATCGCCATCACCGTGCTGCTCATCTTCGTGATCCCGACGTTCGAGACCATGTTCGCCAGCGCGAACATCGCGCTGCCGCTGCCGACGCGAATCGTGATCGGCATCT
The DNA here is from genome assembly GCA_963789315.1 of uncultured Gemmatimonadaceae bacterium. GTDB lineage: Bacteria > Gemmatimonadota > Gemmatimonadetes > Gemmatimonadales > Gemmatimonadaceae > JAQBQB01. The sequence goes on along the minus strand of CAWBKI010000017.1, from coordinate 71,131 downwards.
CGCGCGGGCTGAAGAGCTATTGGTTCATCGTCCTCGGTGCCGCGGCGGGTATCTACTTCGCGATCCGGAACTACTACCGGACGGCGGGCGGAAAGCTGACCATCGACAAACTGCTGTTGAAGATGCCGGTGCTGGGCGACGTGCTCCGCAAGTCCGCCGTGTCGCGCTTCACGCGCACGCTCGGCACGCTGATCTCGTCGGGTGTGTCGATCCTCGACGGTCTCGAGATCACGGCCAAGACGTCGGGCAACCGGGTCATCCAGGACGCGATCATGGAATCGCGCTCGTCGATCGCCGGCGGCGACACGATCGCCGCGCCGCTCAAGAAGTCCGCGGTCTTTCCGCCGATGGTGATCTCGATGATCGCGGTCGGCGAGCAGACGGGCGGCCTGGACGAAATGCTCACCAAGATCGCCGACTTCTACGACGAAGAGGTCGACGCGGCGGTGTCGGGACTTCTCGCGTTGATGGAACCGGTGATGATCGTGTTCCTCGGCGTGGTGGTCGGCGGCATGGTCGTCGCGATGTACCTGCCGATCTTCGACATGGTGAACGCCGCGGGAGCGTAAACAGCGGCGCCATCGTCTGGCGATCGAGAGGCCCGGAGCCAAGTGGCTCCGGGCCTCTCGTCATCTAGCCGCGCTCGAATTGGTATAGTCCAAAGGTCCCACGATCGGCGGAAGCCGCGCCTGGTTTGCGCACAGTGAGGCCGGCGCGAGCGGTCGCCCCCCGGACGGGCAACCGGCCGAACACAAACCGCGCGGCGTGCGACCTGCCAATCCTCCCGATGAACAATCGGAAGGATTGGCAGCATGCTTCGAGAACTCGTCGGCTCGCGCCCGGCGCGGTGGATCCGGTCAGGGCCGGTAGCAGCCAGCGCGATCGCTCACGCGGTTCTGATCGCCGCCATGCTCATGACAACGCGCGGCACCAGTTCGCACGCGCACGGGCGGAACCCGTCGTCGCGAGAGACTACGCCCATCGTCCACGTGCGGTACCTCACCTCGCTGCCGATCGAGCGGGCCGCGCCGGATGATGCGGCGCACATGCGCGAAAGAAGGCCGGCGTCCCCGAAGAGAAGTGAGGCGGCCGAGCGACGGAGGGCCGGGGCGCAGCTCGCCTCGCTCAAGGCCTCGTTCGACGCCATCGCGAATCGCGTCGTCGCCGACGTCCACCCGGCGGTCGACGTCGCCGACGTAATGCGAGACATCGACGCCAAGGACGCTCGATGGACGGCCGTGGCGGACTCTGAATTCAACAACGGGTCGGCGCGGCTGAGCGACGCCGTGCGCCCGCCCGCACCGACCGTGAAAAACGGGATCTACACGACGGATCTGGTCGACGAGCCCGTGACGCCGCAGCCCGGCAACCCGAAGCCGCGATATCCGGAGTCGCTCCGCGCGGCGGGGGTCGAGGCCGAGGTCAGCGTGCTGTTCGTCGTCGACACGACGGGCAGAGTCGACGAGCCGAGCATCAAGTTCGCGTCGCACATCCACGAGCTGTTCATGGATGCGATCCGCGTGTCGCTGCGGCGGGCCCGGTTTTTCCCGGCCCGGCTTGCCGGCTCAGTGGTGCCGCAACTCGTGCAGCAGAGTTTCCGTTTCGAGCTGCGGGAACGACCCTAAGCCGGTCGATCACGGCTTGACGGCGCGGATCGGCATCGCGCCACGTCCCGACTGACTTCGTCTGTTCTTCTCCGTAGGGCACGCTCCCGCCTTTCGCGCCCGGTCCGGCGATCGTATCCTGATCGCGCGCCCAGCCCGCCGTCCGCCCGCCCACCGCCGCCGCACAGACATCGGAGCCGCCATGTCATCGCGCCAGCGGCGAGTTCACGATCCCGATGGCGGACGGCGTGCGACGCGATTCTCCGCTGGACAGGATTTCGATGGCGGACTGGCTCGCCCGGCACCAGCTCGACACGCCGGCGATGCGCTGGTACATCGACTACGCGTGTCGCGACGACTACGGTGCGCTCGCCGGCGACACGTCGGCGTGGGCGGGCGTCCGCTACTTCGCATCGCGGCCACACGACGAGCAAGGCCCGCTGACGTGGCCGGAAGGTAACGGCTGGATCGCCAAGCGTGTCGCTGGCCGACCGGGCGCCTGCCGACGGGCGGCGCGCTCGGCTCGCGCTCACCTGGCGCGATTGCGTCGAACGGATCTTGGCGGATCTCGAACGGGCGCATCCCCGAAATTCGTGAGTGCGTGTCGCGAATCGACGTGATGCGGCGTGGGCACGCGATGGTGCGGCCGATGGTCGGGTTTCTGGCGGCGACGTCGGAAGTGGCCCGGGTCGCCCCACATGGGTTCCATCTCGCCAACTCGGATCTGAGCGGGCTGTCGCTGTTCGAGGAGGCGCAGTTTCGAGGCGTGAGCGCGGCGCGAGCGGCCCTGAACAGGTGACGCGTGCCGACAATTCGATCAAGCAGGGGCTCGACCCTCCGGCGAGCTTTTTCTTTCTGCCCCCTCGCGCGTTCGTGTGTCGCATCCTAAATATGGACTGTAATTGAATCTTGCGGTTGTGACGCCGCCGATGGCGACCGTGAGTCTGGCACCAACGCCCGTCACCCACTCACATGCCTCGCCATCATCGCGCCTCCAGCGGCGCGGTCGCTCTCCTTGCTTGTCTCGTTTCCGTTAGCCGTCTGGCCACCGCACAGTCAGCATCCACTAGCACCGCGTTCGATCGCGGCATCGTCGTCGGCGGCGAATGGTTGCAGGCAAATGCCCTGCCCCTCGATCGCAACACCCTCGGCAGCGTGTCTGTCGATGCGTCACTGCGCCGCTCGCACTGGGCGGTCGACGCGGGGTGGCTGCGGATCGCGCGGAACCTGAGCACCGTGCAAGGTGCCTTCGTTTCATTTGGCGTTCCTCTGGCGTGGGGTCGCCTGCTCGCCGTTCCGTCGATCGGCGCGTTCGGAGGCCAGGCACAGCGCTCGGTTGACTCCACCGGGTTCGACTTCGTCGGCCCCAACGGCGTCGTCGGGCACACGCCGCGTTACAGCTTCTCCAAGTCAGGCTCGGCGGGTGCAGGCGTCGGACTCACGCTCGAGGTTCCAGTGTACCGCGCCGTCGCGTTAAGGGCGAGCGGATCGGAATGGTATTTCAGCGGGGCGACGCTCGATGGTGATAGGGCGCGGACACTCGTCGGTGTCGGACTCTCCATCCGTGTGAATTCACTGGGAGGGGTCCGCTGATGCGCCGATCCATTCCGCTCGCCTGCGCGGCCGTCTTCATTGCCCTGAGCTGCAGTGAAAACCTGCCGACCGGCCCGCAGACGTTCAGTGCGCGGCTCGCGTTCAGCGTGACGAGCGACACGGTGGTGGTCGGCGACTCAGACCTGGTTGAGGCGCAGGCGTTCGACGCCGCGGGAAACCCGATCCTTTCGCTGTCGTACGCCTGGTCGTCGGCGGACAGCGGCGTCGTCGGCCTGGCAACGCCGGGAAACCCTGATTCGTCGAGTGGACGAAGCAGAAGGCTGGTCGGCCGGCGAACCGGACACGCCGTCGTGTCGGCCGCGCTAGCCGACCCGCGATTTGTCTCGACGCCAACTTCGCGCAACGAGACGGTCGTCGTGGGCGGCGTCCGAGTTCTCACGACACACGATTCCACGCTCACCGCAATCAACGACACGGCGGTCGCGATCGCCGCGGGCCTGGTGCGCGTCAATGGTGCGCTCGTGCCCCGCGCCGGGCAGGGGGTTCGTTGGGTGCACCAGGGGTCGCACACGGCGACGGTCGCGCAAGGTGACACACTGCGATACATCGCGCGGTCGAACGGCCCCGACACGCTCATTGCGACGTCGGACTTCTGCCTGGCGGGGGCAAAGTGTGCCGACACGCTCATCGCGCGTGTTTCTCAGGCGCTGACGTTCCACCTCTCGACACACCTCTTGCGGTCGTGGAGCTTCAGCGACTCGTTGAGCCCGAGTGCCACACTGGCGGATCATCGGGGAACCGGACTCGCGGGCACCTCCATCCGTTTCGTCCCGGCGTCGCACGGGGATTCCGCGGTCGTGCGCGTCGGCCCTGTCGTCGGTTCGAATGATCCGGTCACAGGGGCGATGGCAACGCCGCGGTTGATCTCGATCGGAAACGACACGGCGCTCGTCATCGTCCAAGCGCTGGCGCCCGATGGATCCACGATTCTAGCGACCGACACCGTGACTGAGATCGTCCGCCAAGTGGCGCGGCGCGTCAACGTCGAGCAGTTGAGTCTACTCTTGTCGGCGACGGATTCCATTCCCGTCAAAGCGGTCGCACGAGACGCCCGCGGCGCCATCATCGCCGACGCAACGGTGACAGTCCCGTCGATTACCGGTGTCGCATTCCACGATCCCTGGGTTGGGCCGCAGGCAATTCTCAATGCACCTGCGACTGGATCGCTCACGCCGTCGATCATCGGCATCGCGCTTCCGGACAGCAATCCGCTCGCCCCACAGATACCGGTTGTCATCAATGCCGCGAACGTTTCGGTGCTCGCCGCGGACACCGTCAAGGCGGGGAGTACGCAGGTCCCGATTTCGCTGACGGTTGTGGACTCTACCGGCCAGCCCGCCGTCCTGGCGACGATCGAGTTTTCCGCCAAGGTCGGCTCCATGCCGGCGCCGGTCGTCACCGATGCGAACGGGAACGTCAACGTCATCTGGGTGCCGCCGGACAGCGCGGCGTCGTACACGCTGACTGGCGCGCGCAGCCGCCCGGGCGGCCTGGCGACGCCCGCAGACTCGGTCGGCAGGATCCTCTTGAGCCGCACCGTCCAGGTAATCGCCAGCGATCCCAACGCCATCAGATCGACCGTCGGGATTTCGGCGACCACCGTGGCGGCCAATGGTACGGCAACCGTCACCGTGACGGTCAGAGACGTTTTTCGAAATCCCGTCAAGTCGGCGACGCCGGCAGCATTCAATGTCGCGGTGACCCGCGGAACGATCGGCGCATTCACATGTACGGACGGCGTTTGCACGGCGACGTACACCGCGCCGGCGACGTCGGGCGCCGATGGCATCTCGGTGCAAATCGGCGGAAATCCGGTGTCGGGCAGTCCGATCGCGTTGATAATCCCGTAAAGTCAGGCGTCGAACGCCCGAAAACGCTCCGCGCACGGGGTCAAGTGCCGCACCCGCCGTTCGGAACGCCAAGTTCCGGGAGGTGAGTCGCCCGATCGGCGTTCGGACTCGACGGTGCGCGAGGTGAGTTCGCCCAGCGTTCGGACACCAGTGGACCTGGTGACAAATCGGCGAATCTTCGTTCGGTGTCGCGTGGTCAAGCGGTAAGGTCGTCTGTTCGGACAGTCGCGGTCAGCAGCCTCCGTTCGGACCGGCATGACCTTTCCATCCGGTTGACCGGCCATCGTTCGCGCTCGGCGCGCCCCGAGCGCCGACACCGACATCGCCGGTTCGGGATCACGTGGCCCACTCCCCAAGGCCGCCGTGCGTCGTTCGCGGTTAGTCGGCTAGGCGTGCCGCCACGCCGAGCCGAACGTCGGGTTCGCCGGCCAATGTTCGGAGTCGACCGGTTGTCGCGCACTGCCCGTTGGTCGAACATGCAGGTGCGGCCGGCGTGCGTTCGGAGTCAGGTGGTCGGTGGGTCGCGGTTCGCGCGCCTCAACTTCCACTGCGCGGACTGTCCGTTTTAGGTCTCTCGTCGTCGTTCGGAGTGAACAGGATCGTCAGCAAAGGCGACTCGCCAGTGTTCGGACCCCGATGACACTTGTCCGCGGCGGAGTCACCGATACCGCGAGCGTTGTTCAAGCTGTGTGGAGGCAGCAGGCAGCCAACGGTCAACCGGAAGTATCGTGGAGGCCTACGTTGCCACGACGAGGCACCCCGAGCGGCTTCCACAAGAGAATCGCGGCCCGTTGCGCGACGGAGCCTGCCTCTGCGGCCGTCCTCTGCGTCCTCCGCATCTCTGCGGTAAAGCAGTTGCTGTTCCAGCCCGGCCCGAGAGCCTACGCCTCCGTGACCGCGATACTCGACGCACGCGGGCGGGCCGAGACGTACAGACCGATGCCGATGGCGTTCGCCACGAGAATCACGAGCGAGATCTTGAACGCGAACGTCGTCACGCTCTTCACCTCGATGATCGGGAAGACCGACAGCGCCACGTAGAGCACCGTCATCAGCAGCCCCGACAACGACGCGACTCTTGAGCCAGAGCGGCGGGCGCGGTGTCACGCCGCGCAGGCCGAAGATCGGCACCGCGAACATCACGACGTAGGTGAGCGCGTAGAACATTCCGCCGGCGTTCCAGAGCAGTTGGAACGCCTCGGCCTGGCCGACGCCGATCATGCTCACAAGGCCGATCCCGAACGCGACAACGCCGACGAGCAGGATCGAATTCACCGGCGTGCGGTACTTGGAATGCAGCTGGCTGAACCACGCCGGCAGCAGGCGATCCCACCCGGCCACCATCGGCAGTCGCGTGACGGCGGTGAAGCTCACGCTCACCTGCGCGATGCGCATGCCGAGCGTCATCAGGATCGCGATCGTCACCAGCGGGCCGGCGATGCCGAACGGACCGAAGCCGACGCGCAGCACCTGCGGCATCGGGCCGATCAGATCGATCTGGTCCCGCGGGATGTACGCCACCACCGTGCTCGTGCCGAGCACGAACATGATCGCGATGATCGGCGCGGCGATCAGCACCGATCGACCGACCGAGCGCGCCGGCGACCTCGTCTCGCCGGCGAGAATCGCGACGTACTCGAACCCGCCGAGCGCGCCGAAGCCGAGCTTGCCGAGGATGTTCAGGTTGAAGAGCGACACGGCCGGCATCTCCGTGCGGAACGGGTGGTACTCGTGCAGGTGACCGGTGGCGAGTCCGATGAACGGCAGGATGAGCAGCGCCGCGAACACGATCAGCATGAACACGCCGCCGATGTTGTGCACCCACTTGCCGACCGACAAGCCGATCATCGACGCGGCGACCATGAACGCAAGAATCACCGCCGCCGACAGCCCGACGAACCAGGTGCTCGTGCGTCATCCAGTCCGCGCTCGGCCCGATGGCGTACGAGAGATACGTCGTGCACTGAAGCCGATCTCCGACGAGATCACGATCACGTAGAGCCAGAGATTCCACGCGAGCATGAAGCCGATCGTCTCGTTGAAGCCGAGCTTGGCCCACTGATACAGCCCGCCCTCGAGCGGCATCAGCTTGTTGAGGTACATCACGACGCCGGCCGACGGCAGATAGAACAGCACGATCGCGAGCAGCCAGAAGCACGACGTGCGACGGTCCGAGCTTGCCGGCGACGCCGATCCAGGTGAGTCCGACGATGAACAGGATCTGCGTGAGCGCGAGATCGCGGACGCCGAGTTCCTTCTTGAGCGACGCGCTGTGCGCTTCGACGGCGGCTTCGGCTCGCGCGAGCTCGGTGGTCGCCGACGCGTTCGACGATCTCGTGTCCACAGTCATGCGCGCTCCTCGCCGAGGACGTCCAGTACCGCGCCCACGCCTCGAGTCCTTCGTGCAGGCGATGGACGCGAAAGAACTCGTTCGGCGCGTGGTAGTCTTCGTCGGCCGTCGAGAACGAGAAGAACACCGTGCTCAGTCCCATGTGGCGCTGGAACAACTCGCCGATCGGCACCGTGCCGCCCATGCGCACCCGCAGCGGCCGACTCCATAGACTGCGCGGAGCGCCCGGTCGGCAGCCTGGAGCGCGAAATGGTCGGGCTCGATGTGCGACGCGCCCGCGCCGTGGTCCATCGGGGCGATCGACAGCCGCGTGCCCGGCGGCACGTGCGATTCGAGATGCCGTGACACGAGCGCGACGACTCGCGCCGGATCCTGGTCGGGCACGAGGCGACACGTGATCTTGGCGTGCGCCTCGCGCGGGATCACCGTCTTCTGACCCGGCCCCTGCGTAGCCACCCCACATGCCGTTGATCTCGAGCGTCGGCCGCGTCCACTGTCGCTCGAGTGTCGAGTATCCCGGCTCGCCGAACGCGGCCGGCGCGCCGATCTGCGCGAGGTACGTCCGCTCGTCGAACGGCAGCGCGGCGATCGCAGCGCGCTCGGCGCGCGACAGCTCGCGGACGTCGTCGTAGAAACCGGCGACGGCGACGCGGCCGCTCGCGTCGTGCAGCGACGCGATCAACCGCGCCATCGCGTGCAGCGGATTCGCGACGCGCGCCGCCGTGACGGCCGGAGTGCAGGTCCTTCGACGCCGCCGTGAGCGTCAGCTCGAGCCCCGCGAGTCCGCGGCTCGCCACCGTGAGCGACGGCTCGTCGATGCGCCACATCGCGCCGTCGGCGGAGATCACGAAGTCGGCGGCGAGCAGTTCCTTGTGGTCCCGAATGAACGCGTCGAGGCTCGGGCTGCCGATCTCCTCTTCGCCCTCGAACATGAACTTCACGTTGATCGGGAGCGCGCCGACCGACTGCGAAGAACGCTTCGGCGACCTTGATCGGGATGAGCATCGGTCCCTTGTCGTCCGACACGCCGCGCGCGTAGAGCCGTCCATCGCGAATCGTCGGCGTGAACGGCGGACTGTGCCACTGGTCGAGCGGGTCGGGCGGCTGCACGTCGTAGTGCCCGTAGACGAGCGCGGTCAGCGTGCCCGGCGCGCCGAGCCACTCGCCGTACACGACGGGATTGCCGGACGTCGCGATCGTGCGGACCGTGATCGGTCCGGCGGCCGCGAGCTTCGCCGCGACCCATCCCGTCGCCGCCGCGACGTCGGCGGCGTGCGCGGGATCGGTGCTCACGCTCGGAATCGACGCGAACTCGACCAACTCGGCGAGTATGCGATCGTGGTCCGACTCGAGAGCCGCGAGCACGACAGCCAGGCGCGCGGAAGCCGAAGCGGTCGCCGGCAAGCTGCTCATCACTTGCCGCCGTCGATCGACAGCACCTGGCCCGTGATCCACCTCGCGTAGTCCGACGCGAAGAAGAGCACCGCGTGCGCGATGTCGTCGGGCGTGCCGAGTCGCTTGAGCGCGATGCGATCGACGAGCTCGCGCTGCCCGGTCTCGCCGTACGATTCCCACTGGCGCTCGGTCGTCGGATTCGAGCGCACGAACCCGGGCGCGATGTTGTTCACCGTGATGTTCCACGGCCCCAGCTCGTGCGCGAGCTGACGCGTGAGTCCGATCTGCGCCGCCTTGGCCGACGCGTACGCCTGAATTCCGGTGAGGCTGATGCCGAGTCCGGCGCCGCTCGAGATGTTGACGATGCGGCCGGAGCGCGCCGTCTTCATTCGAGGCGCGACGGCCTGCGAACAGTAGAACGCGCCGCTGACGTTGACGTCGAAGATGCGCTGCCACTCGTCCGGCGTGATCTGCTCGAGCGGGCGCCCGACCTGGCCGAGCACGCCGCCGGCGTTGTTGACGAGGATGTCGACGCGGTTCGAAGCGTCGGCGGCTTCGTCCACGAACGCGTCGACGGCGGTCTTGTCGCGGACGTCCACGACGCGCGTGGTGCACACGCCATCGTGGCCGTGCGCGAGTCGCTCCGTCTCGAGCAGCTCGTCGCTCAGCACGTCGCACGCCCACACGTTCCCGCCGCGGCGCGCGAACGCGAGGCTGATCGCGCGGCCGAATCCGTGCGCCGCGCCGGTGACGATGACGGTCTTCCCGCTGAAGTCGAATTCCATCAGCGGCTCGAACCCGAGGGCACGGCGGCGGCGAGCGCGTCGAGCGTCTCGAGCGACTGCGGGCGACGGCCGTCCTCGATGTCGTGGATCAGGTCGACGAGCCGCGCGGTGAGCGGCGTCGCGACGCCGGCTTCATTGCCGAGCGTGACGACGATTCCGAGCTGCGCATCGACCTCGGTTCGGCGCTTGCGGACGGCGAGGTCGCGCCAGATCCCGCTGTGGGTCTTGGCGGATTTGCGGTTGTGCGCGACGAGCGCGTCGAGTGACGCTCCGGCCGCGTCGTCAGGCGCCGTCGGCAGGTACGCGGACGGATCGAAGCCGTCGAACGCTTCCGGCGTCACGCCGCGCGCTCGAGCGACCGCGAGAATCTCCCGCGCCAGCGCGACGTACAGGCTCCGGTACCGCGGCATCGCCAGCGCGTCGGCGATCGATTCGTTGGTGAGCGCGGTCGCGAAGAGCATCGCGCCGTACGCTTCCTTGCCCCAGAGGTAGCCCCAGATGTTTGGCGTGACGATGGCGCGATCGTCGAAGTCGAGCCACGCGTCGTGAATGGCGGCGACGCGAGGCGTCATGCGGCCGTCGATTTCACCGACGACGACCGCGCCGCGCCCGCCGTAGTGGATGACGCCCGGCTTCATGTAGTCCGCGCCGAAGTTGACGAACGAGCCGACCGTTCGCGCGTCACCGACGATCCGCGCGATCGCGAGCTCGTTGAGCCCGTTCTGCGCCGAGACGACGCAGCCGTCGTCGGTCAAGTGCGGCGCCAACGCGCGGGTGGCCGCTTCGGTGTGATGCGCCTTGGTGGCGAGGATGATCGTGTCCCACTGGCCGGTGAGCGATTGCGGCGTGAACGCCGGCACCAGCTGCATGAACTCCGTGATCGGCCCGGTGATCGAGATGCCGACGGCGTCGATCGCCGAAACGTGGTCGGCGACGGTATCGACGAACGTGACGTCGTGGCCGGCGCGCGCGAGGTATGCGCCGAGGGTTCCGCCGATCGCACCCGCGCCCCAGACGAGGAATCGCATCGTGGGTACTCCGGGTTCAGCCCGCGTCGCCCCACGAACCGGTGAGCAACGCGCGCGTCTCGTCGACCGCGACCTTCCAGAGCGCGAGCATGTCCTCGTCGGACCGCTGATACAACCCGCCGTAGTTGCCGTCGCCGATGTAGTCGCGGAGCGACTTCGGGTCGAGCGCGCGAATTCGCGCGATGTCGACCATCGGCCGCTGCACCGACGGCATGTCGACGCCGGGCAGCCGCGTCCACGGAAAGTTCTCCATCCACGACCCGTGCGACGCAACCGGATCGATCTCCTGCACCTTGGCCCACGTGCGCGGCGCGTTCCACCAGTTGTGAAAGAGCACCCGGCAATCAGGATGGTCGGCGGTCCACTCGGGAACCCACTGCTGCACGGCGCTGTTCCCACCGTGGCCGTTGACGATGAGGATCCGCCGGAACCCGCTGTGCGCCATGCTGTCGAGGATGTCGCGCACGACGCTGAGATGCGTATCGACGCGCAGCGAGATGGAGCCCGGAAACTCGCGGAAGTAGGGCGTCACGCCGTACGCGACGACGGGAAACACCGGGATCCCGAACGGCTCCGCCGCCTCGGCGCCGACGCGCTCGGGGAGGATGCAGTCGACGGTGAGCCGGAGATGGCTGTGCTGTTCGGTGCTGCCGAGCGGGAGGACGGCGCGATCGTCGTGATCGAGGTAGTGCTCGACCTGCATCCAATTCATGTCGGTAATGCGCACGGCTTGGTTCTGGTGATGGAGGGGGGAAAATACCCCGTCGCCGGAAAAGGCGCGAACGACCTCGATGGGCTCTTGGTCGCCAGAACACAATCATCGCGGATCGGGGGTCGAGCCCTGCCTTGAGCAGGAGCTTGAGCACGAGCTTTGAGCCGAGCCGTGAGCATTGCCTCGACAGGAAGGACTCTCGGGCCGACGGGCGCTATCCCAACTGGTCTTCCAGGACCCTTTTCCGGTAGCCGAAGGTCATTCTGCGAATCTCGATCGTTTCGGTCGAGTAGCGGTGCCAATTTTCGTGAGACATCAGCTTGAGATCGCGAACGCTGATCAGGTGATTCTCGGTCTCGCTCGCCGACTTGATAGACATGTCGAGAAAGCGCGCAAACTCGCGGTTCGATTCCGACCCACAACCCTCGGCGATGTTGGTCGCAATGCTATCCGCAGCTCGCAAGAGCTGTGACCTCAGGTGCCCGTACCCCAACCGCCCGTAGTCAGCCGCGAGTTCGTGCAGGGCAATCGCCAGGGCATGCGCCCTCCGCCAAATCTCGAGTCGCTTGAAATCCCGCATGCCCCACCGTAGCTCGTCCCGTTGCGGCATGCGGCACCATTTTCTTCGGGCCCGCACCTTTCAACGGCTCAAAGCTCCTGCTCAAGCTCAAGCTCCATGCAGGGCTCGCTCCCGCCGCGGCGATGCCGATCCCGGCGCGACGGCCCCAACGCTGGCGTCCTCGCCGTTTCCCGAGCATTCTCTTGCCATGTGCCGCCTATTCGCCGTTTCCGCCCTCGTCCTCTGCTCCCTCTCCTGCACCCGCTCGCAGCCGTCGCTGGCCGGGGACTGGGATGCTTATGTCGCCCTCGGCTCCACCCCCCTGCCGGGTTTCGAGGGCTGGCGTCGCATGGGTTTTGCGCACTTCGCCTCCGACAGCAGCGGCGTCACGGGCTCCATTCGTCGCCGCACGGGCGAACCGATGCTCGACCTCGCCCACGCGGCCGTCCGCGGCGATTCCGTTTTCATCAGCGGCGCGCGGAATCAGACACTCGCCGCGGCGTGGCACGGCGACACGCTCTCCGGTTTGATGCTCGCCGAGGGGAAGCCGAGCGGCAGGCGGTATCGGCTCGTCCGGCGCGGGTCGCCGTTCGTCGTCGAGGCGCAGTATCCGCTGTGGCCGGGCGCGGTGTCCGACTCGCAGTACGCGGTCACCGAGGACACGCTCGTCTTCATGAAGACGCGCGACGGCGCGAAGCTGGCCAGCTACATCGCGCGGCCGGTAGGCAAGGGTCCGTTCGGCGTCGTCATGCAGCGCACGCCGTACACGCGCATCCTCCATCCCGCGGGCCGATTCTGGGCGTCGCACGGATACATCTTCGTCGCGCAGCACGTGCGCGGTCGCGACGTGTCCGACGGCGCCGATTTCGGCGACTATGACACCGACGTGCGCGACGGGTACGACGCCGTCGAGTGGGCGGCGAAGTTGCCCGGAGCGAACGGTAAGGTGGGGCTGATCGGTCACTCCGACGAGGGAAGACTCGCGTGGTACGCGGCCGTGAGCGCGCCGCCCCATCTTGCCGCGTTCGCGCCGTCGGCAGCGAGCGGCGATCCGTGGCGCATCGTGCCGTACGAAGACATGGTGTTTTCGCCGATCAACGTCGACTGGGCGTGCCTCATGCGCGCGCGCACGCTGCAGAACACCGCGGACCTCGACATCGGGTCGGCGCTCACGCATTTGCCGTTGATCGACCTGCCGCAGCGACTCGGGTGCGGCGACGTTCCGCTCTGGGACCGCTGGGTCGCGCATCCGACGCTCGACGCGTACTGGCGCGCCCACGCCGTCTCGACGAACGTCGCGAAGGTCCGCGCGCCCGTGCTCCAGATCGCCGGCTGGTACGACGACTCGCGCGGTCCGATCGACTACACAAACGCGCTGCTCGCCGTGCCGAACCATCCGTTCGTCCGCCTCGTCATGGGACCCGGCGCGCACAAGGGTGTCGACTACGTCAGCGGCGACTTCGGCCCGCAGTCGCGCGTCGACACGCGCCGGCTCCAACTCCGCTGGTTCGACCACTACCTCCTCGGCAAGGACAACGGCGTCGACAAGGAGCCGCCGTTCGACGACTTCGTCTTCGGCGACAACACGTGGCGCAAGGAAGCGGCGTGGCCTATCGCGCGTGCCGTGCCCACGAAGTGGTACGTCTCGTCGGCTGGAGGCGCGAACACGAGTGCGGGCAACGGCACACTCGACACGATTCCGCCGACCGGAGCAGCCGTCGACACGTTCACCTATGATCCGGCGAACCCCACGCCGTTCCTGATCGACTCGCGGGAGCTCGAGGAGTCCCTCAACGAAGATTATGCGTCGCTCAACGCGTCGCGACGCGACGAACTGGTGTTCACGTCCAAGGCGCTCACCAAGCCGATCGAGGTGACGGGGCAGATGTCCGCGACCCTGTGGGCCGCCACCGATGCCAAGGACACCGACTGGAACGTGATGCTCCTCGACGTCTTTCCGGACGGCCACGCCGAGCGCGTCCAGGACGGCCCGATGCGCGCGCGATTCCGCAAGGGATTCGACAAGGAAGTGCCGCTCACTCCCGGAAGCGTCGAGCAATACGACCTCGACCTCTGGTTCACGTCGCGCGTGTTCGAGCCCGGACACAAGATTCGCGTGACGGTATCGTCGTCCTTCTTTCCGAAGTACGACCGCAACCTCAACACCGGCGGCAACAACGAGCGCGACAGCACGTTCGTCGTCGCGCACCAGAAGCTGCTGCACGACGCCGCGCACCCGAGCCACGTCGTCCTGCCCGTCATCCCTCGATGAGCCTATTTTCGTTTCTCGACCGTGAGCACACGATTGCCGGCGAGGGCTACTCGCGGTGGCTCGTGCCGCCCGCCGCGCTCGCGATCCACCTCTCGATCGGCCAGGCGTACGCGTTCAGCGTGTTCAACCTGCCGCTCTCGCAGCGCATCGGCGTCACACACTCCGCGCCGGAAGATTGGAAGCTGAGCACCATCGGCTGGGTGTTCAGCATCGCGATCGTCTTCCTCGGGCTTTCCGCGGCGCTCTTCGGATCGTGGCTCGAGCGCGTTGGGCCTCGCAAAGCGATGTTCGTCTCCGCGCTGTGCTTCGCCGGCGGGTTCGAGGTCGCGGCGATCGGCATCGCCACGCACCAATTCTGGCTCCTCCTGCTCGGCTACGGCGTCCTCGGCGGCATCGGGCTCGGCATCGGGTACATCTCGCCGGTGACGACGCTCATCAAGTGGTTCCCCGACCGTCCCGGGATGGCGACGGGCATGGCGATCATGGGGTTCGGCGGCGGCGCGATGATCGCGTCGCCGTTGTCCACGACGCTCATGTCGTACTTCAAGACGGCGACCGTGCCCGGCGTCGCGTCCGCGTTCGTGACGATGGGCATCCTCTATTTCTGTTTCATGATGTTCGGTGTGTTCACGGTGCGCGTGCCGCGCCAGGGCTGGCGGCCCGAGGGATGGACGCCCCCGCCGCCGCGCGCCCTGGTGACGACCGGGAACGTCACCGTCGACCGCGCCATCACGACGCCGCAGTTCTGGCTGCTGTGGATGGTGCTCTGCATGAACGTGACGGCAGGCATCGGCGTGCTCGGCCAGGCGTCGCCGATGATCCAGGAGATGTTCCCGGACACGATCTCGATCGGCGCCGCGGCGGGCTTCGTCGGACTGCTCAGCCTGGCGAACATGATCGGCCGATTCTTCTGGTCGTCGCTCTCCGACGTCATCGGCCGCAAGGGCGTGTACGCGACGTTCTTCCTGCTTGGCGCCGCGCTGTACGCGCTGGTGCCGTCGACCGGCCGGGCCGGGCAACGTCGCGCTGTTCGTGATCGGCTACGTGGTGATCATCAGCATGTACGGCGGCGGGTTCGCCACGATCCCCGCGTACCTGCGCGACATGTTCGGCACGATCCAGGTCGGCGCGATCCACGGCCGGTTGCTCACCGCCTGGTCGACGGCCGGCGTCATCGGGCCGGTGCTCGTCAACTACATTCGCGAATACGAGATTGCGCACGGCGTGCCGAAGGCCGGCGCGTACACGACGACGATGTACATCATGGCGGCCCTGCTGGTCGTCGGCCTCGTCTGCAACCTGCTCGTTCGGCCCGTCGACGAGCGCCACGTGACCGCCGAGTTTACGGCGGCCAGCTACCGCCGTCGCGTGACCAGGAGGCACCGATGACGAACGAATCAGACCGAGTCTCGCGGTTCCGGCGGACGCGCGCTCGAGCTCGTCGGCGCGTGGGCGTTGGTCGGGATCCCGCTCGCGTGGGGCGTCTGGCAGGTCTTTCAGAAGTCGCTGGACCTGTTCAAATAGTCTCGGCGCGGGTGAGCCCGGCTACGACGGGATCTTGAGCATCTTCCCCATGAAGACAATCGTGCCCGTCTGTCGCTCGCGAATGACGAAAAGGAATTGGTGATCGATGCGCATCTGCTGGAGGGCCGTCGCCACGACGCCCGTCACGGTCGAGGCGCCCGCGGTCGTTCCCGTCTCGTCGACGGCGACGAACGCCTTCTGTTTCACGAACGACAGCTTGAGCGGAACGGCCGACATTCCTGAGAAGCTCGCCTGATCAGTGAACGCGACGCCCATGCCGAGCGCGGACAGGTCGTCGTTGAGCATGCGGTCGTACGACATGGTGAACTTGGGCATGGCGAACGCTTCGTCGGTGTCGTTCAGGCTCGCGACCAGCGCCGACCACGCGCTCGCGTCGAGCCGGGCGGCGACGGAGTCGATGCTCGCCTTCGGATCGAATGGAACCAGAACGATGTCCATCGCGAAGGCGCCATTGCCGTAGGGGAGTTCGGCGATCGCCAAGCCCTGCGACGAGCCGACCCGAAACTCCGGCTTCATGTGCTCCGGCCGGTTCATGAACGGCACGGTTTGCACCGTGCCGTCGGCCGCCGTGAACGTGCTCGGCGCGGTCGCCTTCGGATCGTACTGGTACTGCCACGCCCCCTTGAAGTAGATGGCGTTGATCAGGAACATCACCTCGTCGGCCGAGATGTCGTCGAGGATCGTCGGGATCTTGCCGCCGGTGTTCGAGTTCACCCATCCGTTGATGGTCGAGAGCGAGGCCGGGACGTTGGTGAAGTCGAGCCCCTGCACCTGGGCGTCGAAGTACTTCTTCGTCGTGTCGAGGAAAGGTTGCTTGAAGGAGAACGTGTTCCGGTACCAGACCGAATTCGCGATCTGGAACGTCGTCGTGGCGTCGAGCCCGCGAAGGCGCGCGATCAATCCTTGATAGCCCGCGTCGAGCTGCCCCATGTCGCCGGTCCCGAGACGCAGCGCGGATCGCATCCCGTCGAACGTCCCGCCGGATGCGCCGTTCATCGCCATGCCGAGCGACATCGACGCGCTCAGCGGTGAGACGAAGACGTTCCCGTGGTCACTTTTCGCCACCTGGTTGAGTAACGCGAACGAGAAGTCGTTTCCGGACGTGCTGATCAGTTGTTCGGCGCCCGAGAGCGTCACGTTGGGCGTTTGACCGGGGCCATCCGTGTTGGAGCAGGCCGTCAACGCGCCGGCAAGCGCGAAACACGTCGTTAGTCTATGTGTCAAGGTCACGAGCGCTCCTCGATGGGTCGTCCCAAGGCCTAACCACAGTACGCTCCGTTTCGCCACTCGGTTGGCAGTTGGAACCATCGCCACCATATCGCGAGCGTCGGGCCGGTCAAGGATGCGAGCTCGCGGTTCATCGATCTTAGCGACGGGTGACCCATCGCGCCGATTCGCGGTTTATCAAGCAGAACCCTCCAGGAGCCATCAGTGAGTTTGAGCGTCAAACGTTGGACGATTGCATGCGCCGTTGGAATGGTTGGTCTCGCGGTCGCGTGCGGTAGCGACACGGTAGGAACGGGACCGATTTCTTCGCCGTTGGCGGGACTCGTCCCCGGGGCGACGAACGACAGCAACCCCGTCACGACGCCACCGCCGACTCCTTCGCCGGGGTCGTTTCACGGCACGATCTTGGGGCACGCCACGCTTCCGGCTGGAAGCGACACGTTGTCGACGCTGCCGCGCATCGTCGGCGCGCGTCTCACGGCGTACACGCACGTCCAATCGACGGCGAGCGACACGCTGGGTGTCGGCGTCGAAGTCGCCTCGGTGACGACGGACGCGAACGGCCAGTTTCAATTCCCGTCGCTGCCCGGCGCGCTCTACATCGTGACCGTGGCGCCGCCGGCCGGGAGCAAGTACCAGGGCATTTGGGTCGCGGCGGTCGCGCATTCGCACAGCGCCGACTATCCGTGGTGGGTCGTGCTGCCGCTGAGGTAGCCATCCACGGCGGCGCAAGAACTTCGAGGGGCCGAAAACGCAGTCGCATTTTCGGCCCCTCGGTCGTTGCTACGGAAGGCGCCTAGATGATGTTGGAGCAGACCACACTGGTGACCGTGCCGGTCCCCGTGTGACCCGGATTGCCGGCGTAACCCGGATCCGTGTGCACGATGAGAATCTGCACGATGTTGCCGCCCTCGTTGTTGCCGTTCTTGGTCACAGTGCTCGTGACGATGATCGCGATGTCCGAGCCGATCGACTTCGGTGGCTTGGAGCTGTTGCCCGGCAGGGACTCCCACGTGCTGCCGCAGGAGCCGTTCACGACGTCGGCGAAGCCCTTGAACGACTCCCAGCCGTTGTCGAAGATGCCGCTGACGGGATTGTTCTTCCACCACTGCGCGCCCCAGAAGTACACGTTGTCGCCGATCTTGTGATCCTGCAGGTCGCCGATGACGAAGAGCGGAATCGCGGGCGGCGGTACGAACGGCGTGTAGCTGGCAGTTCCCGAGTACCAGAGGCCACCCGGGTTGAAGCACGTCGCGACGACCCACGTCCCGCCGTCCTTCGCGAGTTTGTTCGGTAGCGGCGAGGAGCCCTGCGGGCCCTCGGCGCAGTTGAAGTCGGGAGCAACGCCGATTTGCCCCTCGCCGATTCGGGTATCAGACAAATAGAAAGACACCGTGTTGGTGCCGGTCACGAAATGGGCGGGGTTGGCGTCCGTGACATTGAACTCGCCAGCCAGATCCCAATTGCACGGCGCGCCGCCACAATCCGCGGCCGTCTGCTGACCAACCGAGTGGCCGTTGAGGTAGATGGCCACCGCGTTGTCGGCCAGCGTTCCCAGGCTCAGGCTCGGAGAAGTCGCCCCGGCCGGAATGTTGAACGTGGTCTGGAAGAGATAGGTCCCCGGCGGCGTGGTATACTGCGGAGCGTCCGCCTGCGGACCGACCCAGTGCGCCGTGCCGGCGGGAACGAACCACCCAGGATTGTACGTCCCGGCCAATGTGGCATTCAGATCGAAGGCGGCACTGCAGGGTCCCGCCGGGAAGGTGGTGCCCGTCGTGGCGCTGAATCCGCAGAGCTGCGTGGAACTGCCGCTGTTCAGATCCTGTGTAACCGTGACTACTCGCGCCGGCGCGTCCGTCGGCGCCCGCAAATCCCTCGGCGTAGTGATCGTCGAGTCGGAACAGCCGGCAAACCCAAGAGCTGCGCCGGCCAATGCGACCGTTGACGCAACCCGGTGGACGATGTGCATGTTCATTCCCCCCGTTTGTCTGTGGCAACCCAACCCGATCCCGGCACCCGGCGAATCCGAGGGCCGCTGAGACAAAGGTCAATCCGACCTGCCTGCCATCCGCGCGAGGCGATCGTCGATCGGCCCCATGATCCTGCCTTGATGCGTCAATGCCACAACTCTGAAGCGTGGTTGCGACAACGTGCCGCCTCCACCGCCCCGCGGCGAAGATGTGGACCACTCACCCCATAGGCCTATCTGCCCGTGTTTGAACCGCTTGCGCGTGCCCACTACGAGCCGGTCCCCGAGCGCGGCCGCTGACAGGTGCAAGTTGCTGACCCCGGATTTCAGAATTGTCACCGGGGCCGATTCGTCGCTTGTCGCCAACGGCCTGCCGCCGAGGACACCGCCGGCCGCGGACCGCGACGGTGGGCCGTGGCAGCAAGGGGCGTCGCTCGCCGCGGCGCCCCTTGCGTTCCCTACGGCTGCGGCTTTCTCACCACCGTGAGCGTGACCGCCGACGGATACTGCGCTCGAGTGGTGCACGCTGTTGTGCGCGACGACGGCCTTCGTCTCGTCGTAGTTGCGACCGCCCGTGTTCAAGTTGCGATCGAACCGCGGGAAGTTGCTGCTCGAGATCTCGATGCGCAGCCGGTGCCCCGTCTCGAAGAAGTTGCTCGTGTTCAGCGGCTGGAACGTCACCTTGGTGACCTTGCCGTCTTCCATCCACACGAGCGGCTTGTCGTATCCGTTGCGATAGCGCACGCGCTGGATCGACTCGTCGAGGTTGTACGCTCGGCCGTCGGGATACACGTCGATCATCTTGATCGAGAAGTCCGTGTCCTTGGCGTCCGACGAGACGATACAGCGTCGGGGTGATCGGCCCGCTCACCTCGATCCCCTGCTTGAACGGTTCGCTCGTGAACACGAGCACGTCGGGCCGGGCCTCCGTCTCCCGCTGGTCCATCGCTCCGCGCGCCGACGGCGTTCCCCTGGCAGCACACGTTGCCGCCGTGCGACATCACGGGATGCATCGGGTCGTAGGCGAACTTGTCGGGCTTGTCGCGACGACGGCGCCGTCTTCGTCAGCACACCGTCGCCGTTCAATGTGTTCGCGTTCCCGCCGCTCGAGAGATAGAGCGTCATCGGTTCGCGCGCCGCGCGGCGGCCACGTGTCGGAGCGTCTGCCACTTGTTCAGCCCCATCGTGTAGTAGCGGACCTTGGGCATCGTGTCGAGGATCTGCCCGTCCCGCCTTCGCCCTTCAGGAACTTGTCAAAGAACGCGAACATGATGTCGTTGTACGCGAGCCGCGCGTCGCCCATGTCGCGCTCGCCGACGACCGTGTGCTCCGTCGCGCGCGTGTACGCGCAGTGGCCCGTCGGCGCGATGACGGCCCATTGCTGATTCGCCGCGGCGCCCTTGGCCGTGCTGCGCACGAGGTTGTACATCGCCAGATTCGGCCCGACCGACACGTCGTACCACGACATGAACCACAGGCCCGGGATGTTGATCCGCATGTTGTCGTGGAACAAGCCCACCGCGATACCACGCCGGATCGTTCGGCGCGCGCTTGATCATCGCGCCGCCCGTCGCCACCGGCATCGAATCCGCGAAGATGCCGTGCGGTCCGCCGACGTCCTTCATGATGTTCTCTTCCGGCAGCGTCCAGAACGCCTTCGACCAATCCACCGGCGGCAGATGCTGCGCGAGGTCGAACGACATGGATTCGCGCACGAGATCGTCCTGTGTCGCGTTCTTCGGCAGCATCGGCCGGACCTGATTCTGCTCGCCGTACAGCCAGTCGATGAACAGCATCTGTACCGCGCCGCCGCGATACCAGTTGCCCTGCTCGTAGTACGGGCCGACGCGTCCGACGCCGGCGCCGAATCCCTGCACGTTCATCGCCGCGTACCCCGGCGTGTTCTGCGCCGCGACCGCACCCTGCCACTCGGCCGTCGATGAACAGCCAGTCGTGCCGATCTTCCCGTTCGACCACTTCCGTGAGGTCATCCATTTGACCTCGTCGACGCCGTCGGTGAGCGGCGGTCCGAGGATGTCGTAGTTCCCCTCGGAAAAGAAATGGCCGCGCTCCTGCATCTCGACGTACGCGTAGCCGCGTTTGATCGCGTTCACGACCGTCGTCATATCGCGGGGCACGCCGTTTTGAATGTCCCAGAAGTTGAAGTTGTACGGCGTACGCGACCAGATCGCCGGATACTTCCGCGACGCGTCCTTCGGATAGTAGACGTCGGTGGCGACACGCACGCCATCGCGCATCGAGATCATTTCCTTGCGATCGACGACGGCGATGGACTCGAGCTCGTGTTCGACGTCCCAGCGGTGTGCCTTCACGCTGTCCGGTAGGCCACCGCCGCCACCCTGCGCGGCTGCGAACGGCGTGCCGGCGACGGAGAACGCAACAGTTGCCACGAATGTGCGAACGTGAGCACGAAGCATGGAGGCGACTCCTCGAGGTGTCGTGTGTCGAACCGCGGGGGCCGCGGCGATCGTCCGCCGGTCGCGCTCGCAACCCCGTTGCGTCGTAGATTGGGACGACGGTGACCCTTCGGTCAAGAAGGGTACGCTGAGTCGCACGCCGCCCCAGCCCCGATTTCATGGCCGACACCATTTCGCGGATTGTGAACGTCGGTATCGCCGTCGCCGCGCTCGCGTCGCACTCGTTCGCGCAGAGCATTCCCCAGCGCGCCGTGCTCGTCACGGGAGCGAGCAGCGGCATCGGCCGCAAGGTCACGGAGCGGCTCGCGGCGAACGGCTTCTTCGTCTACGCCGGCGCGCGGGCCCAGAAGGATCTCGACGACCTCAACGCGATCAAGAACGTGCAGGCCGTGAAGCTCGACGTCACGTCGCCGACCGACATCGCGACCGCCGTCGCGACGGTCACGACGGCAGGGAAGGGACTCTACGGTGTGGTGAACAACGCGGGTGTCGTCGTCGTCGCCCCGCTCATCGAGCTCGAGGAGAAGGACCTCGATTTCATCTTCAACGTAAACGTGTACGGTCCGTACCGCATCACCAAGGCGTTCGCTCCCCTCCTGCTCGAGTCGAAAGGGAGGGTCGTCAATATCAGTTCGCTCAACGGCATCGTGGCC
The DNA here is from genome assembly GCA_963789315.1 of uncultured Gemmatimonadaceae bacterium. Taxonomy (GTDB): domain Bacteria; phylum Gemmatimonadota; class Gemmatimonadetes; order Gemmatimonadales; family Gemmatimonadaceae; genus JAQBQB01. The sequence goes on along the minus strand of CAWBKI010000017.1, from coordinate 49,130 downwards.
AGCCCGATGCTCGGGCCGTACAGCATGAGCAAGCACGCGATCGAGGCCTACGGCGACGGGCTCGCGGCGGAGCTTGGGCGCCTCGGGGTGCGCGTGAGCCTCATCGAGCCAGGGAACTACGGCACCGAGATCGGAAAGAATCTCCTCGCGCGGATGGACACGAGCGTCGTGAAGGGCTCGCGGTTCGAGGCTCAGATGCGCTCGGCGATCAACGCGATGCGGGGGTTCGAGAACAATCCGCCGCCCGACGAGGTCGCGGATGCGGTGCTCGACGCGCTCACGAGCGCGAACCCGAAGCCGCGCTACATGCCGGTGCCGCAGGCGGGACAGGGCGCGATCGCGCTGCGAACGCTCATGAACGAAATAGTCCAGCTGAATTCCACGCAGCGCTTCACGCTCGACCGCGACGCGCTCGTCAAAATGCTCGACGACGCGATCGCGCGCGCGACACCGAAGCCCTAGTCCTCACCGAGCATCCCGCCAAGCTTCTCGAGGACCTTGCCGAGGTTCGGTTTGTCCTCGAGGACCGGAAGCAGCGGATCGTGCTTCAGGCGCTCCATTCGCTCGACCGCGTTCTTGATGGTGAAGTCCTTCGGGTCGAGGTCCTTGTCCACTTCGTCCCAGAGCAGCGGCATCGACACCGTGGCGCCGGGCAGCGGCCGGACGCAGAACGGCGCCACGATCAGCTGGGCGTGGCGATTCTGGAGGTAGTCGAGGTACACCTTGTCGCCGCGCTTGCTCACGTGGCGCGTGATCGTCGCAATCGGGTCCAGTTCTCGTAACGCGACGCGCGCGAGCAACTCGCCCATCGTCCGGCACTGCGCGTACGTGAGCTGCCGGCCGAGCGGAATCATGATGTGGAGACCCGTCTTGCCGGTCGTCTTGATGTAGCTCGGCAGGCCGATGACCTCCGTCAGCGCGCGGAAGACGACGGCGCACTTGATCACGTCGGAGAACGGCGCCTCCTTCGGATCGAGGTCGATCACGCACCAATCCGGCTGCTCCAACGACCCCACTCGGCTGTTCCAGATGTGGATCGGGATCGAGCCGAGGTTGGCGACGTAGAGCAGCGACTCGACGTCGTTGGCGACGAAGTAGCGGATGTCGCGCTGCGTGTCCTCGCTCCAGATCGGAATCGTCTCGATCCACGACGGAGCGAACTCGGGCGCGTCCTTCTGATAGAACTGCTTGCCGTCGATGCCGTCGGGAAATCGCGTCATCACCAGCGGGCGGTTGCGCAGATACGGCAGCATCCACGGCGAGATGGCGCGGTAGTACTCGATGAGATCGCCCTTGGTATACCGGTCCTTCGGCCAGTAAAGCTTCTTGAGGTTGGAGAAGTTGAACGTCTTCTCGGCCGGCGATTGTTTCGCCGGGGCGGGCGGCTCTTTGACGCGGGTGGCGGCTGGCATGGCGTCGCTTTCCGGTGCAGGGGTGGTGCCCCGGCGAACGCACTCGCGCGGATCCTTGTCGTAGCGCATCCGCAGGAACGCGGCGTGCCGGAGCACGCCGTCAGGCGTCCACTCGCGAAAACGAACCTCGCACACGTTGACCGGCTCGACCCACGTCGTCGTCTTGGTCTCCGGAATTGTGGCGGCCGCTCCACCAGCTCCGATCGGTGGGCCGCACGCCGGCGTCTCGCGGATCATCGACTCGAACATCGATCCGAGCTCGTCGAGAAGCGCGTCGTCGAACCCGGTGCCCACGCGCCCGGCGTAGACGAGCTCGCCGTTCACAAAATCGGCGAGTTGCAGGGCGCCAAGGTGCGACCGCCCTCCCTTGGGACTCGTGAAGCCGACGATGACGAACTCGTCGCTCTTCTCAGCCTTGATCTTGAGCCAGACGTCGCTGCGGCCGGCGCGATAGGGCGCGTCGGCGCGCTTCGCCAGAATCCCCTCGAGCCCCATCTTCTCGACCTGCGCAAGGAACGCCTCGCCTTCGCGGTCGATGTGATCGAGGGGATGGATCGCGCCGAGCTTCGGGAGCGCGGTCAAGAGAAGCTCTTTGCGGATCCGGAGCGGCAGCGGCCGGAGATCGAAGTCCTCGAACGCGAGGAAATCGAACGCGAAGAAAGTCGCCGGCAGCTCGACAGCGGCGCGTTTGATCTCCGCCGGATTGTGCAATGTCCCTCGTTTCTGGAGCCTCGCGAAGCTTGGCTTGCCGGCGTCGTCGAGGCACACGACCTCGCCGTCGACGATGATCTCGTCGAACGGAAGCGCGTCGAGCGCGCGCGCGACTTCCGGGAAAACGGCCGTGTAGTCGTTCCCCTTCCGCGTGACGAGCATCGACTTGCCGCGCGACTTGCTTGCGATCAAGCGATAGCCGTCGAGCTTGAGCTCGAAGATCCAGTCGTCGCGGGTGAACGCCTTTTCGGTCGACTCGGCCAGCATCGGCTCGACGGTCTTCGGGTCGACTCGGTTGCGCGGCGCCTTCACAGACTCGACGGCCTTGCGCAGATCGGAGACGGGGCTGCGGCCGAGCTTCACTTCGTCGACGGTCAAGCCGGAAAGGACCGACGTCTCCTCGAACTGGTCGCCGGGCGATTTGACGTACGAGTCGCGCTCCTTGATGAGCAGCCAGTCCTTCTCGCTCTTCTTCATCTTCACGAGCGTCCAGTTGCCGTGAAGCTTGTAGCCGCGCAGCTCGAAGAGCAGCTTGCCCTTGGCGAGTCCCTCGCGCCAATCCTCGAGGGGGATCCACTCACCGCGGTCCCACACGATGACGCCACCCGCGCCGTAGTTGCCCTCGGGGATGACGCCCTCGAAGTCGCCGTACTCGAGCGGGTGATCCTCGACCTTCACGGCGAGTCGCTTGTCCTTCGTGTCGTACGACGGCCCTTTCGGCACCGCCCATGAGCGGAGGACCCCGTCCATCTCCAGGCGAAGGTCGAAGTGCAGCCGGCGGGCGGCGTGCTTGTGCACCACGAACAGCCGGCCGGGGACGGCCGACACCGATCCCCATCGGTTCGGGCGTCGTGTCCGGCGACCGCTTGGCACGGTACGCGCTGAGGTTGTCTACCTGCCGGTTGTCGTCGCTGCTTTCCGTCACACGGATCTGTCAGTTCGACGGTGAACCTACGGGAGTCCTGCCGAGCGCGGCCAGAATGGGCCAGGCGTGCTCTTGCGTCGATGCACAATCTCGACCAACGTCCTCGACCACCCAAGCTCTTTCCCGGATACCTATGCCAGCACGCGCAATCGGCACGGCCACGATCTCGTTCGGCCTCGTGTCCGTCCCCGTGAATCTCTATTTCGGCCGCCGAGTCGAAGGCCAACATCTCGTTCAACCTGCTTCACAAGAAGGACGGCACGCGTCTCAAGCAGCAGTACATCTGCCCCAAGGACAACGAGATCGTCACGCGAGACCAAATGGTCAAGGGCTACGAGTTCTCGAAGGACCACTACGTCGATCCTCACGCCCGAGGAGCTCAAGGCGCTCGAGGAGAAGGCGACGAACACGATCGACATCAGCGAGTTCGTTCCGCTGGCCAAGGTCGATCGCGAGTACCTCGACAAGACGTACTACCTCGGGCCGGACAAGGGAGGCGACCGTGCGTACCGTCTGCTCACCGCGGCGCTGGACGAAACGGGTCGCGCGGCGCTGGGCCAATACGCGGCGCGCGGCCAGCAGCACCTCGTACTGCTGCGGCCGCTCAACGGCGTGCTAGTCATGGAGCAGCTGCACTACGCCGACGAGCTGCGCCCGACGACCCAGGTGGAGGTGCCCGAGGGAGACGGTGAAGCCTGCGGAGCTCGAATCTCGCCAAGCAGCTCATCGAGCAGTCGGCGAGCGACGAGTTCGTCCCCGAGAAGTACAAGGACACCGTCCGCGAACGGCAGCTCGAGGCGATCGAGGCGAAGGTCCAGGGCCAGGAGATCACCGAGGAAGCGCCGGCGGAGCGCGGCGGCAAGATCATCGACCTCATGGAAGCGCTGAAGCAGAGCCTCAGCGAGGCCAAGGCGTCGAACAAGGAAGAGGAGGAGGAAGGGGAGCACAAGACCCGCAAGACGCGCAGGGCCAAATCGGCATGAAGCTGCTGGCCGGTACGAGCGGGTTTGCCTTCAAGGAGTGGAAGGGGCCCGTTCTACCCGGCTGATCTCAAAGACGACGCGATGCTCGCCTTCTACGCCGGGCGGTTTTCGAGCGTCGAGATCAACAACACGTTCTACCGACTGCCGCGCGAGCACGTCCTGCTCGACTGGGCGGCGCGGGTGCCCGATTCGTTCACGTTCGCGATCAAGGCCAGCCAGCGCATCACGCACTTCGCGCGGCTCAAGCCCGACGCGTCCAGCGCGACGGAGTTCCTGCTCAAGAACACGTCGGCGCTCGGCGCGCGCTTGGGGCCGATCCTCTTCCAGCTTCCGCCGAACCTGAAGGTCGACGTCCCCCGCCTGCGCGCGTTCGTCGCCACGCTTCCGACGGATCGCCGGTACACGGTCGAGTTTCGCCACGAGAGCTGGTTCGACGACGAGGTCTATGCGGTGCTGCGCGAGCGCGACATTCCGCTGTGCATCACCGAGCAGCCGGACTTCGCGTCGCCGGTCGTGGCGACGGCGAGTTGGGGATACGTGCGGTTGCATCGTCTCGACTACGATGCGGCGATGCTCGACGAATGGAGCAGGCGAATCGCCTCGCAACCGTGGAGCGACGCGTTCGTGTACTTCAAGCACGACGAGGGGATCGGGTCGGGGCCGCCGGCGGTCGACGCGTTCGTCGAATCGTTCGACAAGGCGCCCACCGCGTAAGGCGATCTAGCGCGGCGCTGTCGCTCGCGGGTGCGCCACGAAGAACGCCCAGGCGGCCTGCGTCGCGTCCAGCGCGTTGCTCGGCGCGTCGAGGATCCGCGACATGCGCTGCCCGCCCGGCCACGCGTGCCCGCCGCTCTCGATCTTGTATAGCTCGACGGCCGTTCCGTCGGCGCAGGGCGACCACGTGCTGTGCGTCACCCCGTCGTGCGCAGACGTGAGGGCGGCGTCCGGACACCGGTCGAACTTCTTCCAGGAATCGACGGCGAACGACACCGGGAGCACGTCATGCTTGTCGAGCGCTTTTCTGCCGACGCCGCCGTTGTACGGGAGATTCTCGTCGGCCGTTCCGTGGATGATCAGCACCGATACGGGGCGCGACGGATGGCAGTCCATCGACAGCTCTCCCGAGACGACCGCGATCGCGGCGATCCGGTCGGCCAGCCGGCACGCGACGAGGTACGACATCATCCCGCCGTTCGAGAGACCCGTGGCGAAAATCCGGTTGCGGTCGATCGGATAGGTGCGCTCCAGCGTGTCGAGCAGCGCAGCGGATGAACGCCGCCTCATCGACGTTCGCCGACTGCGCGTAGCCGCAGCAGCTGCCGGTGTTCCACGTCAACAGCCGCTGGTCGCTGAATCGCCCGCTGCCCGCCGGATACACGACGATCGCGCCGGCCTTGGCGCCGAGGGTCGAGAAGCCGCTCTGCGTTCGCGCACCGCTCGGCGATCCGCCGCCGCCGTGAAAGTTCAGGACGAGCGGGAGCGAGGCGCCGCGCGGCAGTACCGGGTGGCAGGTCGATCGAGGTAGCGGCGAGTCGTATTGCCGACGCGTAGCGAACGCTCGAATGAAGCCGACGAGTCTGGCTGCTGCGCACCGAGTCCGATGGCGAGCGCCGACCCGAAGAACGCCGCGAGCAACAGGCAATGGTGCGGCGTATCAGTCCGCCTTCGCGTACTGGATGTTGAGCGGGCCGTACGAATTGTTCGGCCCCCCCATTTCGGTATAGGGATCGGGGGGCGACCCGGTCGGATTGCCGAACGCCGCGGACGGTACAGTGAAAAAGTTGTCCGACGACGGGACGATCGTCGTGGGGAAATCGAAGAATTGATCGCCGCCGGTCGTCTCGTAGCTCAGTACATAGTACTTGAGATTCGCCTTCAGTGTGACTCCGGAGATGGAGGCAAAGACGAACTGATTGGCCGTCTGGCCCGCAAGGTTCACGTTGGTCGTGGTATCGGGGACATCGTTCCCGTCGCCGTCGACGATCTTCACGGAGTGATTCCCGGCGTTGCCCGGCAAGCAGTACCGGGCGATCGCATAGACTTGCCGGTCCTCTCCCTGTGGAACGATCGCCATGCCGACCCACCCTGTGTAATCGTTTCTCGGCGTCATCAGCGTTTCGCCAACGACGAGTGGAATGTCGATGCTGAAGTGGCTGAGACCGAACACCTTGTCACAGCCCACGAACCCGGCCAGCGCGAGAACACCGAGCACAAGGACCGGCGTCAACAACAGATAGGAATCGCTCATTTCTCAGGTCCTCGAGGTCGGGAGTGCCGCGTCGGGTTGCGCCGTGTACGACGGTTTCGTGCCGCCGGCGCGGTTCTCCATTTTCGCGTAGCGAATCGAGCTGACGACGCCCATCGAATCGACCGACACGACTGTCGGCCACACGGTCACGCCGTAGCCGGCGGAGATTTCGCGCGCCGGGTCGGGAACGACGAGCGCCGTGAACTTGTGCGAGGCCGCCGTCTTCGCCGCGACCTCCGCCGGATCTCCGTCATTGATGGCCAGCAGCAGCCCGTCGCCACCGGACGCTTGTCGTTGCAGCTCGAGGACCGCGTCGATGCTCGGCGCCGAACCGGCGCGCCAGAACACCATCGTCGTCGGCCGGCCGGCCATTTTTCGAATCGTGATCTGCTTTCCCTTGGCGTACTCGAAGAGGAAATTCGGCGGCGCGTGTCCGAGTCTCGCGCTCGCGGTGAGCATCGACAGTTGCGGTGTCGATGCCGGCACGAGGTTCTTGGTGAGCGCCGCGGCCAGCGCAGCGGCGTCGACCTCTCCTTCCTGGCGCCAATGGACGCGGCCGTCCGGACCGACGATGAGCGTCTCCGCCGACTTCGATTTGGCGGGGCCGAAGAGCTGGTCCCACGCCGGATCCTCCTCGGCGTACGCGGCGCCGTCGGCAGCGGCTTGCCGCCGAGCTGACCCTTCGGCACGATGACGAGAATCGCTGTCGGCGCGTCGGGTCGCTTGGCGTCGCGACGGCTCGGACGATTCCGGCGACGCGGTCGACGTTCGCGCCGCGAGTGACCACGAGGTTCGGCGCGCGCTGGCCGGGGCCGCTCGCCAATGCTGCCGTGTGGCCAACGACTTCGAGACCGTCTCGCCGAGGGATGCGTCACCGCGATCATCGGCATCGCCGACAACTTGCCGCCGATGACGCCGCCGACGACCGGGAAGGTCGAGTAGCTGCAAACGCTCCCCGTCACGGCTTGCGGCGCGATAAGCCCCGACGCGGTAACGCGGGTTCCGCGAACGGTGAGGCACATCGGCCTGAAGCCCGAGATCAGCGTCGATCTTGCCGCGACGCCCGATTCCGCCGCGGGCGGCGGTTGCAGATAGACGAACCGATTGTCGTCGACGAGCCCAGGCTGGCTCGCTGATCCGTAGCTCCATTCGAACTCGTGAATGGAGCCGCCCGGGATCCAGCTCTTGAGCGCCGAGTAGTCGGGACCCTGCGGGAACATTCCGACGGAGACCGGCCGATTTCCGCCGTCGGCAGGAATTTGCTCGAACTCGACGTTCGCGGCCGCCCACGGCGCCACGCCGATGGTGCCGTGAAGGACGATGCCGTCCGGTGAGATGCCGATGCCCGAGTAGGCCAGCGTCGTGCGGTGGCCGAAGTAAAAAATCGGAAAGTGTCTGCGCGAGATCGGCTCCAACAGCGCGTCGAGAATCCCGCCGAGCACCGACTGCGCGTCGAACGACTTGTTCACCGTGTCGTTGGCGCCGCTGTCCGCGACAGCCTGGTCTCGAATTGTCGACATGCCGGACGTGGCCGCGTCGCGAAACATGTTCACGACCCAGCTCGATGTGTCGAGCGAGATCGCGCCGGCCACCAGGCTCGCCGTGGCCCCGTTTGGTACGAGGCTGAACGGGAAGCGAACGGTGAAGTCGAAATCGGGGAGCAGCGCGTGATCGGTGTGCGCGTGCCCGGTCACCGTCAGGACGATGTTCCCGGGCTCGAGCGTGAACACCGCCGTGTTGAGCGTCAGCGTGTACGAGATGTGGAACGTGTGGATGTACGGTATGGAATACGATAGCGTCGCGTGCAGCACGGGCTGGGCGAGGATCGAATCGGCCGTCGGCTGCAGCACCGCCTGCACGTACTCGGCGCCGACCGCGATCGCGAAGTCGTCGCTGCCGGAGAGAAACATGTTGTTGACGCCGGCGGCGTTGGCCGATCCGTCCCGGAGGCGCAGCGCCATCGTGAGCGCGGATTGCGCGCCCGTGAGCGTCTTGAACGCGACCTGCTTGATGTTCGACGGCAGCGGGACGTTCGACGGCAGAACCGCGGTCTTGATCACGTTGTGAACCGCCAGCTCGAGGCCCGGCGACGTCCTGCGCGCTGAGCGGCGCGCTCGACCACGCCGGCACGAACACGACGTTGACCGAATTCGCCTTGAGGTCGACCTCGACGATATTGCCGGTCTGGGCGATCGTCTGTGTGAGGGGCGTCGTGATCTGGAGCTCGCCGCGGAAGAACTCCGGCAGCTTGGCCGTCCCAGGGTCCGCGAGGTATCGCGCCATGAGCTGCATGCGGATCCGGATCTTCGCCGCCGCCGCATCGGCGACCTCGATCGTCGGCGGCGACACCTGGAGCTGCGCCTTGCCGGAAAGGTTGCTCGGCACGATCGGCCCGACGTCGCGCCGACGAAATCCCCGTTCACGATCGCGTCGAATCCCATCATCGTCGCGTTCGTCCCCACACCGGCGCCGAACAGCGCGGCGGGCGGTCCGATGCGGCGGTGGTTCGTAGTCGGGTCGCCGAAGGCGTCGACGAGCTCGACGCCGACGGGATTCACGCCGCCGACCGGCCGAATCGGCTGCTTGTCGTCGATGTGAAGCGCCATCGAGTGCGGGAACCGCTCCACGCGCTGCATGGCCGCGAGGACCCGGTTGGCGGCGGGCATCGAGCACTCCGCGACGACGTCGAAATCACCGGTGAAAGCGTTCGCCATTTCTTTCTTCCCCCAACGAGATGAAGCCGAGAATCCCTAGTGCCGTGTCACCGCCATCGGTGAGCCAGAACGGCCCCGCATGTCACGACGAGTGCGAGTGAAAGGACATGATGAATCGTCAATCGGCGCGACTCCGGCGGACGCTCCCTCAACGACTCGAGACCGAGGCGGCCGGCCGCGTACGCGCCCGCCGCGCCGAGGAAGACGGCGCCCGCGAACGGCCGGTGGCGCCAAGCGAGTGCCGCGCCGGCGAGAAGGAGCGCCGCCAGCAGCGCTTCGAGCAGCTGCGTGGGCGCGCGGCGATCCCACACGCCGGCGCGATTCGGGAGCCGGATCCCCCAGCGACGAACGGGAAGCCCGGCGCAGCAGCCGTTCAGGAAGCAGCCGACCCGCGTGAAAACGGCGCCGACGAGAATCGTGAAGGTCGCCGCGTCCCAGAATTCGCCGAGCGATACGCCCAGGAACGAGGTCACCGGGACTGGACAGCGGCAGGATCATCGCCAGCGCGCCGTACTGCGCCGCGCCGCCGTCCGACCGCGCGAAGATGCGGCGCCCGTCGCCGCGGAACTCGCGCCAGTGCGTCGCGACGAAAAGGAGTCGAGCGCCGACGAGCGCCGGCAACAGCAGTAGGAACGTGGCCTCGAACACGCCGAGCGCGTCGATCCCGGCCGCGTGCGCGGCGACGTTCCCGGCGACAACCCCGAGCACCACTCCGACGTACAGAAGGGCGGGGTAGCTCCACAGGGTGAGACCGCGCCACTGAAAGAGGATCGGTCTCATTGGACCGATCCCGCGTTCAGCCGCGAATCAGAAACGCGGCCAGCAGTCCTCCCACAATCGCAACGTCCGCGACGTTGAAGACAGGCCACCATCGCACATCCACGAAGTCGACGATCGGACGCCGTCGAATCAGGTCGAGAAGGTTGCCGGCTGCGCCGCCGAACGCCGCTCCCAGTCCGAAAACCGCGCCCGGATGAGCGAACCATCCGAAGCGCGAGCGAAGAACGATGGCGCACGCGAGCGCTCCGCACCAGACCACGATCAACGCGACCGGAAATCCGGAGCGACTCGCCGGGTGCCGAGCCGCCACCCGGCGGAGGCGCCCCAGGCGTCCGAAGTCGATGATCCGATCGCGCAGGCGACGCGTGGCGAGGGTCTTCGTCCAGCGGTCCGCGCCGAACCAGATCAACGCCGACGCACCGGCTCCGATCAGCGCGCCGGTCCCGCCCACGTTACTTGGCCGTTACGATCCGCGCCGTCTTGATCGCGTCGAGCTTGGGAAACGCCCGGTCGAGGTACGAGTTGCCCAAGTTCTGGACGGACGTCTGGTCGGGCGTCTCGCCGTAGCCGCTGTACAATGAGTCGACCACCGACTGTCCTTCGACGACCACGCCGATCGGCGCGAAGCCCATGCGGTCGAGGCCGGGGTTGTCCTTCAGGTTGAAGAACAACTGGTGGCTGCGCGAGTTCGGCACGGCCATCGCGGCGAATGTGAGCGTGCCTTTCGCGTTCGTGTGCCGGACCGAGTCGTCGAGAAGGTGCGAGTCCCACGCCTCGTTGCGTTTTGGATCGCCGTTCAACCCGAACTGCGCCACGAACCCGGGAACGACGCGGAAGAATTTCTCACCGTCGAAGAACTGTTGGCCGACCAACTGGTAGAGTCGATCAGCGCCGAGCGGCGCCCAGGCGCGGTTCACCTGAACGACGAAGTTCCCACGCGTCGTCTGAAAAGCCACACGGAAGGAGTCCGGTGCGGCGGCGTTGGCCGGCGCGGCCGCCGCGGGAGCATTTGCGGCCGCCTTGGCGGTGTCGGACGCTGCAGGCGGCTTTTCGTTGCAGCTGGCGACGCACGCCAGCAGCGTCGCCATCGTCAGCGTCGTCCATCGGCTCACCCGTCCACGTGTCCACCTATTTCGGCCAGCCATTCTGCGGAATCCCCTTGGTGATTTTGAGTGCATTCTCGAAATAGACCTTTTTGAGTACGCTGTCCGGCAGCCCGATGCCGTAGAGCTTCCAGAACGCGTGGTACGGACGATAATAATCGAAGTAGTCGTCGTTCGTCTCGAAGACGCGCCAGTAATAGGGGTATTCCTCCGGCTGGAACGAGTCCTTGCCGAAGAGAATCCGGTCCTGATACTTGATGAAGAAGTCGTGCGCCGCGCGCGGCTGGCGTCCGATGTCGTACAGCACCGCGCCGACTTCGGTGTACACGTTCGGCATTTCGTCCAGCATCTTCGACAGCGCGCCGAGGTCGTTCGCGTGCCACCCCATGTGCGCGGCGACGAACGTCGTCTTGGGATGCTTGCGGAACAGGTTGTCCCGCTCGGTCATCAGCTCCTCGAAGCTCGGAAACTTGTCCTGCGGGTAGCGCCGGTCCGCGAACAGCGAGAGCTCGAGCCACCGCTCGTTCGAGTAGTCGATCGGCTTGAAGAATTCCTGCGGATCGGCGGTGTGAATGAACACCGGAAGGCCGAGCCGCGCGCACTCGTCCCAGATCGGATCGAGCTCGGGGTCGTCGATGCGTAGCCGCGAGCCGTCGGGCTTGCGAACCGACAGGCCGAGGCTCTTCGAGATCTCGCCCACCCCGACAGCGCCGGCGGCGACGTCGGCGTCGAGCTGCTTGATCGCACCGGCCCCCCACTCCGGACCCACGTTTCTGAAATTGATCCCGGCGAGAATGCGCACCCGCTCCTTCATCGCGGGCGACGCCGCCACCGCCGCGAGGACGCTCTTCAACCTGTCACCCGACAGATTGTCCGCGCTGATCATCATCCGCACGTTCAAGCTGTCGAGCGAACCCTTGAGCGACGCGAGCCCTTCCGCCGAGGCGATGAGATTCCCCGGATGTCCGTGGAAATCGATCGCCGGAAACTTGGCGGTCGGCACCATGTGCGCGGGCACGATCAACGTCGACTTCGGCCGGTAATCGAGAATGCTCGGCGGGGTTCCATCCGGCGCCATGCAACTGCGCGGGCGAATCTCCGTCGTGCCGGGCGGGCAGGACTGGCCCGCCGGAATCGCCGTGCCGCGTCCGCCGCCGCGTCCACCGCCCTGAGCGGCGAGAGGAGCGCTCGTGGCGACGGCAACGGCGAAACCGACCAGGGCGACAGTGCTGCGCATTAAAGCTCCGAGGAATGGTTCCGAACGTTGGTGAAACGGCCGAATGGCCGGTTTCGCAAACCTGAGCCGGCTGCCATAAACTATGGGCGTCGCGGATTCAGTGCCGCTGCACCTTTTCCGGCCCAGCGCGGGGAAGGTGTGGGTGGACCGGCTCTCACAGCAACGTGCCAGATGTCGCACCTCGCATCTCCGGATCGCCGTCTCGAGCTGTCGCACGCGGTCAATCGGCTGTCGGACGCCGTACTGCGCGGCAACACCGCGGGCGAGATCTTGCAATCGCTCGTCGACATCGCGGGGTCGACGCTCGGCGTCGACCGGGCGGCGATCTATGACGTCCGTCTCTCGCGCGGGACCGCCGTTGCCCTCTGCGAGTGGGTGCCGGATGCCACCCGCGTCCCGCCGCCGACGAATAGCTATTCGCTGAACCTTTTCCCGACCGCCGCCCGCGAGTTGGCGCGGTCGGGGGAATGGCTCCAAAGCGGCCGCACCGCCGTGCACCCCGTCCTCGCCGTCGACGGCGCCGACACGCTCCTGCACGAGCACATGTCGATTCAGCGTCTGCTCTGGTACCCGTTTGGACGGTACCACGATGGCAGCTACCTGTTGGTATTCAACCAGGTGACCGAAGATCGCGGATGGACGCCCGACGAGATTGAATTCGTCGCGGGCGTCGCGAGCCAGACCAGCCTCGCGCTGATGAAGGTCGCGCTCCTCCGTGAACGCGAACGCACCGAGGCCGAGCTTCGCACGAGCGAGAACCGCTTTCGCCTGTTCTATGATGCCACCCCGTCGATGTTCTTCACGGTGGACCGTTCCGGCGCCGTTCGCAGCGTGAATGCGTTCGCCGAGCAGCACCTCGGCTATACGGCCGTCGAGCTCGTCGACACGAATGTGCTGGAGATAGTCCATCCGGACGATCGAAACCCGGTGAAGCGCCATCTCGCCGCCTTGTTCGACGAGCCCGGCGACGTGCGGCAGTTTGCGTTCCGCAAGATTCGCCGGGACGGCGCCGTCATGTGGGTGAAGGAAACGGCGCGCGTCGCTCCGGGGCCGGACGGCCCGACCGCGTTCATCGTCTGTGAGGATGTGACCGAGGCGCGCGCGCACGAGGAGGCCGCGCGGAATGCCGAAACCAAGGTGCACTTCAAGGACGAGTTCATGGCCATGCTCGGCCACGAGCTCCGAAATCCGCTCGCACCGATCGTGACCGCGTTGGAAATCCTGCGCCACCGGGGCCCGGAGGACGAGGAGCTGGAGCTGATCGAGCGGCAGGTCGCGCACCTGCGCCGGCTCGTCGACGACCTCCTCGACGTCTCGCGCATCACGCGCGGCCGGGTCGAGCTGGACATGGAGGCGTTGGACATCGCCGCCGTCGCCGCGCAGGCGGCGGAGGTCGCGCGCCCGCTGTTCCAAGAAAAGCACCAGGTGCTCACGGTCGACGTCCCGGCGGGGCTCATCGTCGTCGGCGACCACGCGCGTCTCGTGCAATCGCTCACGAACCTCCTGACGAACGCGGCGAAATTCAGCGCCGACAGGGAAGAAACCCGCTTGTCCGCCGAGCGGTGCGGGGATCGCGTCGTGATCCGCGTTCGCGACCGGGGAAAGGGCATCGAAGCCGAGATGCTCGATCGCGTGTTCGACCTGTTCGAGCAGCGCGGGCAGGCGGCCGACCGCGCGCAGAGCGGTCTCGGGCTCGGCCTGACAATCGTTCGCAATCTCGTGACCTTGCACGGCGGCACGGTGCACGCGGAGAGCGACGGACCGGGGAAGGGAACGGCGGTCGTCATCGAGCTGCCGGCGAGCATCGAGTCCTCGCGCCCGTCGGCGCGGTCGTCGGCCGACCGCGCGCGGCCGGCCACCGAGCCTGATCGCGAGCGATCGGTGCTGATCGTCGACGACAACGAGGACGCGCGCCGAAGTCTCTCCCGACTTCTGCGCGCGTACGGCTTCGAGGTTACCGCGGTGAGCGACGGGCCGGCGGCGCTCGCAGCCGCCGACCAGCTGAACCCGCGCGTGGTCCTCGTGGACATCGGCTTGCCCGGGATGGACGGCTACGAGCTCGCGGGCGCGCTGCGGCGCGCCCATCCCGCGCAGGAACTAATCGCCATCACCGGCTATGGCCAGCCGACCGATCTGGTTCGGTCGCGGCATGCCGGCTTCGCCGCGCACCTCGTGAAGCCCGTGGAGCTCGAGACGCTGCTGCCGCTGCTAGAGCGCGCCACGGAGGCCTGAGCAACCCCCAATCCCGCCGACGCTACGGAACCACGCCCTGGCCCGCCGTCTGCCCGGCCTCCTTCTGAAGGAACGGCACCCCGTCCGTCATCCACTTCGCAGCCGGCGCGCCTTTCAGGTAATGGTCAAAGAACTGGAAGTAGCGAATCGTCAGGTCCTTTCGGTTCCCCAAGCCACGCAGCCCGTGTCCCTCGCCGACGTAGGCGAGCAGCACCGCGTTCTTGCCGTTGTAGCGCATCGCGTTGTAGAGGCCGAGGCCGTTCTGGAACGCGACCGTCGGATCGGCTGTGCCGTGCATGATGAGGAAGGGCGCCGTCACCTCGGGCACGTGCGTCAGCGCGGACTCGAACATGTAGACGTCGGGTTTCTCCCAGGGCGAGAATCCCCAGCGCCCTTGTCCGTACAGGTAGTAGTCGTTGCCGTTAGCGCCGCTGCCGCCCGGCACCTGATACGCCCAGCCCCAGTTCTGGCTGAAGTCTTCATAGAGATCCGTGACGCCGGCGCCTACACCGACCGCCGCGAACAAGCGAGATCGCGTGCCGATAAAGGCCGCGCCCTCGCCGCCGTAGCTGTGTCCATTGATCCCGATCTTCTTCGGATCGACGTAGCCCATCGCGATCACCTTCTTCACCGCGGCCTCGACGGCGTCGAGCATGTCGCTGTGCGAGCGCCCGGTATGGAAGTACACGTCGGGGATCATCGTGACGTAACCCCGGCTCGTCGCTTCGATCGGCATCGATCCCATGCCGGTGAGATACGACGGCGCCGAATACCGATTCAAGTTCTGCGAGTTCTTCTCGTAGAAATTCACCAGCATCGGGCGCTTCTCACCCGGCTTGTAGTCGTCCGGGATCGTGAGGAAGCCCTGGAGCTTGTGGCCGTCGTGGTCCTTGAAGTCGAACAGGATGCGATGCCCCCACAGGTACTCGGACTGCTGCGGGTTCGCGTTCGAGATCTTCTTCTCGTCCTTCAGGTCGAGGCCCGACACGCGCAGGTCGGGGAATTCGGTGAACGTCTGCCGCGTAAAGAGGTACGTGTCGGCCTTTGCCGCCTTCTGCGGATTCGAGTACGCGGCGTCGTCGTAGACGAGCTCCTTGAGCTGGCCGTCGGCGAGCTGATAGAACCCGGCCTTCTTCGTGTACTCGCCGTAGGCCGACAGGAGAATCGGCTTCGACAGGTCGATCGTGCTTCGGCTACCACCACGCCCGCCGCGGCCACCACCGCCGCCTGGTGCCCCGCCTCCGCCGCCGCCGACGCCGTTGGAGTCGGGCTCCGTCGCGACATAGCGGAAGCGAATCTCGTTCTTGTCGCCTGCGCCGTTGGTGAGGTTCTTCGCCGGCGATCCATCCAGCGGCACGAGCCACAGATCGAACTTGTGCATCGCGACGACGTTCTTGCCGTCACGCGTGTAGCCCATGACGCCGAACGACGGTTTCGTTCCCGGATGATCGAAGTCGCCGTCGACGAAGCTGACGGTGGCTCCCCCGCCAAGTGTCTTCGTTGTCGCGGCGTCGAGCGTGTACGCCTGGATCTTGCTGTCCTTCCAGTAGAGCAAGTAGTTGCCGTCCGGCGAGATCCCGAACACGTGCTGGCCGATCAGTTGATTCTTGAGGATCAGCTTCCGCTCGCCGGTGGAGGGATTGATTCGGTAGATGTCCGCGGCCGGCGCTTTGTAGTCGGAGATGTAGCCGCGCGTGTCGCGCCCGACGGCCCAGCGGCCGTCCGCGCTGACCTCGACCTCGCGCATGCTCGTGTCGGCGAGCGTCACGAACTTGCGGTCCGTGACGTTGAACGCCTCGCGATAGGTAAAGTTGCGATCCGCGTCGGCGCGGGTCATCTGCACCGACTGAATCCGTTCGTCCTTCGAGTTCCACACGTCCACGTCCGCGGCTTCTTCGCCGCCGCGGCGGCGCGTCGTGTCGGGCGCCGGCACTTGTTCCTTCGCGCCGAAGAAGATGCGCTTGTTGTCGTCGCTCCAATCGATCGCGGCGCGGTCGCTCAGCACCCAACCTTTCGGAAATCCGTCGGCCTTCGACGGATCGAATTTCACCGGCACGTACTCGATTTCGTCGAGCGCCGACTGGACGCTCGGATACGCCAGCAGCATGTTGTCGCGCTCGCGCATCTTGTCGACGTCCACGCCCTTGAGCACGGCGAGTCCGGTGCCTTCGTCGTTCCAGGTGAGGCGGCTGTAGACGCGCGCGTCGTTGTCGAGCGTCGAGATGCGGCCGTTGCGCAGGTCGAGGATGAACAGCCCGTTGCCGTCGCGCACGGCGCCGTCGACGGTGTAGGCGAGCAGATCGCCCTTCTTGTTGAATCCGATTTCGCCCACACTGCCGAGGAGCTGGTCGCGCCCCGTGACGAGATCGTGAAGGATCACGTCGGCGCCGCGCGGGCCGGTCGGCTCCGCGTTCGCTGCGCCGCCCGCCGCACCCGGACCACCGCCGCCCGGCGCCCCGCCGTTGCCGCCGCGACCACCCGCCGCGCCGCCCGGTGCTCCAGGCGCTCGCCGTCGCAGTACGATGTGGCTCGACGTCGCGGCGAAGGTGAACGACTGGATGTCCTGCCACGACTGCACAGTGCCCGTTGCGAGATTTCTCAATTCGACATGGCGTGGAGGCGTCGGAGCCGCGCCGGTGCCACCTCGAGCGTTCTGCCCGCCCGCACCACCCGGCTGTGCGCCACCACCGCCACCCCCGCCGCCGCCCCGGCCACCGCGACCGCCGCGGCCACCGCCGCTTGCGTCCACCGTGATACGCGAGCCACTTGGAGTCCGGCGAGAATGCCGGCGCGGTGCCGTTCGCGATCTCGAGATCCTGGCTGTTGTCGAGCCGGACGAGGTGAAGCACGGGCTTCGCGTCGGCCGGCGCCGTGTTCGTCGCCGACAGCACATACGCGACCCACTTGCCGTCACCAGATATCGACTGGTTGCCGATGCTCTTCCACTTCGAGTAGTCGTCGACGGACAGCACCTTCTTGGTTGCCGTCTGCGCGCTCGCCGCTCGAGCCCCGGCGACGACGATGAGGGCGACGAGTGGCGCGACTCGCGTCGCGACTTTCAACGAGCTTCGGATGGTCCTGGCAACGTCGATCACGATCCAACCTCCTGGGTACATCAGGCCGAAAATCAGAATCCGTTTTCCCGCGAGTCTCCGGACGTGCGACGTCGCAGCGA
This sequence comes from uncultured Gemmatimonadaceae bacterium, assembly GCA_963789315.1. Classification (GTDB taxonomy): domain Bacteria; phylum Gemmatimonadota; class Gemmatimonadetes; order Gemmatimonadales; family Gemmatimonadaceae; genus JAQBQB01. Next base: position 31,610 of record CAWBKI010000017.1, on the reverse strand, counting down.
ACCGATGGGATGACCGCTACAATACGCCCGACATATGAACGTGGGAAGCTGCCTCAGCGCTGTTGCGCGGGGCACGCTGGACGGCGTGCTTACCAACGCCTTGCAAGCCGATCGATTCCCTCCCGCACGAGGATCTCCCGTGAGCTCACGCCGTGATTTCATCGTCCAAGCGCCGCTCGGATTCCTCGGCGCCGCTGCCGCGTGCAGCGGCGGGGGCGGCGGGACACCCCAGACGCCGGCGACATCGGGCTCATCGGGAGTTCCGAGCACGCCCGGCGCTCCGCCGACGTTCGGAACCGCGCCCGCGGTGGGGCCCGCGGTGTCGCCGGCCACCTTCGCCGAGGCGGAGAAGCTCGTGCAGGTGACGCTGACCGACGCGGAGCGTGCGATGGCCGCGTCGAGCTGGCGCACGTCGATGGCGTCGCTGCTCGAGCGTCGCGCCGGGCCGCGGAAGGTGCCGCTCGACGCGAGCGTCGCGCCCGGCGACGAGGTGGAATCCGGTGCTTCCCAATGAGAAGATCGGCCCGTCGCGCGACCGCTTCGTGCGAAGTGCCCCGGACTCCGCTCCCCTCCCATCCTCGGACGAGGACATCGCGTTTGCACCGGTGACGCAGCTCTCGCGCTGGATCGAGACGAGGAAGCTCACGTCCGAGCGGCTCACGAACATCTATCTCGAGCGCATCGCAGCGTTTCGATCCGAAGCTCCGCTGCGTCATCACGCTCACGCGCGACCTCGCGCTCGCGCAGGCGAAACAGGCCGACGCCGAGATCGCCGCGGGCAAGTATCGCGGCCCGCTGCACGGCATCCCGTGGGGCGGAAAGGACCTGCTCGACACGGCCGGCATCCCGACGACATACGGCGCGGAGCCCTTCCGGAATCGCGTGCCGACAACCGATGCCGCCGTCGTCGCGCGCCTCCACGAAGCCGGCGCCGTCCTGATCGCGAAGCTCAGCCTCGGCGCGCTCGCGCTCAACGACATCTGGTTCGGCGGGCAGACGATGAATCCGTGGCTGCTCGAGGAAGGCGCGTCGGGATCGAGCGCCGGTCCCGGCGCGGCGACCGCGGCGGGACTGGTCGGCTTCTCGATCGGCAGCGAGACGGGCGGCAGCATCGTCGCGCCCAGCATGCGCTGCGGCGTGACCGGACTGCGTCCGACGTTCGGCCGCGTGCCGCGGACCGGGGCGATGACGCTCTGCTGGTCGCTCGACAAGCTCGGCCCGATGACGCGCAGCGTCGAGGACACGATGCTCGTGCTGCACGCGATCTCGGGCCCCGACGCCGGCGATCTCGCGAGCGTGCCGAGCCATCTCGACTTCGACGCGAACGACGAGCGTGAAGGGGCTGCGCGTCGGCTACTTCCCGGCGTGGATGAAGGAGCCGCCGGCGACCGACGTCGACCGCGCCGCGCTCGACGACGGTCGAAGTCGGTCGGCATGATCCCGGTCGAGGTGTCGCTTCCCGACTGGCCGTACGACTCGCTGCAACGTGATCCTGTTCGCCGAAGCCGCGGCGGCGTTCGAGGAGCTCACGCTGAGCGGCGCGCGTCGATCAGCTGAAGGCGCAGGTCCCCGACGCGTGGCCGAATCTCTTCCGCGAGGCGCGGTTCCTCTCGGCGGTGGACTTCGTGCAGGCGGATCGGTTCCGCCGGATGGTCGCGGCGGAGATGGCGCGAGTTGTTCGCGCAGGTCGATCTGCTGCTCGTGCCGTCGCTGCGCGACGAGATGCTGACGATCTCGAACTTCACGGGCCATCCGTCGCTCACGCTGCGCGCGGGATTCGTGAAGGTGTCGGAGGCGCGGAGCGACTGGGCGCCGGACCCGAACAATCCGCTGCCCAAGTTCAATCCGCCGCGGCGCGTGCCGCACGGCGTCACGCTGATGGCGCCGCTGTTCGAGGAGGGGCGCCTCGTGCAGGCCGGCATGGCGCTGGAGCGGGCGTTCAACGTGGTGGGCGAGCGTCCGCCGGGTTTTTGAGATCTGCTCGACCGGGCGCACGTCGGCGTCGTTCGCGCGGTTGAGCCACGCTGTCGTGTGAGAAAGTTGAACGCGGATGACGCAGATCTGAACTGCGATCCCGCAGATTGAACGGTGCGGCCCTCGTTGCATTCTTTGGTTTCATCTGCGGAATCGCTTTTCAAATCTGCGTCATCTGCGTCGAGTTTTTGTCGAACGATCAGAGGGAAATGAGTTGGCAGCGTTAGCCAATTGGCAGGCTGGGTACCCACGCGGCTGTCGCTGTGCCCACTTCCTCGAGAACGGCCGCGTCGTTCCGCCCGCTCGACTTGAGCACGTGGAAGCTGTGATCGGCGCCTTCGAGCCAGTGCATCTCCCACCGCGTCCTCACGGTCTTCAACACCCGCTCCATCAACGCGGGCGTGCAGAATGGGTCGCGGGTACCGCTGAAACAAAGCACCGGCATCGTGATCCGCGGGAGATGAGCGTCGCGTAGCTGCTCGGGCTTACCGGGCGGATGGAGCGGATACGCGAGAAGCAATAGCCCGTCGGCCGCGAATCCGTCCGCGGCCAGCATCGACGCCGCCCGCCCGCCCATCGATCGTCCGCCGATCACGAGCGGCCGGCGCGGCCCCAGCTCGCGCCGAACGTGTTCGACGACTGCCGCGAACGTCTCCATCAACTTCGGCATCGGATCCGGTCCGCTCGACCCGCGTTCCTTGTACAAGAAGTTGAATCGCACAACGCCGAGCCCGCGGCGCGCGCATCTCGCTCGCGGCGGCGTAGGTCGAGCGGTCGGACATGCTTCCGCCGGCGCCGTGCGCGCAGATGAATAGCGCATCGCCTCCCACGCCGGCGTTCGTCGCCGGCTCGTACGCGGCGCTCGTCGTCGCGTTGCCCACCGCCACTCGCCACTCGGTAGCTGTCATGCGAGTTCCCGCGATCGTCGGCGTGAGGCCCGCCTCGTCGAGAAATCGATGACCGCGCGTCGGCTTGCCGGAGCGTGTCGCGTCGTGCGTCAACACGAGCCGGTCGCGCACGCGCGTCATGCCGACGTACAGCAGGCGCCGCGCCTCTTCGATTTCGTCGGGAGTCGGTCCGGACGTTGGCGAGCCGCCGGGAAGCTGTGAATCCTCGACGCCCACGATGTACACGCGCGAGAACTCGAGGCCTTTCGTCGAGTGAAGCGTGAGCAGGTTCACGCGCTCCGCGGGCCGGATCGACGCCGTCCCACTTCGAGAGCACCGCGCGCTCGAGGAACGACGAGATCTGTTCTCCGAGCGGCCCCTCGGGAATCTCCGCCGTGAGGCGCCGCAGGCGCGCCATCGCCGCCGGGTAGCGTTCGTCCGCCGACTTCTCCGCGCGGATCTTGAGCATGAGACGCGCGCCGCCAAGCCGCTCGATCAACTCGTCGGCCGTCGGAAGCGAGAGATCCTCGCCCTGCTCGCGCTCGTAGTTCTCGAGACACGTGCTGTAGCGGCCGAGCGAAAACAGCGCGGCAAATCCCGAAGAACATCTGCGCTTCGGGCGAGAGCGATTGCGGATCGCTCAACGCGAGCGCGACGCCGAGTTGGTCGAGCACGCTCACGAGCGCCGTCTTGCGCGCGCGACAACTCTTCTCGTCGTCGAGCGCGAGAACGACCTTGGCGAGCGTTCGCGAGTCGTCGAGCGCGTGGTGCGAACGTCCGGCGGGGATGCCGAACTGTCGCGCCAGATCGACGAGCTTGCGGCTCGTGGGAAAGAGGTCGCGCGCCAGCGGCAGCGTGTCGTACGTGTGCATGCCGAATCGCTCGTCCGGACCGATGGCGCGCACCATGCGTTGAAGAATGCGGAAATCGAAATCGTACCCGTTATGCGCGACGAGGACGTCCTCGCCGCAGAAATCACGGAAGCGCGGCCACACTTCCTCGAAATACGGGGCGCTCGCGACGTCGGCGTCGCTGAACCCGTGCGTCTGCGTCGCCCCGGGCGCGATCGGGACGCGCGGGCGGACGACGGCGTCGAACGTCTCGGCGATCTGTCCGCCGCGCACCCGCACCGCGGCGATCTCGCACGATCTCGGCCTTTGTCGTGTCGTCGTCGGTCGTCTCGAGGTCGATCGCCGTGAAATCGCCGAACGCTTCGTCCAACTCGTCCATCTCGAGCAGCTGCGCCGCCTTGAACACGCCGAGCGCGAGCCCGGTCTCGGCGCACTCGGTGGCCGCGATGACTTCGGCGCCCGCCGGGGGCTCGCCGCCGCAATTCCACGGCCGTGATTCCGACCGCGCCGAGAATCGCTTCGAGCCCGATCTCGGCGCCGCCGAGGCGGGGGAGCCACACGGACGCGCGGTCTCGGCGCGCGTCGGCGAGGCGGTTCTTGAGCGCGACGACCTCGGGAATCGCCGCCGGATCCGTGATCTCGTCGTGGCGGTCGTCGAGCACCGAGCGAATCTTGCCGACGCGGCGCGACAAGAGATCCAGCACGAGCGGTCCGAGCCCCGAGTGGCGCCTCATGAGCGCGTCGAGGTTGCGCCAGTCAGCGAGCGCTCGGCGAATGCGGCGCCCCGTCTCGTCCTGACGCGGCCGATGCTTCTCGATGCGGCGGAGCTCCTGCCGCACGTCGTGCCGGCTGCGTGCGGCGCGGGCGCGCGCCTCGTCGAGCAACGGCTTTGGTAGCAATGTGGCGAGGAACTGGTCGGCGAAGACGTCGTTCTTCGGCGCGCTCATCACGCGAAGCGCCGCGATCACGTACGCGATCACCGGATCGTCGGCGAGGGCTTTCCCGAGGGCGAGACGACAGGGGATTCCGGCGTTGAGGAGCGCCGTCTCGAGCACCCGTCCGATGTCGTGGGTTCGGTAGAGTAGGGCGACGTCGCCCCAATCATGACCGTGCTCTTCCCGATCGCGGAGCAGATCGGTCACGAGCCACGCGGACTCTTTGTCGTCGTCGTCGAACATCTGGACGTCGACGGGAAACGCGGAAACTCGGTCCGCCTTCGGTTCGACCGTCTTGACGACGGTGGTCGTGTTGAGCGTCACGAGCCGCCGAGCTAGCTCGAAGACGTCGCGCGGGCAACGGCGGTTCTCTTCGAGGCAGATGCCTGATGAGAGCTTGAAGTCGTTCAGGAAGTTCTTGAAGACGGCCGGGTCCGCGCCGGCCCACGAGTAGATCGACTGCTCGTCGTCGCCGACGGCGAAGACGTGGCGGTGATCCTTCGCGAGCGCCTTGACGATCCGGTACTGCACCGGATTCAGGTCCTGAAATTCGTCGACGAGCACGACGTCCCAGCGGGCCCGCACGGTTCGGCCTTCGTCGTCTCGTTCCAACAGCTCGGCGGCCTTGATGACCAGCGTGTCGAAGTCGACGACTTTGCGCGTCGCCAGGAATCGCTCGTAGCGCGAGAAAAGCACGGCGTCGTCGTGGAGCAGCGCGTCGCCGCGAAAACGGTGCGCCGAAAACCGATTCAGCGTGCCCGTATGCCACCGCCGATACCCCTCGATGCGCCGGAGGACGCTGAGCTGATACTCCTCGTCGGCGATGCCGAAGCCCGGCTCGAGCAGCACGTGCGCGCCGAATTCGCGCAGCAGCTCGGCGCAGAACGCGTGGATCGTTCCGCGCTTGATGTGCGCCGCCGCCACGCCGAGCGTGCGACTCGAGGCGGTGCGCGATCTCGCCGGCGGCTTTGTTGGTGAACGTGAACGCGCAGATGCGCGCCGGGTCGACGCCCAATTGCTGCACGAGATGACGCACCCGCTCGATGAGGCAGTACGTCTTGCCGGCGCCGGGCCCGGCGAGGACCAGAAGCGGTCCCGCCGGAGCCGTTATCGCCGCTCGCTGCGATTCCGACGTCTCGATCCCGCGCGCCGGCGGCGCGAAGGTCTCGCGGACGGCGGACGTCGTCACGCTCGAACTACCGGGCGTATGTGGCGTTCAGTTGCGTCTTGGCGAGTGTGTGCGCGTGGAGATTGAACCCGACGTACGCGGCTGTCGCGCCGGCGGGAACGTCGAGCTTGTCCGTGTCGAGCGCGAACAGTGTGAGGTGGTAGTGGTGCGGTTTGTCCTTCGGCGGCGGGCACGGTCCGCCGTAGCCCGGCACGCCGAAGTCGGTGTTCCCCTGCACGGTGCCCGCGGGGAGCAGGTTTTTCTTCGGATCGCCGGCGCCGGCGGCGAGCGACGTCGCGGTCGCGGGGATGTTGTACACGACCCAGTGCCACCAGCCGCTGCCGGTCGGCGCGTCGGGGTCGTACATCGTGAGCGCGAAGCTCTTCGTTCCCGTCGGAGCGCCGCTCCACGACAGCGCGGGTGACGTGTTGGTACCCGTGCAGCCCATCACGCTGGCAACCTGCGCCATCGGGACGGTCTTGCCCTCATGGATGTCAGAACTGGTCAGTTTGAACGACTTCTGTGCGCCCGCGCTCGACAGAGCGATGAACGGCGCGATAAGCAGAGCGATGTGTGATTTCATTGGTCTCAGGTCTCAGGTCTCAGGTCGCAGGAGCTCGCTCGGAGGTGAGCCCAAGTTAGCCAACTGGGAATGGCTCGGTTCCCGGGGCCGCGATCCACCGGCCGACCGGCCCCCCGGCCTACGCCGCCGCCTTTTCGATCGGCCGATGCACGAAGACGAACACAGCCGCCGCCGCGACCTGGAAGACCATTCCGAAAACGACAAGCGCGATCAGGCTCCGATTGTAGAGCTGCCCCATGATCGCGCTGCCCAGGAACCACATGATGCCGAACACGCCGTTGAACGCGCCGAACGCGTGCCCGCGCTTGTTCATCGACACCGCCTGCGCGATCCCCGCGCGAAGGGTCGCGTCCTGCACGCCGAGCCCCGCCGCCCAGCACATCACCGCCGCCGCGGCGCTCAGCGGGCCGCCGAGGAAGCCGAGCGGCAACGCGAACATCGTCGCCAGAATGCCGACGATGAGCACCCAGATCCCGTACCGATCGAACAACAGGCCGCAGATGAACGCCGTCAGTCCTACAACGCCCATGGCGCCGGCGTACAGAATGGGAATCGTCTGCGGTGTGAACAGGCCGGTGTGCTGGAAGTGATATCCGAGAAGTGGGAAGTCGAGAAAACCCATCGCGAGCAGACCCGATCCCGCGACGTAAACCCAGAACAACCGCGTGAGCGGCTCGTCGGCTTTGGGCTTGGGGGGCGCGCCCTTGTTGGGCCTGTAGTACATCGCCAGGAGCAGCGACGCGAGCGCCAGAACTGCGGGGATTCCCAGCATGAGAAACGCCGGGCCGAACACGTGTGTGCGCGCGACGGAGTACGCAACGTACAGTGGGCCGATGATCGCGCCCGTCTGATCCATCGCCGCGTGGATGCCGAAGCCTTTGCCGTGCCCGACGACGCCGGTCGCCTCCGACAGCAGCACGTCGCGCGCCGGGCCGCGAATCGCTTTCCCCGTGCGCTCGGCGATGATGAGAATCGCCGCCATCTGCCACGTGTGCACGAAGGCGAGGCCCGGAATCGCGATAAGGTTCATCGCATATCCGGCGATGACGATCGGCCAGTAAGCGCGTGTGCGGTCGGCGAACTTGCCCGAGAAGTAGCGAAGGCTGGCGGCCACCATCTCGCCGAACCCCGAGATCAAGCCGACCAACGCTGCGGTGACGCCCAGATCGTTCAGAAACGGGCCGATCCCGCTGTACGCGCCCTCGTACGTCATGTCAGCGAACAGGCTGACGATGCCGAGGCAGACGATGAAACGAAACGCGGCCGCGCGTTCTGTCGACGCCGTTGTCGGGGTGGTCAAGCGATCAGTCAACCAGAATGCCGGTCACTTCGAGCACGGACAGAATCCCGAGAACGATGAGCGCCAGAACCGCCAGGTGGCGCACCCGCTTCGGCGAGATGTGCGTGGCGATCCACGCGCGAATCCCCGACCCGAGCGTGACCGCGAGGCCGCCCTTCGTCACCATCGCCGCCACGGCCGCGATCCACACGATCAGCGCCGCGGTTCCATGCGAGAGACCTCGGCTTGGCGCGCTGCTCACGTTGGCCGCGGCCCAGACCCCCGCGGTGGTCATCCCCTTGTCGCCCCACTCCGAAAGGAAGATGGTAGTAAAGGCGATCGCTGCTCCACGGAGAATGCGCGTGTCCTTCTCCTTCGGTGTGCGAATATCGGGCTGACGCCACATCGCGATGGCCACGCCGATGAAGCTCACCGCGGTCAGCACGGCGACGAGCCATGGCGGAAGCAGCTTGCCGATCGTCGCGCCCACCGCCACTGCGACGGCCATCTTGGCCATGAAGGCGAGACTCATTCCCGAGATGACCGCGCCCCACCGGAAGCGCGTCGCGAGCACGCCTGACGTGTACAGCAGCTTGTCGCCGACGATCTCGGCGACGAAGACGGCGATGTACGTGGTGAGAAAAGTCTCGAGCATCAGCCGGCGCGGCCGCGTCGGCTGATCACGCGAAGCGGCGCTCGGAGCGCTCGCGTGCTTTGCGAGCTTCTTCTTCGCGGTTCCGAGGCGGAGCGTGGATCTCGAGCGAGTCGACCAGTCGGCGGGCGATGGCGGTGACGTCGTCGACGGCCTGGTTGAACGCGGCCTCGTTGGCGCGCGACGGTTTCGTCGCGCCACTAAGCTTGCGGACGAACTGCAGCGCGGACGCGCGCACCTCGTCGTCGGTGGCGGGCGGCTCGAAATTGGCGAGCGTTTTGATATTACGGCACATGATCTCTCCAAAAGGACTCGGCCTTCGGCTGTCAGCCCCGAGCCGAAGCTGTTGAGAGTGAATATGTCCGACGGGCTAACGACGAGTCCACACTTCGGGCGCGTTGGAGGAGCAGCTCCCGCTCACGAGCATTACGCGTGAGCCCCGCCGCTCGCTCGAACTCGTCGCGCGCCTCGGAACTTCGGCCGAGCTTCGACAAGAAGTCGCCGCGAACCGCGGGCAGCAGGTGGTACGACTTGAGCGAAGGCTCCTCCGCGATCGAGTCGACGATCTCGAGTCCGGCCGCCGGCCCGGAAGCCATCGACACGGCCACCGCGCGATTCAGCTCGACGATCGGCGACGGAGCGAGTGCGGCGAGCTCGGAGTACAGATCCGCGATGCGGTGCCAGTCGGTGTCCGCCGCGACGCGCGCCCGGGCATGACACGCGGCGATTGCCGCCTGCACCACGTACGGGCCCGCGGTCGTCGGAGCGCGACTCGGCGCGGGCGAGCGCGTCGAGCCCGCGGCGGATCAACAGCTGGTCCCACCGCGACCGATCCTGGTCGAGCAGCAGCACCGGTTCGCCCGTCGGGCCGATGCGCGCGCGCAACCGCGACGCCTGAATCTCCATCAGCGCGACGAGGCCGTGGACCTCGGCGTCGTCGGGCACGAGGCCCGCCGAGAATGCGGCCGAGGCGCAGCGCGTCGTCGCACAGCGCCGGACGCACCCAGTCGTCGCCGGCCGTCGCCGAGTAGCCCTCGTTGAACACGAGATAGATGACCTCGAGCACGGACGACAGACGCTCGTGGAGCTCGCGCGCCGCGCGGCACCTCGAACGGCACGCGCCGCTCGGCGAGCGTCTTCTTCGCCCGGACGATGCGCTGCGCGATCGTCGGCTCGGGGACGAGAAACGCGCGCGCGATCTCGTCGGTCGTCAGGCCGCCGAGGAGCCGCAGCGTGAGCGCGACGCGCGCGTCGGTCGACAGAACCGGGTGGCACGCGGTGAAGACGAGGCGCAGCAAGTCGTCACCGACATGGTCGTCGATCGCCGCATCGAGGTCCGGGACCGCCCGTTCACGTTCGTCCTCGAGCTCGGCGCCGATCTGCGCGTGCTTTCGCTCGTGGAGCGCGTCGCGGCGCATGGCGTCGATCGCGCGGTGCTTGGCCGTTGTCATGAGCCAGGCGCCCGGATTGTCGGGCACGCCTGATACCGGCCACTGCTCGAGCGCCGCGACGAGCGCGTCCTGCGCCAGGTCCTCGGCGACGCCGACGTCGCGCACGATGCGCGCCAACCCGGCGATGAGTTTCGCCGATTCGATGCGCCACACCGCCTCGATCGCGCGATGGGTCTCGGAAGCCGTCACGGCTTCCAATCACATCAGCGCGCTCGGGCGGGGCAAGGGTGTGGACGAGGGCGAATCGGTTCTAGTGCGATCGTGCCGCCATCTCGGCGCGCTGCCGCTCCTCCTGTTCCCGGAGCTCGGGCGTGAGCGCCTCGCCGAAGTCTTCGGCCTCGAAGAATGGGCGGATCTCGATGTCCGACTCCTCGCCCGGCATCGGATTCGGGCACCGCTTGACCCATTCGACGGCCTCTTCGAGCGAACGAACCTGCCAGATCCAAAAGCCGGCGACGAGCTCTTTGGTTTCAGCGAACGGCCCGTCGACCACGCTTCGCTTCGAGCCGCTGAAGTGAACGCGCTTGCCGGCCGAGCTTGGCTTGAGTCCATCGCCGTCGAGCATGATCCCGGCCTTCACGAGCTGTTCGTTGAACGCACCCATTTCCTTGAGCATCTGGGTGTCAGGGATGCCACCGGCCTCGGAGTTCTTGCTCGCTTTGACGATCACCATGACGCGCATTGTCGTGTTCTCCTTGGTTGACGCCGCCGCGATTCGGATGGCCGGTTCGCCCTCGGAATCGCGGGTTCACTGATACGTCGAATGGAGCCGGCCGGAATCGACACGCGGATTTCGGGCCTCGAGGTCGTCAGCCAGACGGTCCCGGCCTGCAACTAAACCGCGTTTCCGGGGCTTCATGCAAGCGCCGTCCGGATCGCGGTGTGGGGACATCGTGGGAGAACAAAATCGCCTCTGGCCGGCGCCACGGCACCAGGATATGCATAGAAGAGAAGTTGAGAACATCAGAGGTACCCATGTTGAGCGGAAATTCTGCAATTCTGCGGTGGCGCTCGTCGCGAGAAACTCTCGCGCTGGCTTTTCTGGTCGCGGCAGCGTCATCCGGCGCCGCTCAGTATCCGACCCCTACACAGACCGACGCCCGCGCGCAGTACACCGCGCAGTCAGGGAGGTCGAGCCCGGATCCGCGCTGGACTCCGTGGGTCGGGTGCTGGCAGGCCGACACGACCGCCGCATACGCTGATCCATCGCAATCGCTATATACCTGCGTTGTGCCGCTCCCCGGCACGAGCGGCGTTCAGCAGCTGACCATCGCGCGAGGCAAGATCACCGGGCGCCGGCGGCTCATCGCCAACGGAGCCAACAACTCGTTCGACGAGAACGGCTGCCACGGGACGCGCGCGGTCGAGTGGTCGTCGACCGGACGGCGCGCCTACATCCACTCGAACTACACCTGCGACGTCGGGCTTGCCGGCACGTCGAGCGCCGTGCTGGCGATGACTTCGACGGGCGACTGGCTCGAGGTCGAGACAGTGCACGCGGGACAGGGACTGATCGAGCACGTCGACCAATGGCGTGACGGCGGGATGCCCTCGAGCCTTCCGTCAGAAGTGTTCAACTCGCTCGAGTCGCGCCGAATGACGTCCACGACCGCGCGCGCCGCGGCCGCGGCGCCGCTCACGGTGGCAGACGTGATCGACGCGCTGCACCACGTCGATTCGTCGACCGTGCGCAGCCTGATCGTGGCGAGCGGGCAGCAGTTCAGCTTGAACGGAAACGAGGTTGCCGCGCTCTTCCGCGCCAACGTTCCGCGCGGCGTGCTCCAGGCGATGGTTGCTTGGACACCGCAGCCAGGCGCCGAAATGCCGGGTTACGATCCCGACGCCTATCTCCGCGCCACGGCCGGAATGAACTACGGGAACGCGCCGCAGGTGATCGTGATCCAGCCCGCACAGCAGCAGCCTACAGTCGTCGTGACGGAGCAGCAGACGCCCGAGCCGATGTCGCCGACGTACTGCACGGCCCTCGGCTGCTATCCGACAAACCAGATGTCCGCGTACAACGGAAATCCGTATCCGTACACTGATTTCTCGAATCCGTACTATCCGTACCCGTACAACTTCTATCCGTTTTCCTCGGGGCCGATCCTCACGGGGAACATCAACCAGCCGTTCTTCCCGTTCCGTCGAGGACCGTTCGGCGTCCAGCGGCCGATCAATCGGTTCCCGAACCGCCCCGTGGCCCGGGGAGGGGTAGGGATGCGGGGAGGCCACCGCTAAGGGCCGTCCGTCAACGCACAGCCCGGGTCCGCGCGTAGCCTCAGAGGCGCGAAGAAGCGCCGCCTGCTCCGCGGACCCCTGCGAGCGGTCGCCGGGAAATCGACGGGACAGCGCGACGATCGGGAACGCCAAGCACGGCGTTCCCGATTCATGGGTACACCCGCAGCGCCCGTGGCCGCGCATGATTCAGCCCCGCATTCCGATCTCGGTAGTCATCCCGACGCTCAATGAAGCGCCGCGGATTCGATCGGCCCTCGAGACCGTGCACTGGGCCGACGAAGTCATCATCGCCGACGCCGGTTCGACCGACGGCACGACCGACATCGCGCGCCGCTCTGGCGCTCGCGTGTTGACCGTGCCCGGCCGCACGATCGGCGCGCAACGGAACGCGGCGATCGAGACGGCGCGCAATCCCTGGATCCTCGCGCTCGACGCCGACGAGATGGTCACGCCTGAACTGCGCGACTCGATCGCCGACCTGTGCCTCACCGGTTCGCCGCGGTTTTCGGCGTACCGAGTGCGCTCGCGCAATTGGCATCTGGGACGCGAGCTTCGCCACGGTCCGTGGGGGCGCGACTGGAAGATTCGAGTCTTCTCGAGCGACCAGCGCTTCAACGCGTCGCGGGTCCACGAGAGCATCGAGTCGGCCGACGCGGGCAAGCTCGATGGAGATCTGATCCACTACCCGTACCGCGACCTGGCGCATCAGGTCGTGAAGATCGCGAAGTACGCGAAGTGGGCGGCGGAGGACATGCGATCGCGCGGACGACGCGCCCGGGTGAGCGACGTCGTCGCGCGGCCGGCGTGGCGCTTCTTCCGCGACTACTTCGTCTACAGCGGATGGCGCGACGGACGCGCGGGGTTCATCGTGTCCGCGGTCAGCGCGTTCTCTGTCTTCTGCAAGTACGCCTGCCTGCTGACACCTGACGCGTGAGCGGCGCCAGGGCGCTGTTCTCCGCGAAATCCGCCTCTTCCGCGAAATTGTCGTTCAGAAGCCGACGACCTTGAATGAAACGGGGCTGAGTCCCGGGGCCGCCGCCGTCACCGAATAGGTCGCCGGCGACGCCGTCGTGATGAACACGACGTCCGCGCTGCCAGTCGAACCGGTGGTGGAGCTCGGCGCGCTGAGCGAGCCGCCCGTCGTCGACCAGGAAACCTGAATTCCGGGGACCCGGTTTCCGAACGCATCGACGACGCGCACGCTGAGCAGGGTGCTCGCGCCGGCGACGAGCAGGGTCGAGTCGGCGGTGGCCGCCGAGATGGCGGTCGCCGGTCCGGGCGTGCTCGTGGCGGTGAGGTTGACCGAGCCGGTGCCCGCCGTCGCGGTGAGCGTATTGACGCGAGCCGTGTCGCTCAGCGTCCACGTGATCAGCGCGTTTCCACTGGCGTCGGTCGTCGACGTCTTGGCGCTCGTCGCGCCGCTGCCGGCCGCGGTGAACCAGCTGACCGTCACGTTCGCTTGCGGCAGCCCCCCCAGCTCGACGTGCACCTTTGTGTCGAGCGACGTGCCGATTGGGGCCGTTCGGTCGAGAAAGCTCGAGTCGGCGGAAACGCTATAGGCCGTGCCGGGCGTGTTACCCGGTCCCGTGCCACCGGAACCGCCGTTGTCCGATGAGCACGCCGCGACCGCGAGGAGTGGAAAAGCGATTTGGAGGAGTCGACGCATAGCAGAGGTGACACGCGAGAACCGAAGTATCCCTGGTCGCGCGTCTCCGGCGCAATGGCTGGAGACGCGCGGTCAAAGATGCTGAACCCCGGCTCCACGCGCGCCGGTCACAGCAGCCCGCTGGAGATCCAGCGCCTCGGCCATGGCGTCGAGCACCTCGTCGACGTCGTCCTCGGTCATTCGGTGCACTTGCGTGCACAATCTGAGCGAAAAGCGGCCTCGCAACCGCGTCGATGAGGTGAGAAAGCGCCCGGTGGCGTTCACGCGTGCGTTGATCCGCTCGTTCAGCGCGTCCAGTTCTTGTTCGGTCGCGCCGCCGGGGTGGGCCCGAAAGCAGATGACGCCAAACTGTGGCGGCGAGAGAACCTCGAAGTCTGCCATCGTCGCCAGGCGCCGTGCCGCGTGCTCCGCGCGCCGGATGCCGCGCGCGATCGCCTCCCGCAGCTCGGCCACGCCGAAATAGGAGACTGACGTCCAGATCTTGAGCGCATGCGCGGCTCGTGTGAGCTGTGGTCCGAGGTCGGCGAAGTTCACCTCGTGCTCGCGCGCCCGCACGTCGGTGAGGTATTCGGGGTGGACGCTGAACGCTTCCTCCAGCCGCCGCGGATCGCGCGCGAGCAGGCAGCCGCACTCGAAGGGCACGAAGAGCCATTTGTGAGGGTCCAGTGTCACCGAGTCGGCGCGCTCGATGCCGCGGAGCGTCTTCGCTCCAGATTCGGTCAGCGCCGCGAACCCCGCGTACGCCGCGTCGACGTGCAGCCACAGCGACTCGCGCGCGCAAACGTCGGCGATCTCGGAGAGCGGATCGACCGCACCGGTGTTCGTCGTTCCCGCGCTGGCGACGACCGCGAACGGCGTCATGCCGGCGCCACGATCGGCCATGATCGCCTCGCGCAACGCGCCCACGCGCATACGAAAATCGTCGTCCGTGGCGATCGAGCGGACGTTTGCCCGCGGAACGCCGACGATCCACGCCGCTCGCTCGACGGACGAGTGGGCCTGGTCGGACGTATAGATCGTCATCCGCGGGAGCGAATTTGCCGTCGGATCGGCGGCGTGTCGGGCCGCGACAAGCGCGGTGAGCGTCGCCGTCGAACCCCCCGAGGTGATCAACCCGCTCGTCCCGTCCGGCATGCCGAGCCATTGCCGAAACCAGTCGAGAACCAGCAGCTCGATCTCGTTCGGTCCGGACGCCACCGACCAGACGCCGGCGAAAAAGTTGTAGCCGCTGGCGAGCCAATCGCCCAGAACGGCGGGGAAGGTGGGCGAGCTGGGGATGTACCCCATGAAGTGCGGGTGCGGCTCACGCGCGTGGTTCGGGAACACCCGCGTGTCGAGGAAATCCATGATCTCGTCGAACGACTTGCCCTCCTCCGGCGGCGGCGTCGCGATCGTGCGACGCGCGTCGGCCCGGCTCAGCGATTGCTGCGCCGGCTGTTGACGAAGGGTCGTGAGATGTTCGACGACGGCGTCGGCGACGCGATGGCCCAGCCGTCGCATGGTTTCGGCGTCGAGCTCGAGGTTCGAGGGCGCATTGGCATTCATGCGCGGAAGGCTATCAGCGCGCGAAGAGCCCGGCGAGTACCTCGACGCCTTCCGCGTATCGTGGGCCCGGGCGCGCGAAGAATGCATTCGCGTCCACCGGCTCTATACGCGCGCCGGGGAGCTCAGGGAGATCGCACGCCATCCGCTGCGCGTCGCGCAAGCCGAACCCGCACGGCGCGACGATCACGATCTCCGGATGTGTCGCGCGAATGTCGTCCCACGTCACGCGCACCGAGTCCGCGCCGGGACGACCCAGCGGATCGTGGCCGCCGGCGATCTCGAGCATCTCCGGCACCCAATGCCCAGCGCAGAAGGGCGGGTCTGCCCACTCGAGGAACGTCACCCGGCGCTGCGGCCGCCCTCGCGTGGCGGCGCGAATACGATCGAGCTTCGCGTGATTCCGGTCGACGACAGCCTGCGCCGCCTGCTGACGGCCGACGACTCGGCCGACCGTCAAAATGTTCTCGTCGATCTCGGAGAGCGTCCGCGGCGTGAGGAACACGAGCTCGGGCTTCTTGGGCAGCGTCGTCAGCGCGCGCGTCAACTCGTTTCCCGACGGCGCGCACACGTGACACAGCTCCTGCGTCAGGATCACGTCCGGCGCGAGCTCGCGAAGCAGCGCCTCGTCGACGACGTAGAGGCTCTCCCCGGTCTGCATGTGGCCCGCGATGGCGGAATCGATCTCCGCCTGGCTCAAGCCCCCGAGCTCCAGCGCCGGCCGGCTCACGATCGGCAGGCGTTCCACGCCCGGCGGGTAGTCGCACTCGTGCGACCGGCCGAGCAACTGATCGCCGGCGCCGATGGCGTTTACGATCTCGGTGCCGGCGGCAAGGAAAGAGACGATGCGCATCGTTGGAAAAATCTACGCGGACGTCTCAGGCGTGTGTCCTCGGGTTTCGGCAGCCAGACTCGAGTTCTCATGGATGAGCGAGCCGTGCGGCGGCGGAGGTCGCCTTTCCGAGGAGACGTGTCGTGTGCTCGACTCCCCGAATTCCCCGGCCGCACGGAATCCTGAACCGTCCAGCGTGCCCGCTCGGCGGGAGCGGCGGCAAAGTCGGAGATCCGCGGCGCTCGCGTGATGACTCGACGAGAAGTGTCCGATGGCGCCGCTGAAAATGGACCGCCTCTCCAGGAACGCGAGCCGCGACCCGCGCGAGCACCCAGAGTGGCTACCAACGCCCGTCGACCGGCAGCTCTGCCGACGGCTTCGTCGCGTCAACCGCTCACTCGGCCGTGTCTTCCAGTCAACCGACCCGCCGAAAAATGAGTGGGTCGGTTGGCGTGCTGGCCCTGCGGCGCGGGAAAGACCAATCGCGGCGCCGCCCAGCACGTTCTCTTCGACGAGATTTCGAGACGCGCAGCGCGCAAACCCGTCGCGCGCGCGCCGGCCGGTCACTTGGCCGAGTCGGAAAAGTGCAACGACTGCAGGGAAAAGCCCCCTGTCCATCCGTCTTCGGAAGCTGAAGACGCGTGCCCCTCTACTTAGGTCTTATCACCGACCGTCATTTCGGGTACCTCGGCACCCTTCGGAAAACACCCGAAAACGTCAAGCGATCGTCATTCGTGACGCTCGCTTGACGCGAGTTCTCGGTAAACGTTCTCGATTGAGCGTTTAGAAAAGCGTATCAAAACGCCACGGTACCCGAAATGGCGGTTGGTGCTAAGACCTAAGTAGGGGGGCTCGATTCCTCCAAACTCCCGGTCGCCGGGCCGAGGGGCGAAGAGGGCGCGAGTCGAGAGACACGAGCCTCTCTACTTGGGTCTTATGGCCGGGGGGTGTTTTGGCGCCAAAAATGTTACAATTCTCTCACGAATGACGCTCGCGTGACATTTTCGGGCGCGTTTCGGTCGGCCCGATTGATACCATTTCGGGGGTCGGCCATAAGACCCAAGTAGAGGGGCGAGATGCCGATGGCCGGATGCCCGAGCGAAGGGACGGCCGCGCGAAGGAACGGGCGGGAAGAGAATGGGGGTAGGGGGCTAAACTAAGAGCGTTCGAGGAAGTCAGACTCACCCTCCGACATCAGTCATGCCCTCCTCCTCTTCCCCTCATCTCGCCTCCCCCGACCTCAACCCTTCATTCACCAAGGGCGTCTTTCTCGGCGAGATCCGTGAGGACCTTGTCTTCCCGTTCCCCGAGCTGACCGCCGAAGAGCACGAGTCGCTGAGCATGATCCTCGACTCGTTCCGCGCCTACGCCGCAGAGCACGTCGATTCGTCGCGCTTCGACCACGAGGGCCAGTTCCCGGACGGCGTTCGGCAAGGCCTGCACGAGCTCGGGCTCATGGGGCTGAGCATTCCCGAGGCGTACGGCGGATTCGGCGCGCCGGCGCGCGTCTACAACCGGGTGTTCGCCGAGATCGGAGGCACGGACCCGGCGCTCTGCGTGTACTTCGGCGCGCACCAATCAATCGGGTGTAAGGGCATCGTGCTGTTCGGCACCGAGGAGCAGAAGCAGCGCTACCTGCCGCGCTGCGCGAGCGGGGAGTTGATCGCCGCGTTCTGCCTCACCGAGCCCGGTTCGGGCAGCGACGCGCAGGCGATGAAGACGACCGCCGTCCTGAGCGACGACGGCACGCACTACCTGCTGAGCGGCACGAAGATCTGGATCTCGAACGCCGGCTACGCCGATCTACTGACCGTCTTCGCCAAGGTCGCGATCGACGTCGACGGCAAGCGAAAGCAACGCGTCACCGCGTTCATCGTCGACGCGCACGCGCCGGGCGTCTCGTTGGGAAAGCGCGAAGAGAAGATGGGCATCAAGGCTTCGGATACCCGCGCCATTTTCTTCGACAAGGTCAAGGTGCCCGTCACCGATCGACTCGGCGACGTCGGACAGGGCTTTCACATCGCGCTCGAGGTCCTGAACTCCGGTCGCTTGGGGCTGGCGTCGGCGTCGGCGCGCGGCACCCGGCACGTCATGCGGCTCGCGCTGGCGTACGCCAAGCAACGCGAGCAGTTCGGAAAGCCCATCGGATCGTTCGAGATGGTGCAGCGCAAGATCGCGATGGCCGCCGTGGACTGCTACGCCCTCGACTCGGCGGCGATGGTCGCGTCGGGCATGGTCGATCGCGGCGGCGTCGACTTCTCGCTCGAGACCGCGGCGTGCAAGGTGTTCGGGTCGGAGCTGGCGTTTCGCACGGCGAACGACGCGCTCCAGATCGCCGGCGGCATCGGCTACTCGAAGGAGTATCCGTACGAGCAGGCCGTACGCGACGCCCGCATCAATCTCATATTCGAGGGAACGAACGAGATCCTGCGCGCGCTCATCGCGCTCATGGGGATGCAGGAGCCGGCCGAGCGCTTGAAATCACTGGGAAAGGCGTTCAAGGATCCGATTCACTCGCTCGGCGCCATCGGCGACTATCTCAAGGGCCGCGCGAAGCGAACGATCACAAAGCCCCACTTCTCGCGCGTGCACGAGTCGCTCGAGCACGAAGGGGAGTTGGTCTCGACGCTGGTGCACAACCTCGCGCTCGGCGTCGAGGCGGCGGTCATGAAGTACGGTAAGGGGATTCTCGACATGCAGTTCCTTCAGGAACGCATGGCGAACGCATCGATCGACATCTTCCTCGCGTCGGCCGTGCTGTCGAGAACGACGTGGGAGATCGCCCGAGCGGAACGCGAAGGTTCCTCCGCCGACGCCCACATCGACTGTGCGCGCATCTTCGTCCCGATGGCGTATCGCCGAGCGCGCCGGTCGATCCGTGGCCTGCGCCGCAATCAGGACGCTCGGCTCAAGTCGGTGGCCGAGCGTTCGATGGAAACCGGAGAGTTGGGACCCGAGGCGCCCGCCGACGAACGGTGACGGGCGTTTCGGTGGTCGATTTTCCGATCAGCTTTTCCCGTGAACGACCGTCTGCATCCATGGGTGGATGCAGCACTGATACAGCGTCGTTCCCGACTCGACGACGTCGTCCGCATCCGCACCGCCGGGGAACACGAAGTTGGTCTCCGCGGCGCACTCCGGCACTTCGGTCAGATTCAACAGGGCGTTGATCTGGGGGACGACGCCGCCGCCGAACTTCGCCACCTTCGTGAACGTGTGCATCTCGCCGCCCTTGTTCACCGCGAAGAGCGTGAGTCCCACCTTCGCGTCCATCTGCGAAGGCGCGTTGTGCCATGCCCCGGCGGAGCCGTGGGCCTGAAGCTGAGCAATGAGTTGACCGAACGAGACGCCGCCGTTGCGCGTGCAGAGAATCGGCGGATTCTGCGCGGCGAAACTATCGTGGTCGCACGCGTCCATCATGTTCACCGTCCGATCGCTGCTACCGCCCTTGTCGAGGCTTGCCACTGATTGAGACGCAGACAGCTCCGGCTGAGTAGGCGCGATCGCGCGGTCAGAACACGCCATCGCGGCGAAAAGGAGAAGGGATGTACCTGCGAGATGACCGAATTTCATTGCGAACTCCGTGTCTGAATTGCCCGAACAAGGCGTGCGACTGACGCAAGGAGACTGGCCCACTCGGCGCACCGTTGTCAAACAGAGAACCTGTAACGTCTTGAACCAGATCGGTACCGAAGGGAGCCGGCGGCAAGTCGCGCCGTCACGGACCCTCGGGTAGCTTGCGCTGCATCGCCGACCAACCGTCCAGGGGCCACGCAAAAATGGGGAAGCTGGTCGTCCTGATGTTCACGGCCTTCGTCGACATGGTCGGGTCGACGATGATCCTCCCCCTGATACCGTTCTACGCCACACGAATGGGCGCGAACGGGGCGATGCTGGGAGTCATCCTAGCGTCCTTCGCCGTGGCCCAGCTTGTCAGCGCGCCGGGCTGGGGTCGCTTCTCCGACCGCTACGGCCGACGCCCCGCCATTCTCGTTGGATTGCTCGTCTCCAGCGCGGCGTACGTCGTGTTCGCGTTCACGGATACGTTGCCGCTGCTTCTGATTTCACGTTTCGTCCAGGGTGTCGGCGGCGGCACCGTCGGAGTTCTTCAGGCGTACGTGGCCGATTCGATGCACGAGAGCGATCGTGCGAAGAGCCTGGGTTGGCTCAGCGCGGCGACGAGCCTCGGCGTCGTCGTCGGGCCGGCGTTCGGATCGTTTCTAACGCTGTTGTGGGGACGCCGAGCGCCGGGTCTGGGCGCGGCGCTGCTCTGTCTTGCGATCAGCGCGTTCGCCTCGCGCTACCTGCGCGAGTCGAGCGAGCGGATGACCGTCGAACGAGGCGCGCGTCCGCGCTCTCACGCGACCCGCGGCGCCCTGATCCGCGTGATCGACCACCCGTCCGAACCGGCGGCGCGACTGATCCTCATCTACGCCGTGGCGATGGGCGGCTTCTATGGTACGAGTCAATTCATGCCGCTCGTGCTTGCGAACCGCTTTCACGTCACCGAGAAGAACGTCGGCTACTTCTTCATGTACTTCGGACTCATGGGCGTGATCATCCGGGCGATGTTGCTGGGGCCCGTCGTGCGGCGACTGGGCGAGCCGCGCGTGGCGCGCCTCGGCATCGTATTCCTCGCAGCCGGGCTGTGCCTGATGGCGGTCAGCGAATCGTGGGGCACGCTATTCGGGTCGTTCACCTTGATGCCGCTCGGCACCGCGTTCCTCTTTCCATGCGTCACGGCCCTTCTGTCGGTCGCCGTTCCGGCGCGCGAGCGCGGCCTGCAGATGGGCGTGCAGCAGAGCTATGGAGGAATTGCCCGCGTCATTTTCCCCTTGAGCGCGGGCTTGATCGTGGATCGATTCGGGACGGGGGTACCGTTCATGCTTGCGGGACTCCTCGTTCTGGCAACCCTCGGCCTCTCGCGCTCTCTGGTGGGGCGCCCGGTTCTGAGCGCCGCCGATTGAGGCGACGCGTGTGACGGTACCCGAAACCGAACTGTCAGTTGGGGACGGCCGGACCCTGGCCGCTCGCAAACCACCAATCCGCCATTGACCGCTCAGGCCAGTCAGCCGATCCGGCACCATTTCACTGTCGACGTCGAGGAGTACTTCCAGGTCTCGGCGTTCGAACCGTTCGTCGCGCGAGCGCGCTGGGAGGATCTGCCCAGCCGCGTGAGCCTGGGCGTTCACTGCATCCTGGACCTGCTCGCCGAGCACGACGCGCGCGCGACGTTCTTCGTGTTGTCCTGGGTGGCCGAACGGCAGCGGGCTCTGATCCGCGAGATCGCCAAGCACGGTCACGAGATCGCGTCGCACGGGACCGACCACCGTCGAGTCACCGAGCTGACGCCGGAACAGTTCCGAGAATCGGTCCGCACGTCGAAGCGGGTGCTCGAGGACATAACCCGCCAGCCGGTCGTCGGCTACCGAGCGCCGAGCTTCTCGATCACGCGCGACCGCGAGTGGGCGCTGGACGTCCTGGCCGAGGAAGGGTATCGCTACGACTCGAGCCTGTTTCCCGTGAAGCGGCGGGGCTACGGATTCGAGGGCGGCGAGCGCGATCCGCACGTGCTGCGTCGCCCGAGTGGACCCCTGAGGGAGATCCCGCCGGCGACGGTCGAATGGGGTGGTCGCGTCTTGCCGGCAGGTGGTGGAGCGTATTTCCGAATCCTGCCGTACTCGCTGGTCAGCTCTGCTCTTCGTGGGGCCGAGCGACGGGGAGCGCCGGGAACGTTCTACATCCACCCGTGGGAAGTCGATCCCGAACAGCCTCGCTTCGCCGTCCCGTTGCTGACGCGCGTGCGGCATTACGGCGGCCTCGGTCGAACGACTCGGCGGCTCCGGCGACTGCTCTCGACGTTCCGGTTTGGGTCCATCGCCGAGTCTATTGGGGCCGGAGTCAGCGCGATGCGCGACGGGCGGTGGCCTGAGGAGGCGGGGATCCGCGGTGACCCGTTCCCGGACGTCGTTGAGCAGGGTGGACTTGCCGCTGCCGGTGGCCCCGTGCACCCCGATGGCCTTGGCGCCGATCTCGTCGAACAGCGTCAGGGTCATCGGCTCGCCGGTCTCGGGGATGATCCCGACCGGGACCGGGTCGCGGATCGTCGCGGAGGCGGGGAACCAGCCGCGTACGGGGACGGCTCCGCCGATGGCCACGGGGCGGTGAGCGGGTGGTACACGACGCCCTTCGACGGACGGGTCCACGCGGCGGATGCCGATGACCAGCTCGCCCGGGAACTCGGTGGTGCTGATGTCCACCCGGCCGTAGGGCAGGCCTTCCAGGTGGGCGTATTTCTCGGCGATCGCGTCGCTGTTCCGCGCCACCCGCGAGGCCAGGTCGCTGCCGGGCGCGCTGGTGAGCAGGAGTTCCTCGCCGAGCAGCGTCGGGGTGACCTTCTGCAGGTGGAAGTCGCCCAGGCCGATCAGGTGCGCGACCCGGTGCCATTCGGCTTTGCGGGCCGCCCAGGTAGGCGGCGTCCTCGCGGCGCTGGCGGGCTGCGAGGACGGCCTCGTGGCGGCGCAGCCACCAGTACCCGCCGATCGGCCCGGCCAGGTAGATCCAGGTCAGCAGGTGCGCGGGCCAGCCGAGTGGCCCCCAGGTGACCGCGGCGGCAGATCCAGCCGCCAGCCGCCGCAGTGACCAGGGCGGCCTCGGTCGCCGACAGGCGCGGCTGCGTGCATCGGGGAGTTCTCCGCGCGGCCCTGCCGCAGCCGCTCGTGCCGCCGCCACGTCAGCAAGACGACTAGGACGGCACCAGCGGCGGCATAGGTGACGACGTGGCCCGGCACGTGGGCGGCGTGCAAGACCCAGGCGGCCGGCCAGGTGAGCACGACGACGGGCAGCGGCAGCCGCTCGGCCGGGGCGTGCAGGTGCCAGGCCCGCAGCCGCGACCACGCCGACTCGGTGACCAGGACCGGCTCGTCCTCGTCCTGCGGGTGCCCCGGGATCGGGCAGGGCCGGGGGTACTCGGTCTTGATCATCGCGTCACCGCCATTCAAGGGGTAAGCGCCCGCGCCCGGCGGGGAAGCCCCGGGCGCGGGCGCTGCCGTGTTGTTCCTGCTCAGGCACCTTCGCCGGTGACCCACCGGCCGTCATGGGTCATCAGGCCGCCGTTGGCGGCGAACTCGCGGGGCAGCTCGTAGTGGTCAGCGAACTTCTTGCTCGCGCCGGACATGGTCTCGGCGGCGTGCGCGGCGGCGTCGGCGACGTCGTGCAGCGCGGCCAGGCCCTTGGGGTCGATGCCGACCGCGCCGACGCCGGTCCTCATACGCCTCGATCAGGGCCTCGGCCTAGGCGGCCATGCCGGTGACCTGCCCGGCCATCCAGTCGAGCAGGTGACCGTCGGATTCGGGCTCGAAGTCGGCGGCCTGCGCGACCACCGGCCCCCATTCGGACGGGACGCTGCCGCCGGCATGGCCGGCGGTGCGCCGGGCCCGGCGGTCGGGCGATGCGGCTGGCGTACTGGCGGGCTAGTGCTCCGCGTTGTTCTCCGCACAGCTCCGGCGGCACTCGGCGAACGTGTGATCGGCGAAGCCGGGGCCGGAGTGGCGTCCGGTCGTTCCGGGCCACGGGTGTTCCTTCCGTTGATGGTGATTGGCGGAATCGGCGATGTTGCCGTCCTGGTCGATCGGGCCGGTATAGCCCGACTCGCGCAAGTCGAAGAACCGCTTGTCTGCGTCGGTCTCGGGCTTGCCGTCCAACGGCGCGTTCCCTTCCCGCTCGTCCTCGCCGACCTTGCGGAACATCAGGGGCCGGTGCTCCCGGTTCTCCCAGCGGGGAGCGGCCTTCGACACCAGCCACTGCAGCGCGGTCCCGCCGTGCCGCCGGGCGTGCCTGGCGGACGCGACCGCGCCTCGCTTCCCGTGGCGGATCGCATGCCCGGCCACGGTGCGGTGGTGCCGCCGGGTCAGCTCGGCGAGCGACGACCGCCAGGGCCACGATCAGCACGGCGGTGATGGCCGCGCCGACGAACCCGGGCAGGCCGAGCGGCAGCACCAGGTGGTGCAGCAGGGCCTCGCCGGCGAGGAACGCCCCCAGGGCGATACCGGTCCACAGCACCGGCCTGCTGACCGGCAGGCGGCTAGCCGGCCTGGGCACTGCCTTGCGCTGTGCGGCCTCAGTCATCGCCGGGCCCCCGCGCCGGCCGGGGCGGCCGTCCGGCTCTTCTTCCGCCTCCTCGCGAACCTGGCGATGAGGATGATGACGGCCAGGACGACCAGCGCGGGCAGCAGGCTGTGACCGAAGGTGTAACCGGCATGGGGCACCGAAGCCGGGACCGGCTGGTTCCAGCCGCATGTCCACTTCTGCGCCCAGGTGCCGGTGCTGCAGCTGGCCGCCGCGGCGGCGAGGTGAGTGATCATTGGTTCCCTTTCCTAGTGGAGATGTCCGCCGCTGAGCTGCGACAGGATGCTGGAGATGTCCGGGCCGAGGATCGTCCCGGCGAGGGCGACTCCCAGGACGAGGCACACCAGGGCGTGCCAGAGCTGCATGCCTGAGCGCTGCAGCAGGTAGACCACGAAGGCGATGACCGCCAGCGGGATCATGGACGACAGGTTCATCCGCGTGCCTCCTAGCACTTGCCGTGATAGGCGCCGGTGGTGTAGGTCACCCACGGGCCCCAGTTGGTGCCGTTGCCGCTGATCTGGACCGCCGCGCGGGCGTTCCCGGCCGGGTCGTACGTCGACAGGGACCCGTGGACGCTGTTGATCTGCCAGTAGCCGCGGTCCGTCGTCCCGTTGGTGTTATTGAGGGAGGCGTACTGCCGTCCGCTGGACTCGGCCATGGCGATCTCGGCGGCCGTGAACGCCGCGGCGGACGATCCGCCGGCCGACTCCCACAGGGCCTCCAGGCCGTGGCAGGACAAGGTGCCGCCGCCCGGCGCGGGCATGGCCGCCCCGGCTGCCAGCAGGCTCCCGCCGTGGCGGGTAGCGGCGTGGCTGTTGTGAGCCGCCAGGAGCAGCCCGGCGGCTATCGCAGAGGCGACGAAGCCGCCGGATACGCGGGACCGGCCTCGGTAGATACGGTGAGGAATGACGGGCCTCCTTCGGGGGCTTGTCGGTGACCCGGCCTGGTGGTTCTTCTTGGCGGTTGAGCGCCAGGCCGGGGAGCTCGGTTTCAGGTGGCGGCCATCGCCGCCGCCAGGTGGTCGTGCAGGTCGCTGGCCGCGTCGTAGCCGACCGGCCATTCCCGCTTGATCTGCCGCTTGGACGGGACGCGCCCGCTGGCGAGGTCGGCGGCGTAGAACTCGGCCAGCCGCTCCGGGGTCGCCGGTCCCGGCTGCTTCCCCGGGGTCATCGGGGAGCGCTCCTGGGGGCTCTCCGGGATGGCGGGGACGGCCTCCAGGACCGGGCGCGGGGTCACCTCGGGAGCGGCCTCCGGGGATCACCGCGGGAACGGGGGCGGCCTCGGGGACGGCCTCCGGGACCGGGTGCCCCTGTCCTGCCTCCGGGAGCGGTGCCGCGTTCAGCACCATCCGGCGCAGGCCCCTGGCCGTCTCGGCCGGGTCCAGGATGAACCGCAGCGCGTACAGCAGGATGATCCCGGCGACCCGCACCACGGCGAGCACCAGCCGGCCTAGGACCGTCCAGGCGGAGTCTTCGGTGATGCCCAGGCCGTGCCGGCGGATCACCGCCACCGTCTGGTCGGTGCACACCGCGAACACCACCGGGGGCATCACGTACACCGCCACCGAGCGGACCGAGGACACGTCGGCCGCGAGGTAGTTCATCCCCGCGGACAGGCCCGCGAAGACGACCACCAGCAGCCGCGCCACCTTCGCCGACTGGCCGGCGCAGGCCATGCCGAGCGCCAGCAGCGAGCAGACGACCATCGCCACGTCCGCGATCAGCGCCTCGATCAGCGCGGGCAGATCCTGGTGCTTGACCGCGTACATGAACGTGAACTGGGCGCGGAAGGACACGTAGAACGTGGCCACCGCGAGCACCGCCAGTCCCGCGGTGCTGGCCCAGATCAGCCGGGCGCCAGGACGGCGGACGGCCTCGGCAAGCCAGGGTTTCACAGACTGCATTACCGCTCCCTCCCTGGGCGGCGGGCGTGCCGCCAGCCCGCTACGAAAATGCACGCGGCGTAGATGAACGCGACGACGGCGAACAGCTCCCACCCGTTGCCTACCGGCGCCGCGGCGAGCAGCACGTACGAGGCGGCCGGATGCCGCCAGGTCAGGTGCAGCGGCCCGGCCGGGCCGATCGTCAGGGCCGACATCCACGCCCACGCCGCGGTCACCGTCAGCGACACGATGGTGCCGGTGACCAGCGGAGCGCGGATCTTCATCGGACCGCCTCTGCCAGGATCGGGCAGGCGGGGCGTGCCGCCCACGGGTCCTCGGCCAGCGGGCCGCGCTCGAAAGGCCGGGGCAGCTTGCCGGTCACCGCGCCGCGGCGCAGCGCCGTATGCTCGGCCAGTTGCGCTGCCGTCATCACCCCGGCCGCGAACTTCTGCGGGTCAGTGGTCCGGCTGCGCGACAGCGACCCGTCCGCATTCCGCGGCAGGCACCGCGGCCGGATCCCGCACAGCGGGCACTTGCGGGCGTGGCCGCCCTGCCGCTTGATCTGGCGTTCGCGCTCCCGGCTGCCGGGCCACATCCGGGCCAGCTGCCAGCCGATCCCCGCGGCCCGGACCACGGCCAGCAGCCGGGCGCCGCGCCCGGCCTCATGCTCGGCCAGGCGGCGCTTGATGTTCCGCGCCGTCCAGCCGACGTAATGCCGGGCGTGCTTGTACGGCTGGTCGAAATGCAGCAGGTAGACGGTGCCGGTCATCGCTGCGCCTCCGCGTCCGTGATCTGCGCGGCGACCTGGCGGATCGCGGCGACCAGGGCGCGGAACTGGTCCCAGTCGGTCGATCATGCCGATGATGGCGGCCAGGGCTTCGCGTCGCTCGGCGCTGAAGCCAGGCCTGCGGGTCCTCGGCCATCGGTGCCGTGCTGGACGGCGGCCACGGAGACGACCGGCTCCCAGTCGGGATTGCCGACATGGAAGGCCCGCGTGACGATCAGGTCCGGCAGGCTTGTCATGCCGTACCACCTCGATGATCGGGTCGCGGGCCGCCGTGGAACACGATATGTCCCGGCGGGGCCGTGTACCTCGTCATGGTCGGTCTCGCACCACGGCGGGCACGGGTGGCCGTCGCGGTTCTGGCGGGGTGCCTGGTCCTCGGTCACCGGGTCACCTCGAATCTGGCGGCCAGCGCCCGGTAGGTGCGCTCCTCAGCGCGGAGATCCTCGGCCGTCGGGGATCCCCCTCTGCGCCGGGACCGCTGAGCGCGCGGGCGGCGGCATCAGCCCAGAACAGGCACTCGCCGCGCAGCCACTCCCGGCAGGGCAGGCAGGTGATCTGCTCCGGGACGGTGCTGGTCGACGCGAGCGGGCGGCGCAGCCCGCAGCCGGTGCCGGTCGTCTTCGGCAGGTCCGGGGCGACGCCGAGCGCGTCAGTGAGCAGCGCCCGGATCGCCTGGTGCCCGAACCCGGGCAGTGCTGTCTTCTCCGCGTGCGTCAGAGGATCTTTCACGACACACCGCCGGCCCGGTCGTCGGCCCAGTGCTGAGCCTGCAACCTCGTGTCGAACGGGTCCGACCGCTCGGAGACGCCCGGACCCTCCACCTCGGCCACCCAGCCGCGGGCACCGACGATGTGGGTCACGGTCAGCGTCAGGCCGCGCCGTGTACGCCCGCCACACGCTGCGGTCGCTCGTACGCGCCCACGGCTGGTCAGCGGGGCCGTCCGGCCCGCCCGGCCGGATGTCGCCCCAGGCGCTCATGACGCACCGCCGGGGACGTCGCAGACAATTGTGGCGCCGGTGAACGCGTCGAGCGACTGCAGGACCGCGATCAGCTCCGGGCCGGCGATCAGCCCGCGGCGCATGGCCCGGCCGAACCGGGCGACGTGGTCGCCTTCGGGGGTGCACGGGGTGCCCGGCACCTGCCAGCACTCACCGCAATTCGCCTGGCGGACGAGTTCGCGGATCTCGTGCAGGCTGCGGGCCAGCGGGGCTGCCGGGGCGCTCATCGGGCACCGCCTGTTGCCCGCAGGGCACGCATCGCCGCCTGGACCTCGGCCGTGAACTCCGGGTCCCCGCCGCAGGCCTCGAGATCCTCCGGGGTCCAGCCGGCCTTCACGCGAGGAACCGGGCCATCAGCTCGGCCAGGTCCGGGTGAAGCCGAGGACAGCGGGGAGGGCGCGGTCTCGCGCGGGTCCTCGGTACCGGGGCTGATGGCTGTTACCTTCATGGAAGGTCCTCTCTCGGTTACGCGCGAGTGGGGCCGGGCCCGCCGCGGTGCTCGCGCACTGCGGCGGGCCGATCTGGTTGCGGGGGTGATGCGGGCATGGCTGAGGCCCTCGCGGCGGCGCGGGTAGCGCAGGATGAATTCAGGGCCGGATGCCGGCCATGGCCACGCAGTGGCCACGCAATGTGCCCGGAAAGCAGAAAACAGCGGCCCACCCGCGATGAACCTTCGGGTAAAACCGCTGCTCAGGAGGCGGAGGATCGGGGATTTGAACCCCGGAGGGTGGTTACACCCAACCGCATTAGCAGTCCGCATCACTATCACTGGGGCTGATCGGACACGGCTCGCCTGGCATAGCGCAGCAGCCACAGGTTGCTCGCGGGCGGCCTGCAGGTCTCGCGCAGCGCGCATGCGGTCTGCGGCCCAGCGGTCATCGGGTCTCCGTCATCGGTCCTTGACGGCGTGTCCATGGCGTCGGCCAGCTCCCTGAATACCGAGCACCAGGGCTTGCCCAGGAACGCAGGTCCCTCGCCGTGACGCCGACCCCGCGGAAGACGCGGATTGTCTCCGGCGATCACTGCATCGCGGTCGCTGAGTCGCATGCCTGTGGCGCCGGCTCGGCGGCAACGAGTGTGTTACTCCTTGGCCATGAGCTTCGTCCTTTCGTGCTAGGGCGGATTGGATTCCAGCGGCTCCGGCGTCTGGCAGCGCCGGGGCCGCTTCGTGTACAGGGACATGGCGGGCATCAGGCCACCTCGCTTGTGAGGCTCGGCCTGCGCTCAGCAGGCGGCTCGGCAGCCCGGTCTGCGAGGCTGACGAGTGCATCGACAAACCGCTCGAAGGCGGCAAGCTTGCGGGCCTGGAGCGCACGGTTGCGCGTGATCGCTGCCGCTTGCAGTCCTTGCACTCTGCGCAGTTCGCGTAGAACGCGTCTGCGTCCCCAAGGTCGACCGCATGTCGGGCAAGGTCGCTTCTGCTCCAGCTCCGTCACGCTGACCTCCTGTACGGAACGTTCGCATCAAGACGCATCATCACGCATAGAAACGCATCAGTCAAGGCTCGAGAGACGGCAAGTAGCCCGAGCCTCCCTGCTGTATAGCGAGGGACAGGAACGTTCTTGACCCAGGTGCCAGGACACGCGAAGCTTGCATGTATGCGGGTCAGGACGAATACTCACGCCTAGGAGGCAACCTGATGAGCAAGCCGCTGCGGAAGATCGCCGGCACCGACGGAAGCGACAGCCTCAACTCGTGCCCGACGGTGATCGGGCTCGGCGACGACGACGTCGTCCTCCAGGGCTACAAACTCGACGCCGAGACGCGGCACCGGCTGAACATCCCGGAAGGGGAGGACGCGATCGTGATGCCCAGGGAGCTCTACCTGAGGGGCGCCAGGCGGCTGGTAGAGGGCGGATGACAACTCCCGCCGACCTCTACCGAACCTGCCGCGTCTCGGCTTGCCGTCTGGAGACGCTGCAGCAGTACGACGTATCCGGCGATGAGGAGCGCCAGCGCGCATTTCTCGCAGGCGAGCCTCTGCCGCCACCGCGGCAGGGCAAGGCCGACGACCTGACCCTCATCGCGGACCTGCGGAACGCGGCCGGCACGTCGGCCGAGTGCACGTGGTCGACCGGCCGCTGTCCGATTACGTCCGCTACGAACTGGCGGTCTACGCGGAGAATGTCGCGGCGGGCGAGGATGTGCGGATCGCGGACAGGTCCCTCCATCCCGAACTTGCACCCCTCGCTCAGGACTTCGCCATCTTCGACGCCGGGACCGGGCGAGCCACTGTCGTCCTGTTCGACTATGACAGCGGAGGCCGTGTCCGCGGCTACCAGGTTGTCGCCAGCGACCAGGAGACCGTGAAGCGCTTCCGTGAGCCAGTACGACCTTGCGCTTAGCCTGTCCGTCCCGCTCAGCGAGTTCATGGCGGCGAGCCTCAACAGGTGAGCGCCCTCGGGGACAAGCAGCAACGGAGGCGCCTCGCCGACGAACTGAGGCGCCTCCGCTCACTGTCCGGCCTCTCCGGGCGTGAACTCGGCCGACGCATCGGGATCGACCAGAGCACCATCTCTAGGATCGAGCGAGCAGACCAGCGCGTCTCGCTCGCCCAGGTCGTCGCCTGGGCCAAGGCCACGGAGGCACCCGAGGAGCGCCAGGCGGCAGTCCTGACCCTGGCCGAGGAGATCCTGACCGGCCCGACGTCATGGGAGACCGCGAGCGAGACCGGCTCAACGGACTTCGCGGGAGAGACGGCGGAACTGGAGGCCAGGACCGGGCTCCTGAGCAACTACCAGCCCGCGGCGATACCCGGTCTGCTGCAGACCACGGCGTACGCCAGGCGGCTGCTCGCCTCTGGCCCGTCGGGGGCGCCCCCCGACCTCGCCGAGAGGGTTATGGGCCGGATTGACCGGCAGCGCGTCCTCTATGACGAGAGCAAGCGGTTCCGCTTCGTGATACCCGAGGCGGTCCTGCGCTGGCCCTACGGACCGCCAGATGATCCCGCGGTCCTTGATGAGCACCGTGAGCAGCTCGCCCGCGTCGAGTGGGCTACGGGCCGGCCGAACGTGGAGGTAGGCGTTCTGCCGCTGGCCCCTGTGGCGGTGTGGCGGACAGCCGGATTCGTCATCTTCGATGATGTTGAAGGCGGCGAGCCGCAAGTTCACCTCGAGATGGCTGACGCGGCCGTACAACATCTTCGAGCCCGAGCAGGTTGAGATGTGCCGGCAAGCGTTCAGCAACCTGCTCGGCGCCTCAGTCACGGGGGACGAGGCGCGGCGGCTGATCACGCCGGCAGCCAGAGACCTGCGGGAAGAATCTCCTTCTATGGGCAGTGACCTGCCAGAGCCTCATGCTGTCACCACTATCCACGACCTAGTTCACGGGCTCACCGAGCTGGCGGGCACGCCGCCGGAAGGCTTTGAGAACCGAATAGAACTTGGGGTGTGCGACGGCGAGGACCCGCAGCCGATCGAGAACGTCGACCTCGGCCACTGGGCATTGATGCCACCCGAACGGCCTCAGGCCGCTGAATGGTTCGTGCTCCTGCGAGGGCATGTCCACCCGGGCGAGAGGGCGGGCGAGCTGCTTCGCGGCGCGGCGAGTCACGTCGACCTGGAACTTCGCGAGTTCAGTGACGATAACCGTGACCACGGTCGGGACGACGGTAAATAAGCCCTGCCCAACGGACGCATTTTGGACGCAGACGGCGAGAGAACAGCAGCGAATAGGCTCGTCTGACCTCTACAGCAGAAGCATCCTGACGTGCGGCTACGCTATCTAGCCCGACTAGTCGCAACTTGGCTCTACGGTG